>NZ_JADILK010000099.1 GCF_017355165.1 Bacillus sp. SD075 | reverse complement strand
TGTGTGACACGTTCCTAATTGAAAAGATTAGGCTTGAAACGAATAGGTTTTAAGAACTGTTATTCCAAGAAGTCAAATGATAGGGTAACGCCTTGAAGGGCTTCCTCTAATACTCCGACATGCGACAAGGTTAGTAAGAACCAAATTGTGTGAAGCTCGGTGAAGTCGGCTGAGAGCTACCGTAGGTCATTTTGACACGAAAGCTGTCCAGAGGTGGATGGTGTAGCCCATAGGCCGGGGGTCTATAAAGTACCTATGACTAGAATGGATTTTAAAACCCAACGGTAAGGTAAATCTGACGAATCTCCGAATGTACGGGTCTAAAAGGTTAACATGCAGAAATGCATGGGCTATCAAGTGTAGTGTTGATGTGGATGAGTAAGATTAGTTGTTATGAAAGTCCATACATTGTTATAGGCAATGTCAAGTCAACAGGTCCAAAGGAGAAGTCTAAGGGTATCATGCATAGATAGGAATAACGGAACGTGGAAAGCTACTGACATGGAGGGCTTACTTCCAATGAAATGGTTTGTAGGAAAGTGTCCATGAGATTAGTGGACGTATAACTATAATTTACAGTAGTGAGAGTGATGGCACTGTACTGTAGAAGCTATGGAAACATAGTGGAGGGACAGCCATTAGTCTAATGAAGATTGACCACCCATTAAACGTGACTTAATCGGTTTATAAGGTTCTTGTAAGACTTAAAAAGGTTTCGCTCCAATAAGGAGGTACCGACTTATAGAAAAGATTAGGAAACTGCGACACACTGAATATTATGATCTACAAGATACTTTTGACGTACTATTTCAGCGTAGTCAGAATGGGAACAATTTTTATAACCTAGTGAAACTTATGAAGATGGAAGAAAATATAAAATTAGCTTATCGAAATATTAAAAAGAATATGGGTAGCACAACAGCCGGTACAGATGGATTAACCATTAACGACATCAAGTGTTTAACAATCGAAGAAGTAATGGATAAGGTCAAATCCATGTTTGTATGGTATGAACCACAATCTGTAAGACGTGTATTTATACCAAAGCCCAATGGTGATAAAAGACCGTTAGGTATTCCTACGATATGGGATAGAATTTTCCAACAATGTATCTTACAAATCTTAGAACCCATTTGTGAAGCAAAATTCCATAATCACAGTTACGGATTCAGACCCAATAGAAGTACCCACCATGCTTTAGCAAGAATGAAATCACAAGTCAATAGAAAAAGTAATGGACTGCATTACTGCATCGACATTGACATTAAAGGGTTTTTTGACAATGTGAATCATGGGAAATTACTTAAACAAATGTGGACATTAGGAGTAAAAGATAAAACACTTCTTTCAATTATTTCAAGGTTACTACGGGCAGAAATCCAAGGAGAAGGAATCCCGATTAAGGGCACACCGCAAGGTGGAATCTTAAGTCCTCTCTTATCTAATATTGTACTCAACGAATTAGATTGGTGGGTCAGTGATCAATGGGAGACCTTTGAGACTTCTTACAATTTTCATGCCCCTAGTGCAAAATTTAGGCAACTAAAGAAAACCAAGATGAAGGAATGTTTTATTGTAAGGTACGCTGATGACTTCAAAATCCTTTGTAGAAACTATCAAACAGCTCAAAAACTGTTCTACGCAACGAAGGACTTCCTTAAAACAAGGCTCCATTTAGATATTAGTCAAGAAAAGTCACAAATAGTTAATTTGAAAAAGAAAAGCAGTGAATTTCTTGGCTTCGATCTAAAAGCAACTAAGAAAAGAAAAGGTTATGTAGCTCACAGCAGGATGACTAAAAAAGCAAAAGTACATGCCTACCAGAAACTAAAACGAGCAATTAAGGAAATCCGAAGGAAACAAACACCGGAAGCTGTTTGGCACTACAATACTATCGTAATGGGCATACAAAACTATTACTCTGCGGCTACTCATATAAATAAAGATTTAGATCGGCTAAACTACCATCTTACTAGAACTCTTTATAACCGATTAAGAATAGATTGGAAAGAAGCAACACGATCTGATATGTCGAAGACATTACAGGACAGGTATAAGGGTTATAATCCTAAATTATATAAAATACATGACATCGTCCTTGTACCCCTTTATGCACAAAAACATAAGCCAGCAACCAATTTCTCGCAATGGATCACAAACTATTCACCTAGAGGAAGAGAGAAAATTCATCAAAATCTAAAGTGCATAAATAAAGATGTCTTACGACATATCCAACGCTTCTACATCAAATATAGAACTATAGAATACAACGATAATCGCATCTCAAAATTTGTTGCCCAGTATGGGAAGTGCTCCATTACAGGCATAGAATTAGGTTTGAATGATTTTCACTGTCATCACATTCAACCAAAAGCATTAGGTGGAACCGACGATTATCGGAATCTGACAATAGTTCTCGAAAACATACACCAAGCTATACATACTAAGGATGTAGAAACAACAAGAAATATACTTTCCAAGTATCGATTAACGGAAGAGAAGAAAATTCGGTTTGATGGACTAAGACAAAAAGTTCATTGTAAACCCGTTTTCAATCTAGGTTAATATTGGTCAATTGGATTAGATGGAACGCCGTATGAGGGGAAACTCTCACGTACGGTGTGAAGTGGGGGAAAAGGTGGCGATAATATCAAAATCTTACCTATCACTATTTGGAAATGGGTTTATCGGGTACGCATTAGAACGTGGAGGCTATTCCAAAGAAGTAGCTACCCAGTTTAGTAGCATGATGGCTGCTAGGGAAGG
>NZ_JADILK010000098.1 GCF_017355165.1 Bacillus sp. SD075 | reverse complement strand
ATAAGCGGACTCTTTCTTTTAAATTTAGTGAATCATTTTTCGCTTTTTTTTGCATTTCTATGTTTAAAGTATCGGAGCAAGGGGTATAAATAATGAGTTAGTCTCCATCTTGAATCAGTACCGTGGTTTATTTTTATTAAAAGAGGCTGAACTTCGTTATAATATAATAGAAAAATCCCTATTAAGGGAGCTTTATGAAAGCACTGATTCATATATGAGATAAATGTTGCCGCTCGATATAAGCCAAAAGGGGAATGAAAGAATGACGATTTTAATCGTAGATGATAACCAGGTTAACCTTTTCGTTATAGAGAAAATTCTAAAACGAGCTGGCTATACGGATTTTCTATCATTAACTTCAGCTGTTGAGATGTTTGAATATTTACAGGTGGATAGTCCGCAACCTAAAGAGACTTCAGTTGATATCATTCTGCTTGATATCATGATGCCGGAGGTCGATGGGATAGAGGCGTGCAGGAGACTTCAAAGCATTCCTCACCTTAGAGATATACCCGTCATTTTTGTGACCGCCCTTGAAGATTCAAACAAGGTGGCCGAGGCACTTGATGTTGGCGGAATTGATTATATAATGAAGCCTATCAATAAAATAGATTTACTTGCGAGGATTCGCGTGGGGTTAAGACTTAAATATGAAAAAGATTGGCATAAAATGCAGGATGAAAAAATCCGCAATGAATTGGATCTTTCCATGCAGGTTCAAAGCAGTTTATTAAGTGAACCGATTATAAATGACCATTTAACTATCAGGGCATCATACTTACCTGCGAATAAATTAGCAGGGGATATGTACTATTGGCACCGCATTGATGAGAATAGGTATGGAATCATCCTGTTGGATATGATGGGGCATGGCATATCCGCCTCACTTGTGTGCATGTTCATTTCCTCCGTATTGAGGGATGCCATCAGGACACATACGGATCCAGTGGCAGTAATAAACGAAATGAATCGCTGGATGAGTACCCTTAATAAAGAAGATAATCAGGTGCATTATTATTTTACCGCGATTTATATGATCATTGATACAGAGCAAAAGACAGTGGAATATGTGAATGCCGGACATCCTCCGGGATTTGCTTTAATGGACGATGGAAAAGTGGCCTCACTTTCAAAAGGGACTTGTCCCGTAGGGTTCTTCACCGAGATGAAAATAAAGAAGTCCGTCATTCATTATGAAGAGAAGATTCAGCTTATGTTATTTACGGATGGAGTCATGGAAGCTATAGATCGAGAAGGGACGGAAGGACTCGACCAAATAAAAGAAGCGGTCTCGACGAGGTGGTTTGATTGTAAAGAATCTCCCCCTATCGATTTTTTGATGTCCCCGGAAATGCAGAAAGATCAACCTGATGATATGTGTGTGGTTGTTATTCAAGCAAATTGAAGAAGAAAAGAGGCGGCAGATTATCTGCCGCCTCTTTTCTATAAAAGGGGGGGGGATGCTTTTATATGAAATGAGAATGTTCGTCAAGAGAGTGAATCATATACTCGGCTATATGCAATTAACGGTCATTTTTCAATTTACTAATGCCATCTTGGAGATTGCCTTTTAATTTATCGACTTTGCCTTCTGCTTGTAAATGAGGATCATTTTTCGCGTTACCGACTTGGTCTTTCGTTTCACCTTTAACTTTATTTACAGTACTTTTTACTTTGTCTGATAAACCGCTCATTATGTTACCTCCTTTTGCTTTATATACAATATATACCCATCAGGTGTATGGATAAACCTGATTAATAGGGTGAAAGGAGTTTAAGAAGCGATTATTACCCTTTTACTTAACCTTTGAATGAACTGATATGACCGTTCAATGATATGATCTTTGTCATGATCCAACGAGGCCACATGATATGAATTTTCAAGGGGGGCCATTTCCTTATCACCGGACATGACCGTATCGTAAATATGGTAGGAACACGAGTCTGGTACAACGTGATCTTCTGGAGAATGGAAGAGAAGTACCGGGCACGAAACGTCTATTAGTTTTTGACTGGCATGTTCCATTATATCAAGCAATTGATTAATCGCTTTTGAAGGAACTTGATGATATGTGATTTCTTTAGTTGTATCGTCTTTTATGTCAGGCTTGCCTTCAGGAATGAAGCGTGGATCCGATTGGTTACGATATATTTCATATTCAGGAACTTGGAGAGCGGCATTGATGGTGAGAATTCCATCGCAAGCCACTTTTGTCGCTAAGTCGAGAACAAGGGCGCCTCCCATAGATTGTCCGATGGCGAATACATGGGTGCAGGTTCGCTTTAATTTTGCATAGGCCATTTCAACATCCTGTATCCACTCCTGGTAATGACTCGTTTCCATTTCATATTCATCCGTTCCGTGGCCCGCCAGTCGAGGGGCGAAGACAGTAAAGCCTTTGGCAGCGAATTTTTCACCTAAATACCTTACGCTTTGTGGCGTTCCGTTAAAACCATGGCAAATAAGAATACCGATAGAATTGCCGGGTAAGAAAAAAGATTCCGCACCTGGTATTACCATTGCTGCTGTCATATTCCCATCTCCTTTAATTTAGCTAAGTTCTGTTGAAAGGAAGCTTATAAATAAAATTAACTATTCCTATTATTTTACTTGGTTATATAATAGCATAATGAAAATTGTGAAGTCAACTTGGTTATATTCCAAACTTCAATATTCATTAAGAAGCTTTTAAAAAGGATATAAAGGTACTTACTAGGTTTTTTCATGGATGTTTGCTATTCATTCTATTATATAAGTACTGTATACTGTCTTGGAATTATTGATAAACTGAAGAAGCAAATAACCTGTGCAAGATATAAATAGAAGAAATGGAGAAAAAGAGTTGACTTTAAAGTGGAATG
>NZ_JADILK010000097.1 GCF_017355165.1 Bacillus sp. SD075 | reverse complement strand
TTTGTTCCTTGAAAACTAGATAATAGATAGAAGGCAATTAATTTTTTTCAAAGCATCTGTAAGATCTTTTTTAACGGTTAAGTTAGAAAGGGCGCACGGTGGATGCCTTGGCACTAGGAGCCGATGAAGGACGGGACTAACACCGATATGCTTCGGGGAGCTGTAAGTAAGCTTTGATCCGGAGATTTCCGAATGGGGAAACCCACTGTTCGTAATGGAACAGTATCTTTACCTGAATACATAGGGTACTGAAGGCAGACCCGGGGAACTGAAACATCTAAGTACCCGGAGGAAGAGAAAGCAAATGCGATTTCCTGAGTAGCGGCGAGCGAAACGGAATTAGCCCAAACCAAGAGGCTTGCCTCTTGGGGTTGTAGGACACTCAACATGGAGTTACAAAGGAACGGGGTAAATGAAGCGATCTGGAAAGGTCCGTCAAAGAAGGTAAAAACCCTGTAGTTGAAACTTCGTTCCCTCCTGAGTGGATCCTGAGTACGGCGGGACACGAGAAATCCCGTCGGAAGCAGGGAGGACCATCTCCCAAGGCTAAATACTCCCTAGTGACCGATAGTGAACCAGTACCGTGAGGGAAAGGTGAAAAGCACCCCGGAAGGGGAGTGAAATAGATCCTGAAACCGTGTGCCTACAAGTAGTCAAAGCCCGTTAATGGGTGATGGCGTGCCTTTTGTAGAATGAACCGGCGAGTTACGATTTCATGCGAGGTTAAGTTGATAAGACGGAGCCGCAGCGAAAGCGAGTCTGAATAGGGCGAATGAGTATGAGGTCGTAGACCCGAAACCAGGTGATCTACCCATGTCCAGGGTGAAGTTCAGGTAACACTGAATGGAGGCCCGAACCCACGCACGTTGAAAAGTGCGGGGATGAGGTGTGGGTAGCGGAGAAATTCCAATCGAACCTGGAGATAGCTGGTTCTCTCCGAAATAGCTTTAGGGCTAGCCTCAAGATGAGAGTATTGGAGGTAGAGCACTGATTGGACTAGGGGCCCCCAACGGGTTACCGAATTCAGTCAAACTCCGAATGCCAAATACTTATTCTTGGGAGTCAGACTGCGAGTGATAAGATCCGTAGTCGAAAGGGAAACAGCCCAGACCACCAGCTAAGGTCCCAAAGTATACGTTAAGTGGAAAAGGATGTGGAGTTGCTTAGACAACCAGGATGTTGGCTTAGAAGCAGCCACCATTTAAAGAGTGCGTAATAGCTCACTGGTCGAGTGACTCCGCGCCGAAAATGTACCGGGGCTAAACGTATCACCGAAGCTGTGGATTGACACCGTATGGTGTCGATGGTAGGAGAGCGTTCTAAGGGCGTTGAAGTCAGACCGGAAGGACTGGTGGAGCGCTTAGAAGTGAGAATGCCGGTATGAGTAGCGAAAGAAGGGTGAGAATCCCTTCCACCGAATGCCTAAGGTTTCCTGAGGAAGGCTCGTCCGCTCAGGGTTAGTCGGGACCTAAGCCGAGGCCGAAAGGCGTAGGCGATGGACAACAGGTTGATATTCCTGTACCACCTATACATCGTTTGAACGATGGGGGGACGCAGAAGGATAGGGTAAGCGCGCTGTTGGATATGCGCGTCCAAGCAGTTAGGCCGGAAACGAGGCAAATCCCGTTTCCATTAAGGCGGAGCTGTGATGGCGAGGGAAATATAGTACCGAAGTTCCTGATTCCACGCTGCCAAGAAAAGCCTCTAGTGAGATGTAAGGTGCCCGTACCGCAAACCGACACAGGTAGGCGAGGAGAGAATCCTAAGGTGTGCGAGAGAACTCTCGTTAAGGAACTCGGCAAAATGACCCCGTAACTTCGGGAGAAGGGGTGCTTTTTAGGGTGAATAGCCCGGAAAAGCCGCAGTGAATAGGCCCAGGCGACTGTTTAGCAAAAACACAGGTCTCTGCGAAGCCGCAAGGCGAAGTATAGGGGCTGACACCTGCCCGGTGCTGGAAGGTTAAGGGGAGAGGTTAGCGCAAGCGAAGCTTTGAACCGAAGCCCCAGTAAACGGCGGCCGTAACTATAACGGTCCTAAGGTAGCGAAATTCCTTGTCGGGTAAGTTCCGACCCGCACGAAAGGTGTAACGATCTGGGCACTGTCTCAACGAGAGACTCGGTGAAATTATAGTACCTGTGAAGATGCAGGTTACCCGCGACAGGACGGAAAGACCCCGTGGAGCTTTACTGCAGCCTGATATTGAATTTTGGTACAGCTTGTACAGGATAGGTAGGAGCCTGAGAAGCCGGAGCGCTAGCTTCGGTGGAGGCGTTGGTGGGATACTACCCTGGCTGTATTGAAATTCTAACCCGCGCCCCTTATCGGGGTGGGAGACAGTGTCAGGTGGGCAGTTTGACTGGGGCGGTCGCCTCCTAAAGAGTAACGGAGGCGCCCAAAGGTTCCCTCAGAATGGTTGGAAATCATTCGTAGAGTGTAAAGGCACAAGGGAGCTTGACTGCGAGACCTACAAGTCGAGCAGGGACGAAAGTCGGGCTTAGTGATCCGGTGGTTCCGCATGGAAGGGCCATCGCTCAACGGATAAAAGCTACCCCGGGGATAACAGGCTTATCTCCCCCAAGAGTCCACATCGACGGGGAGGTTTGGCACCTCGATGTCGGCTCATCGCATCCTGGGGCTGTAGTCGGTCCCAAGGGTTGGGCTGTTCGCCCATTAAAGCGGTACGCGAGCTGGGTTCAGAACGTCGTGAGACAGTTCGGTCCCTATCCGTCGCGGGCGCAGGAAATTTGAGAGGAGCTGTCCTTAGTACGAGAGGACCGGGATGGACGCACCGCTGGTGTACCAGTTGTCTTGCCAAAGGCATAGCTGGGTAGCTACGTGCGGACGGGATAAGTGCTGAAAGCATCTAAGCATGAAGCCCCCCTCAAGATGAGATTTCCCATGGCGCAAGCTAGTAAGATCCCTGAAAGATGATCAGGTTGATAGGTCAGAGGTGGAAGCGTGGCGACATGTGGAGCTGACTGATACTAATAGATCGAGGACTTAACCAACGCTTT
>NZ_JADILK010000096.1 GCF_017355165.1 Bacillus sp. SD075 | reverse complement strand
ATTAGTTGAATAACAATTGAGCTATCATCCCTCAAAAACTGGACTGTTTTTAAAATTAGGAAAGATAACTTCTGAGGTGAGTTTTATGAAAATGCTATATATATTGATTATGACCATTCCGATGTTGTTTTTTTTGTTCAATTCAAGGATACGCACAACCTAAAGAATGCCCTGTGTTAAGTGAATTAGAGAAAACATCGATTAAGGATAAAAAAGAGGTAATAAAAGCGTTAAATACTTTAATGGCCACTTAGTATATATGTCAGGAAAATCATCTATTCCAGTTCCATAAGTTTTTGGATGTAGTAACAGCCAAACCTTTTCCCGAAACAGTTGGCAATAAAGATGAAGAAGACTATTTTGGAATGGCAAAGACCTTTTGCGGCAAAGAAATTGCTGAAAAATCGTGGCTTGTGCGTTTAGATTTCCCCAAAGCACCTGGAGCTAACTTAGGCCAAGGTCAAATATTTTTAGCTAAAAGTAAGGAAAAAGGATGGGTTGTTTGGTTTCAATACCATTAAACTGCTATTCCTTATAGAACGAACGGGGCAGGTTAGTGGAATAAGGAATATGGTCAATGATATTTACGGAGGAAAATGACTTCAAATAAAAACATTCCAAATATCCCCTCTAAATGGTGATACACTATAAAAAAGGAGGGCAATTCAGATTGGGAGTTCAAATTTAGGAACGGTGCTATTGTGCTACCCCCTTTACACATTCCGATTATCGCAATAATTAGTATTTTCCTTTTAGTAAGGTGGAGCAAGCAGTTAGAAACACGACGATTTACGATTTTCTTTTACTTTCTGGTAAGCACTTACATTGCACCGATTTTTTCTCGCAGTACAAAAGAAGGTGTCTTTCAGCTATGGGTTCCGTTGGGGTTTATATTAGTTTTCTTTTACTTGTTTCGCAGTAAAAGAAACCATCCATCTAAAATGAAAGCGTGTATTTTAGGACTTTGCATAGCATTATATCCGTTAATTCTTCAATAGGTTAGGTAGTTTTGGTATTCCACTAAAGCGCCATGAGAAGGTTGTCAAATGGCGGCATTAGGACGATAACAGGGAGAATAGCTGATTATATTGTTCTTATAACAGGTGAATAAAGAATATAATTAGACTTCAGATAGGGTGAAAATAAAAATGAAATCAGATGAAACAGAAGAGTTTATTTTACTAAATCAGATTGTTGTAACGGAAGAGTTTTTAAATTCGAATCCGAGTGTTGAAAAAACACAACAAGTCTTAAATCATGTTAAACGGACAGGCTCCTTAGATGAACCCATTACGATAAATAGGGATACAAAGATCCTTAGGGACGGTTACAGACGCTATATTGCAGCCCAAAAGGTGGGGATGGAGCTAGTCCCTATTATTTATGAGAAATAGGCTTTTACATAATCAAAAATGGAAAAAAGGAAGAAATCCCCTGAAATCAAAAGTTTCGGGGGGTTCTTCCTATACGTTCGTTTAATGTAAACCAGAACCATCCAGCAGCCACTGAACAATTAACTAACTGGTGGCGTTAGCTTAAAATCAAGGAAGTTTTTCCTTTATGCAATTAACCGGGCAGTATAGGAAATAAGACAAGAGGTAAATTAATCATAGGTGATTCCATATGTGGTACTAAATTCTGTTTTTACTGGTCATGGCGTTATCAACCATTTCCACAACTTCACGACTATCTACTAGCAATTATCCATTTTGATTTATAACCTTTAGTTCATGTACCATTACCATTTCCCTTTTTCGTAAATCCGAGGCTTTAGCTCTACATCTCCTCAGGTTTACTTAGGCGGTCTTTTTATTGAGCAAAAAACGATGTATAATGAAAACGATTTCAACACTTTAAAAGTGGGTGTGGAAGGATGGAGAATATTTCTAATGTATTGCAGAGACCGGAAACGAATAATGAGATACTCTTTATAGGAAATACCGAAGAGGAGATTTCGTTTGTGAATAGTAAAATCAAATTTTTGGGTGAAGGAAATCGGTTAATTATCGAACGTGGAGCCAAATTTAAAAATACAACGCTAAATTTTAATGGCAACAACTCACTCATAGTAATTGGGAAATCCAACCGCAATGCAACGATGAGCGTCAATGTTTGGAATGACAATACATTTTTCCTTGGTCGCAACTATTCATTTAATGGAACAGCGAGATTTATTCTTTCTGAGCAAAAGAATTTATTCATCGGTGATGATAATATGTTTTCAAGCGGTGTAGTCGTTCGTTTGGCGGATCCACATTTGATATACGATGGAACAACTCGAAAACGGATAAACTCAACCAAGAGTGTGTATGTAGGTGACCACATTTGGATTGGGCAGGACGTCATGATTCTAAAAGGAGTAGAAGTTGGTACAGGTTCCATTTTAGGTGCAAAGTCACTCGTGACAAAATCGCTCCCATCAAATGTATCAGCTGCAGGAACTCCTGCACGTGTGGTGCGGAAAAATGTTTTTTGGGCACGTCCTTCTGTCCATGCATATACTGAAAAAGAAACAGCAGAATCGCAAAAATTCCCAGATGAGCGTTTTGTTTATACGCCAGAAGGCTCAACAGCAAAACATTTTGCAAAAATACAAGAACAGCTAAATAACGCAACTTCTGTAGAAGAGAAGACTGACATATTAACGCCTTATCTTGATGTAACAAGTAAGAATCGTTTCTTTCTTCCTGTGCCTCATGAGAAAAAGAAACGATTTCTCGAACGAATCTTTCGCAAAGGAGGCAAGGGGTAGCACTGAAAAACTCATATTTTATATACGGTAAAAATAAGACTAGAAAAGCAATTTGAAATAAAAGAAACACACAAAATTATAAGGATAGGGTTCCCGCCACTAGAAACAAGAGTTGCCGTAACTGGATCTGATACAAAACTTCAAAGTGCTGGGAGTGGATCCCAATATAGAATGATTAGTAAGTTAGAGCATAAATTGCTTAATGCAAGGAAAGTAAAAAAATACGGGTATTTTGTTGACAATAAAAAGTCTGGGTCTTTCTAAAATCAGCTGATGAAAAAAGTTGATCCCATCTTTGAGGTATCAGGTGACGATGATGAATACATCATGGTTTTTGCTCCTGTCAAGAACCGTCAAGACTGCATTCTTGAAGTTGGTAATGATATAAAGATTCCACTAACAAATAAAAAATGGTTCGTTTTAGCTGCCAATGGCAGCTTTTTTGAATGAAAAGAAAAGGCGTTTCAAACCAACAACTCCATATTAAAGGACTAACATTAGTCTAATAGGAAACAAAAAAGGTTCGCTTATTAGCGAACCTT
>NZ_JADILK010000095.1 GCF_017355165.1 Bacillus sp. SD075 | reverse complement strand
GTTAGTGCCATAAGAAAAAGGCTGCCTCAGCAACCTCTATAATTGGAGTAAAAACACCCGTTAGCGAAATAAGGATTTTTTACTTTCTAACGAATACTGAATATTCCATTGGATTTTCGAATCCTAATCTTTCAGCCAGCTTTATCGACGCAAAATTGTGAACATTACAATCCCAATTGGGTTTCAAATTTCTTTCAATACAATGTTCAATGAATATCTCTGCAACATTTTGAGCTAAGCCCATTCCTCTATACTTATTTTTAGTTGCAATATCAATTTCAGCAAATTGTGATGAACTAAATATAGATGTACATTCACTTACAACAGTATCATTATGTAGCAAACAATAACCAAAACCATTCTCAAGAAAATTTGATACTGAACCCCAATATTCCTTATAATAAGATTCATTAAATTCCAGACTTTCAGTAATTATTTTTTCATCTATTCTCTTTACTATAAAATCATTGGGTAATTTCCCCTTTTTTATTGTTGAATATGTATCCTTATTAAAATGAAAAGAATATCTATGCATTTGTCTTAACTCATTTTCAAACAACTTATTTATAACTTGATCCCATTCTTTTGATGGAGAAAACAAAGTGAATCGCTTTTTTTCATTTTTTCTACTTCTAAAAATTTCTAAAAATATGCTATCAAGAGCATTGTTCATTTCGTCTCCACCAACAATAAAAATACCTGAATCAGTTCCAATTAAAACAGATTTCTTCAATTCATCCATATATACCTGTCCAGGAATATAATTATTTAATACAGAGTAAGCAAATGTCGGATAAGTTTCATTATCCTTATTTTTCAGTAAATTTATGGCCTTTTCAAATTGATTATTCATACACTGTTCCCCTTTTCTTTTTGGTTATTCGTCGTATATATTACTCTTCAACAAACCTGCCCTTGATAGTTGCATACAAAAAAGCTGCCTTAAAGACAGCTCCGATCTTCAGCTAACGCTCCCGTTAGTTCATTAAGAAAAATAAATAATTATGCTTTCTCTTTTGTTAATTCACTTTTAGCTAATTCCTCCCAATCTTCAATAGACAGCTTATCAGTAATATGTTTTAAAGCATTAGGAACTTCAACAGAACACATCATTTCCAAACTGTTACCATCAGGGTCTTCAAAGTAAACGGAACCATTTTCTTGAGATGGTCGAATAAATGGCTCAATAGATTTTCTACCACCAAATGGCACGACTTTAGCTTGAATGGAATCTAACCATTTTAAAGATTCTTTTAAATTTTCATATGAAACTCGAAAAGCAATATGTCGTAAGGAAGGATGGTATGGCGTTTGATACTCATTTCCCTCCCACAAACCTAACCAACTTTTTCCTTTTTGAATCCAAAAAAAAGCAGTTTCTTCATCACTCCATGCAAGTTCCAAACCCAGCTTTTTATAAAACTCCACTGAAACATCTAAATTTTTTACAGGCAAGTGTGCTTCAAATATTCCTTCTATCAAGTTCTCAACCCCTCAAAATTATGGATATATTACCAATTATAGATAAACATATGTTTTATACAACTAATCTGCCCCGTTAGTGCTATAAGAAAAAGCTGCCTTAAAGACAGCTCTGATCTTCAGCTAACGCACCCATTATTTCATTACTGTTTTTTCCATAACCCACCTGAACAAGGAGTAAAGCCACAAGTTTCATAAAAGTTTTTATGTTTGGGGTCATACGTTAAGGTAACAATTTCTAAACCATACCGTTCAGACTCTCTTAATAATTCTCTTACTAACCCCACACCAATTCCCATTTTTTGATAATCAGGATGAACAATTATGTCTTCCATATAACCATGTTCTAATCCCGTGCCTGCAACATAACCAAATGCTATAAGTTTATTATTTTTGTTTCTTACTCCAGCCCAAAAGTTACATCGTTTAAATAAGGTTGGAAAATCTTTGTCTCGTCTTCCCCATCCAACAAGTTCTCTTAATTCAGGTATCTCATGATTAGATATTGGCATATTTATTATGACTTTATAATTCATTCACTTCCCCTTTTCTTCATCTAAATTAGAATTTAAGGTACTAATTTCTATAGGATGAAGGCTAATTCCTTGTTGAACTAAACTGCCCCGTTAGTGCCATAAGAAAAAGCTGCCTTAAAGACAGCTCCGATCTTCAGCTAACGCACCCGTTCGTATTATAAGGTCATCCAGAAAATATTTCTGGTTGACCATTTTTTATATCGATATATGATAACCGTAGCCGGGGTAGAACGTCCGCACCCGTGGGACTTGATCCCGTCAACTAAACAGTTCGCCCCCTACTTGTAGAAACATGATTGAGGCTGGTTGGGACTATGATCTCGTATAACAAGCGAAGCTATGATACTGCAAGAAGGAATTGGGGTACCGGTGATTTTATATTAGGAGGAGATAATTTATGAATCCAGTTGTTGGTCTGGATGTGGCAAAAGGGGAAAGTCAGGTTCAAGCTTTCTTGGGTAAAAAGCAACCTTACAAAAAAAGCTTTAAAGTAGCACATACTCTTGAAGGGTTAGCTAGTCTTCTAGACTTTATTAGAGAAGTAGAAAATGTATCCGGGGGACGGCCTCCCATTGTATTAGAATCCACTGGACATTATCATACACCAGTTGTCCAGTATTTCGAGGATAGAGGGTACTTATTAATTATCGTAAATCCACTCATATCGTATCGAGCTAAGAGTTCTAGTTTACGCAAGGTAAAGACAGATGTCATTGACGCTCGTCATCTCTGCGAGCTGTATTATAAAGAGGACTTAGAGTCTTATAAACAGCGAGGAATCCAGCTCTTAAACCTACGTAACCTTACAAGACAGCACGAAAATATTACAGGCATGTATGTACAAACTAAATTACAATTTCAAGCAGTTCTGGATCAAGTGTTTCCTGAATACCGTGGGGTTTTTGGGGACTTACATTCATATGTTTCTTTACTAACTTTACAAGCATTTCCTACATCCGAAGAAATCTTGGATACTGGTGAAGAGACAGTCGCCAAGAAAATAAAAGAATTATGTAAAAGTCGTTCGCAAAAATGGGCAGACAGTCAGGCAGAAAAATTGATGGCCGCCGCAGCTCAAAACCCATTTCAGAAAAACCTATATCATAGTCTGATTTTAAGCCTGGATATGTATATTAATATGCTTCTTGAATACAAAAAGCATCTATCCAAGCTTGAAGATGAGATAGATGCTTTAGCAAAAGGTATTGAAGAGTGTAAGATTATCCAATCGATCCCTGGTATCGGAGAAAAAATCGCGGCCACGATAATTTCTGAAATTGGGGAAATTGATCGGTTTAATCATCCTAAGAAACTGGTTGCATTTGCCGGAATCGATCCAAGTGTCTTTGAATCTGGTACATTCAAAGTTACTTTAAATCGGATTACCAAAAGAGGTTCTAGTAGGCTACGACACGCCTTGTATATGGCTGTAAAATGTGCCATTCGTGATTGTCGCAAAAAGAAAACGACAGATGAAATCATTCCTCGTAACAAGCGATTACGAGAATTTTATGATAAGAAACGTGAGGAAGGAAAGCCCTTTAAAGTAGTTGTGATAGCATGTGCCAATAAATTCTTACATTGGATTTATGCACTTTTAAAAAGTAAATCGACTTTCCAAGATCTAGCCTAGCTTTAAAGTATAACTAAACAGTCCAAAACTTTCCAAACACAGAACCTTGGAAGGTTATTTGGCATACGCAAATTTAGTATAACATGAAAAATTTTAAGTGTTTATTGAAAAATGTTGACAAACTATTGGCTGGTTTAGTTCAACAAGGTGCTTCTATTTTATATAAAAATTTATATCGTCCAATGCCAAACGAGACTGTTCCCTTACAAAACTACTTTCATCTTGAAATCCCTGATTAATTATTAACAAAATCAGTTCTTTGTTTATCTTTTTATTTACTTTTGCAATATGTCCCAAACAAAGTATTGCGGTACCACGAATTTTAGCATCCTCGTGTTCACTGTACATAATCATAATATCTTGAACAAAATCTGGGTTATCTGAACTTACGGATAGTTCTAATAAGCCACTTATAACTTTTTCCGTATCACCAGAATTTATAAGTTTAAAAATTTCTTTATTATTTTCTATATTGTTACTATATCTTTCAGACTTATCGTGTAAAATTTCATTTAAAATCTCCTCGTAAGACTTTATTTTGCTCCAAAGTGACATATATTCTAATGAATCTGATTCACACTTTTCTAATTCAACAAACGCACGTATTAAATTCTTTTTGGTTTCAATTTTTTTATCGGTGTGACTAAGTATATTTATTTTATCTCTATACATAATGAGATGTTTATTAAAATTTCTTCTTGCTTCTGTAAGTGAGTAATCTCCATTTGGACCACCCCAAACTTCATCTGCATATAAATCATCTTGGCCATCATCTTCCCAATTACAAAGTTCACATATATCATAACCCCCACGCTCGTCTAATGTCGGAAATCCACAACAAGGACACTTTTCACGTTGCACTAAAATCCCACCCTCATTTTTCTTTTAATTTCATTTATAGCAAAATCTTTCTTTACGGTTTAAACATTCTTTC
>NZ_JADILK010000094.1 GCF_017355165.1 Bacillus sp. SD075 | reverse complement strand
ATGTAGACAAACTCGATTTTGTAAGTCGAGTTCCTTTTTTTAATCAAGTTCTGATTTACTTGCCTTTGCGGCCATCGCCTTGTTCTTATTCCAAACCTTGAACTTCATGAAAAGCAGCAAGACCGATGATTACGATGAATAAAAGGCTGATGAAGAAGCCTGGTCTTATCTCCTTCTCAAGCAGGGTACCACTTACGGCAGCTAAAATTAAAAGGAGTCCGAAAACGGCCGTAATCTTACTCCAAATCTTATTTTCCAATATTTTGAATGAAGAAAGAATGATGAATGCCCAGTTATACAAAAGTAATATACCAGCAGATGTTGTAATGTATTCATAAATCTTGCCTGGCAGGAGCAAGGCAGTGATGATCGATCCTAAAAGTCCTAAGGCCCCAAGGCCCAGTGAGGGCAGAGGAAGATCCTTGAATTTCTTGATCTTTTGCATGAATAATGCGGGTGCATTCCCATCATCGGAGAGCGTTACCAATAGATTGGTCACACCAAATAGTGAAGCGGTCATCGTCGAGAAACCGGCAATGATGATCGCACCATTAAAAACGTGCGGGAAAAATGCCAGGTGATAACTGTCCAATGCCGAAACGAATGGGCTTTCTTTTTCACTGAATGCCCCTAACGAAATCATCGTTACGGCTAACCCCAATGAAGCGACATATATGATGGTAAGAACCAAGAGCATGATCGTCCCTGCCTTTGGCGCATCTTCCTTCTTTTTAAGCTGCATCGCCATCAGTCCAATGACCTCAATGCCGCCAAACGCATAAAAAGCATAGATGAGGGATGCCCAAAACCCTTTTAGTCCTTTTGGGAATAATTCATCATACGTATTCGGAAATGAGGGCGGTTTCCCTCCATCAAGACCAAACCAGCCGTAAATGGCACATATTGCAATAATGATAAACATTACGATTGCTGCTGTCTTAATTATTGCAAGGATATTTTCCACTCTGTCGAACCCTTTTGTTCCCAGCAATACCACCACGATTGAAACCATTGCATAACCGGATGCAAATAGCCACAGCGGGACTTTTGGGAACCAGAATTGAGATAATAGCGAAAGCGCAGTAAGCTGACTTCCCATGATCAATATATTAGAGGACCAATAATTCCACCCACAGCTAAAGCCAGCCCATCGTCCGAATGCTTTATTGGCATAATAACAAAAAGAACCCTCTTGAGGATCGGCAGCCGTCATCTTAGCAAGCAGATTATAAACGATGTAAGTGCCTAATGCAGCCAATACAAATGAAAAGACAATGGATGGCCCCGTCGTTTTAATCCCTATGGCCGATCCGAGGAAATACCCTGTACCAATCGTACAGCCCACGCCAACCAATGATAGCTGCCACCATTTCATATCACCTTGTTGTACACCTGATGCATCGGAATCTTGAACGGCCTTTCCTTTCGCTGAACTGCAATTGGCTTTTGTTGTCATTACGTCCCCCCTTCCATTATTCATAGTGTTGATAAGGCCATAATGAATTATGCAAGGAAGAAGTTTTCCAAATGATCAATCAAATAACATAATAAGACTTGAAGTGATATGTAATGTGCGTAATGCATTATGATAAGCTTGCAAAAATGCCTTTAAATCAAAATAAACCCAAAACCGATCAATGATAATCCAGGGATGATGGAAATGGCCATCTGTGATCATACGACCCTGCTCCAACGATCCAGGCATGCCCAAAACCCGTTCTTGATTCCTTTGTCGATACGAGCGGAATTCACCGGACCGATCGGTGCTATTAGGATAAGTCCAAAGTGAAAGTAACTCAGCAGTAAATGTACAGTCAGAAATCATCACCCGTTCGAGCCAGTGACTTGTACATTTTATGTGTCCCCCGGCCCATGACCTCCTGTAAAAAGTTGCGAGTTACAAACAAAAAAAGCCGTGTGAACGCCCGGCTTTTTCGGAGAAATTCTATTGAATCTATTAGGCAGCCGCTTCTTTTTTGTCTGAACTAATGAATTTCAGCACAATCAGGACGATGCCTATGCCAATGATCCCTGAAATGATATAGCTCATATTGAGATGATTTTTCATGACCAGTGACATGACCGGAGGGCCTGCCGCAACTCCGATGAACCTTGATGACATGTAAAAGGAGGTAATTGTCCCCCGCTGTTCCTTTTTTATATTTTGAGTGATGATTGCGTCGAGTGTCGGCAATAAAGCACCAATTGCTATGCCCACCAAACTCGTTACGAGTAATAAAAGGAACACTTTGTTTTTTGTAAAACCAACAAATACAAGACTAATTGAAAGGACAGCTATACTGATCATGATGATCTTTTTCATGATTGGTAATTCCCCCTTGATTTTTTTCCCTGCAACATAAGAAGACATACAAAGAAAAAATAGCGGGATCGCTATCACTAAGCCTTTTTTGACTCCATGCAAATCATGGATTTTTTCAAGATTGTCAGACAAAAAGAAAAGAACACCGAACAAAACCAACATGACAAATACACCAATCAGGAAAACTGTATATAACCACTTTCCTTCCTGCTTGAATATTTTTTTCGTATCATGCCAGAATTCTTTGAATTTCTTCGGCTCATCTTTCTCCTTTGGTACCTTTATAAAGAAAAAGACCAAGACAATAGATATTAAACTGAAGAATGAAATCGAGAAGAATGGTAAAAACCAGATAAATGCAGCAAATAGGGAACCCAATATTGGGCTTAGTACTTTCCCAAATGTATTCGAGGTTTCTATGATACCCAAACAAGAACTCGTTTTTTCATCATCATCCTTATATAGATCCCCCACCAGAGGCAAAATGATCGGCGAGGCCCCAGACGCCCCAATCCCTTGCAATACCCTCCCAATTATGATCCATGTATAGGGGTTTTCCATTTTCCATGATGCATAACCAGCGACCAAGCCACCAATAAGGGCTAGGATCAGACTTGGCAGGATCACCATCTTCCGACCGAATCGATCTGATAAATAGCCAGCTATGGGAATTAAAAAAATCGATGCAACGGAATAGCTTGTTATCACCATACTGGATTGAAATGAAGTTATCCCCACCTTTTCCTCAAAAATGGGCAAAACCGGAATAAGCATTGAATTTCCAAGTGTCATCACCAATGGAATCGATGCCATACTGATCAGACACCACACGCTTACATTATTATTATGCTTCCCATGACCTTCCATACTTACACTCCTCATCCATTATAAAAGCAACTAATTGCATAAAAGGTAGCCACTTGAAAATATGTTTTGCATCTTTTTTTAGATGTCTTAAATTATTATGTTATAGCGCAGAAAGATTTATTCAGTAGCGCTTTACCCAAAATTACCCCTTATGTCCATTAAAACGAAAGAACCCATTCTATTTAAAGAATGGGTCAGAATGCAGACAAACTCGATAATAATTCATTTTGCCAACAAGGTTTTGAGGGTTTGAAAAATTCGAAGGTTGCTCTCCCTTGGACACACTTTCCCCGCAGGAGTCTCGCACCCTTAAATTTCAGGAGGTACGAATCCTCTCCACATCATTAAAATTTTCATTAAAGCAAACCAGACCATGATTCACCATATCGACTCGAAAAAGGACTAAAAAGGTGGTACAAGTCCAATTGTTTGAATACATTCAAATAAGCGAAGATGTAACAAACGATGAGGTGATAAATTGGGTGTTTTTTTTAGTTATGTATTATTAGGCTTATCCCTGGCGGCCCCTATCGGTCCCATAAACGCTGCCCAATTGGACAAAGGAATTAGGAAGGGTTTTTGGCATGCCTGGATTTTTGGCTGGGGTGCCATTTTAGCGGATTTCGTTTTTATAGCCCTCGTCTTTTTCGGTGTCGTCCACTTTTTGGACAGCTCCTTCATGAAGACATTTTTATGGCTTTTTGGATTTTTCGTCCTGACCTATACCGGAATAGAAAGTCTGCTTAGTGCAGGTAAGATTGAAGTGAATGCACGAAAAGTGAAAGATTCCCTTTTTTCTTCATTCCTGGCGGGGTTCTTCATGTCCCTTTCGAATCCTTTATCCATTTTGTTCTGGCTGGGGATTTATGGATCCATTCTCGCAAACTCCGCTTCAAAATATGATATGGATCATTTACTTTTATACAGTTCAGGAATCCTCATTGGCCTCTTAGTCTGGGATTTCGCAATGGCCATCATCGCCAGCACCTTCAGACGCTTATTATCCAAACCCATTCTAATCGGCATTTCGATCATTTCGGGTATATCCCTCATAGGGATTGGCATTTACTTTGCCATCCAAGCAGCTAAGGTTTTATTCACATAAAAAGTTTAGGTAATGTAAGCATTCACTCATGAAAAATGGGCCGCCTATTTTATTGTCATTCTTTGTCCATGCCGGACACTTATCCCTCTTTGCTCATAGCCTGAAAGGGTAAACACAAAGGGAGGATTTCTTGAATGTATACTTACGGTTATTACTCTTATAATGTTCCTTATTATTACGATAATCCTTATGCTAATTTGCCTTATTATGATGACAGAATGCCAGTACAAACACTGGTTCCAGTAGCCACTATTCAGAGCCATTTAAACGCAGGCCGACAAGGCCATTGTTTCAGGGGTTTTTGGGGTAACAGCGAGCACACCTTTATTTTAATGGGGATAAATAATGTTACTGGCATGGTACAGATACTCGAAGGTGGCATTCCAAATGAAGTTCATCATACAGATATAGTTGGATTACAATACCTAGGATTAACCTGCCCTGTCGGTGGCGGCGGTCAGGGCGGCGGTCAGGGCGGCGGTCAAGGT
>NZ_JADILK010000093.1 GCF_017355165.1 Bacillus sp. SD075 | reverse complement strand
AGACACTCCAGAGAGTGTCCCAGGCTGAAGACAAATTGGAGATGAGCCAGTTTCCGGTTTCACATAATAAATGGAAGAAACGATGAACAGCAAGACAACCAACACTTTAATTACGACCATTATATTATTGATTCTAAAGAGAATCATTATTCTTTTCTCTATGTATTATTATGAAATAATACACCAAAATTATTCTAATCATTCATACACCAATAGTTTGACGGAATCAATGTACATCACTATACTTATTAAGTCTTAAAAAAAGTACGGCAATTATGCTTAATAATTGAAGAAGGTGACATTCATGGATTTTACGATTACCTATCTGTCTTTTTATTTAATCCAAGTAGAAGGAAAAGGCGATCAGGCTGATAAGCGTTTTAAACATTTCCAAACACTCGATACCCAAGAATACGAGGAAAGTCCTCTAAAGGACTTTTTGGATGGGGAATTGATGAAGATTTCCAAACGAAAAGTGGACCGCCATCCAAAAACTGAACAAATACCGACGAAAATCGGTTCTTTTATTGTCGAAGAAGGGCATGCCCTTGATTCCAACCCTAATTATAATGTATTTAACCGAGTTCGATATGCTAAAACGAAAGAAGAATTCCAAGAGGAAAATGAACAATTCACGCGGTCCTATATTGATACAAGTGCCGTCCGTGGGGGTGTCTTCATAATCGCCGCTGCTAAATTATCGAAATATCTTGATGAACCATTCGTTTTCTTATTAAAATGTGATTTCGAGCCAAAGGTTGCTTCGATTTCGGATGAACGGACCCTGATCAGGCACGTTGAAATGGCAATCACCACGAAAAATATGAAATCCATACAATACCCCTACATGCCCGAAGAAGGAATGGTCGAAGAGGGCGAACTGAAAATCCACCAGGCTTCACATGCCCGTTACTTCGAGGACTTTTTGAAATTCGTCGAATATGGCGAATCGATGCCGGAAATCATGCGTAGTCAAATAGTCGGTATAGTGAGCGAACATGTGAACGTCAATTATGAGGCGGACAGCCCCGAAGTAGAGGAATTTCATGCGGATATCGAGCAGTGGGCGGTCAGTGAAAAACGCGAGTTGCGGGAACGTCTTGATACGCACCAAATCGTTGAGGCTGCGGCATCTATGGTCGAAATTACGCCTGACTTAGACCTGAAAATGAAGCTCGATCACGTCGGAGTTAACGCCCTACTTTCGGACTTTGGTGAGGCGGTCCACGTTGCGAAATTAAATGGTAAATATGTAACGATAATTGAGTCGGATTCAATTGTTTTTGAGAAGAGCGTAAGTCCAATCGAATTTCTAAAACCCGACGAATTGGACGAGGTAATCGCAAGAATACGCGCCAAAAACGGTGGTTAATATTAGGCGATAAAAAACGGAAATAGGGTCGGAGTCACACGTTTAGTGACCGGGAGTGTGACTCCTTAGTGACTCGTCAGTGACTGCATTCTATACCTACGTTAGATTTCCTTATTACGGGCGGCCCATTGCGGTCGCTTTTTCTAATTTCTTAGACTACGGTTATTCCCGTACCTCCACCCTTTTAATACTTACGATAACAATTATTAATCGCTTTACCTATATCCAATAAAACTAGATTACCTTTCACCAACTCATCGGCGTACCATTGCTTTCGTTCTTTTTCAGTTAGTTTCATAAGATCTGAATTAATTATAATGGTCGAATTCCCACTCTTCATCTTATATTCAAAAGGTTTCTTCTCGTCTTCCATGTTACTTCCTCCAATCACCGTTTCTTACAGCGTTTCTATAGTGCAGAGAAAATAAACGTTAATTGGCTTGACCTTTCGTTCCCCAAGTAAATAGCGAATGATACGGAAGCTTGCGTAGGTTAGCTTTAACAGCCGGCATGCACCGATTGCAATAGTAATTGACGTAATCCTTACCTTTTTCATATAACGGAGTTAAATTGCTAACTTCTTCCCACTTTGCACAATACATACACATCTTCTTTTCTTTCATAAGCGCCCCCTCCGATTCTATCATGCTTTTTCCTTACAGCTGACAGCTCCTCCGCCACCTTTTCGTACCCCTCCGTTCCACCTGCGTAGCTGCTCCGTCTAATGAATATGGCTAAGATAGGTAGTCTATAATACGAGTAGAGGTGAGATTAATTGAGTAGACCTGAAGGACTTACGATTTATATTTACTTACGAAAATCACGTAAAGATATAGAAGAAGAACGAAAAGCTGCGGACTCGGGCGCATCGTACGATACACTCCAACGTCACCGTGATACGCTACTTTCCGTCGCCAAAAAGGAATGCCACACAATCTCAGCTATATACGAAGAGGTCGTATCTGGAGAATCTGTAATGGAACGCCCCCGTATTCAAGAACTTCTCCGTGCTATTGAGGCGCATAATGTTGACGCTGTCCTCGTAATGGATCTCGACCGTCTTGGACGCGGTGATATGCTTGACCAGGGCTTGCTCGACCGAGCCTTCCGCTATTCGGCCACGAAGATACTAACGCCCACAGAATCGTACGATCCGTCGTCAGAAACGTGGGAGCTTGTTTTCGGAATCAAGTCGTTAGTAGCTAGAGAGGAGCTAAAAGCGATTACCCGTCGTATGCTGCGCGGACGTGTAGCTTCGGCCGGCGAAGGTAAATCCATTTCGAAGATTCCTCCCTACGGTAACTTACGCGATGAAAACTTACGCCTATATCCCGACGTCGATACCGCATGGGTCGTTAAGAAGATGTTCGAAATGATGCGCGACGGGCACGGACGCCAAGCTATTGCGCAGGAATTGGACAGGCTCGGAATCAAGCCGCCTAACACGCGCCGTGAAACGTGGTCGCCGAGCAGTATTACCGCAATCATTAAAAACGAAGTATATCTCGGCACGATTATATGGGGCCAGGTAAAATACGTTAAGCAGAATGGTAAGTATCAGAAGAAAAAGGTACCGCGCGAAAACTGGACGATAAAAGAGAACGCGCATGATCCGTTAGTTTCGACGGAGCTCTTCGAAGCTGCTAATCGGGCGCACTCCGGGAGATGGCGTCCATCCACCGTAACCGAAAAACGGCTGAGAAATCCGATGGCTGGCGTTCTGAAGTGCGCAGTCTGCGGTTTTTCTATGCTGTACCAGCCTCGACCTACTCGACCTAATGATGCTATCAGATGTGTGCAACCTAGGTGTAAAGGCGTACAGAAAGGATCTTCGATTAACATCGTCGAGGATCGATTATTTGAAGGACTTGCGGCGTTGGTGAATCAGTTAGAAGTGCAGGCCGAAGTCGCAACGCCTAATAATGCCGATGATATTTCGTACAAACGTCTTCTAGTCGATAAGAAGGCACAAGAACTTTCGGAGCTCAATAAGCAGAAAAGCAGACAGCACGATTTCCTAGAACGCGGGATATATGATATCGATACATTTATGGAGCGCCAGAAAAATCTCACCGATCGGATTGACGGAATTGAAGCCGAGATACGAAACTTAAAGTCGGAAATTGAGAAGGATGACTTGCGTAATCAAAGCGTTGACGAATACTTGCCGAAATCAATGACCGTTATCGAAGCGTATCAACATGCCGATATCGAGCGAAAGAATGCGCTGCTGAAGGCCGTGCTCGAGAAGGCGACGTACCTTCGCAAAAAGGAATGGACGAAGCAAGACGAGTTCGTGCTACAGTTATATCCGAAGATCTGACCGCTTAACTGGCGGTCTTTTCATTTGCTCATGCCAGGCCTTTTTTACGTTAAGTATATACGAATATACGTTCGTTATCAATCACCAAAATGAAGGGCATAGACTTTGTCTAATTCTTCGCTATCTTTCGTTCTAAGCCAGTGCTTATTAACGTATATAATATCGAGGTGATATTAATGGCTAACGCAAATGTTTATAGGACTGATGAGAAAAACACTCTTTTCGATTTCTTCTACAATAATACCTTGATTGTTTCAGTTACTTATACAGTAGGAAACGAGTCTCGGGAAGTTGAGGGGTTGATTTCAGGACATCACCCTGAAGTAAGCATGATTTCCGTGAAACACAAAACGGAAGGTAGGGACTACTGTGTCCCGATTAGAAATATTGAAGAGATTGTTATTGTCGGCCCGTGTTAGTCCGCGCTACCCGCGGGCTTTTTTATTCGCCCCTTATTGAACAAACGTCCTAAAATTACATATAAGAAAAACCGACCAATTTGGTCGGTTATTTTCCTTGATAACAGGTTCCGCAATATATATTTCCGTACGCTTCATACGTTTCGTTATCACTTAAAGTTTGACGGCATTCTGAACACTCGAATGAATCACGTCCATTGTAGTCATAAAGTGAACCGGAGTTACCCGTTTTGTAATCACTCATGCTGTCACTCTCCTAGGTGTCGTTCTCCGTATATGTCTATGCCCAATCCAACGCAATAATTACATAATAAAAAAGAGCCCGCCATTAGACGAACTCTACGAAACTAGGCAAGCGCAGCAGGCCCGCCTTAGTTAGATTACGATATTTAACTCGGCATTTAATTGGCGCAATGTACTCGTAGCGATCCGATTCATCTATCGCCTGTGCCGCATAAACTCTGCGCTTAGCAACCGGTGGCACGCCGAGCTCCATAACGCCAGCATAGCGACCATCGTCGAAGTTAAGCTGCCATCCGAACTCGTGCTTCGCATTTGGCTTCCGACGGCCAACAACGTACACATCAACGTACCGGTACTTAATCACCTTCAGCCAGCTGTGCGAACGTTTACCGACTTCGTATCGCGAGCACTTGTGTTTCAGCACCACGCCTTCAAGCGCCTGTCCGCAAACGGCTGCGAAAAAGGCTGCGCCGTGACCTTCGAAAGCAGGGCGGAATCTCCCGCACCAGGTCGGCGAGTATTTCCTTGCGGTCGAGCAGCGGTAAGTTGGTGACGGACTGACCTTCGTGCTGCAGGACGTCGAACGTGGCGAAAGTGACGGGCGTGCTGGCGCGATTACTTTGAAACCGGCTCATCATCGCTTCGAAGTCCGGCTTGCCAAGGGGTCAGTTGAAATGAGCTCCCCGTCGAGCGTAGTTCCGGGCGAAATGCCTAGCGAATGTAGCTCCGGAAACTTAGCGGTTACTTCATTTTTTATCAAGACCTAATTATAAAAAACCTTAATAAATAGAGGAGATTACATATTAGTCATGTATAATATGCACCCTCCTTTTTTCTTTTAATGAACTAAACCAGCTAATAGGATGTCAATATCTTTCTCTAAT
>NZ_JADILK010000092.1 GCF_017355165.1 Bacillus sp. SD075 | reverse complement strand
CAAGGCAGAACGCAAGGATCACAAGGTCAATACGGAACTGAGTTCGCAAGCCAAAATAATGCACAACAAGTAAGAAAACAAAACCAACAAGCCCAGTCTCGTAAAAAAAATAAATGAAGCACACGTTTGCAAGATCAACAATTCTGAAGCTTTATGTCGCAAAATATTTTCTATGAATTGATTCATTTGTTAAAAATAACAGTAAAAACATCTTGGTATATTACAGAGAGCGAGTTAAAACTCGCTCTTTTAGTGCGCCCAGCATGGATGTAATCTATAGGGTGAGAGTCCCGAGCCATGAAGGCAGTAGTAGGGGTCCTGCCGCATGCCCATCAAGCTAAGGCTGTTTAAAGTAGGAGTAGTTGTTTAACTTTACGCTAACCACATTGTAATTAAGGCTGTATGTGGCCTTTCCTCTAAAAATTAGGCATATCAATGAAGCATCCAGAATAGGACGTTTTTTTACATGTTATGCAGATTTTCTTGAGCTCCTGCTTCGTTCGTAAATGATACCGAGAATATCGAACACTGTTTTCTTCTCGTATCAGTGAGATTTTCGCCAGTTCTTTTCTAGAAGTGTATACAACCGAAGCAAAAGATTGATGAACTTGAAACGGAATGATAGTAAATGTTAGAAGTATAATTTGATGACGAACGGCCATAATAAGGGTGAAGTTTTTTTTTCCCCAAAAAAAAGCTAAGAAAAAAAGCCCCTTCATATGATTGGGGCTTTTCTTCTTAGCTTTTTAAAAGATGGCGCTACGTTTTTTTCAAGGGAGTGCTGCAACGTCTGGTGGTTGTCATTAATTTGGAGCGCTAGAGGGTCTGTAAGGCGTTTTAGAAAAAATTGGATTAATAAAACTTGGATCTTATACTGGCTTCTGCATGGCTTATAGAGGAACGCAGCAGCCTTAAGGCTGCCATTTTTTGCTTAAGCAAAAGAATTGTGCACAATGAAAAAGAGTAGTAGGAATGACTACTCATAATGAACGACTTTTACTTATTTTTCTGTATAGGGCTATAACTGCTTTGTTTGCGGTTTCACAGTCTTCAGTACGTATCATAGGGATTTTATATTCTGATTCCATTTCGGTCATTAGCTCACTCAGTAGACAGCTTCTCATAGGCTCTTTTACTAAATTCATGATTTCCTGATATTCTTGATTGATTTCTGCTAATGCTTTCATTTTATTTTCTCCTCCGATTTTCCTCTTTTTACAAATCTGAAAGTTTCACTAACACAATCTGGTAATACGAATCCATCGGTTTAATTTCCGCATATAACCAGACTCGTAAATATGTACAATCTCATAATTCTCTCCTTTGTAAGTTACCTTGTCGCATATGTTGAACATTTAGGATACCCCTTTTATTTAAAAAAAATAAATGTTTTTAGTACGTTGTTGGTTTATTCTTCCATAATGCCAATGTATCGCAACGTGACGGAGGGGTGCGAATGATTCAGAATCCCTTGCAGCATCGCGATATCCTTGGTCTCCTTATAAAACCAGTAGCCAAACGTTTTTCTTAAAGTATGTGTAGACTTAAAATAAAGAGTGATCGTTTATAAAAAAGATCGATCCTTTAAAACAAAGGTTGAGCATTTGTAAAAAAGATTGATAAAAATCCTGTATTCTTTACTGAATATGGGATTTTTATTTGCTCTTCTTTAACTATAGGGGAGGATAGTTGAAGAGCGAAGAGAAGATTTTATTTTGGTAACAAATATTATCCAAAATGTATAGTAGTTAATAATAGGAAAAGGAGGTTTTGTTGTGAATCGTGCAAAAATCATTCAATGTGAAGAACTCCTTCGTTCAGCAATGCTATCCAGTAATGTAGAGCTGTTAGATGAATTAATTGCTGATGATCTTAGCTTCGTCAATCATTTTGGGCAAATATTAACGAAAGAAGCCGATATTGAAGCCCACCGCACAGGATAATTTACAATTATTGGTATCGAAGTTTTAGAGCAACGAGTTAAACTCTTGGATATGTTAGCAATAATTATTACGCGAGTCGCTCTAAATGGCACTGTCGGAAGTGGAGAACCAATTGATGGTGAGTTTTGTTACACTCGTATTTGGCAATACCATGACGGGAAAATGAAAATTGTCTCAGGACATTGTAGTTCTGCTACGTGATACTTGTAAGAATTAACACAAGTTTTTTTAGTCATTAAAGACTGTTGTAACGGTCTTTTTCTTATTAAGCTACCGTGGAAGAACGATACATACTTCCATTCTCTGTGGTGTAGTGCTTGCAATACATATTGATCAAGTCCTTGTTCTGCACCTTGTACTAATAGACGATTACGACCACCACTACGATTTGATATATGTCTTCACCTCACTCATGTGTTAATAATCCCTTTTATGTAAGAAATGGATACACTGTAAATTTTGGTAGAATATTAAAGAGAAAACCATTCATAATAAGGTTGTTAAGAGAAACAGAGTGAACAAGTTAACCACTTAGTTGACTCTTTCTTTTCACCTCTTTGTAAGTTTAATTTGCTGTTTGCCATGTGTTTATGAATTAAATAAGGGTTATGTGCTGTATTACGAAATTAAATTCTCTTTTTTAATGACTGTGGAATAAGGTTGAGAAAAGGGAAAAATACTACTATTGATAAAAGTTACTCTTATCGAGGGAACGAAAAGAAGCTGTCATTAAAGTGAATATGGATGAATTTTTAAAAAGCGAGGTATATATATGAATGAAAATGATTTCGGAACTATATTAGGTACAACACCAAGGGCCAGGCGTAAGGTAGTATATGATAGTTTAGATCAATATTTTTTGAATCCCATTATACATAGAGAAATTCATGGTGATAAAATATATGTACCATTGAATCTAACTAGAATTTGGAACAAAATAGACTGAAAATTAAAAGCATCTAATGACGGAATTTTAATAAGTCATACTGGTAGTTGGTTTTTGTTGTCTCATCCCTAAACTTTTAAGAAAACCTTTTGGATATTTGATCCACCAATTGAGCATGGTTCAAGTGATCAACTATATCAGTAAAATATAAAATTTGAAATTTAACGATGTACCAACGGTAATAGAGGCATTTAATACCAATGAAGAAATCAGATTTATAAAAGAGTAAAAGCTCACCTTGAGTAAGCTTTCAGCTTGTAGGGTACCGCCGTCAAAACGCGGATGAAGTATGCTAATACAAATTTTTCTTCCTCCTTTTAAGACATGTCACCTGTGTGTTTCGTGAAAAACTGAGCCCATCAAAAGGAGAAGGCCAGGGTTCAAAGAGGATCGAAATCTCGAGGAATCGGGGGAATATGGAAGAACGTGATGTTGAATGATGGGGATACTTTTCCATGAAAAAAAGCGGATGCTTTCGGGTTACCTGCTTTCCGCTATCCCAGGGGAAATATAGTCCAGTTTTATGATCCGGATAATCTAAAATCATGCTTTAATTTGTTTTTTGGAAACCTGTTAGTGAAACAGGAGGTGAACAAATGAATCAAGTTTTAACTGTTTTAGCTATGTTTAGCTTTTTAATTATTGGACCAGCGTCTCAAGTGAACGCTTTAACCTTCGATGATCTGCCAGTAACACAGTCATCAAAGCAATGGTCTGTTGAAGTAGGGGATGCTGAAGGTAGTCAGGAATCCGTTAAACCAAAAAAGGGAGTATATGATACTTATAGCTTCAAGGTAAAAAACATCGGTAAAGATATTAGTGAAGCAAATATTCAAGCATTTGGAAATGATCTGAATTCTAAAACCAAATTTGGACTTTTTGATATTCTTACGGATGCTAAAGTAAATCAAAGGGGACAAGAATTTACTTTCGCTAATTTTCCTTTATCAGTAACTGCAACTGAGTTAGAAATTGTCATTAATTGGAAAGAAAACAGCAACGATAGAGAATTTAAAGAAACATTTGTATTTACTCAAAAAAGATCTATCCATGCCTTCGAAACCTTCGAGAACCTTCAGAACAGAGCATTCCAGGTAAAATAAACACGCATTTGAAACAGTTGATTTGCATAAATTAATAGTGGTTATTCCCGATCACAATCACAAAGGAATAAATTCATATCGTCTATCTGTGTCGAAGGAGCCTCCCCCCTTGTTAAAGGGGGCTTTTTTAATTTAATTTAATTTGCCCAAATAGGAAAAATGCCTATTCCCAAGACAATGGTGGAACATAGTATAAATTTAAATCATCGCAAAAAAAGATAAAAATTATTAAAGGGAGCTGTTTTTTGAGGAGTATGGAAATATGCGCTTCTTGCGAAAGGTAATTTTGGAAAGCTCAACTTTCAATGTTACCAAACGATTTACTTCATCTTAACCAGAAATACTGTCCCAGATGTTTTCCTAATGTATTAGCAAAACATACCGGCCTTTATTTAAAATATTAAGAGTGAAAAATTTACCTGAGAGAGAGTGAGATGTATGGAAATAGAAGAACAAATACAATACCCTGAATATTTGTTGGAATGGTGTAATAACATTTATTTTCACTGGGAAAGTATGAAACCGAGGTTTTCAAAACTCTTTGATTTAAAAAGCTTAGAGGAATGGGAAGAGTCATGCCGCGAATTAAAAGAAAAATTACAGACAGATTTAAAAGTGGACTTCGATGACTATGAGACAGCTAAAAACCTTTATGAACAGTGGGAACTGCTATACAGAGAATCACAGGGCTATCAAGAAGAAGTTGAATCTGATGTGAGAAAGATAGCTGGGTTGCCCTCTGATTCTGATAGGGGAATAGTAATGGCAAACGATACAGTTGGAGAACTTGTTAAAGAATGGGCTGAACTCATCCAAATGGCTATTAATTTGGAAATGCCGATACAAGAAATCAGAAAATTTGTATCAGACTATAAACGGTAGTTAAAGTTGATAAAAATAAGAAACACAATTAGGTTACCTATATGGTAGCCTTTTATTTTTGATAAAGGCTATTTATTAGAGAAAATCCTATTTGCAAAGGGTTGGGTATCTAAAAGGTACCCATTTTAAAAAGGAGAAAATTCTCTTCGTCTCGAATTTTCAAAAGATAGGAGGCAAGAAGAGAATGGCTAACCCCACCGACTAATTGGGCTTATGTGTCTCAAAATCTACAGAGAATGACCTCGAAAATAATGATTGAATCGATGTATTTATTAGATGAATTAGCTAGGAACATGAAGTGTAGTTGAAAGCTTCGATTGAAGAATGTATTCAGTTTGTACATGAGAGATGGATGGAGGAAAGAAGAGACAAACCGAGAACTTTTGATAATTAGCATTGAATGATTATGTTAACTAAATGTGAATAAGATACACAATAATTTAGCAGAGTGTGAGTACGACGCGGAAAAATACACCTGTCCTTGTTATAAGAAGGTAACATAATGA
>NZ_JADILK010000091.1 GCF_017355165.1 Bacillus sp. SD075 | reverse complement strand
CATTTCGAAAGATCAGCCATCTGGCTGGTCTTTTTTTGAGGTTGTTATTCCTTCAGTCTCTTTTTGTTTACACCTGTTAAAAAAGTTGGGATTCAAAAGGACCATAAAGAAAGTTATAGGCAGTATAAATGGTAGGACATACTATTAATGTATCTGAATTTCTACAGCTATCTGAATTATTCATATGTGATTAAGGCAAAGGGATAGAATTCTTCGTTTCTGTAGGGATATATGTTAAACTTAAAGTAGTTCTGAAACTGTCATTGGGGGAATAGCCGATGGATACCTCTGCTAAAGATGAAATGATTTTTTCGTTTGCTGAATGGTTGAGAGACCAAGGCAAATCAGCCAATACGATCAAAACGTATACTGGTGTCCTTTCACAGTTTTGTGACCAGACACAAAAGATATTGACGGAGATCCATTCTGAAGATGTTCAGGATTATCTTGATAATTTAGAAAATTGCAAGAAAAGCCCAGGGACAATCGAAAAACACTATATTGCCTTAAATGTTTTCTTTAAATTTTTAGGCAAACCGCAAGTAATGCTTTCTGTGGAACGTAAGGTTAAGGAGCACAAGTTTGAGGTACCTGAAACTTTAAGCATAAATGAGCAGCAGATCCTGTTAAGGGATATAGAAGCAGAAGGAAATCTAAGGAACATTGCCATCGTCTACCTTTTGTTACATACCGGAATCCGTGTCTCTGAATTATGTGACTTAAATGGTCGTGATGTCATTATGGAATCAGAGCGAAATTATATACTTGTCAGGAATGCAAAAGGTGAAATCGATAGATCCGTTCCCCTTACAGTATCGGCTATCCAACATGTAAAAAATTATCTTAATTCTTTAAAGGAAAAAGCAGATCCGTTATTCATCTCAAGCTATAATCAAAGGATCACTCCGAGGTCAGTTCAATATATATTAAAGAAATACAATGTACATCCACATAAACTGCGACATACCTTTTGCCAAAGGTTAGTGGATAATGGAATAGATATACAAACGATATCAAAGCTTGCCGGTCATAAAGATTTAAACGTAACGAAGCGTTACCTAAAAGAAAAATCGTTGGATCTGGCAAATGCGATAGACCAAACTTTCACCAAACACTAAACTATAGAAATGAAAAGGGAAAGGGAGTTTTCCCCCTTTTTTTTGTTTAAATAATGTTTTAAAAACAAACAAATCCCCTTGGAAATGACGAATAGGGCGCTTTGTCTTATGAGACGGGGCAGGTTAAAAGGAGAAGGAATATAATATAGTTTCAATCAAAAGTGCTAGAAGTATGAAGGTCTAATATATTCAGAGCATATTGATCAATTGTTGAATAAAGAAAGAGGGGATTCCTTATATTTGGAATCCCCTCTTTCTTTATTACTTACCTGTTTTTTTCTTCTTTTTACCTATTTTCATTATTACTTCATAAACTACCGGTACTATTACAAGTGTTAGCAGTGTAGAACTCACGAGTCCGCCGATAACGGTAATTCCCAAACCTTGTGATATTAATCCACTGCCTTCCGCACCGATTGCCAAAGGTATTAAAGCGCCGATTGTGGCAAGGGCAGTCATCAGGATTGGACGCAGACGGGTGGATCCTGCCTCGAGTAAAGCTTCTCTGGTAGATAGCCCGGATTCTTCGTTTTTGATAACACGGTCTACTAATACGATGGCATTGGTTACCACGATACCAATAAGCATTAGGACGCCCATCATTGCTGAAACGCTGATGGTCTCACCTGCAACGAATAGCCCTGCCAATGCCCCGATTACCGTAAATGGTAAGGAGAAGAGAATGGCTATTGGTGCTAAACCGCCATGGAAAGTAACAACTAGGACAAAGTATACGATAGCGACGGCCGCTAACATAGCGATGCCAAGTTGAGTGAATGATTCTTGGATATCTTCCGTTACTCCGCCATAGTCTATAGAGACGCTTGCGGGAAGGTCCAATTTATCAACTTCCTTTTGTACATCTGCTGTTACTGCTGCTACATCATCCGATTTGATTGTTGCAGACACGTCAGCATAAATTTTTCCATCGCGGCGGCTGATTGTATCGGAAGCTTTGCCTTCTTCGATTTTCACAAGCTCTTTCAATGGGATTTCCATTCCCATTGGAGAAGAAATTTTCGTATTCCCAAGGTCTTTTTTGTCCTCGAATGTCTTTTCTTCTGTCTCGACATATACTTTGACTTCTTCTCCATCTTTCTTAATCGTAGTTAAAGCATCATCTTTATTCGTATTGGCAATCGACATTCCAATTTGTGCAGCTGTCAGTCCAAGATCGCTTAGCTTTTCCTGGTCTGCAACTAGTGTATATTGCTCATAAGCATCGGAAAGACTTGTATCAACATCTTTTAAATCCTTATTTTTCTTCATGATATTTTGAATATCGTCAATTACCGGTTCAATGTCTTTTTGTGTATTTCCGTAAACATATAGAGTTGTTTCGTTACTTGATGTCGACGTGAATTCTTGTTGTTTCCATGTTCCAGGTGAATCAAGTTCAGTTAAATCTTTTATGACCGTTTCTTTTTTGTCCCCGAAATTTTCGGTGTCTTCATCATAGAGTACATAGAAGAGAGCCGAGTTACTCGAGCCGCCCATCATGCCGCCCATCATGCTTTCACCAAGTGTGTATTGAACGGTCTTCACATCGTCTTTATCCATGAAGAATTTTTCTACTTTTTCTGTTTGCTTTTCAATATCCTCTTTTAACTCTCCAGGTGCGGGAGTGTAGGTGACGATAATCGTTTTTTCTTCATCTGCAGGCATGAAGCTTACACCGATGCTTGGGATTAGGAATAGGCTGCCGACCAATAATACAATGGCAGTACCGAAGGTGATTACCTTGTGGTTTAACGACCAATCCAGTGCTTTTCGGTAGAATGCAGACAGTTTGCTTGGTTTTTCTTCATGTGATTTTAATTCTTTATTAGATAGACCTTTTTTAAATAAAGAGTCTGCCATTGCAGGAACAAGGGTGATGGCGATTATTAATGAAGCGACTAATGCAAACACCATGGTTAAGGCGAATGGCATGAATAGTTCCCCGACAGGTCCTGTAACGCTTGCTAAAGGCAGGTATACGGCGACAGTAACGATTGTCGATGAAAGGATAGGGATGAACATTTCCTTAGTGGCTGATCGTATTAGTTCGCCGCCTTTTAATTGCTCGCCTTTTAAAGCCATTCTCCTATAAATATTTTCAATGACGACAATGGAGTCATCCACGACTCGTCCAATGGCAACTGTCATGGCCCCAAGTGTCATGACATTCAGTGAAATATCCATTTGTTTGAGCACCAAAAGGGCTGCCAGCAGGGATAATGGAATCGAAATGACGGAAATGAGAGTGGTTTTAAAGTTTCTAAGGAACAGCATGATAACAATGACAGCAAACAGACAGCCGAAGAGTGCCTTGCTGATCATGGTTTCAACGGAATCTTTAATCGGTTGCGCTTGATCAAGCGTAGTATGTACACTTACGCCTTTAAAATCTTCTTTGAAATTCGATACTTCTTCGTTTACTTCGTCTACGATTGCAACTGTATCGGCATCAGGCGATCTTGTAACCTGAATCCCGATCGATTCGCTACCGTTTGTTCTTGAAATCGATTCAGCCTTACCAGTGATTTTAACATCGGCAATGTCTGATAATTTGACATTTTGCAGTAGGGCAGGACCTGTCGCCATTTCAGGGGATGATTGATTGGTTTCCGGTCCGGCTTGTGCTGGCGTTCCTGTTTGAGAGCCGCCGGTTAAAGGGATCTTAATATTTTTCAGGTCTTTTAATGTGGAGATGTTTCCATCCACAACGATCGTTTTTTCTTTATCATCAAAGTTATATATGCCAAGCGGCATGTTGACGTTTGCGGCCTGGATAACATTCTTTACGGTATCTTCATCGAGCCCGTATTGAGCCATCTTTTCCCGGTCGAATACAAGGCTGCCTTCATTAACTTGTTGTCCTGAAATTGATACGGATGTCACGCCGTCAATTCCTTCAAGCTTAGGTACTAACACCTCTTCGACACTTTTTGTAAGAGCTGGTAAATCCGAGCCCTTATCTGTTACACTGAGTGCGACGACTGGAAAAGCGTTTAACTCTAATTTAGATACGCTTGGGTCATCCACTCCCTCGGGCAGTTCTATTTTCTCTAAAGCTTCTTTCACTTCTTTTACTGCATCGTCCATATCCGTATCATAATCATATTGTAATTGGATGGAAGAGACATTAGCCATGGACGAAGAATTGACTAATTCGACTCCTGACAAGTTTGTTACTTTCTGTTCAATCTGGTCTGTGAGTTTATCTGCTACTTCTTCAGGTGCAGCCCCTGGATATACAGTGGAGATGCTTATTAAAGGAGTCGAGATGTTTGGAATGGTTTCTTGTTTCATGTTTAAACCGGAGTATAAACCAGCTGCTACGATGATGATCGTAAGCAACCAAATTGCCAATTTATTCTTTAATGAAAATTTAATTACTGAATTCAAGCCTGTACCCTCCATACATAAAATTGTGACTAGTCGGTCACAGACTCAAATATATAGTATATGGATTATGATTGCAACTGATAATATTCGTTAGTATTATCGTTGTGATTTCAAGGGTTTTAGGATACAATTCGGAATATGTGACCCATTGGTCATCGATGGATAATTTTAAGGGATAGGATGAATTTGATGAAAGAGAAAAATAAGATGATCATAGATATGTCTGTAGAGCTTTTCGCGGAAAAAGGCTATCATGCTACTTCCGTTCAGGAAATTGCCGAAAAATGTGGGATAGCAAAAGGGTCTTTTTATAATTATTTTAAATCGAAGGAAGAATTACTAGTCTCCATTTTTAAATTTTATTATGAGGCGTTGACGGACTCATTACTTGATCTTGAACTGGATGCTTCCTTGTCCAGCAAAGACAAATTCATGAGGCAAATCACCGTTCACATTGAGCATATGACAGGAAATACCAACTTGATTCAAATGATGATGCAGGAACAAATGCTCCATATCAGCAAAGAACTAGATAGATTTTTACATTATATCCATGAAGAGGGCCTGATTTGGTTCAAGCGTAAAATCATTGAGTTGTACCCGGGACTATCGGCTGATCTTCTGCCGGATTGCACCATAATTTTAGATTCCCTTTTCAAAGGATATATCGGAATATTGATCAGGAAACAAAATGCTTTCGATGTGGAATTGTTACCGAGCTTCATATTGAATCGTATGGATTCAATTATTGCAAGCCTGCAGAACATGGAAGATCCATTATTGAAACAATTTCCCCTACCAGGATGTTCGATCCGGGATATGAGCCCAAAAGAAGAAATCCATTCAATTATCGTCAGGATGCTGGAAGTGGAGACACGTAAAGAAGAGGGAATGGAAACACGTAAAAATACGGAAGCCTTAAAGGCGATCCAGGAAGAGTTTTCAAACGTTAGGCCAAGCCCCATCATCTTGGAAAGCCTTTTGCTGTTTTTGGAAAAAAATGAAAAAAGGAGTCCCTTGTGTTCAAAGCTTATCTTAATGATGAAGGACTACTTGACGAATATATGAAGGCTTTAAAAGAAAGGGGCGTATAGCCCCTTTTGAAATTCCCTTTGAAATTTTGACCA
>NZ_JADILK010000090.1 GCF_017355165.1 Bacillus sp. SD075 | reverse complement strand
AGATGGTGTCTAACAATTGGGGTGCAGTTCAGATTTTGGAGTCTTTTTATTTTTCTTTTCTTTCGTTCATTCATTTTCTTTAATGGTTTGTCCAATTTTCCTTTGATCCGTTTAGAACGATTAAAATGCCCTAACAGGAAAATACGATGAGGACGAATACGATAAGCACAAGCATAAAAAGGATAGGGAGGAACTGGGTTATATTTTCAGTCATTGGATATTATCTCCTTTTTTCTTCCATTTCACTTGATGCTTACCGCTGTCATGATATAGGGAGCCAAGCTCTTTAAAAAAACACTGAAAGGGGATAGGCAAAAACGCCTATCCCCTTTTAGTTAGTTCTGGAATAGCGAGGCGAACTTTTGAAGTCTGGGCAAGTCTGATTCTTGATACATCTGTTCTATCTTCAATGTCACCAATAACTGGCTCTTGGCAAATAACATATCCCGGAAATGATCGACCGCCCCGCAAAAATGATTATAGTTGGTTTCACCAGTGCCGAAGACACCCGTTTTCAGATGAGCGATAGGCAGCTGTTCCAGTTCTTTATAAAGGGCTGCTGATTTTGCAGGAAGCTCGCCATTGCCCCATGTATAGGTGCCGATAATCAATGCATCGTAATCAGGCAATGTACGTATATCAAATTCATTCATACGATATAGTCCAGCTTCAGGTAAAAGGGAAGCAAGGGCTTCAGCAAGCGCTTTTGTATTCCCTCCGGCAGAATGATAGACTATGGCAACTTTAAAGCTCATCGAACCCATTGCTGGCATTTACTTGACTGTATGTTCTTGACTTCTGTTCGAAGAAATCGGTTTTGGTAAGTCCGATGGATTCATCATCGAACGTTTTGATCCATGGCATCGGGTTCTCGCCATACTCTTTATACAAATTTTCTAGGCCTAGCATACGTAACCGTTTGTTGGCGATATATTCGATGTACTCATTGAATTCTTCCAAATCGAGATCGGCTTTGGTTTGGATATCTTCGAGCATATATTCAGACCATTCCTTTTCGAGTTCAACCGCTTTTTCAATCGTTGTATAGATGAACTTAGTGTTTTCTTCATTATTTAACTCAGGATATTCATACATCAAGATTTGAACGAGCATTCCAATGAAATCGAAATGGACCATTTCATCGCGATGAATATAGGATATCATCGTAGCGGAACCGGTCATTAAATTTTGGCGTCCTAAATTATAATAAAAGGCGAAAGCCAGATAGAAATAAATCCCTTCAAGATTCGTTGAATGGATCAGTGCCTCGAATAAATGCTGAGGGCTGGGATCATCCACGAACGTTTGATAAGCATCAACGATCGGTTGGTTACGCTTAATCACTTCAGGATGTTCTTTAATGCGATCGAAAAGCTGTTTTTGCTTGCCTACAGGAATCAAGGAAGCAAGGATATAGGAATAAGATTCATTATGGATCGATTCCTGCTGGGCCATGTTGGCCAGGATAGCTTTTGCCGCTGGATCTTTGATGTACCGAAGGATTTCTACTAAAGTGGGCGTTTGAAGACTGTCCATTCCAGCAATCATCGTAAGGATATCCAGAAAAGCGTCCTGGATATCTTCGTCCAATTCGCCCCACTGCTTTTTATCCTGAATCATGTTCACGCTCGAAGGCTTCCAAAAGTTATTGATGAGCTGTGTATAGGTATCATAGAATTTTTCATACTGAATATCGTTCCAAAGGAGGAAGCCTGAAGCTTCTCCTTTGAAAACACCGGTTGCCTTGGTTGGATGCGTTGGTTCCAGCATACGAATCTTTTTGATATGATTGGTCATTCGTGAAAACTCCTTTAAGAATAGATTACTGGGTTATGATTGTCGTTAACTTGAACAGCTTTCGCAGGCGTTGTCATATTCGGAAGAAGTCGAACGAACATAATACGTTGATTTCAACCCGCTTTCCCATGCCGTTAAATGGATATCCAATAGGATCTTCGCTTTGATTGTATTGTGTACATACAGATTAAAGCTGATTGCTTGGTCAATATGGCGTTGGCGGGCTGCATTTTGCCTGATGCTTTCCAGTTGGTCCAAATTAAATCGCGTCTTTTTATAATATTCATACGTATTTGGCGTCAAACCTGGTGCGGTCACCTTGAATTTGAAGTTTTTCTTTTCTTCGTAAAATTCAATTTCATACAAAGGATCGATTCCATCCGTGGAATTTCCGATTTTAGCGGTCGATGAATTCGGAGCAATGGCCATTAAATATCCATTACGGGTCCCGTGTTCCTGCACGTCTGCTTTTAAATCCATCCATTTTTGATCTGTATAGTCACGCAGTTCGAAATAGCTCCCTGTATGCCAATCCGATCCTTGAAAATATGGGTATGATCCTTTTTCCTTGGCTAATTCGTTGGATGCTTTGATTGTTAAGTAAGCGATCTTTTCGTATAAAGCATCTGCATAGTGAACAGCCTCGTCGGATTCCCAATAAATGTTCTGTGTGGCAAGTAAATGATGCCATCCGAACGTTCCTAAACCAATCGCCCGGTAACGTTTGTTCGAGATGGATGCTTGTTTGACAGGAAGATTATTCACATCAATGACATTATCCAGCATACGGACCTGAATGGGAATCAATCTTTCTAAAACATCGCTGCCCACCGCTCGGGGCAAGTTAATGGATGAAAGGTTGCAGACAACGAAATCGCCGCTTTTACGAACCACAACAACATCTCCATCTTCTGTTTCATATTCATCCGTAATCGTCGAAGGGCTTAGGTTTTGAGCAATCTCCGTGCAAAGGTTAGAGCAATAGATCATCCCTTTATGTTTATTGGGATTCTTCCGATTCACTTCATCGCGGTAGAACATATATGGTACGCCTTCTTCTAATTGAGAAATCATGATGCTTTTCATGACGTCCATCGCATTGATTTTTTCAAAGCTATAGTTGGGAAGCGTGCCATTTTCTGCTGCCTCGACAGCAAGAGCATAATGATTCCTGAAGCTTCCTTCGCCTTTCTTTTCGTCATAAAGATCTTCAAGTGAAAACCCAAGGGTTTGCTTAACGGTATGCGGATCGAAAAGATACCATTCTTTTCTGTCTCGTACAGCCTCCATGAATAAATCAGGTATGCATACCCCCGTAAAAATATCATGGGCTTTTAATCGGTCATCCCCGTTTTGTGTCTTCAAATCGAGGAAGCTCATGATATCTTTATGCCAGGCATCCAAGTAAATCGCAATGGCACCTTTTCGTTGACCCAATTGATCGACACTTACAGCTGTCTGGTTGAATAGTCGAATCCAGGGGGTTGTGCCGGAACTGTTTCCAGAGAAACCTCGGATATCAGAACCAAGAGAGCGAATCTTACCAACGTAAAGACCGACACCGCCACCGAATTTAGATACTTTTGCTGCATCGTAGTTAGATAGGTAGATACCGTCAATGGAATCTTCAATTGCGTCGATAAAGCAAGAGCTGAGCTGTCCATGTGTTTTACCTGCATTGGAGAGGGTAGGAGTCGCGACGGTCATATAAAGATTGGACATGGCCCAGTATGCTTCTTTTATAAGTTGCAGGCGGTGCTCCGTTTTTTCCAATCGCATGATTTCCATCGCGATGATCATGAAGCGTTCTTGTGGCAGTTCGTAGACCTTGTCCTTTTTGGGGCGGGCTAGGTAGCGATCGTTTAATAGGTAGATGCCTATGTAAGAGAATAATTTATCTTTTTCCGGATCGATCACCGAACCCAATTCCTCAATTTCCGCTTTTGTATATGAAGAGAGCAGTTCTGATTTATAAATGGGATAACGCTGACCTTCTGAAAGCTGGGAAAGCCCCGTGATCAGCTCATAGAATGGGCCGTAACTCTTGCCTTCATAACCCCGGTTGGCTTGTGCATCCCTATACATTGTATTCAACAGTTCTGCTGCAGCAACAAACGTCCAATCTGGAGCATCGATATCCACACCTTCAAGAGCGAGCTGAATCAGTTTTCTTGATGCCTGTTCTTCGGTTGAGTCACTTTTGCGATCAATCCATTTTGTAAAACGCTTTTTGAACTTTTCCATATCGAGACGGCCTTCGAATTCTTTCGATAACATTTCAAGCTGAATGGATTTCGTTTCTGTTTCATTTTCACTAATGGTAGAGTTATATGTTTGAGTCATTAATAATCCTCCTTGTTAACTTCCGCTAAAATAAAAAAACCGCCCAATGAATTGAGCGGATCAAACGATAGAATAAAAGAGCCATGAAAAATAGCCGTTATACTATCGTTTCATCATCTCAATCCCCGAAGAATAAGAAACGTGAAAAATTCAAGGCAGGTCTCCTGACTCATGATCATCCTACTTTGAGTCCTTCCCGTATAGAGAGCTATACAGTGGGTTTCTCATTTCGTCACATTTACAGTTGCGGGGACAGTTCCGGGTTTACACCGAATTCCCTTTTCAGCCATCACTGGCACCTTGGATTATAAAAAATTCTATATATAGTTATTATTATTGTCAGTGTAATCAATATCTAGTATTTCTGCTTATATTATCGTAAGCCATATACGATGATAATTCAACTAATATATTTGAAAAAAACCAGCCCTTATCTATTGACAAAGGGAGGGCAGAAGGTGAAGGAATGAAAGATTTTATTGGGGAATGGGTAATTCAAGCGCTGATTTTACTGGATTTTGTGTTAAAATAAAGTGTCTTGTAAAGGTGGCTCTCCCTTATTGCTATGGGGGGATTCGCGGAAAAATATTTATGAAAAAGGGGATAAAATCTTGGAAAAAGTATTAGTTTTTGGACATAAAAACCCGGATACAGACACAATCTGTTCAGCAATCGCTTATGCGGATCTGAAAAAGCAGTTAGGTATCAACGCTGAACCAGTTCGTCTGGGTGAAGTGAATGGTGAAACTCAATATGCATTGGACCAATTCAAATTCGAAGCTCCCCGTCTTGTGGAAAAAGTTGCAGGGGAAGCGGATGGAGTAATCCTGGTCGATCATAACGAACGCCAGCAAAGTGCTGAAGATATTGACCAAGCCCGTGTGTTGGAAGTTATCGACCATCACCGTATCGCTAACTTTGAAACAAGCGATCCTTTATATTACCGTGCGGAACCAGTTGGCTGTACGGCAACCATTTTAAATAAAATCTATAAAGAAAACGGCATTGAAGTCCCTAAAGCAATCGCAGGTCTTATGCTTTCTGCCATCATTTCCGATTCTTTATTGTTCAAATCACCGACCTGCACAGAGCAAGACGTTGCAGCAGCAATGGAACTGGCTGCCATTGCGGGAGTCGACGCTGAAACATACGGCTTGGAAATGTTGAAGGCTGGAGCTGACTTGAGCGACAAAACGATTGCTCAGCTTATCACTCTTGATGCAAAGGAATTCTTCATGGGAATGGCTAAAGTGGAGATAGCACAAGTTAATGCTGTAGATCCGAACGAGGTCCTTGCTAAGCAAGGAGAATTGGAAGCCGCGATTGAAGCGGTCATCGCTGAGAAGGAATTGGACTTATTCCTATTCGTCGTAACGGATATCTTGACTAATGACTCTGTTGCCTTGGCTCTTGGTAAAGCAGCTTATGCAGTGGAAAAAGCATACGACGTTTCTTTGAATAATAACATCGCCGTCTTAGAAGGCGTTGTATCGCGTAAAAAACAAATCGTGCCGGTCTTAACGGACGTATTCAGCAAATAATTAGAAAAAGGGGGTGCTCATTAAAAATATGGGCATCCTTTTTCTGTACATGTAAAAAAAAGACTCAACCA
>NZ_JADILK010000009.1 GCF_017355165.1 Bacillus sp. SD075 | reverse complement strand
AGATTGGGGGCTTTCCTTTTATGTTAGTCCATAATTGTCAGTAGTTGATCGATTGAGTCCCTTGGACGTGGGGCAGGAATCATATCGGGATAGCCAACGTGAAGGCTGCCGACGATCTTCTCACCGGGTTTTACGCCTAAAGCTTCACGAAATTCCATGCTGTGTATCATGCCGTATGTTTCCCATATCATCCCGATTCCTTGTTCCCAGGCAAGCAGGCTGAAATTTTGGATCAAGGCACTTGTAGCCGCATAATCTTCTTCACGTGTCATAGGATTCGGATTCTCTTCCATGATCACTGCGACAAACATCGGTACACCTATAAGTTTATTATATCCTCGCTGTCCGGCTGCTTTTTTCTTTTCAGGATCCTTCTCTTTGCATGCCATGAATGCACGGGTGGCTTCTGCGAGTTTTAAACGGCTATCACCATGCACCACGACGAAGCGCCATGGTTGGGTCATTTTATGGTTCGGTGCCCATGTGGAAGTTTCCAATAATGTTTGGATGGTATCAATAGGAACAGGCATGTCCTTAAATCGTTTGATGCTACGCCGTTCTTTTATGATATCTTCTAGTTTCATGGGCATCCTGCTCCTTTAATATATATGTAAGTTTAAATAGTTTTTTAAAAAAAATAGTCCCCGGCTGCCTAATATGCTTCCAACGTGAATAAATTACTTGAATAAAGAGGGGGCAATATTCTAGTGACTTGCATTCGCTAATGAGCATATAATTTTTACTAGGCACAGAGAAGCCGGGGTGACATTGTATCTATGTACAATATCAAAAGGGTACGATAAGAGATTATCGTAATTGCTTATCAAATTTCAGAGATCGATAATGAAATTGAAAATCATTATCAATTAGAATTTTCGCTTATTTCCTGTTATTTGTCAAGGGTATTTATTAAAAAAATTCAAGATGTTTACCAATCCTTTAAAACAGTTAAAATCTTTTAAAAAATCTGTATAAAAATGTATAATGAGAGGATGAAAAGCTGCTATCTACATATGAGGAATCGAAGGTGTCATAGATGAAAAAATTGTCTTCATTTCTTAAGCCATACTGGCTTTTGATCATTCTTGCTTTATCCTTAATGATTGTCGAGCTTGGGGTAGAGCTGCTACAACCTCTATTTATTGCAAAAATAATTGATGATGGCATTTTGCAGAAAGATTTATCGGTGGTGATTAAATGGGGAAGTGTCATGGTTGGACTTTCCGTTTTTTCATTTCTTGGCGGGATCGTTAATTCCTTTACAGCATCACATGTAAGTCAAAGTTTTGGACATGATGTCAGGAAAAGCCTTTTTGGTAAAATACAGGCGTTTTCTTTTGCCAATTTGAATAATATCCCGACTTCCTCTTTGATAACAAGGATGACGAATGATGTGACTCAACTTCAAAATACGGTTTTTATGGGTCTGCGTATCATGGCAAGGGCGCCGTTGATCGTAATTGGCGGAGCGATAATGGCCATTGCGGTCAATTTGAAACTATCACTTGTTTTGGTCATTTCAATTCCGGTTCTTGTTTTCTTCCTGGGATGGGTCATGAAACGAGCAGCTAAGCTGTTTAAGCTCGTACAGAAAAAACTCGATAGTGTCAATGGTGTCATGAGGGAAAACCTGATAGGCATGCGCTTGATCAAAGCTTTTCTTCGTAAGGAGCATGAAATCGGCCGGTTTGACGATGTGAATGAACAGTTGAAAAGAAAGACTGTGACTTCCCTTCGTTTAATTGAAACGACGATGCCTGTATTGATGCTTGTCATGAATGTGACGATTCTGATCATTCTCTGGCTTGGAAGCGAATTTATAACAACCGGGGATATACAGGTGGGGGAAGTTGTGGCTATTGTCAACTATGCCACGAGGATTGTGGCATCCCTTTCCGTTTTTTCCTGGCTGATCATGGTCATTTCCCGTGCGAAGGCTTCAGCGGAACGTGTGACGGAAATTTTTGAAACCCCGATAGATCTTGATGAAGGAAAGGCGGAAAGCAAGCGTGGGGCCGTCAATGGGGGAGGCATTAAGTTTCTGGATGTATCGTTCCGCTATCCTGGAACCGATGCCCCGATATTGAAAAACTTGACCTTCTCCATCGATCCGGGAGAATCGCTTGCCATCATAGGAGCGACAGGGTCAGGGAAAACATCACTGTTTCAGCTGATTCCGAGATTATACGAAGTTGAAAGCGGCTCCATTCAAATTGATGATCAAGATCTGAAAGATATTCCCTTAAATTCCCTGAGGAAAAGGATCGGTTATGTACCGCAAGAGGCCCTGCTTTTTTCAGGAACCATAAAAAATAATGTCGCTTGGGGAAAAGAAGGTGCCACGATGGAGGAAATCATGGCAGCGGCCATGCATGCACAGGTGCATGAGACCGTAATGAAACTCCCGAAACAATATGAAACCCAGTTAGGGCAAAAAGGAGTGAATCTATCCGGAGGGCAAAAACAGCGCTTATCGATCGCAAGAGCATTGGTGCGCAGACCAAAGATTCTCCTACTGGATGATAGCACGAGTGCGCTGGATTTGAAAACGGAAAGTAAATTACTTGCTGCTTTAAAGGACTATACATGCACAACGCTCATCATTACACAAAAAATCAGTACAGCCATGGAGGCGGACAAAATCTTGTTGTTGGAAAGTGGTCAAGTACTTGCGCTGGGGAAACATCAGGATTTGATTCAAACAAGTGATCTTTATCGAAAAATTGTTCACTCACAGTTTGGGGAGGAGGGGATTTCTCTTGAGTCGAAGAATATCTCCAGATAAGGCGAAGTCTAAACCGGTCAACTCCTGGAATACGATAAAAAGGATCATTCCCTACTTAGCAACGAATAAAAGCCTGCTATTTTGTGTCCTTCTCATGGTACTGATAAGCTCGGTTTTGGGATTGCTTGGCCCCTTTCTTGTTGGGATGGCCATTGATGATTATATTGTCACAAGGGATAGCGGGGGACTGATCAGCCTTCTTTTCGGACTTCTCGGAGTCTATGTATTCTATTCCCTATCCATGTGGCTGCAGAATTATTGGATGATTGGAATAGCGCAGGATACGGTTTATGCGATGCGCAATCAATTGTTCAAAAAACTTCACCAGTTGTCCATTCCCTTTTTTGATAGGCGTCAGCATGGGGAATTGATGAGTAGGGTCACGAATGATATAGAAAACGTCAGTTCCACTTTGAATAGTTCCGTCATCCAGATTTTTTCAAGTGTGCTGACATTGGTCGGGACGATTGGAGTTATGCTGTATTTGAGCCCTTTATTAACTGCTTTAACCTTATTAATCGTTCCTCTAATGTTCTTCGGACTGAGGTGGATAACGAACCGGACGGGAAAGCTGTTTAAAGAACAGCAGAAGAACCTTGGAGAACTGAATGGGTTTATAGAAGAAACGATTTCCGGACAGCGGATCGTAAAGGCTTTTTCACAGGAAGATAAAGTGATAAGGGATTTTATCATCCGGAGTGAAAACTTAAAGAAAGCCGGATTTCTATCGCAATCATACTCTGGGCTGATTCCAAAACTTATGAATTTACTGAACAACTTAAGCTTCACGGTAATAGCAGCTATCGGCGGGTTTTTGGCGCTGAGTGGGATAGGATCGGTTTCCATCGGGGTCATTGTCATTTTCACCGAGTATTCAAGGCAATTCACCCGTCCGCTCAATGACCTGGCTAACCAATTCAATACACTCCTCTCAGCTGTTGCCGGTGCGGAGCGGGTTTTCGCAATACTTGATGAACAAGAAGAAGAAGTGGATGAGAAACAGGCCTCTGAACTTCGTGATGTCCGTGGTGAGGTGGACTTTGAGGGAGTTTCCTTTTCGTATAATGATGAGGAACAAACGATATATGATGTTAGTTTCCATGCAAAGAAAGGGGAGACCATCGCGCTTGTAGGTCCCACTGGGGCCGGTAAGACTACGGTCATTAATCTTCTTGCCCGTTTTTATGAGCCGAACAGCGGCCGGATAATGATTGATGGCCAGGATATCCAACAGGTGGCGAGGTCCAGTCTCCGCAAGCATATGGGCTTCGTTTTACAGGATTCCTTTTTGTTTCAAGGTACGATTCGTGAAAACATCCGCTACGGCCGACTGGAGGCGGAAGATGAAGAAGTGGTGGATGCAGCCAAGCTTGCCAATGCCCATTCCTTTATCATGAAGCTGCCAGATCGATATGATACCGTCTTGAATCAGGATGGCAGTGGAATAAGTCAGGGGCAGCGCCAGTTATTGTCGATTGCCAGGGCTATTTTAGTTGATCCCATTCTATTGATTTTGGATGAAGCGACAAGTAGCATAGATACGATTACCGAGCTTAAAATCCAAGAAGCATTACACCGTTTGATGGAGGGGAGGACAAGTTTTGTCATTGCCCATCGATTGAATACCATTCAGCAAAGTGACCAAATCCTCGTACTTGATGAAGGAAGGATCCTTGAGAAGGGATCCCATGATGAATTGTTGGGGCAGGGTGGGTTTTATTACGATCTATATCACAGTTCATTAAGGGAAAATCAGTCCGGATGAAAAAAATGTGTGCCATCAGGCGCACATTTTTTGCGTTGGTCCCATAAAACAAGGAACTTAAACTTTCTAAAAATGTTAAGGGGTCTTCTGAAGAAGATGAATCGGCCGCTGATTTTAAGGACTTCCTTATTTTTTTGCCGGATTTTTTTACCCAATACGGTATTTATATTTGCATGAATTCCCCAATTAATATCGCTGGAAAAGAGGGGATTATCGACAAAATAACGGAAAATACTCTACAAATTGACCAATTAACTATTGCTAAAAAACCTAATAGTGACATATAATTCAGAATATATATAAAATTCTTTAAATTTAAGCGGGTGAGGGAGAGGTATAGTCCTAATCTCTTATAAATGAAGGTTTTTTATTGTTGCACGCTAGTTCAATAGAGAGGAGATGGGAAAAAATGAAAGCGCTTAATTCAGTCATTCTTTGGGGGATCATATCTGCGTTAGGTGCGGTGAGTTTTGGTTTCATCGCGCTAAACCGGGGGGAAAGCATCAATGCCATGTGGATTGTTACTGCAGCACTCTGTGTTTATTCAATTGCATACCGTTTTTATAGTAAATTCATTGCACGGAAAGTGTTTGAGCTAGATGACAATCGCCAGACTCCATCGGAAGCGAATAATGATGGAAAAGACTATGTGCCTACAAACAAATGGGTGTTGTTTGGCCACCATTTTGCAGCGATTGCCGGAGCTGGCCCTCTTGTAGGCCCGATCCTTGCAGCGCAGATGGGATATTTACCAGGGACACTATGGCTTGTGGTCGGAGTTGTATTAGCTGGTGCCGTACAGGATTTTATCATTCTCTTCGGTTCGATGCGCCGTAACGGCAAATCATTGGGAGAGATGATCAAGGAGGAAATTGGTCCTATTACAGGCTTGATAGCGATGATCGGAATCCTGGGTATCATGATCATTTTATTAGCGGTACTCGCCCTGGTTGTCGTAAAAGCGCTGGTGGGAAGTCCGTGGGGGATGTTCACGATTGCCTCGACCATACCGATCGCTGTGCTTATGGGCATTTACATGCGCTATATAAGGCCGGGACGGGTTGGCGAAGGATCGATTATCGGAATCATACTATTGATGCTTGCGTTATATTTCGGCCGATTTGTATCCGAGAGCGCAACATTGGCGCCAATGTTCACGTTTAACGGGGAAACGATCGCGATCATGTTGATTGTATACGGATTCGTTGCCTCCGTTCTGCCGGTATGGATGTTATTGGCACCGCGTGATTACTTAAGCACATTCTTGAAAATCGGTACGATCATCGGACTTGCACTTGGTATCTTTATTGTCATGCCAAACCTAGAAATGCCTGCCGTCACTCAATTCATCGATGGAACAGGGCCGGTATTTTCCGGAAATTTATTCCCGTTCCTATTCATTACGATCGCTTGTGGGGCGGTATCGGGATTTCATGCACTCGTTTCATCAGGTACGACTCCTAAAATGATTGAACGCGAATCCCATTCGCGACCAATCGGATACGGGGCGATGTTGACTGAATCCTTTGTAGCCATTATGGCGATGATAGCAGCCTGTGTACTGACACCAGGAATCTATTTTGCTATTAACAGCCCAGGTGCCGTTGTGGGAACGGAGCCAGCTCAAGTGGCTGCTACGATTTCCGATTGGGGTTTCATTTTGACACCTGAGATGATTACCGGCCTTGCAGACGATGTTGGGGAAGAGACCATTATATCCCGTACTGGAGGAGCGCCAACTTTTGCTATCGGCATGGCTCATATCTTCTCGCAAGTGATTGGAGGGGGGGCTTTGATGGCGTTCTGGTATCATTTTGCAATCCTGTTCGAGGCATTGTTCATATTGACAACCATTGATGCTGGAACCAGGGTAGGGCGTTTTATGATACAGGATATCATCGGCACCTTCTACAAACCATTTGCCGAAACGAATAAATGGCTGCCCAATATTATTGCGACTGCCATTTGTGTAATCGGTTGGGGATACTTCCTTTATCAAGGGGTCATTGATCCTCTTGGCGGAATCAATACACTTTGGCCATTATTTGGAATTGCGAATCAGATGCTTTCCGCCATCGCCCTGTTGCTTGGGACCACGGTCCTTTTCAAAATGGGCAAAAAAGTGTACACATGGGTCACTCTAGTGCCTACTACATTCTTGTTGATAGTGACCATGACGGCAGGGTGGCAAAAGCTGTTCCACGAAAACCCGGCAATAGGCTTTTTAGCACACAAGGATAAGTTTAAAGCAGCCTATGAAAGTGGGGAAATTCTTGCCCCGGCAGCTAATCTAGCCGAGATGAAGCGGGTTATCGTCAATGATTACGTGGATGCTGCCCTTTGTGCTATCTTCATGATCGTTGTGATCACGGTCCTGATTTCTGCAATTAGGTTATGGATAAAAGTCTTGAAGAACGAGAAATTAGATTTACATGAATCACCTTATGTATCAAGGTCGTCATAAGGAGGGAAGGACATGTTGAAAAGATTAATTAAAATTCTCAGCTACAGAAAGCAATTCGTCAGTTTGCTTGTCGGCGTGCCGAGTTATGATACCTATGTGGCACATATGAGATTGCACCACCCGGAAGATCCTGTGAAAACCAGGAAAGAATTTTTCTGCGAAGCCCAGGATGAACGGTATAACGCAAAGGGTGGGAAAGTGTCTCGTTGCTGTTAACTGAATATATATTGAAGGGTCCTCAATAGGAGGGCCCTTTTTTAGGTTTTTTTTGAAATAGGACGTAAGTAGAGGGGGAAATGTAACGAGATGAAGACGTGAAAATGCGGAAAAATAATTATTGAACCAAAAAAAGCACATTTTCTCATCCTATATTCACATTCATGTTAAATAACCTAACATTTTTTTATGAAAAATAAAAATTAAGTTGAATTATTAGAAAATTAAGTATATGATAAAAAATATAACATAATAGTGTTAGTAAACATAACATATACAAAAATAAGGGGGAAAAAACAGTATGCAAATGGCAGATGCGGTATTCATGTTTTTGGCGACGATGATGGTTTGGATAATGACACCAGGGATTGCCCTATTTTATGGAGGGATGGTAAAAAGTAAAAATGTCCTGAATACGGCAATGCATAGTTACATGCCACTGGCTGTCATTTCGATTCTTTGGGTGCTGATAGGGTATTCATTATCATTTTCACCTGGTAATACACTTCTGGGCGGTCTGGACTGGGTTGGTCTAAAGGATGTAGGCTTTGCACCTGGACCATACAGCGAAACAATTCCTCATAGCTTGTTCATGTTATTCCAAATGACTTTTGCCGTTTTAACGGTCTCGATCATTGCTGGTGGCATTGCTGAGCGGATGAAGTTTTCAGCATTCCTGATTTTTACGATCCTTTGGTCTTTATTCGTATATGCTCCTGTTGCACATTGGGTATGGGGAGGCGGCTGGTTAGCGGAACTGGGTACACTTGACTTTGCGGGTGGCAACGTTGTCCATATTTCTTCAGGGGTTGCAGGTCTGGTTTTAGCGATCATGTTAGGTAAAAGGAAAGAGTCGGGGGACAGTGCACCACATAATCTTCCCTTAACATTCCTTGGCGGATCATTAATTTGGTTCGGTTGGTACGGCTTCAACGTCGGAAGCGCACTGACAATCGATGAAGTGGCGATGAATGTATTCGTTAATACAGCTGTTGCAGCAGCGGCTGGTATCATAGGCTGGCTGATCGTTGAATATATGGCTAATAAAAAGGCAACATTGCTGGGTGCGGTATCCGGAGCTATTTCTGGCTTGGTAGCCATTACACCTGCTTGTGGATTTGTAACTCCTGCCTCTTCAATCATCATAGGGGTCGTCGGCGGTGCCGTTTGTTTCTGGGGCGTATTTTTCCTCAAGAATAAATTGGGTTACGACGATGCGCTTGATGCTTTCGGATTACATGGGATCGGTGGGACATGGGGTGGCATCGCCACAGGTTTGTTCGCGACCACGTCCGTAAACGAAAACGGTGCAAATGGTTTATTCTATGGCGATTTCAACTTGTTGTGGAAACAGCTTGTAGCGATCATCGCTACATATATCTTCGTTGGCGTGGTCACTTATATCGTTGCTAAAGTCATTAATCTATTCGTGCCGTTGCGTGTCAGTGAAGAAGATGAGTCAATGGGCCTTGATCTTACACTTCATGGAGAAAAAGCTTATCACGAATCAATTTAAAAGGGGGTTGATCATATGTCCGAGGTTTTAACGAAAATAGAAATCATTACACGTCCTATCAAGTTTGAACAATTCAAAGCGGAACTTGCAAAAATAGGGGTAAGCGGAATGACAGTATCGGAAGTAAAAGGAACGGGTCTTCAGAAAAGTTATGTGGAAACATATAGAGGCAGAAATCGTGAAATGTCATTGCATGACCGAATGAAAATCGAAATCGTTGTGTGTGAAGTGCCGGTTCAGGATGTTGTGGATGTAGCAAGGAAATTCTTGAGTACCGGTAAACCAGGTGACGGTAAGATATTCATTTATGAATTGGAGAATGTTGTGAATATCCGTACTGGAAAAGAAGGCCATGATGCCTTAAAGAATGATATATGATGCTGTGAATTAATCCGGCTGAATGGGCCGGATATAGTAGATTAAAGAAAGGGAGCTGAGAATGGGGAGACTGGTCCGAATTGTTAATGCAAAAAAACAGAAGATCGTTAATACGCTCATTTCAGAGGATATATATCAACCTGATGACCGACCCTTTTTATTGGAACTGCCACTGAAAAATTTAGAAGAGATTTTATCCCTTCGAATAAAATCCTCGTTTAACAATCCTCGTTTAAAAAAATAGCCTTTCAGCCGTTTTCCTGTATGGGGAGAGCGGCTCTTTTATGCGTTTGATGCCTGCCTTCGGCTGTGGCATAAGGAAACTTTTTTTTCTTGGATCCCCCATAGAAATCGGGGAGATTTCCAACTATAATGAATAAGGATAGAAATTTAAATACGATTTTTTTGCTTTTTTTGACGGTTTTTGCTTAGTTACTACAATTTTTCTTTAATTTTACGAAAAACTAATTCAAAAAAATGTAAGTTTTCCAAGAAAAAAAGAGTTATTTCATGAATGCCCTGTTTAATAATAGGGAAATTATTAATATGTTCTTTTAAGAGGTGAAAGGAAATGGATCAATTTACGGTCGAATCCGTTTTAAATATCATCAGGGAGTTTGTACCGAAGGATGCTTCAATTTCTGTGGCTGATGCCGAAAAATACATTTATTATCAACCGAGCAAACAAGTTGACTTAAGAATAAAACCAGGTGATTTAATCAGTGAAAAAACGGCGACATATAAAGCGTTGAGTGTCCGTAAAAAAATAGGGGTGCAAGTTGAAAGCAATGTATTTGGCGTACCTTACTATGGGCTGAGTGTTCCTATCATGGATGAGGGCAATCCTTTAGGAGCGGTAACGGCTATCTTGCCATCAAAGCCATTAATTTTACCGACATCATTCTTGACCATTAAAGCAGAGGATCGCTGGATACCGCTTCCATATGATGAAATCATGTATTTGGAGGCTCAAAATAGGAAAACTAAAATTCAGTCCGAACGTGTGAGTGGATTTCATAAAATGAACTTAAGTGAATTGGAATTCATTTTACCTAGTGACTTATTCATTCGTGTGCATCGTTCGTACATCGTCAATATCAATTATATACAAGAGATCCTTCCCGATTTTCATTCTACGTTTTTACTGATAATGAAAGATAAATCCAAAATCCAAGTCAGTCAAACATACGCAAGTCAATTCAGAAGGGCTTTAGGATTTTGATTCTCGCTTGTGTAGAAAAAATGCTGGTTTAAGCTCTATTTAAGGCTTTTCATTCGGAAATGAATGTGACAATTACACCGGATTGGTAAAATTAAGTGTAAGAAAAGCGAAAATGGGGGTCTTTTGTATGAACGAAAGCGTTTTCAAAAAAATTCGCAACGAACAATTTAAGGGGAAAGTAGTTACAGCGGAAGAAGCAGCTTCATGGATTAAAGATGGGATGAAACTCGGTATGAGTGGATTTACCCGTGCCGGTGATGCTAAGGTTATTCCGATGGCTTTAGTAGAAAAAGCTAAAACTGAAAAATTCAAAGTTGACGTTTATACTGGTGCTTCATTAGGACCGGAAGTCGACCAACATATGGCGGAAGCCGGTATCATAAACAAACGTCTGCCGTTCCAAGCGGATAAAGGGATTCGCAATAAAATCAATGCTGATGAAGTCACTTATGTGGATCAGCATCTATCTCATACAGCTGAACAAGTTCGTCAAGGTATTGTCGGACCTATAGATTTTGCAATCATCGAAGCATTGGCGATTACGGAAGATGGATTGATCATCCCGACAACTTCTGTAGGTAACTCAGCCATATTCGTTCAAGAAGCTAAACATGTAATCATTGAATTGAACGTGTCCCATCCAGAAGGATTGGAAGGGATGCATGATATATATACACCAGCTAAACAAGGGGAACGCGAACCGATTCCGATGACTAACGCAAGTGATCGCCTTGGTTCGATCGGTATTGCGGTTGATCCTGAAAAAGTAATGGGAATCGTCGTTTCTACAGATCTTGATGCACCTTCTACAATCGTGCCGCCTGATGAAGAAACTGCAACAATCGCCAACCACCTAATTAACTTCCTTCGTGATGAAATCAAGGCTGGCCGTTTGACTGAAAGCCTTGCTCCGCTTCAGTCGGGTGTAGGTTCAGTGGCAAATGCAGTATTCGCTGGCTTCCTTGATTCTGAATTTAAAGATTTGGAAGTATATTCAGAAGTGCTGCAAGATGCTGTATTTGATTTAATCGATGCTGGAAAAGTTAAATTCGCTTCAGGTTGTTCAATTACATTGGCTGAAGAAAAAGGTAAACAAGTTTACGGTGAACTTGAAAAATACCGTGATAAACTAGTTCTTCGTCCTCAAGAAATATCTAACCATCCTGAAATCATCCGTCGCCTTGGCTTGATTTCAATCAATACAGCGTTAGAGTGTGATATCTATGGTAACGTGAACTCGACACATGTTTCTGGGACAAGAATGATGAATGGAATCGGTGGATCAGGAGATTTTGCCCGTAACTCACGCTTAGGTATTTTCGTAACGAAATCATATGCAAAAGGCGGAAAAATTTCTAGTATCGTTCCTTTCGTTTCTCATGTGGATCATACTGAACATGATGTGGATGTATTAGTGACAGAGCAAGGGATTGCCGATTTACGTGGTTTGGCGCCAAAAGAGCGCGTAGAGTTAATCATAGAAAACTGTGCGCATCCTGATTACCGTCAACAGCTTCGTGCGTACTTCACGGAAGCTGTTGCGCAAACGGGTGGGCATCAAACTCCGCACATTCTTGAAAAGGCATTTTCATGGCATACAAACTTAGCTAAAAACGGTACGATGCTTGAAGCGGTGCTTCAAGATCAAAAATAAAGACCGAACCCCGCCAATAAAAAGTACCCTATAGAGTAGACACCTAAAAAGGTCTCCTATAGGGTACTTTTTTGTATAACAATACGTAAATAGATTATTTCCCCTAAGTAATTTGTATAATGTTGCCGATTAGTTCTTTTTCCCCCAACATATAACAGATTTAAAGTGTAAAATGAAGCTTAACCATCCAAAAGATAGGGAACTGTATCTTTAGGCTTTTTTCTTTTATTTTTGTATATAAGTATTCATTCAAGTTATAGAAATATGGTAAACTGCTATCAATGAAAGATTATCCTACATAGAATTTTTCATATTTATGATGTTGTTTCCTTAGATAGAAAAAGGGAGTTAAATAGAATGCTTATAGTGGAGGAGATAATTTGTTCAAGACAAAATTACATTTTTGGACGTTAGAGTTATTACTATTGTCTTTACTTTTTTATGTTGGTACAAAGATTTCTTTTCTTTTTGAACCAATAGTCATTTTTACATCTACATTGTTTTTTCCAATCTTGATTTCAGGTTTTCTCTACTTTTTATTCAACCCCACAGTTGATTTCCTGGTTAAAAGAAGAGTGCCTAGGGGATTGTCGATATTATTGCTTTATGTATTTTTCCTGGGATTGATTAGTTTGCTGGTCGGTCTGGTTGGCCCATCACTGTCAAAACAGGTTACCGACTTAATTAATAACCTTCCGGATTATTTCAATCAAGTAAGGAAGTTCATCGAAAATTCAGCTGAGTCAAAATGGTTTTTGTGGACCATGGAGCAAGACTATGTTTCCCTGAAAGAAGTGGGAGACTCCCTTCAGAAATATTTGACTGATTTACCTAGTAATATTACGAACAGTTTATCTTCTGTTTTCAGCGTAGTGACGAATATTACTTTAGTGGTCGTAACGGTTCCTTTCATCCTGTTTTATATGTTGAAGGATGGGGATAAGCTTCCGGCCGCAATCATGAAATTCGTACCTGTTAGCTATAGAAAGCCAGCTTTGACAGTACTTTCAGAGACTGGTGACACACTTACTACATACATACAAGGGCAGATGCTTGTCTGCATGTTTGTTGGGATTGGAACGTTCATCGGATATTTAATTATTGGTTTGCCATACGCGTTCTTATTTGCGCTGATTGGTGCAGTAACCAATATCATTCCATATGTAGGTCCGTTTATTGGAGCGGCCCCTGCTGTCATTGTGGCGTTGATTCATTCACCGACAGAGGCGTTTTTGGTCATTCTCGTTGTAACGATCATCCAGCAACTGGATGGTAATGTGATTTCACCTTTAGTCATCGGGAAAAAATTGAATACACATCCGCTTACCATCATCATCCTTTTGCTCGTAGCTGGAAACATTGCGGGTATCATCGGCATGATTTTGGCCGTTCCGACTTACTCCGTTGTTAAAACGATTGTATTGAATATCGTAAAATTCATCAGGATCCGAAAAGAGGAAAAGCTTGAAGAAGATATATTGGAATGAAAAAACGGGCCCGACTCAATTGAGTCGGGCCCGTTTTCTTAGTGAAGGAGAAAAACGCCTAATTTGGTTACAAACCTAAGGAAATATATTTTACTTCCAGGAATTCTTCGATGCCTTGGTGTCCACCTTCACGGCCGAGCCCGCTTTGCTTGAATCCGCCAAATGGGGCTTGCGGAACGGAAGGAAGTCCATCGTTCAAGCCTACGATACCGAATTCAAGTGCCTCGGTGAATTTGATGCCCTTGGTGATATTTTCAGTGAAGACGTAAGCTGCCAAACCGAAGATGGAGTCATTTGCCCTTTTGATTGCCTCTTCATCACTCTTAAAGGAGGCAATAGGAGCTAGAGGACCAAATGTTTCTTCCTTCATGCAGAGCATGCTGTCATCAATGTTGGACAGTACGGTTGGTTCAAGAAAAAGGCCGCTTATTGATTTACCTCCAGCTTCGAGCTTAGCTCCGCTGCTGATTGCTTCATCAATTTGTTTTTGAACCTTATCCACTGCATTTTGATCGATAAGCGGACCGATATCGACGCCATCTTCCAGTCCATTCCCTACCTTTAGTTCTTTGACCTTGGCAACAAGCTTTTCGATGAAGGCTTCTTGAATGGCTTCGTGGACATATATGCGATTTGAACAGACGCATGTTTGTCCTGCGTTACGGAATTTTGAACTGATGATGCCATCAACCGCTTTATTAAGGTCGGCATCCTCAAGAACGATTGCGGGTGCGTGACCTCCGAGCTCAAGCGAGATTTTCTTTACCGTGTCAGCTGAGCCCCTCATTAGGGTTTTCCCGACTTCTGTAGAGCCGGTAAACGTCAATTTACGGACCCTCGTATCTTGAAGCCAAGTTTCACCAATTTCTGATGATTTTCCTGTCACGACATTGATTACTCCTTTTGGAATGCCAGCTTCTTCAGCTAATTCAGCCATTTTTAAAGCTGTTATGGGAGTCAGGTTTGCCGGTTTAATGACGACTGTGCAGCCGACAGCAAGCGCTGGTGCTACTTTTCTTGTAATCATGGCTGCAGGAAAGTTCCAAGGTGTAATGACAGCTACAACTCCGACAGGCTGTTTAGTCACAAAAAGCCGCTTATTGGACACGGAAGCAGGAATCGTTTCGCCGTACACCCGTTTCCCTTCTTCGGCAAACCAAGATAAAAAGCCATTTGCATATGTCATTTCACCAAGAGCCTCTTTAAGGGGCTTGCCTTGCTCTTCAGTCATGATTTTGGCTAGTTGTTCTTTATTATCATCAATCAATCGATGCCATTTCCAAATTAGTTCAGCACGTTCGTAGACTGAGAGTGCAGCCCAGCCCGTAAAGGCTTCATATGCGGCATCTGCAGCCTTCGCTGCTTCAGTTGCACCGCCTTTAGGAACCGTGGCAACTATTTCATCCGTTGCCGGGTTTCTTACTTCAATTTTATCCAATCCAAAATCCGACCACTCACCATTAATAAATAATCCGTAATCCTTCACGATAAAACCTCCTAATTTGGTTAAATCCATCAAACTACTAAAACTTGTAACTTTATACTTTTACCTGTTACATAAAAGTATAAACACTTTTAAGTGATTCTGAAATTAATTTGATTGGCTATTTATAGAAAATTGGCTATTTTTTGATAGAAAGGGAGCAATACATAAAAAAAAGAGGTGCAAGTTGCACACCTCTTCATTCAAGGTTCGATTATTTTTCCGATGAGACGGCAACTTCACTCATATCACTTGAGATGGCTTGATTTGGATTGAATTCACCTTCTGATTTAGAAATGACCACTGTAGCAACACTGTTACCGATTAGATTAGTGATGGCACGTGCTTCAGACATGAAGCGGTCGACTCCCAGCAGCAATGCCATTCCTTCAACTGGAATCATTGGGAAGGCAGCTAATGTTGCAGCAAGTGTAATGAAACCGGATCCCGTTACACCGGCAGCTCCCTTGGATGTTAACATCAATATTCCTAGAAGGGTCAGTTCCTGCCAGATGCTTAAATCGACACCATAGGCTTGGGCGATGAAAATCGCTGCCATGGATAAGTAGATGGATGTGCCGTCAAGGTTGAAAGAATAACCAGTTGGGACAACTAAACCGACTACTGATTTTGAGCAACCGTATTTTTCGAGTTTTTTCATCACGCTTGGAAGAGCGGACTCCGACGAAGAGGTTCCTAAAACTAAGAGGATCTCTTCTTTTAAAAAGGCTATGAACTTGAAAATATTAAAGCCGTAGATTTTTGCAATCGAGCCAAGGATAAGAATGATGAATAGTGCCATTGTGATATATACGCTACCCATTAATTGGCCTAAAGAGCTTAAAGAACCAAGGCCAAACTTACCGATTGTATACGCCATTGCTCCAAATGCGGCTATTGGGGATACTTTCATGATCATACCGACGATGCCGAAGAAAATATCGGCAATATGCTGAAAGAAAGAAACGACTGGCTGCACTCTCGGTCCCATTGCCGCCATTGATAATCCGAATAATACGGCAAAGAATAATATCGGGAGTAAATCTCCGCCAGCCAGTGCGGCAACGGCATTATCAGGAATGATATTAGAAATGAAAGCAACGGTGCCATGTTCCGTTTCAGAAGCGGCTGTTGTATATTGTGATACATCTCCGCTCTCGACTGAATCGATGTTAAAACCCTTACCAGGTCCCAACAGATTGACTACGATGATTCCAATGGCAAGTGCGAAAGTGGTAACGATTTCAAAATAGAGCAGGGCCTTTCCGCCGATGCGGCCAACCTTTTTCATGTCACCCATACCGCCAATTCCGATTACGACGGTTAAGAAGATGATTGGTGCAATGACCATTTTAATCATTTTAATAAATAAATCAGCTAATATCTTCAGCTGTTCACCGAAAGCGGGGAAGAAGAAACCGACTGTTATACCCAGAATGATACCGATGATGACCTGAACGGTTAGATTTTTTAATATTTTCAAGGTGCATTCTCCTTTGTTATATGATAGCGCTTTCTTAACTTGGTATTAGTGTAACAGAAGAAAGAATCAGAATATTCTTTTGGTGATATTGTTTTCTTTTTGTTCTTTTTGGTCTTGAGTATTTTTAATAACTGAGGAGGGAAGAGGAATTAAAAGTGTCTATTAGAATATAGATGGATTACTAAGCGCAAAAAAAATACCGGTGGAGTGCCGGTATTGGGAAAAATCAATTTTCGAATGGTTTAATGAGTGCATATAGGGTTCCGATCACAGGGAGTTTCAAATCGACCTTGTTGGCAAGGCGCAGTGCACCGCCCTGTAAATGTTCCACTTCGAGCGTTAGGCCCTTCCGGCGGTCCTGGTGCATGGAAGAGGTAGACTCTTCAGGTAAACCTGCCATGTTTTCCAACGCCTGAGTAATATTCTCCACAGTAATCCCGACGTCATAAGCATTTGCAAGCTCCTTCATTTCAACAAGGACCTTTTCTAGCAATCCATTGGTTTCCGGAAATCTCCGTATCGTGCCGATAGGGAGGTTAGAGGCAGTTGTCACACCGGAGAAAGCGGTGATGAACATGTATTTGATCCACATCCTGATTAATATGTTTTCCGTTCGGTTTACCTTCATGATAGCTGATCCGGCCGCCTGTTCGAATTGATCACAAATCTTTTTTTGTGATGGATGAAGCGGGCCATAGATTAAATCGTGATTATCATTGGAGTGAATGACATGACCTTTTTCATCAAGGGTGGCAATGATGAACGCACTCCCCCCCAAGACGGCTTCATCGCCCAGTTCATCTTGTAAAATGGATATGTGTTCCAATCCATTTAAAAGCGGGAGGACCTTTGCACCCTTTTCTACAAGGACCTTTAAATCTGTAAGGGTGCCTTGCAGGTGCTGGCCTTTTACGGCGAGAATTACGAGGTCGACCTTATCTATATCACTTACATTCTCTGAGATATGAAGGTCGTTAAATTGGTAGTTTCCATGTGGGCTGGTTATGCTGATGCCGTTTTCTTTCAATTGTTTGGCGCGGTTTTTACGGACAAGGTATTGAACATCCTGTCCGGCTTGCTGCAACCTGCCTCCAAAGTAGGAGCCGAGTGCCCCGGCCCCAATAATGACAATATTCAAAATGCACACCTCTCTTTTAATTAAGATGTACCAATCATACCATTTACTGAAATTTCAGTAAATATTCCCGTTTGAAGGCAAACTGGTTGTTTAGATGTTTGTAAGAATGGGAAAAACAAAAGGCCAGCCTGAAACGTTTCAGGCTGGCCTTTTCATTATTTATAGATTTTTACTTTAACGGTTTTTCTGCCCCAATTGATAGCTTTTGAGTGAGAAGAGTAGAAGACGTCAATTTTATTCCCTTTGATTGCGCCGCCTTTATCTGCTGCAATGGCATCCCCGTATCCTTCTACATGAACTTTTGTTCCAAGTGGAATGACCTTAGGGTCGACTGAAATCGCTTTTGCGTTAGGGTTTTTCTTTAAGTTAAGACCTGATGCTGTAATACCGCTGCAGCCTTTGCAGTTCGCAGTATAAGCTGTTGCCTTCACGGTGATCGTTTTATATTGCTTGGATGATGACGTTTTAGCTTTAGCCTTAGGTTTAGCAGAGGTCGAAGTCTTCTTAACCTTTAAAACTTGTTTTGGATGGATCTTATCTTTTTTCAGGTTATTCCAACTTTTGAGTTGATTGACTGTTATATTATGTTTATTGGCGATACCCCATAGTGTGTCGCCGCTTTTAACTTTGTATGTAGTAGTAGCAGCCGATGAAACTCCGGAAAAACTAAATACCAGGAAGAAAGCAGTGAATAGTGGAAGTAGTATTTTTTTCAAAATGAATAGTCTCCTTTGTTTTAAATCGTAGACTTAGAATAGCAGGTCTATATGACAATGATGTTTCGGTGAAATAGTAATTGTGTTACAAAATCGTTTCCTTTGATAAATAAATGTAATATAAACTAGGTCAAAAGAACTTATTTATTAAATGTAAATATATTATTTATTATGTCAGGATAAGCGTATTTTTGTTATATAGTGTTTGTATAATGGCGTATCTTGTTTAATAAGGTAAAATATGGATTGATAATCTCTGGTTTTAAAGTCCTGTATATTTTGTAAAAAAACAACGCAATAATAGACGAATGAATGCCGTTTATTTTAGTAGAAGAGGATATTCGGAACAAAAAAACCGACATCTATGTGATGCCGGCTTTTTTTCATGATTTGGCTTAATTCAAAACGAATTCAGAAGCGAAATCGACTAGCATATTTTGATAGACCGCTACTGATTCAAGATTGACGTATTCCCTATCTCCATGCCAGTTCTCACCCTTTGGTCCGAATTCAATGGCTGGGATACCATATGCCGCAAAAAAGACGGTATCTGCGGAGCCATGTTGCCCAAAAATGACAGCGTCTTGCTTGGTGTTTTTTTCGATAATTGGGCGAAGCAGAGTGATGAATGGGTCGGACTCTTCGGTTTTTACAGGTTTACTGTACATATTAAGGTGGACATTACTTCCTGTCACATTTTCGATCTGAGCAATGATTTCTTCCATTGTTTGAGTAGGAAGATAGCGGATATCAAGACTTAGCAAACAGGCATCCGGTACCTTATTATAGACATCCCCTCCTTTTATCTTTGCTAGGTTAAGGGAAGGGGAAGAGTAAAGGGGAGTATGATCCCGGGTGAATGGAAGTTCCTTTATTTTTTGATAGAGATCATAGGCCTTTTCAATTGCATTCACGCCTTCCCATGGACGGCTTCCGTGTGCCGATTTGCCTGATACTTCAATATCGAGACGAAGGGCACCCTTTGCTTGGAGTCCGATTCCCAATTGCGTCGGTTCAGCACAGATTACAAAGTCCCCTCTATAGCCATGTTTCGCTAAATACCCAGTACAGTTCAAGCCACCAATTTCTTCATCCGATACGATCTGTAGCTGAATTTTCAAACCTAGGTCTTTATCTTTCAGTTCGGTAAATGCACACATCATCCCTGCAACTCCAGCTTTCATATCGGCTGTCCCGCGTCCGTATAAGTTTCCTTCATGAACCTCTGGGAAAAATTGATCCGGCGTTCCGCTGACAACATCGACATGGCCATTCCAAATCATGGTTTTATCTCCGCTGCCAATCTCGCTAACAAGCATTTTGTAACCGTTATTTACAATCACATTCACGGTAATTCCTTGTTTTTTAAGCCAGTCCGCACAGTAATCAACTGCTTGGTTAGCTCCTTCTTTCGATGAACTGTCAATAGAGACTAAATCTTTAAGTAACTCGATGAGCAAAAAGAAAACCTCCTAAAAATATGCATACTATTATAATATATACCCGTTCCAAGTAAGGGTTAACTCCAAAATATTTTCCTGTTAAATAACGTTTAGCCTTTTCATCCCCTGGGGTATGTAAAGGGGGAGCGACAATTTACATTCTTTAAGGAGGATGATAGATATGGATAAACGTATAATTGGGGTATATGAAACCGGAGAAGAAGCTATAAAGGCTGTTGAGTCATTACAGGCCCAAGGGTATAATCGTGAAGATATTTCAGTGTTAGCTAAAGATAAAGAAGAATTAAAGTCAGTGAATGAAGAAACGGGTACAAAAGTTGAAGAGGGACTCGCGGCTGGTGCGGCGACTGGAGGTATTTTGGGGGGGGCGGCCGGATTATTAGCAGGTGTTGGTGCGTTGGCTATTCCGGGAATCGGGCCGGTACTGGCAGCTGGGCCGCTTGCTGCAACATTAGCCGGAGCGGCTGTAGGTGCTGGTACAGGAGGATTAGCCGGTACATTAATCGGTATGGGCATACCTGAAGACGAAGCGAATCGTTATGAAGCGGATGTAAAGAGTGGCAAGCTGCTTGTTTTGGTCGATTCGGATGCGAGAAAATCCAGTTCTTCCTACTCGGGAATAACTGAAACCGATGAAACGCTAACGAACAGCAGAAGAACTCTATAAGTCGTAAGTAAAAAAGGACGGATCCCTTAGGACCCGTCCTTTTTTTGATTAGAATGTGAATTTCTTTATTTCTTTGTGCATTTCCTGGCCAATTCACTAGCCAGGGCATTTAATTGTTCCATGGAAGCATTCGTTTGTTCTACGGAAGCAGATACTTCTTCAGTTCCTGCTGCAGTTTCCTGACTGATCGAATTTAATTTTTCCGCATTGTTCGCCATCCTTGTGACCTCGTTTACCATATCGTTCATCATCTTTTTTATTTGGTCAAAATTGCTGAATGTGTTCGCGATAATGGATGCAATGTGACTGAAGGCATTCTCCGTATCCGTTACAGAACTATCCTGAAGGTGGATTTTTTGATTGACTTGATCAATCAAATGAACGGTATTGGTTGTATCGGTTTGCATGGCTTGAATGATTTCAGAGATTTCTTTCAGGGATTTTTCCGTCTGTTCGGCCAATTTCTTCACTTCATCGGCAACAACTGCAAACCCTTTTCCGTGCTCACCAGCCCTAGCTGCTTCGATGGCAGCATTCAGAGCGAGTAAATTCGTTTGTCCTGCAATCCCGCTTATGGTCTTTACAATCGCACTAATATCATTGGAACGTGCATCCAAAGATTTGACGGCCGTACTCATCTTGCTGGATATCAGGGACGTTTCATCGAATTGTTGTTTTAGGCCTTGTACTTGACTGATTCCGTCCTCGGAAGCCTTGAACATATTTTCGGATTCCGTGGCCATTTTGCCCGCTTGCGCTTCAAGATCATGGATTTTGTCAGCTAATAGCTTTACTGCCATTTCGTTATTCTGACCTACTTCAATTTGGTCTATGGCACCGGCCGCTATTTGTTCCATCGTCATGGCCACCTCGTTAGCAGCCGCTGAATTTTCTTCTGCGCTAGCCACTAGGGTCATGGAGGAATCCGATACTTTATCGGAAAGGTTGTTGACAACCCCTAACATATGACTCATATTCCTGGTCATTAAGCTGGTGTCTTCTGCAAGTTGCCCTATCTCATCTTTCCTGGAAATGGAATTATTGGATGTGAAATCGCCGTCAGCCATTTTCCGTATGGATTCCTGCAGCTTTTTAATGGGGTTCGTTAAAGAACGGGTGATGAAGATGGCAGATAGTGCAGTGATAGTAAAGACAATTAACAGTGTGATGATATTATCGATTATCATCGGGCTTGCACGGACGAGCACTTCATTCTGATCCATTATCCCTGCGATTCTCCATCCAGTTGTAGGATTTGTGGCGTATCCGACAATCCGGCTTTGCTCTTCAAATTCCACGATCATTGATCCGGATTCACTTTTCATTTTTTTGAAAATATTTTCCTTTGATATATCCTGTTGAATTTTTTCCTTGTCTGGATGTGTAACGAATGCACCCTTCTTATCCAGCAAAACCGTATAGCCTGTTTCGCCGAATTTCGTTTGATTGATCATCGTGATCAATGTATCGATTGAGATGTCGACGCCTAACACGCCTATTAATTCATCACGATCATCATATATGGCTTTTGCTGCCGTAATGACAAGTGTATTCGTCGCCTGATCAGTATAAGGTTCCGTCCATATGGTCTTGTTTTTTTGTTTCAATGCCGATTGATACCAATCCCGTTGTCTTGGGTCGAAGTCAGCCGGCAATTCAGCTTTTGGAAATATTAGTGTTTTTCCTTCTTTTTCTGTACCAAGGTATAAACCATTTATTTCAGAACTGCTTGACTGTGTATGGGAAAACTCATCCATTATTGATTCGGGGTTCTTATCATAAGTACTCATGATAGGATACTTACTGATCCTATCCAATTGATTTTCCGTTTTTTGAAAGAAGATTTCAAAAGAATCGTTCATTGACTTGACTTGCTCTTCCGTCGTTCCGGTAAGTTCCTGGGTCATCAACTCGATACTATTTTTATAGCTCATGTAAGAGATGGCCATTCCGCTTATCATGATCAAAGCTAAAAAAGGAATCAATATTTGTTTTTTTAGCGAATTAAAATACCAGCCTGTCAGTCTTTTCATATGGACAATTCTCCTTATATACCTCAAATTAATTTAAGCCTCTATAGATATTTTCGGTCTGCTTTGACTTTTTTGAAGTTTCAAGTTAGAAAATTCCCAATATTAATTTTGACGTGAGTCGACGAGGGGGAATATATAGTGGATAAAAAAAAGAGCTGCCTGCGTTGGTCAACTCTTATCATTTATTGATTACTATTCGACTTGAATATTTTTTGTCCTGCCCATACACCATGTATAAAACTCGTCAGCATATTCAACGGATACATCTTGGAAATTTGGTGGTGTACAGGCTTGGAGCGGTTGATTGTTTCGATTGTGTCAAGTCCGAAAAGCTTTTGCAACATCGAACATTCCACCTCAATATTGAATGACTTCGCTTCTTTTGGTAATGAATGGTTATGATTCCGAACTTTAGGATTCGAACTGAATGAACTCATCATTTAACAAGTAACGGCTATTCTTGTAATCCATTATTCTCAATGTATAAACGAGGACGAGTAGAATCAGTGAGATATACCATAGGGAGGGTTTGGAATAATTATCCTTACGTGTAAAAGAAAAGTCTGGACTACTGATGGATTCCATGAAGCGGCGGCCGAATAATCCCGCGGTTACCTGAGTATGTATAAAATAGTGGATCTTTTCTTTTTATATGGCCGTAAAATGGACAAGATAGAAGTGGTGAGTTTTTAGAGTGGGAGTGATAGGTTTGACATATAAAAGGAAGTTGAGTTTTATATTCTTCCTGGTTTGGATTTGTTTTTTTGATGGAGAATCGATGCAGGCTGCTAATGTGGATGGAAACCTTGGGCAGAAAATTCAACAAATATTGGATGATTCGCCAGGGTTGACTGGGGCGTTGACTGGAATTTCCATCCGCTCAGCTGAAACGGGGGAAATGATTTATGAACGGGGGGCGCAAACGAGATTACGGCCTGCTTCGAACCTTAAGCTATTGACTGCAGCAGCTGCGCTGGAAACTTTAGGGGAAGATCATGCTTTTCAAACGGAACTATACATAAAAGGAGTGCAGGGTGGCCATATTCTGCAGGGGAATGTATACCTGAAGGGAAAAGGCGATCCAACCTTATTGGAAAAGGATTTTGATGAGCTTGCAGCTTCACTGAAGCATAGACAAGTTAAGCTGGTTCATGGGGATCTTATAGGCGATGATTCTTGGTATGATGATATTCGCTATTCTCAAGATTTGGTTTGGAGCGATGAACAGGAATATTACGGAGCTGCCGTTTCAGCATTAACCGCTTCCCCGAATGAAGACTACGATACCGGTACCATCATCTTGGAGGTAACCCCTGGGGAAAAGGCTGGTAAAAGGGCAACGGTGAAGATGAAGCCGGAAACGGATTACGTGAAGGTCATCAACAAAACGAAAACTGAATCCGAAGACGGTGTTAAGAAAATTGAAGTCGAACGGTCTCATGGCACACAAGTCATTACGGTGACCGGGACCATTCCGGAGCATGCCGGTGTGATCAAAGAGTGGATCTCGGTGAAAGATCCAACAGCATATGCCCTGAGCCTATTTGAAAAATCAATGAAGAAACATGGAATTAAAGTGTTGGGAAAAAGGAAAAAAGGGAAAACGCCAGTAGGAGCGGAAATGATTGCCACTCATCAGTCCATGCCGCTTTCACAAATGCTTATTCCTTTCATGAAATTGAGCAATAACAGCCATGCTGAGGTTTTGGTGAAAGAAATGGGCAAGGAGGCAGAAGGGAAGGGAAGCTGGAAAGATGGTTTGAAGGTTGCTCGAAATCAGCTGAAGAGTATGGGACTCAATATGGAAACGATCATGATGCGTGATGGATCCGGCATTTCCCAAGTCAATTTGATTCCAGCGAATGAAATAACGAAGTTGCTGTTTGCCGTACAGGAAAAAACGTGGTTTCCTGTTTACTTGAATGCTTTGCCAATTGCAGGAAACGAAAATCGGATGGTGGGAGGTACGCTAAGGAAGAGGATGAAAGGGACATATGCAGCCGGGAATGTTCACGCTAAAACAGGGACGATTTCAGGAACGAGCTCCTTATCAGGTTATGTGACGACCAAAAGGGGGGAAAAAGTCATATTTTCGATCATCTTGAATAATTTTGTAGAAGAAAAAGGCATCACGGCAATACAGGATAGGATAACCGTGATGCTGGCAGATCAGGAAAACCTATTGAGGAGTGGCCTTTAGTACCCATAGGAAGCTAAGTTTGACGTTCAGGAAAATCTGCGGGAAACAGATCGGCATCTGCCAATTCATTTTCGTAAACCCGAATTGGCAGCATACAGATGATCAGCCATTTTCCTGTGTTCCGATGCCGGGTTTCGTTCGCAGATCCGAATGGCGTATTCAAATCGATGGTCATTGCAAATTGGATTTTATTCAATTCCAGCACCTTCTACTTAGTTTTTTTCATTTATCCCCCCAAGGAAGGAATTTAAGGGAGGATGAATAGAAATAAGTAGTATAGGGGGAATGCTTATGAACTTTCCAACACTTAATGGACAGTATACAATTAGCGGTCTTATAGCTAAAATTCAATAAATCCCCAAAATGATCTTTCTATATATTGATCATAGATGGCCGGGCAGGTCTTGAAAAAGTACACTCGCTTCCCGTATCCAAGCAGACTTCCAGGTAGCACGGTCGTTTTTATTTGCCATCATCAAAACCTGACTCCATCCTAAAAGCAGATTGGTGGGGGGGATAACCAAATATCGAAACCGTTACATAGCAGAAAAAGCAAGACATCAAAGGTATGATTGGATCCCATGATTTCACGATTCCCGTGATCTCCGTTTGAAACGTGGCCTTGAGCGGGATGGTGAAGATGCTCGTCAAATGTAGGAGGATAATTGGGTGGTTCATGAAGCTCTCTATAAGCACCAAGAAAGAGCGAATCTTGTTGTGAACGGAACGAGCTGAAGCTGGGGATATCAGGAACTCGCTTTTAATTGTAAGGGTTTACCTATAAAATATAGTGTATGTTTAGATGAATTTCTGGGGAGCCGGAAACATGGGGGGAAACTATGTTTACTAATGAAGAACAAGCTGCCGTATATAAAGCCATTTATAACCGAAGGGATATCAGGAGTTTTTTGCCTAAGCCCATTTCAAAGGATATACTCAGCAGAATTTTGGATGCTGCACATCATGCACCGTCTGTAGGATTCATGCAACCTTGGAGTTTCATCGTGATTTCATCTCAGGAAACCAAGAACAGTTTGGCGTGGGCAGCGGATAAAGAAAGAAGGGCACTCGCTATTCATTATGAAGGAGGTAAAGAAAATAAGTTTCTCAGTTTGAAAGTGGAAGGGTTAAAAGAAGCACCATACACCATTTGTGTTACATGCGACCCGACACGGGGCGGCTCCCATGTTTTAGGGAGGAACTCCATTCCGGAAACTGATATCCTATCCACAGCCTGCGCAATTCAAAATATGTGGCTGGCTGCCTGTGCTGAAGGATTGGCAATGGGATGGGTAAGCTTTTATAAGAAAAATGATATTCGTGATATTTTGGAGATTCCGCCGCATATAGAACCCGTCGCACTCCTATCGATTGGCTATACGGATCAATATCCGGATAAACCCATTCTTGAACTTGCTAAATGGGAAAAAAGAAGGCCGATGGATGAACTTATTTTCGAGGATAAATGGGGGAATAAATAAAACTATATATCATGATTCAAAACAAGTTTATTAAGCCCCTGGTTCAGGGGTTTTTTGTTGTGAGGAAATGATACTTTTACATGATGATGAAATGGAAAAGTAAAAATATAGAAGACTCCTACGATAGATACAACCTTTGTAAGAGTCTTTTAAAATACGTTATTCCATACTATGGGCACAACATAAAAAACAAGACTCGGTTCGACTTTAAAATCTTCGCCGTTTTGAAGATCCTGGTATACCGAGATCTTCACGGTATTTTGCAATAGTACGGCGGGAGATCCTCGTCCCTTCATTTTCGAATATTTGACAAAGTTTCTGATCTGAAAAGGGCTTTATTTTATCTTCATCGGCAATCAAGACCTTTATTTTTTCTTTGATGGTGCTCGTTGATTCGGTTGCAGGGCTGTTCACGCGGTTTAACCCTCTAGTAAAGAAGTTCCTCAGTTTAAAGAGGCCATGTGGAGTCTGGATATATTTATTGCTCGTTGCCCTGCTGATTGTTGATTCATGAAGCTGAAGTTTTTCCGAAATGTCCTTCAATGTCATAGGTTTTAATCCCGTGATTCCCTTCATGAAAAACTCTTGCTGCTCGTCCACGATTGACGCTGTCACTTTGTAAAGTGTCATTTGCCTTTGTTCGAGCCCTTTTAAAAGTAATTGGGCATCATTTATGTGCCCTTTTATATAATCTTTAGCTGGATTAACCGGATTCATAGCGATTTGGTTATTGTAGTAAGGATTGATGGCAAGTTTAGGTGTGTAGCTATCGTTGACCGTTATGAGAAAACCTTCTTTTTCTTTTTCCACGTAAACGTCCGGAACGATGTAATGAGTCATATCATTGGAAAAGTGACTGACGGGACGAGGGTTTAACGTACGGATTAAATCCGAGGCCTCTTGTACTTCCTGAATGGTCACTTGGTAAAGTGCGGCAATTTTCCTGAAGCGTTTTTCTGCTAAGTCCGTTAAGTGTTTTTTAACGATCTTATACGCCAGTCCATTGTGATCTTCATGCTCACGCAGCTGAATGAGTAAACAATCGGTCAGATCTTTAGCCCCGACTCCAATTGGTTCAAGTGATTGCAATACTTGAATCATATTTTCGATTTCTTCCACGGATACGAAAAAATGCGAGGCTGCCCAATTGACATCCAATTCAAGAAATCCATAATCATTTAAGCTCCCAATCAAAAATTGGAGAATCTTTTTTTCAAATGTTTTCAATGTACTTAGTAAACTCAATTGTTCCAGTAAATGTTTTTCCAGTGTTTCTGTGTTGATTGAATAATTGTTGATTGGATTGTAATCTTTATCTCCATTGAAACTTTTACTTATAGAGGCGGATCCGCGTATCTGCGAATTTATTTTTTGTGTCCGAATGCTAGATTCAGTAAGTGATGCGAGGGGTTCTTTAAAGCTAATTTCGAGAACGGGATTTTCGTTTGCCTGCCGGTTTAGGAAATCTATTAGTTCATGGGTGGAAAATTGAAGGATATTGATCGATTGCTGTAATTCAGGGGTTAATGACAATTTCAAGGTCTGTTTTTGGGAAAGTTCAAGTCCTACCTGCATATATATCAACTTCTTTCGTTTAGATTAACATAGCGGCTCAAAAGGAATGAAAAAATATTAACATGATAATAATACAAATCTTCCGAAAATTCAACATTGTATGTCAGGTTTTATAACATCATTTTAAAATAAAGAGGGGGATTCGAAAAAATGCATATAAATTAGTATCTAAATCTAATGAATGGGAATTGATGATTCGAATACGAATCGAATGATTTATGTATGAATCAACATACACTTCCGTTGATTTATATTTGAATCATTTTAACTTGAATACCTTTAATATAAGGCTCATATAATTTGGCATGCATCTTGCAATAAATATAAAAATAAACCAGCTTGAAAAAATCTATTACATGAGAAGGGTGTTTTTTACATGATTAAAGAGAAGACGGGTATTCAGGAATTAATCGATTTGGATAAAAAGCATTTTATTCATCCGACTACGGCAATCGAACAACAGCAGGCAGATGGTCCAAGTTTCATCTTTAAGGAAGGGAAGGGAATATATCTAACGGATGTCACGGGCAGGACTGTCATTGATGGCATGGCTTCACTTTGGAATGTGAATATTGGACATGGACAAGAAGAGATGGCTGATGTCGCGAAGGAGCAAATGGCGAAGCTAGCATTCACATCAAGTTTCGCCACTTTCAGCAATGAGCCGGCAATCCGTTTAGCAGCCAAGATCGCTTCCATTGCGCCTGGGGATTTGAATGCAGTTTTCTTCACTTCAGGTGGATCGGAGTCGAATGATACGGCCATCAAACTTGCTCGTCATTACTGGCTTTTGAAAGGGCAGCCTAATCGCCAAAAAATCATTTCCCGCTCGAAATCCTATCATGGAGTGGCAATGGGGGCTACAAGTGCGACTGGCCTGAAGCCGTTCCGGGACTTCACGAATTCAATCGCACCGGATTTTTATCATGTGGACGGTTCCTCCATTGAGGAGTTGCGTAAGGTCATAGAACAGGAAGGACCTGAAACGATTGCGGCATTTATCGCTGAACCGATTCAAGGGGCCGGTGGCGTGAACCTTCCTCCTGAAGGCTATTTTAAGGAAGTAAGGGAGATTTGTAATGAATACGGAATTTTAATGGTGACGGATGAAGTCATTACAGGTTTCGGAAGAACAGGGACTTATTTTGGGATTGAACACTTTGGTGTTGTACCAGATATGATGTGCTTTGCAAAAGGTGTGACGAGCGGATATGCACAGTTAGGCGGGGTCGTCCTGAATGATAAGATGCATCAGGATTTCATTTCCCTTTCAAAAGGTACGCTTTTACACGGCTACACATACAGTGGCCATCCTATGGCTTGTGCGGTTGCTTTGAAAAATATTGAAATAATTGAACGGGAAAACCTTATAGAAAATTCGAAAAAGCGTGGTGAAGAGTTGCTTGCCGGCTTTAAGAAGCTTCAAAGCAAACATCCGATTGTTGGTGATGTTAGGGCACTTGGACTAATCGGCGGCATCTCCATTGTAAAGGACAAACAAACAGGCGAAGGTTTTGAGACACAGCTTGCTCCAAGACTGGTTGCTGAAGCAGCGAAGAATGGTTTGATTTGCCGGTCTGTTACGTTTGATCAAGATACACTCGTATTTGCACCGCCTTTAATCATTACCCAATCGGAAGTCGAAAGAATAATTGAAATACTTGATGAGACATTTACTGCTGTCGAAAAAGAAATTTTATAAGAGGTGAAAGTGATGGTCATGACGGAAACGCTGAAAAAGAAATTATTCATTAATGGTAAATGGCAAGAAGTTGAAAAGTTCACGACACTAAAGTCTCCCTATAGCGGGGAAGTTCTGGCGGAAATTCCTTCAGCAAGCCTTGAAGATGTCGAGTTGGCAATAGAATCAGCCTATCAAGCTAGAAAAACAATGGCAGCTTTACCTAGTCATAAACGGGCTGCCATCCTTGAAAAGCTAGCGGGACTATTGGAAAGCCGTAAAGATGAGGCAGCCGAAATTATTGCTAAAGAGGCAGCGAAACCGATTAAAACGGCAATGGTTGAAGTATCCCGGACGATTGCCACATATAAATTTGCCGCTGAGGAAGCAAAAAGAATTCATGGAGAAACATTGACGATGGATGCTACGGCTGACGGAGAAGGAAGGGTAGGATACACAGTCCGTGAGCCTCTAGGCGTTGTGGGTGCGATTACGCCATTTAATTTTCCGATGAATCTGGTTGCACATAAAGTAGGCCCTGCCATTGCTGCGGGAAATACGCTTGTCTTGAAACCTGCTAGCCAAACACCACTATCTTCGCTATTTCTTGCTGAACTATTAGCCGAAACGGATTTGCCGACAGGTGCGTTTAATTTAGTTACCGGAAGCGGTTCGGTAATTGGTGATAAATTAGTCACCGATTCACGGGTGAAGAGCATTTCATTTACTGGAAGTCCGGCTGTCGGAATCGGGATCCGTAATAAGGCTGGGTTGAAGAAAGTGAGTCTTGAACTGGGTTCGAATGCGGCTGTCATCGTTGATAGAGGGATCGATATCGATAAAATCATCCAACGCTGTGTATCGGCAGCATTCGCTTTTCAAGGGCAGGTCTGTATTTCCTTACAGCGCGCATATGTTCATGAAGAGGTATATGATGAGTTTGTCAAAAAATTCATAGAAGCAACGAACGGCTTGAAACTAGGAGATTCTTTGGATCCGTCGGTGGATATTTCGGCATTGATCAGCGCTGGTGATGTACAGCGAAGCCTGGATTGGATCGGTGAAGCTAAACAACACGGTGCAATTGTTGCTGCTGGAGGTAAATCTGAAGGGAATATCCTGCATCCCACTGTGTTGCTGGAAGTGGATGCAATGCTTAAAGTATCTTGTCAGGAAGTCTTCGCTCCCATTGTTTTGATCAATAAGGTTTCGTCCGTTGAGGAAGCGATTGATTTGGTCAATGATTCCGAATTTGGTTTGCAGGCCGGGATTTACACAGAAAATATCAATCTGGCTCTTTCTGCCGCAGAAAAATTGGAAGTTGGCGGTGTTATCATTAATGATATCCCAACTTACCGTGTCGACAACATGCCATATGGCGGAGTCAAAAAAAGCGGAACGGGCCGCGAAGGCCTAAAATATGCCATTGAAGAAATGACGGAAATGAAACTGGTCATCATTAACCGAAATTAATAAAAAAGAGATGAGCAGCTGCTCATCTCTTTTTTTAAGTTGCGGATTTATTTTTCTATGAATCTTGAAGAGGACTTAGATGAAGGATTGCCCATATGCTATGCAAAAATGAATAGGTAATTCACGGTTGAATTTAAAGGGGACAGGAACGGGCAAAAAAAACGGGAGTTACCTAATATTTCAAACTGGCATGAATCTTGCTCATATAATATATAGGTAGATAACTTAAAATCGAGGAGGAATTTACATGCAGGAAACTTTGCAAAATAATATGAAAAAAGAAGGGACGGGAGCACTGGACTTAAAGATGTTCATCAATGGGGAATGGGTGAATTCGACTTCAGGAGAGAAGAGGGATGTATTGAATCCGGCCACAGGGAAGGTTATTGCCCAAGCTGCGGAAGGAACACAGGAAGATGTGGATGCAGCGGTCGAGGCAGCAAAATATGCTTTCTATGAAGGCGGTTGGTGGGGAACTCCTGCAGTGGAAAGAGCGCGCATCTTATTCAAAATAGCCGACAAAATAGAAGAAAAAGCAGAAGAACTAGCCGCGTTGGAAACATTGGATAATGGGAAACCATTGCGTGAGGCACGTTACGATATAGCGGATTCAGCAGCCTGTTTTAGATATTATGCAGGATTGGCTACAAAACCGACAGGTCAGACTTTTGAAGTTCCTGACGGTCAGCAAGCGATGGTCGTAAGGGAACCGATCGGTGTATGCGGGCAGATCGTTCCTTGGAATTTCCCTCTAATGATGTCAGCCTGGAAACTGGCTCCAGCGCTTGCTGCAGGAAATTCCGTTGTGTTCAAACCATCTGAGATTACTCCGGTGACAGCGGTCAAACTATTTGAAATCATGGATGAAGTGGGATTGCCAAAAGGTGTCGCAAACCTTGTGTTGGGTGCGGGGCCAGTAGTCGGACAAGCCATTGCCGAACATGAGGAAATCGATAAAGTGGCCTTTACAGGAGGAACGGCAACTGGACGTAAGATCATGGAGGCTTCACTGGGTAACCTAAAGAAAGTTACATTGGAGCTGGGCGGGAAATCGCCTAATATCGTATTTGCAGACTCTGATTTTGAGACTGCCGTTGATTATGCCCTATACGGGATTTTCTGTAATCAAGGACAAGTGTGTTCAGCAGGCTCACGTTTATTGTTGGAAGAGTCCATTTACGATCAGTTCATTGCAAGTCTCACTGCTAAGGCGAAAAAGATCAAAGTAGGTTCAGGTTCTGATGAAAGCAGCCAGATGGGACCTATCGTTTCGGAAGCACATATGAACAAAATATTATCGTATATCCAAATCGGAAAAGAAGAAGGTGCCAAAATAATCGTCGGCGGAAATCGAATGAAAGAAGCAGGTTTGGATAAAGGTTACTTTGTCGAACCTACTATTTTTGTTGATACGACACCGGACATGCGGATTGTGCAGGAAGAAATTTTTGGACCGGTGCTTGTCGTTCAAAAGTTCAAGGATGAAGCGGAAGCTCTTCGACTTGCCAATGATACGAAATATGGTTTAGCGGGAGCGGTGTTCACGAATGATATCGCAAAAGCGTACCGTGTCATTAAAAAAGTGCGTGCCGGCATCACGTGGATAAACTCCTATCATCCGACTTATAACGAAGCTCCTTGGGGAGGGTTCAAGCAAAGTGGAAATGGACGCGAACTGGGAACCTTCGGCTACGAAGCATATACGGAAGTGAAGCAAATCAATAACAACTTGGATATCCAGCCCACAGGTTGGTTTGATGAAGAGTAAATAGCTTGATAAAAAGGCTGTTCCTTGTGGAACAGCCTTTTTTCGCGAAAATTGGAGATGTATTCCTAAATTTGCAGGTGCAATGCCGGTAGCGGAGATATAATTCGAAAAAAGCAGATGTAATTCCAGAATCACAGATATATTAAAAGATTGCTAAACATTGACTTAGACTTTTTAGGCTTTTTCAAGATCAACCCGTCCTGAAAAGAAGACGGCTCCATTACCCATATCTGAGAGTCGATCTGGGGTAAGGGAATTGATGTGTTGTTTAGTTTCAGGTGTATTCTGCCACAGGCCTTGGCTGACAAGAACGCCGGGTAACACATTTTCACCGGGAGCAGCGGTAAGCAAACATTCACCGCGGCCGTTCCAGATTTTAACCATATCTCCTGGGACTATCCCCATTGTTTTGGCATCAGCGGCATTCATGTGCAGTTTCGGTTCCTTTTCCAATGAGATATGCTTGGCATTATTTGAAAAGGTTGAATTCAAGAAATTGTGATTAGGTGCCGGAATGAATAAAAATGGCAGGTGGCTGTCTTTTATGATTGGCGCATACGTTGGCAAAGGCTCGTATCCATCCTGCTTCATCCGTTCGGAATAAAATTCGATTTTACCGCTTGGTGTCGGGAGTTTTCCTGGAAACATCGGCTGCATCTTGGCTTTGACAAATTGATTCCTTGAAAGGATGTCATAGGTGATGCCTTCTAAATGCGGATTTTCGGGAAAATTTAGTGCCTGCCGTATCATATCTTCCTCCGAATCTCTAAATGCTTGTTCCCCAAATCCCATTCCAACAGCTAACAGTTTGAACAATTCAACATTCGATTTCGACTCGCCATATTTTTCGACTACAGGTTTTTGTATTTGGACGTAATTATGCCAGTATGAATTATAAAAATCCTCCGTTTCATAAGATGATGTGGCAGGAAGGACGAGGTCTGCAAACGTGGCCGTTTCGGTTAAGAATAGATCATGTACAACTGTGAATAGATCTTCCCGCATTAGACCTTCCTGCACTTTATTTGCATTCGGAGCGACAAGTGCTGGGTTGGAGCCGTATACAAACATGGAGCGAATTGGATTTTCCTTTTCCAGAAGAGCTTGACCGATTTGGTTCATATTAATGGTCCGGGTAGCTTTATTATGCAATAAGTCAGGACGTCTTAAGGCATTTGTATTAAAAGCCAGATATCCTGAATTCCCTTTGATGGCTCCGCCGCCTTCCACCATCCATTGGCCGGTAAGTGCGGGCAGGCAAGCAATGGTACGTACCGCCATGCCGCCATTGTCATGGTGCTGCAGGCCGTTGCCTATCCGAACGAATGATGGACTTGTTGTGCCGTACATCCTGGCTAATTCATATAAGTCATCAATCGGAACGCCGGTGATCGCGGAGACTGTCGCAGGATCATATTGGCGGACGTGTTCGCGCAATTCAGCTGCACCCACTGTGTATTCATCGAGAAAGGGCTGGTCGACTAGATTCTCGGCATATAGTATATGCATTAATCCGAGGGCGAGCGCACTATCGGTGCCAGGCAGAATGGGTATGAACCAATCAGCCCACTTGCCGGTTTGATTTTTATGTACGTCAATGACAACTACTTTGGCCCCGTTTTTTCGGGCTTGCTGGGCAATCGTAACTTGGTGCATGTTTGTGCTCACAGCGTTAATGCCCCACATGATGAAAAGCTTTGTATGAATCGTTTCTTCTGGGTCGGTGCCGAATGAACCGCCCATTGTATAGCTGTATCCAACCGAGCCGGCCGCATTACAAATGGAACGCTCGAGCATGCTTGCCCCGAGTTTGTGGAAAAAACGGCGATCCATCCCCTCAGCGCTGAGGTTGCCCATGTTTCCGTAAAAGCTGTAGGGAAGTATGCTTTCCGGTCCGTGCAATTCGATCAGGTCTTTCCATTTGGAAGTGATTGTGTCAATGGCCTCTTCCCAGCTGATTGGAGCAAAATTCCCTTCTCCTTTCGGACCAATGCGCTTTAATGGCTGCTTTAAGCGCTTGGGGTCATATAGACGGGCAGTCATGTTTCGGACTTTGTTGCAAATATTCCCTTTGGTGACCGGATGATCAGGGTCTCCTTGAACTTTAATGATTTTCCCATCTTTTTTGTGCAGCAGTAAACCGCATTGATCAGGGCAGTCAAGAGAGCAAACAGAGGGAAAGACTCCATCTGGCTGATTGATATAGGATTGCATGGCGTATTCCTCCAAATAATTTAATCTAATAAAATGAATTTTCTTAATTATATTGAAAGTGAAATCGTTGAAAGGTGCAAGAACTTCTTAACATATGTTTTTTTTTCTGATAAGCTTACAAGATGAAAATTAACCTATAAATAGGAGGATTCATTTTTGGATTATGGAATTATAATTTCAATTGGAATATACATGGCAGGCATGCTGTTAATTGGTTATTTGGCCTATCGGAGAACGGCCAACTTAACCGATTACATGCTTGGCGGCCGGAACTTGGGACCGGCTGTAACTGCATTGAGTGCAGGTGCTTCCGATATGAGCGGCTGGCTGTTGATGGGTCTTCCCGGTGCAATGTACATAAGCGGATTAAGTGCTGGCTGGATTGTCATCGGCCTGTGTGCAGGATCATATTTAAACTGGTTATTCGTGGCGCCGCGACTTCGGACATATACGGAAGTGGCCGGCAATTCGATTACGATTCCCGACTTCTTGGGAAATCGGTTTAAAGATGGCTCCCGTGTCTTAAAAGTGGTATCAGCATCGGTCATTTTAATTTTCTTCACCTTTTACACCTCTTCGGGCATGGTAGCAGGCGGTGAGCTTTTCCGCTCGGCTTTCAATTTGGATTACCGTTGGGGCATCTGGCTGACGGCGAGTGTTGTTATTCTTTATACATTATTTGGCGGATTCCTGGCTGTTAGCTGGACGGACTTCGTACAAGGTACAATTATGTTCATTGCCTTAATTCTAGTACCAGTTGTCACGATTGTAAATATTGGTGGCTGGGATCCTGCCTTCGATGAAATAAAATCGATTAACCCGAACCTATTGCATGCTTTTGAAGGAACATCGACCATTGGCATCATATCTCTTCTGGCATGGGGACTTGGTTATTTCGGGCAGCCACATATAATTGTTCGATTCATGGCGGTTTCATCTGTTAAAGAATTGAAAAGTGCACGGAGAATCGGTATGGGCTGGATGATTTTTGCTATCGTCGGGGCGATGTTCACCGGATTGGTGGGGATAGCCTATTTTAACCTGACAAACAGCCCTTTAGGGGAAAAAAATGCAGAGTCCGTCTTCATCATTTTAGCAAAGGAACTATTTCCTTCTTTAATTACAGGCTTCTTGTTGGCTGCGATTTTAGCAGCGGTCATGAGTACGATTGCATCACAGCTGCTAGTATCGGCAAGTGCTCTCACCGATGACTTCTATAAGCAGTTCATTCGGCCGAATGCATCTGATAAGGAATTAGTGCTGTTAGGTCGGTTTGGTGTATTGGCGATATCTGCCATTGCCCTACTATTGGCTTTTAATCCAAGCGGTACAATCCTTAAGTTGGTGGGTTATGCATGGGCTGGTTTTGGAGCGGCATTCGGTCCTGTCATTCTGTTAAGCCTGTACTGGAAAAGGATGACGAAATGGGGAGCCCTGGCGGGAATGATTGTCGGTACGGCAACCGTGATCGTCTGGGATATGATCGATAAGTTCGCTGAAGTATACGAAATCATTCCTGGTTTCATCTCTGGTTCAATAGCGGTGGTCGTTTTCAGTTTATTATCGGCCAAACCTACAAAAGATATAGAAGAAGAATTCAATCAAGCCATTAAAAACCTCTCTTGATCATTGAAGGCCAAGTTAAAATGCTGCTAGATTTTTAGCGATATAAAACAATGGATGCAATATATATGGTACAATATCCATAGAGTCCTTATGTTGAAAACATGAGGGCTTTTTTTGAGTGATTTGGGAATAATAAACCAAAAACAATACAAAGGATAAAACATGAACCAATCTCATAAAATTGCATGTAAAGTGGCTATTATATATATAATCATTGGCGTCTTATGGATTTTCGTTACGGATTGCATCTCTATGACACAGGCAAGGGCAGATGTTCAGATATATGCTATGTTTCAGCATTCCAAAGGGTGGATGTTCATTTTCATAACCGGACTTTTCCTATACTTCATAATCAGGTATTGGACGGGGAAAATGTTGAGGTCCCAGCAGGAATTCATTCTGAAGGATGAACAGTATCAGTCGTTGTTCAAACATAATCCGGATTGTGTCCTAGAGCTGAATCTCGAAGGAAATGTCGTTTCGATAAACCCGGAAGCTGAAAAACTGTTAGGTCATAATAGTGAAAATTTGAAAGGCAAGAATGCGAATCATCTCATCAACTGGAATGAAAGTGATAAAGTATCTTTATACTTTAAGCAGTCCCTTCAAGGGGAGGCTGTAAAATTCGAAACGACCATCCAGAATAGCAGTGATGAAAAAAGGATAATCCGTGTAACCTTTTTACCGATCATCGTTCAAGCGGAAATGCTTGGGGTATATGCAATCGTTAGGGATATTACTGAATTGCGGCGTGAAGAGGAATTGATGATCATGTCTGAAAAGCTATCTGTGATTGGACACCTGGCTGCCGCCGTCGCACATGAGATAAGGAATCCACTGACATCGTTAAAAGGATTTGTGCAGTTAATGGATATGACCCAGGAAGTTAACCCGCTGCATTCTGATATCATGTTGAAGGAAATTGACCGAATTAATATCATCTCAAGTGAACTTTTGGTTCTCGGGAAGAAACAGGATGTCGCATTTTGCAGGATCGATCTTGCCGACAGTTTACAACAGGTATTCACGTTGATGAAAGCAGAAACCAATTTGAATAATATCGAAATGGGGTTCAGGGTTAAAACCGCCGAACCGATTTATATTATGGCAGATTCAATTGAACTGAAACAGTTGATAATCAATATTGTCAAGAACAGCATTGAAGCGATTGAGGATAATGGGAAGATTGATATATCGCTGCAAATCATTGATGGGCATGCTGTGGTCAACGTGAGTGATAATGGCATGGGCATGGTGCCCGAACGCCTTGAACGGATTGGTGAACCTTTTTATTCAACGAAGGAAAAGGGCACAGGGATCGGGCTTGCAATTTGCCGGAAGATCGTTCATCGCCTTCAGGGGGAAATGCATTTTGAAAGTGAGATAAACAAAGGGACGACGGTTACAATTCGTATTCCGTTGGCTACTGGACAAGAATAAATGGTACTATGAAAGATAGGAAAAGTTTTATATTAAAGGAGAACGATATGAGCGAATTACCTGCATTAGTGAACGATAGAAAACGATATATACAAGAGGTCTGGAAAAAGTCCGGTTTCGGACAACTTACTCCGATTCAAACGAAAGCGATTCCCGTGATTGCCGAGGGAAAAGATATCATGGCCGAATCACCGACAGGTACAGGAAAAACATTAGCATATTTACTGCCATTGCTGGAAAAGATAGATCCTGAAAAAAAATCGCCCCAAGCTTTGATTCTGGCATCATCACGAGAACTGGTCATGCAAATCAATGAAGAAATTCGCATTTGGTCAGAGGGAAGCGGCATAACGGGTGCAGCGTTCATCGGCGGTGCTAATGTGAAAAGGCAGCTGGACAAATTGAAGAAGCATCCACAGGTTATTGCTGGAACACCGGGACGGATTTATGAATTGATTGCCCAAAAGAAATTGAAGATGCATGAAGTTAAGACGATAGTACTTGATGAAGGTGACCAATTGATCACTCCGGAGCATATGGGAACGATCAATAATATTATAAAGACTACGCTAAAAGACCGGCAAATCATGGTTTTTTCAGCGACCCTGCCAGAGGAAACGGAAAAAGCGGCCCGGGGGTTCATGAATGAACCCGAAATGATCAAGGTCGATAAGCATGAAAAAATGGAATCAAAGGTGGACCATCTTTACTTTGTTGTCGAGAGACGGGAAAAGTCCAAGATTCTCGAGAAAATCACAAGACTTAAAGATGTGAAGGCCCTTGCCTTCCTGAATGATATAGCAGAACTGAGCGTCTTACATGAAAAGTTGAGTTATAAAGGTATTGAAATGGGCGTGCTTCACGGTGAATCCAATAAAGTCGACAGGGAGAAAGCGCTGCGCAAGCTTCGTTCCGGAAAATCCCCGATGCTGATAGCAACGGATGTAGCGGCAAGGGGGCTTGATATTAAAGGTCTTACAGCAGTCGTTCATATTGATTTGGCTGACAATATTGAACAATATATCCATAGATCTGGGAGAACCGGGCGTGCAGGTGCAGATGGCACGGTCATTTCAATCGTGACGGAAAGAGAAGAACGAGAGTTGAAAAAAATGGCTCGTGAACTGGAGATTCCAGTAACGAGAGTAACCTTCTATGGTGGAAACATCGTAGTCGATGAATGATTTCGAAAAAGGGATGGCCATGGCGGCTGTCCCTTTTTTTATAAAGGGCAGCTAAGATTAAAAATTAAAAAGTTGCTCATTTTGCAGACTTCACACTACATGCCTTTTCCACTGTCAGAATAGGGGCGATTCCCAGTTAACCAAAAAGATGCCGTTGAAAATGAGTGATTCCGCAAACTGCAACGTACCATTGAACGGGCTCATCCAGCAAGAGGTATCCAGACACCGAAAAAGGGAGGTTCAAAAAGAAATGATCCAATGCAGGTCAATACCCCCGCATAGCATTTGATAGGCTGACATGGCTCAAGTGTCGAAAGTATCTCCCCAATTTTTCATCAATAGGGTCGCAATGGAGCAGGAACTGGCTGTCATCAAACCAAGGAGGGGACCGGTCTTCAAATCAAGATGTGCGCCCATTATGATAAACACGCCGATAAAGCCGAGCAAAACCCCCGACACCAGCTATCTGGAAAAAACCGATGATATTCAATTTCATCCAATCCATAACCTTTTTTGGATGTGGACGCTTGATGAATTTAACGACAATGGCCATGATGAAACGAACGCTGCAAGTAACATCGGGGAAGTATACGCTAAACCAATTTTCCCCTATTGCGAATGATGACCCCATTAACGCAGTCGTTAAAATGGAAAAACAACAATGGATTTGTTCATCCTTTGCACTTCCAAAATCGTCACCTAAATATTTGATTGTGAATTCACTCACATTTACTAAATTCAGGAGTTCATTAATGAGGGATAATCACGTATGAAAACGCTTCCTTTATGTGGTTTTTTGACATATGATAGCAATAGACATAGGCTAGGAGGAGACGGTATGACAGGTAAGTATAAACAGTTTGAAACTGCAGTCATCCATGAAGGATATGACTCGAAGAAACATTTAGGAAGCTTGGCAACACCCTTATTCCAAACCTCGACATTCACTTTCGAAAATGCCGAGCAAGGGGAAAGGCGTTTTGCCGGTTTGGAAGATGGATATATTTATTCCCGCCTTGGAAATCCAACGGTACAAGTGCTTGAAGAAAAGATTGCCGCTTTGGAAGGAGGGGAAGCTGGCCTTGCTTTCGGTTCAGGCATGGCTGCCGTTTCAGCAGTGCTTTTTGCGTTAACAAAAACAGATGACCACATCCTGTGCTCACAGGGGTTATATGGTTGTACATTTGGCCTTCTGCAGCTAATGAAAAATAAATACCGCATCACTCATGATTTTTGTGAAATGGCTACAGAAGAACAGATAAGGAATATGATCCGGCCGGAAACGACCTGCATATATGTAGAAACCCCGATCAACCCGACGATGAAATTGATTGACTTACAGATGGTGGTGAGAGTTGCGAAGGAATATAATGTGACGGTCGTAGTCGATAATACGTTTTCGACGCCCTACCTACAGAGGCCGCTTGAATATGGCTGTGATATTGTCCTTCATAGCGCTACGAAATATCTTGGCGGGCATGGAGATGTCGTTGCGGGTCTTGTCGTCGGTAAAAAGGAATTCATGAATCATGTAGCTGGGACTACACAGAAAGATATCGGTGGAATCATTTCACCATTCGATGCTTGGTTACTATTGCGGGGGTTAAAGACCTTGCCTGTCAGGATGGATCGTCATTCGGACAATGCAATGGCAATCTTTCATGAACTTAAGAAACATCCAAAGGTGAAAAAGGTATATTATCCAGGTGATGATGCTTCATCGGATCATTATATAATGCAAAAACAGATGAAACATGCCGGCGGCCTTATCTCTTTCGAATTGCATGGCACAAAACAGGATGCACAGGAATTCCTCAATAAATTGAAACTTATCAAAATTGCTGTCAGTCTGGGGGATGCCGAAACATTGATCCAGCATCCCGCTACCATGACGCATTCTGCCATTCCTGATGATTTGCGTGAACAAATGGGCATCAGTGACCAACTGGTCCGCCTCTCAGTGGGCCTTGAAGCTTGGCAGGACGTCTGGCAAGATCTTCAGCAGGCATTTTAACGGCCATAATCCTAATTCTGTTCCTTCTGAATTTTCATGAATATGGTGATGGATACGATTAGAGTGATGGCTGCGAGGATATAAGAAATGTCTGTGATTACCGGATAGGCGGCGCTATTTTGTCACCCGATGCTTGAACGCCCAAACGAATACGAGAGGATAGCACCAATCCCGGTTTTTACCTGCAAAGACAAAGGCCAGGATTGTTGCTGCAATCAGCAGGAAGGTCGTCCAGGTTATATTGGAAAGCCAAAAATCGTCCCATTTGATATAGGTGAGGTAATAAGAAATGATGGTTGTAACACTTACCCAGCCTGTATAAATGGAAATAGGTCGAAAGTAGGGTTCCTCACCTTTTTTATGCTTGTATAAATAACCATTAAAGTAGCCAGCAGAGCAATGATAATGAATACGGATAACAAAAGGTGCTCATGGTGCCAAGCCAAAAGCCAAGCACCATTTAGGACATAGCTTAAAGCGAACCAAGGGGAGGTTGCCTTATAAGCAGGGCTGTTTTGATGTTTACTTAAAAACTGCCTGAATACCCAGATGGCGAGCAGAAAATAGATCAAGCCCCATATGGAAAATACATAACCGGCAGGATCGGAAATCTCTCCTGATGTTTGGCCGTTCAATGGAAGGGAATTGGCTAAAAAATTCATCGTGACGACGAACAGATAGATAATTAAGTTAATGATGGAAATAATCATGGGCTTCTCCTTGGATGAATTGTGATCCTGCCAACCTTATTCAACATATTTAGCCTGGTTAACCTTTTAGGAGCACATCGGGGGTACTTGGGGGGATTTTTCCATAAAGAGAGAAAGTTCCTGTAACAATTGAACCATTTAAGGTTAGAAATTTTACATCTTCACTTTATGGTGATAAAATATTCAAAGATTCATATTATTTTAGTCCTTCGGGGTCGGGTGTAAATCCCAACCGGCGGTGATGAAGAAATTCTAAGCCCGCGAGCCTGTTAAAGGCAGGATTTGGTGAGATTCCAAAGCCGACAGTATAGTCTGGATGGGAGAAGGACGTGTGGAACCCAAGTGTATACGTACGCCTAATTTTTCGAAAATGAAAATATTAGGCTTTTTAGGTATACAATTTTTTTCACTCATTTCTCCTGCTAACCCCTTAGGTCATCCTAAGGGGTTTTTATATTTTATAAAAGGGGGAAAAACATGTTTACGGGAATCATTGAGGATATCGGTACCGTGCATTCCTTGAAAAAAGGAAAAAGCAGTATGGAATTATCGATTCGTTCTGAAAAAATCCTTGAAGATGTGCATCTGGGGGATAGTATTTCAGTCAACGGGGTCTGCTTAACGGTAACGTCCTTCACGAAAAGTTTGTTTACGGTCGACGTGATGCCGGAAACGGTCAAAGCTTCCTCGATCAGGACGTTAAAATTGGGATCACCTGTTAATCTCGAACGAGCCATGAGTGCACAGGGAAGGTTTGGCGGTCATTTTGTTTCAGGTCATATCGATGGAACCGGAACAATCATAAAGAAAGAACGGAAAGAAAATGCCGTATATTATGTAATCCAATTGGAAGAAGGGCTTAGTACCTTTTGCATACCAAAAGGTTCAGTGGCCATTGATGGAACGAGCTTGACGATATTTGGGATCGAAAGGAACCTTTTGACTGTATCATTGATTCCATTGACTCATCAGGACACCATATTGGGACAAAAAACTGCTGGCGATATCGTTAACATCGAAAACGACATGATAGGGAAATATATAATACATCAAATGAAAAATGGCAATCCAAAACCAGGACTGAATTTAGAGTTTTTGGCAGAGCATGGATTCTAATAAAAGGGCGGTGTAATGATGTTCCATACAATAGAAGAAGCAATAGAAGATTTGAAGGCTGGCAAGGTAGTAATCGTATCCGATGATGAAGACCGTGAAAATGAAGGGGATTTCGTCGTGTTGGCCGAAAAAGCGACACCTGAAGCAATTAATTTCATGGCGACTCATGGACGTGGTTTGATTTGTACAACCATCACTGAAGAACTGGCAGCGAAATTGAAACTGCATCCTATGGTAGGAGAAAATACAGATCATCATGGCACCGCATTTACGGTAAGTGTCGATCATAAAAGCACCTCTACAGGAATCAGTGCTTTTGAAAGGTCCTTGACCATCCTTGAGCTTCTTAAAGAAGATTCGGTCGCTGAAGATTTCCAAAGGCCTGGTCACACTTTTCCGATAGTCGCTAAAGAAGGCGGCGTATTAAGAAGAGCAGGACATACGGAGGCATCGGTGGATTTGGCGAAGTTATGCGGTGCCGCTCCAGCTGGTGTCATTTGTGAAATCATGAATGAGGATGGATCGATGGCCCGCGTATCCGATTTAGAAGTCATCGCTGATAAATTTAACCTGAAATTCATTACGATAGCCGATTTGATTCGGTATCTTCAACAAAATGATACAATTGGGAAACAGGAACTTGAACTGAACATCACGAAAGCTTGAAGGATTTTGAGAACTAAATCTTAACATAAAAAAATAACATTGTTTTTGAAAATTAGGAGGAATTGGACATGGGGAAAACTATTGAAGCACAATTAATCGGATCAGGATTGAAAGTAGGAATCGTGGTAGGAAGATTTAATGAGTTTATCACAAGCAAGCTTTTAGGAGGGGCGTTGGATGGTCTTAAGCGTCATGGCGTTGATGAGAATGATGTTGACATCGCGTGGGTCCCGGGTGCTTTTGAACTTCCGTTAATTGCTAAGAAACTTGTGAATACAGGTAAATATGATGCGGTAATCGGTCTTGGAACGGTAATCAGGGGTGCCACTTCACATTATGATTATGTTTGCAATGAAGCAGCTAAAGGCATGGCTTCTGTTTCATTGGAAACAGGCGTACCGGTTATCTTCGGTTTGCTGACAACTGAGAATATTGAACAGGCCATTGAACGTGCAGGAACAAAATCAGGTAACAAAGGCTATGAAGCTGCTGTTAGTGCCATTGAAATGGCCAATCTTGGAAAATTGATAGAACAGTGATTTCACATAAGGAAGCCGCAGGGATTAACAGCCCTTCGGCTTTTTTTTGATGTCCGGATCATGTCAGCTTCCTTAAACCATTAAGCAATTCATCAAAGTTCGTAAAGTTCCTAGCCATTTGATCGATTAGGGAATGCTGATCCTCGACACTCGCCGCAACCTTTTCAAGGGAAGCGGCATTCTCTGGGCGGCATTCTCTTCTATGATGAAAGCTACATTGGTAACTTCATTTGTTGCTGTGCACTTCTTCGGCATTTTCCATCCTTTATTGGATCGGGTGATCCCATCAAGCATGGACGACTGTTTGATTTCTGCCTTCCGGCTCTTTTCCAATTGTAACAACGGACGTTTATGGATGCCATTCCAATCAAAATTAGAAGCGGAAGTGGTATAAATTATAGGAAATAAAGAATCATTAGGCGATTTTCGAAAAAAATTGGACAAAAGCATCACGTAATGGAAGCATGATAAAATATGCGGATATGATTATGCTACAATTGTAAAGATTGCAATTGAAATTCATGTCTTTAGGGAAAAGTAAATTTATTAGTTATTAGGAGGGGTTTGTGTGTACCATCTCTTTACACATAATGATTTAGATGGAGTCGGCTGCGGCATTGTAGCTAAGCTGGCGTTCGGAGAAGAAGTAGTGGTTAGTTATAATTCAATTGGTCGCCTTAATCAGAATGTAGGAGCATTTCTTGAGCAGGCTAAGATTGAAGATACATTGATCGTTACTGATCTATCGGTTGATGAAGATAACGAAAAAATGATTACTCAGTTTGTAGGGGATGGAGGCAAGGCGCTGCTGATCGATCATCATAAGTCAGCCCTGCATTTGAACGAACATGATTGGGCAACTGTAACTGTCGAACAGGAAGATGGAAAACAGACGGCAGCGACATCATTATTCTATCAGTATGCAGTTGAAAATAAATTGCTGGAACCTTCAATCATTGTCGCTGAATTCGTTGAATTGGTCCGTCAATACGATACTTGGGAATGGGAAGTCAATAAAAATACAACGGCAAAACGATTGAATGACCTGTTTTTCATGATTCCGATAGAGGAATTCGAAATGAAAATCGCAAAAAAGCTGTCAACGGCTGAAAGTTTTACTTTTGACGAAGTGGAGCAAACCCTTCTGAATGTTGAAGAGAGCCGGGTAGATCGGTACATAAACAGAAAAAAAAGGGAAGTCTATCAGGCTACGGTCGGTCCTCATACAGCCGGTGTGGTCCATGCAGAGTCATACCATTCAGAATTGGGTAATGAATTGTCGAAAGAGTTCTCACATCTGGATTATATAGCCATCCTGATGGTAGGAAGTAAAAGAATCAGCTTCCGGACAATCCACGATGATATTGATGTTTCTGAGGTTGCTGGCAAGTACGATGGGGGCGGTCACCAAAAAGCCGCCGGATGTACCATGTCCGAAAAGGCATATAGCCAATATGTCGAAAAGACCTTCTATGGCGAGCCACTTAAACGAGACGCACATAAGAATCAATTGAATGTAAAAGAATCCCCGGAGGGTTGCCTTTATTCAACGAGAGACAAACAGGACATATTCATCTATGAGGATGAAGAAGAGGAATGGATTGTTGAAATCAACGGAAAACAACAGAAAAAAACATTCGATACATTCGCGGAAGCGGAAAAATACATGAAGCGGAAATACGCTGCATGGCTGGCCCATGATGAAAGATATGAAGAGTTTGTCAATAAGGGATGAATAGGAAAGCGGCTGTCCGAATGGGACAGCCGCTTTTCAATCTTCCATTGTAATTCATGATTCACCTTTTAAGTGGGACTGGATGAACGATCGTGCGCGATGGTTTTTTTGGAATGGAATTTTGACGATGGAGTATCGCATTGATTTCTCCGCCGATCACAAAGATCAAACCACTTAAATATAGCCATAGCATCAAGATGATGACGCCTCCCAAACTGCCGTAAGTGGAGGAATAATTGGCAAAGTTACTGATATAGAATGAGAATCCAAGTGATATTCCTAACCAAAGTGCAGTTGCGGTCACTGCCCCAGGGATGACATGTTTAACGGGAAAACTTTTATTCGGTGCAAAGCGGTATAAAAAGGCCAGGACAAGTGAGATGACCACAACCGCGATAACCCACCGTAATAAGCTGAATAATATTTGCGTTTCTTCAGGGATCGGAATGACTTGCTGTAATAAATCGATGATGACTTTTCCGAAAACGGGGAGGCCCAACATGACGATGAATGCTACGACCAGGCCTAATGTCAATAAAATGGAAATGAAGCGTGCTTTAATGAAATTCCTAGTTTCTTCAACATCATAGGCGATATTCATGGAATGGATGAATGCATTCATTCCGTTTGAAGCGGACCATATGGTGCCAAGGAAACCAAAAGTCAGTAAGCCGCCGTTCCTCTCAGATAATATGTTGATGATATTCTTTTCGATGACTTCCATCGTTTCCGCAGGCATGAAGGTTTTTATCGTGTCAAGAGCTGTCTGAATATCGATGTTCAGATAAGGCAATATGGACAGCAGTAAAATGAGCAAAGGGAATAGTGCCAGTAAATAGTAATAGGCTTGTTCTGCTGCCAGCCCCGTCACACGATCCTCCTTTATTTCCTTAATCAGCTTCTTTGAAAATTTTATCGACTTATTCATCTGGCCATCACTCCTGAATAGTTACTTAGGTTATTTGTTTCTTTTCCCTCTGTTCATGTAAGTTAATCCTAAAAAGAAAAGAAATTGAAAGCATTAATCCGCGCGTTTGTAGAAGCTTGAGACAATGACATAACCTGCAACTACTCCAGCGATCGAATGTAACATGGTTGATCCATTTGTCCCAAATAACCAAAAACAAATTTGGAAAAGGGAAAATCAGTTTTAACTGCTTCACTAAGGATGACCAACCTTAGCCCTTTCACTTACTTACCATTGCCCTTTTCCTGAAAAGTTTTGTAGAATTCGATTATGGCGAGTATCATGCCTAGAAAAACCGGGAGTAGGGATTCGTACAGCAAGTATCCTAAGATCATAAAAGTTTCACGATTAATTGTAAATAGGTGAAGCTGATACTTCAAGCCTATGAATAACACGGCCAAACACTACTGCTAGGTATGATATTATGCCCCCTTTATAACAAGTATCATACTATTCGGGAAATCATGGAAGGAATTCATAAATGGTAAACAGAAAAAAGGCCAGACAGCAATGTCTGGCCTTTTCTTCACTATTGCACTTCTTTTCCTTGTTCTTTTTGAACCTTCGGAGGGGTCCATTTGAAGACTTTATTTAGGATATTATAGATGTGTTTGGATTCTTTTGTAAGGATCGGCCCAAGAATCGCTAAGGTCAAAACATAAAGTGCTGCAAACGGGGTTAGTATAGACATTAAACCGCCAGCAATGCCTAAGTTGGCTAAAATAATGGAGAATTCGCCGCGTGAAACGATCGTTAAACCGATGTTTGCGGAAGCTCTGTGAGATAAACCGGATTTGCGTCCTGCAATCATACCAGCAGCAAAGTTACCGATTATGGTAATGATGACGGCTCCAAGAACCATCCAGACAGCTCCTCCAAGGGTCGTCGGATCGATACTCAAGCCAAAGCTGAAGAAAAATATGGCCCCGAAGAAGTCTCTGAAGGGAATGACAAGTTTTTCAATCCTGTCGCTATGTTCCGTCTCAGAAAAGACTAGGCCGAGCAGTAATGCACCGATTGCTTCCGCAACATGAATCGTTTCCGAGAAACCGGCAATGAAGAATAGTAATGCAAACACAACGATGATAAAAATTTCATCTGAGGTTATATTGAATAATTTGTTTAGGACCCCAGATGCTTTGCGGGCGATAACAAAAAATACCAGCATATAACCAATAGCGATAAATGTAGAAAGTAATGTTCCCCAAACGGAACCAGAAGAACTTAATACCAATCCGGATACGACTGATAAATAAACAGCGAGGAAGATATCTTCGAACATGATGATGCCAAGGATTAGCTCCGTTTCATTGTTACCGGTCCTTTTAAGGTCCACAAGTACCTTTGCCACAATGGCACTTGAAGAAAAACTGATGATCCCGGTTAATATCAGAACCTCTTTTAATGGAAGACCGAGCAGGAAACCGTAGAGCAAGGCCATTCCCACGTTGATTAAGATGTAATAGGTACCGCCTGTCACGATATTTTTCCCGGACTTCATGAGCTTTTTGACGGAAAATTCAAGCCCTAGGTAAAACAGAAGGAATAAAATACCGACACGACCGAGGAATGCTATGATTTCATCACTTTCAATGAAACGCAGGTCAATTAATCCGAAGTGCGGGGCATGGGGGCCAACGAGCATCCCGATGATAATTAATACTGGAACATTTGATATTTTGAATTTACCTGCAATGAGAGCGGCTAATGCCACTAGAAGTAGGGCAGTTCCCACTTCGAAGACTAAATGGTCCATATGAGCTTAGTCACTCCTTTCGTCGGTCAATAATTCTCTTATAAGGTTACGTATATCTTTTCTTTCACCTGATATCACAAGGGTATCGCCTGTTTCGATGATGGAGTCAGGACCAGGATTATTCAGTTGTTTTTTTCCTTTTTTAGAATGGGCGATGACGGTCACGTTATATTTGCTCCTGATATCAATCGATCCGATCGTTTGATTGATGGCCTTTGAACCCGGTTCGACTTTGAACCATTCAATCACCAAGTCACCCAATGACATTTCAATCGTTTCAAGTGCTTGTGGTTTATAAACCATGCCGCCTATGATGGAAGCCATTTGCCGGGCTTCCTGATCGTTAAGGGTGATGCTCGATATGACGTCTTCATGTTCATTATCAAAATGGTATAATTCCCGACGGCCGTCATCGTGAATGACGATGACTAACTTTTCATCATTTCTCGTTATGATTTCAAATTTTTGGCCAATACCAGGAAGTTCACTTTCTCTAATTTTCACTGGAATTCCTCCTTAAAATGTTGGTTAGAGTTAATAGAAGATAGCAGAATGTTTATAAGTTAACGTCAATGTTCGTCTTGAATTTCTTCTCCTTTGATATGCCGATGTATTTTAATGTCTCCGATGGGCTGGAATGATGGTAGTGCTTCTGTATCAAGGCCAGTGACACTCCTTGTTTATAGGCATGGTAGCCAAAAGTTTTACGCATCGAACTTGCTCCGAATTTGCCTGTCAGCCCAGCACCTTCCACAGCATCATGGATGATTCGATGCGCCTGTTGACGTGTAATCGGCTTTTTTGTCTTAGGGGAAAGAAATAAAAATTGACCTTCAATAACCTTCGAGCCTTTAAGGTATTCTTGTAAGGCGGTACGGACCTTCAGGTTCAAATAAATTTGGTTGACTTCGTCATTTTCCGTACGTTGCTCATAGAACTCCTTGATTTTGCCCGTTTCATCCAGAACGCTGGCGACGGTGATTTCGAGCATTTCATTTATCTTCATACCTGTATTGATGCCGAGTACAAACAATAAATAATCCCGACTGGAGTGAGCACGTAAGTATGTTTTTATTTTGCTGATTTGATTGATATCCTTAAAGGCTTCTACATATTCCATAGATCTTCTCCTCTTACCAATGTAACATAATTATATTATAACACATTTTATGTTACATTGCATGCATTTAGTCCTGCGGGATTGATTCCTATCCAAACATCCCCATGCTGTCGAAAAAAACCTTTTCCTTATTCTCTACTTAAATGAGGTAAAATATTTCAGGGAAGTTATTTAACGTGGGATTGCTGTTTACATCATGGGGGACATCAGCCTGGAATGATAAAAAAAGAAACCCCAAGTTGGGGTTTCCTCATCTTTTTAGTACACAGCTTTTTGTAATTTGTGAATGACCTCAAGTGAAAGCCCGGTTCCGATGGCAACTGATTCGAGCGGGTTATCAGCAAGTTGGACTGGGACGACAATTTCATTCGTCAGCCATTCTTGTATCCCGTTGAGTAGTGCCCCCCCGCCGGATAAGATGACACCTTGATCGACGATATCCCCGCTCAATTCAGGTGGACAATCTTCTAAAGTTGCCCTGATTGCTTCCAGTATATGAAGCAGCGATTCCTGAATCGCTTCCTGGACGTCAGTGGACGATATTGTAATCGGCTTTGGAAGACCCGTTACAAGATCGCGGCCCCTGACTTCCATGGTTATCACGGAATGTTTAACGAGTGCGTAGCCGATTTCTTTTTTTATTTCCTCGGCTGTTCTTTCCCCAATCAGCACATTATGTTTTTTTCGAACATATTGGCTGATATCTTCATCCAATTGATCTCCGCCAATTCTGATCGAATTGCAAGAAACGACGCCACCATAAGAGATGATTGCGACCTCAGTCGTTCCACCGCCGATATCAACGATCACATTGGCAATGGGCTCTTCGACAGGCAGGCCCGCACCGATTGCCGCTGCTACTGGTTCCTCGATAAGGTGGACCTGTTTCGCTCCGCAGCTTTTGACTGCATCCTGAATGGCCCTTCTCTCCACTGATGTGGATCCTGATGGCGTACATACCACTACACTAGGTTTGCGTATCGATAAACCTAGGGCCTTACTTGCTTTTTTCATGATTTCCCGAAGCATTTGCGCGGTCACATCAAAATCCGCAATGACACCATCCTTAAGCGGACGGATTGCCACAATATTTCCAGGTGTTTTCCCAATCATGTTTTTTGCATCCACACCGACTGCCAATACTTTATTAGTCTCTATATCAATGGCCACCACAGATGGCTCATTAAATACGATTCCTTTATTTTTACTGTAAACTAGCGTATTTGCAGTTCCTAAGTCAATGCCTATTTCTGTATTTGATAACATCTAGTCACCCCTCCATAAGAGTTTGACCCCTATATACTCATTCTACCTTTTATATCGAATTTGTGGGGGTGGGAAATCTAGTAAATGGTGGAAGTGTTGCGCTGTTCCTTTTCATAGAGCGAAAACATGATGAAATATAAAAGTGCACCGGAATGGCGAATGTCACTAACATTCTGCTTATTGTAAAGCGTAAACTGGATGCTGAAAATATTATTTCCTCATATGTGCCGTTTTTAATATATTTCCCACTGGCCCCTCGCATAAGTCGAAAACAAGTGTGGATGGCAGCTTTGAATCAGCTTATTTTATGTTAAGATATAGATGAAAATCAGCTTAGATAAAGAAGGTAATTTTGTGAGTGCAAATTTAATCGAAAGTAAGAGTTTTAGAGTCATTTTTACATCTTTTCTAGCTTTCCTGGGTGGTTATGCATTTGATAGCCTTGGGATATACCTGCCATGGATGCTTGGACCATTATTCGTCGTGATGATCGCGAAAGTGAAGTTAAGGAAGTACCTGTTATGGACTAAAACTTTTAGAAGTACTGGATTGGTCATTCTAGGTTTACAATTGGGCAGTTCATTCACGAAACAATCGTTAAATGAGATGGCTGAATTTCTGCCTGTTATGCTTTTTACGACGATCGCGATCATTTCATTTACAGTGCTGACTGGCTGGTTTGTCGGGAAACGTATGAACTTATCCTTAGGCACATCCATGCTTGGCAGTTTTCCTGGAGGCCTTTCCCAGATGGTGGTCTTAAGTGAGGAGATGAAGGATAGTGATGAAACGGTTGTAGGTTTCATGCAAACACTACGTGTCATCCTGGTGATATCCATTGTTCCTTGGATTGTAACGCATGTAATGTCAGTTGAATCAGGTGCGGTAATGGCCATATCGAAGCGGCCGTTTTTCTTATTTGAATATGATGGGAAATTAGCCATCATGATGTTGTTAACCTTGCTAGTATTCATCTTCATCACAAAGAAAGCGAATTTTCCGCTCCCTTTTTTGCTGGGACCTCTCATGGCCGCAGCACTATTCAATTTAGTAGGCCCAGGTGCCCCGCAGATTCCTGACTTTTGGTTGAACTTATCACAATTGTTGATTGGCGCACATTTAGGCTACACACTGAAGGTTGATAATCCCCGACTTTTTAGAAAGATGTTCGGGGCCGTATTCGTCAGTAATGTCCTATTGATTGGATTTTGTTATTATCTTTCCATTCAGTTTGCCCCGATTCTATCTTTACAAGCGAACGAATTATTTTTAAGCATGGCGCCAGGGGGCGTCGCTGAAATGGCAGTCACAGCGATGTCCGTGCATGTGGATTTATCCGTTGTCACAAGCTTTCATTTATTCAGGATCTTATTCATTTTATTTTTTCTGTCACCCATCATAAAATGGATGATTGGAAGAAAAATAGTAAAACAAGAACAGGGACAAAGCTGACAGGCTTTGTTTTTTTTCTTTTCGGAAAAGCTGAAGAGTGAAAAGAACAAATGTCAGGTGTTATGCGGAATTCACGAGTAAACCGCCAAAACTCAAAAGTAAAAACGCATATTCCAGACGTTATGAGAAAATTACGTACGGAACATGTTTGTAATTCCATTCTGGAAAGAAGAGCGTGCCCGAATTATTGACGTGTGCTGTTTAAGCTCATGTAGGCAAAAAAATTGGTGGATTCTGTGATAATATAATTAAAATTGAAATCCAATAGTAAAATAATCCTCACTTTTTTTGAACTTCATCCGATATAAGGAGGAGAAGAGACTTTAAATGAATGGGTGAGTATTATGGATATAACATCAGTTTTGGGCGTAGTTCTGGGTATTGTGGCCATCCTAGCCGGAATGGTGTTGAAAGGCGTTAGTGTTACGGCGTTGATTAACCCGGCGGCTATTTTGATCATTATTGTAGGAACGGTAGCTGCTGTCGTAACGGCTTTTCCTTTGTCGGAATTAAAAAGAATACCAAAAATATTCAAGATTTTATTCTTTGAACAAAAATTGACAAAGCCTGAAGATTTAATAAAAACCTTTTCGGAATGGGCGGTTATTGCCAGGAAAGAAGGCTTATTGGCATTGGAAAGCATTTCGGATCAAGTGGATAATACCTTTTTGAAAAATGGCTTGAATCTTGCAGTCGAAGGTCAAAGTGCCGATTATATCCGTGATATTTTAGCTGAGGAAATAGATGCGATGGAAGAACGGCATTTAAGCGCAGCAGCGATTTTCAGTCAAGCCGGTACATACGCACCGACGCTTGGCGTATTGGGTGCGGTAATCGGGCTGATTGCTGCATTGGGTAATATGGCTGACACGGAGGCATTGGGACATGCCATATCTGCCGCGTTCGTCGCAACCTTGATGGGGATTTACACGGGTTATGTGTTATGGCATCCATTTGCCAATAAGCTCAAACGGAAATCGCGGCAGGAAATCCGAATCAAAGAAATGATGATAGAGGGTATTTTATCGATAATCGAAGGGGAAGCGCCAAGAACGATTGAACAGAAATTAACATCATATTTGCCTGCTCGAGATCGTAAAAAGTGGTTAGAAGGCGATGTGAGAGAAGATGGCTAGGCGTAAAAAGAAACAAAGGCATGAAGAGCATATCGATGAATCATGGTTGGTTCCCTATGCCGATATCTTAACATTGCTTCTCGCGCTTTTTATCGTCTTGTTCGCTTCAAGTTCGGTTGATGCAGTAAGGTTCCAGCAGTTGTCCAATGTATTTAACCAGGTTTTTATAAGCGGAACGGGTTTTAGGGATTTCCCAAGTGATTCCCCCAGCAATGAGCCGACGTCACCAGAACAAAGAACAGGTGCAGAAGATCTTGAGAAGCTAGGGAAAAACGAGCAAGAAGAACTTATGGAAGTTCAGGAGCGTGTAAATGCCTATATCCAAAAGAATGATTTAACAAATAAATTGGGAACGAACCTTACGGATGAAGGCATGTTGATTTCAATAAGGGAAAACGTGCTGTTCGAATCGGGTGTGGCCGAAGTGAGAAGTGAAAACCGAAAAATCGCTAAGGAAATCTCAGATTTACTGGTCATGGACCTACCAAGAAACATTATCGTAAGCGGACATACTGATAATATTCCTATTAAAAATTACCAGTATGAATCCAACTGGGATTTGAGCGTGATGCGATCCGTGAATTTTATGAAACTTCTCCTCGAAAATAAAGAGTTGGATCCCGAAATGTTCAGTGCTAAAGGACATGGGGAATTCAAGCCGGTTGCTTCTAATGAAACGAAAAAAGGAAGAGCGAAAAACCGGAGAGTTGAAATCCTAATTGTTCCACGGACAGCGATAAACGAGTGAAACCTGCCAGGAATGGACGGGTTTTTCTTTTTAAAGGAGAATATATGGAAAGAGAATATACAAATGTGATGGAAGAAATCGTTGTGACATGGGTGCAGGTTTTAATGTCGGGTATGGATTACCAAACATTTTGTTCGTGCAGGAAATGTAAAAATGACATCATCACATTAGCATTGAATAACCTGCCTAATTATTATGTAACAACGGAAGAAGGGCGGAAAAGGATATTTGGAAATTTGAATACAGAAGAAAACAGGAAATGGATCAATAAAAGAATCATCAATGCGATACACGTTGTTGGTCAGTATCCTAAGCATTGAAAAGGCAGCCCTAATCTTTTTCTGATATTTAAAAAGGCGGACAGCAACCGCCGAAAAGGGAAATATAGAGGTGATTTACCCATAACAAAAGGGACAAACTTTAATTATGTGTTTTATCTATGGTGGCAGAGGGAACATATATAAGGTACAAAGTAAGTTCATTCAATCAAAAAATGAGGAGATGGATGATTATGAGTAAAAATATCGCATGTGTAGTAACGAATATGTTTGAGGACTCGGAGTATAGTCAACCGGCAAAAGCATTTGAGGAAGCCGGCCATACGATAACGACGATTGAAATGACAAAAGGGAAAACTGTTAAAGGTAAACAAGGGGAGGTAGAAGTAGAAATTGATGAAAGCATCGACTCGGTGAAACCAGAAAGTTTCGATGCATTATTCATCCCAGGTGGGTTCTCGCCTGATCAACTGCGTGCCGACGAACGCTTCGTATCTTTCGCCAAATCGTTCATGGATGATAAAAAACCTGTATTTGCAATCTGTCATGGACCGCAGTTATTGATTACAGCCAAAACACTTGAAGGACGCCACGCAACAGGATATACATCCATTAAAGTCGATATGGAATATGCAGGTGCCACATATTTGGACAAAGAGGTAGTGGTTTGTGGCAACCAGCTTGTGACCAGCAGGACACCTGAAGATCTTCCGGCATTTAACCGGGAATCGCTCAATCTATTGAATTAATGAAAAATCCCGGCAGCTGCCGGGATTTTTCATTTTAAAGGATTCATATACTTCCATCTTTGCAGTAAAATAAAAGGAGAGACGAATAAAAAAGGAAGTGTCACGATTGATCGTATTAAAATCTGCACGTGAAATTCAAGCGATGCATGAATCGGGTAAAATTTTGGCAGCTTGTCATAGGGAGATTGCAAAGTTGATTGTTCCTGGGGTGACAACATGGGAAATAGAAGAATTTGTTGAAGGGTTCTTAAAAAAACATGGTGCAAAGCCGGAACAAAAGGGTTACAAAGGGTATGAGTATGCGACATGCGCCAGCATCAATGAAGAAATCTGTCATGGTTTCCCTCGTAAGACCCCTTTGAAAAATGGAGATATCGTAACGATAGATATGGTCGTCAATTATAATGGGGCCCTTGCTGACTCTGCCTGGACGTATACGGTAGGTAAGGTTTCAAAGGAAACCGAACATTTAGTGCATGTGACGAAGGAATCTTTATATAAGGCGATTGAAGTATGTGTAGAAGGAAATCGGATTGGAGATATTGGTCATGCCATACAAACGTATGTTGAAGCCGAGGGCTTCTCTGTCGTTCGTGATTTCATCGGACACGGGATAGGAAATGTCATTCATGAAGAGCCGCAGGTTCCGCATTATGGACTGCCAAATAAAGGTCCGCGTCTTAAGGAAGGCATGGTATTCACCATCGAGCCAATGGTAAACGTAGGTACATATAAAGCAAGCCGGAGTGCGAATGGATGGACGGCATCCACTGCAGATGGGAAATACTCGGCTCAATACGAGCATACGATTGCCATTACGAAAAACGGTCCGCTTATTCTGACCGAACAATGAACATAAAAAACAGCATCGATTATGATGCTGTTTTTTCATTTTAATCAATTGGACGTTCCAATGAATACAAATCTTCTTCGATATTTCCTAATCTGTCCTCAATGACTTTTTTAGCATCTTTGATACCTTCATTATAAATAAAGGGAGCAATATTTTCGAAAATGAACTGCAAGTGATTTTCAGCAGCGATTTCTCCGATTTCCTTGTCATGTTCCTGATATACATATTGTTGGATACTTTCGATCATCTTACGGCGTTTTTCTATGGGAAATTGAATGAACATTGTGCACTCCTTCATATTCGTTCTAAAAACCATGTAATGAATTGATCCGAATCCAAAGGAAAGACGGGTACTGAAGCGTGATTCCTGGTTCGTTCCATGCATTCAGGCCAAGCCACTGCAGCTTTGACATTAGTAAGCCGTTCCAATAACAGAAGGTCACTTTCTTCTTTGATTAAAATGACCTTAGGATAGTCCTCTTGCTTATAGCCTTCAATTAAAATCACATCAGGGAGAAATAGACACAGTAATTGAATCAACTCAGTGATAGGGGCTTCCCCTTTGAAATTACCGAGCAACTCAATTGTTCCATCTCCTTCAACAAGTGAAGCGGCCGCCCCTGCCTGAAAGTGTTTATCGGAATCCTTCATGCCTGTGACATCTGGTTTTCCTCCATGTCCATGATGTTTTAAAACGGCTGTCTCTAATTTTGCTGCACGAAGCTTTTTGATAATATTCGTTATAAATGTCGTTTTTCCTCTATTTTGGTAGCCAACCACCTGAAAAATAAACGGCTTCACCAAGGCCATTTGCATCCTTCTTGGTCATCTAGAAGCAGGATGTCCACGAAATCCCCGGTTTGGAAACCACGGGTCCCCCCGGGTAAGACGGTCAGTGAATTGGCACCTGCCAAGCTTGTTGTAATATTGGATTTATCCACACCGCTAGGAATTACCTTCAACTGTCCGGATTCGTAAAATAATCGGGTCCGCAGCAGACGTGAGAATGGATTGGGTTTTAAGAAGTCCTCTGCCAATTGTGCCGTCTCTTTTCGCAAATGCGGTTGTTCCGAAAACAGCATGGTGCGAATGATCGGTCTTGCAAATAGTTCAAAGCCGACATAACTGGCGGATGGATTGCCGGATAAACCGAATAAAAATTTGTTATTATATACCGCTACGGTCGTCACACTGCCGGGGCGCATGGCCACCTTGTTGAATAAAACATCAGCGCCTATCTTTTGATAAATATCCGGTAGAAGGTCAAAATCACCGACAGAAACTCCTCCTGTTGTAATGAGCAGGTCCACTTCCTCCAAGGCAGTTGAAATGGCCTCATAACTTAAGTTGAATTCGTCCTTAAGTTTTCCATAAAAACGGGCTTCTCCTCCGGCCCTCCGAATTTGGGCGGAGATGGCATGTGAATTGCTATTGCGAATTTTCCCGGGCAGCAACGGTTCATTAACATCAAGAAGTTCCGACCCCGTAGCGAATAATCCGACGACAGGCTTCATGGCAACTGGCACTTCGGCATAACCGAATGTTGCCAGCAAGCCGATGATCCCTGGATTGATCGCTGTTCCCTTTTTCACAAGTACATCGCCTTTCTTTGCATCCTCTCCTTGAAAAGAAACATTTTCGCCCTCCTTAAGTGAGCGTTTAAATGATATGTATTTCTTTCCGTCTTTTTCGAATTCCCTTGTAAGCTCGAGCATGATTACGGCATCACATTCAGCTGGCATCTGAGCTCCAGTCATGATTCGTGCCACTTGATTTTTTTGTACAGGAATAGTCGATACCATACCCGCAGCCAACTCCTCGATCACTTCAAACTCGAGAGGGTTCTTGATGGAACCTTCAGCCGTATCCTTTGACCTGAGGGCGAATCCATCATATGGCGAGCGGGTAAAATGCGGAACATCATTGGTAGCTATTATATCTTGAGCCAAAAAACGGTCATGGCTTTCCTCGAGGGGAATCAGTTCAACATGTCCAGTTAATTTATGCTTCATCACTTTTTTTACTGCTTCTTCAATACTGATGGGCGTTCTTCGTTCTACCATGCTTACAACTCCTGTCGGTTTTCAATTTCTATATCAAATGTAGCAGAATTTTTTTGAAAATGAAAAAAATCCTCACCGGTATGGGAGGATTTGAATCTTACTTATTACGCAGTCTTCCAAGTTCTTCAGCGATCGCTTCCATTTCACGGACACTGAAATTCGTTTTTTTCATCACCATTGTATAAATATCGTGCAGCTCTTCGTACATTTCAATATCAAAATGGGTCGATTTGATAGCACCGAAGTTCATCACTTTTAATTTATCCTTGATTGCTTCGATCATAAACTCTACACTTTCGGCCGTGTTTTGCGTTAAATCCATTTCCCTCATCCTTTCATACGTTCCTAAATTATTTTCATCTTTGCATGATTACCTCTAGAAGTCAATGAATATTAGGGTGGGAAATGAAGCTTGATTCCCGATTCACTTGGTCATTTCCCGCGTTTTAAAGTGAGAGAGTTTGGGAAAAGATAGGAAAAAACTTTTTTAAACATTGTATAATGGAGATAGCTACCATTATCCATCACTAATATATGACGAGGAGGAGAATATATGAGCAACATTCGAGAAGAATATAAGTGTGCCAAGAAAAGTAAATTTATGCAAGCGGTCTTTATTGGGGCGTTAGCTGGGGCTGCGATAAGCCTTTTTGATAAGGATACGCGTTATTCTGTATTGGAAAACGGCAAAAGCTGCATGAGTAATATGAAAGAATTTGTGAAGAACCCCAATGGGGCGCTTAAACAAGTAAGTGAAACATCATCCAAGGTCCGTTCCACTGTTGAAAAAATTTCCGATGATGTATCTTTCATTTCCCAAAAGGTGGAGGAAATGAAAGACATTCCATCGCAAGTTGCCCAAGTGGTGATGGAGACGAAGGAAGTCTTTGCTGCAGAAGAAGAAGGGCCTTCAAGTCAACAGGCATCCTTAAATTAGAAAATGGGGTGGAGGTATGGCCAATAAAAAAGAATGGCTGACAGGCTCATTCTTCAAGACATTCATAAAACGGTTACAGGTGGATGATGTGTCAGGGCTTGCCGCACAGCTGTCTTATTTCTTTTTACTTTCCCTATTTCCGTTACTTATTTTTTTATTCACTTTATTGGCCTATCTGCCATTTTCCCAAGAAGATATATTAAACACCGTCCGTACATATGCGCCTGACGATTCGATGAAAATCATTGAGGCTAACCTATCTGAAGTGATGGAAGCGAACGGGACTTTATTGTCATTTGGTGTCATTGGAACGATATGGTCGGCCTCGAATGGGATGAATGCAATCATTAAAGCATTTAACCATGCATATGGTGTAAAAGAAAGTCGAACTTTCTTTATTTCCCGGGGAATGTCGATTCTTCTTACTTTAGCGATGATTTTTGTTTTTATTGTCGTTTTATTGCTGCCGGTATTCGGGAAACAGATCGGAGTATTCCTATTTGCCGAAATTGGACAATCCGATGAATTTCTTGCGATTTGGAACCAACTTCGCTGGGTGATCAGTACGCTGGTATTTTTAATTGTGTTTACCATCCTTTATTGGATTGCGCCCAACATAAAACTGAAATGCATAACCGTAATGCCAGGTGCTATCTTTGCAACGGCAGGATGGAGTCTTGCCTCCTTTTTGTTTTCATTTTATGTGGAGAACTTCGCAAATTATTCCGCAACATATGGAAGTCTCGGAGGGATAATCGTATTAATGGTCTGGTTTTATATATCAGGACTCATCATCATATTGGGCGGGGAAATAAATGCGCTCATAAGTGAAAAGGAAAAACCAGAATGTGTATGAGATTCCTGGAGTTCCCGTAATAGCAAGCTAACATGCTGCGGACACTATTCAAGAAATGACAACTTTTGAAGAGGAGGAGTTCTTTCATGAGTAAAAAGGATGGCAGCACAAAGCAAAAAGGAAAAAAAGGTTCGAATCATAAAACATCAGGTTCTGCAAACGGTAAGAACGGATATCACTAAATGAAAATTTCATAAAAAAGGGAGCCTTAGATGGCTCCCTTTTTTATGTTTAGTTTCTCAAAAGTCTTAAGCTGTTCAGTATAACGAGAATTGTACTTCCTTCATGGCCAATGACGCCATATGGGAGGTCTAGGAATTGAAGGAAGTTGGATGCTATCAGGATCATGATGACCGATAGTGAAAAGATGACGTTTTGTTTGATGATTCGATTCATCTTCTTGGATAATTTGACTGCTTCCGCGATGCGCGGCAGGTCATTTTTCATCAGGACCACATCCGCTGTCTCCAAGGCAACATCGGTGCCTTCGCCCATTGCAATTCCGACAGATGCCGTTGCTAATGCAGGTGCATCATTGATGCCATCCCCAACCATTGCTACAGTGCCAAAATGTTCTTTCAGCCTTTTCACTTCCATCACTTTGGTTTCGGGTAGGCATTCGGCAATATATGCATCAATATGGCTTTCCGCCGCAATCGCTTTAGCCGTTTTTTTACCATCGCCTGTCAGCATGACGGTATGGATACCCTCATTCCTCAAAGCTTCGATGGCAGTAATGGTTTCTTCACGCATGACATCTTTCAACGTGAGTATACCGGCAATCCCTTGATCATCTTTTGCATAAACGATTGTCTTACCTTGTTCAGCCAATGTCAGTGCAATGCCATTTTTGAATCCTTCTGCTTCACTGCGGCCGACGAAATCAGCTTTGCCGACTTGCCAAAGCACGCCATTGATGTATGCTTGAACGCCATGACCTGAGATATCTTCCATGTTATCCGGTTTAATGAGGTCCTTTTGCAATTTCGTTTTGGCATATCGTACGATCGATGTTGCCAATGGATGATTCGAATAATTTTCAACAGTTGCAATATGAAATAAGAAATCTTCTTCGTTTAAATCTTCTCGGATAATGACATCCGTTACCTCCGGTTTTCCTTTTGTCAATGTACCGGTTTTATCTAAAGCAATTGCCTGCAGATTACCCAGATTCTCAAGATGGATGCCGCCTTTAAATAAAATGCCATGACGGGCACCATTTGAAATGGCAGAAAGTGTAGCTGGCATGATAGAGGCCACAAGGGCACAAGGAGAAGCGACAACGAGCAGGATCATCGCTCTGTAGAATGTTTCGGTCCAGCTCCACCCCAATATGAAATGGGGTACGAACATCATAAAGCCGACAACCGTCAAAACCACTTTTACATAAGTCCCTTCAAACCGTTCAATGAACAGCTGGGAAGGGGACTTTTCACTTTGAGCGGATTGAACGAGGGTGATGATTTTTTGGAATAATGTTTCACTTGCCGGTTTGGTGATTTCGACGGTAATCGTACCACGGAGATTAACCGTTCCTGCAAATACTTCATCATCCAATGATTTACTGACTGGTATGGATTCGCCAGTGATGGCGGCTTCATCGATATTGGTGCGGCCGTCTGTGATCTTCCCATCTGAAGGAACTCTCTCACCAGGTTTCACTAAAATCTGATCCCCTACATGCAACTGTGAAACGGAAATGGTTTCTTCATATCCGTTTGTGATACGCAGTGCTTCTTCAGGTTGTAAGTCCATAAGTGCCGAGATTTCTTTATGGCTTTTATTCATTGTGTATGTTTCAAGGGCACCGCTTAAAGCGAAGATGAAAATCAAAATGGCACCTTCCGTCCAGTATCCGATGACCGCAGAACCGATGGCCGCAAAAATCATCAGCATCTCAACATTCAATTCCCGTTCGGCAATCGTATCTTCTATACCTTCTTTTGCTTTGGCATACCCGCCAATCAAGAAAGATGCTAAGTATATGACTATGGAAGCGGACTCCATTCCGTTCTTTGAAAGGGCCCAGCCCAATACTATTAATAAGCCGCTGAATAATGCGGCAATGAGTTCTAGATGAGGTTTGGTTTTTTCCAACCAAGTGGTTTTGCATGCAGCCGGTTGGGTTAAATGTTTAGTATCTGTAGTCAAAAGATTCCCTCCCACTTTCTCTCTTTTTTTTGTGTAAATGATATGAATTATCATTTGCGTGATATCTAACTGAGAAAGATAATCAACGTCATTTCTCTGGATAAAATATGAAAGCTGCCACCATAATTGCGATGACAGCAATGTTCTTAAAGGTTTATAAACTTGATTTCCCTTTTGTTATTATTATAATACCACATATCCTATACGGAAATAAAGAAGAATGATTCTAATCTAGTAAAAAATATAAAGTTCGCCTATCCAATTACAGCCACTATTGATAAATACGTTCCAATTGAATAATAAAAGAGGTAGTTCAGATAATAAACTATACTACATAACTGAAGCAGGCATTTTCTCCTTAAACAAGGCCAATGAAATGAAGACAAGGAAAAGCATGATACTGATCATGTAGAAAAAATTCCCACCTTGTATATGTTCAATAACCAGGCCGCCAAAGAATGGACCGCCGATGCTGCCGAGACTAAAGAAAATACTGCATAATAAATTTCCAGCAGGTAATAGGTTTCGAGGCAAAAGATCTGCCATATAACTGATTCCCAGCGAGAAAGTCGAACCAACCATCATTCCGCCCAGCATAAAGCAGATGAAAAGGCCAGCCACTGAAAAGGAGTAAATCCCTGCAAGAGTGAATATGGTAAACCCTGAAAAAAGGATCGTCAGCAGGGTCTTTCGCCTGCCAAAGCGGTCACTGATCATCCCCAAGGGAATCTGAGTAAGAAGTGTCCCAGCAGAAAAAGCCGGAATGATGATGGATACTGCGGTTAAATCGATTCCGGAGCGCAGGGCAGATACAGGAAAATTGCTATTCAATGAAGCTTCAAGCACGCCAAATGTGAAAGGAAGTAAAAAAGCGACCCAGGCTATGCGGCTCACTTTCGTAAACCTTTTGAGTGTGGCAAGGAATGATGTACTTTCAGAATCATCTTGTTCAGGAAGCTCATTTCTAATAAGGAAAACAGTGGACCAAGTTAGAAGGCTAAGGATGGATGTAATGATGAAAGGCAAAGCCTGATTAATTTCGAGAAGCTTCGTCATCAGCGGGCCAACCATGAAGCCAAGACTGAAGAAAAGTCCATAAATGGCAAGATTCCTTCCGCGCTTTGTTATAGGTGAAATGGCTGTGATCCATGTCTGGGTAGCAAAGTGAAGTGTATGATCACCGATTCCAATGAAGAAACGCAGTACGAACCAAAACCAGAATGATTTCCAAACAGGAAATAAGGCAAGTGATAGAATGACCGTTATCCCGCCAAATAATATCAATGGCTTATACCCGTATTTACGGAGTGGGGCTTCCATAAAAGGAGAAATCAACAGAATTCCAATATAAAGAGAGGCTGCATGAAACCCATTTAGGGATGAACTAATGCCATCATTTTCAAAAATGATGGCAATGATCGGCAGAAGCATCCCTTGAGAAAACCCCGATATGCCGACAATTAAGATTAAAACGTTAAAAAGCAATTTATTATTCATAAAATCATGTCTCCTAAGAAATGTATACCTTCATGATGTTACATCTTAGGAAGAGGATTAAGCAATAGAAATTTGGGTAAATATTGACAAGTGGATAAGTGATGATAAAATGTTCCTTTGTCATCGTACGGAGATTATGTATGATAGTTTTTGTTACAAGAACTATAGGATTGTGAGGAGAAGTTATCGTGAATAAAATATTTTTAGGGCTTGACCTGTTAGGCGTCCCCTTATCTGTCATTGGGTCATTATTGCATTGGCCGAGTGTAGTCATGTTCATAGTATATTGTTTAACAATCGTGGCACTTGCAGGTTTCATGGGCAGGGCAACTGAAAGCTTAGCGATCGTTATGGGACCAAGAATTGGCGGTCTTTTGAATGCAACCTTCGGTAATGCAGTAGAATTGATCATATCCATCTTTTCTTTAAAGGCGGGGCTTGTGGGTGTCGTGTTGGCGTCTTTGACTGGTTCCGTTTTAGGAAACTTATTGTTGGTGGCGGGACTTTCATTCTTTGTCGGAGGGACTAAATACAAACGGCAGAAATTTAATGTATTCGACGCCAGGCATAATGCAGGTCTAATGATTTTTGCAGTTATTGTAGCCTTCGTCATACCGGAAGTATTCACACAAAATATGAGTGAATCAAGCACGATGTCGCTAAGTGTCGGAATTTCCATTATTTTGATCTTATTATATCTTGCTGCATTATTCTTTAAATTGGTTACACACCGCGGGGTATATCAGCATACGGAGAAACCCGAGGAACATGAAGAGGAAGTACCGGAGTGGAGCAGGAAAAAAGCAATTATAATACTTGCTGTCGCTACATTGGCTGTTGCGTACGTATCGGAAAAACTTGTCCATACTTTCAGCGAAGTAGGGGAAACCTTCGGATGGTCGGAGTTATTCATTGGTGTCATCATCGTTGCAATCGTAGGAAACGCGGCAGAACATGCTTCCGCCGTCATAATGGCCTATAAAAATAAAATGGATGTCGCAGTGGAGATCGCCGTTGGTTCCACGCTCCAAGTAGCGATGTTCGTAGCTCCTGTACTCGTACTTATTTCGTTAATGTATCCAACGCATATGCCGCTTGTTTTCACAATGCCAGAACTGATATCAATGGTTACAGCAGTCTTTCTGATGATCATGATTTCTAATGACGGGGAAACGAACTGGTTTGAAGGCCTTACCTTATTGGCCGCTTACTTCATTATGGGAATTGGATTTTACTTATTATAAGAATGCAGGCCTTCCGAAGTGGGAGGTCTTTCTTTTTATCAAATTAAAAATAGAAATGACTCTGCTCAGGTTAGATTTAGCAGAGTCATTTCTATATTAATAAGTTACCATTCATAAGTTCTTCCAAAATTTTTCATCATGCTTTTGTAAAAGTTGAGAAAATATTCTAGAGTGTCACACCATCCTTTTACATCAGATTTAAGTATAGGCGAATTCGTTTTCTGTCATCCTTTAAAAGGGTGTCATGGATTGTTCGATAAGCATACCTCCTGAAGGTTTAATAGGTATGAACGATTTCGCCTCCTTTTTATAATGTAAAATAAGTATAACCGATTTGAATAGAAAAGTAAATATTCTGAACTTTACAAATTTATTACAAAATCGAAATCGGATTGAAATGTATAGAATGTTGGCTAAAAACAAAATCTATAAATAAAATGATTGAACCCCTCAAAAGGAGTGCGACAGCATGAGAAGAACTATTCTTATTATAATGATTGGCTTAATAGCCTTCATACAGGCGAATGTAAGTTTTGCAGCTGATATACCAGGAGACAAAGCAAGTCCGAATAAGGTGAATATCCCACCTTCCGTATTGAATATTGCGAAGGAGAATACGTATCCGAACCCGACCCAGGATCTTCCGATGCTGCAGCCGAGTAAGTTTGCCAAACAATTGATCGATTCGTCGGATATCAAGATTGAAAATCCAGAACTCATCCATATGTTGAATGAATCGGCAATTGCAAAAGCTCCGCTTGCTTTTGGTTACAGGGCGACAATTTACCTTGGGCATTGGGCACTGAATTATGAGTCTTCGGAATCGGCACCAAACTGGGAATACCAAAAGATCAATACGAATTACTATGATAATCGCGGCGGTGAAGTTCCATACAAGATTCGTTATGTCCAGGAAAGTCAGAAGGCAGTGAGTGGCGGTCTGACAGCGAAAATCCCTAAGGCAGAGGATGTTCAAAAGATGATGCTGTTAAAAGCCACTGAGAAAACGAATTTGCCATTGGCTTTTGAAACGATCATCGGAGCTGGTACGAAAAAAGATGAAGTGTACAATGTTGCTTCAAATAGGATTGGTTACTTATCCAGTTATGCATCCGCCGTCAATGAAAAAGGCAAGGTCACATATGGGGAAGTGTATTTGAACCTAAAAGGAAATAAAAGAACCATTACAATAAAGAACATCACTTCACAGGGAATCGGTGCATGGATACCGGTTCAGGACCATGTTTCATTCAGTTTTACAGTCTCGCAGCAACCCAGGTAAATTGAAAAACTCGCCGGATTGGCGAGTTTTTCTTCATATGGTTGACTTCCTAATCCTGAAGTCCTCCTTCGGGTAGTATGCATTTTTGACGAGAACATTCGGGCCTAGACATTTGACTGCCGGGCAGTGGCAATTCAATTCATTGGCCAGTTTCGAATTCATCCATGTGTCATAGGATTCGGTCAAGGACTGGTCTTTGATATTCCCCAATGTAGGCGCGTCACCAAAATCGGTTACGATCACTTCCCCGGTGAAGATATTGATGTTCAACCGTGAACGTCCATCAGGGTCATTTCGAACAGTCACTTTATGTGAACCATAAAGGCGTTGCAGCAGTTTTATATCCTCTTTACTATTGTTGCAGGGATAAAATGGGAGTGTGCCGAAAAGCATCCAAACATTTTCATCACGGATATCAAGTAAATGATGAATCGCTTCACGCATACTGTCCAATGATAAAGTTTCAAGTGCCGAAGCGAAATCGCTTGGATACATCGGATGAATTTCATGCCTTTGACATCCCATTTCATCGACGATCTGTCTGTGAATATGCTCAAGATGAGGCAATGTCCGTTTATTAAGCATCGTTTCTGCAGATACCAGCACACCAGCTTTCGTCAGGGCACGGGAATTTTCGATCATTTTGTCAAATAATTTCTTTCGCTGTTCCCGAGATGGTTTTCGGTCCATCATGGCAAAGCCGATATCAATGAATTCGTCGATCGTTCCCCAGTTATGGGAAATGTGCAGAACATCCAAATAAGGAATGATTTCTTCATACCGTTCCAAGTCAAGGGTCAAATTGGAATTGATTTGTGTACGGACCCCACGGCTACGGGCATATTTCAATAGAGGCAAAACATAATTCTTCACCTGTTTTCTTGAAAGCATCGGTTCCCCGCCAGTGATGCTGAGCGAGCGAAGCAAAGGGATCTCATCAAGGCGCTGAATCAGTAATTCCAGAGGCAGTGCATTCGGGTCCTTCGGCTGTAGTGTGTAACCGACGGCACAATGCTCACAACGCATATTGCAAAGGGTGGTGGTGGTGAACTCCACGTTGGTGAGGCTGAGCTTTCCATATTGTTCAACGTCCATATATGCTTCCCAAGGATCATACTTGGGTGTAATTGGTGTTAAAAGATCTTGCTTGATTATTGACATGTTTAAAACTCCTTACGTAATAATGCACTAACCCATTATGAACAATGGGGACAAAAATTGTCAAATGGCGGAGAGCTGCATGTATAGCTTGGCATTGCACTTTCAAGCAGATTTCGTTACGATGAAAGAAGAACGGAAGGAGAGTGCCTTATGGGAAAATCCATTACAGGTAAAAACGAACAATTAACATACTTAAAAGAACGCCTCACGATGTTCATGGAAGTTCTTGATCATATCGAACCGGAAAATACGGAGTTGGAAGATATTGACCGTTTAATTGGCATGATTGATGATTTGGAAGGCAAAGTGGAACAATTCAAAACTCGGGAAGACTAATATCTGTTCGATAGTATGATTTTTTCAATGTTAATATTCATGAAGGGATGACGAGAAACCTGCGTCATCCCTTTTTAATATCAAATTCTTCATCTTGGAAATGACTGAAAATGCAATTTGACTCATGTGCTATTTAAGGCGCTTTGATCATTTCTTACCAAATTGCTGTTCATTAAGAAAAATAATTACTTGTTTTCGAAAGATTATGTTAGATGTATAATAAAACGGGTGTTGAATCATTCGCTATTTATAGAGAATCAGGGAAATGATTAAATCTAGGGGAAATAAGAGGGGGAAGAGAAATTTGGATATTCAAAAATTCCAAGAAAGTATGTACAGTCTTATCGTTGAAACTTCAACGAATCTTCCAAAGGATGTTCGTCGTGCGGTCAAAAGTGCAAAACAACGTGAAAATGCAGGTACTCGTTCTGCATTGAGCTTGGCCACCATCACAAATAATATTACAATGGCTGACGACAATGTATCACCGATTTGTCAGGATACTGGTCTGCCGACTTTCAAAATAAAAACTCCAGTTGGCGTGAACCAACTTGAAATAAAAGAAGCAATTCGAAATGCGATCATTTTAGCGACAAAAGGCGGAAAACTTCGTCCAAACGCAGTTGACTCTTTATCGGGTGAAAATAGTGGGGATAACCTTGGGGAAGGTCTTCCTGTCATTAAATTCGATCAATGGGAAAAAGACTATATTGATGTCCGTCTCATCTTAAAAGGTGGCGGCTGTGAAAATAAAAACATCCAATACAGTCTGCCTATGGAGCTTGAAGGATTGGGAAAAGCAGGCCGTGATTTGGACGGAATCCGTAAATGTGTCCTTCACTCTGTCTACCAAGCACAAGGACAAGGCTGCAGTGCCGGCTTCATCGGAGTTGGTATCGGAGGGGACCGTTCATCCGGATATGATCTGGCTAAGGCCCAACTTTTCCGCAGTAATGAAGATGTGAATCCGAATGAAGACCTTCGTAAACTTGAAGATTACATCATGAAGACAGCTAATGAATTAGGTATCGGCACGATGGGCTTTGGCGGTGAAACTACACTGCTTGGATGTAAAATCGGTGTCATGCACCGGATTCCTGCAAGCTTTTTTGTATCCGTTGCTTACAACTGCTGGGCGTTCCGCCGATTAGGAGTGAAAGTCAATCCTGTAACAGGCGAAATCAATGAGTGGTTATATCAAGAAGGCGAGAAAATCGACTTTGCTCTAGAAGCAGAAAAAGCAGCGAAGGATGAAGTGGCAGCTGCTGCAGAATCGGACATTGAAGCTTCCCGTGAAATCATCCTGCAAGCACCCATCACGGAAGAACAAATCCGTGAATTAAAAGTTGGTGACGTAGTTCATATTAACGGCAGAATGTATACGGGCCGTGACGCCATCCACAAGCACTTATCTGAAAATCCTGCACCAATCGACCTAGATGGACAAATCATCTATCACTGTGGACCAGTTATGCTGAAGGACGAAGAAGGCAAATGGCATGTGAAGGCGGCCGGGCCAACAACGAGTATTCGTGAAGAACCATACCAAGGCGATATCATGAAACGATTCGGCATCCGTGCAGTTATCGGTAAAGGCGGAATGGGGCCAAAAACACTAGAAGCACTAAGTGAACACGGCGGCGTTTATCTAAATGCAATCGGCGGGGCTGCTCAATATTATGCAGACTGCATCAAATCCGTCGAAGGTGTAAACTTCACCGAATTCGGTATTCCAGAAGCGATGTGGCATCTGAATGTCGAAGGATTTACTGCCGTTGTCACCATGGATTCACATGGAAACAGCCTGCATAAAGACGTTCAGCAATCTTCATTGGAAAAAATGGCACAATTCAAAGAACCAGTATTTAAATAATTGTATGGCAAAAGACGCTTACCAACGGTTGAGCGTCTTTTGCATATCTTACTCTTCGATTTCCGGCAGTGGATCGATCCTTGATGCATCCTCTAAATTCAATCCACTTTTTACAAAATGAACAAACACTCCACCAGCTAAACCAAGACAACCTACAAAACCTAATGTGATAACCCATTCCAGCATTTCATTCCCCCCTTGCTAAATGTATATGAAAAAAAAGGCGAAAATTACCTCAAAAAAGTACAATCTTTTGGAAAGGTCGCACATACATTAGAAGAGAAAGGGGGGATTTTCATGCAGAATAACTACATCTTATTCTTTATCGCCATGTTAACTGGTTTTGCTTTCATCCAACTTCCTGTGGCAAACACGATTTTCTCCGGTCTTGAAACATTCCTAGACGTAGTTGGAATTGTAATCGTTCTCATTTTTGCTATCGCCATTATTTGGAAGGCGGCACAAGCGTTATTTAAAGGATAAACAAAACATGGAGGGCCAATCCTTTTCGGAGGAAAGGCCTTTTTTTGCGTGTGATAAGGATTTGTCGGGATAGACGTGACCTTAATTCGACCCACGGAGCGAAAATTCGACCTTTACAATATCATGCATATAAATCTTCATGTTCCAAACAATAAGAAAAAAGGACATGGGGGATATTCCAATGAAAAAAATGGTGATTTTAACCGCTTTTATATGCTTGATATGCTCTTTGGCTAATCCAGTTGCTGCAGAATCCTATAACTGGGGTTTCAATAAAGGGAAAAATGGGACACCTGCCGATGCCGGTAAAAAATTCAATGAAATGCTGCCTGAATATGAAGCGATTTATAAAGGGGATACAAAGAAAAAGGTCGTTTATTTAACGTTTGATAACGGTTATGAAAATGGCTATACGGCCCAGATTTTAGATGTTCTGAAAAAACATGGTGCTCCTGGAGCTTTTTTTGTCACGGGACATTATCTAAAAACGGCACCTGAGCTGGTTATCCGTATGGCTAATGAGGGGCATATCGTTGGGAACCATTCATGGAATCATCCGGATATGACCAGTGTGACGGACGATGTGATAAGCAAGGAGCTTGAACGGGTAAAAAAGGCAACGGAAAAATTAACGGGGCAAAAGGGAATGAATTACTTAAGGCCTCCTCGTGGGATATTTAATGAGAGAACAATGAGGATTGCAAAAAAAGAAGGGTATTACCACATTTTCTGGTCACTGGCTTATAAAGATTGGATTGTGGATCAACAAAAAGGTGCCGCTTTCGCACACGATGAAGTGCTTAAACAGATTCATCCCGGTGCGATTTTATTACTGCATACCGTATCGAAGGATAATGCGGAAGCGTTGGATTCGATTCTGACGGATCTTGAAAAACAGGGGTACACATTCAGCAGCCTTGATGATTTAATGATTGAGAAACAGTTGCCGAACCGAATGCTTTATTAAAATGAGAAGCGGGTCCTGTAGTGATAACTCAGGTCCCGCTTTTATCCATTCTCCTCAATTTCAAGTAATATTTCAGGAAACATGCTATAATACGTGGAAAACTGCTAAAGGATGGATCGCTTGTGTGGACGGAAAAATTACTGGTTCAAGGACCCTATAATTTCGATCTAGTTCTCGAACGATTATCGTTAGACCCTCTACAGGTAGTTGATTTTACTAACAGGACGGTAAAAGTTCCGCTTTATATAGAAAGAGAACCAATTGTTTTGCAGGTTCAGGCAATTGGAAATATCGATGAACCATCTTTTATCATCAAAGGTCATTCAGAGGTGTACAAGTCAAAAGCAATCGAACGGTTAAAAAAGATTTTTCATTGGCATCAGCCATTAGAAGGCGTTTCCCGGCATTTCCGGGAATCCGATTTGCAGGAAATCTTCGAAGAGCACCGCGGTACTGCCATAGTCCTGGACTTCGATTACTATAGTTGCCTCGTCAAATGCATCATACATCAGCAATTGAACTTATCCTTTGCTCATACGCTCACGGAACGATTCGTTAAAACCTTCGGGTACCAGACGGAAGGTGCCTGGTTTTATCCAACACCGGAAACAACCGCCCAACTTCAAATCGAGCAATTAAGAGCCATTCAATTCAGTGGCCGGAAAGCGGAATACGTCATCGGACTTTCCGAGCAGATCATTCAGGGCCATCTCAACCTTGATATAACGGAAAAGCTATCCGATCAAGAGGTTATGGATACACTAATAAAAATACGCGGTATCGGTAGATGGACGGCTGAAAACTTCCTGCTTTTTGGACTGGGCCGGCCGAACCTATTTCCTAAAGCCGATATTGGCATTCAAAATGCCTTGAAAATATTATATGGCTTACCGCAAAAGCCAACCCAAGAAGAAATGGAGTCCTATAGTGTGAAATGGGCGCCATATCTAAGCTACGCTTCCCTCTATTTGTGGAGAAGCATTGAAAAACGGAGTGAAAAGAAATGACAAACATTCAAGATACAAAACTAGAAGTGAATCAAACCCTTCCCCTAACGATTAAACGGCTTGGCATTAACGGAGAGGGAGTCGGTTATTTCAAAAAGAAAGTCGTCTTCGTCCCAGGAGCATTGCCTGGTGAAGAAATTGTAGCTTTAGTCACAAAGGTTCAGCCAAACTTCACCGAGGCGAAAATAAAAACCATCCGTAAAGAATCACCACATCGCATTGCAGCGCCATGTCCGGTTTACGCTGAATGCGGCGGATGTCAGTTACAGCATTTAAGCTATGACCAGCAGCTTATTGAAAAACGTGATATCGTCATTCAAGCGATGGAACGTCATTCGAAATTACCGGTTGATTCATTAAATGTAAATGAAACGATTGGTATGGAAGATCCTTGGAATTATCGCAATAAAAGTCAGTACCAAGTAGGCCAAAAAGATGGCAAATTGATAGCTGGCCTTTACGGCTTGAATTCCCATACACTGATCGATATCCCGAATTGCCTTGTACAGCATAAGGCAACAAATAAAGTAACCCGTACAGTGAAAAAGATACTAAAGAACCTGAACATCTCGATTTATAATGAAAGAAAAAGAAAAGGTGTTATCCGTACAGTCATTACACGGGTAGGCTTTGAAACAGGTGAAGTACAGGTTGTCCTTGTTACAGGGGCAGAGGAAATTCCACAAAAGGAACAGTTGCTTAAACAAATTAAGGACCAACTGCCAGAAGTGAAATCGATCGTTCAAAACATCAACAACCAGAAAACATCACTTATCTTTGGCGAAAAAACGATTCACCTGGCAGGTGAAAAAGTCATCAACGAAACATTGGGTGACCTATCATACGAACTTTCAGCCCGAACATTCTTCCAGCTTAACCCGGTCCAAACAGTTCGCTTATATGATGAAGTGAAAAAAGCAGCAGCCTTAACCGGCACTGAAAAAGTGGTTGATGCTTATTGCGGTGTCGGAACCATTGGGCTATGGCTGTCTGAAAATGCCAGGGAAGTCAGAGGAATGGACGTCATTAAAGAATCCATTGAGGACGCCAAGAAAAATGCCAAAAAACATAAACGAAACAATGTATATTATGAAACAGGCAAAGCCGAGAACATCCTTCCACGCTGGACCAAAGAAGGTTGGAAACCGGACGTACTGGTCGTCGATCCGCCAAGATCCGGCTGTGATCAATCTTTACTGCAGACAATCTTGCAAGTCAAACCGAAAACCATTGTGTACGTATCATGTAATCCATCCACATTGGCAAAGGATTTACAAGAACTAAGCAGTTCCTATAGCGTTGAAAACATGCAGCCGGTGGACATGTTCCCGCAGACGAGCCATGTGGAAGTAGTTACCTCGTTGAAGCTGATTAAAGAATAAGCAGGAGGATCCGGGAATCTGTATAAGGTTCCCGGATTTTCACCTGTGTTTATTTCCATCCATTTGTGAAATAATGAAGGTACTGTGACAATCGAGAAATACATAGGAGGTTTTTGGATGCATAATCATGATATATTAATTCGATTAAGATATGCGCTGGATATAAAAAATAAAGACATGGTAGAGATATTTAAACTTGGGGAGATTGAAGTGACAAGAGATGAAGTCATGCAGATGCTCACAAAAACAAAAGATGATGACTACGATGATTACGACGATGATATGGATGAAGATGAAGATGGAATAAAATGCAATAACATGATGTTAGAATCCTTTTTAAATGGCTTGATCATTTTTAAAAGAGGGAGACAAGAGCCAAAACCTGGTCAGCCTCAAAATCAGGCATCGGTTGTGAAGAATAAGGAAAGTGTGAATAATATCCTTCTGAAGAAACTGAAAATAGCTTTGACATTAACCAGTGAGGATATGATTGATATCTTGGAGGAAGCAGGAGTCATGATAACCAAAGGGGAATTAAGCGCTATATTAAGAAAAGTGGGCCATAGGAATTATAAAGAGTGCGGGGATCGATACGCCAGGAATTTCTTAAAAGGATTAGCTTTGAAATATAGGGGATAAGGATTCAATAAATGTTTTTATCATGCACATCATTACAATTAGACCTTGACTTCGTTGAAATCAGGGTCTTTTTCTTTGCGTATGAACGTTTTTGGTGGCATAGAAAAGTGAGGAATAGTAAATAAACAGAAGGCATCCCTAAGAGACCTTCTGCACGTTCTTACAAGTTCATTAACCTTTTAAAAAGTCTGGTCTTGCGAAACTGGGGTGGGGATATGTATAGAAGCCTTCTCCTGCTTCTCTTCCGATTTTCCCTTTATCGATATATTCTGTTTTCAATAAGTTAGCCAACTTTTCAACCTCTGGATCACCTGTCGCTTTCGCTTTTGCAAGTGAAATATTATAAGCGGTATTGATTCCTACCACATCTAAAATGGCGAAAGGTCCAAGAGGTGCCCCTGTTGCGACCATCCATGTCTTATCAATGGTTTCCGTATCAGCCACTCCTTTTAATAAGAGCATTTGGGCAGCATCCAAAAGAGGAACCAATAAGGAATTCAAAATATAGCCTGGCTGCTCTTTATGTAAAGGCAAAGGAACCATTCCAATCGCTTTTGCAAAATGAATCACTTCATCAAACACCTTACTATCCGTTCCGGGATGTCCCATGATTTCTGCCGTATTGTTTTTCCAGATTTCATTAGCGAAGTGTAAAGCCAGGAATTTTTTTGGACGGCCTGTCGCTTCGGCAAATTGGCTTGGTAATAATGTAGAAGAGTTCGTAGCGAAAACTGTTTTTTCAGGAGCAACTTTTCCTAACTCTGTGTAAAAATCCGTTTTGATTTGAACCACTTCTGGAATCGCTTCAATCACAAGGTCAGCTTCGGCAACTGCCGCAGATAAATCACTGTGGAAAGAAATGCGGGCATTTGCAGAATTGAAATCTTCCTCCCTAGCGCCTATGTCTTCTTTATAATATGGCTTCAAATTAGTGATCCTATTTTTTGCACGTTCCAATGCTTCATCATTGATGTCATATACAGATACGTTGAATCCTTTGAATGCGGTTTGAAATGCAATTTGACTTCCTAAAACACCGCTGCCGGCAATCGTGATATTTTTATAATCCATAGTCATTCTCCTTTATTTCATTGGATATCTCTACTTGTTAGTTATTTTACTTATAGTGGCCTGTATATGCTTCATCATCGGTGTTTCTAATGGATAAAATCCCCAACTTACTTTACTCTGTGGATGAGTTATTGCTAAATAATCATTATGGTCAATATTTGACCTATCAGACGGGTTTGGTAATTGGGGAAAACAATCATTCAGATGGTCCTTTATTTAGCGGAGTGAAAAAGGTGCATCAATATGTGAATTTAAGTCTGCATCACTGAAGGGAGCTGGCTTGAATTTTCAACTAAATAAGGTTGTGCACAAGGTGTGGATAAGGGAAGAAGGAAATAGGGAAAATCCTTAATTTTTTAATTTTCCTACTGATAATGTGCATAACTTTTTTGATTTCTTTTTACGTGAACGTAACTTCAATATCAGGAGCTAATCAGCAGCTCTTTTTTTTTATGTTGTAATGGACTTAAGCGTCCATTAGTACAATGTAAAACAGATAAAAAAGAGGATGATTAATCCCCTTGGTTTACTTGTCTTCCTTTGTTTGTTCATTGGATTTTTGGATGATTTCTTTTAATTCCCCAATGTCACCTTTTGCATTGATAATCTCAAAAATCTCATTTAAGCCTTCTGAGGTTTTTTCGTCTTCTGTTTTCACTATACCCCTCCTTAGTCGTGGTTATTTGTTAAGATCTCCAAAAACCAGAAGATAAAACAACATTCACCTAGAAAATTGATGTTGATATTCTCTTCTTATTTCCGTTGATATCAGCGTATTTTAGGCGGATGTTGATTGGGAAGCTAAAAAAATTCAAAAATATTTGTCCGTACAATATGGACAACGATAAATTTATCTATTATTATGATTGTTATAACTCTTAGTATAAAGGGATTTACGCTAATGCTTAGTGTGTTTTTGGGGAAGACGCGTGTGTTTTTGGAAAAAAGAAAAAATACAATATTTTTTAAATAGGTGTAAAACATATAAAGATCCTTCATTTATTCCAACCATCAATAAGGGGGCATATATAATGTCAAGTGAAATATTAAATCGATTTTTGAAAGAAAATTTAGAAGATTTAAAAGAAAAGGGGCTTTACAACGTTATAGATCCGGTGGAAGGTCCAAACGGTCCGGTAATCACCATTGCAGGCAGGGAGTTAATTAATTTATCATCAAATAACTATTTAGGTTTAGCGACAGATCGACGATTAATAGAGGCTTGCATAGAAGCGACGAAAACATATGGTGTCGGAGCCGGTGCCGTTCGTACGATTAACGGCACATTGGATATTCACGTCAAATTAGAAGAAAAGCTTGCTGAATTTAAACATACAGAAGCAGCCATTGCTTATCAATCTGGATTTAACTGTAATATGGCAGCGATTTCAGGAGTGATGGATAAACATGATGCCATTCTTTCAGATGAACTGAATCACGCTTCAATCATTGATGGATGCCGATTATCCAAGGCGAAAATTATTCCCTTTATCCATTCCGACATGGACGATTTACGGACAAAGGCACGTCAAGCTAAGGAGTCCGGATTGTATAACAAAGTCATGATTATTACCGATGGAGTTTTCTCGATGGATGGGGATATTGCCAGACTTCCTGAAATTGTGAAGATTGCCGAAGAGTTCGATTTAATTACGTATGTTGATGATGCTCATGGTTCGGGCGTGTTAGGTAATGGTGCAGGAACGGTAAAACATTTTGGGTTATCGGATAAAGTGGATTTCCAAATTGGAACATTATCCAAAGCCATTGGTGTTGTTGGAGGCTATGTAGCAGGAAAGAAAGATTTGATTGATTGGTTAAAGGTGAGAAGCCGTCCATTTTTATTTTCAACGGCTGCCACACCGGGAGCAGTTGCAGCTAGTATAGAAGCCATCGATATTTTGATGAATAGCTCAGAACTTCAAAATAAGCTGTGGGAAAACAGCGATTATTTGAAAAAAGGCCTAAAAGAATTAGGGTTTGATATCGGGGAGAGCGAAACACCGATTACGCCTTGCATTATAGGAGATGAAGCAAAAACGCAGCAATTCAGTAAGAGGCTGAATGAAGAAGGGGTTTATGCTAAATCCATCGTATTCCCTACCGTTCCTAAGGGTACAGGAAGAGTGAGGAATATGCCTACTGCCGCTCATACAGAAGAGATGCTGGATCGTGCAATTGCCATTTATGAAAAAGTAGGAAAAGAGATGTCAATCATATAAGAGATTGCATGTTTCAGAGTTTAAATCATGGGGAGGGATTTTTGATGAAAAAGGTCTTGGTAACGGGGGCTTTAGGTCAAATTGGTTCAGAACTGACGCTGAAATTGAGAGAGATTTATGGAACTGACAATATCATTGCAACAGATATTCGAAAAACGGACAGCGATGTTGCCCTATCAGGTCCATTTGAGATTTTAGATGTTACAAATGAAAAAGCGATGTTTAACATGGCAAAGAAACATGAAGTGGATACGATTATACATTTAGCCGCTTTATTGTCAGCAACAGCTGAAAAGAAACCACTTTTAGCTTGGCATTTGAACATGGGCGGATTGGTCAATGCTTTGGAAGCGGCACGAGAACTCGATTGCCAATTATTCACACCTAGTTCCATCGGTGCGTTTGGTCCAACCACTCCTAAAGATTGGACACCGCAAGATATCATTCAACGACCGAATACGATGTACGGAGTGAATAAAGTATCCGGTGAGTTATTATGTGATTATTATCATCATAAATTTGGGGTTGATACGAGGGGGCTTCGATTCCCTGGACTGATTTCGTATGTCACACCTCCTGGTGGCGGAACTACCGACTATGCCGTTGAAATTTACTATGAAGCGATTAAGAAAAAGCGATATACATCTTACATTGATAAGGGAACATATATGGATATGATGTATATGCCTGACGCTTTAGCAGCCATCATTAATTTAATGGAGGCAGACGCCTCAAAATTAAAACATCGCAATTCTTTCAATGTGTCAGCCATGAGCTTTGATCCGGAGCAAATTGCAGCCGAAATTAAAAAGCATATTCCGGAATTTGTCATGAATTATGAAGTCGATCCTGTTAGACAATCCATTGCAGACAGTTGGCCGAATACAATAGATTCAACTTGTGCAAAGGAAGAGTGGGGATTCAGTGCGGAATATGATTTGGAGAAAATGACGAATGATATGTTATTAAAGCTGAGATTAAAGTCCCTTTTAGTAACAGCATGAATAAACCTGCCAGCCGAATAAAAGAGTTGCAAAACTCTTTTATTCGAGTTATTTTAAACAGGGGAATTTTAAAGCTTAAGGGGTGAGCTGTTATAAACGATAAAAAAGTAAGCGCTTTCTATGACACCTTAAACAGAATTAAGAAATAATATGAAATTTGATAGTAATCTTTCAAACTGTCAGGAATGCTTAAAAGTGAAGAATGATTTTATGAGGCAGCTTTAAGGATGTTTAAAAAAAGTGAGCCAGCTATATCATTTCTATACTAAATAGGGAGTGTATTAAGCATCTTGCATTAAATTTCGACTATTAGTAGTGTAGGGGGAAATGGAATGGCAAATAAAGAGTTGAATAGGGAGTTGAAAGGTCGTCATATTCAGATGATCGCTTTGGGCGGAACCATTGGTGTCGGTTTATTTATGGGGTCAGCCAGCACGATTCAATGGACAGGTCCGTCTGTAATGTTAGCTTATGCGATCTCTGGGATTTTTATATTCTTAATCATGCGTGCAATGGGGGAAATGTTGTATTTAGAGCCAAGTACAGGTTCATTTGCAACGTTTGGTTATAAGTACATTCATCCATTGGCAGGGTATATGACTGCATGGAGTAACTGGTTCCAGTGGGTTATTGTTGGGATGGCAGAAATTATTGCAGTGGGGACATATATGCAGTATTGGTACCCTGATCTCCCAGCTTGGATTCCAGGTTTAATCGCAATGGTGATTCTTGGAGCAGCGAACTTAATTTCCGTAAAATCCTTTGGGGAAATTGAATTTTGGTTTGCACTGATTAAAATCGTAACGATTATTTTAATGATCGTTGCAGGATTTGGACTTATTTTCTTTGGAATCGGTAACGGAGGGGAAGCCTTAGGATTATCGAACCTCTGGGAACATGGTGGTTTATTTACAGGTGGTTGGAAAGGCTTCTTCTTTGCTCTCTCACTGGTGGTTGCCGCTTATCAAGGTGTAGAATTAATTGGGATTACAGCTGGTGAAGCAAAAAATCCGCAAGAAACGATAACCAAAGCGATTCAAAGTACCATTTGGCGTATTTTAATCTTCTATATCGGTGCAATTTTCATAATTGTAACCGTTTATCCTTGGGATCAATTAAGCTCGATTGGCAGTCCATTTGTTGCGACTTTTGCGAAAGTCGGTATTACAGCAGCAGCTGGAATCATTAATTTTGTCGTAATCACGGCTGCTATGTCTGGCTGCAATAGTGGTATTTACAGTGCAGGACGTATGCTTTACACATTAGGGATGAATGGACAAGCGCCAAAATTCTTCGCGAAAATATCTAATAGCGGTGTTCCTTTATTCGGTACGTTCGGAGTGATAGTCGGCTTAGCAATTGGGGTTGTTTTAAGTTATATTGCACCAGAAAATTTATTTGTACATGTATACAGTGCGAGTGTACTACCTGGTATGATTCCGTGGTTTGTCATTCTGATCAGTCAGATTCAATTCAGGAAAATTAAAAAAGCTGAAATGAAAAATCATCCATTCAAAATGCCTTTTGCACCTGTTACAAACTACCTGACCATCGCTTTCTTGGTTATGGTATTAATCGGTATGTGGTTCAATGATGACACACGTATATCACTTATGGTTGGAATAGGTTTTCTGGCTATCGTTGCAATAAGTTATTTCGCTTTTGGAATAGGTAAGCGTGTACAAGCCAATGCTCTGACAGAGGCTCAGGAAGATAAAGTGGGTTGATCTCTATCATTCAATTTGGGTTTTGCAAAGGGTTGCTGCGGCAGCCCTTTTCCAATGAAACTAAAAGGGCAGTATAGTTTTAACAAGAGATGATAAAATGGATTAAAATGATTGCTTATTGTGAAGGGCGAACTTTTTATGTTCGGACTTAAAAATTACAATCCTAAAATGTATACCAACCGATCCAATATCATTAAAGACCACAGAAATGCATTTGAAGAACCGATTGGTAAAAACATTGAAGAAATATGGGGGATTTGGGAATAAGATCCCGTCGTTAGCCGTTTTGAAAATTGCCCATTAGAATTATGTGCAAACAAAGCTGATGAATACGCAGTTGCGTCCGATAAAATCATTGTTAAGGACCTTTGTTGTGGTATGGGACAGTTTAAAGACTTAAATGGGAAAAGAACAAGATACAGGACCTGAATTCAACTACTGGTAAACGGGTGGTTGGGATTTGACAAATATCAATTCTTTTTGAGCTATGATGAATGGCAAACAGTCAGGGCAGTCTAATTAATGGCATCAGGATACGTAGACGGTACCTGCGATGTTATTACTTCTTAAGGTAGAATGTAAAAAATCAGAAGAAAAGGAGAAGTTGACTATGACAACTTCAAAGAAAAATTTGAGGACTTGCGAAAAGGGACACAAATACTATAAATCCAGCGACTGCCCGACCTGCCCTGTATGTGAGCAAGAACGAAAACCTGACACCGGATTTCTTTCATTGCTCTCGGCACCAGCCAGACGTGCATTGGAAAACAATGGGGTAACCTCTCTGCAACAGCTATCGACATATAGTGAAAAAGAGATTTTGAAATTTCACGGTATGGGACCAGCTTCTTTACCAAAACTTAGGGATGCTTTGGAGACAGGTGGGTTTTCATTCAAAGATTAATCATCTAGATGATTAATCTGCAGGAATGCCTTTTTTACCCGCTGGATCCATACAATCAATTTCTTACTCAAGTTACAGGGTCTTTATGTAAATAAGGGATCAGGAACCTCTTTTTTATGGTCATCATCCTTGTTAAACTGATAGTAACTCTAAAAAGTGAGGTAACGAAAAACCATGAGTTCCTATACTCCCTATTTTGAATTCAATCGAAAAAAGTGGGCATCTTTGCGAAATCATACTCCTCTTCCTTTAACTGAAGAAGAATTGGATAACTTAAAAGGAATAAATGAAGAAATATCCATTAAGGAAGTGGAAGAGGTTTATTTGCCCTTGACTCGTTTAATCAATTTATATGTTGAAGCATCTCAACAGCTTAATACAGCTACCTCTTCATTTCTAAAAACTAATGAGAAAAAAGTACCTTATATCATTGGAATTGCTGGGAGTGTTGCCGTAGGAAAGAGTACGACAGCAAGGTTGCTTCAGACCTTATTATCTAGATGGGATAATCACAGAAACGTAGGTCTTGTCACTACGGACGGTTTTTTATACCCAAATGATCTTTTAGAAGAAAAAGGTCTGATGAAAAGAAAAGGGTTTCCTGAAAGTTATGATACGCAAAAATTAATTAATCTTATCGGAGATGTAAAAGCAGGAAAAAATAAAGTGGAAGTTCCCATCTACTCACATTTGAAGTATGACATTTTGCAAAGTGAAGTGCAGATTATCTGTAATCCCGATATTTTAATAGTGGAAGGTGTGAATGTTCTTCAAGTAGATAAGGAAAATCAAGTATTCGTCAGTGACTTTTTTGATTTTTCACTTTATGTAGATGCAGACGTAAACAACATAGGACGATGGTATGTTGAAAGGTTCCTTTTACTTCAAAAGACCGCATTTCAAAGTCCTGAATCCTATTTTCATCGTTATATTAACTTATCTAAGGAACAGGCCATTAAACAAGCGACTCAAATTTGGGAAGAAATTAATTTGAAAAATTTACATGAAAATATACTGCCGACAAAAGGACGGGCAAAACTCGTCTTGAAAAAAGGATCAGAACACAAAGTTGAAAATATCTTTTTGAGAAAATAATAAATTAAATGTGCGAATAATATTTTTTTGTAATAGCAATAAAAGAAGAAATTTTATTTATAAGGGACTATTCAATAAGTCTTAAAATTAGAAATATTATCAATTATAATACCTGATATTGGTTTAATTATCAGGTATTATTGGTATTGTTATAATATCTATTAATTGGGTGAAATTTAAGATTCAAGTTAAAAAGGTAGGAGTTTAACAATTTCAGGAAGGTTCTTATTTTTTAGGGAAAAGGTTACAGATCCTTCTAATTTCACTTCTGATTTTGTGAATAAATGTGTATTTTCGTTGCTTTTTCCGATGTGTCAATATTATTTCACTAACAGTTTCTCCCTTCAAAAAGGGAGAGTTGCTGAAGAAATCATTTAATGCGACCATCGGGCCGGAAAAGTTTAAGCTAATTTCTTCACAAAATCAATATATTAACAAAAAAAGTAATAGTAGAATATTTTAATCTATGAAATAATAATAATAGACTATGATATAGTTATAAGGAGACAGAAAAGGTGTGTTCCTAGTTCGTGCCTTTGTGACACCTAAGCAGGAGCGCCTACATCTTTTTTGCAAATATAGGGGATAAGGAAGGTTATAATGAGCAACATACAGAAACAAACAGACGTTATCTTAATTGGCGGCGGAGTCATGAGCGCGACTTTGGGATCATTACTGAAAGAGTTAGCACCGGAATGGGAAATCAAAGTATTTGAGAAGCTTGCAAACGCAGGAGAAGAAAGCTCTAACGAATGGAATAATGCGGGTACGGGACATTCTGCACTGTGCGAGCTTAATTATACATCCGAAAAATCTGACGGATCTATAGATATAAGCAAAGCAATTAAAATCAATGAACAGTTCCAAGTTTCATTGCAGTTTTGGTCGTATCTTGTAAACTGTAAGCTGATTGATAATCCGCAAGACTTTATCATGCCATTGCCTCATATGAGTATGGTGCAAGGGGATAAAAATGTAGCGTTCTTAAAGAAGCGTTTTGAAGCGCTGTCAAAAAATCCTCTGTTCCAAGGTATGGAGTATTCCGATGACCCAGCAAAACTGATGGAATGGATTCCACTTATTATGCAAGACCGTCCATCGGATGATTCTATAGCGGCAACAAAGATTGATTACGGTACAGACGTTAACTTCGGTGCTCTAACGCGCATGTTGTTTGACCACTTAAAGACTAAAAACGTCGATATCAAATATAAACATAGTGTTGATAATGTTAAACGGGCTAGCGATGGCTCATGGGAATTAAAAGTGCGTAATGTCGATACTGGTAGCGTAGAACGCCATAATGCTAAATTCGTCTTTATCGGAGGCGGGGGCGGAAGCTTGCATTTACTGCAAAAATCCGGTATTCCTGAAGGGAAACATATTGGCGGATTCCCAGTAAGCGGATACTTCATGGTGTGTAATAATCCGGAAGTTGTTGCGCAACATCATGGGAAAGTATACGGAAAAGCTAAAGTTGGTGCTCCACCAATGTCTGTCCCGCATCTTGATACACGTTTTATCGACGATAAAAAATCGTTGCTATTTGGACCATTTGCGGGCTTCTCACCGAAGTTCTTAAAAACAGGTTCAATGTTCGATTTAATAACGTCCGTAAAACCGAATAATGTTTTAACTATGTTGGCGGCAGGCGCAAAAGAGATGCCATTGACAAAATACCTGATCCAGCAAGTTATGTTATCGAAGGAACAGCGCATGGAAGAGTTGCGAGAGTTCATCCCGAACGCCAAGAGCGAAGATTGGGATTTAGTAGTAGCTGGCCAACGTGTACAAGTTATCAAAGATACGGCTGCAGGCGGCAAAGGTACCCTTCAATTTGGTACGGAAGTTGTCAGTGCATCTGATGGCTCGATTGCAGCATTGCTGGGTGCTTCTCCAGGTGCTTCTACCGCTGTACACGTCATGCTTGAGGTAATTAATAAATGCTTCCCGCAACGTATGGAAGAGTGGGAACCGAAAATTAAAGAAATGATTCCTTCTTATGGAGAGTCACTTATGGAAAATCCAGTGCTTCTGCACGAAATTCAAACTTCAACATCAGAGACGCTTGGTCTGAGCAAAAAAAAAGAGCTAGTTTATAGTTAATTTTTGGGTTTGGAAGCAACTTTGAAATTAAAAACAAAAGAACCTTTAATCTATCTTGGATTGAAGGTTCTTTTTTGTCCTAAAGCTTATTCAACCGAGGAAGCTTATATCGAAAAGGAAGGTTTAGGAGGCAGCCAGTATAGTCTGAATAAAGGATCCAATCATAGCATCCCTAAAGATTTCGGTGTATTTGAATTTATGCGGGCGATGGTCTCTTTATCGCAAATAACGAAAAGCTGTGCAGCATCAGGAATTCGTTCATCTAATTTTTGGTGCTTCAGTTGCAGAAATATTCCTGCTGGCTCTCCTCGTAATTGAAACACCTCTGGTAACTAAGTTCATTATCATTGCCGTGGTAACTGTATCATCCATAGTGTTCTTTTCAGCGACGATACCTTGTATCCTATCAATCGATATCCCAATCAACTTCGTAATGCTGATTGGGATATCGATTGAACGGACCTCATCACGTTAATTGTTACTGCACCTATCGCCATATTGCTGCTTAAATACACATCAACGAATTTAATAAATGAGAACTTAATTTGATCACAAATCGAACAGGTGCCGTATTAGGAGGCCAGCCAGTAAAACTTACTGGTTGCCCTTTTTTAATGAAATTTATTATATCAGTAGCCAGTGTAGGACGTACGGGTGCGCGGGACATGATCTCGTTATTAATTAAACTAAACGCGGCCCTACTTGCAGAATATCTTTGAAGGCTTATTTGGACGAAGATTTCGTATAACGAAGCTAAAACACTGCATGGATTATGGGGTACTGGTTAGTAAGTAGAAGGGAAAAAACATCTCCTGTATTCTAGGGCATCCAAGAGTAAATTGATTTAGGTTCATACTTATGCAACTGACGGAGTAGTTGCATAAGTAGGGGCTTAAATTTAAATAAAGGGATCCTCCTGTCAGGGGATGACTAAAAATCACCCTCTAATGGCTTGTTTTACAGTAATGGTAGCAATGATCGGCTATTTTTATAGAGAAGGATTCCATACGCTTCCAGAGCTTGAACAATAATGGGGAAAACATCCATAATCATTATTTGAAGAAAATAATATTTATTCAAAAAATTCATATTATAATGCTTTGTTCTTATGCTATATTATAGGGAGAATTATTTTATTATCACGTATAATCTAAGAATTGGAGTGATTTGAATGAAGAAACTTGGTTTACTTAGTATGTTTTTGATTCTAACTATCTTTATCTCGGCTTGTGGCAACAATGACGAAAAAAATGCAGGTGAAGAAAAGAAAACTGAAAAGGTATATAAAGTTGGTGTGGATACGACTTATCCTCCCTTTGAATTTAAAGAGGGGAACGACTATAAAGGTATTGATATTGAATTGATCAATGCAATAGCGAAAGACCAGGATTTTAAAATCAAATTGTCTCCAATGGATTTCGGCGGAATCATCCCAGCGATGCAAGCCAATCAGCTTGATGTGGCCATTGCGGGAATGAGCATTACAGAGGAAAGAAAAAAGGTAGTAGATTTCTCAACACCGTATTTTGATGCGGGATTGTCAATAGTTGTTAAAAAAGATAATACAAGTACTAAAACTGTTAAAGATATTAAAGGAAAAACCATAGCAGTGAAAAAAGGGACAACAGGTGCTAAATATGCACAGGATAATGCTACGAAACTAGGAATAAAAGTTGTTCAATTCAATGATAGTCCAGCAATGTTCCAGGAAGTGGCAAACGGCAACGCCGATGCTCTTATAGAAGATTATCCTGTTATCTCCTATGCAATCGCCCAAAAAGATCTTGGGTTGAAAATCGTAGGTGACCGTTTGAATGGTGACCAGTATGGAATTGCTGTATTGAAAGGGAAAAACGAAGATTTATTGAAAAAAATAAATGATGGTCTTGCCAATCTGAAAAAAGACGGCACATATGATGAGATAATTAAAACGTATCTTGGTGAATAAATAATAGATTAAAGCTTAATAGGCGCGCTTAAAGCGCGCTTTCTTTTTCAAAGGGGTGTAAGGAATGGATATAATTGTTGCGGCATTGCCTATATTATTAAAAGGACTTCAGGTGACACTTTATATCTTTGTGATTGCCATTATCTTAGGTTTTTTGATTGGTTTAGTGGTGGCCTTGCTGCGACTTGCCCCCATCAAGATCTTAAACTGGATTGCAAAGGTTTATGTGGATGCGATACGTGGGACACCGTTCATTGTGCAGTTGTTTTTTATATATTTTGGTGTGAATTCACTGAATTTGATTTCTTTGAACAGTACAACAGCCGGAATAATTACCGTTGCAATCAATGCAGGGGCATATTTTGCTGAAATAATAAGGGCAGGGATACAATCCATTGATAAAGGACAAACGGAAGCGGCAAGGTCAATCGGGTTCACTGGTACTCAAACGATGAGATATGTCGTGCTGCCGCAAGCCTTTAGAAGGATGCTCCCTACCATTACGAACCAATCGATCATCAGCTTGAAAGACACTTCTCTCCTATCAGTCATTGGTATAGCGGATCTAACCCAGCAAGGCCAGATTCAGGCTTCGGCAACCTTTGAGGCATTCAAGATTTGGCTGGCTGTTGGTGTGATTTACTTTATCATCATCTATTTGTTAACCCTAATTGCTAATTTCATAGAGAGGAGGGTACATGTTCGATGAGCATCATTACTGTAAAAAAACTGAGAAAATCATTTGGGACTGTCGAGGTTTTAAAAGATATTAATGCAGAAGTGCAGGAAAAGGAAGTAATTTGCGTAATAGGCCCCTCTGGATCTGGAAAGAGTACATTTCTGCGTTGCCTGAATCTCCTTGAGGAAGTTACGGGCGGTGAGGTGGTCATTAACGGACATGATATTACCGATCCTAAAGGGAAAATCAATATAAACAAAGTCCGGCAAGAAGTTGGAATGGTTTTTCAACATTTCAATCTATTCCCTCATAAAACCGTAATGGAAAACATAACTTTGGGCCCTATTAAAATTCATGCCACCGATAAAGCGGAAGCAGGAAGGTTAGCGCTTGAGTTATTGGATAAGGTTGGTCTTAAGGAAAAAGCAAATAGCTATCCAGGGGAACTTTCCGGCGGACAAAAACAACGGGTCGCCATCGCGAGGGCATTAGCGATGAATCCGAAGATCATGCTATTCGATGAACCGACTTCGGCTCTTGACCCTGAAATGGTCGGGGATGTTTTGGAGGTAATGAAACAACTTGCAAAAGAAGGCATGACAATGGTCGTTGTTACGCATGAAATGGGCTTTGCCCGGGAAGTCGGGGACCGGGTCATATTCATGGATGGAGGGTATATCGTGGAAGAAAATGAGCCGAATGAATTATTCGGTAACCCTCAGCACGAAAGAACCAAAGCATTCTTGAGCAAAGTGCTTTAAAGGGATGCCTGTAAGAAATCATGGTAGATCATGAATGAAGTTATGCATAAAGTGTGGACAAAGGAATGCGGGGAGAGGAAGCCCAAACGCATAGACTTTCCCTTATCTTTGTGCATAACTCTTTTTATTGAAGAGTAGAAACCTATCTGTCAGTCGATGTTTTTATTTATATCTGCTTCGATCGGGCAAACATCAAAAAAAGAAACCTATGCATTCAACACATGCATAGGTTTCTTCTCTATTTACTTGTCACCGTAACTAATCAAGTTCGTCATGATCCGATATCCGCCTGGAATCTGGCCTTGAATTTGCCTGTATAGGACAAGGTTGGTATAGAGGTAGGTGCCATTACCGTATTTAGCCATAAGGATTCCGCCATCAAATGGTTCTTCATTTGGATCGGCCATCGAAATGAACGTTTCAAACCGTTCATCCCACTTCATCGGGAAGTACAATCCTCTTTCTTGCACCCAATTGCTCCAGTCATCCCTTGTTATTTTATTTGGATAGTTAAATAGCGCCGATTCTGGCTTCGACACGTTTACCGCGGCATTTTCATCGGTTACCCGCCAGCGAATGGAAGGATTCCCAAGGGTAAGAGGATATGGAGCAGTTTTCTCTGCATCCCAACCATCACCCGGTTTATGGTATTGAACGACGAAATGACCGCCGTTTTCCACATATTCAAGCAAGCGAGCGTTATTTGCCTTTAAATCTTCCCTGGATAGATAGGCGCGTATGCCTGTAACGATCGTGTCATATTGGCTTAAATCACCTTCAGTTAAATCAGTTGCTGTTAACTTCGTGATGTTAAGACCTGCATTGCTTAAGTAATCCGCCACTTTATCGAAGCCGCTTTCAATATAACCAACTTTTAATGAAGCGGGCATCAAAAGCTCAAATGCAACGGTGTTGATAGCTGCCGGGTATTGGTAATAGAATGTTCCGATATGGTCATAAGAAATTTCCTGAATGGTCGAATCAAAGGTTTTTCCATTGACAGTAGCAACTGCCTTAACCTGATATTCACCATTTTGAATTGTTTTCGATGGTCTGAGGGTGAACTTCACTTGTTTTTCTTCTGATTTTTCCTTAAATGATACCGTGGGATTTTTGGGTTGAATTCCCCAATTTTCGGGGACTTTTAAAGCGACCTTTGCTGATGCTTTGCCTTCTGTATAGTTTTTCAAGGTTACAGTCACAGGGATTTCCTTTTTAACATCTGCTGTATTTACGACGATGTCTTCAGGAGATAGGGTAAGGCCAACGTCGGGAAGGACAGCAATCGTTCCGTCCAATTCTTCCTTGATGGCAGTTTTTGTGCTGCCGTATTTATAAGAAATGCTGGTTGTAATGGTTGACTCATCATAGGCATGGTAATAAGCTGCATCTTCAGGGACTTCAACCAGGTAGGTCATCTTCGTTGATTTATTTGGTGCTAGATTGACATCTTTAGACTTTGTTTTGCTCTTCCATCCTTTAGGCACATTCAATGCTGCAGCGACTTTTTTCAATGTTTGTTTCCCGTTATTCTTCACGGTTACGGTTACATACGTTTTTTGACCTTTCGTAAGGATCTTTGAAGCTGCTTTAGCTTGAACTTCGAGTCCTGAGGAAACATAACTGACGGTTTGCAATTGATCTTCTTTTAATGAGAGCTTATGAAGCAAATCGTTCTTAATGGCAGGGCTTAGCTTTGCCTTTTTGACTTGCGCAGTAATTGAACGAACTTTGGAGAGGGCTGTTTGGGATGTAGAAAAAACACGTTTATCATTTGGATAGGCCGTAATAACAGCGTCCAAATTGCGTTGCAGGTATTTAACTTCACCTTTTAATTTTGAAGCTGAGCGAGGTAGTTTTTCAGCCCATTCAGTAAAATTGTAAGGTACACCCGCGAAGAGGTCCGACTGGCTTTTTGTATCAACTGAGCTTTGTTTCAAATCTAGATGGATCTGGCGAGGTGCTGCAGGGATATCCGAACCCATGCCTTGGCTTTTATGCAGATAGCGGGATTGTTCTCCAAGCTGTGGATAAGTCATATTGTATATTGGGTCATATTTACCGATTTCAATAGACGTGGTTGCTTGATCTGCCGAGGAAACGGGCAAATATAACTTTTTCACTTGCCATATTGATAGACCTTGTTTCAATTGTTGTGGAAAAACAGTTGGGTCGGCAGCATCCTTAAACGCGCGTTCACTTAAGATTGTCATTGTTCGATGATGTCCATGCTGTGTATTATCATTCTGAAAGGATGGCATCAATATATCCGGCTGATACGTCCGAATAAAGCGGATAAGCCGTTCATATGTGAGTTCTTCGCCCCATTTTTCTAATGTTTCCTCTGGTGTTTTAGAGAAGCCGAAATCATAAATGGGGTCTGAGGTAGTCTCACTTAGATGATAGGCCTTAACCCCGGTGATTTTTGCAGCTTCTATCATTTCCCTCGAACGGATGATACCAAGAGCATTGTCCAGTTCATCCCCTATTTCATTTTGTCCTCCTTCACCACGGTTTGCAATCAGGCTGGATGTCTTCACCCCTAACCCTCGGGATAGATAAGCAAGGAAGTCACTGCGTTCATCATCTGGATGGGCACCGCTGTTCAAGAAAGTCACAGTCGTCTCGAGCGGCTTGACCGCATTCCATAACTCAACATTGGTTTCATCAGGATTTGCAGCGCTACCTCCAAACGGCAATAATGCAAGAACTAAAAAAAGGGAAAGCAACGATAACAAAGCATTTTTCATTATTCTTTTAACCTCCTTCAACTTTAATGAAACACCTAAGCGTCTGTGAAGAAATTAATGTAGGTTAGTAATATTTTCTAACTAACCTGCGAAAAATCTTATCTAATAAATATCATTATTGGTTATAAATGTAAATGATTCGAAGTAACTATTAAAGATTAATATTTAGAATGTTCAGAAAATAACTTGTACGAAGAGTTTTTTTGAGTTATATTTTTACTTAATTAGGAAGATTTACTAACTAAATGATGTAAGGCCGTGATGTGATGAGTTTTAAAAGAACACCCAGTCATCAAAAGTATGTAAATAAAAAAAGAATCATTCAATGCATCCAAGAATGTTCACCCATTTCAAGAGCTGAAATCGCGGTTAAACTCCAGCTAAGTAAACCAACTGTTTCTCTGGCTGTGGATGAACTTATACAGGAGAAATGGGTATTTGAGAAAGGAATAGGAGAATCCTCTTCTCAAGGTGGGAGGAGGCCCATACAGCTCTTTTTTAATGAAAAGGCTGCCTATATCATTGGGGTCGATATAGGCGGGACGAAGGTGAAGATCATTTTAAGTGATTTAATTGGAAACATCCTCGCCGATACTAGTTTTTCAACAAGCACCTATTTACAATCAGGGCTGCTTGAACAGGTGGCGATTGAAACCGAACGGTTAATTGCAAAGAATCAAATTGCGAAAGGCAGGATATTAGGGATGGGTGTCGGAATCCCTGGTATAACGCAAACGGCAAGCGGATTAGTAATAGAGGCACCGAGTTTAGGCTGGGTACAATATCCGTTTATAGCCGAAGCGAAGCGGTATTTTGATTTCCCAATTTTTCTAGACAATGATGTAAACGCGGCTGCACTAGGTGAACAGTGGCTGGGTAATGCACAAAATAAGCGGAATTTGCTGTTCATTGCTGTAGGCACGGGGATAGGAAGCGGCATTATCTTGAATAACCAGTTATACAGAGGGGCTTCCAGTGCAGCTGGGGAAATGGGATATATGGTTACGGACAAAGAGGATATGAAGCGTGAATTCAAGCCGATTTTCCATAGATACGGCTATTTGGAAAGTGTCGCAGGAGGAAAGTCGATTGGCGGTCATTTTACAAGGGAGGTTCTCATGGATCCTCATCATTTTTTATTCGAACGGGCCAAATCTACCGAACTATCGGGGGAGGATGCTTTTTTGTCAGCAAAAAAAGGAGATGCAACAGCTATGGCCGTCATAAATGAAGCTATCGAACATTTGGCCTGCGGAATTGTCAATGCGGCTAGTTTGCTGAATCCAGAAGTGATTATTTTAGGAGGTGGTGTATTAAATTCATCTGAATACATTTTACCTAGAATTCGGGAAATCGTTGATCGATATCTTCCAAGTTTAGTAGAAATGAAAACTTCACAACTGGGAGAAGACGCAGGAGTACTAGGAGCGGTTTCCCTTTTCTTAAGGGAATATGATGGCATTTTGAATTTTCGTGATGAGGGGGATCATTAATGGAAAATAGGAAAAAGTCGCTTGTTTCAGTACTGACACTATCGGCAGCACTATTGATTTCAGGGTGTAACGGTACAGATACGAAAACGAATTCGGATGCTGGCGGTGCCAAGGGAGAAAAGGGTGAGATGGAAGATAAGATCGTTGTTTATTCACCGCATGGCAAAGATATTTTATCAAAATTCGAAAAGCAGTTCGAAGATGAATATGGTATTGATGTTGAGTGGCTTGATATGGGGTCTCAGGAAATCCTTGACCGTGTTCGATCAGAGAAAAGTAATCCGCAAGCAGACGTTTGGTGGGGGGCACCTTCCACGAACTTCAATCAAGCGAAAGATGATGGGTTGCTGGCTGCATATGAACCTACCTATTCTGATAGTCTCGATGAAGGATTCCACGATCCGGAATGGTATTGGACGGGAACGAGCCAGACACCGGAGGTCATCATGTATAACAGCAAAGAACTATCAAAAGAAGAGGTTCCGAAAGATTGGGATGAGCTCCTCGATCCGAAGTGGAAAGACGAGATCATCATCCGTTATCCGTTAGCCTCCGGAACGATGAGGACAATTTTTTCTGCGATGATTTATCGTACGTATAAGGATACAAATGATCCAAAAGAGGGGTATGACTGGTTAAAGAAGCTCGACCAAAACACAAAGGAATATTCAGCGAACCCTGAAATGATGTATAACAAGATAGCCAAAGGAGAGGGCTCACTTTCCGTTTGGGCAATGCCGGATGTTGTCATGCTGAAAGAAAATAAAAATTATCCGTTTGAGTTCGTCATTCCAGAAAGCGGAACGCCAGTATTGACAGAAGGTATCGCTATCGTTGAAGGTGCCAAGCATCCAAAAGCGGCTGAAGCCTTTTATGAGTTTGTGAATTCACCAGAAGCAGCCAAAACTTTGGCAGATGAATTTTACAGGATTCCGACCAGAAGTGATGTGAAGGATTTACCTGAATGGATCACGGAAACAAAAATTAAAGCGATGGATATTGATTGGAATGCATTCCAGGAAAAAGGTGACGAGTGGATGAAATATTGGGACGAAACTATTAAAAGTGGAGATAAGGAAATTAAAGAATAAGGAAGTGTCGTTGGGATGGCGTCAATAAAAATAGAGAATGTCCAAAAAGCCTTCGGAAAAACGATAGCTGTTGATCATTTAAATCTGGAAATCCAAGAAGGTGAATTTTTTACCTTTCTTGGTCCAAGTGGCTGCGGTAAAACGACAACGCTTCGGATGATTGCCGGTTTTTATTATCCAACAAAAGGTATCGTCCGATTTGGCGGCAAAGATATGACGCGTGTACCTCCGGAGAAAAGAAATACAGGCATGGTTTTTCAAAACTATGCCCTCTTTCCCCACATGACTGTTTTTGAAAATGTAGCATTTGGCTTGCGGGTGAGAAAGGTTTCTTCTGCTGACTTAAAGAGGAGGGTGCTGGATGCCCTCCAAAAGGTCAGGCTGGAGAGCTACTCGAATCGTCAAGTGAGCCAGTTAAGCGGAGGGCAGCAGCAGCGGGTGGCCCTTGCGAGGGCATTGGTCATTGAACCGGAAATATTACTGCTGGATGAACCATTAAGTAATCTGGACGCCAAGCTTCGTGATGAAATGAGGGTGGAAATCTTAAGGCTGCAGCGTGAATATAGGATTACCACCATTTATGTCACACACGATCAGGCTGAGGCATTATCCATGAGCGATCGGATCGCTGTGTTCAATTATGGTGTATGTCACCAAGTAGGGACTCCGGCAGAAATCTATAATCGGCCGGCCAATGATTTTGTGGCGAGTTTTATAGGCGAGATTAATCTATTGCCCGTTCAAGTTGAAAAAGTTCAACAAGATAATATAGTGGTCGCCCTTAAAAATAGTGAACAACCGATTAAATTGAATGTAAAAGATCAAGTTAGGGAAGGAACTTCGATACTACAGACGGATGAGGACCTTGCTGTTTCGATTCGTCCTGAAGCAATCCGAATTCTGGATGTGACCGATGAAGGAATGAATACTTTTAAAGGTAAAATAAAATCCGTCCAATTCTTTGGTTCTGTTGTGAATGTCATGGTGGATGTTCAAGACGTTTTACTAAGGGTCGACGTATTTAACACTCATGATTTTGGATACTTTTATCAAGGAAAGGAAGTGTATGTCCAGCTTCCTGAGAAACAGCTGCGGCTTATCCCTGTCATAAGCGGTGATGCTCCATGATTAAAAACCGTGATACGAGATTGACGGTTTGGCTCCTTATACCGGTTGTATTGGTGCTCGTGGCTTATGTACTCTACCCATCGTTGAGTACCTTTATGGAAAGCCTGCAAAAAGACGGAACGATATCCAGTGGAAATTATCAGGACTTCTTCGTACAGGAATCGAAAACGAACTTAGAGGCTCTATGGAATTCCGTTTATATATCCTTATTGAGTGTATTGGTCAGTGCCTTGATTGGCATTCCGCTCGCATTCATTTTTAATCGTTACGATTTTCCCGGCAGAAGCTTCTTTTCATCAGCAGCGATTTTGCCGATTGTCCTTCCATCATTGGTAGGGGTCATGGCCTTTATGTTTTTATATGGTGAATCGGGATTAATTCCAAATGCCATCAAGGATCTGTTTGGTCTCGATAAAGTTCCATTTAAAATTGGCGGGGTATCGGGAATCCTTATCGTGCATGCCTATACAATGTATGTTTATTTTTATATGACCGTATCCGCTGCAATCAATAAAATAGACCCGTCACTTGAAGAAGCCGCTTATAACTTAGGCGCAAATAAGTTCAAGGTTTTTTGGCAGGTGACATTTCCATTATTGACACCTGCCATCGTTGCCGCTTCTTTACTTGTTTTCATGATATCAATGGCTTCTTTCAGTGCCCCGTTTTTATTAGCTGGCGGTTACAGGGTGTTGAGCCTGCAAATTTATTTTTCAAAAATCAATGGTGATATGGAAATTGCCGCTACTCAATCCGTCATTTTATCCATCGTTTCGATTTCATTCCTATTATTCATGCGTTGGTATCAGAATAGGAAAGATTATCGCATGGCTTCGAAAGGAATTGGGGCACACAGGAGTGAAGTGAAGAACCCGATTATGAAATGGGTGATGGTCATAATAGGTATCATCGGAGTTATTATTCTGCTTTTACCGCACTTTACGATTCTATTGCTATCACTTGTGCCGGATGGAACCTGGACATTTCAAACATATCCCACAGTATTTAATGTGGAAAATTACCGGCTTCTGTTTGAAGACCCCAATATCTTCAAACCGTTACGAAATAGCTTACTGATGGCGGTTATTGCAACGTCGGCGAATCTGGTATTTGGGGTCCTGGCGTCCTATGTACTTGTCAAACGGAAATTCGTCGGGAAAAGCTTTGTTGATATTCTAGTCATGATTCCTTGGGCATTGCCTGCAACCGTCATAGGGATGAACTTGATATTCGCATTCAATGAACCTAGCGTTTTTTCTTTCGGTCAAATATTGGTAGGAACATTTTGGATATTGCCACTTGCCTATTTCATCAGACATATTCCACTCGTTGTCCGTTCGACTAACGCCGTTCTGGAACAGCTGGATGATTCGATTGAAGAAGCAGCCAGAAACTTGGGGGCAAAGTGGTTTTATACCTTCAGAAAGGTCATATTTCCGATTATTATGCCTGGCGTTTTATCAGGGACATTATTGGCATTTATCGAATCTGTGGGGGAATTCCCGACCTCGGTCCTGTTGTACACGATTTCAAACAGGCCCATATCCATTGAAATCATGAATCAGCTTCGGATGTTCAATATGGGGCAGGCAGCTGCCTATGGGATGATTCAAATCACGCTGATTGTAATCGTTCTCTTTATTTCGAACAAGTTTTTTGGAATCAAAGCGGAAAAAGCTTTATAAATTGGAGGTTCAAAGATGAGCAGGCTTGAAGAATTTATCAAAAATGAAGGTATTGCCTTTCCAGGAAAAACATATGCAGAAGAACTTCTGATGCCTGTTTTTAATGATCAAAGAGATTACTTATTTCACGCTATGTTCGATATTCACCGGGCACATGTCATCATGCTTTCGGAACAAAAGATCATTAAAGATGAAGAGGCGAAAATCATGCTTGATGGGATTCGGAAAGTGGCCCAAACAGATCTCGCGCGGTTGACCTATCAGCCCCAATTCGAAGACTTATTTTTCATGATGGAGGCAAAAGTCGGTGAGGAAATCGGTCATGAACTTGCAGGGAAGATTCATATCGGCCGCAGTCGTAATGATATGGGAGTTGCAATGTACCGACTTGTTTTGAGAGGTCATCTGCTCCAATTGATTGGCTATGCAACCCATTTGAGTGAGGCATTCTTGGTGCAGGCTGAAAAACATACAGAAACCTATATTACAGGTTACACGCATACCCAACCGGCTCAACCAACTACGATAGGACATTACTTTTTAGCCATTTATGATGTGCTTCAAAGGGATATTGGCAGGTTATGGGCAGCCTATGGAACGGTCAACCAATCCCCATTGGGTGCCGCAGCATTAACGACTACCGGTTTTCCGATCAGCAGGGACCGTACTGCCGAACTGCTTGGATTTGATTCGGTGATTGAGAATTCCTATGACTCGATAGGCGGGGCAGATTATTTATTGGAAACCGCAACTGCCATCATGACGTGCATGGTCAATACTGGAAGATGGATTCAAGATTTCCTGCAGCATGTGACTAGGGAGTTTGGTACATTTCATGTGGCGGATCCCTATGTACAAGTGAGCAGCATCATGCCGCAAAAAAGAAATCCAGTCTCAATTGAACATTCCCGTTCGATTGCAAGCAGTTCCTATGGTGATGCACTTGCTGCAATGAATATGATCCACAATACACCATTCGGTGATATCGTCGATACGGAGGATGATTTACAGCCGCATTTATATCGGGCTTTTTCGAATGCAGGACGTGTCATGAAACTTATGTATGCCGTCATATCGACTTTGAAAGTAAATGAAGAACATACAAAGAAGATGGCCGCAAAATCCAGTATAACGATTACTGAATTAGCGGATACCCTATCAAGAGATTACGAAATATCATTTAGAAAAGCCCATACCATAGCCAGTCATATTGCAAAAAGGTCGATTAGTGAAGGGAAAGAGCTATATGATTGGGAAACAAAAGAAATCAACAAGATTATCAATGAATTCGTTTCAGTGAATTTAGCAGAAGATGAATGGGAAAAAATAATCTCTCCCGAATATTTTGTGGAGATTAGAAGCATTCAAGGCGGGCCCAGTCCGAAAGAGGTTACGAGGATGATTATGGATAGAAAACAAAAACTGGAACAAGAGTTGCAGGAATATAAGGAAATGGTCAAAGCTTTGAATGATTGCAGGAAGGCTTTAGTGGATTACTGAAGGTACGGGGTAAAAAGGGAGGTTAAACAGGCATGAAACTGACGAGTCAAACTCACGAGTATTTGCTCCAAACTCCCAATTAAAAGCCCGAACCTCCTGAAAGCGTATTTTTTGTTGTCTTGGAAGCAATACGATGCATTTTATCTGCTGACTGTGAAAGCTCATATTTCATGATATATAGTCATTCTTTATTGGGGTGGCTATTTATTTTGTTTTTTGCAACGGAGATCTCCCCAATGCTAATAAGTGTAGGTTATTCCCGGAAAAAGATGCTATTTTTGTAAAATACATAATATAAGGCGGAATGTTCATGTCAAATAGATCTCAGTTTGGTTTTATCCTGATTTTAATAACTTTCGTGATATCGATTACTTTTTGCTTAAACCCTAAATTATTAATACCTAAAGGATATGCATTAGCTATTGATGGTCTGGTAGTGGCCCGAACCTTGATGATTATTTTTTCGTTGTATTTATTACTTAAAATAGGGGATAGGATGATAAACAAAAAAGACTAGTTTATTATGGGACATAGTTTTTTGTCTGCTATTAACTTTCTATAGTCACTCTTAAGAAATGGGGAATCATGGCTTTGGATGTCGATAATAAGGAAGGCTCAGTCTCTTGACTGAGCCTTTCGATGTTCTTCTAATGTTTCCCTATCCAAAATAACCAGCATCAGAGAGTGCTTCATATATCGCTAACGGTTTTAGGTTCCAACTGAATCGCGTGCTTTCTGAAAGCAAAACTTACTGTGATCATCACAATGAAATTGACTGCCAATGCGATGATTCCCACATTCAAATCTTTCGCGGCTTGCGGCAAGGATGGAAACAAGGTCCCTATTGTCGAATGACTGAGTGTAATGCAGATTACGATGGCCAATCCTGTGATGATGCCGGCGATTGCGCCAAATTTATTGATCGGATTATTCCTGGTCAGACTAAAGAGAAGGGACGGAAAAAGCTGTGTGATGAGACTGTATCCCATAAGGATTAATGCTGACATCGTTTCGCCGCCGTTCAAGGTGAAGTAGACGGCTATAAGGGCAATGACTGGAACAAGGAACTTTGCCAATCGTACAACGTGGCGATCGGATACTGCAGGTGCAAATTCCTTGTAGACGTTTTTCGCAAGCAGTGTAGCGACGCTCATCAAAAGCATGGATCCCGGCACCAATGCGGTCAACAATCCAGCGCCGCCGATTATGCCTATAAACCATGGATCAAAGGTCTCGATTGAAAGGCGCAGCAATGAGAGGTCTGCATCCGCTCCAACGAGTCCGGGCACTTTCAATATAGCAGTAAAACCAACGAAAAAGACGAATAACAGCATGAGTGTATATAAAGGGCTGATGATGGCATTTTTTCGAAATACCTTGCCACTGCGTGCTGAATAAACAGCGCTGAAAACTTGGGGCCACATATAGAAACCGAATACGAGCAATATTACCGTGGAGATAAACCATGATACGCTAAGTCCCTGATCAGGGAACTTTAGAAAACCAGGCTTGACCGCATCAATTGCTTCAAACATAGGCTGAAATCCGCCAAAGTAATGAATCGGCAGATAAATCCCTAAGAATCCTATTATGGCGACCATCATAATATCCTTAATGACCGCTGTCCAAACTGAACCGTGTATACCGGAGATCATCACATAAATGGTAAGGCTGATTGCCCCCATCCAAACTGCCTCAGACATTGAGATGGCACCATAAGATGCTTCTGAGACAATGATCCCCAATCCTTTCAGCTGTACGACAATCACTGGAATCATCGATACCACACCGACAAGCGCCGCCAAAATTCCTAAACTAGGACTCTTATATTTGCTTACAAAGAAATCGGATTGAGACATCAGTTTATTTTCTTTGGCATATCTCCATATTTCCGGTAGGAGCCAATAGGATAATACGTAAGACAAAGTAATGTAAATTAGAACATATAGAGCAGGGGCGCCCTTGTCATAAGCCCAGCCGCTGCCGCCAAGGAAGGAGAAGGTCGTATAGATTTCCCCGGCCATCAGCAGAAAGACGAAAATCGCACCAAAACCACGTCCGCCCACCGTCCATTGTTCCAAGTCCATATCTTTTCCTTTTGAAGAGCGTATTCCTAAAAATATCGCTAGAAGTAAAAATGCTAAAATGATTAAGAGAGCAATATTCATTCCTGGTCACCTTCCCGATTCCTGGGATCCAGTTTATACATGATGCCCAGTATGGCAGAGGTAAGGACCACCCACATAGCCATCCAGAACATATTGAAAGGCATCCCTAATACATATGGTTCTATTCTATTAACAAAAGGTACAAATCCTAGTATGCCTATAAAAGGAACTAAAGTAAGAATATATATAATCTTCATTAAACAAACCCCTCCGTTTTAAATAAAGTGAAACGTCCACCAATGGGGGTCTATTCTTCGATGCCACTGATGGATGGGTGGACCAAAACCGGGATGAAATATTCATACATGATTGATTAACTTTCTAAGAAGGTCCGATAATATATATTAGCTTACACTATTTTGATATAAAATTTAATGCAGTTGCCTAATATATTTTAGCAACAATGCACAGACAGCCGAACCCTGTCGTGTTTCATAAAACGGATAAAGCCTTGAATTCATATTGAGTTCAAGGCTTTACTTGCAATAGCTATCTTTTTTTTCGGTAGTTATATAGTATCACCAAGAGTATGAACCAAATTGGGGTCAAGAGCAGTGATAGTCGTGTAGTTTCAGCGAATAGCATAACAATAAGGATGAACAGGAATAATCCTAAAATGACGTAATTGACAAAGGGGGTAAAAGGAGCCTTGAAAGTCGATTCTGCTCTTAGGTCAGGCCTTGTTTTTGAATACTTGATATGGGAGATCAAGATAATGCCCCATACCCATATGAAACAGATGGCACTGATGGTCGTCACGACGGTAAATGCCTGTTCCGGTATCAGCTTGCTTAATAATGCCCCTATTGATACAACGATTGTAGATGTTAATAAGGCATTGCTCGGAACAGCCTGCTTATTTAATGTTTCAAGCTTAGCAGGGGCTTCGCCATTCCTGCTTAATGTATAGAGTATTCGGCTTGTTGAAAATAAACCGCTGTTGCATGCTGAAGCAGCGGATGTCAAAACGACAAAGTTAATGATCCCTGCTGCAACTGGAATTCCGATTAATGCAAAGACCTCTACAAATGGGCTGCTCGTGGCATCCAGTTGTGTCCATGGGTTGACGCAGAGAATGACGAATATGGCACCAACATAGAAAAGTAAAATCCGGACAGGGATTTTATTGATGGCAGATGGAATGTTCTTTCTCGGGTTCGCCGTTTCTGCTGCGGATACCCCGACCAATTCGACACCGACAAATGAAAAGACGACCAACTGTAAAGATAATAGGAATCCGGAAATGCCATTGGGGAACAGGCCACCATGATTCCATAGGTTCGTAAGGGAAACAGTTCCGGTATGGGTATTGAAACCGATGATCAAAAGAAAGATGCCTACGATGATCAAGGTGATGATCGTGATTACTTTAATGAGGGCAAACCAGAATTCCAATTCGCCAAATATCTTAACGGTCAATAGGTTCAATCCTAACAGAATGACCAGGCATATTAGTGCCGGAATCCATTGAGGGACATCAAACCAATATTGTATATAGACACCGACAGCTATGATGTCGGCCATTGCGGTCATGATCCAACAAAACCAATATGTCCAACCTGTCACGAAGCCAGCCCATGGACCGACATATTCGGTTGCGAATTCAGTGAATGATGCATATCCTGCATTGGATAAGAGCAATTCCCCTAGGGCCCTCATCACAAAAAACAAGGCAATCCCTATTATCAGATAGGAAAATATAATGGAAGGTCCTGCCAATTGTATGGCTCTTCCGGAACCTAAAAATAAACCGGTGCCAATGGTTCCTCCTATTGCAATCAATTGTACATGTCGATTTTTTAAATCTCTTTTTAATTCCTGTTTAGCCAATTCGAACTCCCCCGTCTTTAATAGTCTTGGTAGTGAATGATTTCAACTTGCATGGTCTTGGAGAGGGAGGTGATTTTTTCGCCCAGCCTGCCTTTCCCATTGGTTTTAACGTTGTTGTTTTTAGTCCAATCACAAAATGGACAATAAAAAAAGAGATTGGATAATACCAATCTCTTAAAGGGTTCAGAATAACAATCTATCATTCGTTACTCTTCTGTCCTTTTGCCTGAGATTGTGAATCCTTCGGCGCTGCATCTTGTGCAGTCTCTCCAGAAGCTGCTCCTGCTATAGTGTCATCCATAGCATTCATCGCTTGCTTGTATGCGGTTGTGAAGGAATGTCAGTCAGTGATAATCTTCCACTGCTGGATCATTCATTATACTTATAAAATAATATTGGAATTCTATCATCTATTATTCGGGAGGTCAACAAATTTTTTGAGGGGAAACAGGCATTATAGGCGATTTTATAAGGAACGTTACTTGCAAAGGTTTAAGCACTAGTTATTGTTTTCTATTCATTTTGAATTATAACTATTATGAAATACTGATCATCATTTTTTTAAAATGATATTTTTAGATTGGGGATATTGCCAAGATATATTTGGCAACTGTTTATTTGAAAAATACAATTGTATTTTTACAGAATATTTACTATTATAAGATAAGAAAAGAAAATTGAAGTGTTATGTAATATTTATTACGATAAAGCATTTCTAACCGCAATAATGAATGGAGAGCCATTCGTGGTAAGGATAGAAAAGCATTGCCGATATTGCACCTGGGGGAGTTTATCATGTCAAACAAGGAATTAAAGAGAGGGCTGGAAGCACGTCATATTCAAATGATAGCTTTGGGCGGAACCATCGGTGTCGGGTTATTCATGGGGTCGGCTAGCACGATCAAATGGACCGGGCCCTCTGTAATGCTTGCTTATGCCATCGCAGGTATTTTTATATTTTTCATCATGCGTTCTATGGGTGAGATGCTATATTTAGAACCGACTACAGGTTCTTTTGCAACCTTTGCAAGCAGTTATATACATCCTTTGGCAGGTTATATGACAGCTTGGAGCAATTGGTTTCAATGGGTAATCGTCGGAATGTCCGAAATCATCGCGGTTGGGCTGTATATGCAATATTGGTTCCCGGAGTTACCGGCGTGGGTACCAGGTGTGGTGGCCATGATCATCTTGGGGGCTGCCAACCTCATTTCCGTAAAATCCTTCGGGGAATTTGAATTCTGGTTTGCGCTTATAAAAATCATAACGATTGTATTGATGATCATTGCCGGCCTAGGCCTTATCTTCTTTGGAATTGGGAATGGCGGAGATGCGATTGGATTATCGAATCTATGGGCAAATGGAGGCTTCTTTACGGGAGGATGGACAGGATTCTTCTTTGCGCTTTCGCTTGTCGTGGCTTCCTATCAAGGAGTTGAGCTTATCGGCATCACAGCCGGAGAAGCGAAAAATCCAACGAAGACCGTAACAACAGCGATTAAATCAATCATATGGCGCATTTTAATTTTCTATATTGGTGCCATATTCGTCATCGTGACGGTTTATCCTTGGGATAAACTGGATGATATCGGAAGTCCATTCGTTTCAACCTTTGCTAAAGTCGGTATCACTGCGGCGGCAGGCATCATTAACTTTGTCGTAATCACTGCGGCAATGTCTGGATGCAACAGTGGTATTTTCAGTGCAGGGCGTATGCTTTACACACTGGCATTGAATGGCCAAGCACCGAAAATCTTTGCAAAAGTATCTAAAAATGGAGTTCCGGCATATTGTACGATCGCTGTACTATTAGGATTAGGCATCGGGGTTATCCTGAATTACCTTGCACCGCCGCAATTATTCCTTTATGTGTACAGTGCGAGTGTATTGCCCGGGATGATTCCATGGTTTGTCTTACTGATCAGTGAGCTTAAATTCAGAAAGGTAAATGCCGCTGAAATGGAGAAGCATCCGTTCAAAATGCCGTTGGCCCCTTACAGTAACTATGCGACAATAGCCTTTTTGCTGATGGTGCTGGTCGGTATGTGGTTCAATCCGAGTACCCGGATTTCCTTGGTCGTCGGAATCGTTTTCCTAGCCTTGGTTGTGGTAAGTTATTACATGCTGAAAATGGATAAACGAACACCATTGGATGTTAAAACCGATGATGAGATTTCTGGATAAGAAATTCTATTTGAAAGCCCTTCTCTTAATTCGAGAAGGGCTTTTTTGTCTTTGTGGGTCAATTGTTGTAATTCACGAGTAATCAGTAAAATTCAAGAGTAAAGCTGTGGAACTCACGAATAAAGATATTTTGCCCCATTATAAGGGAGGGCCAGCAGGGGGAAAGAATCAAACAGCTTATGGAATGTGTCTTTCCGCAAGATTTATCCGATAATCCGGACAATGCGTTTAGATTTCCACAAAGCATACCTCCATAAATAAGTGGGGTTGAAAAAGCATGGATGCCCAAAAAATATTTGTTACTAAAAGGCCTATTCCTCAAGTGGGATATAGGCTTCTTTTATTTTCATTTCACCAAAATCATTCCGCTTGCGGCGCTTGCACGGCACTGTATACCTGATTTACGGAAGATTGGGCTTGTGCGATTTCTTGAGCTGCTTGTTTAATGGCTTCTTGTGCCAAAGTTGGATCAGAAGAAGATTTTTCAATTGCTTGTGAAAGTAAGGTTTGCGTAAGGGTAACGTTTGCTTTTGCTTGATTTAATTGATTGATATCAATTTGTTGTTGAGGCATGCAGTTTCTCTCCTTATGTCATTATTGGAATTACTCCATTAGGATGACCTTTCTTTTCTTTTTTATAAGGAGAAAAAAATATAACGTAGTAGACAGGATGGAATGAAACGGCCAAGTCCATTGGGGTAAACCATTTAAATAAAGAAGGCAGAATTTATGGACCATCCAAATTTCGTGAAATTGATACACACTTAAGAGTGAAAGACAGGCAGAAAGAGAAAAAAATTATTAGTTTTATTTACTTAGAATCCTTATATTTTCTTCTCTATAAATAGTATTGCGTTCCTTGAATATCATGTTGAATGAAATCCCAATAAATATATCGTGATTTGCATGTTGTTCAGTTAATTAAATTACACTTTACTTATTGGTTTTATAGGATTAAAATCGGAGAAAGAATCATTATTAGAGGATGAGCTGATTGGACAACCAAAAGCTCCTGAACGCGATAAGCGAACAGGAGCTTTTTGCGTTCATTTTGGAAAAAGGAGTTGGCAGGATGAATATTGATCATATTGAAGCTTTTATGTATGTTGTTCACCTTAATAGTTTTCATAAAGCCGCAGAGGCAATGTTTTTATCACAACCGACTGTTTCGGCAAGAATTAAGACGCTTGAGAGTGAACTTGATTCAGTACTATTTGAGAGGCAAGGGAGAGGGATTATTTTAACGGAAAAAGGGAAGGCCTTCATTCCATTTGCCGATCAAATTATTCGTACCTTTCACCAGGGGAAAAAGCAGTTGAAAACAGGAAGAGAACTGGAGGAAATAACCATAGGGGCTAATATCATTACATCGCAATACTTTATTCCATATGCTCTTCCTCTATGGAAAAAGGAAAACCCAAATTTACGCTTTAAATTTATTTCAGCAACAAATGATGCATTAATGGAAAAATTGCTTCAGAAACAGGTTGATATAGCCTTTATGAAGGATGTTACACATAGTGGTCTGCAAAATTACAAAACCCTTGATAATTCGATTCGTTTAGTTGTGTATCCAGGTCATCCATTTCAACTTCAAACTGAGCTAACAGTACAGGAATTAGCCATGGAGCCGTTGGTGTTTTTTGAGTGTGGTGCGTTTGACTGGAACCACGTTCATAAAATTTTTGAAGTATCTAATGTAGAGCCGCGCATTGAATTTCAGGTTGATCACCTGGAAGTTGCGAAGTCGCTAATTCTTAGCAGAACCAGTATCGGATTTTTACCGTACTTATGCATTAAAAAAGAGTTAGAACAAGGAACTTTGGTTGAAGTGGATGTGTCACATTTAATCAAGATAAAGCAGCACATCTATCTAACGCATTTAAATCACGGGTTGGAATCACCTTTATTATGGAAAGACATTCTTTTATCAATTCGGAAATTTGAGAAAAACCATCAGAAATTACAAATACAATCGAATTGATAGATTTTTTCTATCCATACAATATTTTTTTCTATTGGTTAAACCATTGTCATTAGCATGTTTTAGGTGATAGGATAAGTCAAAATATAATTATTCGCATAAGTGAACTTTGAATTAAAGCGGGGGATTGAATATGAGTTATAAGCTTGGCATTTTAGATCAAAGCCCAATATTTCCAGGAACTTCAGCATTTGATGCACTGCAGAAAACGATTAATCTGGCTAGACATGCAGAAGAGTGGGGATATACCCGTTTCTGGGTATCGGAACATCATCATGCCGAACAGCTAGCGGGGTCCTCCCCGGAAGTATTGATTTCTTATTTATTAGCCCAAACAAAATCGATTCGGGTAGGATCCGGAGGTGTTATGCTTCAGCATTATAGTCCATATAAAGTGGCGGAAAACTTTCATGTGTTATCAAATCTTTCGCCAGGCAGGGTAGACCTTGGCATCGGAAAGGCACCAGGTGGTCTTCCCTTATCAACGAAGGCACTACAGTTTGGAACTGTGAATGATGGAAAAGATTTCGAAGAGCGGTTATCTTTCTTGCACAGAATAATCGAAAATTCAATCAATGAAACTCACCCGCTTGCAGGCATTCAAGCGACACCACTCCCTCCCAAAAAGCCAAAGATGTTTTTGCTTGGTGCAAGTGCTGACAGTGCCAGGTTAGCAGCCGATCTGGGTATAGCTTATGTATTTGCCCGATTTATCAATAGTAATGAGACTGTACTCGAAGATGCTTCACGCATTTACCAAAGTATCTTTCCAACTGGGAGCTTTAAGGTATCGGTTTCAGTGATTGCTGCTCCTTCACAACAGGAAGCAGAACAGTTAACGGGTGATCAGAAGATTGTGAAAGTTCATCTTAAAAGCGGTCGTTCTGTCACCGTTCAAACACAGGTGCAAGCAGAGTTATTTGGGAAGCAATCTGGGGAGCCTTACGAAATAGAAGAACAAGATTCCAATATTATTGCTGGAACTCCCTCTTATGTAAAGGAAGTCTTAGCAAATTTACATGAAAAGTATGGGGTAGATGAGTTTATCCTACATTCGCCGATTTTAAAGGAAGCAGAAAGGTTCCGATCTTTTCGATTGTTGAGTCCGCTTCAATTAGCCTTAGCTGAAGAGAAACACGTTACGAGCCAAAATTAAAAAGTCTTCAGTAATTAGGGAGGATGCTGGATGTCGCAAAGTTAAATACCGATTGATTAAAGGAGGAGTATGGATGTCTGAGCAGAGAAAGTTGAAATTTGGAGCGCTTATTCATGGAGTTGGAGGGAGTATATCTGGTTGGAGACATCCTGATATTCAAGCAGATGCCAGTGTTAATCTTGAATTTTATAAGGAGCAGGGCCAGAAGGCTGAAGAGGGAAAGTTCGATTTACTTTTCATTGCAGACGGTTTGTTTATCAATGAGAAGTCAATCCCACATTTTTTAAATCGATTTGAACCACTTACCATTTTATCCGCACTCGCTGCTTTCACATCAAGAATAGGACTTGTCGGAACAGTTTCCACCTCATACAGTGAGCCATTTACTGTAGCCCGGCAATTTGCTTCACTCGATCACATTAGTCAAGGTCGTGGCGGATGGAACCTTGTTACTACCCCTCTTGAGAGTACGGCCTTGAACTATAACAAAACGATTGAAGAACACCCTGATCATGCCAAACGGTATCGGATAGCATCAGAATATATACAAGTTACCAAAGGGCTTTGGGATTCATGGGAGGATGACGCGTTTACTCGGGATAAAGAGTCCGGTGAGTTTTTTGATCCTTCTAAAATGCATCGATTAAAACATAAAGGAGAATTTTTCTCCGTGCAAGGACCACTCAACATGGCTAGATCTAAACAGGGGAGACCTGTCGTTTTTCAAGCAGGTTCATCAGAAGCTGGAAAGAATCTTGCGGCTAAAGAAGCGGATGCAATCTTTACAGGTCAACCAACCTTGGAAGATGCCAAGATTTTTTATCAAGATGTAAAAAACAGGGCTATTGCATTCGGAAGAAAACCTGATGAAATTGTTATTCTGCCAGGTATCGCGCCAATCATTGGTGCAACTGAGGAAGAGGCTGAGCATAAATATCAAGAACTTGCTAACCTGGTTTCTATAGATAAGGCGCTTGACTATTTGGGACGATACTTCGATCATCATGATTTTACCCAATATGAACTGGATGCACCTTTCCCAGATCTCGGAGACATCGGGAAAAACAGTTTCCGAAGTACGACTGATCGAATTAAACATGAGGCCAAGGAGAAACAGTTAACGCTCCGTCAAGTAGCACTTAATGAGGCTACACCCCGGTCTTCTTTTATTGGAACTCCAGAGAAAGTGGCGTATTTGATTCAGCAATGGTTCGAAGAGAAGGGGGCGGACGGATTTATCTTTGCTTCAAGTGTTCCCAATGCTTTAAGTGACTTTGTATCTTATGTGATACCTATCCTTCAAAAAAGGGGAATATATCGTACTGAATATGAAGCAGAAACATTAAGAGGCAACTTGGGGCTTCCATTCCCGGAAAATCGTTATGCGAAAGAAAAGATTAATCAATAATTGATGTATTATTTTAAAAATTAAAGGAGGAAAAAGAAATGGGAGAAGCGTTATCCGTCGTGGTTTGGTCAAAACAAGGTTGTCACTATTGCGAAGAGGTTAAACAATATTTAAAAGAAAAGGAGATAGCTTATCAAACGGTGGATGTTACCAATCATGATGAAAGGCGAGATATTTTAGAAATCAAATATGGTGTTCGGTATGTGCCTATTATTGAAATTGGGAGAGGTAACGTATATGAGAGTGTTACGGAAATTGGCATACCCTATCTTGAAAAAGTACTCGAACGCTTACAATAACAAAATTTAACGGACTAAAAAAGATGACTAATTCTTAAATGGAAATGAACTAGATGAAATAGAGCTAGAACGAGTGAAAAAGGAAAAATTGTTGATTTAAATCCAACTATTCTTGTATAAATAATGAGTTATGGAAACGGGGTATTAATCATGACACAGCTAATTCGTCTTGCCACTGTAAAGGATGCTCCCGAAGTGCTAAACCTTACACTTCGGGCTTATGAACCAATTAGAGAATTGAATATTAACTTTTTGGCTGCGACTGCTGATTTGCAGCTAGTGACGAATAATATTAGGCGGAATCTCACTTATGTTTTAGAACAGGAGGGCCAAATTGTTTCCACTGTGACAGTTCGTCATCCATGGAATGATCCTGATCAGTTCAGTCCGTACCCATTCATTTGGTGGTTTGCGGTCGACCCCCTATACAAACAAAAAGGTTTGGGCTCGACTTTGTTAACCTGGGTGGAAGAAAACGCACTTCGGAAACATGTGAAAGCGCCGGCTGTCTATTTGGCGACAGCTGAACGTCATCCTTGGCTTGTTTCCATTTATGAAAGAAGAGGCTATGAGATTTTTGCTGAACGAGATCACCATGGGGAAAAAATTGTGTATCTTCGTAAAATTCTAGATGAAACACTGTATCGCATTTTTGAAAATAAAGACCCAATTGTAAGTGATTAAAAACGTCGGGGGAATTTGAGATGAAAAAAACATTATTAATTGTTATGGCACTGTTACTTACTTTTTTGGGTGCTTGCTCTTCTAAGGAAACAACGAGTACAGCAAAATCAAGTTCTGGAGATTCAAAAGATAAAAAAGTTCAGAAAATCATTGTTGGAACGGGGACGCAATTCCCTAATATTTGCTTTTTGGATAGTAATGGTAAGCTGACAGGGTATGATGTCGAGTTGGTTCGTCAAATCGATGAAAAGCTGCCTGAATATGAATTTGAATTTAAAACGATGGAATTTTCTAATCTATTATTAAGCTTAGAAACGAACAAAATAGATTTTGTTGCTCACCAAATGGAGGTGAATGATGAACGAAAAGAAAAATTTCTATTTAATAAAGAACCATATAATGTCTTTCCCCTTCAAGTTACAGTTCACCAGGACAACAATGATATTCACTCCATTAAAGATCTAAAAGGAAAAAAAGCGATAGTGAGTGCAACGAGCAATTCTGCTGTTTTTCTTGAAAAGTATAATAAAGAAAATAATGCCGGTATTGAAATTGTCTATTCCGGTCAAGGCGTAGATGATACGAAGAATCAAATCAAAACTGGTCGGGCGGATGCTACCATTACTACACCATTTGCAGTCGACTTCTTAAATAAACAAGCAGATGCACAGCAAAAGGTTGTAGGTGACCCCCTTCTTAATTCAAAAGTATACTTTTTGCTAAGAAAAGAAGAAACGCCTTTACAGAAGAGAATTGATGAAGCACTTGTGGAGCTGAAAAAAGATGGGGTAGTTAGCGAACTAAGTAAAAAGTGGCTGGGCGCAGACTATTCAGTAGGATTTTAATTTGATAGTGGCAGTAAGCACGGAGGTGCTAAAGCATGGGGAAAGCATTTGATCCTTCATTAATCGTCGATTTCATTCCGACGTTAATCTATTATCTTGGAGTAACATTGCAAATTCTAGCAGCATCCGTTTTATTAGGAATGTTCATCGGGATAGCGGCAGCCATCCTGAGATTATTTCGTATCCCTATTTTGAATCAATTTGTCATTTTGTATATTTCATTCATTCGGGGAACGCCTATTTTAATACAATTATTTTTAGTTTTTTATGGACTGCCTGCAATCCTTTTGTTCATTAATATTGATATTTCAAGAATGGATGCTCTGTATTTTGTCATTATTACTTATGCATTAAGTAATGGGGCGCATTTCGCAGAAATATTCCGAGGCGCGATTAAGGCTGTCGATTATGGGCAAACGGAAGCAGCCTATTCTGTTGGTATGAATAATCGTCAAAGTTTTTTTCGAATTGTGCTTCCTCAGGCAATACGGATCGCTTTCCCGAATATCGCAAACTCAATTATCGGATCCTTGAAGGATACCTCACTTGCCTTTACCATCGGCGTAATGGATATGATGGGTAGGGGAGAGACATTAATTGCTGCAACTGCACATGCTCTCGAAGTCTATCTCACATTAGCTGTTATCTATTATGCAGTCGTGCTATTGTTTGAGGGGATTTTCAGACTTTATGAAAACCGCCTTAATCGGCATCAAACTGTTGATGTGTCTGTTACGGGATAACAAAAGGAGGAGGGAAGGCCTTGACGATTGATATTCTATTTATTTGGACTGCTTTTAAGGAGATTATTAAAGCACTTCCGATCACACTTACCTTAACGATACTTCCCCTTCTTGCAGGTTTTATTATCGGTCTCGCTGTTGCCTTGATTAGGATATATAAAGTGAAATTTCTATGTGAAGTTGCAAATGGTTATGTTTCCTTCTTTAGAGGAACACCGATTATCATGCACATAATGCTCATTTATTTCGGTTTTCCATTATTAATCGATCAAATTTCTAAGAAATTTGATTTGGGTATACAATCTAATTCCATTCCGATTATTTTATTTGTCTTAACCGCCTTATCGTTGAGTGCGGGTGCTTATTTCTCGGAAATATTCAGATCGGGCATTATCAGTGTCTCCAATGGCCAAATGGAGGCAGCCTATTCCGTGGGTATGAATTCGTTTCAAGCCATGACGCGAATTGTATTGCCACAGGCCATTGCTCAGTCCATCCCGAATTTCACGAATATTTTCATTGGATTTCTGCATACGTCATCCATTGCTTTCATTGTATCGCAAAAGGAAATGACAGGAGCAGCCAATATTGTTGCATCCACCAATTTGAAATTTTTGGAGTCTTTTATCGCTGCTGGTTTAATTTATTGGGGGCTCACAATCATTGCAGAGGGGCTATCGTTTTTAATTGAGAAAAAGGCCACTGCCTATAATCGAGGAGGAGTACAATGATTTATTTAAAAGATATAAAAAAATCATTTAACCAGCATCCGGTTTTAAAAGGAATTAATTTGAAAATAGGCAAGGGAGAAGTGGTTACCATTCTAGGACCAAGTGGATCTGGGAAAACCACCCTGCTTAGATGCTTGAATTTTTTGGAGAAACCAGATGAGGGAATCGTTCAAGTGGGAGATATACAGGTGAAGTCCAAGAAGGCGACTAAAAGGCAAATCTTGTCCCTTAGGAGACAATCGGCGATGGTTTTTCAGCATTATAACTTATTTGCTCATAAAACTGTTTTGGAAAATGTAATGGAAGGGTTAATTGTTACAAAAAAATATAAGAAAGCCGAAGCGAAACGGGAAAGCGAGCTGTTATTGGAAAAGGTGGGTTTGGGAGATAAGCATAACTATTTCCCTTCGCAATTGTCAGGAGGTCAACAGCAACGGGTTGGAATTACCAGGGCACTTGCTTTAAATCCGAAGGTCATTCTATTTGACGAGCCAACGTCGGCACTCGACCCAGAGTTGGTTGGGGAGGTGCTTTCTGTCATAAAAGCAATTGCAGAGGAAGGCATCACGATGGTGATTGTAACCCATGAAATGAGTTTTGCTAAAGAGATATCGGATCGCGTTCTTTTCATGGATGGCGGGGTCATTGTAGAAGAAGGGTCACCATTGGAAATTTTCAATGCCCCAAAGGAAGAGCGAACAAGACAATTTTTAAATCGGATATCAAGAGATTTTTCCGTACCATTTTTAGAAGAAAGGGCCAATTAAATGAAGGGCCAAAGGAGGACGTATGTTTAATACAATCGTAGTCGATGAATTGATTGAAGAAGATAAAGAGACGGTTCGCCGCTTATTGGTAGAAAGTTATCAACAATATGAACATGAATATTCGGACCCGGAAGCTTGGGAAGGATATTTAAAAAATATTGAATCCTCGGTGGATAATCCACATGTTGATAAGGTGTTGGTTGCAAAGTGCAATCAGGATATCCTTGGTACATTACAGCTTTTTCAGTCCTCTGAAAAAGCATATGAAAAGCCGGAACTTGGGATTTTTTCACCAATCATTCGGTTATTGGCCGTTCATCCTGAATCAAGGGGGCGCGGTATCGCGCAGGAATTATTAAAAGCCAGTGTAAATTATGCAAAATCGCAGGGTGCGGCTAGTTTGTATCTACACTCTACTGATAAGATGCATAAAGCCATTAAACTATATGAATGGTTTGGCTTTAAACGGGATCGAACGAAAGAATTTAAAAATCAGGATATATTAGTAAAATGCTATCGCTTAGATTTATAGAAGGAGGGGACTATATGAGTCGAGAGCTGGAAAAGCGCTTAATATCGATACGGCGCCATTTACATCAATATCCGGAGTTATCAAATGAAGAATTTGAAACGACAAAATCGATACAAGCGTGGCTCGAGGAAGAGGGCATTGAGATCCGTCATACTGGATTGAAAACAGGTGTTTTTGCAGATATAAAGGGTGACAAACCCGGACCGACAGTAGCCATAAGGGCGGATATAGATGCTCTTCCGATTGAGGAACGAACCGGGCTTCCATTTGCTTCGAAAGTAAAAGGAGTTATGCATGCTTGTGGCCATGATTTTCATACGGCAGCTGCAATAGGTGCTGCCTACCTTTTAAAAGAATATCAATCAGAGTTGTGCGGGACAGTGCGATTGCTTTTTCAACCCGCAGAAGAATTAGGCGGCGGAGCGGTGCATGTTATAAAAGATGGTCAAATTGACGATGTAGCGGCTGTGATTGGTCTGCACAATAAACCGAATTTGCCTGTAGGAACCATTGGGATAAGAGATGGTCCGTTAATGGCGGCAGTGGACCGTTTTCATATTGTTCTTCAAGGAAAGGGGAGCCACGCGGCCATCCCTCAAAACGGAAAAGATCCAATAGCGGCAGCGGCCCAGGTTATTACCGCTCTTCAAACCATCGTCAGCCGGAATGTATCGCCATTAGAGAGTGCTGTGGTGAGTGTTACGAGAATAACAGGCGGAAACACTTGGAATGTAATTCCGGGTGACATAATACTGGAAGGAACGATTCGAACCTTTGAATCTACAATCCGCGAAGAAGTAAAGGATAAGTTTTATTCGATTGTGCATCATATTGCAGCTGCTTTTTCACAGGAAGTTGAGATTGGTTGGTTTCCTGGACCGCCCGCTCTTCTTAATCATCCGGCAGTCACAGAGATGGCACGCAAGTCTGCTTTGGAGCAATCATTACATGTAATCAAGCCAGAACCATCAATAGGTGGTGAAGATTTCGCTTATTACCTTCAACATATCCCCGGTACTTTCGCCTTTTTTGGTACAAACGGAAACGAAGATTGGCATCACCCAGCTTTTACTGTTGATGAAAAATCCATTATTAAAGCCGCTCATTTTTTATCTGAAAGTGCCAAGGATTTATTATATAACCATGATAAGTGGTAAACATACATGCAAAGGTGCCAGACATGATTTCGTGCTACCACCTTTGTTGTTGTCATTCCAAAGGGTTTCGTTCCAACTTGATTTCCAGCATAGTCATGATGCGAACATTCCCCCATTTTACCTTCCAAACATAGCCGCTCTTCATTCTTTCATTCCAGCTTCTCATAGGCTCCTCTCCTTTTCTCTTCCGCTCATTGATGAATCCTATTCTGATATTATCGGTAAGAAGAATGGATTTCAAACCCTGATAGGCGAGAGCATGGTTAATTATTAGGCATGGGCATTCCAAATTCATAAGCAATTGATAGAATTTTTTTATCAATAAAATAAATTTTTCTATCAAATAAGGTGTTGTCAAGTGCTTGTTTACAATGTTAGGATGAATTTCAATTACATTAAAACAACTAATTCGATTTGTTAACTTGGTATTAATGATTGGAGAGAAAGTCATATGAGTTTTAAGCTTGGAATATTAGATCAAAGCCCCATTTTTCCTGGGAATTCGGCAGTTGATGCACTTAAGCAAACCGTAAATCTAGCTCAAAAAGCAGAAGAATGGGGATATACCCGCTTTTGGGTATCGGAACATCATCATATGGAACAAGTTGCTGGGTCTTCACCGGAAGTATTAATTTCTTATTTGTTATCGAAAACCACATCCATTCGTGTAGGTTCGGGAGGTGTCATGCTTCAGCACTACAGTCCTTATAAAGTCGCTGAAAATTTTCATGTTTTATCCACTCTTGCCCCGGGCAGGGTAGATCTAGGCATTGGTAAAGCACCAGGTGGATTTCCTTTATCAACAAAGGCTTTACAATTTGGAACTGTGAATGATGGAAAAGATTTTGGGGAACGTGCATCATTATTGCAAAAAATAATTGAAAATTCAATCAAAGGTGATCACTTGCTCTCTGGTATTCAAGCAACACCGATACCGCCTGAAAAGCCAGAAACCTTTCTGCTTGGTGCAAGTTCAGAAAGCGCTGAACTAGCCGCTAACCTCGGAATGGATTTTGTATTCGCCAGATTTATTAATAGTGATGATACCATGCTGTATGAAGCGTCTTCTGCTTACCGAAGCAAGTACCCAGAAGGTCGTTTTATCGTATCAGTAGCGGTTGTGGCAGCTCTTACCCAACAAAAAGCAGAGAAGCTGGCAAGCGAGCACAAACTAGTTAAAGTTCATCTACAAAGTGGCTGGACGCTGACTGTTCAATCACGTGAGCAGGCTGAGTCATTTGAGAAGCAGGCTGGTGAAGCTTACGAAATAGAAGAGCAGACCGCAAGTGTTATTGCTGGGACTCCAGGATATGTTAACGGGATTTTAAAGGAACTTCAGAAAGTTTTTCAAGTGGATGAATTTATTTTGCATACACCGCTTCGAACAGAGGCAGAACGGATCCAATCCTTTCAGTTGTTGAGTCCGCTTCTTTTAGGGGAAGAGACTATCATATAGAAGGAAAAGAAAAGATCCAGCGGGCATGAAGCAGCTGAAAAATATTTGTTCCAATATAAAAGGATAGAAAAGGGAGCGAGAAACAATGAAGAAAATTAAATGGCTGTCCGTAACGGTTTTAACAGGAGTATTGCTGATATTGGGAGCTTGTGGAAGTAATGAGCAAACAGCATCGAAGAGTAAAGGAGACGAGGATGAGGAAGTGACTTTGAGAATTAGTGCAGCCTCAATACCACATGCAGAAATTTTGAAGTTTATTGCACCGGATTTAGAAAAACAAGGCGTGAAACTGGATGTAGTGATTTCTACGGATGGTATTCAAACGAATCAACAAACAGCAGACAAAGAATTGGATGCAAACTTCTTTCAACATACCCCTTACTTAGAACAAGTAAATAAAGATAGTGGTCTGAATTTGGTTAATGTGAAGGGTGTACATATTGAACCATTTGGTGTCTATTCCAAAAAAATTAAGTCTATAGGTGAATTGTCAAATGGAGCGAAAGTAGCCGTACCGAAAGATCCAGTAAACTTTTCGCGATCGTTACAGCTTTTTGCGGCAAATAATATCATTGAGTTGGATGCTTCTAAGTCAGGGGATTATACGATTGAGGACATTATAAAAAATACGAAAAAAATAGAATTCATTCCAGTCGATTCCCCTCTTTTAGTTCACTCGCTAGATGATGTGGAAGCATCGGCCATTAACACAAACTATGCTCTGGAAGGAGGGTTAAAACCTCTTGATGATGCACTGATAATTGAAGGGAAGGATTCACCATATGTTAACATTTTAGTTGCTCGTCCAGACAATAAGGACGATAAGGCGATCCAAAAGCTTGCGAATGCACTAACGACGGAAAAGGTCAAAGAATTTATTTTAGATCAATATGAAGGAGCCGTGGTACCAGCGTTTTAAGGGGAGGTATCTACCAAGTTAGTTAAAAAGAGGAGGTGGCCACTTTGATAGAATTTCGTCGGGTTTCAAAAGTTTTTGATGACGGGGAGAAGAAAATTGAAGCGTTAAAGGAGATTAATATAACCGTTGAAAAAGGGGATATATTCGGGGTTATCGGTTTTAGTGGGGCCGGAAAAAGTACACTCATCAGAACGGTGAATCTACTGGAATATCCTACTTCAGGTGAAGTGATTGTAGAAGGAAAAAATCTTGCCAAGATGTCTGAAAAAGATTTGCGTGAAGCTAAGAAAAATATTGGTATGATTTTTCAGCATTTTAATTTACTAAATTCCAAAACGGTTTTTGATAATGTGGCGATGCCATTATTGTTAAGTAAAAAAAAGAAAAAAGAGATTGAAGAACGAGTTAATGAGATTCTCCGCTTTGTTGGTCTAGAAGACAAAGCAATGAACTATCCAAATCAGCTTTCAGGTGGACAAAAGCAGCGTGTAGGGATTGCCCGTGCTTTGGCTACAAACCCTTCGATTTTATTATGTGATGAAGCAACATCGGCATTGGATCCACAAACAACAAAATCAATCCTGAATCTGTTGAAACGGATAAATGAAGAATATAAAATTACCATTCTAATTATCACGCACGAAATGGAAGTGATTAAAGAAATTTGTAATCGGGTTGCAGTGATGGAGGATGGGAGCGTGATTGAATCAGGAAATCTGATCGATATTTTTGCCCGTTCACGAACAGAACCAACACGTAACTTCATTCGATCGGTTGTTCGCGATGAAGTGCCATCAAGTGTTTATGGATTGCTCAATGAGGATGCTTATTTCAGCCGAATTTTTAAAATTGATTTTTTGGGATTGAGCTCTGGGCAGCCTATCGTTTCAAAAATAGCGAAGAGGTTTAATGTGGAAATAAACGTTCTGTTCGGCAATATTACTGAGTTACAAGGCATCCCATTTGGTAATTTAATTGTTGAAATAATAGGAAATGAAGATGAGATTGATCGGGCATTACAGTTTATAAAGAATCAAAATGTCAAAGTTAAGGAGGTTGAAAAGGATGGAAGTAAGCAAAGAGCTCATTTTAAACGCCTTGTGGGAAACGCTGTACATTGTTAGTATTTCACTTTTTTTTGGAAGCATCATTGGAATATTCTTAGGGATTTTATTGGTTGTAACAAGAAAAGGTCATATTTATGAAAATAGATTTATTTTTTCTATCGTGAATCCGATTGTAAACATTTTCCGATCGATTCCTTTTATTATCCTGCTTGTGGCGATTATTCCATTTACAAGACTAATTGTTGGCACTTCGATTGGTACGACAGCAGCAATTGTGCCACTCGTTCTTCATATTGGCCCATATATCTCAAGACTTGTGGAGAATTCGCTATTGGAAGTGGATGAAGGCATTATTGAAGCCGCGAAAGCCATGGGAGCAACGCCATTACAAATTATTTTCAGGTTTTTAATGCCTGAGGCTTTTGCGTCTTTAATTCTAAGTATAACAACTGCAACAATTGGTTTAGTGGGTGCTACAGCCATGGCAGGAGCTATAGGTGGCGGTGGACTTGGAGATGTAGCGATAACATATGGTTATCAACGCTTTAGCACTATTACGATATTCGTCACCGTTGTAATTCTAGTAATGGTTGTTCAGGGAGTACAAAGTTTAGGTAATATATTCGAACGGAAAATTAGAAGAGTGTAGTGGTGGTAGTGTACAAAGGGAGAGTGGAATGAATGATGAAAAAATGTATTTTACCTATACTGCTTATCTTGGGAGTGTTATTGGCAGGTTGCTTAAGTGATTCAACGAATGCAGGAGGGAAACAAACGAAAGTGAAGGTAGGGATTAGAAATTCTGAACTTCGAACATGGGAATTTATAAAGGAACAGGCTGAAAAAGAAGGGGTGGAAATTGAAATTGTTAATTTCTCATCGGCCTATGATCCGAACGAAGCGCTGGCAGAAGGGGATATTGATATCAATGCCTTTCAACATGTTGCCTATTTAGATTCATTTAATGCGAAAAAAAATACAGACATCGTTCCAATTGGGACTACAATTATTGCTCCTCTCGGTTTGTATTCAAGCAAATATAAATCGGTGGAAGAGATCCCAAATGGTGCACAAATTGCTGTGCCCAATGACCAAGCTAACTGGGGAAGAGCTTTATTGTTATTACAAGAAGCAAAACTCTTAAAGGTTGTTGATGACTTTGACGGGAATGGTGGACAGGACAAAATAAAGGAAAATCCGAAGAAAATCAAAATTGTCCCTGTTGATGGTGCCAGTGCCCCGCGTGTGATGGAAGATACAGCTGGTTCGGTGATTAATAATGGAGTTGCGGTAGAAGCGGGACTAAATTTGAAAGATGCTCTTATTTATGAAAGTAGCACTGCAAAGCCTTATATTAATATCATCGCGGCTAGGAGTGAAGATCAAGACAATGAAATATATAGGAAATTGGTTGATCTCTATCAATCAGAGAAGACGGCTAAATTTATTGAAGAAACTTACAATGGAAACTATATCCCAACATTCATTACCTTGAAAGAATTGAGCAGTTATAAGGAGATTTATTCTAATAAATAAGGAAGGAGGGATTAGAATGGCTCAAGACAGAAAGATGAAGTTAGCTGCTTATCTGATTGGAACAGGTATGCATGTTGCGTCGTGGCGGCATCCGGCATCTAATCCGAATGCAAGTATTGATGCGAAAGCTTTGCAAAGACTCTCGAAAATTGCAGAAAAAGGGAAATTTGACCTTGCCTTTGTGGCAGATAGTTTGGCCATTAATCATGAATCGCATCCTCAAATACTTAATCGATTTGATCCGATTGTACTAATTACAGCATTAGCGGCAGCGACAGAGAAAATCGGCATTGGGGCGACAGCTTCTACAACGTACAGTGAACCATATGTACTCGCTCGCCAATTTGCTTCTGTTGACCATATAAGCGGCGGACGGGTGGGATGGAATGTTGTTACTACAGCTGATGCGACCGGGGAGACGGCCTTGAATTTCAGTCGTGATAAACATTGGGCACACGATCATCGTTATGAACGAGCGGAGGAGTTCATCGACGTTGTCCAAGGATTATGGGATTCGTGGGAAGATGATGCGTTTGTGCATAACAAAGAATCGGGACAATTTTTTGATCCTGATAAAGTGCATGAGCTCCGGTATAAAGGCAACTATTTTTCGGTAAAAGGTCCATTGAATATTGCACGTTCGGCGCAGGGGCAGCCGGTTATCATTCAAGCGGGTGCGTCTATACCAGGGCAGCGATTAGCCGCTCGAACAGCCGAAGTCGTTTTTACACATTGGGATAACATTGAAGAATCCAAACGATATTATCAAGAATTAAAATCGTCTTTAACGGATTTTGGAAGAAGCGCGGAAGAGCTCCACATCCTTCAAGGCATTTCACCTATTATCGGAGAAACCGAGGAAATAGCCATTCAAAAATACAATAAACTCCAAAGTCTCGTTGACCCTTATGAGAGTTTGAAATTCATTTCTGGTTATATGGGCAACGTGGATTTTTCAAAATATTCTTTAGATACACCTGCGAAGGACGTTGAATTTCCATCAGTAAATAGCATACAAAGTAACTTTAATGAAATGAAGAAAATTATTGGTGAAGAAGACATAAAAGTGGGTGAATTATATGCGAGATTTTTCAGTCCTGCCAGACGAGATAGATTTGTCGGTACACCAACTCAAGTAGCTGATGAAATGCAGGTATGGTTTACTGAAAAAGCTGCAGATGGCTTTATGCTTCAATTTCCACTGTTACCAGGCGACTTAGAGGATTTCGTCGAGAAGGTTGTTCCAATTTTACAGGAGAGGGGTTTGTTCCGTTTGGACTATGAAGGGGATACTCTCCGTGATCACCTTGGACTAAAGAATCCAAGAAATCGCTTCGCTGATGAAGAAATTGCAAATTATTTGGAATAAGGGATATCTCAAATTTTCATTAGACTCCATTCAAATTCAAGTCCATATATATGGTGAGGACAAAGAAAAGGGAGACTAAGGAGAATTCCCCAGTCCCTCAAATTCTTTTCTCCTATCCATATACATGAATGTTTCTTGCTAATAAGCCAAGTTAAGTTCAGCCTGTTCCTGCTTGGAAACCCGGATATTTGGTCATTCCGCCATCAGCATATAACGTCATGCCCGTTACGTAGCTCGATTCGGCGGAAGCCAGCCAAGCGGCGCAAGCGGCAATTTGTTCCGGTTTTCCGATGTATCCCATCGGTATCAGGTCGATGAAGTCCTGTTTAGCTTTTGGATCATTGAATTTTTCGGCATTGATGGGTGTGTCGATTGCCCCAGGTGAAATATTATTAATGCGAATCCCTTTAGGAGCATATTCAAGTGCAAGGGTTTCTGTCATCATCTTGACTCCGCACTTACTTGCTGCATAGTGGACAAAATGAGGCCAAGGTATCCGGTCATGAACGGAAGACATGTTAATGATAGTACCCTTAATGCCATGATTGAGCATATAACTGATTGCTTCCCTGCTTGCCAGGAACATCCCCGTTAGATTTACATCGATGACTTTCTGCCAGTCTTCAAGAGTCAATTTTTCGCTGGGCACTTCATTTTCAATACCAGCATTGTTGATCATGATGTCGATTGTATCAAAGGTGTCCACAGCGAATGAAAGCAATTTCTTCACATCCGCTTCCTTCGAAACGTCGCCTTGAATGGCTGCGGCTTTCCCGCCGGCAGCTTCAATCGTTTTGATGATTTCCTTATGATCACCATTTTCAGTATGATAATTTAATATGACATGTGCTTTTTCTTTACCGAACCTTTCGGCCATGGCTCTTCCTAACCCTTTTGCCGCCCCAGTGATAACTACCACTTTTTTCTGTAAGTCGTCATACATCATTTACCTCTCCTTTGACTATTCTTTTGTAAAGCCGATCATGATTCCGCCAGCAATTACGAGCAAACTTCCGATGATGACGAAGGCCATTTGCTTTTTGGATTTTTTCTCTCCTAAAAGAAAGATGCCTCCTAAAGTGGAAATGACGATTCCCATTTGGGAAAATGAAAATGCGATGGCAACGCCCACTTTTGGATTAGCGAGCAGGAGGCCGATATTACCTACTGCCCACATCATTCCGGTTAGAATATTTCTTCCTGCATATTTATTAAACGGTTTATGTTTGATGGATAGGAGCAAGGCAGCTAGGAACATGCCAATTGCTTGCGGCAAGATCGCCGACCATCCGTCAACTTCATTCCATCTGACAACAATGACATATGTAATATAACCCGCCGTTGAAATAGATAGGTGAAAAACCCCTTTTTTCATACTTCCTTCTTTTTTGTTATCACCATCGCCGTAGCTCGTCAGCAAGACACCCGTAATCAAACAGATTATTGCCACAATGCCGATGATGATTGTAATCTTGTCATTCCATTCCCTAAAAATGATTACCGCAAAAAATGTATTTCCTATAATTTGCAACCCTGTTGAGCTTGGAACGGTTTTCGATACCCCGATTTCCTTGACGCTATTGAATTGAAATAATTGCCCGAATGCCCAGCCTATCCCGGAAATGATGCCGACAATCCACACTAGACTACTCCATTCCGGCGGATTGATCAAAGACATCATGATGGCAAAAAGTAATGAACCGATTGTAATGCCAAGTGTTTGATTATAAGAGTTGCCTCCGAGTTTTTCGGATACAAGCACTAAGCTGCCCCATGTCAATGCAGGGAGGAGTGCAAAGAGAAAACCTTCCACAAATTTCATCTCCTAAACTAGAAAACAATGTTTTAACGATATAAAATAGTTAGTTAGTAAGCTATTGAATGTATTTAAAGTTTTCCCTTTACACCGGAAAGAAAAACATGGTTTTAATTTACCAATTCGGAATTTTATTTTTCAGTGTGGAAACAATGAAAAAATAAGGGGTTTATGGTACTTTTAATTTAAAAATAGTTAGGAGAAAGAGTATGACGACACTGAATGAATGGTTTGAAAAGGGGATTCCTGCTAAAGAATTTATATCTTCGTTGAAGGTTCATAAAGAAAACTTACAATCGGTCCAGGAGGGTTTTTCCATACCTGCAGAGGACCAAGGTTTTTTTGATGAAGTAAAGATGAAGGAACTACGAACCATTTGCATTACTGAAGACTGGTGCGGAGACGCAATGATGAACATTCCAATTCTGCTAAATATATCTGAAGCGGCAAATATTGAAACTCGCATGGTTTTACGAGATCAAAACCTTGAACTGATGGATCAATACTTAACGAATGGAACATCGCGTTCGATTCCCATTTTTATATTCATTGATAAGAATGGGGAAGAAAAAGCTGTTTGGGGACCTCGTGCACCAAAGGTACAAGAGTACGTAATGGAGTTAAGGTCTGACCTGCCGGCCAAGGATGATGAACGTTTCGAGCCAGAGCAAAAAGCAGTTATTAAAAAGATAACTGCGGCTTTTGCTGAAGAAAAACACCTGTGGGACGAAGTATACGGCAGTATCAAGGAAGCATTGGCGGGCTGCTGACAACGGTATCTCTGTTTTGACCTGTCCAAAAACGGATGGTTAGCCCCTTTCGGAATTTCTTCCATAATGAAGCGCTGTTTCAAAACGGAGACTGGAACCATTTTGGCTGGTGAATATATAGATATGTTTCCTAACAGATTTTTCTATATTATTCATGATTCTTGAGTCCATGGTTTTGGAACAGCCGTTTCATTTTTTAAGATTCTGGAATAATTGTAACGCCGATTGTTCGAATAGGAGAGTCCTGTCTAGCACTTTGATTCGTAGCTTTGTAGTATTTTAACATTAAATCGTTCAATTCATTTTGGAAGTTAATAAAGCTTTCATCATCAAGCTTTAGCTCTAAGAGGGAAAAGGTTGAACCATCTTCCGCGCAGTCTCTTTCTTCTAATTTAGTAAGATAGTTTTGATATTGAGTCATAAGGGATAACTGATAATAAGAAAAATAGTTCACCTTTTTCTCATTAGAAGATTTTTTCCATTCATCCCCGCTAAGTCGTGCTTCTTCTTCATTTAAAACATAGTATTTTTCGGAAACGGATCTCACTTTCTTCTCTTTTACAATGCGAATGACCCCTGAATCCAACAAAACCTGTATATGTCTATATAATGTTGCTTGGGGTACGTCTTTAATGATTTTTAACATTTCTAATGGTGTTAAACCATTTTCCCTGTTTCTCATTAAAGCTTGGGAAATCTTTATTCTTACAGGATGCATTAAAATTTCGGCTTTATTAATCATCTTATTCTCCTCACATTGAAAATTATAACTGGATAATTTTTAATCAATTTTAATGTTGACCATGAATAATAAGTTTAATTCGTCATATATTGTATTGTTTGAATCATTCTCATATAAATGAAAATGATAAGGTTCGAAAAATAATAGTACAGAAATATTTTTTCGAAGTAAATAATAAGCTTTTTATAAATAATTTCAATTGTGAAAAATAAATGTCTTTTCTTCAAAAATTAATAAATATCGCTATATTTTTATTATTATTCATTGTGATAATATTATCATTATAAATAACAATAAAAACTAAAACAATATTTTATTAAGAAAAAAACAGGTGCAAAATTCCAATTTACATGTTATCATTATCGATAATGATAATAATATTTCGTTTTCAAAGGAGTGGTATATATGGAGTTGCATTATGGATGGAACGAATTGAAAGATATTGATTTCATGTCTATTCTGCCGATTATTTTACCGGTAATTGCTATTGGATTGATTTTAGTGCTTATAGCATTAATTGATTTATACAGAAATCGAAAGACACGGAAAAATGTTTTAATGTGGACACTCATCATTATTTTTGCAAATACTATCGGTCCAATTCTGTACTTCGTTATTGGTAGAAAGGACAGTGAGAGAATATGAAATTAGAGATTAAAAATGTTACAAAAAAATTCAAAGAAAAAACAGCGGTCAATAATTTTTCAATGGAATTGCAATCAGGCGAATGTGTTGGATTGATAGGGCCCAATGGGGCTGGTAAATCGACACTAATAAAAGTGATTGCAGATATTATAGATCCAAGTATGGGAGAAGTATTGCTTGATGGTAAGAAAATTTCAAAAATGAAAAAGGAAATAGGCTACTTACCACAATACCCTAACTTCTTTCAATGGATGACTGCCAAAGAAACCCTTACTTTCATGGGGCAGCTCTCGGGTATCAAGAAGGAAGAGTTATTAAGCGGCATTCCAGAGATATTGTCGAAAGTGGGGTTGAGCGGGGAAGAGAATTCAAAGGTGCGGACTTTTTCAGGCGGAATGAAACAAAGGCTTGGAATTGCACAGGCACTGTTACATAAGCCAGCATTGATTGTCATGGATGAACCGGTTTCGGCATTAGATCCAATCGGCAGGAGAGAAGTGCTGAATATCATAAAAGAGATAAAGAAGGATACGACAATTTTATTATCGACGCATATATTAAGCGATGCAGAAGAAATATGTGAGAGGTTTGTCATTATAAAAAGTGGTAAAAAAATTGAGGACACAACAATGTCGGAATTGTTAAATAGGAATAGCGGAAATAAAATCAATGTCGACATAACATCTAAAAGTCAAAAATGGATTGAAAATGTTAAAAGCTTGAACTTTGTCAAAGGTGTAGAGGTAATGGGAAATAAATTGAAGATAGAAGTGGAAAATATTGAGTCAAACAAGAATATGTTACTGGCGAATGCTTTGGAGCATAATGTTGATTTGGTAAGGTTCGAAATAGATAACGATACATTGGAAGAGATATTCTTAAAATTGGTGGTGGAAAAATGAATAATTTTGCCGTTTTAGCTAAAAAGGAATTTGTTCAGATGATACGTGAATTTAAAGTGATCTGGCTGCCGCTTGTTTTTATATTTTTAGGAATAACTCAACCAGTTGTAAGCTATTATTTACCTTCAATATTAGAGGCACTTGGCGGGGGCCAAGGAATTACCATTGATCCAAGCATGGCTGCCCAAAAAGGCGGCGAAGTTCTTGCTAGTACCTTAGGGTCTCAATTTGATCAGCTAGGGGTCATGATCATCATCGTTTCCATGATGGGGGTCGTACAATCCGATAAAGCAAATGGTATGCTGGCCTTCATTCTTACAAGGCCCGTGACGGTTGGATCTTATATAAGCGGGAAAATCATTTCCAATTATCTGTTTGTTGCCTGCAGTGTAGCATTGGGATACTTGGTTTCATATCTGTATGTAGTTTTTTTGTTTACGAGTGTTGATTTTGCGGATTTACTAGTGGCTTTGCTGTTCTATCTGCTGTGGATCCTATTTATCGTTTCATTCACGACGATGATCAGTACCATTTTTAATAGTCAGGGTATTATTGCCTTAATTTCGATAGTATGTCTCCTCGGCTGCAGAATCATAGTTGGATTAAGTCCGGTAATAGACAATGTGAATCCGGCAAGTATGAGTAAACATGCCATGGAAGTACTGATTTTAGGCACAGTCAATTCACAGGCGATTTGGGGCGCATTAGCTGCACTTGCGTTGACGGCAGTAACGATATTGGTCACGAATATATGGATTTCAAAAAAGAAATTCAATAATGAGTAAGTTGGGGATGGAAATGTGCTAACCATGAAGTGATGGGAGGATGATAACTTTGTTAAGCATCACAGATTTAGAGAAAAGCTACTCGGCCAAGAAGATTTTGAATGGTGTAAATCTAGAAATCAAAAAAGGGGAAATCTTAGGTTTTATAGGAGCAAACGGTGCCGGTAAAACCACGACGCTGAACATTATTACAGGTATTTTAGATTCTGAAAATGGAAAGGTTGAAATAAATGGCCTAACCAAAGAAGACGGCATAGCATATAAAAAACAATTTTTTTTCATCCCTGATACGATCAATGTATTTAACAATGTTTCGGGGTTTGATTGGATTCGTTTCTTGATGAACCTATATGAAAATGATGATAAAGAATGTTTGGGGAAATATATCAATCGGTTTGGGATGCAGGAGTCCATTAAAAAGCCAATGGGAAGTTATTCTTATGGAATGATGCATAAGGTATCCCTGATAGCGGCTTTTACCATTAATCCCCCGATCATCATTATGGATGAACCGTTGAATGGATTAGATCCAAATGCCGTTTTAGTTTTTAAGGGGTTAATTAAACAATATGTTGAAATGGGCGGTACAGTGTTTTTCTCGACGCATCTTCTGGATGTGGCAGAGAAAATTTGTAATACAGTGGCTATTTTAAAAGAGGGAAAAATCATCCTGCATGATGAAATACAAAATATAATAGGTGAAAGTTCATTAGAATCTACCTTTATGGAGGCACAGGTATATGAAGGAAAAATTTCAGTTAACTAGATTTTTCGTTTCTTCCTTCTATAAAATGCCCAAACAGACAATGTTGCAGGCTGTACTGATAATAGCCATTTTTTATATGTTTTTGCAGCTGACTGTCGTAAACGCCTTTGTTTATTTTCTTGGAGATACCCAGGTCTTCCTGTTTTATAATTTAACGATTTCTAACATTCTCGTCTTTGCATTGGTTTGCTATTTGTCCACATCACAAATTTTTGCTTATTATGAATTTAAAGCCTTGGCACCTCTGCCACTCAGCTATAAGGAAATATCAAGGGCCAAGGTGTTAAGTAGCTTATGGGTCCCTATCATCTTATCAATGGTGATCCAAGTGCCAACAATAGGATTCTTGATAGTGGATCTAAAGTTTATGGAAGCGTTTAAATTATTCATATTTTTACCGATTTTCAATGGTTTAACGGCTGTATTCCTGCTCTTTATCCTATCGTGCATTAATAGGTATTACTATAGATTCAAAAATAAAGTGGCATACTTAATGGTGAATATTACTGTCATCCTAATGCTTACGATAATTTCCATCTTATATTTTTTTGGAAAATCAACAATTGCTATATCAAAGGTCATCTCGGAAATGGATTGGAATTCTATTGAAGGGCTAACAAACTCGCTGGAATTCATAATGAGACATATGTTTGAAACCGCAAATATGATTCCTGTTCTTAAATGGATACTGGATGCTTTTGTATCAAATGAAATAACTGTTCAATTCTTTATTATTTATATTTCTATACTAGTAATTGGTTTCCTATTGTATTCTTTAATTATAGAAAACATTTCTGTTCATTATTTCAAAAATGGATTATTGGGAAATAACAAAACGAATGTGAAATATTCAGAGGTTAATATATCCAAAAATCAGTGGAGTAACTATTTACAAAGAGAGGTATGGATCATTAAGTCTGAAGCATATTTTAAGATGCAAATAGCGTTAGGCCTTTTTTTGCCGCCGATCTTTTCACTTGTCATGTTATTGTTGATTCAGAATGAAGTGTTCCCGAATTATTTGAATATAACGAAAGAGGGAGTCTTTGATAAATACTTTTCATATTCGGTCCTTTTCTTGTGTTGCATAAATAATATAAGCGGAACCCCTTATTCAAGAGAAGGGAAATATCATTATTTACTAAAAAGTGCCCCTTTTGATGAAAAATATGTTTATTTTTCTAAAGTGATATTTTCATCAATAATCAGTATTATAGCCGTAGTGATCAGCTTTTTGATATTTGCACTGTTTGGCTATTGGGAAATGGAAAATGCAGTCATGTTATTAATTATTTCTTGTTTAGTGGTTTGCTATAATCTACTAACACCATTATATGATATGAAAAATCCTAGTATAGAATGGGAGAATCCATCTGCTGCCATTAAATCAAACCCTAATGTTTTAATAAGCCTGCTTTATGGATTGCCATTATTAATCATGGTAACAGCCACTCATTTTGGCTTGGTTTGGTTCAGTGTCCAACCCCTGCTGGGAGCCATCATAATTTTAATGATCGTAATAGCGATCAATTCCGTTTTGATTAATAGATTGAAATATAATTTGTGAAATTCGTTATATTAGAAAAGTATATAAAGAAAGTACGGAAAATCGGCACTAAATAAATTTAAAAAGGGAGTGTCTTATTATGGGGAAGCACCATGATAAAGATTTTAAAATTTATGCTGCTCGATTAGTTTTGGAAGAAGGCAGAAAACCAAGAGAATTGGCCGAAGAACTTAATATCTCGATACCTACATTAAGAAATTGGGTCAATAACTATAAAGAAACAAATGAAGAGGGCCCGGCGGCGGCGGACTTCAGTAATGGTTTTCCAGGGATCAGTCTGAAAGAGGAAAAGGATAAAATAATTAAAGATTTACAGGAAGAAAATGAGATATTAAAAAAGGCCATGCACATTTTCACGAAACAACCAAAATGATTGAATAGTATATAAAACCATATTTTATTTTTCGCAAATTATAGTGAAAAATAAAATATGGTTTTTTTAATTTCTTCTTTTCATGCACAGTTTATAAAGATGAGAGTGAAGTTTTTCATACTGAATTCACACGATAAGTCCTATGAAAATATTACTAAAGAGGAAAAAAATAAAAATTGGTAAAGTTATTATGTAATGTAGATAATTTACAAATTTTTAATGGACTCTGCAAAATTGTTGTGATAAAGTGTTATCGATAATGATAATAGGTAATAATTAACCTGGAAAATGAAAAAAATGTTTAAAAAAAGTAATTTTAGAGGCGGGAAATGGATAAAAATTGAAAGATTTTAAAAAAAGTTGGGAGGTGAATTATAATTGATTGAATATTTTATGAATAAGAAAAAAATTTATAAATCGTACATCAAGTTTTATGAAGCAGATTCAGTCAATTTGGACTATATTGGTGATATTTTCAATGAAAAAGAATGGAGTTATCTTTATTTGCAGAATGGACCCAAAAGAGCCATCGAAGCAAAGAAAAGTTTGTACTGTGGAAAAAAAGCAATTATGGAGTTTTTAGATATTGGCCTGGATGAAATAAAGAATGTATCCCTTTTGAAAGGAGTCTTTGGACAGCCAGTAATTGTCACTAACTTGTTCTTATTAATGAACATGGGGATATCCATCACACATACGGATAAAACATTCGGAATATTGATATTTGACCAAATGCATCCAATGGGAATCGATATTGAAACTAAAACGAAATCTGATTCTGAATTTTTGGGGACCTATTTAACGGAAGCCGAGAAAAAAATGATTATGGAAAGTGAAGGTGTTTTAAGTAAAGAAATTTTCTTTAGTGCCAAAGAAAGTCTATCAAAGGTACTAAAAACTGGATTGACCTCTCCACTTGAAATCTATGAGATTTCCAAGGTTATTATCGATCATAATAACATCTCACTTTTCTATAAAAATTTCTCCCAATATAAATCAACGGTTGTACTCGTGAATGATGAAATAAGAAGTGTTACCTTTCCAATAAATTCTACGAAAATAAATGAGGGGGAATATCAATGGAATTAAAAATGGAAGCAAAAGCTGAATTTAAAAACAATAATAAATTAGTACAATATCTTTTTAAAAAAGAGGATAGAGTTCATAAGTTAATACTTTCGTTATTGATACTCAGTTTACTTGCAGGTATCGAAACGACGCTTTTGTTATATTCTGCAGATCAAAAAGGGATGAATGTATTAAATGGGATGTCCATTTCAGAGATCGGATCCGTGAGTTTTGCCATTAACACAATTGTAATGGGGGCTCTAGGATTATTGGTTACATTTATCATTCAAATATTGATTGTGTGCCTATTATTTTTAGTTTTAAAAGAAAGGCCGGTAAATATAAAAGGGATTTGCCAAGCTGTCATAAATGCAGGGATATGCATCGTGGTTGGATCTGGTGTTAATGCAATCATCGCATTATTGGTTAAGAGCAAGGAAACGACATTTACTAGTTTATCCTTACTGGTGCACGATAAAAATTCCATCCTTCACACATTCATGGCTGAGTTTGAATTGTTTTACATTATCAGTTTAATTCTATTCAGTTATAGTCTGGAAAAATTAGCGTTCATCAAGAGAAGGAATGCATGGATCATAACGAGTGTAATAGCTTTAATTTCTTTAGTTTTTCATATGTTGACAGTTGCATCAGGCACATATTTAAAATAATGGGGGAAAATGATGAATATGAATTCTTTAGCGAATTTATTTGAAGAGAGTGTTAGGGAATATGGAAACAATATTGCAGTAAGAAATAAGGATATGCAATTTACATATAAAGAAACGAATATCTTGGCAAATAAAATGGCAATGTACATAAAGGACAAAGGGATAAATAAAGGAGACCATGTCGGAATCTATATTGAAAAATCCGAGCATGTTTTATTTTTGATCATAGCACTCCTTAAATTGGGTGTTACCTATGTACCTATCGACCCAAAAAGTCCTGATGAAAGAGTAAAGCATATAATAAAGAATTCAGAATTAAAGTTATTAATAGGGGATAAAGGAAGGATTAGCGGCATTGATTGCAATTATGTAACCCTCGATGAAGTGATAGAGAATTCAAAAGATATGACAGATGGGAATGTTCATACCTTAATTGACCCAGAGGATCCAGCCTATATCATTTTCACATCGGGCTCTACAGGAAAGCCTAAAGGAGTTTGTGTTTCACATGAAAATGTCAAAAACTTGTTTTTAGGCTGCGATGATTTGTTCGAGTTTAATAATAAAGATAAATGGACATTTTTCCATTCCTGCGCATTTGATTTCTCCGTATGGGAGATGTGGGGGGCTTGGATTTATGGCGGAGAAGTTGTAGTGGTTTCATTTGAAGAAAGCAGAAATCCAATAACTTTTGTTGAATTATTGATAAGTGCACAAACAACCGTTTTTAATTGTACGCCAAGCGCTTTCTTCGAGGTGAGTGGTGAGCTAATAAATCGTCAAAATGAATTAAGTTTAAAATACATTATTTTTGGAGGGGAAGCATTAAACTTCAAGAAATTGACGCAGTGGTTTTCTCCCGAAAATAGCAGGCTGCCAAAGCTAATAAATATGTATGGAATAACTGAAACCACCGTTCATGTCACTTACAAGGAAATCGCTAAGAATGATGTGGAAAAAGGAATTACCAATATCGGAAAAGTCTTGCCTCATCTTGGGTTCAAAGTGATGAATCAAAATGGAGAAGAAGTAACTGGAGATGAAGAGGGCGAGTTATACGTTTCAGGAAAAGGTGTATCGCTCGGCTACTATAAAAATCCCATGATGAATAAGCTGAAATTTACGGATATTGATAATGTCCGCTACTATAAGTCAGGGGATGTAGTGAAACTGTTGGATAATGGTGATCTGCAATATATCTCCAGGAATGATGAGCAAGTGCAGTTAAGAGGTTTCAGGATTGAGTTAGGGGAAATAGAGAGCTCGTATAATGATTTGAAAAACATCAAGAATGCAGTTGTTACGCTGGATAAAGCGTTTAATGATGATATGCATTTATTTTTATACTATGTTGCTGATGAAGAATTAGCTGCTGATTATTTGAGGGAAAGTGTAAAAAGCTCATTGCCAGCCTATATGATACCAAGTTTTTTTATCAAGGTGGACAACATCCCCCTAACTGTAAATGGAAAACTGGATAAATCGTTATTACCAAAATTAACCACGAAAAACTGTGAAGCTCCATCGAGTATCAAGAGTCCAGTAGATGAAACAATAAGTGAAAAGGTAAGGGAATTGGTGGTTAGCATCATAGGCAATGGGGTTATAAAAAATAATCAGTCCCTACTTGAAAGTGGAATGAACTCATTATCGATAATGAGATTAATTGTCAATATAAAAAATCAATTTCAAATTGAAATTGCTCCTTCAGTTTTATTGGATAACGATACGATCATGAAATTATCCCAAGTGATTGAAACTCGTCAAAAAGAAGAGGAAAAGCAAGATTATATTCCTATCAATATAAATGCCAGGAATACATACCCTTTAACATATGAACAAGAAAATCTGTGGTTCATTCACCAAACCCATATAGATAAATCGTTATATAACATAGTTTTTTCGTATGAAATATCAGGTGAACTGAATGAAGGAGATCTGGGACTATCTTTAGATAAGCTAAGCAATAAACATCAAATTTTAAAAAGTGTCATTAGAGAAGAATCTGGAATGGGCACTTTGGCTTACGATGAGTCGATTCAACATTCTATTAATTATTTTGATGTTTCGGATATTCCTTTAGATATGCAGGTAGAAAAAATAAATCACTTGGTGAAGGAAGAAACGGAACGGCAATTTGATTTAGGGAAAGGTCCGCTCTTATCGATTGCGTTATTGAAGAAAAATGAATGTGAATATCAATTAATATGTAATATCCACCATATTATTTTTGATGGTTGGTCGATTCCATTAATGATCAATGATTGGTTTGCCATTTATGAGGAAATAGAGAATGGCGAACCAAATGATGGAGATAACCAATCCATCCAATATGGAGATTATGCTTTATGGCAAAAAAACTCTCCAAGTTATGTAAGCAGCAAGGATAATGAGTTTTGGCGTAAGGAAATAACGTCTATACGGCAAAAATCCTTATTACAATATGATCATCAAAAAACGGGAGAAGGTAAAAGTACTTCCGATATTATCAGCTTTTTGTTACCTAAAGAAATTCAAGACAAGCTGGAAAGTCTTCATAGAAAAACGAAATCGACATGGTTCATGAGTTTACTTACTGCCTATCAAACCTTTTTATCCGTTTATTTTGATGAAGAGGAAGTGGTCGTCGGAAGTCCTTTGGCGAAGAGAAACCATGTGGATACTGAACAATTGATAGGATATTTCGTCAACACCTTGCCATTTAAGTTAAATGTATCTCAGGAAGATTCATTTGAAGAGATTTTGCAAAAAAATATAAAAAAGATTGCAGGTGTTTTTGACCATCAAAATTTACCTACTAAGGAAATTTCGAAATATTTATCGGCAGAAAGAACCATGGGAAATACGCCATTGTTCGATACAGTATTTGTCCTGCAAAATAACCAAAAAGAAAAGCTGGCATATAGAAATTTCAAGTTAAAACCTAAAAAAATCAATACCTTTAAAGCTAAATTTGATCTGGTTGTCCAGGCAGAAGAAATGGATGAGGATGGATTAGTCATTTCGTTTGAATTCAACAAATCATTATTTAATAAAACGACCATTCAAAGAATGGCTAATAATTTTCAGCATTGGCTGCAAGAGATTACAACCCAGGAAGGCAAGCGGATAAAGGAAATTACCTACTTGGAGCCTGTACAGTTACGATCAATAATCGAAATGGGTACAGGCAATGTAAATCAAGAAGCGGAAGATCATCGTTTTGAAGATGTAATAACTAGGTTTGAGAATAAAGTAAGTACAAATTTCAATGATGTTGCCATTGTTCATGGTGATGATCAGGTGACGTATAGCGATCTGAATGCCCTGGCAAATCAGGTGGCACAACGATTATTCCGGAACCATGTAGGTGTAGAGGATAGAATTGGGATATTTATGGATCGATCGATCAATATGGTTACGGCTATTTTAGCCATTATGAAAGTTGGGGCGGCGTATGTGCCTTTGGACCCGTCACAACCAGAGTCACGGCTGAAACATATGATTGAGGATTCTCAAATCACATATTGTTTAAGTAATGAAGAAGGACTTTCAAAGTATCCCGGTGATGAAGGAAAACTAATATGTATCGAAGACATACTAAAAGAACGAGAAATTGAGTGCTCAGAATTCGATTCAAGAAAGATATCGGAAAGGGACCTGGCCTATATCATCTACACTTCAGGAACAACTGGAAAACCTAAAGGGGTCATGATTGAACATGGAGGATTGGCTAACCTCTGTAATTGGCATATCGAATATTATTCTATCGATGAAAAAGATGCAGCAGTACTAGTTTCGAATACATCTTTTGACGCTTCTGTTTGGGAGATATTCCCTTACCTGACGAATGGAAATAAACTCCTGATACTGGATTACTATGATTTATTGGATGTAGAGATCCTTTCGGAAAAGTTAGAAAAGGAGAAAGTCACGCTCGCGTTTTTTTCAACGGGACTGCTCGAGCAATTATTTATCAACGATATGAAATTTCCAGAATCGATCAGAGCTATTTTGACAGGGGGAGATCGTTTAAAAACGATACCCGATCGTTTGAGTTTTGATTTATATAATAATTATGGGCCAACGGAGGGCACTGTCGTTTCGACAGCATATAAGGTACTTCCAAATGATGATACAGTGATCCCGATCGGAAAGCCGATCTTAAATGCAGAAGCATACGTGTTCAATTCCAGGATGATGCCTACTCCTAAAGGTCAAATAGGCGAGCTGTATATCGGCGGGAAAGGGATTGCAAGAGGATATATAAATAATCCGGAGAAAAACGCTGAAAGCTTTATTCCAAATCCGTTCAATCCATCAAGGAAGTTATATAAAACTGGAGATTTAGTCAAGTATACCGAGGATGGAAATCTACTATTTGCAGGTAGAGCCGATGACCAAGTGAAAATACGGGGATATCGTATCGAACTTGGGGAGGTCAGTGCAGTTCTAAATAAATGCACGGGTATAAAGGATTGCTTTATTGCGATAAAAGATGAATCTAAATCGAAGAAATTCATCATAGCTTATTATATCTCCGACAATGAGCTTGAAGAAAATGATATCCGGAATTATATGAAGAATCATCTTCCCCATTATATGATTCCTTCTTCTTTCATTAAAATGGAGTCATTTCCGCTAACCGTTAACGGCAAAGTGGATACGAAGAGTCTACCGGATATAAAAACGAACTCGGAAGGAGCTAACAATAAGAGTGTCATGAATGGAACGGAACAAAAATTGTTAAAGATATGGAAAGAGGTGCTGAATAATCAGGAAATAACCATCCACGATAACTTTTTCGAATGTGGAGGAGACTCCATCCTAAGCATCCAAATTTGTTCACTTGCCAAGAAAGAAAATCTTCTCATTACTTCAAAAAACATCTTTGAAAAACAAAGTATCGAAGAGCTGGCAAAGGTTGTGGAATTGACGGGCGATTTAACGATAAATCAGTCTGATGTTTTTGGAAAGGCACCATTTACACCTATTCAAAGTTGGTTTTTCACCCAACAAATAAATAATTATAACCATTGGAATCAATCTGTAACGTTAAAGGGCTACCCGCAATTGAATGAGAAGCGGCTGCAAAGAATCATGGCCCATATCGTTAAACATCATGATGGGCTTAGGTCAAGGTTCAATAGAGAAGAATCATTTTCGCAAGTAGAAGAGCATATCGACCCGACTGAAAATTGGACTTTGAATTACGTAAAGCTATCAAACATGAATAAGGAAAAACAGGAACGGGAAATAGCTGGACTCGGGATCGGTGCACAACAGGGCATAAACATTTCAAACGGACCACTGATGAAAATAGTATGCATCCATACAGGCCAAAACGAGCATGTAATCATTTGGATCATACATCACTTATTGGTTGATGGGGTTTCCTGGAGAATCTTGATCGAAGATTTTGACCGGCTATATAGTCAAGATATAAATAATCAAGAACTAAAACTGGATAATAAAACGACTTCATATAAGGAATGGGCGAATAACTTACATGATTATAAAAATAGCATTCCTTCAGGCATTAAAGAGTACTGGCTGAATGAACATGACACAGAATACGAAAACGCCCTAGTCAAAACAGGGAATGTTTACGATGGAAAATCATTTGAAATGAAGCTGAATAAAGAGATTACAAACAAAATCTATAATGAAATGACAAAAGCGTATAAAGCTTCTATCGATGAAATATACGTATCTATTTTCGCAGCGCTAATCGGGAAATATTTTAATAAAAAAGATATTCATTTTACTTTGGAGGGACATGGTCGCGAAGAATTATTTGCAGGTGTCGATCTGTCCAGGACAGTAGGATGGTTTACGACCATGTGCCCGGTTTATATAGAAAATAAAGAATCCATTTTGAACACGATTCAAGGTACAAAGAAAAAGTTAAGGACACTGCCTAATAAAGGGATTGAGTATGGAATCATAACCGAATCATGTGGCGAGACACATATGAAACGAAATCGGCCGATCATCAGTTTTAATAATTTAGGTAGATTTCACCAAAACAATGAATTGGCTGCAAAAGAGGTCATCTTTTTTAGTGAACAAGATATTCAACACAATTCCTATACCGAACATGAAGTCGATATCGAATTGCTTGTAGTGAATGAGGAGCAAACTATAAAAATAAACTATAACAGACATTTCGTAAGAGAAGATTTCGAGAAATATATTCGACACAATCTGCCGGAATTGTTAGGGACATTGGAAGAAGAAACGAAATTGGGAAAACAGATATACCGTCCGGATGACTTTCCATTGGTGGATATGCCTGGAGAAGAACTTGACCAGATACTGCAAAAAGAAACAGGAATTGTTGATATTTATGAATTGACGGCTTTGCAAAAAGGGATGTTGTACCATAGCTTGTTTGATAGTGAAAGCAGCCAGTATAAAGTGCAACTCATTTTTGATATAAAAGGTTTTCTGGACGTCGGAAAATTAAAGAATGCCATTGTGACAGCTGCGGGGAAACATGACATTTTAAAAACCAAATTATACTCAAGCAGAAAAGGGCTATTCTACCAACTGTTAATGAGTTCCATGGATACCGAGATTGAATATGAAGAGATAATCGATCATCAAGTGAAGTTGGAAAAGTTGATAGCAGATCAATATAAGATCATAGATATCGAGAACAATAGGTTGAATCGCTTCATGATCGTTAAGCTTGCGGAAAATGAATACCAATTAATCTGGACATTCCATCATATTATTATGGATGGTTGGAGTTATTCGATGGTGATTAATGACACTTTTGATTCTTATCATTCAATAACACCATCATCATCCGTGAGTGCTTCATTTAAAAAGTATGTTGAATATATGAGAGATTATACGAGTAATAAGGAGCTGCGGGACTATTGGGCAGGGAAATTGGAAGGTACTCGAAACTCTGAATCTACTTTAACGGGAGTGTTAAAAGGCGAGGAGTACATTGAGAATAGTTACTTGAAAGTATTGGATGGGGAATTAAGTGATTCCATTCAACGATTCTGTCAGGAATACAAGATTACCATGAATACATTCTTTCTAACTATTTGGCTAGCGACTTTAAAAGAAGTAAAAGGTACAGAAAATGTATGCTGCGGCGTAGTGACATCCGGGAGGAATATCCCTGTCCAAAATATTGAGGCTATGGTTGGTCCATTTATCAATACTGTTCCGTTTATAAAGCATATCAGCCAAGAAAAGACCTACATGGAAATACTAAATGAAGTTCAAAACGAATTTTTGGAATTAAGTGCCTATGAGAATACACCATTATCAGAGATTTATGAGTGGGCTAATTTGCAAAATCAACTATTTGAATCATTATATGCCTTTGAAAACTATCCCATGCAACTGCCTAATAATGATGAAATCAAAGTGAGTTTGAAAGAAGGACGGGAAACGACCCATTATCCAATCGTCATCATCATCATCCCTGGTTCAAGTGTTCAAATTAAGTTTAATGAGGCAGCGGTCAATCTAAAGTTAAGGTCATCAGTCATTTCTATATTTAATCAAATCTTAGGCGAAATGTTAGAAAAAATGAAAGTGAAATGAGGGGAAATTTATGGAGACAACAATTGCGGTGAAGGAAAGGTTAATTGAGGAAAAGCTAATTGGATTTTGGAAAGAGATCTTGGAACTGGAAACAATAGGTGCAGATTCCAACTTCTTTGACTTAGGAGGGAATTCCCTTTTAGCCATGCAATTTATTCAAATGGTGAAGAATAACATGGGAGTGAGATTACCAATCAAAGTGTTGTTCGAACAATCCACCATCCAGGAACTATCTGTACTCATCAAACAATTGGACGATATTAATAAGTTAAGTTGAATGGAAAAGAATTGAGGTGTTTTTTCTATGGACAGGATAATCAGTGAAACGGAAGATAGGCTATTAAACTTAATTTCAATTGTTACCGAACCTTTTAAAATATCACTATTAGAGAATATGAATGAATCACTTTGCACAAATGAAAAAAAACATGAGTTTTTGTCCTCGATAAAACGGGAGTTTGGTATTCAATTAACACCGGAAATCATTTCAAGTCAACGGAATATAGAAAAGCTGGCAAGTTTTCTGGACATGCTTCTCGACATGAGGGAAGTCGAGGTGAATAAGCCTTATAAACGTGGGGAAAGTGAAGGTATGCTTTCTCATAATCAAGATCGAATGTATCTGTTTGACAGCCTGAATGAAAGGAAAATGCTCTATAATATGCCGTTTAAATTCATTTTGAATGGCATAGTGGACATTGATGACCTACAACAGGCATTAGATTTCATGATTGAACGCCATGAAACTTTGCGAACCAATTTCAGGGGTGAAGAACATCAAATCCTTCAATTCTTATCCAAAGAAAGCAGAAACATTATTGCCTATGAAGACTGTCGGGATGTAGATCCCGAAGTCAGTAATATATTGGTCGAAGCCCATCTTACTGAAGAAATGGAAAGATGTTTCGATCTGGAAAATGATCATTTATTTAATATGAAGCTATTTCGAATGGACGAAGAAAGGCATTTTTTAGTATGCAATTTTCACCATATCATTTTTGATGGAGTATCGTTTGTCACCTTTTTCGAAGAGTTAATGGAGATTTATGAAAGAATTCAAACGGGCAGGGTTGGGGATATTCCGCCTCTAGACATGCAGTATTTAGATTATGCTGTCTGGCATAAGGAGTGGGTCAAGGAAAGTACACCAAGCCAAAGGAGGTTTTGGGAAAGTTATTTAGATCAAGAGGAAGATGCTTTAGAACTTCCATTTGACTTTCAACGTCCAAAATCACCTTCTTACTCAGGTGAAAGACTGGAAATGGCCATAAAGGATGACCTTCGTGTATTGATAGACAGGATTTTAAAGGAGAATGGTACGACTTTATATGCCTTTATGATGACCGCCTATCAAGTGTTTTTATGTCAGTATACCGGGAAGAATCAAATCATTGTTGGGAGTACCGTGGCAAACCGTGGCCAAGAGGAATTTGCCCGGACAGTAGGATGCTTCGTCAATACGATGCCATTCAAGTTAACCGTGGATGCCACAGAGTCATTTCATGAAATATTGAACCGAAATCGTAAAGTGATTTTGGATGTATTGGAACATCAGGCTTTTCCATTTGAAAAAATCGTTGAAATCATTAATCCAGACAGGGATCTCAGCCATTCCCCCTTGTTCCAAACAGTTTTGGCAATGGAAGAAAGCTTTGATGGGAACTTTAGCAATTCATTCTTCACTCTTGAACAAGACAAATTCGAGATTCCTTATTCAAATTATGACCTGACTATAAAGGTAAAGGGATCCCATGACCTAATCCTAGAGTTCGAGTATTCAGATGAACTTTTCAGACGGGAAACAATTGAAAGGCTCATGTTAAGTTTCGAAAAATGGTTATTCCAAATTTGCAGAAATGCAGAATTATCCATCTGTCATTTGGAATGTTTAGATGACAATCAAATCAATCAATTGTTATTTGAGTGGCAAGGTGAGGTTGCGGATGCATATCAAAATGAGACGATCACCTCCATATTCGAAAGTATCGTTAAGAAGCATTCAAACAAATTAGCGGTTGCTGATAATGGTAAGGCCATTACCTATTCGGAATTAGATCAAAGGTCAAATGTGATTGCGAAATTGGTTAGAAATGATATCGGAAATGGCTCTAATAAGGTGGGCCTGCATGTAAACAGATCGATTGATATGGTAATCGGCATGTTGGCAATCATCAAAGCCGGATGTGCGTATGTTCCGCTTGATCCTATGCTGCCAGCGGAAAGGTTGGAATATATCATCGATGATTCGAAAATGGATATTTGCATTACGAATCAAATTGAGGTTCCTGCCATTAAAAAAATAACTAAAGTGATTAATCTTGAATCCGTACATTACGTGGAAACAAAGTGCTGTAATGAATCCATTGCACCTTCCGATCTGGCTTACATAATCTATACTTCGGGAACGACAGGAAAACCTAAAGGTGTCATGTTATCTCATAGAGGCGTAGTGAATCTAATAATAAGTCAAAACAAATACTTACAACTTGATGAGACCTCAAAGGTATTACAATTCGCCACTTTTAATTTTGATGCTTCTATATATGAGATTTTTGGAAGTTTATTAAATGGTGCAGAGCTGCATATCGGGAATAATAAGGAGGAAATGTTTGATTTATTCGCATTGGAAAATCAAATCAAAAGTGAAAAGTTATCGCATCTAGTATTGCCGCCAGCGGTATTACAGGAGCTCAATATAAAGGGATCTGATGTGAAATTCGTTGGTTCAGCCGGATCTGAATGTCCAATGGCTTTGCTGGCTCGCTATCAAAATATAAATTTTTATAATGCATACGGTCCAACGGAATATTCAGTATGGACCACCTTTGAAATGTTTAAAGCGTTTGAAAACAATGAGACTACTAATAATAAAGTATCGATTGGCAAACCAATCCTGAATACTGACGTCTATATATTAAGCCCTGAGCAAAGGCTCGTACCCATAGGTGCTGCAGGGGAAATATATATTGGTGGTGAAGGGTTAGCTGTTGGATATGTGAATAATGAGGATTTAACAAAAGAAAAATTTATTGAACATCCTTTTAAAGCTGGAAAGCGTTTGTATCGCAGCGGCGACCTTGCAAAATTCACGAGCGATGGTGAATTGGTCTTTCTGGGGCGTAAAGATAATCAAGTGAAAATAAGAGGTTTCCGAGTGGAAGTAGATGAGGTTTCGGCCAATCTCAATGCGTATCCGCAAGTAAGTGACTCATTCATTAAGGTTCAGGAACAGCCAAACTTAAATAAACAAATAATCGCCTATTTCACATCCATACAACAAGTTGATTACGATCACTTAAAAGCATTTTTAAAAGAGAGATTACCAAGTTACATGATTCCTTCATTCTTTATTCAAGTGGACCAATTTCCGTTAAATGCAAATGGGAAAATTGATTCAGCGCTTCTTCCGGTACCAGTAACAAGAAGCAATGCATTGGAAGAACCTAAGACGTTCAATGAGAAAGTGCTGCTTCAGATTTTTAAGAGTGTCTTAGGGTCAGATGACATCAGTATCCGAGATAACTTTTTTGAACTTGGCGGTGATTCCATTCAGAGCATTCAAATATGTTCTCTAGCAAGGCGGGAAAATATAATCATTAGTCCAAAATCTATTTTTGAAAATCAAACGGTAGCAGAGCTGGCAACGGTCGCGAAAACCGAAAATAAGGTCATGATTCAACCTTTAGCTACTAGAGGGAATGTGGAACTGACCCCCATCCAAGAATGGTTCTTTGCAGAACACACGACTTCCATCAATCATTGGAACCAGTCTATCGTTTTTAGTAAAGATTCCTGTGCTCAAATGGAGGACATTGAAAAAATTCTATCTCATATCGTGGAACATCATGATGGATTGTTAACCCTATTTGAAAAACATGACAATAAATATATCGGGAATATAGACTCCGAACACAAAACATGGGAGGTAGTCTATAAGGATATAAATCATTTAGATGAGAAAACACGAATGCAAATAAGAGATGAATGGGAAAGCAAGGCTCAAGGTTCATTGGACATAAGTCATGGACCGATCATGAAAATGCTTGTTTTAAAAGAACAATCGAACAAGTATCGCTTCTTTTGGGTAATCCACCATTTATTGATTGATGCAGTTTCCTGGAGAATTTTACTTGAAGATTTTAATACTCTTCATGATCAAGCATTAAACAATCAAACAGGGAAACTTACTTATAAAACTTCATCATTCAAAGACTGGTCAAACTTCTTGAAGAAATACAATGAATCGTTGATGGATCCTGAAACGCTCCGATATTGGGAACAAAAGACAAAAAGTGAAATAACGGATTTTAAGATAGCGGAAGACTTTATAGCTAAAGAAGAAAGAACCATGGTGATATCATTCGATGAAGAAGAAACTGAATTATTGATCCAGGAATTATCACGGCAATCAAAAGCGACTGTAGAAGAAGTATTGTTGTCATTAATTGCAAAGTGCATGAAACAATCATTTGAAATGAAGAACTTCTGGATCGAAGTAGAAGGGCATGGCCGGGAAATGGTGGACGAAGCAATGGATGTTACTCGTACCGTTGGCTGGTTTACTGCAATGTATCCCATATTGCTGCATTCAGAAGAGACGTTTGACGACACTTTAAAAAACACAAAGAATGCTATAAGGGAAATTCCAAATAAAGGTTTTGATTATGGCGTTATCAAATATTTACGCCCTGGGGTCATTCAGGATCCGGAAATCCACGTTACTTTTAATTATTTAGGAAGATTGGACTCTCAATTTGAATCATCCAATAGCAGGGACTTTGGTGAGTTGGAAAATAAACCAAAACTGCATTTCCTGGCATTGGTCCAGGACGGAAAACTAATCATCAAAATAATTTCAAAATTAGCTGAAGAAAAGATGAGCCTAATAATAGAAGCGATTGGTAAAGCCGTCATGGAAATCAAGGGAACTGAATTTGACCAAGGTACTTTAATAGAAAGTGATTTTCCAGATGCGGTGCTCACTGAGGAAGATTTGTTTCATATATTGAATTCTAATAAATAAGGTGATTACTCGTTTAATAGAATGATTATAGTCAGCGGGTATGGATGGCACAAGATAATGGAATCGGGAGGCGCAAAATTGGAGAAATCTATTCAGAATATCTACTCATTAACTCCACTTCAAGAAGGAATCCTTTATGAACTTGAAAGGAACAAAACAGCAGAGAACCTTTACATTTCTCAAATGCGAATCAGGATAACGGGCGCTCTTGAAGTGAATGCATTGTTCCAGGCGTGGAGCCAGGTTGTAGAACGGCATGAAGCATTAAGAATGAAGGTCATCTCTAAAAATATAGAAAATAATGTGCAGGTTGTATTCAATACAATGGACTATCAACCAGAAATAATCGATATGACAAATTTGAGTGAACATGAACAAGTAAAGGAAATTCAGAGAGTGACTTCCGAATCCCAAGAGATGGATGTGAATAACTCCCATTTGATGAAACTCCAGTTAGTGCAAATGGAAGAAAATCAGTTTATCTTGATTTGGACTCATCACCATATAATTTTGGATGGCTGGAGTACCAGCATAGTCATCGATGAACTCTTTGTTATTTACAGCCAAATTGTAGGAAAAGGCTCCAAAGGACTTATTGAAAAGCCAAAGCAATATGGAGATTTTATCAGGTATATGAATAAAACAGATGCGAAAGATCAAAATCGTTTCTGGAAAGAGCTTGCAAAGGATATTGTGCAGCCGACGATCACATTTCCCGTCATGAAACATGTGAAGGAAAACCAGCAGGGAAATGATCTTTTTTGGGAGCTTGATAAAAAACAAAGTAAGCTTTTAAGGGAATTTGCCGCAAAAAACCATGTAACGATTAATGTATTATTGCAGTTAATTTGGGCAATCGTCCTAAAGGAAATGTCCAATCAAAATCGAATAGTTTTTGGAATTGTAAGCTCTGGCAGGTCGAATAATTTATTCAAATCGGAAGAAATTGTTGGGCTGCTCATTAATACGATTCCTATGATGGCTGAAATAAACGATACAGACAGCGTTACTGATTTACTGAAAGGCTTCCAGGAAACATTAAATAATATGCTGGATTACGCTCAAATTTCTTTAGTGGATATCAAAAGGCATACGCAATTAAAGAAGGAAGATCCGATTTTTGAAACTTTATTTGTTTATGAAAATTATCCGGAAGCGAAAGATGAAGGCTTTAGCATTAACTGGGAGGTCGAAGGCGGAAAAGAGTCGCATAGCTTTCCGTTATCCTTACAGGCCCAGGATAATAAAGAAACGATTAAATGCAAATTGTATTTTAATCGCTGCTTCTTACAGCGTTCACTAGTAAATGATATCCAATCAGCCTTCATGCAGATTGCCCATCAAATTACTAAAGCTCAGCAAATTGATGAAATATATGTGGATGTTGATTTTTCAAAACTAAAAAATAATATGAGTAAAGACGATCAAGCAACTGGTGACCATTTGATCACATCCACATCCGTTAATCAAGGACTCAAAGAAATATGGCAAGAGTTTTTCTTGACCAGTGATATTAATGAGGATTCTGATTTCTTTCAATTGGGCGGGCATTCGATAACAGCCATGAAATTGGTGTCTAAAATAAATAAAAGACTTAATGCGAATATGAAATTAGCTGATTTATTTGAAAATCCTACATTGAAAATGCTAAGTCATGAGTTCTTTCCGGAAGTGATTACACCTCCGATAAATGAAACGCAGGTAGTTTCATCTTTTGTAGAAAAGACATTTTTGGAAATCTTATCAATAAGTGAAATCGATAAAGATGCCGATTTTTTTGAAATGGGCGGACACTCAATTTTAGCCATGAAGTTATTGACGAAATTAAACAAAGAATATAATCAAATTCTAACTTTGAAACATATTTTTCAAAATTCAACAATCGATTCGTTGACGGCCTTCATCATTAATGAAATTTCAAATCATGACATTGAGCAAATAGAAGTGCAACAAAAACATCATGTTTTATCCAGTAACCAAGAAGCATTATGGTTCAACGAAAAACTCAATGGTCAGACAGCCAATTATAATATCCCTCAGAAATATAAAATTACTGGTAAAGTGGATACTTCTATGCTGGAAAAATCCGTAAACCATGTCGTTAATAGACATGAGATTTTAAGGACGACCGTCCGTGAAAAAGCAGGTAAAGGCTATCAGGAAATTAGGGAAGATTTGTACATTAAAATAGCTGAAATGGACCTCTCTGCGTTAAAGCCTGAACAGCAAGCGACTCGTATGCTGCAAATTGAAGACAATGTCCAATCGGAAATCTTTGAAATTGAAAAAGGCCCTCTCATGACAGTGAAACTTGTTAAATTGAGTGAAAAAGAGTTTGTTTTATTTGTGAATCTCCACCATTTCGTTTTTGACGGATGGTCAGTGAGTATTTTTTTAGATGAATGGTTATCTTTTTATGACAGTGAAGTGAATGAAAAGGAACTTATCCTTGGAAACGACTTTAAACAATATAAGGATTTTGCCTTTGAGCAGAAAAACTGGTTGGAAAATAACATTAAAGAAGAATCGCTATTTTGGAAAACAAACCTATCTGGGGAATTACCTAAATTGGAGCTTCCTTTAGATACGATACGTACAAAAGAAAATCGCAACGATGGCAGTAGTTTTATAGTGGAACTAACAGGTGAAGAACTCCAAGGTTTAAAGTGGATGTCCCTTGAAAAAAACTCGACATTATTCATGACACTGCTAACGATGTACCAGTCCTTTTTAGCAAAATATACAGGTCAAAACGATATCATCGTTGGAAGTCCCTTGGCGAATAGAATGATTGAAGGAACAGAAAAATCGATAGGTTATTTTGTCAATACACTGCCCTTTCGATTAAAGCTGGGACTTGAGGAAACATTTGAAGAGATTCTTCAAAGAAATACAAACCATATCATCGACATCTACGATCATCAGCAAATGACATTGGAGAAAATTGTTGAAGTCATTAACCCTGAAAGAAATTTAGCAAGCACATCTTTATTTCAAACCGTCTTCATCTTACAAAATAATGCCAAAGCTGCATTTGAAAGTGAATACATAAAGATAACGCCTGAAGTAATAAAATCAAAGGTAGCAAAATTCGATTTGAGTTTAGCTGCAGAAGAATATGAAGATAAGCTTTTATTCGCCTTTGAGTATAATTCAGGGATCTTCGATGAACAAACCATTCAAATATTAGCTGAGAATTTCTTAGAGTGGATTCGGAAAATTACCTATCATCCTGAACGGTCGATTGTCAAGCTACCCGTCGTGAGTAAGAAGCAGGAGAAAGTATTATTGGAAGAATGGCAGGGGGAAACCATTCTTTTTGAGGGAATCAATGACACAATTCCAGAAGCCTTCCATAAAATTGTTGAGAGATTTCCTGATAAGATCGCCATTGTTGATGGAGACAGAACCATTACATATCGCGAATTGAATGATAAGAGCAATCGACTTTCACACTATTTACTAAGCAAAGGGATTTCTAAAGAAGAAAGAATCGGAATTTATGTGAATCGATCAATTGATATGGTGACAGGGATGTTGGCAGTAATTAAAGCTGGTGCTGCGTATGTTCCATTGGATCCTCATTATCCTCATGAACGATTAAGCTACATGGTTGAAGATGCGTCCATTTCCTATTGCTTGAGTCACAAAGAACTCGGAAAGAATGGATTGATCGACTCATCCAAGCTAATATATTTTGAAGATTTTGAAAAAGAATCAGATTTGTTAATGGAAGCAAATATTCATATTGCGAGTCAGAGAGACTTAGCCTATGTCATTTATACCTCAGGAACGACAGGCAGGCCAAAAGGGGTCATGTTAGAACATCGAGGAATCATTAACTTAGTTTATAACCAAAATGAAATGATGTGTTTGGATACATCAGCTAAAGTGCTGCAATTCGCTACGTTTAATTTTGATTCATCCGTCATAGAGATTTTCAGCACACTATTATTCGGTGCCGAGCTGCATATAAGTGTAGATAAAGAGAATCATTTTGACATGAGCAAACTTGTTGAACAAATTAAGCGAGAAGAAATTTCTCATATCATTTTACCGCCGGCTGTGTTGAAGGAACTGCCAATCAATGAATTGAGCACGATTAAAGTGTTGGGGTCTGCAGGCTCTGAATGTCCAGTTGAGCTCGTTTCAAAGTTTAAGCATATATCGTTTTTCAATGGCTACGGGCCTACGGAGTATTCGGTGTGTACAAGTTTTAAAATGTTTCCGCCGAATGAGGATGTTACGGATGAATTCATTGTTTCAATTGGGAAGCCTCTGACTAACACGGCTGTACTTGTGTTGGATGAAAACCGGCAATTAGTGCCCGCAGGGGCGGTTGGTGAACTTTACGTTGGAGGAATTGGGATAGCAAGGGGATATTTGAATAATGAGAGCCTGACAAATGAAAGATTCATATCCAATCCTTTCAACTCTACCGAAATATTATATAGAACTGGGGATTTAGTTAAGCATAACAAAGCTGGGGAATTAGTTTATATAGGTAGAGCGGACGATCAAGTGAAAATAAGAGGATACCGTGTTGAACTATCGGAGGTTAATGTTTCATTACGGAAAATAGCAGAAATCAAGGATGGTTATGTAACGGTAATGGAAGATGGGTTTGGGAATAAAAGGATAATCGCTTATTATACGGTGAATGATGAGGTTTCGATAGATTCTATCAGAAGTCGATTGAAAGAAACGCTGCCTGCTTTCATGATTCCTGCTCATTTTATGCAACTGGATAAATTTCCTTTGACGCCGAATGGGAAAGTTGATCGGAAATCCCTGCCGAATTGGACGGAACAGATGGACGAGAGGAAGGAGAAAGTGCTGGATGAGCAGGAATTATCCAAACCTGAAACAGAGCTTCTGACAATATGGAGAAATGTTTTAAATGATTCCACTATAGGACCGGAAGATAACTTTTTTGAATGTGGCGGCGATTCAATCATCAGTATCCAAATATGCTCTGCTGCAAAAGAAAAAGACTTATTTATAACCCCTAAAGATTTATTTGAATACCAAACGGTCCGTGAGCTAGGAAATATTGTAAATGGGCTGGAGAAAAAACAGGTGGTTCAAGAAAAAATATCAGGTTATGTACCGTTGACCCCTATTCAATCTTGGTTTTTTAATGAAAATCATGAGAATATCCATCATTGGAATCAATCAGTCGTATTGATGAAGGATAATATGTTGGCGACAGAACAATATAAAAAAATCATCATGAAATTAATTGATCAGCACGACGTATTGAGAACAGTATTTGAAAAACATGGAGATTCATATATTGGCAATATTTCAGATGCTAATACGGCATACGGTTTTTATGAGTATCATGTTTCAAGTTTTAAAGATGAAAATAGTCTGAAAGTAATTAAGGAGCTAGAAGAAAATGCCCAACAAAGTTTAAACATACATAATGGTCCCATGATGAAGTTCCTTCTATTCAGGGATGAAAGGGAGGTAAGGATTTTTTGGGTGATTCATCACCTAGTGGTCGATGGTGTTTCGTGGAGGATACTTCTTGAACATTTCGAAAGATGCTATCTACAGATAAAGAATGAACAAGAACCATCACTACCTTTAAAAACGACTTCTTATAAACAATGGTCTGAGAAACTAAATGAATACCAGAACACTGACCTACCGGAAGAGGCGGTTCAATATTGGGAAAAGGAAATGAATATTCCCGTTTCTCCACTGACGAAAAGCTTAGGGGAAACGTGTGATTTTGAAAACATGTACAAAATACAAGTGGATGAGGCCCAAACACAAAACCTCATTAAAAACACATTAAGAAAACATAAATCGACGATTGATGAAGTTTTATTATCCGTTATTGCCCATTCGTTTTCCAATATAATGGGAATCAATGAATTTTGGCTCGATTTAGAAGGACATGGCAGAGAGGATATTGAGGATGATATTGATTTATCGAGGACAGTAGGATGGTTCACCTCCAGTTATCCAGTAAGGATTAAAGGAATGGCTTCTTTGGGTTCAGCCTTGAGAAGTACAAAGAATATATTAAGAAGTGTGCCAAACAAAGGGTTTGACTATGGAATCCTAAAGTATATTTCCACTCGGAATTACACCTATCCAGATAGCCTTGTGAGTTACAACTATCTAGGGCAGTTTAATAACACTGGTGATATGGTACAAAGCAATAGCAGCAATATCGATTTGAACTATGAATTTCCATATAAACTCAATTTTGTAACCAGCATCGTAAATAATAGACTCATGCTGAATATTATTGGGGATAGCAACAATGAAAACTTCCAAATGATATGTAAAGAAGTGGACGTGCAATTAAATAAAATTTTAAGTGGACGTGCAGATTTGAATGATTCCATTGTCGAAACGGATTTTGAAGCTAAGAAAATAGTCGATGGAAGTACGATCACCCATTTCATTAATAAGTTTAATAACATTGAAGAGATTTACCCAGTGACATCACTTCAAGAAGGGATGTTATTCCATAGTGAAGTAACTCAAAGCCCTGAATATATTTCACAGCTATCCATTGATTTAATAGGTGATCTGGACTTGGTCAAATTAGAAGAAGCTTGGAATGAAACCTGTAGAAAATACGACGTTTTAAGATCTGTTTTCAGGCGCGATCAATTGGGGGACCGTTATCAACTCATACTCAATGACATTTATTATGTGTTTAATCATTTGGATCTAACGATGTTTAGTGGAGATGAGTCAGAATCCAAGATAGAAAGTCTATTGGAGCATAACAGAAGCAGACAAACGGATTTAGAAAATGGTCCGCTCATGAATATCACCTTGATCCGGCTATCTGATCATCGCTATAAATTCATATGGACACATCATCATGCTTTAATAGATGGCTGGAGCCTGCAAATTGTCATTAATCATTTTTTGGATAATTATCGAAGTCCATCCAATACGGCAAAAGACAGTGATGAACATAAGTATGCTTATAAACAAGTCATGAATCATATCAGGAAAATGAATAAAAAGGATGAAGCAGCTTTTTGGAATGAAGAATTGAGGGATTTTGAACAAGTAAAAGCATTAGTGAGTAAGAAAACGGATAAGGAAGCTTTTACATCGGATAAAGTTATTGAATATAGCTTACCTGAAGAGCTTACCGAAAGATTAATAGAATTATCCAAGCGGAACAGAAAGACAATTAATACTGTAGTTCAAGGAGTTTGGAGCATCGTCCTATCCTACCTTAGTGAAAGTGACTCAGTATGCTATGGGGTGACAAGCTCAGGAAGGAACCTCAGCATTCCGCATATTGAATCAGCTGTAGGCTTATTGATCAATACTCTACCATTCTCTTTAAAAATCGATTGGGATGATGATTTGCAATCCTATTTCACTGCCATTCAAAACAAGCAATTACAAATGAGAGAGTTTGAGTTCAGTTCACTTACGGATATAAAGCGATACGCTGAAATTCCATGGGATAAGGAATTGTTCCAACATATATTTGTATTCGAAAATTATCCGAGCACAGAACTGGCAGAGGATTCACGAATCATGATCGAAAACTCAGTTGGAAGTGAATCGACCAATTTTGATCTCACGTTCTCTGCGGCTGTTGTGCAATCCAAGCTGCATTATAAAATCATTTATAAAGACAGCAAATTTGATGAAAATGAAATTTTAAGTTTTATGGATTCCATGCAAGAAATATTCTTAAAACTAACAGAAAATGAAAAACTACCATCTATTAGTAAATTAATAAATCTCTTGAAAGTTGGGACCCGATGATAAGTAAATCGATGACGACGAATAAATGGATGTCAATAACTGAAGCATTTAAAAAAATCGTGGAAGATAATCAGGCAAAAGCGGCACTTTATGAAAATGACCGGCAAGTTTCTTTTAAAGAATTAGATATTCTTTCAGATAATCTTGCCAAAAGGATCATTGATTTGGGGATTCAAGAAGAAACAATGATCGGGATTCCAAGCACAAGGTCCATTGAACTGATCATAGGGATGCTTGCCATTATAAAGTCAGGCTGTTGCTATGTTCCAATCGACGAAAAGTACCCCTTAAAAAGATTGGAATACATGCTTGCAGATACGGATATGAAATTCTTCTTATCGTTTAATGGCCAAGAAGGAAAGCTCAGTGAATTGGATATTGAACCAATTCCATTTGAGATGAATGAACTAAGCAGGGAAGGGCATATTCCCGTTAACCGTTCTTCAGAGAATGGTCTCGCGTATGTTATCTATACATCAGGAACGACCGGAGAGCCAAAGGGCGTAATGATAGAGCATAAGAGTGTAGTCAATTTAGTATTGAACTCTGAAATACTGGATATAAACGAAAATAATAGAGTGGCTCAATTTTCCAACCCATGCTTTGACGCCGCAACTTTCGAGATATGGGGGGCTTTATTGAATGGCGCAACTTTATTCTTGAAGTCGAATGAGTTCACTTCTTTTGATGATTGGAAAGAAGCGATATCCATGGGAAAGGTGGATGTAGCCTTTTTTACGACAGGTCTTTTCAATGCAATGGTTGATGAGGATCCATTCATTTTTGAAGGATTAAAGAAAATCGTGGTTGGCGGAGATAAAATCTCGGTTTCCCATGTGAGAAGATTGAAGCAAACAATCGGTCAGTTTTCCTTAATTAATGGGTACGGACCAACTGAATGCACGACTTTTGCCATTTGTCATGAGGTCGAAGACAAAGATGCAGATGTTATTCCCATTGGTAAGCCTTTGAGCAATGTAGAAATCAGGATTTTATCGGAAGAACAAGTCGAGGCAGCAGATGGGGAAATAGGCGAGATCTACATTGGCGGTCAAGGAGTCATGAGAGGCTATTTAAATCAGCCGCAATTAACAGAACAAGTTTTGATCATGGATGATCTGAATCAGATGAAGTGGTATAAAACAGGTGATCATGGCATCCGCCTACACAATGGTGAGATCCTGTACAAAGGTCGAAAAGACAGTCAAGTGAAAATTCGCGGCTTTAGAATTGAACTGAATGAAATTCAAGACAAGCTTGATAAATACATGAAGGTTGAAAGTTCAGTAGTTGCTGTTAAAAACATCAATGATGAAAAATATCTTATCGCTTATTACAAAGATAAAGATGAAAAAGCGGAGAACGCTGAAAATGATATTAAAGAGTACCTATGCAATGAATTGCCAAACTATATGATTCCTCATTTTTTTGTCAGAGTGGATGATTTTCCGCTTAATGCCAACGGTAAAGTGGATAAAGAGAAATTATTGGAAATCGATTTCATGCAAAATAATACTTCCTTAGCCATTCAAGAAACTGGAAAGAAAAAAGAAGTATTGGAGATCTGGAGAAATGTAGTAGGAAATCAAAGTCTAGGATTGGACGACAATTTCTTTGAAAATGGAGGCCATTCCATTTTAGCTACAAAACTGGTCTATATAATGAAGGAAACGGTACTTCCTGAAGCCACTTTACAAATACTATTGGAAAATAACACAGTCAATAAATTTGTTGAGGCACTTGAAGTCGATTCATCTGGCAGCATGGAAGCAGTGATGGAAAAGGATTCCATGCTCGGCCGAGCTTTGAAGGAGAAAATAAGGGAAATATGCACTAAACCTGTTCAAGTTGAAAAAAATATGTTGATTACAGGCGGAACAGGTTTTTTAGGAGCACATTTATTAAACAAATTGTTACTGGAAATGGATGATGTCAAAATCTATTGTTTGGTTAGATTTCCTTCAAGAAATAGATTGAAAGATACATTAATGAAATATGGTCTTTGGCAGGATGATTTCGTAAGCCGAATCGTCGGAATTGAAGGGGATCTTAGTAAACATCAATTCGGTTTGGATGATATGACATATGAGAAATTAAGCAATGATGTTTCTCATGTATATCATGTCGGTGCCGAAACGAATTTCTTCGAACCGTATAGCAAATCAAAGGTTTCGAATGTGGATGGTGTAGTGGAAATCATTAAGTTTGCTTCATCATACACTCGGAAAAACATTTATTATGCATCAACGCTTTCTGTCTTGACCGGCGAAAGGAAGTGGGATGAGGAAGACGAATTGGTTTACTCCCCCGATTTAATGATCGGGTACAGCCAGTCCAAATGGGTTGCCGAGAAATTACTTCTTCAAGCAAGGGAACATGGACTGACAATCGATATTTTCCGATTAGGAAGGATTTCATCTAATTCAAACGGTTTTTGGAACGAGAAGGATATGTTGTATAAGGTTTTTGAATCATTTATTGAACAAAGGATATTGCCATTTAAAGAGGAAATTCATTTTGAATTGATGCCAGTCGATTTCGTAAGTGAGTTCATTTACAAAATATCAAGATTGAATAAGAATCAGAAGCTCGGGATCTATCATATGTTCAATGATCAGAGAGTTTCCAGTGAATTCGTGACCTCTTTCTTCGAAAAAAATGAAATACCTTACTCCAATATGGATTTGGAAGAATGGTTACAATCTTTAAAAGAAAAGACACAATCTAACGAGGTTCATTCATTAAGTGCTTTGTCCCAGTTAATTGATGAGTCAACAAAATTAAAAGAGTCGGAAATCCTGCAATCCAAAACCAAGAAGGAAATGGAATCACTATCAATGAAAATGCCGGAAATTGATTCAAGGTATGTTGAAAGCTTTATGAAGTTCATGTTGAAATAATTGATAGGGGAGAAGGGGGATGAAGGGACTGAAGAAAACACTTTTTTGTTTCCCTTATGCTGGGGGAAGTGCATCCTTTTATAGAGAATGGAAATTTGATGATGATATGATCAAGGTAGTCCCACTGGAATACCCTGGACATGGCAGTAAATATAGTGAACCATTGTTTGACCATATGGCGGATTTGGCGGATCTATTAATAGAAGAAATGGAAACGAAACATCAAATGAATTCATTGGAAAACATCTCATTGTTTGGGCATAGCATGGGTGCGATCGTAGCCTATGAAATTGCGGCGAAATTAGAGGAGAGATATGGCAATGAAGTAGAGCATTTATTCATTTCAAGTAAATCGTCTCCAGATTATAAAGTAGATCAAATCGATTGCTCTAATACAGAACATTTAAAACAATCGCTTGAAAAAATCGGGGGAACGAACAAGGAACTCCTGGAAACGGAAGATTTCATGAATATATTCCTGCCGATAATCCAGTCGGACCTGAATGTATTAGCCAACTATCACCAGGAAAAAAAACGCAAGAAAAAGGTAAGAAATAAAGCCGTTTTGCTTTTGGGATCGGACGATACCGTGACGAAGGAAAGTATCGAAAGCTGGAATGAATACATTGAACATATTGAAGGATTGCATATATTAAAGGGAGATCATTTCTATATAAATCAAAATCAGGATACCGTTTTAAAAATCATACAAGAGTATGTACTCGATAGTCGTTGTGAAGTTCTGATTTAAGATATGGCAGAACCACGAGCTTTTCCACAATGGGAATGGCCCCGCCAATAAAATATCTTCTGCTTTATACATGCTCAAATCTTTAATTTAAGTGAAGTGAGTTTGGCATTTTCCGCTTTGATTCTGGATGCGCATGTAACCCGGTTTTTATCTGAAATGAAAAAAGGACTGATTTTTTATTCAGTCCTTTTTATATGGAAATTGAGATGCCGTTCCGTGTTTTAGAGTCCACACTTTTCGGCGCAGAACTATTAAATGAGAAACATCGCCACTATCGTAGTGACTGCCAAACCAATGGATACCGGCAGCAGGTTCCGGCGCGCAAGTTCAAAGGGACTGACGTTACATATTGCAGCGGCTGGGATCAGTGCCCAGGGAATCAGGGTACCTCCGCCAACCCAAATCGCAGTTATTTGCCCGAGTGCGGTCAAGGTGGCGGTTCCGCTTCCGATGGCCGTGCCAAAAAGTTTGGCGACAGATCCCGCTAAAGAAATGCCTGAAAAGCCCGATCCATCCAAGCCAGTTATGGCACCGATGCCCGTTAATGTGACGGCAGCTATTTCTTTCGTTAATGGAACGGAAGCCGCTAAGGAGGCACCGAGGTCATTGACGATGCCGAGTGACGTTTTTGGTAAGTAGTCACCGATGATCTGATTGAATCCAGAATCACCTAAATAGAAGAATGCCGCGATTGGAATGACGGGTCCGAATACTTTGAAGCCAAATTGAAAACCTTGAATCAAATAAGCCGTTGATTTTTCAAGTCCTTGTTGCTTATGAGCGACAAGGGATAAAATCAGCAAAATAAAAACGGCTGTACCGCCAACCAATGCTGTTGCATCCCCACCTTGCAGCTTCAAAATCGACAATGCCATAACATCCAACATAAAGGCGATCGGGATGAAAACGGCAAAAAACTTCTTTTGTGCCAGTGTAAGCAGATCTTCACTGATTGTCTGATCTTGGACGATTCCCACATTATCCGCCGCCTTGATTCTTCCAAGCTTCATATCGCGCTTTAAAAGGATAAAGGCAGAGAGGGTGGTGACGACTCCCATTGTAATGACAAGGGGGATGCTCGCAGCAATGACATCACCGACTGGTATGGAAGCGGCATCCGCCGTGAGTTTAGGTGCAGCTTGAATGATGAAATCCCCTGATAATGCAATTCCGTGACCAAAAAGGTTCATCGCCATCGCCACGCCAAGGGCAGGTAAACCAGCCCGTAAGGCAACGGGGAGCAGAACAGCCCCCAGTAAGGCAACGGCAGGTGATGGCCAGAAAAACCAGGATATCATCATCATGATGATCCCGATCACCCAAAAGGCAAGTGTAGGATTCTTAATGAATTTCGCAAACGGTGCAATCATGACATCATTAATGCCTGACTTCGTTAAAACCGTGCTCATGGCAACGATGATTGAAATGATTAATATCGTGGACATTAATTCCGTGATTGCGAAAATGAAGCTGTTGAATATCCCGCTAATGGAGGATGCTAAACTGCCTGTAGCCACTAAAGCCAAAAGGAAAATACCAATTATGCAGATGAGGGTAGTATCACGACGTCTTACCATAAACCCGATTATCAATGCAATAAATACAACATAAATCCAATGGAGTGCCGTTAATTCCATCTCCATGATCCGTCCCCCTCAAAAATGTGCCTAGTTACAGATTATGAGGGAGGTACGGGGTGGTGAGTTGTTTCATAAATTTAAAGGTTTGGATTCAATTTCCCCCCTTATGTTGAAATTTTGAACCCAAGAAGCGGCACCCTGATAGCTTGGTTGATCTATTGCATATTGTTTATGGTATACGGCAATAAGTGGCTGTCTTTGGGGATAGCATGGGTGCGATAGTTGCCCGCGGCAAAAATAGATTAGATTATGGTAATAAGGAGACATTGATTCATTTCTAGTAAATCGTCTCCAGATTATAAATTAGATCAAATCGATTGCTCTAATTCAAATATTGTATTAAAAATGATTCAGGATAAATTGATCAGTAATCGATGTGAAATTCTAATTTAAGTACAGTATCAACTTGAAACCTTCGTCTAAGAAAAAATAATAGTGGAAAATAGAATATGCCCAAAAGTGTTCAAATCCTTAGAATAATGGATGAAATCTATATTTTGAAGTTGTAGTGATCGGAATTACCAAAATAGATAGCTGGACGCAGGAAAATATATAAGTAAAATGGAGAGGGATTTTCATTCCGCTTATCGGAAAAAGATATAAAAAGTAAGTTTAGCTTTAAAGGAATGGACTTTTGTTTCGCGGACAATGATAATCAAGAATTTGTTGGCTTTGATGTAGTTGATATAAAGAAATACAATGAGGAATCATTGAAATTCATTACAGAATAATTGAAACCTAATAAAACTAATTTCACATGAAATTCTTATAGAAAAGGTCCTTCTCTTAGTTGAAAGTGGCTATTTTCATTTTTAAAGGTAAATCAAATTCTAGACAAACCGTCTTAACTAACACCGTTATATCATTATTCTGAAATTGAATGCCGTAATTCCAGCAGCCCTATCTGGGTCTTCTAAAATCTGAACTAATTACATGGAAAAATATAAGGCTTATCTTCTTTATTTTCAACAATACTTCAAGTATCCTTAATTTGATAGCAACTACTATAAATGAGGGATAAGCCGTGAAGCAAATATATAGTGATGTCATACAATTTCGGGGTACACATTATGAGTTTGGATACATGCAAGGGGAGGAGTTAAAAGATTCACTAACGGTAAAAAATCGTGAAGATCAGTGGAAGATCAGGCAGCCGCGGTTTACGGTTGAAGAAGAAGAGGTCAAGACAGCGATTACACGATTCGCCCCTGGGGTTTGGGAAGAATTACTGGGATTGCAAGAAGCGCTGAAATGGCCAATTGACCGCGTGTTGCAAGAGTTCGGTGGATACCGATTGGATTATGTCCGGTCGGGCTGTTCCATCATGACAGGCAATGATTATCTCATTCGCAATTATGATTACCACCCGAAGACCTATGAAGGACGCTATGTCTTATTCCAGCCAACCGATCAAGGATATTCAAGCATCGGCCCGAGTCAGCGAGGGACTGGCCGGATGGATGGAATGAACGAAAAGGGGTTGGTGATAGGCTATAACTTCATGAATCGCAAGAACCCTGGTGATGGTTTCATTTGTTGCATGATTGGCAGACTGATTGTTGAATCTTGTGCGAACGTTCAGGAAGCGGTCGCGATGTTGATGGAAATCCCGCATCGCCATTCTTTCTCTTACGTCGTCTATGATAAAAACGGAAGTACTTATATTGTGGAAACCTCTCCGAGAAATGTAGAGGTGCGCGCGTCAAATGCCTGTACCAATCACTTTGAAATCATGAAAAATGAAAATCGCAACCATCTTATCGATTCGAAACGCCGATTGGAGGTTATTCAAGATCATGAAGGGAGACTTTCATCCGCCTACGAAGCTTATAGGTTGTTTAATGACACCAATCAAGGAGTCTTCTCGGATTTATATAGCAGCTGGGCGGGAACGATTCATACATCTGCTTACTTACCTAAGGAGATGAAAGCTTGGATTGCATTAGGTGGGAACCAGGAGCCGACTTCAATAGATTTTGCGAAATGGCTCGAAGGGGAAGATGTTAAGCTAGAACGAATCAAAGGTGTAATTGATACGGATATTCCATTCGTGCATATGGATGAGGGAGCGAATTGGTTTCGGAATTGAACATCTTTAAGTAAAATTACAACTTACTTTGTTAAGGGCCCAATCCTTGGATTGGGCTTTTATTGTTCTATTTTGGGGAAAACTCGGTAATATTTATTAGGCTTTCTGCAGGTAATATAATATGATGGTGTAACATATTTTGGATGGAGGACGAGAATCTGGAAGTATATTTGTGTGCCGTCCTTGTACAATGAATAAGGGGATGTGCAAATGTTTTCGACAGCTATTGGTTGGTTTCGGTTTATTACAATAATTGAGGGAATCTCGTATGTTCTATTGCTTGCCATTGGGATGCCCATTAAGTACATATTGGATATTGGGGAAGCAACACTCATTTTAGGCAGCATCCATGGTTTATTGTTTGTCGTGTTTGGGCTTTTATTACTATATGTGAGCATCATATCAAAATGGTCCTTTTTAAAAATGGCGATGATTTTCATCGTTTCATTCATTCCATTTGGTAATTTTATTATCGACCGCAGGCTTCTGAAGCAAAGTTAAATTCTTATACTTTAACGTCTTCTATATAAATGGAAGGCGTTTTTTTATGGATTTAAGCTTGCTGTAAGGTTGGCACAAAGATGCTGTAAGAATGAGCATGTAAAGTATAAGTATCAACAATACTGAAGAGGTGAAACAAATGGAACCATTATTAAAAGTGGAAAATATAAAAAAAACTTATGGTACATCAAGTGCTGCCTACACAGCATTGGAAAATATATCTTTTGACATTCATGAAGGAGAGTTTGTAGGGATCATGGGACCTTCTGGAGCCGGGAAATCGACGTTGCTCAATATGTTAGCTACCATTGATTCGCCGACTGAAGGGGAAATATATATGAATGATACGAGCATTCACGATATGAAAGGGGCTGACTTAACGGATTTCAGACGTGATAATCTTGGGTTCATCTTCCAGGATTACAATTTGCTAGACTCATTGACTGTTAAGGAAAATATTATATTACCACTGGCGATTGCGAAAATTCCAGCGAAAGAAATTACTAACTTGGTGAATCGTATTGCTAAAGCATTTGGGATTGAAGATTTATTAGCTAAATATCCGTACCAAATCTCCGGTGGGCAAAAGCAAAGAACAGCTGCAGCCAGAGCGCTTGTGACAGAGCCTGCATTGATCCTGGCTGATGAGCCAACGGGTGCACTTGATTCAAAATCAGCAACAGGTCTGCTGGAAAGCTTAAGTGAACTAAATGAAAGCAATAATTCCACGATCATGTTGGTGACACATGATGCATATGCGGCAAGCTTCTGTAGGCGGATCATTTTCATCAAGGATGGTACACTTTCAACTGAAATTTATCGTCGTGGCCAAACACGTAAAGCTTTCTTCCAAGAAATTATGGACGTCCTTGCAACAATTGGAGGTGAGGTAGATGACGTTATTTAGTCTAGCGAGAAAAAATATCGCTCGAAACCTATCCCAATATTTTTTATATATCGCATCCATGGTATTTAGCATTATCATCTACTTCACATTTGTTACATTAAAATATAGCGATACAGTTTCAGAACAAACGGCTTCATCACAAAAGTTAGATTCATTGATGAGTGGTGCGGCAGTCATCCTGATTTTCTTCGTTGCGATTTTTATTGCCTATTCCAATTCATTCTTTATGAAAAAACGTAAAAAAGAAGTGGCATTATATGCATTGCTTGGCGTACGTAATCGTCAGATTGGCCTGATGCTCTTCTTTGAAAACCTATTGTTAGGTATGGTCTCATTGATTGTGGGGATTTTTCTTGGAGTTCTATGCTCAAAAGGATTCATGACGATTTTGATTTATTTAATGGGCTATGATGTCATAGCACCATTTACGTTTTCGGGATCTGCAGTTTTGAACACATCTATCGTATTTCTTCTTATTTTCTTGGTGACATCATTCCAAGGCTATCGTTTAATTTATCAATTTAAACTAATTGATCTCTTCCATGCATCGAAAAAGGGGGAAGAGGCTCAGAAGCCATCGGTGATTGTAGCCTTTCTTGGAATTTTCCTGATTGTCATGGGTTATTGGTTGGCGATGCAAGATCTTTTCATTTCTAAAGTGTGGGAAAAAGTAGGATTTCTAATGACGGCACTCATCATTTTGACAACGGTCATTGCCGGTACGTATTTATTGTTTCATAGCGTGACAGGCTTTGTGTTAGCGGTTATTAAGAAAAATGAAAAATGGCTATGGAAAGGCTTGCACCTGATGACGATCTCGCAATTGCTATATCGCATACGGGGTAATGCACGTACATTGACCGTTATTGCGGTGTTAAGTGCTACAACGGTAACAGCTGGCGGTTCGGTTTATGGCCTTTATTACAACGCGAATGATCAAGTTATGACCGTTGATCCGAATACCTTCATGTATCAGCAAACCAATGTAATAAGCGATCAACAAGTGAGCGCTGTATTGCCAGATACAAAGTATGATGAAAATGTCGAAGCGTTATCTGTCACATTTAATACGAAAGAATTAAACCAGGGATCGGCATTCGATAGCTCGGATAAAAGGATTTACACGGTCATCGATGAAAGAACCTATAACAAATTAGCTGAAGTACAAGGCAAGGACGCACTGCATGTGAATAATGGCAAAACAGTGATTTTGGATATTGGATATGACAAAAGATTCTCACCTGAATACAAGGACAAGACCATCAGGACAGAAAACAACACGGCAATCACATTCCAAAGCTTTAAAACACAAACAGTATTAAATGCCGGAACAGCAGGCATTGCAGTGGTCGTATCGAATGATCAATATAAGTCATTGCAAAAAGAAGGGAAAGCGCTAAAATACCGTGTCATAGGTGTTGATCATGCTTCCACGGATTTATCTGAAAAGATTGCAAGACAAGTGCCTGAAGAAGCGCTATTTTCTAGTGCCCCTCAAGATTTCCAAACAAGCATCGAAGGTGTAGGCTCATTACTCTTTATTGGAAGCTTTCTTGGTCTGGTCTTTTTAGCGGCAACAGGCAGTATCATTTACTTTAAAGTTTTAACGGAAGCAGTGGAAGATCAATCCCAATACAATATGCTTCATAAATTGGGCGTTAACGCAAAAGAAATGCGGAAATCCATTGGATCACAAGTGTTTGTAATCTTTTTCGTTCCATTGGCAGCGGGGCTATTACACAGTGCGGTTGCTTTAAAAGCCTTCTCGGGCCTTTTGATGTTGAATCTTGCAAAACCTGTGCTGATCTGGATGATCGCTTATACGGTTATTTACGGACTGTATTATATCTTAACGGTAGCTTCCTATAATCGTATTATCACACAAAATAATAAAATAGAAGGATGATCAAGTTGAAGAAATTTCTTATGGTAGTTGGCATTTTGTTTATACTGGGGGCAGCAGGAGTCTTGGCGCTTACTAAAATAGACTTTAACCGCATGAACGCCGATAATTATTATTTGCAAATTACTGAAAATGGGATACAACATGAAACCAAACTGGATGACGGTTCAGTGATGACTTACTATTCTTATGAACTGGACGCCAAAAATGCAGCTGGTGAAACGATACCGCTTGAATTCACGGCACAAAAAAATCTACGAAAAGATGCTTACTTAAAGATGTACGTGAAAAATGGTGATGAAGTTTCGTCATATGATGAAGTGGAATTTGAGGATATTCCAAAAAAGGCACAAACAAAATAAATAGGAAAGAAGGGCTGTCTGTAAGTTATGGACAGCCCTTTCCCTGTAAGAAAAATGATTATAAAAGTATCGTAATTATGGTTCCTTTATTTTCAAGGCTAGTCAAATCAAGTTTACCTTTGTGAGCCAGAATAATGTCCCTTGCAATGGCCATTCCTAAACCGGTCCCATGTGTACTGGCAGTATTCGTACCTCGATAGTAGCGTTCAAAAACCTTTTCTAAATCTTTGGCGGGAATACCCCGGCCATTATCGGCAATCGTAATTAGGGTATGCTGTTCTGATTGTAGATGAATATCATCAATTTGTATTTTTACAACGACATTTTCCCCGTTATGCAAGAGTGCATTATAGATAAGGTTGAAAATCGCCCGTTTCAGTAATTTTTTATCCACTTTATGTGTTGCTTTGTCCACATTTGCCACAAACTCAACCTGTTGATCACCAAATTGTGAATCATTTAAAAGCTCGATCGTCATTTCTCTTATAAACCCAACGATATCAACATCTTCAAATTGCAAAGGAAGTCGTTGGTTGCGCAAACGCATCGTTAAATTCAGGTCATCCAATAAATCTTTCATATAAACGGACTGTCTATTAATAATGGATGTAAACTCATACAATTCCTGTGCCGTTAATTCAGTGGAATTATCTTTCATAAATTCAGTATAACCATGGATGGAAGCAAGTGGTGTCTTCATGTCATGAGAGACATTGCTGATCCATTCCTCACGCATTTGGTCGAGTTGATCACGTTCTTTTTCATACTGATCCAATTTCACCGATAGTTCATTCATATTGCGAAATACATCTTCATAAACGCCTTTTGGTATGCTCATTTTTTTATAGCGCCGCTCCCGAAGCTGCTGAATTCCTTCTATTAGTATATTCAGCGGACTCGTTAATTTTTTTCCAAATAAGAAACCAATGACTAATGCAATAATGATATCCACGATTAAAAATATTACTAGTAAGATTTTTAAGTTTTTAATAACTTTTTCATAATCATAGGTTATTATATAGCGGCCGATTTTCTGTTCCTTAACTCCTATAAAATAGCTGAAATTATGGGCTTCGCCGACAAAAACAGTCGTTTCTGCATCAATTTCCTTATACTTATACATTTGGACGATTTCAACAGGAGAATATACGGTCTGCAATTTTTGAGGTGTATAAAAGGCTGCAGCCTGTTCACCCTTTTCATTCAAAAATTGTATCCAGGCGTTATTGTTCCGCAGTTTTTCCAGCCCTTCTTCATTTACGATTGGTTTGTTATCTATTAGTTCCACATATTGTGAAAATGTTCTGCTAAAGTTTTCTGCAGATACTTCTTCTGCCTCGAAATTATGCATGGCTCGATAAAAGAGTAGAGATAAGAGTAAAATTGTATTTACGATCCCTATGATTACAACAATTGTCACAACGGATCCTAAAAAGCGCCGTGTCAATTTCCATTTCATTTAGTTTCACCCTTGGTTAATTTATAACCAAGTCCTTTAACGGTTATTAAAAAAGAAGGCTTTGAAGGGTCTGCCTCGATTTTTTCGCGTAAACGGCGAATATGTACCATCACTGTATTATCAGAGCCAAAGAAATCATCGTCCCACACATGTTCAAATAAAGTTTCCTTGCTCAAGATCTGATTCGGGTGGTGCATAAAACAGCTCATCAGCCCGATTTCTTTAGCTGTGAGCTCAAGCGTTTTGCCATCCTTTTTCACTTCATTTCCATTTGCACTAAGCTCAAAAGGACCAACTTGAAGTTTTTTCGGAGCCGCTTTTCCCTCTGAAAAACCCGCTCGTCTCAGCTGCGCCTTTACCCGAAATGCAACTTCTTTCGGACTGAATGGTTTGGTAATATAATCATCCCCGCCAATCGCCAACCCTAAAAGCTTATCAATTTCCTCATCCTTTGCCGACAAAAATAAAATGGGTACATTCGACACTTCACGAATTTGCTTGCATAAATCATAACCTTCACCATCTGGCAGCATAATATCTAGCAGGACTAGTGCTGGATCAAACTTCTGAAACTTGGTCCACCCATCCGCAATCGTCCCCGCTGTAACAATATTCGGGATACCTTCTTTATGTAAAACTGTCTCCATGAGACGTGCCAAATCTTCTTCATCGTCAATAATTAAAATCCACTGATCATTAGGCATTCTTCTTCCTCCAAACATCAATCATACCCTACAGTATAGAGTACCCCTTATGAAAAGATAAGGGGAGGAAAGATTTTTAACGGACTCATTCCAATATTTTCATGAAACAGAGTGGAAAAAGGAAAGTGCCATTACATGAAAAATTATTGTAGGAATCAAAATTCTGATGCCTGGTTATTATTTTGTTAAGGGAGTTTACGAAAGAAGATCGTGCTTCATGCTGATTTGGTAAAGGTTGTATGATAAACTGTTTAAAGTATTGTTAGGAATATTATGCTAAGTAATATGATTAAGGAATTCGTTGCTGTTCTTTTGCCCCGAATCTTAGCGAATGTGGAAGAATAAAAGGAGAAAAATATAATGGAAACAAAAAAGGTGTTACCCGTTCTTTTTTTAGTGATGTTTTTAGTCATGGTCGGATTTGGGATCATCATTCCCGTCATTCCGTTCCTTGCTGAAAAGGTTGGTGGCAGTCCGACCGAACTTGGTCTTTTAATGGCCGTTTATTCACTGATGCAATTATTTTTTGCCCCGATGTGGGGACGTATATCCGACCGGATAGGACGTAAGCCTGTCATGATAATCGGGATTGCTGGACTGGCCCTTTCGTTTTTCATCCAGGCCTCGGCAGATTCCTTATGGGTATTATTTGTAGCCAGAATCATTGGCGGGGTTTTGTCATCGGCAAACATGCCAACCGCAATGGCGTATGTGGCTGATATCACTACGCCGGAAGATCGGGGAAAAGGGATGGGAATCATCGGGGCCGCTACAGGGCTTGGATTCATCTTTGGACCTGCGATTGGCGGGGTATTCTCCAAATCAAGTTTGAATCTACCGTTTTACATTGCTGGAATTTCCTCTTTGATTACATTATTCTTAGTGATTGCGATACTGAAGGAATCACATACAGTTGAAAAGAGGGCCCAACAGTCAAAAAATAAAGAGTCCATGTGGAATGCCTTTAAGGGGCCTCTTAAAACCATGTTCTTCCTGCAATTGATCGTCACTCTTTCAATGGCAGGACTCGAAACGACTTTTGCCTATTTTGCAGCAAAAAAGGCTGATATAAGTCTTGTCCAATTAGGCTATATCTTTATGATCATGGGGGTTGGCAGTGCGATCGTTCAAGGTGGATTAGTGGGTAGGATGACAAAGAAATATGGGGAAGGCGCTGTCATCCGAATGGGAATCATCGTATCGGCAGTTGGTTTCATTCTGATCCTGTTTTCTTCCGGCTTTTGGACATCGGCGCTCTTCCTGACGATTTTCGGAGTGGGAAATGGGTTCATCCGGCCAGCCATTTCGGCACTGCTGACGAAAAGTGCCATGACGGGCCATGGCAGTGTCACTGGATTGCTATCTTCCTTCGACTCGTTCGGCAGGATTGCAGGTCCTCCAATAGGCGGCTGGTTATTTTCGATTTCGATTGGTTTACCATTCATATCAGGCGCGATCCTGTCCGTTTTTGCTTTGATTCTTTTTCAGTTATACCATGCACGGACACAGACTAAACAGGTCCAAGCATCTCATTAATTTAATGATGGGCAAAAACCCCCCATTTCAAAAAAAATGAGGGGCTGCGAGCGGTGCTTGAATAGCACCGTTTTTTATTGAATCATATTGAGGAATTTACGTGTACGCACTTCTTTAGGGTTTGTAAAAATCTGCTCGGGTTTTCCCCGCTCCATTATTTTTCCTTCATCCATGAAAATGACTTCATCGGCGACTTCACGGGCGAAACGCATTTCATGGGTTACCACGATCATTGTCATGCCTTCTTCTTTCGCCAGGTCTTTCATGACCTGTAACACATCTCCAACGAGTTCTGGATCTAAAGCGGAAGTCGGTTCATCGAATAGCATGACCTTAGGCTCCATGGCCAGGGCCCTCGCAATACCGACTCGTTGCTGCTGTCCGCCGGACAATTGAAACGGGTAAAAATCGATTTTTTCACCTAAGCCCACTTTTGTAAGCAGGGCAGCAGCCGTTTCTTTCGCTTGATGTTTGGCTATGTTTTTTACAATGATGGGGCCTTCCATTACATTTTCCAATGCTGTTTTGTGGGGGAAGAGGTTATAGCTTTGGAAAACCATCCCTGTCAAACTGCGAAAAGATGTAATCGATTTTTTTCTAACGGTTTTTTTGAAGTCCATTACCGTTTCATCGATTTCAATCGTCCCGTCCGTTGGCACCTCAAGGAGATTCAAACACCGAAGAAAGGTTGTTTTGCCTGAACCCGAAGGACCGATCAATACAATGACTTTACCTTGCTCGACTTCCAAATCGATGCCCTTTAAAACTTCAAGGTCACCAAACGATTTATGAAGATTCTTAATGTTGATCATTTTAAAATCTCCTTTAACTGCTGCGGTTCTTATTTTGCTACATAACGATTAAGTCTGTCTTCTAAACTTCCTTGTATGAAAGATAAAATGGTACACAAAATCCAATATAAAGCAGCCGCTTCCATGTAAAGTAGTAGAAATTCATAGTTTTTTGCAGCGATCTCTTGAGCTTTACGGAATAATTCCGTTACAAGAATGAGTGATGCAAGCGATGTATCCTTTAAAAGGCTAATGAACGTGTTGGATAATGGGGGAACGGATACACGCGCTGCTTGCGGCAAGACGATCCGTTTTAAAGCTTGGGTATATGACATCCCGATTGAATAGCCCGCTTCCCATTGCCCTTTAGGTATGGATAAAATGGCCGCTCTAATAATTTCCGAAGCGTATGCTCCAACACTTAACGAGAATCCGATTATAGCCGATATAAAAGGACTTATGGTTACACCTAAATTTGGAAGTCCATAGAAAATGATAAATAATTGCACAAGTAAAGGTGTCCCGCGGATGATCGACACATATACTCGCGCAATTATTTGAAAAATCCTAATGGAAGATAATCTAGCCAATGCTGTGAGTACAGCGAGAATAAGGCCGAGAACAAATGAAATTAGCGTTAGTGGAATCGTATATTGAATAGCTCCCTCTATCATCGGATAGAGGGAGGTCCGAGCGATTGAAACAAGCTGGTCCATACGCTCGGGGTCGGTGATAATATTACTTAGGAGAAACATCTTCACCGAACCATTTATCAGAGATTTTTGCGTACGTGCCGTCGTCTTTCATTTCTTTTAATGCTTTGTTTACTTCTTCCACTAATTTGCCGCTGTCTTTTCTGAACATTAAACCACTGGCGGCTCCGCTTTCTTCCTCATCAGCGACTTTGATAGGTGCATCCGGATGTTGCTTTTTATAATCAAGGTACGACAATTTGTCATTGATCGTCGCATCTACACGTTTAGAGCCAATTAGCTGTACAGATTGAGAAAATCCTTCAATACCGGTAACTTCAGCACCATGTGATTTGGCTAGATCATTGTAGTTACTCGTTAAAGATTGTGCAGAGGTCTTGCCTTTCAAATCATCGAAGGATTTAATATCCGAATTATCTTTGTGTACAAGTAATACGGCTCCTGATTGAATATAGGGGTCAGAGAAATCATATTTCTTTTGACGCTCTTCATCAATGCCCACTTGGTTTGCGATCATATCAAAACGTTTTGCATCCAATCCTGCAAACATGCCGTCCCATTGTGTTTCCTTGAATTCAACTTTCACTCCAAGGCGTTTTGCCACTTCTTTAGCAATTTCAACATCAAACCCCGTTAGTTTATCTGAGTCATCGTGGAATGTGAAAGGAGGGTATGTACCTTCTGTTCCAACAGTTAATACGCCGTCTTTTTTGACTTTATCATATAGACTTTCCTGTGAAGAAGATTTATTGTCGGTCTCGTTTGCCTCATTTTTTGTATTGGTACCACAAGCGGTAAGTAAAACCGTGAAAGCTAACAATAGCGACAAAAGTGCAACCATTTTTTTCATTTGGGTAAACCTCCTAGTAATCTGATAGGGATTGATACTCTGTGATACTATACAAGTAAAGGAAAAAAGTCAATGAAAATAACTTATATGTTAGTGTTAATGAAACTTGGTGAATTATACGGATTTTTACGCATTGAAGTGAAATAATACTAAAACAAAGGTGAAGCGTTAGCCGAGGAAGGAACCTAAAAAAAGCATCTAAGCATGGCGATCCTTTTTCAGGGTCTTCTGGTCGCGGTTGCTACGTGGATAAAGGGAGTATTGTCCCTTAGATTCTTAATGATCCCATCTGTGAAAGCCCTGAACTTATTCATCATCTTACCGATCCCCTCCATATATTGAAATAATGTTGAGCAAGCTATTTTTATTGTAAAAATATTAAGAATCCCGTTTGGGTGAGTATGGTTTATGTAAATGAAATGACCGGTTTGCTTCCATTATATATTTTGGGGCTGACAGCAGTTTGAAAGTTGAAAGGGAGAGAAGGGAAGGGACTTGAAACAAAAAAGGTTGTAGCGAAAATTTTCTTTCTCTACAACCTGCGGCGGCTATGTTGCCGTTCATTTAACTTCGAGTAGATTGATATGATCTACAGTTTGATCTTCACCGACAATGAATTGCAGTTCATAATTCCCTGTCTTGTAAATGTAGTTGATTTCATTCGTACTGGAAATATGGCGTATTTCGTCAGCACTGCCGAGTTGATTCCCTAAAACTTTAGGTGTGATGCTTCCCAGATTATGGTCCCGTTCTACATTTGTCCCAAAATACCGGATTTGTGAGATGGTCTTGTCATCGTTATAGGCAAATGCAAATCCTGGATGCCCCATTTCTGCATGGTAATAGTCAAAAGTTTCATCCGTTTTACCTGGTTCAGGGGGAGAACCAAATGTCTCAAATACTTCTTTTTGGGTGTTTTCATTAATTTTCAAACCCGTGGCAGTATAAGGCATTTCTCCTGAAAAAGCTTTGTTGTAGATTTCAGATAAGGTGGTAAGAGCGTGTTCCTTAGCTATTCCAGAAGCGGAATCCAATGTGGATGCAGCTTCAACCGGCTCTGTTAAAAACGGTGCACCTGCCCCTAAAAGAGAACCGGTTAAAATAATGGCGCTGACCATTCTGGCCGCTGGTTTTTTAGACAACATTTCTTATCCCTCCTATATCATTACTTTTCCACAATTTACTTACATGAAACATTTTCTTGATGATCAATTGGATTGATTATGGTGGTGCATTAGGGAGTATGGTTGGGGTGTCTACTAAAGATAAACTATTTGAAAACCGCTCCCGGGAGTTCCAGGTTTATGGATCAGGGGCATTTCATGGCCTTTCATCATGGGAAAATGATTGGACTGCGTGACTTCCACATTAGAGAATTTATGACAAAGATTATAGATTTGATTGGGGCGGAGCTGCCACGGTTATAGATCAATACGAGTAATTCCATGCCGTATAAGACCATAAAAAGGCTGATTCACGATGTTGAAACACTTTGAAAATGATGTAGTTAATCCCAAACACTGATTCTAGGAACTCCAGCAGTTCTTAAGTTGTCCAATAATTGACCAGTATGTACAGACTCATGATAAGCGATTCTTAGCAACATGTCTCCTAAATCCCTGATATATCCCATATTGGAACCATCAATTTTATTATTGGATAAGTCGTTTGCGCTGAAGGATAGGATCGTTTCCAAAAAGTCACTCCTGTAAGGTTCATTGGAAACCAGATGACAAGGCATTGAGCTGTTTAGAAATGGTTAGGCATGACCTTGATAGTGAACATTATTATCATCTATCTATTAAAAATCAAGGTAGTTTACCCGTTTATGAATCACCATTTGAAAAAACAGCCGCTTATCTCTGTTGAAGCGGAATTAAACTCGGCCATGGAAAGAGCTAGGGAAGGGTAATTCTTAATCTATCTTCTTGTTTGCGGTAATAGGTGACGGGAGGGCCTTTTTAAACGAGTGATTGAATTAGAATGTCATCATGATAAATTAGAACCGGTTTAAACCCAAGGTCTTTAAACTTTTGTAATGCTTCAGGGTTATTTTTGTTAACAAATCCAGACACTATAAGAATCCCTTTTTCTTTCACATAAGCTACTAATTCTGGTAAAAGGGATTGCAGAATTCCTTTTTCTCTATATTTTTTGTCAAGTACGACATAATTAATATGAGCCACTTTATATAAGTAAAGATTATAACAAAGAAACCCCACTACTTTACCTTTATCATTACAAATTACAAGTACCTTATGTGATTTTTGCAAAATTTCATTCACTTTTTTAGACGAAACCAGAAAATTACTTACCGTAATATCCGTTAGTTTCTTGATATCTTTTTTAGGATGCCATTCACGAACATACATCATAATTTCTCCTTTATCTCTATTAGATATAACAGCTATTCACCAGAAATATATAGCTAGTGCGTTTGAAAAAAACAAAAATCCTAAAATAATGTAATTATGTTCGATTAAGATGGAATCCCCTTGGAATATTTCCAAAGGGATTCCATCTCAATCTTAAAAAAGCAATCTATTAATCCCTTTTAAATTTCTTGATTGAAGTAGGTTCCTTGATCGATGAACCTTTATTCTTTTTCAACAAATTATTTAAGATTCTTCTCAAGGCTGACCTAAGGCTGTTATTTCCACTTCCGGAATTGCCATTGCTGGAACTATCAGCTCTTCTTAGTCTTTTGTTTGGCACTGTAATCATTCCTTTGCTTTATAAATTTTCACATTACTAATTTATGTTTAATCTTCCTTTTTGCTTGGACAAGTTCACCAATTGTTGATGCGTATGATATGTATTCGTGATACCAATAAATGTAATAATATGGTATAATTGTGAAGTGGTTCACAAAAAGGGATCAACGGATCATCATGTGATCTATATAAAGGAAAGTGGGTTGGTTATATGCTGAAAAAAGTGGTTTTAGCTGGCGGGACCGGTTTTGTCGGTCAATACTTTGAAAAGCATTTCAGTAATTTGGGATATGAGGTTAGGATCATCTCCAGGCAAACCCCGCATATTGGCTGGGAAGATAAAGAAGGAATAAGGGAAACAATCGATAATTCGGATATGTTAATCAACCTAGCAGGAAAAACGGTCAATTGCCGTTACAATTCCAAGAATAAGAAAGAAATATTGGATTCAAGAACTGATACGACTGAAGTGCTAGGTGAGGCGATCGAACAATGTGAAAACCCTCCTTCATTATGGATAAACTCAAGTACGGCAACGATATACAGGCATGCTCAAGATAGACCAATGACGGAGGAGGGTGGTGTAATCGGTTCAGGCTTTTCCGTTGATGTTGCGAAAGCATGGGAGCGATCATTTTTCGATTTCCGATTACCCAAGACGAGACAAATTGCTTTACGGATCGCCATTGTATTGGGGGATGGGGGCGTGATGACCCCATATAGAAATTTGGTTAAATTCGGACTGGGAGGCCATCAAGGGTCAGGAAATCAGAAATTCAGTTGGATACATATAGAAGATTTATTTAACATTGTCCTTTTTCTGAGAAAGAATCAAGAGCTGAGCGGGGTGTTCAATTGTTCATCGCCGCATCCCGTTACAAATCGTGAATTGATGGCTCATTTGAGAAAGCTTATGAATATTAGGATAGGGCTTCCCTGTCCAACACCCATGCTTGAAATGGGGGCTTTCTTTATGGGGACCGAAACGGAATTGATATTAAAAAGCCGGTGGGTCATACCTGAGAGATTGGAAAATGCGGGATATGCATTTAAATTCCATCATCTTGATGAGGCTCTGGAACAAATACTTATGAACTCATAAAATGCTTGTGATTGATTGCTATAATGATAGATAGAAAATCATTAATGGAGGGGAATCGTAGAATGAATATGACTCCATCAGAAAAAGTCGGAAGATTCACAATAGGGATATTTTCAGAGTTGGCGACTCGCAAGCAGGATGCAATGAAACGAGGAATGGATGTTATCGATTTGAGTGTAGGAAGTCCGGATTTACCACCGCCTGATTTTGTCATGGATACGCTAGTGAAGTATGCGCAGGATCCCAATTCCTACGGGTATACGTTAAAAGGTACGCCTGAATTCAATGAGGCAGTCCGTTATTTTTATCGGAAGCGTTATGGAGTGGAGCTGGATGCGGAAAGGGAAGTCCTCCAACTGATGGGATCGCAGGATGGCCTTGCACACTTGGCAACGGCGATGATAAATCCTGGAGATTTTGTGCTGGTGCCAGATCCGGGATATCCAATTTATGAAGCAAGTGTAGAGCTTGCCGGCGGAATCATATATCCAATGCCACTTACTTCCGATAATGGATTCCTGCCGCAGCTCAACGGAATTCCGGATGAAATAGTGGAAAAGACTAAAATGATGATCATCAGTTATCCAGGAAATCCTGTCACTGCCCTTGCTGATGAAGCTTTCTTTTCGGAAGTCATATCATTTGCGAAAAAGAACGAGATCATGGTGGTTCACGATTTTGCTTATTCCGAGTTGATTTTTGATGATCATCCGCAAATTAGTTTTATGTCCATTCCTGGTGCCAAGGAAGTGGGGATTGAATTTAACTCACTTTCCAAAACTTTTAATATGGCCGGCTGCCGCATTGGGTATGCGGTGGGCAATCGAGAGGCGCTGAACATCCTTGGAACGTTGAAATCACACATCGATTATGGGGTTTTTTATCCCATCCAAAAAGCTGCGGAGATGGCGCTTACTTCCAATCTTTCGCTGCTATCCGAACAGGTTAAGGAATACCAGTCCCGACGAGATGCCTTGATATCAGGTCTTGCGGAAGGGGGATGGCATGTGTCGAAAACCTCAGCTACCATGTTTATTTGGGCCCGAATTCCTGCTGGCTGGAAATCACGGGATTTTGCCTATGCATTGATTGAAAAAGCAGGGGTCACGGTCGTCCCAGGCGATGCTTTTGGGAAGCAGGGTGAAGGGTATGTTCGGTTGGCCTTGGTCCAGCCGGCTAAGAGATTGACAGAAGCTGCTGAACGGATCCGATTGTTTTTCGAGGGGAAAATTGAAGTGTGAAAAATCCAGTATCCAATATATCCAGGTTATAAGAACGCTCGATCACGGATCGAACGTTCTTTTCTTTGTTTCTCCCGCTTTTATGGTGACCTATAGAGGCAAGAAGCTTATTGGAATCAACTGGCACCTTGAGGGAGTTGGTACTCACTTGTTAAAGTGAGGCGCCCTCTAGTGGTTTAAAAAAACTATTTTGAAGTTTAAGAGAAGGTCCATCCTCGGATGTGCTTTTAAAAAGGACAAGCCGCATAATATATAGAAAGTCCGTAACCATATTCAAAGAAGCGGATTTAATTTGATAGAGAAGGGGATAAGCGATGATCAACTGGAAAATGCGTCTTGAAAATCCTACGTTTATATTCACTGTGCTCCTTCCTGGCTTCTATTATTGGCGCAGATGGTTGCCTTCATTCCTAATCAATTTTCATTACGCCCATAGGCTTTACCATTACTGATGATGCAATGAACGGGGCTTTAGGCATCATCAACTTCATGGCGCTTACATTATTTGGGGTCGGCGGTGTGGTCGATCATACCTTTAATGGTCTACGTGACAGTGAAAATGCTCGACAATACAAGGATCCTAAGTAATAGGCACTATTCTTTCTCTATTGAAGAGTAGAATACCAGATAACACCGTACTAGTTACAAAACGGTGTTATCTGGTTATTTGTTTTTTGTCAGAGATGATGGCCGAATTGAAAAATGATTTTTGGTCTGAAAATCGCATTGCAACATACATTTAAAATTGTGGTCATTTTCAGTTTGAGGAGGAAAAAAGATGAGTTATAGTTTACCAGTTTCAAAATGGCTTGCAGCCATAGTTTTAATCGGAGCATTATTCACGGCATTCATAATCAGTCCGGCTAATGCTTCAGCCTCTATTAATTATGGTGATGAAGTTGCCGCTTTGGCAAAGAAGCAGGTGGGAAGCAAATATAAATATGGGGGGACGACACCAAAAGGATTCGATGCTAGCGGTCTTACCCAGTATGTATATAAAAATGCCGCCACAGAAATGAAGATTCCAAGAACGAGTGCGGAACAGTATAAAACCGGAAAGGCCGTGAACCAGAAAGATTTAAAAGCGGGAGATTTGGTCTTCTATGCGACAGGTAAGAAAGGGCAGGTCTCTTTTGTGGGAATCTATTATGGAAATGGTACATTTGTCGGGACCACCACCAAAGGGGTCCAGATGGTCAAAATGAGTGATAAGTATTGGAAAGAAAAATATATAGGGGCAAAACGAGTCATTAAGTAGCAATCTGATGTTCATATGAAAAAGTCCAGCCAAAAAAGAGCATCGAAAAACCGATGCTCT
>NZ_JADILK010000089.1 GCF_017355165.1 Bacillus sp. SD075 | reverse complement strand
GAAAAAAGCTCAGCCTGGTTGTATTGTTATCATCCATTATCGTTAAGGGGTTAATGGGTTAGACTCTATTTTTGAGTTTAGATTTTCGTAGTAGATGGTGGCGGCGAGGAGCGCCGCCATAGGAGTTTCTTATGCAATTATCGGGGCAGGCTAGTGGAATTAGAACCTGTGTTTTAAAAGTTCAGGTTTTGCCCCGCAATTATTAGGTGTTTTTTATAACCAAGCCTTTTTTAGGAGCTTCACGCCTAGCTTGATTTGCTCAAAAGAAAGATTACTAAAACCAAGTTTAATAATGGGTTTATCGGTATTTTTTTTCATGAAGTAGAGTGAGGTAGGATACACTTTAACGCCATGAAAGGAAGCCTGCTCTATTAGCCATTCTTCTGAACGTTTCAGGTGTACTTTGATTAATATATACAAACCGGACTGCTCACCAATAATGGATATATTTTGATCGAACTGCTTTCTTAATACTGATACCAGGAGCTGCATTTTTCGTTTATAAACAAGACGCATACGTTTAATATGGCGATTCCATTCCCCCTCTTCCATAAATTTGGCCATTGTGAGTTGGCTTAAAAGGGACGTGGTACTCTCGAAATGGAGAAATTGGTTTTTATAGCGGTGTAAAAGTGCTTCTGGCAACACCATATAACTTAAACGAATTCCAGGAAGAAAGGACTTTGAGAAATTACCTAGATAAATGACTCTTGCAGAATCAATGGAAGCAAGAGCTGGAAATGGCTGCTGCGTATAGCGAAATTCACTATCATAATCGTCTTCGATAATATACCCTTGCATCTTGTTAGCCCAATGAATAAGCGTTTGCCGTTGTTGAATGGACATGCTTACCCCATATGGGCTGTGATGGGAAGGTGTTACATAGATTAAGCGTGATTTCATTTGTTTCAATTGTGAAAAATCAGCACCTGCCTCATAGACTGGTAAAGTTTCAATCGTAAAACAATGGAATTGAAAAGCTACCCTTGCGCCATCATATCCAGGATCTTCTACTGTTACACTTGGAAAATCATCCTTCAGTATATGTCCAAGATTGATAAGCATTTGTTGGGTACTACTGCCGATGATAATGGCATTTTCATTTGTTTTCACCCCACGGGATTGGAGTAAGTATGTGGCAATTTGTTCACGTAGGCACACCTCACCAAAGGGTTCCCCATATTGAAAGCTCTCCTGTAATGTTAATACTTGATTGGCAATCCTCCTCCAAATCTTTAGAGGGAAATGTGTTTGGTCTACGGCACCTGCCCGGAAATCAATGAGAGTAGGTGTCACTGATTCTCTATGCTTTTTATTATGGGGAATTAACTCTTCTTGGGCTAAAAGTGGCTCTAATTCATTTACAAAATAACCTTTTCTCCCTTCTCCACGAATATATCCTTCAGCTACAAGTTGATCATAAGCCATTAATGTCGTATTGCGACTTACTTGAAGGGAAGCTGCAAGTTGACGAATGGAAGGCAATTGTTCATTAGCAAGTACGTCACCCCGATCAATAAATAACTTAAATTGCTCGTAAATTTGTTTGTATTTGGGTGAATCATCCTTAAAAGCAAAAATAGTATTTATCATTTGCGACCTCCTTTGACATGTCTGTTTATTTAGAATTGTACCTTTTTATATGTCAGTTTGTATAATACTATATTTCTTAGATGTGGTAATCGATTATTCAAGGTAGATATGAGGATCGTACAAATTGCCATGATCGTGAATATCAGGTGGAAAGGAGATTTTTTATGTATATTCCTAAGCAATTTGAAATAAAAGAATTAGCAGTAGCCTACGATGTAATACAGGAGAATGGTTTTGCAACATTGTGTTCAAACCATGAAGGTATGCCTTTTGCCACACATTTACCACTGCTTTTGAATAAGGAAAAAAACTATTTGTATGGTCATTTTGCTCGTCCGAACCCTCAATGGAAAGATATTGAAAATCAAACAGTCTTAGCAATTTTTCATGGTCCTCACTGTTATATCTCTCCCTCTTGGTATGAGACGAATCAGGCAGTACCAACATGGAATTATGTGACTGTCCATGTATACGGCGAAGCCGAACTTATTGAGGATGAACAGGAGTTAACGGATTCCTTGCATGATATGGTATTGAGGTATGAAGCTCCTGATAGCTCATACAAATTGCAAGATGTAGACGCTGATTTTCTCGCTGGGATGAACAAGGGAATTCAAGGCTTCAAAATAAAAATCAACAAGATGGAGGGAAAAGCGAAGGTAAGTCAAAACCATTCATTACATCGACAAGAGCTAGTTATTAATCACCTGGAACAGATCCAAAATACAGATGAGCAAAAAATTTCCTTTTTAATGAAGGCTAACCTAAAAAAATGACAATACTTGAAGTGGCCCTGCTCAATCGTTTAAAAAAGAAGAGAGCGATAAGTAATAAGTCAATGGATTATGGTCAGTATTGACAATTCCTAACCATTTTCATTCTTTGTGGAACAGAGCTGACTTTGTGCTGCATGGATGGGTTCGTATTATAAGGTTAGCCAGTTTTTACTGGTTGGCCTTTTTTAATAGAATCTATTAATCAGTAGCCAAGGGAGGACGAACCGATGTGTCGGACTTGATCCCGTGAACTGAACTGTCCGCCCCCTACTTATAGAAACATTGGATTTACTCTCCATTAAAGAGAAAAGAAACGTTCCTGGCTTTAGCTGAAAGATTTTGCCACCCTATTAGCTGGTTTATTTCGGTCTATTCCTTAGGCCCTGCTAATGATTACGCCCTTATTTTAAGTCATAGAAAAGGCTCTCCTCAATCGGACAGCCTTTTGGTTTTTATACGATCATCTATATACCCCAGCAACTTAAGTCGCTCAAAAGGCCTTAGAAAACTAACTTCATATCGCTCCATGCTTCTTGTAGTGACTTCCCGTCAAACCTGGATTGTTCCAATAATTCTTCCGCCGAATCAAACGATTGTAAATCAGATTCCCAGTCAGATAGATGCCATTGATTGGAATGTTCATTCACGTGATAAATTGTATCTTTATAAGCAAAACTGACCCTTCCCTCATTAATGATAGCTTGTTTTACTTGTTCATATGAATAGTTAATTTTTTCGAGGGCGAGTTCTGCATACGTTCGAACCTCACTATCGACATCATTCTTGAAATTTTCTATCAATGAATGTAGAATTTCATCATCCAATCTATATGTAAGAGAGTTCCAAACACTGTTAGCAACCCATTGCCTCACATTTTCGTCGTGATAATTACTTAAAGTTAAAAGTTGATTTCCAAACCACTTCAAATCCACATCGCCTTGTGCTAGGTCCGGTATAGCATATATTAATTCATCTACATTATCTTCTTGTATAAACTTTTCAAAGTCCTGTTTACTGTATACCTTTACCTCCATTCCCTCAAAATCAAATTCCTCATTTTCAAGGTATAGGTTTTTTAGGAATTCTTCAAAGCTATCTGCGATTTGTATGGTTTGTTCCAAATCAACGTCTACATAAACAATGGGGGGAGAAGAGGTGGCATCGCGGTAATCAAATGCGAGCCAAGTATGACCGTCTCCATTGAATAAAATAAGTCCTTCCGGCAGTTCCCACTCTTTTATGTAATAATCATTTTCAAGGATTCCATTTCCGGCACCAATCCCTTTAATGTGTTCCACTATAACAAAAGATTCACCCCAGACGGTAGGAACAGGGGACGGATGAGCATTACAGATGGGTTGTCCCCCATTTTGTTGCTTAAGAATAGCAATGTACGAGTTTGGTAACGTTACATTAAATAACTCTTCTGCCTTTTTTACGATTTCGTCTGTTAACGGTTGTAACATATACTCGTCATTACTTGCTTCCCATATACTTTCTACCAACACATTCACCTCCTTAAAGTTCAATCATTATTGGATTTTCAAGCGAATGCTACTTTCCTCTCGAAATTTCCTCATTAGCTGAAAAAACCTCTCATATATCATACTACAAAAATTTATAGGCTTCCTTTTAATAGCAAAAATCTCTAAGCAAATAACCTTCCTTAACAAGGGCAAACTCATAACTCTCATTTCTATGTTGCCTAATGATTAAAAATCAAAAGAATAAATCAATGTAATAGTACGTAATATATGGGTTATTATGGTAGTCTGGAAAAGGGGGTGTCTAAATGAAGGTGGTCATTCAAGCATTTATGGGTTCAATTGCAATTCATATAGTCTATATAGCCGGGTTGATACTAGTCAGTTATATAAAAACAAGAAACTATAAACCAGATATTGTGAATGCGTGGGATAAAGTGGAGACACTTCAAAATGAAGTAGTTTTTGGTAAGGTTAATTCTCCTTTTCTTTACGTATTTACTTTTATGGGAGTAACTTTGATTTACGGAGTTATAATCCTTTTATATAAAAAATGGTTGAACTAACTGATGCATTAGCTGAAGGTTGGAGCTTGCTTAAGGCAGCTTTCTCAAGAAGATTATCGAAGGAATGAGGATGAATGTAAAGCAAAAGAACAGGGAGGAGTTAAATTGAAACAAAATATTGGTACAGAAGAAGCGATTAAAAGGTGGGATGGTTTCGCTGATACATATTCTGCAAATCATACTGAACAAGGGGACCTACATAAAGAAGTTTTGTTAAATCCGACTTTATTATCACTTATGGAAACAGTAAGTAATAAAAAAGTTTTAGATGCCGGGTGTGGTGAGGGCTATTTAAGTAGAATTTTAGCGAGGTCCGAAGCGACTGTAACTGCTGTGGATTATTCACCACGGATGATAGAAATTGCTAAAGGAAGAACCCCAAATGATTTGCTAATTGATTATAGGCAAGGTAATTGTGAGGACTTGAATCTTTTAGAAGATAAAAGTTTCGATTTAATAGTATCCAATATGGTTATTCAAGATCTTGCCAATTACGAAAAAGCATTTCAAGAAATGTATCGTTTGTTAGTGGAGGGAGGGTGTTTTATATTTTCGATTTTACATCCTTGTTTTGTTACTCCAGATAGTGGTTGGGAGAAAACAAGAGACGGTAAAAAGTTGCATTGGAACGTAGATAACTATTTTTATGAAGGTGTGTATGAACAAGGTTTAGGAGATAAAGAAAAAATGCTATTCTTCCATAGAACATTAACGAGTTATATAAACACTATAATCAAAACAGGTTTTATTTTAGAAAGCATAATAGAACCGAAGCCATCAAAAGAGATGTTAAAAAAATATCCTTCATTTGAAGAAGATTTTAGATGTGCTGATTTTATCGTTTTTAAACTAAAAAAGTAAAGGTGAATATTTTGATTGGAATCATCTGTTCCACTAACAGGTTATCCAGGGCTGCCATTGGGTTGCCTTTTTGCTTAATGACTAAAGGGGCAGTTAGTTATAGATGAAAAATATAATCAGTACCAAAATCGCATTTCTTCCAACTAGTTTCAGAAAACGATTTATTTTATAACAAATATTTATATATACTTAAGCCATTAACAATAAGGGGGAAATTAACATGACAAATAATAAAGTCAGCAAGAAAAAGGAGCTGCCACTTGAACACCGTGAAGAATTACTCAGGGACTTAAAAGCCCGATTTGAGAAAAACATGAACCGTCATAAAGGTCTTGAATGGGCTAAAGTCCAAGCGAAGCTTGAAGCTAATACTGAAAAACTGTGGTCGCTCAATGAAATGCAAAGAACTTGCGGTGAACCGGATGTTGTTGGTTATGATCAAAAGAAGGACGAATACATTTTTTATGATTGTTCAGCGGAAAGTCCTAAAGGTCGAAGAAGTGTTTGTTACGACCGTGAAGCGCTGGAGTCAAGAAAAAAACATAAACCAGAAAATAACGCTATTGATATGGCAACTGCCATGGGCATTGAACTATTAACGGAAGAACAGTACCGAGCGATGCAGAAACTTGGGAATTTTGATATGAAAACATCGAGCTGGGTGCAAACACCCTCTGATATTAGAGAACTGGGAGGTGCCCTTTTTTGCGATAGTCGCTTCGGACATGTGTTCATATATCACAACGGTGCGGACTCTTACTATGCTGCCAGGGGGTTCCGTGGCTCGCTAAGGGTCTGATTTTTCACAAACAGCTAAATTTAAGTTTGAGAACGGAACACTTGGGGAGGGCTTTGATTTCATTCTTCCACTATCGGGTGCTTTACTTGGATAGAATCAGTTGCCAATAGGCAACTGTCAGTTTGTAGACAAAAGGGGTTCGGAATTAAAAAATTCCGAATCCCTTTTGAAATTCCCTTTGAAATTTTGACCA
>NZ_JADILK010000088.1 GCF_017355165.1 Bacillus sp. SD075 | reverse complement strand
AACTCGATTTTCATCGAGTTTGTCTACAGTCTGTCAGTTGCCAATAGGCAACTGTTTTTTTATAGCGTAAAAGGGGCAGATTAGTTGGATGAGGGAATTTTTATTGCATGTAGAATTGTCACAGTAAGAACAAAAGGAGGTTTGAAAGTATACAAAAAGATGAATGCCAATTATAGTTTTTAAAAAAAGTGTATATGCCTTTAATTAATATTAAACATTAGCGTCATGCAACATAGCATCCAAATGAAAATAAAATATAAAGGAGATGGAGATATAATGGAATTCTGGGAATCCAGTTTCATAGAAAAACAAACGATGTGGGGATTTGAACCTACGGACTCCGCTATCTTCACAAAGGACTTTTTCCTTGAAAGGAATGTTAAGGACATACTGGTACCAGGTATTGGATATGGTAGGAATGCAAAGGTTTTTATTGATAATGGAATAAATGTTACAGGTATTGAGATTTCAAAAACAGGGATTGATTTGGCGAGGGAAAATGGGCTTGATATTAGTATTTTTCATGGTTCAGTAACAGACATGCCTTTTGATAACAAACTCTATGACGGTATATTTTGTTATGCACTTATTCACTTATTGAATAATCGTGAGAGAGAGAAGTTTATTAAAGATTGCTATAATCAGCTAAAGCCAAATGGATATATGATTTTTACAACAGTTTCAAAAAAGGCCCCAATGTTTGGTAAGGGCAAACAATTGGATAAAGACTATTTCGAGATAATGGAAGGCGTAAAAATGTTTTTTTATGATTCGGGCTCCATAAAAAAAGAATTTGGAAAATATGGACTGGTAGAGTTTTCGGAAATTGACGAGCCAAATAAGAACATGAAAAATAAACCTTCAATAAACTTTATTATTGTAAAATGTAAGAAAGAATTATAAAGATAATCATACAAAAAATATAAAAAAGTGAATTGTTACGAGATAGGCTGTGGATATACTAACGGCTGCTTTCCTTAAATATTAGAAAGCCTTTTTTATGTAACAATTGGGAGAGCATTCCTGTGATAAATGTGTGGATAATAGGTTTTGTGGATAAATCTACTTAAACAAACGGGTGCTTTACTTCAATAAGAGGGTTGCTTTGGCAGCTTTTTTTTTGTATGAAAACACTTTAGTGAAAGGCCATACTTAAATAAGCCCACCTTATGGAACTAACGGGTCGGATAGTTCCATAAGGAATGCTCCTACCTATAAAAGTCACTTATTTACAGATCAACAGGGTAAGTAGAACCATTATTATGAATAGTAAAATTCCATATTATCAATAATAAAAAGGTATTTTTAACTTTGGAAGGAGATGGTTATATGAAAAAATTATTATTGATGGGATTTATTTTTTTATTTCCTCTAAACATGGTGGCTGGAACAACGAGTGCAGAAGCTAAACCGCAGGTACAACGTATTAGCCAATCTGAGGTAAAGTTCGAAAATGAATTCAGGAGACTTTGGATTGATCATGTATTGTGGACAAGTAATTATATTACAAGTGCAACAACAGCTGGAGCGGAGGATCAAAAACAGGTACTGGCTAGGCTTCTGAGGAATCAGGAGGATATTGGTAATGCTATAAAGCCAATATACGGAGAGAAAGCTGGGAACAAACTTACGGATCTGCTTAAGGAGCATATTGTTATTGCGGGAAAGATTGTAGATGTGGCTAAAAGCGGAAATAATGCATTAGTGCAACAGCTAAACAAAGAATGGTATAGAAATGCTGATGAAATAGCAGCTTTCCTTAGCCGTGCCAACCCCTATTTGAAAAATGAAGATCTAAAAAATTTGCTGTATATGCATCTGAAATTAGTGACAAATGATTTAACTGCAAGCTTAGCAAAAGATTGGAACGCAAGGATCGTTTCAATTGACGATGGGGTCACACATATAATCCTAATGGCAGATACCATCTCTGCGGGAGTTGTAAAGCAGTTTCCGGATAAGTTTTAAAAAATAATCTTAAGAATCCTCCAGCATTCTGTTGGGGATTCTTTCATTTTGAGGGCATTTGCTTATGTTTATACAACTGGTTCATACAAATACCGCGCGATGGTTGCGTAACTGCATTATTGCCTACATGCGTGTTAGTCAATAAAAGTGTAAACAACCTAGGCATCTAGGCAAGTTTATGAAGGGATGTACTTAAACAAAAAGGTGCGTTAGCTTAAGATTGGAGCAATCTTTAAGGCAGTCTTGAAAATGATCATTAGTGATGGAATTATTCTTGTTATAATACGTAATGGGCAGTAAAATTCAACAAAGAAATTTGTTTGAATTATGGTGTCGTGATTGATGAAATGGACGTGACCAAAAGGTGTTTGAACCTAAGGGGATTTGGTTATTTTTAACTATTTTAATAGTTAGTTTATCCTGATATTATGAAAGGGATAAAGATTGGAGGAGGAAATAACATAAAAAGCTTATTTTCAATCTTAAGTACCTTTGTGTTGGTTCTGGCAGGTGGAATGGTATTAAGTACTTCTTCTGCACAAGCAAGTGTTCCTCAGTATTCTTTTCAAACAGAAGATGGAAAATGGGATGGTGAAATTGGAAATCCTAACAAAGGCAGTGACTTAGAGGTAGAACTAGTTTCCCCAATCTATTTAAAGACCTCTTCTGGAAGTAAGTTATTGACTAATTATAGTAACGTATGGTCTCGTCTCTGCAATGCTAGTACTGGAAAGTGCACAGGCTATCATAGCTTAGCAGGTGGAAAGACATTATTCACAGATATGAAAATAGGTAAATTCTATGTTGATGTGAAAGATGGATATTCTTCTGGCAAAGTATATGGAAAACTACAAATTATTTTCAAATAACTTGTATGACTTGCTACTCATTAATGGGTAGTTTTTTTATATGGAAAGTTTCTAGTATAAATTAATATCTAAATTTACTAAAACTGATCACCACTGCCCCCCTGTTCCATCCGGTTCGCTGGTTGTCCTTTTAGCCACAGCCTCAGCAGTAGGTCTTCCTGCAGAAGGCGTTGCAATTATAGCAGGCATTGACCGTGTGCTGGATATGGCACGTACTGCTTGTAATACTCCTGGACATGTTCTCGCTTGTATTGTGGTTTCGAAGTGGGAAAAAGAGTTCCGTCAGGAAGAATGGAAAGCTCAAACCGAACAATCAAGCATTCAGGCATAAGGTTAAGATAAAAGGAGCACGCATGTTTTGTCGTTCTCCGTCAAATATTGGGGTGATGGTCTTAGGACTTCGCCCTTTTTCATGTGAATCCTCATCCTTATAAACTTTTGGGCTATTAAAACCTTTTACGGTGCAGGTCATAAAATAAGAGAATCGATGATATGAGTAACTAATTTTTCTGTTCTAGCACCTGTTGAGAGATTTTATTGGATTGAACTTATTCTATTGTTTGATGACAATTTTACGGAATGAACCATAAATCTTTTTTCTTGCTGTAACTTAACGAACTAAAACAATTAAATTCAATGAAGTGAAGAGTGCTTAGGCAGCCTTTTTCTTTTAACACCAACGGGCAGGATACTGGAAGATGTTGATGGTATAATATGGTATAAGGGTAATCAGACTGCTTAATAAGGAGGTTGTCATATGAGTTATAAGAACACACTTATTACCATTTCAGAGGATTCAAAAGTTACTTCAGCAAAGGTACCTGTCATCAGAAACGGAAAACCCACAATTGCTTATATTGAGTATGATTTAATGAATAATAACCCATATAAATTTACACAAGACGACGTGCAATTCAAAACATATTTGATCAAGAATCAAATAGAAGAGGAAAATGCAGATGAACTTCGAGAACAGTTTTTTTTCAAAATCCAAGGCTTGCTTCAGAGCTTCTCCTTTAGTGAAGAATTATGGTTGGGGAATTCATTATAATAATCAAGGAAAAATTGCCATATATGATGTTAAGAGTGATAGGTATAGCCAGTTATTTAATCAAGTGGACATTACAAAACTTAAAGGTATGCGTTCCAAAAGAAAATAAATACAAGCGGGGATATAGAAATGATGAAAAAAAGTAAACACCATGCTGAACATTACATATGGGGAGATAATTGTGATGGGTGGCATTTAGTGAAGAATCAAGATTTAAGTATTATTCATGAACGAATGCCTGCTAATACAGCTGAAATAAAACATTATCACCTGCACGCACGCCAATTTTTCTTGGTTTTATCAGGTATAGCAACCATTGAGGTGGATGGTAAAGAGATTACTTTAAATCAGCAAGAGGGAGTGGAAGTTCCTCCTTTGGTGCCACACCAAATGTTTAACAAGACAAATAATGAAGTTGAATTTCTGGTGACTTCTCAACCGGCAAGTAAAGGTGATAGGGTTTTAGTGGACTAACGGGGCAGTTTAGTTAAACAAGAATAAAGGGGAAATCCCATGATTCTTAGCGTTGTTAAGTAGATTCCTGTGTAACACTCATGTGCTTAGACGGTAGTTTTGCTGTCAAATGGTAGTTTGTTATAGGATAATGGTAATATATTTGATGGTCAACATATTAAGGGAAAACTCCAAAAAGAAGGAAGTGCTAAACGATGAATCTAGAAATGGTTATGCAGGAGCTTGAAGCCCTTGGCAAGGAACGAACTAAAAAAATATACATATCCAATGGTGCGCATGATCCGCTTTTTGGCGTGGCTACAGGCGCGATGAAACCAATTGCAAAGAAAATTAAAATAAATCAACCTCTAGCTGAAGAACTTTATTCCACTGGGAACTACGATGCAATGTACTTTGCAGGCATTATTGCAGACCCAAAAGCCATGACAGTGTCGGATTATGATCGTTGGATGGATGCTGCGTATTTTTATATGCTGTCCGATTATGTCGTTGCGGTAACTTTATCAGAATCGGATATTGCACAAGAAGTTGCTGATAAATGGATCGCAAGCGGTGAAGAGCTGAGAATGTCAGCGGGCTGGAGTTGCTACTGCTGGCTTTTAGGGAATCGGTTAGACATTGAATTTTCAGAAAGCAAGATTTCCAATATGCTTGACATTGTGAAAAATACGATTCACGATTCGCCAGAACGAACGAAATCCGCCATGAATAATTTTCTATACACCGTGGGGATTTCATATGTGCCACTCCATGAAAAGGCAGTCGAGACCGCAAAGGCAACTGGAACCGTAGAAGTCAAACGGGACAAGAAAATAAGCAGTTTTCTCAATGCTTACGAAAGTATTCAAAAAGAGGTCGATAGAGGAAAGCTTGGTTTTAAACGCAAACATGTAAGATGTTAAAAAAATTAGCCTCGCAAAACGGAAGTGTAATCTATTCTTCATGATGAATACTGAATCACAATAAAAGAATCCATTTCGATCAAATATTACGGAGAGGTAACTTTTTATTATAAAGTTGGAGTAGGATCGCTTGGTATTGTACAAATAGGAAATGTTTATCTTAAAGTATCAGGAAATCATCTAGGAAAACTCTCAGGTAGTATAAAAACTTCTGTAAAAAAATAAATTTTACATATAGTAGGTTATTAAATGAAAACTTGGAAGAAAATACTTATTGGTGTAGTATCAATTCTTATAATCGCTATGATAATTGGAATTATAAGCTTTTATTCAATTTAAAGTTTAATCTGCTAACCCAAACAAAGACCATCATTATAATGATGGTCTTTGTTTGGTGTGTGGTGCCCAGCATGGGTACACAACAAACGCCATCATTTTCCTCTTTTCTTGGTATATTTGCTAGGCGTGGCCTTGTAGATACATAGAAAGCAATTATGATAAACAATACACCACCGATTAATAGCATCCTTTTTTTCATGATCAGCACCCCTTTTTATTTCTAGTTTTTGGTTTACCCCCTTGAGATTGCTAAGGATTTAGAAGAACGTGGAATAGCTTTAGTATTCATCAAAGAACAGATTGATTTTAGTACACCATCAGGAAAGCTAATGTTCACTATGCTGGGGGCTATTGCTGAGTTTGAACGTGATTTAATTAAAGATAGAACCACTGAGGGACGTAAAAAGGCTAAGGTACAGGTAAACATATGGGACGTAAAGGGAAGGACGAGAAGGACGTTAAGAAGGCGTTAAAGCTGTATGATGAAAGAGAATCAAACGGTTTAAGCGTTAATGATATAGCTAAAATGACTAGCGTTCCACTATTTACGCTATAGTGAAAGAGATGATTAGCAAATAGCTAATCGTCTCTTTCTTAATGAACTAAAGGGGCAGGTTAGCATTCCTGTAGATTGTTAAATATCAGGTTTGAAAAAAATAGAGCCCCTCAGTAAGATACGAGTATAGAGTCCAATCTAACTCAGAG
>NZ_JADILK010000087.1 GCF_017355165.1 Bacillus sp. SD075 | reverse complement strand
TGTACAAAAAAATAACAAGTAACAAAATCCCTTCTGGTGTTCGGTTAGGATTAGAGTCATCTGCCGTATGAAAAAATTTTTTTCTTGGTAAAAGACCGATTACTGTATAAAAACAAATAATAATCACACATTCGAAAAGGCAACAATGAATATTTCAACCAAAAACAATTTGCTGATTTTTTATCAGAAAATGGACTGAATTATGATAAACGTAAATTGAATGTTTACTACAGCCGAGGAAAGATGCCGAAAGCTGATGTTGAACTTGCAGGAACACCTTATTGGAGTAGATCTACGGTAGAAGATTTTTGTGAACAGGAGAAAAAACGTTTGAAAATGGATTAAGTTAATTTCGAGTGTGGCCAGTCGGGATTAAAAAGCAGGTAAAGGAGGATGGGGAATGGAGGTAAGTTGTTCATTACTTTGCGAAGTTAAACGAGAAGATATTTGTAATCCAGCAGCATCATCTGAGCCACGATTTATTCGCAGTCCAGTAGAAAGACGTTCTAAGTGAGTTTGTTGATTAAGAGAAACACTTTTGTATTGCCTTAGTGCTCCTGCAATAGGGTCAGAAAATTGGTGTCCTCGATACGAACAAATGATTAAATAGCTTATCTGTCCATCTAAAATCTTTAGCCATATCAGCAAAAGCCAAAATCATTCCAGCATATAAAAAGTATCTGAATATGAACTCCTCATTAATAGGACCGATGGTTACCAACCCAATCATTAAACCAATGTCCGTAATTTCTTGTAAAGTGGTTACTTGATTTCTTCCAGTTCCTACTGGTTCAAATCTTAACCAATAAGGAAAGAAGCGATATATATTTACCAAAAAAGTAACTATATTGGCTACTAGAATAGGAATATACATACAGCTTGATGGATTTCCTTCTTATCTAGGAGAAACCAAGAAGCAAAGCTTTTCCTTAATGATGGTATTACTATTTTAAATGAACAATAAATAATGAAAGGTGTAATAAATACATCTAATGCAGCATCACTCGTTACACCCAAAAGAAATAGTTTATCTATATTACAAATAAAAAAGAAAATAATACAAATAGACCGAAAAAAATAAACCATTCTTAAAATAGTCATACTTGTCCCTCCTTGAATCCAATATATTGGGTTAGAGTTGGCTTTATGTTTATCAGAATATCTCATTCCTGAAGGGTTTTATTGTTTTTCCATATAAATTTGAAACCAAAAATAGGGTAACTTAATAAAGGATAAGTTTATCAATGGCTTAAAACAACCTATAGGAAACTAAAAAAACGGGAGGGATACCAATGTATGATGTTATAGTAGAAAATGTAATTAAAGCATTCTTAATTTTTGGTTTTGTGACATTCTTTATACTGCTAGGAATAACCAATCCTTCGTCAGAGTAAAAACGTTGCTTAAATGCAGCGTTTTTTTATTTTCTGCTTTAAGGGGTACCATCACATGCCCATCAAGTTAAGATAAATTTGTATCCCCAAAACGAAAAAATTCTTCTTTTCTATTAATTTTAGAGAAAAAATAGCATTTTTTTCGTTTTGGGATGTTTTTATTTTTTAGCTTGATGGCGATGTGATGCTACCCCATAAAGGTCTGATAATATGTTTGATGCTGTGTATTATTCCAGAATGAAAGTTAGTGAAATTAAGCAGCAGGGAGTCTAAAATTCAGCACCTTAACGGCAATTAAAAAGGTTGGGCGCCTTTTAGGTACCCAACCTCTTTTTTGTCCCATAATGACCGTTATAGTCCGAGCACGTAACGATTTTACCTTGTACTATCATGAATAGCTGATTACTTATTTATAATCTTTCGACCATAAATAAACAGTTCACACCCATTATAAAACACTCCTCCGGAAAAGTTTGGTAGTACATACACAAAGTATACTTTCTACAACGGTGAAAAATGAATGAGCTAAAAGCTATGGACTGGTTACCATAGCTTTTTGAGCGATCTTATTGCATTGGAGGATTATGCGGAAACTGGGACATGTACCCTGTAAACTGCTGTGCGGCCTGTTGAAGTTTTTGTGGTTGTTCCGCTTCAAGCGAGTACCATCCCTTTTGAAACATCAGATTATACAGTTCACGCTGCATATTCTTCGTTTCGTCAAAAATCGCGTGAATGTCCTGATATAGCGAAGCGTGGCTTGCCTCATTCATTGCCGTAGAATAGGATGCCGTCATGTACTTTTCATACGAAAGCATATCGTTTAGGAAGTCACGCTCATTCATCTCAGGTGTTTTTGGTACAGGTGTTTCTGGATTTTGAATCTTGTTTTGATTGTTATTCATTTCATGTGTCCCCCTTATTGATTCATCTGGCTGCCATTTTGCTCCAAATGCTGCAAAATGCGCTGATAATGTCTTTCGTGCATCATGCATGCCTTTTCAAGGGCCGCTACGATCTGTTGATCTTGGCACTGGCCTGCTGCAAAATGTGCCTTTTTGAATCCTAAAAGGTTCCACGAAAGCATGTCCGTTAAGTAATAAAAATCTTTCCCTGTGATCACCTGTGGCGGCTCTTGAAAGACCGGCTGCTGATTTTGAGATTGATTCGGTTGTTGCTGTTGCATGAACAGTTCCTCCTTATTCCTTGATTTACCACTTTAGATTTACCACTTTATGAAAAATTATACCTACATTTGGTAATTTTTCAGATGGTAATATTCAAAATAAAAAGGAGGTCAGTCTTTAACGGTCACCAATCTTTGGAAGATTCAAATTTTATGAATCGCCAAGTGAATTACTAAAGAAAAATAAAAAATAGAAGAAAGAAGAATAAAAGATAATCCTTTTGAAGACGTGAATAACGTAAAGTTCACGGAGAGTGAAATCACTATCTTGACCGTTGAAGAACTGAAATTATTGTTGGACGCACCCCATCGCCATCAAGCTAAGGTGAATTTGTATCCCCATAACCAAAAAAACGCTATTCTTTTTGTAGAAATATACAGGAAAGATGGCGTTGTCTATGAGTTTTTCTATTTCCGACGAAATGAATCTCTTTTCTCAGGAACTTCAAAACTACTTATCTTCAACTTCTCTTCAAGAATTAGCTAAAGAAGTTGGTTTTGTTCAACGTACAAGTAAATATCAAGCGCAAGAATTAATTGCTTTATGTGTATGGCTTAGTCAACAGGTCGCGAGTATACTCCTCATGCAACTATGTAGCCGTCTCGAAGCATCTATAGGTGTCCTCATGAGCGCCAAGGGGTTTTGATTTGGTTAATTCCCTCTAAGAGTTATGTAAACTAACTTTGTATAGGGTATGCACATCAAGCCAGCTTCTAATTTAAAGTGAAAGAGCGCTGGTACTTTTCAAATGACGACTAATAGGTTGGAAAGTTAAATATTCAGTAATAGATTAGTTTTAAATTATGGGGAAATGGTCGAAGTTTAGCATAAAGAAGACGGAATATATAGTGAAAAAAAGGCCTTTGAGAAGATGGATTTACGTTAGACCAATGGAACAATTCATTGTTTGAGATGTTCAGCAGTTAACATTGGTACTATTTTATATATGGTTATTTTTAGAAAAATGATCGATCCATTTTTATTCTAATAAAATAAGCTGTGAAAAATTCACAGCCCTCATTGTATTTAAGTTGGTCGCTTCACTACTTCAAAATTATCGACAAGCAACAGCCAATTTTGCGGAAATGCTATACCAAGCTTCCAATAGCTCATACCCCTAAGCCTTAATTCTTTCATTAGATTAAATTTCGCTTGAATTGAGCGTGCATCCTCAAACCAAACTTCATGTCTTTTTCCGTCCTGATCAACATAATTAAAATACGGTGCCTGAGCTTGATAATCATATTGGATTGGGACATTATGCTGTGCGGCAAGTTGAATAGCCTGCTGGGGACTAACGACTTTTGCAGTCGTACCCTGAACAAACGGCAATGTCCAATCATAGCCGTATAAATTTTGTCCCATTACTATTTTAGAAGATGGCATCTCCGTGATAGCATATTCCAATACCTCTCTTACAGGCCCAATTGGAGACACTGCCATAGGAGGGCCTCCACTATAACCCCATTCATACGTCATAATTACGACAAAATCAACGATTTCTCCGTGGGCTTTATAATCGTGAGCTTCATACCATCGGCCCTTTTGTTCGGCGCTTGTTTTTGGAGCAAGAGCTGTTGAAATAAGCCAGCCTTCCCTTTTAAACCGATCGCGTGTTTTACGTAAAAATCGGTTGTAAGCTTCCCGGTCTTCAGGACGTAAGTATTCAAAGTCAAAGTGAATATCCCGGAACCCATATTTCTTTGCAGCATCTACGATGTTATTGATAAAACGGTCTTGAACTGCTATATCATTCAATAGGATTCTACCCAGTTCATCACTGAATCCGTCGGCTTCCTGATTTGTAATCACCATCATCAGTACATTATTATTGGCTCTGGCAATAGCCGGGAAATTATTTAGAAGTGGCTCTTTAAGGGTACCGTCACGCAGTGCCTGAAAGCTAAAGGGCGCTAAATAGGTTAAATACGGAGCAGCTTTCCTGGCACTGCTTTCTAACTCTGGAGAAACAGACGTACCCCTTGGTTCCACATAGGCGTTAAATTCAGCCCTAACCTTTGGACGTGGCGGGATATAAAGACGAAACCCAATCTGAAGAGGCTGATTAACACTAATACGGTTAACAGCAGCCAACTCTTGAACGGATATATTAAATTTCTTGGAGATCGACCATAAGCTGTCACCCGGCTGAACCCAGTAAAAGCTTCCTATTATAGGAATGACTATCGTTTGACCTGGAACGAGGTTATTTGGATTCGGAATTTCGTTTGTTTCGATAAGAGCATTTACGGTAGTCCCATATGTTTGTGCAATGACAGTTAATGTTTGGTTTCGTTGGACTACATGGATTTGCATTTTCTTCCCTCCCTGAGAAATGAACGTTACAGACATCATATGACAAACCATAAAAAATAATTCTAGACACCGTTTGAGGTTTCGTAACAACGTTATTATGTAGTGGATTTTTCGCTTCTAAGGTGGAGTTTTCATGATTTTAAGTGAAGTATATTCGGTTTCGTTGAAAAACAGCTCTTATTATTGTTCAATTTCAGAAATGTTTGTTCGGTTTTTCAAGGGTGGGTTTTAGATGGTAATTTTAACAATGGAAGGGATAAAGTAAGGGTGGAATTAATTAAAATAGAAAAATGCCTCCCCAAAGGAGGAAAATAGCATCTTCGAAATACTTTAGTTTAATAAGCTCGATTAGACATTAAGTATGTTTTCCGATCATTAAATAAGCAAATAAAGCCCTTATGCATATAAGGTTTACAAAAATAATCATTCGTCTATCTAATGGAGCTGCCTTGTATGAAGGGGGTGTTTCTTTATATTTCGGGTTAAAGATGGATTAACATTTCTGATGTTTAATATTACACTTGGCAATGATAATTAACAGCATAATTGATTCAAACAAACACATTGACATAATAAAAGACTCAAGAATTTAAAACAGCAATCCGTTTAGTTAAAACAAGTTACTTTCAAAAAACACGAGCTGATGAAGAACAAGTAAACAGGCAACAACTTGGCTAGGGATATTATGATGACTATGATGATTACAGACGTCCTCGCTGAAGAAGGTATCACCGATACACCGATGCCGTTTCCATATTTTTAATTTTCATTTCCATTTTTCATACCACAAATCTTAGCCTACTTCTTTCTGAAAGATTTTCAAAACTCTTTGATATAAAAAGCTTAGAGAAATGGGAAGAGTCATGCCACGAATTAAAAGAAAAATTACAGACAGATTTAAAAGTGGACTTCGATGACTATAAGACAGCTAAAAACCTTTATGAACAGTGGGAACTGCTATATAGAGAATCACAGGGCTATCAAGAAGAAGTTGAATCTGATGTGAGAAAGATAGCTGGGTTGCCCTCTGGTTCTGATAGGGGAATAGTAATGCTAAGTCAGGCAAACGATACAGTAGAAGAACTTGATAAAGAATGGGCTGAACTCATCCAAATGGCTATTAATTTGGAAATACCGATACAAGAAATCAGAAAATTTGTATCAGACTATAAACGGTAGTTAAAGTTGATGAAAATGAGAAACACACTTAGGTTACCTATATGGTAGCCTTTTATTTTTGATAAAGGTTATTTATTAGAGAAAATCCTATTTGCAAAGGGCTGGGTATCTAAAAGGTACCCCTTTTAAAAAGGAGAAAATTCTCTTCGTCTCGAATTTTCAAAAGTTAGGAGGCAAGAAGAGAATGGCTAACCCACCGACTAATTCGGCTTATGTGTCTCAAAATCTACAGAGAATGACCTTGAAAATAATGATTGAATCGATGTATTTATTAGATGAATTAGCTAGGAACATGAAGTGTAGTTGAAAGCTACGATTAAAGAATGTATTCAGTTTGTACATGAGAGACGGATGGAGGAAAGAAGGGACAAACCGAGAACTTTTGATAATTAGCATTGAATGATTATGTTAACTAAATATGAATAAGATATACAATAATTTGGCAGAGCGTGAGTACGACGCGGAAAAATACACCTGTCCTTGTTATAAGAAGGTAACATAATGG
>NZ_JADILK010000086.1 GCF_017355165.1 Bacillus sp. SD075 | reverse complement strand
ACGAGTTTGTCTACAGTCTGAATCCATTCGTATTGAATGGATTTTACTCAATCGTTTGCTACCCTGATTCTTAACAAAAGAATTGAATGCCCCCTTGCACTTGCTATCCTCAATATACAACACTTCTCCAAATGCCTAAACTTTGACCTAAGAATATATATGCCTCTCTGCCTATGAAACACATTTATGATACCAGCATATAATATTAGTCTGAATAACAATATCCGCATATCAAATTACATAAAGTTCATTATACTTTTCTTTGTCTACCCCTACACGAGTGGGGAAAATGCACGTTCATAATTTAGATTCAATAAAAGCAGCGGCCCCCGCGACAGCAAAGACCAATATGATTGGAAAAGCAGCAGGGAAATTATAATAAGTAAGTACAGTAATGAGGGAACACCAAAACCCTACACACCAATAACAGCTTAAAAGTGAACCTATGAAATAACGAAGTCCTGATCCTTTTATTTCAATGATTTCCTCCATTTGTCCAGAGGCATTTTCCTGGATGGTGGCAGTCAAGAAAGGTTTTCTGATGAATGAAGTGATTTCGTCAAATACAATTAAATGAGTTAAACGGAAGGTAGCCAATATTAAAATAAAAAAATCAAGCCATTCAATAGCCAACAACTATTCACCTCCTAATCTTTCTTTTCATATTTTATGATTTGAATTTTGATTATATAAATATTCAATTATAAATTCATAAAATTTTATTAGCCCATTTTCTAAGAAAAATGTACCCATAAAATGATATCCCCATAGTATGTTAATGTGTTCAAAACCTGATACTGAAGGGAAAGATGTTTGATGAAAAAAAGGAACGTCAAATCTATTCAGGGCCGACAAGTGGTACCGAACCCCATCGGACCTGAATGTATTCGTGTTACAAAAGTATATGACTGGGTTGTTCTAACAAATCGTGATCGCAATAAAGTTCAAATTCCTGAGGAATGTTTTGCAGCAATTGAAGATGCACGTCATGATGGTAACACAATAACAGCTACTTGTTCGGAAGTAGTTGGTACACGAAGCTGTGATTTTATTGGAGCCATTCCAGCTAACATTCCTAGTGTTCCAGGGGCCCAAATTGTTTCCCTTGCTTTCCATGTCCATATCCGCGTTCAATTCTTTTGCAATGGAGAACCGCTACCAGGGTGTAATTTCGTAGTACCTGTTAGTTTCATGGATGAAGTAATCCTATGTTTCCCAGAGGGAACAGAAATCAACTGTAATATTTTCGATGTTCAGTGTACAGTTGTTTTAAATCAAATGCTTGGTGATATGGTTGTACTTGATGTGACCATGTGTAAAGATGTTCAAGTTGAGGCTGAGGTTAAGCTAGAGGTCGAGGCTAAGTTCTGTGGACCACGCCCTGTCATTCCAATTGAAGAAGATGGGTTCGTGTGCCCAACACCACGATTCCCGCAACAATGCCCAACCTTCTTCCCAACATTGAACTGCGAATGCCAAGGTTCAGCAGATTTTAGTGGAGAAGCGTCCATCATTGTATCTGAAGACGGTCTAGGTGGTCCAACAACAGGAAACTTAGATTTGACTGCCCTAGTTTGTGACCAATGTACCCTTTCTGGTAGCAGGATTCAAGTTACCTACATCGATACATTAGGACCTACTCCAATTGGGACCCCAGATTCTGATCTTGACCAAAGCTTCACTTTTACGGCCAATGACTTCTTGCAACCAACATGTACTGGAACCACTGGGATCACTGCAACTGGTACGGGTGTTATTACACCAGCCGGAGGTGTACCAGAAAACGCGACATTCACACTAACGCTAACTGATATTGATCCTTTAGGAGATACTGCTACACTTGTAATAACTGGTGCAACTACAAGCGTTACTATTGCTCTGACAGCTGTAGCTAACCCTGGATTAGAGGTTGAAGTAGGAGATTGCGATCGTTTTCCTGTATAATACTAAAAGCCCGAGGGATGATAATTCCTCGGTTTTTTTTTGTAAAGAAACTTAGAAACTCTAATACCATTATTTACTTCAACACTTAGTAATTGTATCCCGCATTTTAGGCGACCCATTTATTAATTATTAGGTTACATAAAGATTCATGTTTTCATATTTATAGAGCATACCTATAAAAGGAGAGAAAAAAATGGCATCTGATAAGCTAAGACGTAAAGTAAGAAGAAAATTAGGAATGCCTAACCCGCAGCCCAATCAACAACATCAACAAGTCACTCCCTCTGCCCTCCAGGTTCGGCCAGTACGAGCAAAAGGTTGCTGTGGAAAAAACAAATAATCTAGGTTTAACATCCGGTACTTTTTACATCACTAATGATGTTAGGCAAAAATTGATTTCTCACTGCAAACGGGAACTTCCATATGAAGCCTGTGGACTGCTTTCAGGGGAAAATGGGGTCGCAGAAACAATTTGGCCAATGGATAATGTCAATAGGAGCTCCTTTTCCTACTCGATGGATTTAGATCAAATTCGTCATGTATTTGAACTTATCGATAGGAGGAATGAAGAATTGATTGGCATTTACCATTCCCACCCAACAGATGGTGCTTATCCGTCAGAAGGAGATATTACTTTAAATAACTACCCAGAGGTAGGCCACCTTATTATTTCGTTTGCAAACTCTACCCCTGAATTAAAATGCTTCCAACTAACTGGAAAAAAAGTCTTTCCGATACAATTAAAATTCGTGAACTGAATTTAGGGCAAATAAGATACTCGCACTCTTCCTTATGAATCCAAGGTTGAAACTGCGAGTATTATTTTATATTTTTTTCCCTACAATGATTATATTTAGTTTTTGTTTTCCTTTTTAGGAAAACTGATCATTCCACTTTTTTACCAGGTCGGAATGTTTGTATTCTTCCCCATCAAGGATCATATCAAGGGCATGCCCGAAATCAATGGCAACCTTATGGGTCAATTTTGCAATTCTTGGAGCTAAAATGGTTGCCGGAATCCCGGCGGAAATTAACGCTATTTCCCATTCCTGATTAGACTGTAGCTCATTTTGTACTCTACTTAATTCTTCATATCCATTTATAACTGTACTGCCAGTAATTTGCACGCCTTGTTTTTTAAAAACGATTTCTGCTTCTTTTGAACGGCGCCCAACAAGAAATACCTTCTTATTAATCAGCCATGGCCACAATGCCCCCTCGTCTAGGAGGCATTGCATGATCCAAGCACAACAAGCTCTCGATGGCATGAACTTCAGTTGTTTAAGTACATTTCGAGTTTGTTTTGCCCAAGGATCCAATCTCCAAGGGGCAATCAAACCAGCCATGTCTGTATCCCGCAATGACCTGACCAATTCCCTCCTAATTATCTCTGGTGAATTGGATACTCCCGCATAAGATTCATACCGTTTAAATTCCTGAACAAATAATCCATTGGATGGCCAGCTTAAATAGCTTATTTCACCTATTCCAAAACGGGCAAGAGAAAAGCCTTTATTTTGTTTTATCGCCTGGTCCAATGATTTTATCACTTTCATATTATCTAAAAAGGACTTCTCAAAGTGATAATTCCCTTCAACCACCCCACTTCGACCCCCAACATGCTTTGACATTAAACATTTCCCTTATTGTTTCTTCGTTAATAATAAGGAAATTTGATTACTTGAACTGACTTCCAGACCTTGTTCTTTAAAAAACACAAAAGCTTCTACTCGAATATTGCTGTTTTCTTCGGGTTGAAGGACGCTTATTTGTAAATTAGTTAAAGATTCTGTTTGCCTAGGGTTTATATTTTTAGATTGAATTGGACAAATCCAAGTTTCCCCGTTCTCCATTTCTTCAAACCATTCATCATTCATATATTTCCACCCTTTTGTTTCTTCATTTTTCATTACCCCCAACGTTTCGGCAACATTCGGAGGCAAAATTTGCCCAGATATTTTTATACTTTCTGAAGGGGTGGACCGCAGACAGATAACTGGATTCCTCAATACTTCCGTACCTATATTTTTAATATGAACATTTCCAATAAGCTTGATTTTGTTACGTTCTTTATGTTCTTCAATATATATATGATAATCTAAAAACACTTCTGCTTCTTTTCTTTTAGGAATTGTTGGTTTCTTTACTAAAAACTTTTTCTTTTCTGGTAACCTTTTTTCTTTTTGCTTGGTAGGCTCTAAAGTTAACCCAGTATTTTCAGAATGAACAAACATGTTTGAGAAAATTTCAATTGGAACTAATGACAACACAGATAAAGGCGAACTTTCCTGAAATCTAGCTAATATTCCTATTGTTATGGACATCGCATATTTTTCACCAAGTTTTTCCCAAAAATCTTCATCCGTAATAACAGGATACATAATCTGTATGTTAATAAAAGGGTTATTTGCGCCTCTAAATACCTCATTAGATTTAAATTTTGTTCCTGTTCTTGTACATTCATAATGAAAAATATCCAATAACTTTTTATTAGTTGTTTTCGAATTATGAATTAATTCAAGAATGGGCTCATTTATTACTGGAATTTCAAAGAGTGAAAAGTATACATGAAAATCAGCACTTTCTAATTCCTTCTTTTCATCTTTTAGGATCACCTTTGCCCCACATGCAGAAAGAAATGTTTGGATATACTCCAGAACCTTCTTTTCTAAATGGCCCTTTCTATAGGTGTTAAATGTAACATCATAATCGGAAGAAATTACAATTTTTTTACCATGCAATGCAGAACATACTTGCACTTTCCGATTTCTAGTATCTGGCAGCACATCAAAACCCAATTCCCTAAAAAGGTAAGTAAATGCCGGGAGAGACTCATAAGGTATGGTTCCTGCCTCCTTATCTCCAACTTCTACTTTAATATCCATTTATGTATCCCCCTTTATGTTAATCCTGTGCAGATTTAATATTCAAAAGGATAAAAAAATACGTACGGCTCTTTTCACACAAACCCTTATATCACCCAATATTTATAATATGTAAGAGTATTAAAGAAATGATAAAGAATAAACTTAATCACCAATTTGAAATACGGTACATATAACTATTATGGAATCATTTATGAAGGAATCAGTGTTTGATTAAAACCTGTCAAAAGAATATTGAAAAATTGAATCTAAAGATTTTGGTCAAGATGTAATTTTATGAGGAGGAGGATTTACTTTTGCCTACGATGCCCCTCGATGTGTGCCTTATCAGAAAGCAGCACCAACACACTCACGAACGAATGCTACATCTAAAGTTACCAAACCCTTAAAAATTTTGATAAACATCTCCGCAAAGGAACTTCTTGGTCATCATTTACAGTAGCTGAATCTTATCCTGTCTAATTGAGTCCATATTGGTAACGGCAGGAGATTGCAGCCTGTTCACACGTGATCAAAAATAAGGAGTGGTTATTTTTGTATACAGATGATGAAACACAAAAAAGCAAATTGAATAAAATAACTCCAGTTCAACTTCAGCAAATGATCATTCACCTTAGATCTGAACTTTCCCTATACAAATCAAAAGTTAATGAATACGAAGCGAATGATAGTAAAAAGAAAATAAGAAAATTAATAAAACACAATGAAGAAATGATAAATGAACAAAAAACGTATCAAGAACTAATCAATCAGAAGGAACATGATAGGAAGAGTGCAGAAACCAAGGTTCAGAAATTAGAAGAAGAAATAAAGAAATATAAGACCGAACTGCAGTTCGTTAGAGACACCAAAACAAACGACGATAAGAATAAAAATGACATAAAAACGCTTGCAGATAAGAATAAAATATTACAAAGGGAAATTGCTACTCTTCAAAAGAAAGTTGAAGAGTATGAGTCCGCTCAAAAACAAAATGTGAAAGATGAGGAATTTAAAAAGTTCGGCAATGAAGGTTTTAAAAAAATGGCGGATGGGCTTTCAGAAGTGAAATCACTTCTTGCTCCAGTAAATAAAAAAATAACTAATTTAGATGTACAAAGCATTAATTTAGAGATTGAGAAATTAGTTGAAAAAGTCATGTTTTATTTTCAAGAGCAAAATATTTTCAAAAAAGAAATTCAAGAGTTAAAAGGAACCATTAATTCTCTCAACGAAAAAGAAATGAATGATAAAAATGAAATGAATCATCTTACTAAAACCATTGATTTTTTATACGACCAAGAAAAGCAATATAAAGTGGAGATTAAAAATTTCGAAAAAACTCTTTCAGATAAGGAAGTGCGTCATAAACAAGATATTAAAAAATATAAACAGGAAATTGAGAATTACATTTCAAAGATCGGCCGCCTATCGGAACTGGAAAGTCAATATGAGCTAGACATTGCAAATTTAGAACAGATGATTACCGATCTAAATGAAAAAGAAAAAGACCATCAACAAGAAATCGTTCAGTTAAATCAAACGATTAGCGTTGTATCTGAACAAGAAAATAAATATAAAGTGGACATTGATAATTTAGAGAAAGCCATGAGCGAACTTTCCGAACAGGAAAAGCAACAGAAACAAGTTATCGAAAACTTTAAACATGAAATTGAAAATTATACACAAATGATCAACACCTTATCGGAACTGGAAAGTCAATATAAAGTAGACATTGCAAATTTAGAACAGACGATTACCGATCTAAAGGAAAAAGAAAAAGACCAGCAA
>NZ_JADILK010000085.1 GCF_017355165.1 Bacillus sp. SD075 | reverse complement strand
AGATGGTGTCTAACAATTGGGGTGCAGTTCACTGTCAGGGCTTTTTTTAGGTTGTTGTTTTTGCATAAATGGAGGTGTCCCGTACTTCCTTGCCGTCTGCACTAAGGCAGTCATTACGCAAAATTCCTTCAAGGGTATACCCCAGCTTCTCGGGAATACTTTTGCTGGCAATATTATTAGGGTCACAGCGGATTTCGACTCGTTTTGCCCCATAATGGTAAAAGGCGAATTTAGTTAACTTTTCCACTGCCTCTGTTATGTAGCCCAGTTTACTGTATCTCGTATCAATCCAATAGCCAATTTCGAATTTAGGGATATCCCAGTTAATTCGGTGCAGACCAGTGGAACCGATGAATTGATCGTCTTCTTTCCTATAAATATGGAGTCTGATATCCTCTTTTATAATAAAGTCCGCAAAGGACTTAAGGACGTTCCGTTCAGAAGTTTCCAAAGAGACATCTTGATGGGCAAACGGGAGCCACTGTTTCAATTCAGGTTTAGAATGGACAATGGCTTCGTGAACGTCCAGGCCATCGCCAGGCTGACAAGGTCTTAGATATAATCGTGGGGTTTCAATTTTTTCGGGGAAATCCATTAATATAGCTTTCATATCCTGCCTCCATATCATTGATGTGGAAAATTATAACATGAATTAGGTTCAATGTGTTCGGCTGATGGGTAAGTTTTCTTAGCATAAACGAGAGAGCGAAAACATAGATTCTAGTAAGCGGAGTTGGGAGGATGAAAGATGAAAAAAAAATCTGTCGTACAAAATGCCGTAATGAAACATATTAACGAACATTCCTCATTATATGTCTTTATCACTGTGCTTTTTTTGATGGGTGTCATTTTTGGGGCAATATTGGTGAATAGTTTGAGCTTTACCCAAAAGGAAGACTTGTTCTATTATTTATCGCAATTTTTCGGACAAGTATCCAAAGGTGAATTTGCATCTTCGCATGATATGTTCAGCCAAAGTATTATGCATAATATAAAATATATCGGGGTCATCTGGATTCTCGGAATATCGGTCATCGGTTTGCCTGTCATCCTGGTTTTGTTATTTATAAAAGGGATGGTTGTTGGATTCACAGTCGGTTTTTTAGTCAATCAAATGGGATGGAGCGGGTTCTTATTATCGTTTGTCGCTATTCTTCCCCAAAATATATTCATCGTCCCGATATTCATCGTAATAACCGTCCTTGCCGTCTCACTATCAATGAAGATGATCAGCCGGATTTTCCTTAAGCAGGTTCGTGAACCGCTGAAGCCGATAATTTCACGGTATATTTTCTCATTGGTTTTGTCGGGATTATTTTTGATTACAGCTGCTGCATTTGAAGCGTACCTATCCCCTTCTTTAATGAAAAATGTCGTAAGTTTATTGGGTCATTGATGAAAATTTACCGTTCGCGGAAAATTTTTTATCATTAACAAGAAATCTATTTTGACAGTTTTCCCTCTTTTGATATAATGGATAAGATAGCGGCGCGGGAGGGAATATTAGGTATGGAAATAGAAAACAGAATTGATAGGATAAAAAAGCAGTTACACTCGTCCAGCTACAAATTAACGCCTCAGCGAGAAGCGACCGTCCGCGTTTTACTTGAGCATGAAGAGGATCATTTAAGCGCAGAAGACGTTTACCTCCTTGTCAAAGAAAAGTCGCCGGAAATAGGATTGGCAACAGTTTACCGTACGCTAGAGTTGCTGACTGAATTGAAGATAGTAGATAAAATTAACTTTGGAGACGGGGTTTCCCGTTATGATTTAAGACAAGAAGGAGCTGCGCATTTCCATCATCATCTTGTTTGTGTGGAATGTGGTGCGGTAGATGAAATCCAGGAAGACCTACTTGAAGACGTAGAAGACATTGTGGAACGTGACTGGAACTTCAAGATAAAAGACCATAGATTAACCTTTCATGGCATTTGTCATCGATGTCATGACAAAGAAGAAAATTAAGGTGAATGAAGTTGGGCCTTTTCCATTTAATGGAGAAGGTTTTCTGCATTTTATAAGCCTATTTTCTTAAGCAAGAGCAGTTTTCGTTTACTCCTTTCCGAAACACGTATAAAACTTGTCCTGTTGGGCATAGATTGATACAAAGGATCGAATGGGAGGGGAAAGATGATGAAAACATCATTATCGCTTTTTTTGCACACGGCTAAAGTGATGGTTCTCTTTGTTAGCTTCACTGTTCTTTTTTATATAGGAATGGTATGGTTAAATCAGGAATATCAAAGTTATCATCGTTATGATGAACCGAAAGGCATGGCTGTAAAAGTATCGAAGGCTGTTGATACGGGTGATGATGCATGGCTTGAACGCTTAATGTTGTTTTATTTAAACGGGGAGTAATGAATATGGAGAATCAAATTAGGGATTTCATTCATTTTTTAACCATTGAAAAAGGGCTTGCCAAGAATACGCTTGTCTCCTATGAGCGCGACTTAAGATCATATTGGAGTTATCTGAAAGATGTTGAAACCATTGACGACTGGAATGATTCACGGCGGGTGAACATCCTGCATTTTCTCGTACATTTGAAGGATCAAGGGAAATCATCAAAGACGGTGGCACGTCATATAGCTTCCATTCGGTCTTTTCATCAATTCCTTCTAAGGGAAAAAGTAACCGATCAGGATCCGTCCATACATATAGAAACGCCAAAACCGGACCGAAGCCTTCCAAAGGTATTAAGCATGGAAGAGGTTGAAGCACTATTGGAAGCCCCTAAAAAAATGGATGAATTCGGTTTACGCGATAAGGCGATGCTAGAACTGATGTATGCGACGGGTATGCGCGTCAGTGAGTTGATATCCATGGATGTGAGCGATGTCCATGCATCGATGGGGTTTGTCCGTTGTGTAGGGAAAGGGAATAAAGAGAGAATTATTCCGATTGGACAAACTGCTTTGGGTGCGATTGAACATTATATGGAAAGTTCCCGGGGGAAAATGGCCAGCCCCAAGCACAGGACAGATTCACTTTTTTTGAATCATCATGGCAACAGGCTGACAAGACAGGGATTTTGGAAGATTCTAAAAAAACTTGTAAAATCGGCACAAATAGAAAAAGAAATAACACCGCATACACTAAGGCATTCTTTCGCGACACATCTATTGATGAACGGGGCTGATTTACGTGCCGTCCAAGAAATGCTGGGTCATGCGGATATTTCGACAACTCAAATTTATACACATATTACGAACGTACGGATCAAGGATGTATATTCAAAATTCCATCCGCGAGCTTAAAGGAATAGTAGAATGATAGAGAGGTTGTGAATTTAACTGCGAGGCAGTTGAAGGAGCAGCCTTTTTTCATTGTGGATTTTCCTGCTGGAATGGCTGCTGATCATTCTTGACACGACTAATGGCACTTTGTTTCATTCCGAAATATATTATTTGTCTCCACCATGGTAATCGTTTACAATGTAAAGAGGTCAGACTTCTGACGTTTTCGCGATTTCATTTAAATGAAGAGTAACTGAGCAGAATAAGGGTATTATAGAAAGTATAAAAAGTGATTTACTATTTTAGGAGGAATGACTCATGAAAGGGAATTCAGCATTTAAACGGATATTTGTAATCGTTATGGATTCAGTTGGAATTGGCGAAGCACCTGATGCAGATTTATTCGGCGATAAAGGGGCGGATACACTTGGCCATATCGCAGAAAAAATGAATGGATTGAACATGCCGACTCTCGCAAAATTGGGTTTAGGCAATATCCGTGAAATCAAGGGAATTGATAAAGCTCAGCAACCTCTCGCATACTATACGAAAATGAAGGAAGCCTCTACTGGAAAAGATACGATGACTGGACATTGGGAAATAATGGGGTTGAATATATCAACTCCATTCCGTGTATTTCCAGATGGTTTTCCTGAATTATTAGTCAATGAACTCGAGGCGAAGATGGGGCGGGGAATTATTGGGAACGTCCCGGCAAGCGGCACGGAAATCATTGAAAGACTTGGCGAGGAACATATGAAAACGGGTGCGCTGATTGTATATACATCAGCTGATTCCGTATTACAGATTGCTGCACATGAAGATATCGTCCCGATAGACGAATTATACAAGATTTGTGAAATTGCCCGTGAAGTGACAATGGCTGATGAGTTCAAGGTCGGACGCGTGATTGCCAGGCCGTTCACTGGTGAACCCGGCAGTTTCAAAAGAACGCCTAACCGTCATGATTATGCATTGAAGCCGTTTAACCGGACAGTAATGGATGAATTGAAAGATTCTGGATATGATGTGCTAGCAATCGGGAAGATCTCAGATATCTTTGATGGGGAAGGCGTGACTGAATCATTAAGGACCGTATCCAATATGGATGGAATGGATAAATTAATCCAAACGGTAGAACAGGATTTCAAAGGGTTAAGTTTCCTTAATCTGGTCGACTTCGATGCTTTATACGGACACCGCCGCGATCCCGAGGGATACGGTAAGGCATTGGAAGAATTCGATGCCAGGATGCCGGAAGTCCTTGATAAACTGAAAGAGGATGATTTATTGATCATCACTGCAGATCATGGGAATGATCCGGTCCATGAAGGAACCGATCACACACGTGAATATGTACCATTATTAGTCTATTCCAAACGATTTACAGAAGGTGCCGAACTCCCGATAAGAGATACATTTGCTGATATTGGGGCGACGGTCGCTGCTAATTTTGATGTAAAAATGCCTGCCTTCGGGAAAAGTATATTGGGCGATCTGAATTTAGGGGAGATTAAATAGATGTTTAATAAAATAGAGACTGCTGCGTCATTTATAAAAAGTAAAATGGAAGGCTCTCCGGAAATAGGACTGATCCTTGGTTCCGGACTTGGAGTATTGGCGGATGAAATTGAAAATCCCATAACGATTCCATACCACGAAATCCCGGAATTCCCAGTATCGACTGTTGAAGGTCACGCTGGACAGCTTGTCATTGGACATTTAAGTGGCAAAAAAGTTGTAGCCATGCAAGGACGTTTCCACTTTTATGAGGGTTATTCCATGGAAAAGGTCACTTTTCCTGTACGAGTAATGAAACTTCTTGGTGTTGAGAAGCTAATTGTAACGAATGCTGCCGGAAGCGTTAATGAAAGCTATGAACCAGGTGATTTGATGCTCATTACGGATCATATTAATTTAATGGGGGCAAATCCATTGATTGGTCCTAATGAAGGGCGTTTCGGTCCTAGATTCCCTGATATGTCGGAGGCTTATAATAAAGACCTTCGGGCGCAAGCAAAAAAAATAGCAGCTTCACTAGGGTTGGATATTAAAGAAGGTGTCTATATCGGAAATTCAGGTCCGACCTATGAGACACCGGCAGAAGTGAAAATGGCAAGAGTCCTTGGCGGGGATGCAGTTGGTATGTCGACAGTTCCTGAAGTTATCGTAGCAAGGCATAGTGATATGAAGGTGCTAGGAATCTCATGCCTTACCAATATGGCCGCAGGCATTCTGGATCAGCCTTTGTCACATGAAGAGGTAATTGAAACGACGGAAAAAGTGAAAAGCAGTTTTCTGGAATTTGTTAAGAATATCGTTAAAGACATATAAAACGAACCAAAAAAATACAAGTACACCTAAGAGAAGCGGTGTCTTTAAAAAAGTGGGGATCCCAATATGAGAATGGTAGATTTAATCGAGAAAAAGCGTGATGGAAAGGTTCTTACTACAGAAGAAACACAGTTCATCATCAAAGGGTTTACGGATGGATCGATTCCGGATTACCAAATGAGCGCTTGGTCAATGGCTGTTTATTTCAAAGGCATGAATGAGCAGGAACGTGCTGATCTAACGATGGCAATGGTCGAATCAGGAGATCAAATTGATTTATCGATGATTGAAGGAATTAAGGTCGATAAACATTCAACAGGCGGTGTTGGTGATACCACAACTCTGGTGCTTGGACCATTGGTTGCTGCTGTAGGTGTTCCAGTGGCGAAAATGTCAGGACGCGGTCTTGGCCATACAGGAGGAACGATCGATAAGCTGGAGTCAGTAAAAGGATTTCATGTCGAAATAGAAAACGACGAGTTCATTCGACTTGTTAATAAAAATAAGATAGCTGTCATTGGACAAAGTGGTAACCTGACTCCGGCCGACAAAAAGTTATATGCATTGCGCGATGTTACGGCTACCGTTAACAGTATTGGCTTGATTGCTGGCTCGATCATGAGTAAGAAAATCGCCGCTGGTGCTGATGCAATCGTACTTGATGTTAAAACGGGAGCGGGCGCCTTCATGAAAACTCTCGAAGATTCCGAAGAGTTGGCGCATGCAATGGTTAGCATTGGAAACAATGTGGGGCGAAACACGATGGCTGTCATTTCCGATATGAGCCAACCGTTGGGTTACGCAATCGGAAATGCTTTAGAAGTGAAGGAAGCCATCGATACGCTTAAAGGAGAGGGACCGGAAGATTTAACGGAACTTTCTTTGACGCTAGGAAGCCATATGGTGTACCTTGCCAAAAAGGCAAGCTCGCTGGAAGAAGCAAGAACCCTGCTGGAAAATGCGATGAAGGATGGTTCTGCATTAAACTCATTCAAGGTTTTCCTGGAAGCGCAGGGAGGCGATGGTTCGGTTGTAGATCAGCCGGAAAAACTACCGCAGGCGGCTTATACTTTCGAGCTGGAAGCGAAAGAGGAAGGATATGTATCGGAAATCATCGCTGATGAAGTAGGAACGGCAGCCATGCTGTTAGGCGCCGGGCGGGCGACAAAAGAATCAGAGATTGATTTGGCAGTCGGACTGGTACTTCGTAAAAAAATTGGGGAGACCGTTGCAAAAGGTGAATCCCTTGTGACGATTTACAGCAATTTTGAAGATGTTTCAAAGGTAAAAGAAAAATTGTATGAGAGCATTGCCATTTCAAAAGAGAAAATAGAAAAACCTACATTGATCTATAAAGAGATAATGGAATAAACATTATCCCCCAAAAAAGGCCGCGCTTTTGCGCGGCCTTC
>NZ_JADILK010000084.1 GCF_017355165.1 Bacillus sp. SD075 | reverse complement strand
GTCTGTGCTGCTCTTAGTGAGCAGCTTTTTTGTTGTTTCCAAAAGGATGGTAGTTATTTTGAAAGAAAAAATCGTGGGAAATTTGGATATAAACGGTTTTCTATCACTCTCATTTCTGGCTGATTTTGGCAGACGGTGATGTAGGAGGAGGTACCCCGAACAATGATTATAAACAAGAATAGGTTATAGTTTATGTTTTTTAACTGTTCCCTCATTAAAATGAAGAAATTTACGACAATCCTGCCGAATAACTGGCTAGCCAAGACCCCCGCTGAGATGCTTGCGGCGAGAGACTTAGCAGACAGTCGGCGGAAAGGGAGCTGATTTTTGAAATCAACAGGAACGTTTTTATATAAGAAAAACTGCAGGCGAAATCCCTCTTGAATTTGTCTATAGTTTGGGCTGCTCTTAGTGGGCAGCTTTTTTCTGGTTCCAAAAATGATCGTATTCATTATTGGGGGAATTTAAACGTGTTCGTTATTGTGACTATTATCAACCCATCATGATACTCATTCATTTGCAACTTTGAAATCCTTTGCTAGAATATAATCTATAGAAAAGATTAGGAGTGGTGACTGTGGCTGAAACTTCAGCTGAAGATTTGATTCATTATATTGCACCAAAAGGAGAGTATATCCCTTTTGGTGATGATACGGACTATATCGCTAAAGGATTGGAATGGAAATTATTCACTGCCCGATCGGTAAAAAGAGAACTATTATATAAAAGCGGCAGTTTACAAGCAAAAGTCAAATTGGCAGGTTATGAACAATATGGAAATGGTCTTGACACTGTAGTCGTAGAATTTGAAAATGGTAAGCTTAGTTGCATTCACCCTTCCTATTTAAAGGAAATGCAAAGCTCCAGTTTTGGAAAAGAATTGTTGAGTGGACCGGTTTCCGAAACATCTGCAGATACAAGTGAAACTGAGCAGGTGATGGAAGCCCCAAATACGGAAAACTCCGATAAGCTAGGTGAAGAACCTAAAAAAGCAAAAACCAAAACTAAGAAGAAGGCAGCAAAACCTAAGTTGGACTTACCTGGGGAAAAAGTGCATTTCACTGCAACCATCAAGGAGTTCACGGCGAAAATGAACCATTTCACTGGTGAAGAAGATGAAGTCATCCTTTTGGAGAATGTCAAAGTGACAACGGAACCTGAATTGACTATCGGCGATGCTTGGTGTGGTTATAGCAAGACATTAAAAAAAGCTGAGCTCGAAGAAGGGGACAAAATCGAATTTGATGGAAAAGTGGTCGACAAAAAATACAATAAAGAAATACGGTATAAAGTAAATAATCCATCTAAGTTAGTTAAAAAGGGGATGGAAGCTTAAACGCAGAAGTTCTTGCATGATAGGGAGTAAGCCACCGCTTACTCCCCTTTTTGTTGCGTGAATCAGTTTTCTTAAGAAATGAATGACCATTGTGAACTCATTAGAATAGAATGAGTCCATTTCTCGAATATATACGTTTGTGGGATATACATGTTATAGCCATTCCCCAATCGTATAGTTAAGGGTTTCGCTTTTGTGGTTTCATATTTTCCAGTGTTGGGGATAATACATTATGATAATGGATTAATAAAAAGATTAGGGGGGTTATTATATGAAAGAATTATTTCGATTATTAAAACAAGGTAATAAATCTGCGTTCATTGCTGCCTGTGTGAATAGTATCATCGCTGTGCTAAAGGGGATTGCTTATTTCATGACAGGTAATGTCGCTATGTTTGCTGAAACTCTACATACTTTGGGTGATGCTGCGAATCAGTTTTTCGTCTTCATTGGTTCCGCACTAAGTAAAAAGTCACCAACTGATCGGTTCCCTGATGGTTTTGGACGTTTGGTTAATCTCGTATTATTAGGGGCAGTATTAGTTGTCGGGATCATGTCTTATGAAACGATTAAAGAAGGGTTCCATCACATTTTGCACCCAGCAGAATCAACTGGTATCATTATAAATTTGTCCGTCCTTTCGTTAGCAGTTGTGTTGGAATCATATGTATTATTTAAAGCGATGAAAGAAGTGGTGCATGAGACTGGAATCGAAGCTAAAGGAACAGCCGTTATATTTAAGAGCTTCTCTGGTTTAAAAAGGGCAAAACCAGCGACGAAATTAGTATTCATGGAAGATATGGTAGCAACCGGTGGTGGGATACTTGCGATAATTGCCATTTTATTGGCAAACTTCACGCCCTTCATCCAAGCGGAAGGAGTTGCTTCCGTCATGATCGGTCTTGGTATGTTCTATGTGGTTGGAAGGGTTTTTCTTGATAATGCTGCAGGTGCTCTTGGAGAAGCCGATATTGAAATGCGGCAAAAAATTGGAACTATGGTCATGGATGATCCAGACGTAAGGGATATACAGAAACTGGCCGTTATAAAAGAAGGGGAAGACTTTCATGTTGAACTTGAAGTTGAACTTGATCCCCATATTTCAATCGCCCAGGCGGATGATATCAAAGATCGGTTGTTTAATGAAATATTCAAGGAAAGAGGAGTAACGGATGTCATTATAGAATTTGATGAAAATGATGGTGTTCCAAAATGGGAAGGTCAGATAAAAAAAGAATTGAATGAAATGAAAAAAGACAGGGAGTAGAAGATGTTTAGAGTGACGGAATACGAAGTGCCCGGATAAGGATATTTGGTTGATTATAAAAAGCATGTCACTAATGGTAATGCCTGTTCAATTCTTCACGTACTTTCCTTCCGTATGCATTATAAGCTATCATGGACTTAGTTACCTAAAGAAGGATTATGGAAGGGTGAAAAAGAATGAAGAAACAAGATATTAAGTTAGTTGCACTTGATATGGATGGCACGCTACTCAATAAGGCTGGAGAGATATCTGAAGAAAATCGGAGAGCGATAAAAGAAGCCGAAGATCAAGGGATTTTTGTTGTATTGAGCACAGGAAGATCCTTTGCGACCTGCAGTGATTTTGCAAAGTCAATGGAACTCCAATCATACCTCATTACGGTAAACGGAAGCGAAATATATGATAATCAAGGAAAACTGGTGGAAAGGAATATCGTCGATAGTGAGTCCATACAATGGATGTGGGAATTAAGCCAAAAACATGGTACACATTTTTGGGCAATTAGTTGCGATAATATTTACCGGGCTAAAATGCCTGAAAAAATTCATGATTCGCAATGGCTTAAATTCGGATTTGATACAAATGATGATGACGTCCGCCAAATCATCATGGATGAACTGGTATCAAAAGGAAACTTTGAAATAAGCAATTCAAGCCCAACGAATATTGAAGTGAATGCCATGGGCGTCAATAAAGCGAAAGCGATAAAGCTTGTATGTTCATTGCTTGATCTTACTATGGATAATGTTATGGCTGTAGGTGACAGCCTTAACGACCTTGCCATGATTTCTGATGCAAAAGTGGGTGTAGCAATGGGAAACGCCCAAGAAATTGTGAAAGAAACAGCAGATTGGGTTACATCAACAAATGAAGAAGATGGTGTAGCTAAGGCCATTCGTAATTGGGCGTTATCATATTGAAACGATACTGTATATGGGACGTATTCCATATACAGTTTTTTCATTGAAATGGCGCAGCATGACATAGAGATTCTGCTGTTAAATTAATTTCTTGAAAATTGTGTATTTTAGAAGTATGATAATCTAGTAGTGTTATATTTTGGTAATATATTAAAAATGGGAGGTTTCAAGATGACAAGAAGTTTGCCTGATCAGTGGTGGAATCAATTATCATTACCAATTATCTCAGCACCTATGTTTTTAATATCCGGTCCTGAATTAGTGAAGGAATGCTGTTTGAATGGGGTGATCGGTTCTTTTCCAGCGCCGAATGCGCGGCCGATAGAGGTATTGGATGAATGGCTGGGTGACATAAACGAGACTTTGATTGCAGCAAAGGCTAAAGAACCAGGCTCAAAGATTGCACCATGGGCAATGAATATGGTTGTCCACCGTACATATAGCCGTCTTGAAGAAGAGTTGGAATTGGTCAAAAAGCATCAGCCTCCCATCGTCATTACATCATTAGGTTCACCAAAACATGTGGTGGATGTTGTACATAGCTATGGCGGCTTGGTCTTTTCTGATGTCAGCTCTGTGGATTTTGCAAAAAAGGCTGCGGAGTCAGGTGTGGACGGATTGATCTTAGTTGCTGCGGGGGCCGGTGGTCATGCGGGTGAAATTAATAGCTTTGCTTTCGTGGACAGCGTAAGGACATTCTGGGACGGAATCATTTTGCTTGCAGGATCCATCAGTACTGGTCATAGTATCTTGGCCGCTCAGGCTGCAGGAGCTGATCTTGCATATATGGGTACACGTTTTATCGTGGCAAAAGAGAGCAGGGCAAATGATGAATATCGTGAAATGCTTGTCGATTCAAATCATGATGACATCATCTTGACTGATGCATTTTCAGGCGTTAATTGTAATATGCTTAAACCGAGCATCAGAAAGGAAGGCATGGACCCAGAAAAATTAGCTAAAAAAGACAAAGTCGATTTTGACAGCATGTCCAAATCATCTGATTCTAAGGCGTGGCGTGATATTTGGTCAGCAGGTCATGGTGTAGGGGCGATTAAAAAAATAGATACCGCTTCCGGCATCATTAAGCAATTAGAAAAAGAGTATCAGGAGTCCTTAAAGAAATTGAACGGGCAGGCAGAAAAGTTAAAGGGCATTATATCAAAATGATATGAAAGCGCTTCATTTAATTATGCGAATATAGTTAATTAAAAGGGTATCCATTATGGATACCCTTTTGCCTTGTAATATCAAAGTCGATTTTATCAGCTGATGATAAGATCTTAATTAGCTAAAAAACCAATCTAAATAGGATATAAAGAGAAAAATTGTAAATATAGGGTGTAAGACAAGAGAAAAAATATTGATAAAAAGATGGATAAATGTTATATTATCTTCGTGATAATGACCGAATGAACAATATAGTCATTAATTATCAGTCGTTTAATAAGTAATATATATATAAGGTTAAGATTAAGAAATTTTTAAATATATATTGCAGAAGCAAATGACTTAAATATGTATTCTTCAATCCGTTTTCACCGTGAAAGATTAAATAAACGGCATATTCGTCGTATAGGAGGGCTTGGTGCGCGTGTTAAAATCTTTAAAGGGTGAATTTTTAGCCATAATAAAACATCCTATGATACTCATTTCCATAATAGGGATCATACTGATTCCCTTATTATACAGCGGCACGTTCCTGTGGGCATTTTGGGATCCATATGGTAAGGTGGACCAATTGCCTGTTGCCATTGTCAATATGGATGAGGGTGCGGAGTTCAATGAATCGGAACTTACAATAGGAAAAGATTTAGTCAAGGAGTTAAAGGAAAAGAAGGATTTCGATTGGCATTTCGTCAGTCAAAAAGAGGCCGATGATGGCCTGGAAAATCAAGATTATTACATGAAAATAGAAATCCCGAAAAACTTTTCAAAAAATGCTACGACCTTACAGGAGGACAATCCGGAAAAACTTGATTTAATTTATACGTCCAATGAAGGTTTCAACTATATATCTACAAAAATAGGTGACGCAGCTTCAGAGAGAATCAAAGGGGAAGTTTCGTCAGCCGTTACAAAAACCTATGCGGAGTCAATGTTCGATAATTTGAACGAAGTGGCTGACGGGCTCAAAAGTGCCAGTGATGGAGCTGGTGAATTGAAAGATGGAACAGATACAGTGAAGAAGGGATCAAGTGAACTTGGTGAAGGGATTAACTCAGCTAAAGAAGGCTCCAAAAAAGTAGATGAAGGAATTGATTCCCTTCACTCAGGTTCTGTTGAAATCCATGAAAACCTGGAAAAGTTAGCTGAAAAATCATTGACCTTTTCGAATGGGGTCGGTTCGGCAGCTGCGGGATCAAAAGAACTCAATCAAGGGTTACAACAGTTTAGCTCTGGTGTTGGACAAATGAAGGATGGACAATCGGAGCTTTTGCAAGGAGCCAAGAAATCTGAAGCTGGAACTGGTGAATTGGCCTCTGGACTGCAACACTCAATGGAGGGCTTCAATCAAATTGAAGAAAAGCTTCCCGCTTTGACAGAGGGGGCAAATGGTGTGGCTGCTGGCGCTGCTCAGCTTTCAGGTTCATTGTCTGAATGGAGCGCAGCATCGAACGAAGCAAAAGCGGGGGCATCTGAAGTTTCGGCAGGTTTGGATGAGGTTATTTCAGGGTTGAAACAACAATCTGAAGCTACGGATGATCCTGCAGTGAAAGCGCATTTGGAGGGAGTGATTTCTTCTCTAACCCGCATCAGTGAAGGAAGTAAAGGAGTTTCTGAAGGAGTAGGGAAACTATCAGCCAGTGCAAGTGAAATGGCTAAAGGCTCAAATAATCTTAGTGATGGAGCTAATCAGTTAGGGGAAGGTACAAGTGCATTAAGCGGCGGTTTCACTCAATTGAAGCAAGCTCAGGATCAACTTGCCAATGGGGCGAATGAACTGAAAAATGGTCAAGGTCAATTGGTGTCAGGTTTGAAAACATTTGGCGATAGTATAGATTCAGCCCAGAATGGGCTTGGACAGTTAACCGAAGGCAGCAATAACTTGGTAAGTGGGCTTGATCAGCTTGAAGATGGATCCAAGCAATTATCAAGTGGAACCTCACAGCTTTCCGAAGGTTCGAAAGGATTGGTTTCAGGAACGGATAAGTTGAAGGAAGGTTCATCCAGCCTTACTAATGGTATGGGAGAACTGGCGAATGGAGCCATTAAGTTACAAGATGGAATCGCTAAACTTTCAGATGGATCTGCAGAATTACATGACGAATTGAATGATGGGGCAAACGAAGCAGGCAAGATAAAATCCAATGAAGAAGTATATGATATGTTTGCAAGCCCAGTTAAAGTGGATAAATTACCAATTAACAATGTACCAAACTATGGAACTAGTTTTGCACCATATTTAATTTCATTAAGTTTATTTATCGGGGCTATCGTTCTGACGATCATATTCCCGTTAAGAGATCCTGCTGTTAAACCGGCAAATGGATTTAGCTGGTTTATAAGTAAATACAGCGTCATGGCACTCATAGGAATTTGTCAAGCCATATTGGTGGACTCGATTTTAATTTTAGGTCTTGGAATCAATGTAACGAGCCTGCCACTATTTTTTGCAGTAAGCATTCTTGCTAGCTGTACATTCATGGCAATCATTCAGTTCCTGGGATCAGCCTTTGATAATCCTGGCCGGTTCTTAGCATTATTGATTCTGATTCTTCAACTGACCAGCAGTGGCGGAACATTTCCAAATGAATTGGTTCCTGGCTTCCTGCAAGGGTTCACACCGTTCTTACCGATGACTTATTCTATTAATGCTTTTCGTGCGGTCATCTCAACAGGAGATTATAGCTTCATGTGGCATAATCTTGGCATATTGGCCATATTCCTCGTTGCGGCATTAATATTATCACTTCTTTACTTTATTTATCGGTATAAGAAATTGAACGGCGTATTAAATGAAAAACAGGAAGATGCAACTGTACATTGATCAAAAAAACAGCGACCCGTCATGGGTCGCTG
>NZ_JADILK010000083.1 GCF_017355165.1 Bacillus sp. SD075 | reverse complement strand
ATGCTCACTTAAAATTTCACGTTGGCGCTTTGTTTTGTTCAGTTTTCAAAGAGCAATTTCCACAATCGCTCTTCCGAACGGCTGTTTATTCATCATAACATCTTATTGATTAGTTGTCAACTTCTGCGAAGTTTTCAACTTATTTTAAATCGCTGTTTTCCAGCGACCATTTCATCTTATCATTTTCATAGTAAGAAGTCAATAGTTATTATTTCTTTCAGCAATCTGCCAAAAACGATGAAGTTTTTCGTTTGTCTTAGTTGGTGCTTATTTATATTAATCCCATTCCACTTTAAAGTCAATACATTTCCTTGATAAATGAATTAATCAATTATATGGAGGAATAAATGTGCCTGTCGTACCTTGTCTTCCGTTTAAAACATAAATCCAACAAAACATTGAAACCTTCCATTTTATTAAATCAAAGACCCATTTGAAACACGTCCCCTTCAAATTAGTAATGCTCAAAATCAATAAAACCTGCAAACACTAGATAATGGTGATAACAGCCTGGTATAGATAAGGAAACGTATAATTAGATGTATAAATCGAATACTGAAAAACTGATTGTTCCTTTCGGATAGATTGATTTATACATAAACCGCTAAATCACGGAATTTCATTGTCCAAATATTAAAAAATTTTTTTACAATTCTACTTTCTTGTACTATAATAAATATATTTTAAAAATTTCAGAAGAGACTTTTAATCATTATAAAAATAGTTGGGAGAGGGATTTATAAATGATTAATAAAAACACATCTTTGAGGATGCAAAGTATCGTTTTTATTGGCTTTATGGGAGTAGGAAAGACGACGATCGGACAGAAAGTAGCAAGGAAATTATATAGGGACTTTATTGATATAGATCAAGAAATTGAAAAGGAATTCAATATGCCCACTACAGAAATATTCAAGAAGTTTGGGGAAAAAGTTTTTCGCGAAAAAGAAAAAAGTGTGATTGAAAGCTTTAGTCAACAACAATTGAAAATCATTTCAGTTGGAGGCGGGGCATTTTTACAAGAGGATATACGGAATATCTGTTTAGCCAATTGCATCGTCTTTTATCTGGACTTATCTTGGGAATACTGGAAAGAAAGAATAGGCTTACTTATTGACAGTAGACCTGTTTTACAAAGTCGGTCCCTTGAGGAAATCGAAGAACTCTTTTACACCAGACAGGAAATATACTCCTATCATCATTCAAAAGTGAATACCAATGACCTTGATGTTGATGAAGTGGCAGACTTCATAGTCGATTCATTGAAAGTGGCCTGGGATATTTATGAACCGCTTAAGTAAGACCATCCTTTTTTTATGTAATCAATGTTCCCAATAAAAGAATAATAGAAAAGATGAAAAGGGTACAGCGGTATGTATACCTAGCCTCCTGTAAACTGATCACCTTTTTATTTTTCTTTTTTAGGAGGACTCCCTAATAATCAGTTCTGGATTCAATATGATTCGCTGTTGTTCACGTTCAACTTTCTCCATTTGCTGATACAGAAGATTCGCTGCCTCTTTTCCAATACGTCTAGGAAATGAGGAAATGGTCGTTAGCGGAGGATGATAGATTTCTGCGACTGGAACGTTATCGAACCCTACGATATCTATATCTTTTCCAGGAGTAAATCCTTTCATCATTAGTCCTTGCATAACACCGAAGGCAATTAAGTCGCTAAAGCAAAAAATTGCGGTAGGCGGATTAGGATTCTCAAGTACTTTCAAAACAGCCTCCAGCCCTCCCTCCCGTGTAGGGGCACTATCTATCACCAACGATTCATCCACTTCCAATCCCGCTCTCGAAAGAGCTTCACGGTATCCCTCCATTCTCTCGATCCAAGTCGAAGATTCCTTGATGCCACCAAGGAGCGCAATTCTTTTATGCCCCTTTCCAAGGAGATGATCAACAGCGATCCTGGCTCCTTTTGGATAGTCTATGCCTACATAGTCGCTATTCACTCCTGGCAGTTCCCTGACTGCAAGGACCATCGGCGTGTCAATTCCATTTAACCGTTCAATTGTATCTTGTGAGCTTTCAGAGACAGGACAAAGAATCAAGCCTCCCACCCTATGTTCCATCATGGTTGAAAGGAGATGGTCTTGCTTGGCAACCGAGTCGAATGTAGTCCCCAGCAAAACTGTATACCCGACCTCATCCAACGCATCGTGAACGCCTATCAGGAATTCAGAAAAAAAGGTATTTGATATGTCAGTAATTATGATTCCTACAGTATCGGAACTCTGCGACCTTAGGTTCGCTGCAATTCTATCGTAAACATAACCCAATTCATGCATGGATTTTAATACCTTTTTTCGCGTCGCTTCCGATATTCGAGGGTTATTGCGCACGATAAGGGAAGCAGTGGATGTAGATACCCCAGCATGTTTCGCAACTTGTTGCAGCGTGACCCGCCCTTTTTTGGATTGTTTCATAGTTCAATCACCATCTTGAATGTATTTTTAATGTACTTATTATTATCATGTTCTTACTATAATAATAATATAGTTACTGTCATTATTACACCCTTGCTTTTGGAACATGGGTAGCTCATCGATTAATACTCACTCCAATCCATCTATATTCAATAAAAAAAACGCCACCCTGGTTCTAGAAGATGGAGTTTCAAGTAATCTTTCACTATTTTTCAGCCATGGTTAAATATGGTCTGGTGCTGTGTCAATTTTTTATATCGGTAATAAACAAAAGCTGCCGCCAGGATTCCTATAGTTGCAATAAAGCAATCGAAAAGAAATATATGCGATATATCCCCGCCCTTAGCGATCAAGCCTGTTGCAATAGGTAAAATGACGCTCGCTAAACTGGATGCCGTCGCAACGATCCCTGTTACAGTTCCTTTTTTCCTCCAGAAAAGTTCAGTCATTATTGCAATGGTTAATTGAAATATCCCAGCTGTCGAGGCTCCAAGGAAAAAGGAGCTAATACTTAAGACAATAGGTGAATGAATCGATAATATGATGATAACCGTAAGTAAAGTAATCATTGGATAAAGTAATATCACCGTCACTGGCTTAATCCATTTATTTAATAAGATGGATAATAGCAAGACGGAAATCAGTGATCCAATACTATAATAGCTCAATAATTTAATTGCACTCGAAGATGACATCCCTGCGACTTCCTGGCCGAAACTCGGTAACCAGATTTGCGAAACTGTAAATAACGCAGTTGATGTAAAACCAATTATGATTAGCGCGACTCCTTCGTACCAAAATTCAGGTTCAGTAACGAACCTGTTCATATGCAACTTCTCCTCATTACTAACAGTATCGGATTTGATTTTTGGAAATGAAGCTGACAACAAAAAAAACATATTCATGAAATAGATGACAGCCGGTAATAAAAATGCAAACCCATAAAATAATTGGTTCGTAGTAAGGAACAAGATCATAAATGGTAGGATGGTTGCACCAAGTGAACCAAAAGCCTTAACCATAACACTGGCGGAACCAGCAGATTCAGGAAACATTTCAGTTAGCGCCGGATATGTACCAGCATCCATGGCTGAGTTGGAAATTCCCGCAAGTAAAGCAAATACCAAGGCCATCTCATATGTTGGGGAAAATGGAATCCCGATTAAAAAAACTCCCATTATAACAGAAGAGACAATGATCAATGGCTTCCTTCCAAATTTATCAGATAAAACTCCAGAGAGTCCATACGTTAGTAATCTGCCTATTCCTATTGCTGCAATAAGATAACTGATGCCAGTAGAATCCGTATCCCATTGTTCTGTTAAAGAGGACATGTTTGAAGCGAGAATTATATTAACCATCCCCAGCAGGAAATAGTTAATATACATGCCAGATGCCGCTTTAAAATACTGATTTTTCATTATTACACCCCTATAATAAATCACGTTGTATTTCTCCCTAGAACACGTTAATGCAAAATGGAATTACATTAAAGCCTCCCCTTTATGTTATCCATTTAAATGAAAACCACTTTTCAAAAAAAAAACGCTAAGAAAAACAAGGGATTTCACTCCCTGCATTTCTTAGCTCTGAAGTTTCTGCACTCATTGGATGTAATCATTTAAAGATGATGCACATCGAGTATCAAAAAACCTCTATTACGATAAAATGGAGAATGATCTCCAGAGTGGAATCATATTATTCTGCAAACAATTGCTCTTTGATGTAATCAACAGGCATCTGTTGACCTGTCCATAATTCAAATGCCAATGCACCTTGCCAAAGCATCATCCCTAGACCATTAATAGCTGTAGCACCGGCAGCCTCAGCTTGTTCCATTAATTTAGATTTTCGTGGGATATAAACAACATCGGTTACGATTAAATCAGGACGCAGCACTGATTCGTCTTGAATGACACTTAAGCCTTCAAGTGGTTTCATGCCAACACCGGTTCCATTTGCCAAAATATCACTAGTTGCGATTTCAGCTTTTAATTGTTCAACATTTTCAAGAGGATATACATTAGCTTTCACATTTAAGTGCTTCATATCTTCATTGATGATACGTACATTCTCTTCTGCTTGCGGGAAGAAAGCATCATCACGAGCAAATATGCTGATTTCCGCCACACCTTCCAGCGCAGATTGAATGGCAATTGGAGTAGCAGCCCCACCAGAACCGATAAGAGTCATTTTCTTTCCTTTAATATCTATGCCATGTTCTTTTAGGTTCCGAGTATATCCCATTCCATCAGTACTGTGCCCTACGAACTTTCCATCGACATTTACAACTGTATTAACAGCCCCAGAAAATTTAGCACTGTCTGCCAATTCATCTAGATATGGAAGGATTTTCATTTTATTAGGCATGGATACGTTAAATCCTTTTACATTTAATGCACGCATCCCTTTGACTGCATCTTCCAGCTGTTCATTTCCAACTTCAAATGCTAAATAGGCGCAATTCAACCCTAATTTATCGAAAGCTAAATTATGCATAGCAGGTGATAAAGAATGTCCGATAGGTGTCGCCAGTAATCCTACTAATTCTGTTTTCCCGTTAATTCGTCCTAGATTTTCCATGTTCTGTTCCCCCTAGTTTTTAAAACTTTATATTAATTCCTTCTTGGAAGGTATTATGAGTTAAATACTTTGATCCATGATCTCCAATACATCTCTTAATTGAGTAACAGGAATTTGTCCTGGTGCAGATGCTTCTTTTCCGGCACCGAATGTACAAGCAGATCCAAACACCGCACCTGATAATCGACTGACCAGGCCTGTACCCGACATTGACATCGTAATGAATGGACGATCGGCATAATTTGTTTTCATCGTGTAAGTTGCATCTAATAAAACGATTAAGTCACCAACAGTTTGGGGCATTACAGCGATTTTGGGAATATGTGCGCCCAATTCCTGCATTTTACGTAACCGGTAAATGATTTCTTCTTTAGCTGGTGTCTTATCGAAATCATGATTACACATCACTACGTATACGCCATTTTCCTCAGCTACCTTTACAGTCTCCTTCACTGATGATTCCTCGAAAAACAACTCCACATCGACAAGATCAATATTCTTCGTTCTAATTGCTGCATGAAGAAGTTGGAAATAATAATCATCGCTGATTTCCTTGTTCCCGCCTTCTTTATGGCTTCTAAAAGTGAAAAGCAGCAAAGTATTAGGTACAGCACTTCTAAGTTTAGAAATCATATCCGAAACGGCTTCTAAGCTTTCAACCTGTTCATAGACATCTACTCGCCATTCTATGATATCCGGCTCTAAAGCATTTACCGTTTCAACTTCTTTAAGCAGTTCTTCTTCAGTTGTCCCCATTAGTGGAACGATGATCTTTGGTACCCCTTCTCCGATCGTTACGTCTTTGATCGTGATTGTTTGCATGGATTTTTCCCCCTTTTATCATTATCATCAGTGGAGCTTCATGCCCCACTGATGTTCGGCTAGACCATTTAATTAGAAATCTTAATTACCTTTTTATATCGATAGGCAACAAATACGGCCAATAAGATACTAACTACTGCTATTGCCACATCAAATAAGAAGACTGCAGTTAAACCAGCGCTCTTAGAAATGATACCTGTAACAAAAGGTATGATGATAAAGGCTGAACTAGCTGCAATGTTTACATATGAAGTAATCGTCCCTTTATTGGCTGGGAAGAATTCTGTTATTATCGTCATGGCTAATTGGAACACCCCTGCTGTTGATAACCCAATGAAGAAAGCGCTCAAAACAGTCATAAATGGTTGTTGGATGTAAATGAGTGACAATAAAGATAATGCTGCAATAATCGGGTAGATAATCATGACGGTTATGGGCTTAATTACTTTATTCAATAGAACTGCTAGTAAAATGACAGAAACAAGGGAGCCAATGCTATAGTAACTAAGCAATTGAACAGCCTTAGCCTGAGTTAATTCCAATACCTCCTGTCCAAAGTTCGGGAGCCAGACTTGAACCAACATGAATAAAGCAGTTGATGTGAAGCCTAATAGTATGACGGCTACCCCCTCCTGGGCAAACTTCGGTTTTGAGAGGAATTGGTGTTGAACCGGCACAGCTTGTTTATCATCTTGAGTCTGGCCTTGAGCTTTATGATCCGGGAATGAAACCTTAAGCAGGAATAATCCATTAACAAGATAAACAGCAGCCATTAAGAAGAATGTATACCCGTAAAACATATCTCTAGCTATAAAGAACGCCATAATAAATGGAAGAAGTGCGGCACCTACTGAAACGAAAGCTTTTATTAATACAGTAGCGGAACCAGCTTTCTTTTGAAAAGCCTCAATAAGTGCTGGATACGTACCAGCATCCAAAAATGAGTTTGCAATACCAGCACATACAGCAAATATAAATGCCAATGTATAGTTAGGAGCCAAAGGTATTCCTATGAGGAAGATTAGGTAGATAAAAGATGCTGAAACAACAAATGGTTTCCTTCCTAATTTATCCGACAGTCTACCCGCGAAAAACAAAGAAACTAACTTACCGATCCCTATGGCAGAAACCAAATAACTTATCCCTGATGCACTTGTATTTAATTGATTTGACAAATTTTCCATATTTGATCCGATGATAATATTGATCATGCCTAAAATTAAATAGCTAATATATAAACCTGTTGCCATTTTTATAAATGGATTTTTCATGAAACACACCCCTATTAAAAAAGTTATCGAAATGCAATTTGACTCTTAAGCCTTTCAGAAGCTGCCCCCTTGCCCCATACTAAAGATTTAATAAACAAAATTACGTACTAAATAAAAACAATAAACCTCATTAGATTAACCGACTTCCTTTAGTACATCGTTCTACTAACTTTATAGATCGATTAGTATATCGTTCTACTAATCTTGGTTGATCGTAGTATATCGTTCTACTAAGAAATCTGAGCAATTATTATTCAAAGGTATTGAATTGACACCTATGCTAAAGTTAATTAGTTAAATCCATTTAGTATATCGTTCTACTGGATTATTATACTGCGCTAATTTAATTGTGTCAAACTCACGAAACAGTCCTTAATGAATATAAAATGATTACTCATACTCTTTATTGCTCCATTTCGAAGTGCTTGTCTTCAATCACATTTATCTTATAAGTCAGCCAAACCTGGATTTGTTACTGTTCATACAAGATGAAGAATATTTTTATTTGCATTGGCACAAAGTATTTTATATTTATGCAGATTTCCTTCTATTTCGGTATTCGCTCCTTTTTTAGTTACCAGTTTCTGAATAAATTTCTTTTCAGCCAAAATATATGCATTGCTGCTTATTGAAATCCAATTCTCCTAGTTATTTGCAATCTAATTGAATCCCCTCTTTTCTCTGTTAAAGGCTAGAAGAATATCTCGCTTATACATTTCAGTATGGCCAAAACGATTCCCCATATAAAATGAGAACCAATTTTCACTACAACCTTCTATCTAATAGAAATAACAGGACATAATTTAAAAAAAAGTTATCTTGGTTCGCAACAC
>NZ_JADILK010000082.1 GCF_017355165.1 Bacillus sp. SD075 | reverse complement strand
AATAGATTTTGTTGTAATGGAACGAACTTGTTCTTACAGCTTGAATGGATGAATAAAAACAACATATACGAAAACAGCATTTTATTTAATAGGTAGAATAACGTAGAATGATTCGTCTTTGAGGAGGGTTTATTTGGTTATGTCCCAGCCTCTTTATTTTAATCAACAAGTAGTCCTGTCAATATCACTTGTAAACCATATAAAAATTGTTGCTCAAAATCCAGGCTCATTTCATATTGTTCTCCAAAAATCAAACCAAACTGTTTAGCTGTTTCTGGAGAAATATGTTTTGCGCGAATTTCACCGGCAACAAATGAAAGAACATAATTATTCATTATATTTGCAGCATTTAGGCAGTTTTCATCAGATACCCCGTATTTTGTTAAGGTAGCTAAAATGAATTTTATTTCGCCTCTTTTATACTATAAATTGGAATAAGCTGAAAAAACATCATATACAAATTTGATGTTTTTTCTTTTTATCTATCCTTTAAAAAACATCGGCTCGAAGAACTGTTTCTGAAGTTACTTTAAATGAGGGATTATCTCCTGCTTGAAAAGAAACGGGAACATAATTATTCATAGTGGATATTTGTGAACCTATCAATGACCTGTAAGGGGTGTATCAATACCGTCTTTACGAATTGTCCAAATATCTGCATTAGAAGTACCTGGTCCAATAAAAGCCTGTACATTCAGCGCTTTCAAGCATATTTGACTTAATCGAATAAAAATTTCCGCATTTGAAACAGAAACAGATCCTGGTCGATAAAAACGAACTGTTCCTTTTGGCAAGCTGCCTGGATCACCCTGAATAATAGTGGAAGGCTGTAAAACTGTAGAAAACCCCAAATTATTGGCATGTGAATTGTACAAATTTGTAGTGCCCATATACAAACCAATACCTAAACGTTTTTCGTAAGGCAGTTACATATCAGTCGCAATTGAGCCAGAATCATAAAATTATTCGCAGGTGGAATCAATGTAACAAATATTCGCCGTTCCCTAATTCGAAGTATGAAATAAGATAATTAAATGGGGGACGGACAACCTCGAAAGGACTGTCTGGAAAACCCCGTACATTTGAAAAAGAAAGGAGGTAAATAAATGCCAATCATTAAGCCCTTCATGGCTTCCAGAAAGTTTACTGCCACAATAGGGGATGGTACAGGTACAGGTGAGACGTTTGCAATTGCAGCAACAACCTTTACGGATGACGCTGGTGCAGCGGTAACCGCATTTCCAGGTTCATTTGCTTATTATGTTTTATATATAAATGCTCAGATTCAAACAGCTGATACCTCAACCCTTACTACTACTACGATAACTATTCCTGATGGCGATGCACTTGATGGTGCAACTCCAATTGTTATTGAAGTTATAGTCAACTAATACCCATGATTTGCTAATGACAAAATGCCGGTAATCAATATGATGATTGTCCGGCATTTTGTTCATTGGTTTCGTAAGAACTATCCACTTTTTCTTTATCCATAAATTATTACAAATTGAAGAATAATAGGGGCTCCAGATAGGGGTAAATCATTAAGGAATGTAAGTTTTCCCGGTTCAACGATGTAATTTATATCTGGCTGCAGGATTCCATTTATAAATAAGTTTATATAAGATACGCTATTTGGATTAAGAATCCTGGAGGTTCCGTACTTTAACACTCCATCTTGATTAGTATAAATCCTTTTTATACCGTCAGAGATTGCAGTATATTGAAAAGTTTTTACCTTTAAAATGTTAATTGGATTTGGGTTCTCCCTCACTGGATAAATATTTGGACAACCTCTTGGTGGACTTGGTGATAAACAACTATTCTTATTATACAGCCCTGTTTCCTTTTGTTGCTGGTGCATGTTATGATAACCGATTAATTTCTTAGTCATAACTTGCTATTAATCCCTCCTTTTTGGATAATGAAGCTCCGAAAATCTCTGTATTTGTTATCTCCCTTACACTTATATATTCATTTCTTTTGGTTCAGGTATGGGTTCTACAGCCTCTATAATTTTCGCATCATACACTTTTTTTCACTTTTTCCGACTGACCACTTCTTTTATCTTCAAGCTCCTATTCTTTTTTCTTTCTATCTCTTTCACATCTATACATATATAATATGCTATCTACTTCATCCATCTTTGCGATTGATGTTATCCATAAAAAACATTTTCTTTGGACAGAATAAAAAGAAATAGGAATGAAAGAGGTCCGGTCTATGTTTTCTTTTTTTAAACAAAAAGGACAAATGAAGAAACGTGAGAAGCGAAGGATTGATGAAAAAGACCAATCTAAAGGTAAAACTACTGAACTTATTGACAGCTACATTTCAGTCAATCTGGAAAAGGTGAAGCAGAAAACAGGTAACAGCCCCGACATTATTATACGAACGTTGAAAATCAGTCAAAATCCCGAAATTAAAACGACTATTTTGTATGTGCAGGGTCTGATTGATAATCCAAGCGTTATGGACTTTTTAATTGAATCCATCATGAAAAATCCTCATCTTAAAGAAAAATTACTTCCACAAGAAGCGCTGGAGGTAATCTCTAAAGACGTGGTTTCTCTCGGTGGTGTAGAAACCGTCACGAACTGGGAAAAATTATTTTTGTCATTATTATCAGGGGATAGCATCATTTTTGTTGACGGCATTAACATAGCCCTGGTTGCAAGTACAAAAGGAGGAGAAAGGCGTCCAGTTCAGGAATCTAGCACAAATACGGTGATTCGCGGTTCAAGAGAAGGATTTACGGAATCGAATGCAACAAACATAGCGCTGGTACGCCGCATCATTAACAGTCCGGATTTATGGATCGAGTCGATGATAATTGGGGCGGTGACAAAGACGGATGTTTCCATCATGTATATAAATGGGATTGCCAAGGAAGGAATCGTCGAGGAGGTTAAAAAGCGCTTAAAAGGAATAAATATTGATAGTATTCTTGAATCAGGATATATTGAACAATTGATAGAAGATCAGGTCATGACCCCATTCCCTACCCTTGATCATACAGAAAGACCGGATAAGGTCGCTGGCGATCTCCTTGAAGGAAGGGTAGCCATTTTTGTTAACGGAACGCCTTTTGTCTTGGTGGCTCCTGCGTTATTTATTCAGTTCTTTCAATCAGTAGAGGACTACTATGTTCGCTTTGATATAGCCTCAGCTATACGCTTTTTACGTATTTCTATTTTTTTTATTTCGCTAATCTCCTCGTCTGTTTATGTAGCAGCTACAACCTATCATCAGGAAATGATTCCAACAAAGTTGCTCGTCATTATTGCAGCGCAACGAGATTCTGTTCCTTTTCCGGCAGTTATCGAAGCACTCTTTATGGAATTGACATTTGAAGTCTTACGAGAAGCAAGCCTAAGGATGCCCAAAGCCATTGGGGCGACTATGTCCATTGTTGGTGCTCTGGTTATTGGGGATGTGGCAGTCCAGGCTGGGATTGTATCACCGGCAATGGTCATCATCGTATCAATCACGGCCATTGCAAGTTTTGCCACCCCTTCCTATTCAATGGCGATTTCTGCTCGCCTGTTGCGGTTCGTATTTACGATTTGCTCAGGTGTAATGGGTTTTTATGGCATGATATTAATCCTTTTTGTCGTCCTGGTTCATTTATGTAGCCTACGTTCATTCGGAGTTCCTTATATGTCACCATTTGCTCCACTAAATCCGGAAGGACTAGGTGATACATTCATTAGGAGACCAATGTGGGCGTTTAAAGAAAGACCCAAATTATTAAGCTCCAATAATAATTTGAAAAGGGAAGGCGATAATCAAAGGCCTCTGCCCCCTACATCACGTGGTATGAAGACTTTTCCCAAGAAGAAGGGTGACGGGCACTGAATCGTGACATGCTTTTACAAACGGGTGCGTTAGCATAAGAAGGAACTATGGTAAAATTACGATACATATATACATAGAACCCGATAAAGGTTAACCCAAGGAGATACTTATGAATGATCACTGTTGCGAAGCTATGAAAGACCAAGTTACTATTAATTGCAAAATTCAAGCTAACCCGTTTGATTGTCCAGACATTTTGATTACTTATAATAAAAGGTTTGATGAATATGGATTACTAATCCACGATGGAGGCAGCTCAAGTATAGAGATAACCTATTGTCCCTGGTGTGGCACGAAATTACCTGATTCTAAAAGGGATTTATGGTTTGAAATCCTTGAACAATTAGGATTTGATGACCCTGTTGAGCAATCGATTCCAGAGGAATTTGAAACAGATAAATGGTATAAAAATAGTAAATGATCAGAGCTGTCTTTAAGGCAGCTTCTTTTTTATAGAACTAAAGGGGCAGGATAGTTCAACAAGGATAATGGAAATTTGTGTTAAAATTAAAAAGGAATGATTGTTTAATTTACAGGGGGTGTTCAAATGAGTGAAGATAAAGAAACTCCTGAAAGAAGAAGAGAAAAATTAAGACAAGAAGAATTAAAAAGAAATCCTTCCAGCAGCGTTCACGGTGGAGGTCTTGCTGATTTAGTTGGTAGCTTAGGTTGGAAAGGGACGGGAATTCTTATTCTTGTAATCATAATCGGCTTTATTTTTGTATCACTCCTCTTTAAGTAACGGGTGGTTTACTTCAATAACAGGGGTTGCTGTGGCAGCCTTTTTCTTATGGCATGGCAGGTTAGTTCCATAAGCGTTGTGTACTTGAACTACGAAGGCTTAGTTTATTTATTTTTACCCAACTTCTCGTTACCCCGTTTAAAGTTACCCGTAATTTTAGCTAACAATAACTGTAGTTCTGCTATATTATTTTCAACTTCATTGATTCTTTCTATAAGACGCAGAGCCTCCCTATCCTTTAAAAATTTAATTTGTTTACCTTTGTAATAAATTACTACTGTTCCTTTTTTCGTTATTCGATAAGTAAATGGTTCTTCACCTAATCTGTTTCGTTTGTCTATTTCGCTCACTACACCGTCTCCCTACTTATTTTAGTTTAAAGATTATATTCAAAAAAGGCAGTTGATTCTCCTGTTTTCTTAAAATATTTTTATTCACAGTCTGTGTCAACTCTGCGATAAGTCTTATGGAACGAACGGGGCAGTTTAGGAAAAAAAGAGATGTTAATTTTACAACAACTCCATTACTTATAAATTCCGTGATTTTTAGACTCTAATTCATATTTTAGATATTCCAGAAAGGGCGCTTTAGTTAAAGAGTGGGGATTGTTGCCGCACCCCATTTTCTTTTTCAACAAACAGGTTAATCCAATATGAAAGTAGTATAAGAATATTAGTAGGAGATACCTACACGTGATTTTATATAATCGTTTGCTTTTATCTGTTTAAAGGTAAATTCTGCTGTATCCGGTACAGATATTTCAGCTCCACCCTCCGGCAAAAAATTTCGGTCTATTCGATATTTGCCCACCCTTTCTCCATCCGGCAAGTACGTAGGACAGACAATCGTCCATTCGAGGGTTGATTGTTTGAGCATATCGTCAACTTTATGATGTTCTTTCGCTGCACGGGTTGACTTCTGCTTTGATTCACTTGATTGATAACGCAGAGAATTTGCCGTGGTTCTACTTTGCAGAATACCCGCAGTTCCTATAGATATTATTCGTTTTATACCTTCGTTTTCCATTGCTTCGATAATAAGTGGCATACTTTCTGATAGAGTGGTTGTGTCATCAGTATTTAGTGCACTAATAACTACATCAATCCCCTGCATTGCACGTACTATATCATCTTTATTTACAACAATCCCTTGAATAATGGTTAAATTATCATTTTTTATTTGAATCTTCTCTGGAGTGCGAACTAATACAGTAACATGATGTCTGTCATGAAGGGCATAAGTAACTATTTGACTTCCAACTCGTCCAGTTGCACCTAAAATTAAAATATTCATAAGAATGCGGCTCCTTTTGTAAATACTAATATTTTACTATAAAAGTTATTTTATTGTCTTGTTCAACTAACGGGGCAGGATAGTTGAAGAGTGCTCTTAGACCTTTCTTCAACAATTGGGCCAGTTTGTTGAAGAAGGATATTTTCTGTTTTTAGAGAATTAGAATGTAAGAATATAGGATGGGATATTGAAAAATAACAGGAACATAGGAGGTATGAAATATGAAGATCCACAGAATAGATCATGTAGGTGTAATCGTAAATGATCTCTCTGCTGCTAAAGAGTTTTTTCTCGATCTTGGACTTGAAGTGCAAGGGGAATGGGAAATGGAAGGAGAGTTGATGGATCAGATGAGTGGGCTTAATGACGTTAAAGTAGCATGTGTAGGATTGGGGAAGCCAGACGGTCAGGCATGGATAGAGCTAATTAAATTTTATACGCCGTCAGATGAAAAAGATAGTCAGCAACCTATTGCAAATACCCTGGGTATCCGGCATATTGCATTTGCTGTTGAAGATATTGAAGCTCTTGTTGCCAAATTGAAAAAGAAAGGTACGGAAATCTTTAGTGAGATACAAAACTATGAAGATAGTTATAAGTTATGCTACTGTCGTGGACCAGAGGGGATTATTTTAGAGTTGGCGGAGCAAATCAAATAAATTAAGGGTAATAATAACTGATTTGAGATACAGTACATTAAAATATTATACCGAAGCTAATTTAATTCCCATTTGAACAATTAGATGAAAGCTTAACACGTCGTTACCCTCGAGAAGCAGCAATGGAAAGAGTTGAGACTATTAAAAGTTTAAAGAAATCTGGTTTATCCATTGCGGAAATAGAGATAAAATAGAGAAACAAAGTTAACAAAATATAACTTTTAGAGTATCGATTAGATCAAAAAAGGGTTACTACCTTAGAATCATTACGTCAGTTGAACAACCAATAATAGAAATAAGTATCGGTTACACCCTTACCGTGGTGAATACCGGTTATTTTTTACACAATTCTACTTAGCGTTTTAAATTCGCGTTTTGCCGGTGGTACCCTTAATGAAGTAACGGGTGCGTTAGCTGAAGATCGGGGCTATTTTTAAGGCAGCTTCTTCTTAGTGCAACTATCGGGGCAGGTTCGTTGAATAAGCAAGTATTCGTACTGCGACATAGCAAAATAACAGCTACTGTTGTTTCAATTTCTTTTTTTTGGAATTTTTGGAATTATAAATAGGGATAGTCGAATCACCATCCCTAACATTACATATGATTTCGTTTAACGAGTTCTTCCGCCTAATTGTTGTTCAGCCATTTGCACTAAACGTTTTGTAATTTCTCCACCAACAGATCCGTTTGCACGGGATGTTGTATCAGCGCCAAGTGTAACACCGAATTCACTAGAGATTTCGTATTTCATTTTTTCTAGAGCTTGCTCTGCACCATTAACTACTAATTCATTACTGTTATTATTTCTAGCCATGTTGTCAGCTCCTATGAATGTAATGTGTTGCTAGTCATAGGTTTTGATATTGTTAAGAGTTATATACATAGAATGTAAAATAAATTAAGGCAATGATTGGCTTTCTCCTCCTATTGCACAGTTTGGGTCAACTCTACAATAAGTCATTATAGAACGGATGCGTTAGCTGAAGATCGGAGCTGTCTTTAAGGCAGCTTTTTTGTATGAAACTAACGGGGCGGGTTAGTTGAAGAACAGGTAATGAATTTTCTATGTCGAATTAGTAACAAATGGGGTGATTAATTTTGATACATGTAAAAAATTTGGAACAAAGTGAGCATGATTTAGATTTTTTAACGGATATGATGTATGAAGCTATTCATATTCCTGAAAATAAGCCACCTAAAGAAGAACTGTTAAATTTACCACATATCAAAAAATATAGTGAGGGATGGGGACGAAAAGGTGATAGAGCAATAATTGCTTTTGAGGATCATTTTCCTGTTGGTGCTGCATGGTATCGCTTATTTGCAGAAAATCAAAAAGGGTATGGATATGTTGATGATAAGACTCCTGAACTGGGTATCGCTGTAATTAATAAAGTAAGAGGTAAGGGAATAGGTAACCTGCTTATGGAAAAGTTATTTGAAACAGCTTCTAGAGATGGTTATACATCACTATCTTTGAGTGTTGACCCTAAAAACACTCAGGCTGTACAACTTTATAAGAAACTTGGATTTGAACAATGTGATTCATCAGGAACATCTTGGACAATGATATATAACATCTCTTCCAGTTAGAAATTTTCAACTAACGGGTGCGTTAGCTGAAGATCAGAGCTGTCTTAAGGCAGCTTTTTCTTATGGGAACTAAA
>NZ_JADILK010000081.1 GCF_017355165.1 Bacillus sp. SD075 | reverse complement strand
ATTATTTCGGTCTTTGATTTTCTTGAATTTTCATTTTACAAAAGAGTATGCCTTATTTACCTTCATCTTTTTTTGTTTTTCCAGAAAAAAACCATCCGCCTATAGCAATAAGAAGCATGACTGACCAAAAGGTTATATTCCAAATCGGTCCTTCTACAAAATCGTGAGGGATAATGTGCACGGCTGGATGCGCAAGGGTATGCATTAATAATTTAACCCCTACCCAACCAACGATTAACATGGCTGCCGTTTCGAGGCTAGGTCGCTCCGTCAGTATCTTAACGAAGTACCCTGCTGCAAACCGGATAACGATTAAACCTGCAATAGCTCCTAATAAAATAACAATGAATTTTGCTCCATCCATACCACCTATATCACCCATTGGTGTATCTGGCAAGGCAATGACAAGAGCGACTGCAGCTAAAATGGAATCAATAGCAAAAGCAATATCTGCTAATGCAATCTGTGCAACGGTCATACGGTAGCTTTTCCCTATTTTTCCTTTTTCCCCGTGATCCTTTTTTAGTAAATGCTTTAATGCGATGAAAATCAAATATGCAGCACCAATTGCTTGAACTTGCCAAACATGGAAAAGGTACGAAATAATGAAGATTGCACCAATCCTAAAAATAAAAGCCAAAAGCAACCCAATATTAATCGCTTTTTTTTGCTGTTCTTTTGGTAAATGCTTTGACATGATGGCTAAAACCAATGCATTATCGGCAGATAATAAACCTTCTAAAAAAATTAGAATAATCAACACCCAGCCATATTCCAATAATAACGATAGCTCCATGATACCCCCCTAAAAGCATGTATAAGAATGCGTATATGACTTTAAACCCAACAGCACTTTCTCCTCCAATATTGTCCCATTGTATCTACTTCCTTATTCAGCCCTTCCGTCCCATTAGCTCCATATGAATAGGAGGTACCCATTCAACTCCCCTATTGATAGTAAAGCATCCGTAAGCCCTATAATATTCTTTTATGCATACACTTCGTTCCATTAAATCATCGACCTATTTCAAAATCCTTTAATTGCTCCCTACTCTTTCGTTAAATGGTATTTCTGTAAAATATCCATTGTGATATTCCTGGCGTCTGCCGATGTACCGGAGAGATTCGTTACAAAAACATAGGCACGTTTCTTTGTTTCAATGAAACCAACAAACCAGCCATTGTTGGTCCCCTGCCCTGTTTTTCCGTAAAGTGTATAGTTACCCTCTTCAGTCTGGATCATCATCCTTTTAACGGTTTTCATGACATCCTTATCAAAAGGAAGATTCTCGCTGTATAAATTTTCCATAAAATCAACTTGTTCAACAGGAGAGATTTTGAGTGAGCTGCTTAGCCAAAACTGATCAACCCCTCCACTAATATCTTGGTTGCCATAAGAAACCTTATGGATCCATTCCTCCATTCGGCTCTCTCCAATGTCACGGGCCATTGCTTGATAATACCAAACAACGGAGTACCTTAAACCAGACCCAAGCGTATGATCCTGGTTCCATATCGCCATTTCCCTTTTCACACCATCCCAATATTTAATGTCATATTCATCCTCGACAGCCCCTACCTGTAAACCGATGAGTGCATTAGGAACCTTAAAAGTCGATTGCGGCGCAAATCTTTGTTCGGCACGTTCATTATTATAAATAAAAGTCTTGCCCTTTTTCACTTCACGTAATATGAAAGTCCCATCACGTTCTTCAAAAAATTCATCGACGTCGAGCTTCTTAATGTTGAGTTTCTCTTTGGCGGCATTGGCTCCGCTTGGCTGTTGCATGCATGTAAATAGTACGGTTGTGCCAATAAGTATTAATAGGACTGCCAGGAGCCTACGTCTTTTCAAATCCATCACCTCAAAAATCGATTTACAATCCTATCCATTTTAGCAGATAAGCTCTATATTTTTAAGATTAAGAATTCTCATCTTTTCATTATAAGCTAAATTAAAAAGGACTCGCTTCAAATATTCATGACGGATAACATGGTAGGTTAAACATCGTTGGTTGCCATATCAATCCCCTGAATAAACGAATAAAATTAAGCCTTTCCCCAAATAATAGGTAGACTAATTAGCAGGGAGGGATATATATGGATGTTAAGCGTGTAAAACAGATACTTTCTACTTCATCTGACATTGAGGTGAAATATAATGGCACTTCAGTATGGATTGATCATTTAAATGAAGATGGAAGAACGGCTACAGTACATTTAAGAGGACCATTAGAAGAAAGCTCAGAAGTATCAATTGACGAACTTAAAGAAATATAAGGAATATCCGATTAAAAATAAGCTCCTCTCGTAATGAGAAGAGCCTTTACTTATTTCACCCTTAATTTCTGACCGATATAAATTTTGTCGGGGTCTTTAATTCCGTTAAGACTAACAAGAGATTTTACCGTTGTTTTATGTTTTTTTGCAATGAAGCTAAGCGTGTCGCCTTTTGTTACAGTATAAATTGTGGATGTTTCAGTTTTCACTTCCTGGGATTTGTGTATCCTAAACGTATTTATAGTATTTGTAAAATCCCTATAGGCTATATTCAAATCCACTTTTGTGCTAATCCCGCTTATCTTACCTGAATCAGAATGCTGCCAAATATCTGTGCTTCGTCCCAACGTGCTGTTGTATCTGGCAATCCACAAAGCGTAGTTTGCCAACCTTGATTCATCTAAGGTATTTTCAAGAAAGTATTTACCAGTATACAGCATTGCCGTGTATCCAGCCTCTTCGATAGCTTTTAAAAAAGCTATCGCTGCATCGGTCAGCGTTTTTTTCTTTGCCTTTTTTTTATTTTCTTCAAGATCAAGAACAACAGGGTAGTTTAAAGCAAAAGGGCTGATAGAATCTAAAAAATAAGCAGCTTCAGCCTTTGCTTCTGCAACAGTTGCAAACTTTGCATAGTGATAGGCTCCGACTTTCAATCCCGCTGCCAATGCTTGTGGTGCATTTTCTTTGAAATAGGATAGCTTGGAATAACTCGTTCCTTCTGTTGCTTTAATGAACACGAACTTCACGTCTGCCTTTGCAACTTCCTCCCAATTAATAGCACCTTGCCAATGTGAAACATCGATTCCCTTTATATATTCCATATTAATGTCCTCCTCAGGGAAACATCCCTATGGTGGTAAAATCAGCCCTTATAATCACATCATATAGGTAATATGAAGTACTATCCCCCCTTATGATAAAGTATTTGATCGAGTTAATACAATATTATAAATCTTTAAAATTAGATTGAAAGCGAGGTACCATGCTGATATCTTTTGTTTTCAAAGATTATTTTATGCTATACTGGTTTTATTAATATCAGAAGGGATGATGGGTGGCCGATGATTAACTAATCTTATTTTTAAAATTTGAAATCACATATTTCAAATCATACGAAATAGGATTAGTCTGCCCATTTTCTATAAATTACTGAGCTATAGTCAAAATAGCTCTTATTTGATAATGCACAGGTATGACTAATCCTTCCAAATGAAATGGGAGGATTTTTTTTTCTCCCTTTAAAGAGAGGGATTGACTATATGAAAGAACTATTAAAATTAACCAATATTAGCTATGAACGATTGGACCTTACCATTTTTGAAGGTGTAAACGCTAGTGTTCAACAAGGTGAGATCATCGGTATCATTGGTAAAAATGGTGCCGGTAAATCTACGTTATTGCAATTAATAAATAATGATTTAGAGCCTGTAAATGGAGAAATCCACTGGCTGCAGCAAAGCTTGAAAGTTTTTATGGTAGAACAAGAAGTCGAGTCGCATGCTTCTGAAGAAAAGACCTCTTCCGAAGTTAAATTACTAGATAAAATGCATGTCCCAAGCCATGACTTCCCACAATTAAGCGGGGGAGAAAAACTGAAAGCCCGTCTTGCAAAAGGTCTTTCTAAAGATGCAGACCTTTTACTATTAGATGAACCGACGAACCATCTTGATGAGGAAAGTTTAGAATTCCTCAAAGGACAAATTAAAAATTATAGAGGTACCATTATTTTTGTTTCGCACGATCGTTATTTTTTGGATGCCGTAGCGACGAAAATTTGGTCGATTGAAGATAAAAAGCTAATTGAACACAGAGGGAATTACTCTAGTTATATGGAGATTCGTAAACAGAAAAGACTTACACAACAACGTGAATATGAAAAACAGCAAAAAATGGTTGAACGGATCGAGGGACAAATGAATGAAATCACTTCTTGGTCAAAAAAAGCCCATTCCCAATCGACGAAAAAGGAAGGAGTTAAGGAGTACTATCGCGTAAAAGCAAAGCGAATGGATGCACAAGTTAAATCTAAACAAAAGCGGCTTGAAAAAGAGCTTGAAAAAGTAAAAGCTGAACCTGTTGAATCAGAATATACTGTAAGCTTTTCAATTAAAGCAAAAAACAAGACGGGAAAACGATTTTTGGAAGTTAAGAATGTAAATAAGTCTTTTAACGAGCGAATACTATTTAAAAACGTCAATTTCACGATTCAGCATGGTGAGAAGGTTTCCATAATAGGTCCCAATGGCAGTGGAAAGACGACTTTATTAAAAATTATTCTTGGACATGAAACTTTTGCGGGAGATATATGGATTTCACCAACCGCAAAAATTGGCTATTTGACTCAAGAAGTGTTTGATTTACCACTTGAACTAACACCCTCCCAGCTATTTCATAAAGAAACTTTCGAGTCGAGAGGGAACGTCCAAACTTTAATGAAGCATTTAGGCTTCACAGCATCTCATTGGGCAGAACCCATTAAGAATATGAGTATGGGTGAGCGAGTGAAGTGCAAGTTAATGGAATATATATTAGAAGAAAAAGATGTGCTCATTTTGGATGAGCCGACAAATCACTTGGACTTAGCTTCACGGGAACAACTTGAAGATACATTAGCACAGTATACTGGAACGCTAATCGTCGTATCGCATGATCGGTATTTTCTCAAAAAAACGACAAGCAGCAAACTCGTCATTTCGAATATTCACATTCAAAAGCAATTGTATGAATCATCCTCAAAAAGAGATGATCTGGAAGAACTGAGATTGACACTTGAAACAGAAAGACAAGAAGTTTTAGGAAAGCTTAGCTTTATGACTCCAAACGATAAGGCTTACACAGAACTCGATAAGAAGTTTAATGAGCTTACAAAAAAAATAAATGAGCTTGGTGACAAATGACTATCAATAGGAACTTAATGAAACTGCTTCATTAACATACGGAAATCCTTAGAATGAATTAATTCTAAGGTCAGAATGTAGACAAACTCGATTTTCATCGAGTTTGTCTACATTTTTTTATGGCTTGTACGATTTGGACGTTGTTGGAACGGAAGGCACTCGCTTTCCGCGGGGTCTCCCATAGACGCGCCTTTCCCGCAGGAGTCTCGAACACCCGCTCCAATCAACTTGTTTTAACTTTAAGATAGAGCCCTTTTGCCTAGGGTCTTATTTTTTAAAAGGAAAATATCAGGATAAATACTCACCTGTAAAATTCCTGGTGCAAACAACTTCCCACTTTTAGTCGACCATACAAGCAGGGAAGCCAATTATTTTAGAAAACGATTAAAAGAATTAAATGAAGGTAAATTGAAACCACTCGCAGATGCAATTCATCAAAGAAAATGCTTTCTTTTTAAGGATTATGGCGGATCATGCAAAATTCATCGGACATCTCCTTGATCCATCGGAAAGAAGGCTGGTGGATATGGCGCGAAACTTTAGTAATGATTTTGATCAATTAGTCTTTCAAGCTGCAGACGTAGAGTCCATGAAACCGCAATCTCAAACGGCCCCTCTTTTGGATCAATTTCTAGATCAGAACCGTGTTTCCGTCGTATCACTTCGAGACTTTAAAAAAACCGCCAGAGATTTAATCGAAGAATGCAAAATCAAGAGCATTATTCATCCACTATTGGCTGATCACGTTTTCCGTGAGGCCGAACGTTTCCTTGAATTATCGATAGGTTTGAATCCCATCTTACAGGCGAATGATTGATATAGAAAATTGCCATTATCGGATAAAGATATTCTAACCTAAAATAAGAGGCTGGGACATAAGTATTTTAGTCAACGATAAACCCGAACTATAAGCGGAATTTCCGGCGAGTAGATCGGGTCTTTATTTGTTCTTTTCCATAGATTTTGTTGCTTTTTGCATCCTATTTTAAAAAATCCAGTGTAATGGAGCGGAAGACAATCGACTACTAAGGGAAATAGAGGAAAGGCAGAGACCTCGGGCTCAGCTTCTTCCCCGCGGAAAGCGAGTGTCTGTAGCGGGAATGGAACAAATTTGTTCTTACAGCTTGAATGGATGAATAAAACCAACTATACGAAAACACCATGATTTTTAATAAGTAGAATAACTTAAATTGATTTGTCTTTGAGGATGGGTTATTTAGTTATGTCCCAGCCTCTTTTATAAGTTAAGACAGGGAGTTCACCAATGTTTTAAGTTTCTCCTTATCAAAAACAGAAATCCATGGTAAATCCTGATTAACTTCATTAATACCAGGTTGGATAACGCGGCTTTTTAAAAGGTCACAAATACAATCATTTATAAACTGGATATCCTGGTCTGATATTTTCCTGTTATATGTTACAGGAGCGGCCCCTGTTTGATCGGTTATCCCCCCTATCAAGCCTCGTTGTTTTAATGAACTTCCAATAACTTCTCTGATAGCCTCCAGACTAGTCAGCGGAAATAAATCAAGGTGCTTAACAATCATTCTTAAAATATCCTCTTTAGATAAATCCTGTTCAATATGTTGTTGCAATTATTCCACCCCCATTACGTCAAGACATTCTGCAAATGAAACATAAAATCCTCCTTTTTCCTTAATAAGAATGATACACACTCCCTTTTGATTACCGCACTGACGATTTCCGGCAACGAATGCAGCACTTGACCGTTTTGCAGAGAATGCTCCATTGTATGGTAACTCATATGCCAAAACTGAATTGTTTTTTTCTTTGCAAATTAACATTCATATTCTTGGTAAATATTTGTATTATAATAAAATAAATATTTACTCTTTTACGTTATGATAATGATTATTTAACGAAGGGAATGTTGCTTATCTTTGAAATCATTCTGTTCATTCACATTTGCGCTGGAGCAATATGTCTTATTAGTGGAATAGGTGCTATGTCTTCAAAGAAAAAAAGAGGTGTGCATACAATTTGTGGTGAAATTTATCACAGTGCGTATGTTGTAGTCTTTGTCACATCCCTGACAATGGCAATAATGAATTGGGAAAGTAGCGCATATTTGTTTTTCATTGGGATATTTTCGTATTCTTTTGCATTTATAGGATATCTTGCTGGTAAGAAGAAATGGAAAAACTGGATTGCATCTCATATTAGCGGGATGCTCGGTTCCTATATCGCTATTTGCACGGCAATTCTTGTAGTAAATGTATCCAATATACCTATCTTGAATCAATGGAATCCATTCATTTTTTGGTTTCTTCCAAGCATAATAGGGTCCCCTCTGATATTTTTGGTTGGACAGAAGTATAAAAAATCCAAAACGATCTAAATGCAGTCCAAAAAATCTCCTATAAACAAAAATTATTTAACAAAGCGCTAAACAAAAAAAGCCCTCTCGATTAAGAGAAGGGCTTTTAACAATGGAGGAGTACCACTTAGGGGGTAGTACAATAATATAATTATCGCCAAACGAATACATTTATATTCACCCCCTTCCTCAAGTTGATGAAAAAGGCTTTACCTGCCTTCTAGACATTGAAAATTGACGCCTTAGTCGTTCCCGCTCTGCCTTCAATTACTTTGCTTGTTCTATGACCATTCTTAAATCCTTCTACAATAAGACCTGCTATTATAACGGCTCTTTAATGTTTTTAATGGAAAATAGCGTTCTTTCTCCTTTGATCGGACTGCCGTGATTGCACTATATTAAGGGATTCAAATGACTAAACGGGTGGATGGTCCTAACTTTGGAGATAATGGATGCCTCCTGCTCTATTCAATTTCCACCATGTTTCTGATATGCTTTTATCAATTAAAAAAAGAAAGGTGTAGTTACGATGATAAAGGAATTCAGGGAGTTTATTACTAAAGGAAACGTTCTCGATCTAGCCATAGCTGTAGTAATGGGTGCTGCTTTTGGGAAGATCGTTTCATCGCTAGTCAATAATATTATCACACCGCTAATAGGAATTTTATTAGGAGGGCTCAATTTTTCTTCGTTATCTATCACAGTTGGAAACTCAGTTGTTCAATACGGTGAGTTTGTCCAAGCTGTGATTGATTTCTTGATCATTTCATTTGCGATTTTCATGTTTATGAAGATATCGAATTCTCTTATTAGAAAAAAACAAGCGAACGAGGAAGAGGTATTGGAAGCCATACCGGCATCCGAGCAATATTTAAAGGAGATCCGTGATCTTTTACAAATAAAATCACGGGAGGACGAAACATCATAAGTTCATACTGAATCAGTCAAAAATCACTTGAGAATAAGAAAGCCCCTCTCTTAATT
>NZ_JADILK010000080.1 GCF_017355165.1 Bacillus sp. SD075 | reverse complement strand
AGGCCGCGCTTTTGCGCGGCCTTTTTACGTTTATCCCATTGAATGTTTAAAAGAGGATGCCCATGCGCACCCTCTTTTAATTTGGTTAAATTTGTTACCCGATATCCAGTATATGCTCAAAATTCATCTTTATTTGTATAAAAATGGGTTTAATGGAAAAAATAAAATCTATAAAGATTGGAGGGTATGGAGATGAAGCGGATTCTTTCTCTATTTTTAACCGTATTGGTAGCAATGGGTTTTAGCATCCCGCATACAAAAGCAGCTGAAGAAAAAGGAGTCGAATTGGCGGGAAATGCTAAATCCGCTATTTTGATTGAACGGGATACAGGTACTGTTCTCTATGATAAAAATGCAGATGTTCGTCTTTCACCGGCCAGCATGACGAAAATCATGACGATGCTGCTGATCATGGAGGCAATCGATAAAGGCGAACTTAGCATGAAAGAGAAAATCAGGACTAGTGAGTATGCTGCATCGATGGGCGGTTCCCAGATCTTCCTCGAGCCAGGTGAAGAAATGACCACAGAACAAATGCTCAAGGGCATCTCGATTGGTTCGGCGAACGATGCATCGGTGGCGATGGCTGAACGTCTTGACGGATCGGAAGAAGAGTTTGTTAGGAAAATGAACAAAAAGGCAAAAGAACTCGGGTTGAAAAATACAAAGTTCCAGAATGCAACTGGCCTACCTGTTAAAGATCATTACAGTTCTGCACATGATATGTCGATCATGGCGAAGGAATTATTGAAATACGATACGATTACAAGGTTCACGGGTACATATGAAGATTATCTCCGTGAAAATACCGAAAAGAAATTCTGGCTTGTCAATACGAACAGATTGGTGAAATTTTATCCTGGGGTCGATGGACTGAAGACAGGATTCACAAATGAAGCGAAGTATTGTTTGACAGCGACTGCCAAAAAAGGGAATATGCGCGTCATTGCCGTCGTTTTCGGAGCTGTTTCTCCAAAGGAACGAAACGCTCAGGTCACCAAGATGCTGGATTATGCATTTTCACAATACATCACATACCCGATTTATAAACGCGGCGAGGTGTTAGGAGAAGTTAAGGTAAGTAAAGGACAAAAGAAAACCGTGGTGGGAGTGACAAGTGAACCAATTTCAGTTTTGACAGCCAAAAACGGAAAGGCAAAGGACTTTACAAAAAAAATCACGCTTGATAAAAATTTGGCTGCCCCGATTAAAAAAGGTGATGAAATTGGTATGCTTGAATTGAAGAAAAACGGTAAGGTGTATGTCGAATCTCCGATTGTTGCGAAGGAAACGGTTGAAAATGCCACTTGGTGGCAATTGTATAAACGGGCTTTCGGCATGTTTACCCAGGCGAAATAGAATAAATTGTCGCAATGCCTGTTAATCATACTAATTTAGGCGAAACTCCACTAGTTTTGCTAGTAAGAAGGAATCGGCAGGTGAAAAAGAGAATTTGACTCTTTATAAGACAGTGAAGGAGGCTGTATATAATGAGTCTTACGATTAATATGGAGGCGAAAAATCGTGTATTGTGCATTCGTCTCAAAGGTGATTTAGATCATCATACAGCAGAAAAATTGAAAAACCAGGCAGAGGCAGCCATTCAGAAGCATAATATCAAACATATTATCCTCAATATGGAAGAATTGGATTTTATGGATAGTTCAGGACTCGGAGTTATTTTAGGGCGTTATAAGCAGGTAAACAAAAAGCAAGGTGAAATGGTGGTCTGTGCAATTTCTCCAGCAGTAAAGCGGTTATTTGAGATGTCAGGGTTGTTTAAAATTGTTAAAATGGAACTATCCGAAAAAAACGCTTTGCAAAGACTGGGGGTTGCCTAAGATGAAAAATAAAATGGAAACGAAATTTTCTGCACTTAGCCAAAATGAATCTTTTGCCAGGGTTACAGTTGCGGCTTTCATTGCCCAATTGGACCCGACGATGGATGAATTGACAGAGATCAAGACTGTCGTGTCGGAAGCCGTTACGAATTCGATTATCCATGGGTATGAGAGTGACCCGGAAGGTTGGGTCTACATTTCAGTGGTCATCGAAGGAGATACTGTGGAATTGACCATTCGGGATGAAGGACTGGGCATTGAAGATGTCGAGGAGGCTAAACAGCCATTATTTACGACAAAACCCGAACTTGAACGTTCCGGTATGGGATTCACCATCATGGAAAACTTCATGGATGAAATCAATATAATTTCCCATAAGGGCGAAGGCACGATCATTCGATTAAAAAAGCACTTAACTACAAGCAGAGCTTTGTGCAATTAAGGGAGACTTGCATATGGATGTGGAGGTTAAAAACGAGAAGAGCAAGAAAGGCCAGCCCCATTTAAAAGATGAGGAATTGCGAAATTTAATCCAACGCAGCCAGAGCGGTGACCAAGATGCGAGGAATCTGATTGTCAATAGCAATCTGAGGCTTGTATGGTCAGTAGTGCAAAGATTCCTCAATCGAGGTTACGAACCGGATGACCTTTATCAAATAGGCTGTATTGGTCTGTTGAAGTCCGTGGATAAATTTGATTTATCGTTTGAAGTGAAATTCTCAACGTATGCTGTGCCTATGATCATTGGTGAAATCCAACGTTTTATCCGTGATGACGGAACGGTTAAAGTGAGCCGGTCATTAAAGGAAATGGCGAATAAAATTCGCAGGGCCAAAGAGGAACTTTCAAAGACGTATGGCCGTGTTCCTACCGTCAATGAATTGGCGGAACATCTGGAGCTGTCACCAGAGGAAATCATCATGGCCCAAGAAGCCAGTAGGAGCCCTTCATCCATCCATGAAACGGTTTACGAAAATGATGGAGATCCGATTACTCTTCTTGACCAGATTGCCGACCATAATGAAACATCCTGGTTTGATCAAATCGCTTTGAAAGAAGCCATACATGAATTGAATGAACGTGAAAGGCTGATTGTTTTCCTGAGATATTATAAAGATCAGACGCAATCGGAAGTGGCGGCAAGGCTTGGCATTTCCCAAGTCCAGGTGTCAAGGCTGGAAAAGAAGATTCTTCAGCAAATGAAAAACCACATGAATCAGTGATTCATGTGGTTTTTCATTGAGCTGAAAGTAAATCTTGATTTTAGGAAAAAGTAAAAGTGATTCTTATCAGGTAGGTTGAAAATATGGGTGGGATCGAATTTTTAGTTGAATTTAGGATTAAAAACGAATATTATAGTAAAGGTCGCATTTTTCATTCGTTTTTTTATCGCATTTTCAACGAATAATGGATCAAGAAAAGCGCAGATGCAGTACAATTTTAGGACACCTTGTCTTTTCGTGCAAACGGTTGTTGGTGTTTCCTTTAGATCTGGAGGTCTAAAATATGTTTATGGAAAAGTTTTTCTCCCTGAAAGAAAATGGGACGGATGTCCGTACAGAAGTCATGGCGGGTGTTACGACATTTTTAACTATGGTTTATATCCTTATTGTGAATCCGGCTTTATTGTCTTCAATCGGAATTCCATTTGAACAAGTTTTCATGGCAACGGTCATATCAGCGGTGATTGGTACCCTTATCATGGGGCTCGTTGCAAAATACCCGATTGCGATAGCACCAGGTATGGGTTTGAATGCTTATTTTGCAAGCGTCGTGGGTGCACAGGGCCTCTCATACCAGACTGTATTCGGTACGGTCTTCATTGCTGGTTTGCTATTTCTATTAATTAGCGTGACAAGCTTGCGTAAAATGATAATTGATGCAATTCCTAACTCATTAAAATATGGCATCACATCCGGAATTGGTTTATTCATTGCGTTTATCGGATTGAAAAATGCTGGAATCGTAGTGCCTAATGAATCAACGATGGTGACGCTTGGCGATTTGCATCAGCCTGGAACCGTCTTAGCGTTAGCAGGCTTATTCATTACCTTGATTTTTATGGCCCGTAATATTAAAGGGGCTATTTTCATTGGTATGATCATTACGGCAATCATTGGCTACTTTATCGGTTTGCTCAACTTCGATGGGGTCTTATCTGTTCCTCCAACACCGGTATTTTTCGATATCGATATTGCTGGGGTCTTCACGAATTCTTTATATTCAATTGTTTTCGCCTTTTTACTTGTGACGATCTTTGATACGACAGGAACCTTGATTGGCGTGACGGAACAGGCAGGACTAACGAAACATGGGAAAATCCCTCGGGCCAAGAAAGCCTTTTTAGGTGATGCAATTGCGACGACAGTCGGCTCGATGTTTGGTACAAGCCCATCAACTGCCTATGTTGAATCAAGCACGGGAGTGGCAGCAGGAGGACGTACGGGGTTAACCGCCACTGTGGTGGCAATCTTGTTTGCTGCATCGATTTTCTTTTCTCCATTGATATCGGCAATTTCTTCGGTTCAAGCAATTACAGCTCCCGTTTTGATCATCGTAGGATGTTTCATGATGGAAGGACTGGCTAAAGTCAATTGGAAAATTTTTGATGAAGCATTTCCGGCATTTGCGATCATTTTAACGATGCCGCTCACTTCAAGTATATCTACAGGGATTGCAATCGGGTTCATAACATATCCGCTTATGAAGGTATTCAGTGGAAAAGGAAAATCGGTACATCCGCTCATTTATATTTTTGGATTGATATTTTTGGTTCAGCTGATTTTCTTCCCCGCTCATTAATGTATGAATGTAAATCAAAAAGACATGCTGTCATTGCAGCGTGTCTTTTTTTATTTTCAATTTAGTAATATTTGGACATGGTTCACTTCCTGCATTTTCAATCAGTTTCCAATCCATACTACTAACATAAGGAAATAAAAGGTCGGGATGTGATGATAGTGGCAGTTGTATATATCAGGATGAGGAACCGTGTACAAGTAAAGGGAAATCAAACGGTGAGGATAAAAGATATTGCAAGGATAATCGGACCTGAAGAAGTGATTACCATAATTGAAGAAATCTTATTATTAACGGTCAAGAAGGAAGATAGGAATATTATTGTCATTGATTTAGCTCAAGTTATCATGGCCATCCGCAAGATGGATCAGACTATTGAAGTGGAGACATTCGGGCCCTCCCAAACGATCATCGAAATCGTCCTCTCGAAAAAGAAAATGTCATACCTGACATTCGCCTTAGTTTGGTTTTTGTTATTTGTCGGCGGCGGGATGACGATCATGAATTTTCATGTGGATGTCAGCATGGGGGAAGTGCATCAAAAAATCTTTACTATAATAACGGGAAAAGTGGACGATAAGCCATTATTGATCCAAATCCCATATAGCTTCGGTCTTGGTATAGGCATGATTCTATTTTTTAATCACTTCTTTAAAAAACGCTTCAATGAGGAACCTAGTCCGCTCGAGGTTGAAATGTTCAACTATCAGCAGGATTTGGACAGTTATGTAATCATGAATGAAAATAAGGAGAACGTGCGCCGCCTTGATGACCGGTAAAATCATCTTCGGAATCTTTGTCGGTTTAGCCGGGGGTTTTGCGACAGGTGCCGGCTTTGTAGCGTTTTTAACTGTACTTGGGGTGATTCCGAGACTGACTCAGCTGACAAAAACAATGAAAATGATCCATTACTACGAAGGGGCTATCATTACCGGAGTTGTCGCAGGAACATGGTTAGGATTACAGGAAACGGAATTTTCCCTCCCGCATTTTTTATTAATTCCGATCGGTTTGGCTGACGGGATTTTTAATGGGATGCTCGCTGCTGCCTTAACTGAAGTCCTGAATGTATTTCCGGTTCTATCAAAGAGAATCGGAATTCAAGAGAAAATCATTTATCTGTTAATGGCCCTCGTATTGGGAAAAATAGCCGGATCATTATTCCAATGGATTTATTTTGTCGATTTATAAGTTTATTAGGTAACTATTCCTGATGATGAAAGGTAGGCCCAAGATGGTGACCAAACGAAAAGTGATATTGATTACGGATGGAGATGAGTATGCGAAACGGGCTGTCGAGCATGTAGCCAAGGAAATTGGGGGAAGATGTATCTCCATGTCCCAGGGTAATCCATCACGATATACGGGCTTGGAGCTAGTTGAATTAATAAAAAAGGCGAAGTATGATCCAGTATTGGTCATGTTTGACGATAGCGGTTTTATCGGTGAAGGATCCGGCGAACAGGCAATGAAGGTAGTTGCCGGTCACCCTGATATTGATGTCCTTGGAGTGATAGCGGTCGCTTCAAAGACTAGGAGGGAAGAATGGACTAAGGTGGATATCTGTATTGACCGTGATGGTAATTTGACACCGAACGGTGTTGATAAATACGGAGCCGAGGAATTTGAACTGGGCAAGATTACAGGAGATACGGTGTATTGCATCGATCAATTGCATGTTCCCATAGTTGTAGGGATAGGGGATATCGGAAAAATGTCCCATCAGGACGATTTTAAAAGAGGAGCACCGATAACGAAGCTAGCGGTGGAAATTATTTTGGAAAGGAGTGGTCATGATGACTTCAGAAAAACATGAAAACATGAAACCGATTCCGAGTAGGGTAGCGGAAGTTGACGCGTACATGAAAGAGAAAGTAGGTCTGGGCGTCAGCTTCGACTTAGGGGTAAGAAGGATAAAGGTCCTTAGAAAAGATGTGCATCTTTACTATATAAACGGATTGACGGATACAGAGTTCATCATGGAAATCCTCGATTCTCTTATTCATAACAAAAATGCTGAAATCTTGACCACTAAAGTTTTTGATGCAGTCAAAGACTTGCTCGTACACCAATCCGTCGAGGAAATAAAGACGATGGATGAGCTTGTTGATCAGGTATTATCCGGTTTAATAGTCATTGTTGTTGATGGTAAACCAATAGGATTGGTTGTGGATGTCAGGAGTTATCCCGGGAGACAGCCAGTAGAACCCGATACGGAAAAAGTCGTCCGTGGGTCAAGGGATGGTTTTGTTGAGAATATCATCGTTAACACAGCGATAACAAGACGGAGGATCCGGGATGAAAGATTACGTTTCGAAATGTTGCATGTAGGGGAACGATCGAAAACGGATATATCCATCGGCTACATTAAAGATATTGCCGATCCCGATTTGATAGATATCATTCGTAAGGAATTGAATGGTATTGAGGTTGATGGCATAACGATGTCTGATAAAACGATCGAAGAGTTCATTGTCAAGCAAAGATATAATCCATACCCGCTTGTCAGGTACACGGAACGGGCTGATGTAGCTGCAACGCATTTACTTGAGGGGCATGTCCTTATTTATGTGGATACGTCACCGAGTGTCATCATTACTCCGTCCACCCTTTTCCATCACATGCAACATGCTGAGGAGTATCGGCAAGCACCTGCTGTTGGATCCTTGGTGCGCTGGGTACGTTTTTTGGGGATTTTCGTTTCGTTATACTTGCTGCCGATTTGGTTATTGTTTTGTTTAGAGCCTTCCCTCCTGCCGGAGAAGTTTGAGTATATCGGGCCGAATGAAAAAACGCATATACCCATTGTGATCCAAATCTTCATTTCCGATATTGGGATAGAATTTTTAAGGATGGCAGCCGTTCATACCCCGACCCCGCTATCTACGGCAATGGGCTTGGTTGCTGCCGTTTTGATAGGACAGATAGCGATAGATGTTGGCCTATTTGTTCCTGAGGTGGTTCTCTACGCTTCCGTAGCGACAATCGGTACATTTGTCACTCCAAGTTTAGAATTAGGGGTTGCAAATAAGATTTCCCGTTTAGTCCTGCTAGTGTTGGTTGCTTTATTTAAAGTGCCTGGCTTAATCATAGGCATCACACTCTACATTATTATGCTTACAAGTATAAAAACGTTAAATACACCTTATTTATGGCCGCTTCTCCCGTTTCAGCCGAAGGCCTTGTCACATATAATATTTAGAAGACCTTATCCAGGTACTGTAGAACGTCCGAGTATTGTACATCCCCAGGATATATATAGGCAGCCGAGAAAATCTAAAGGTTGATGTTGTCGAAAAGTTGTGGTAATTTAATTTTATTCGGATAAAGCGGTAATGTTAGGATTCACAAAGAGATAGAGCTACTATGACTCTTTGGAGTTTAAACCAATCTGTCTTTCCCTTCGAACTACTAAGCAGTCATAGAGAACAATATTTAGGATTCGGATGAGGCTTGTTCATATAGAGGACCCTTTTTCACTTACAGCAGGGTTTCTTTATTTGAGGCTGCCTCATTTCTTATTAATCTTTAGTTTTAAGTCAGGAAGGTGAGGCTATATGCATTTGTACGGAACCGGTGGTGTCAATGAACGTGGACATCTGGAGATTGGCGGAGTGGACACGATCGAACTGATCGAAAAATTTGGTACCCCACTATATGTTTATGATGTAGAGCTAATTCGCGAACGGGCAAGAGGGTTCAAGAGAACTTTTGAGGAATTGGGGATCTCAGCTCAAGTTGCTTACGCAAGTAAGGCCTTTTCTTCGATTGCCATGATCCAGTTGGCTGAACAAGAAGGACTTTCTCTCGATGTTGTCTCAGCGGGGGAATTGTATACGGCAATTAAGGCGAATTTCCCAACTGAACGGATTCACTTTCATGGAAATAACAAAAGTGAAGAAGAGCTACATATGGCTTTGGATTATGACATTGGCTGTATAGTAGTCGATAATTTTTCAGAGTTGACACTTTTGGAGGAAATTTGTACAAACCGTGAACAAAAGGTGAAAATCCTACTTCGTGTAACACCAGGAATCGAAGCCCATACGCATGATTATATCTTGACAGGTCAAGAAGATTCGAAATTTGGTTTTGATCTTATTAACGGTCAGGCCGAAGGTGCCCTTCGGCAAGCCTTGCAAAGTGAATTTCTGGAAGTGCTGGGACTGCACTGTCATATCGGTTCCCAGATCTTTCAAACGACCGGTTTCCTTCTTGCAGCCCAAAAAATTATTGGTAAAATGAATGATTGGCATGGCTCGATAGGGTTTCAACCAAAGGTATTGAATCTCGGAGGAGGATTCGGGATCCGGTATACACAGGAGGACGACCCGTTACCGGCTTCTCAATATGTTGAGGAAATCGTTAGGGAAGTGCAGAACCTGATTGCTGATTCTGATTTAGTGATGCCTGAAATCTGGATTGAACCTGGCCGTTCATTAGTAGGAGACGCCGGTGTGACACTGTACAAGGTCGGTTCTGAAAAGGAAGTTCCTAATGTCCGTAAATATATTGCCGTTGACGGTGGCATGAGTGATAACATACGTCCCGCTCTTTACGAAGCGAAGTATGATGCCATTCTTGCAAACCGGGCGCTTGACCCTGTAGAAGAGACAGTGTCCATTGCTGGGAAATGCTGTGAAAGCGGAGATATGTTGATATGGGATTTACCATTGCCAAAAGCCGGCCGCGGTGATGTCTTGGCGATATTCTGTACAGGCGCATACGGATATTCCATGTCTAATAATTACAATCGGATTCCGCGACCTGCTGTCGTCTTTGCCGAAAATGGAGAGGCCCGGTTGGTCATCAAACGCGAGACGTACGAAGATCTTATCCATTTGGATTTGGCCCTTCATGAAGCGGCAGTCGTCAATAAAGAATAAAAAAAGGATGGCATTGGCCATCCTCC
>NZ_JADILK010000008.1 GCF_017355165.1 Bacillus sp. SD075 | reverse complement strand
AGCCCTCTTATCCAAGAGGGCTTTTTTTGCGTAATAAGATTTCCGGATTTTGAATTCTTTCGTAATGGTTATGGAGTAGTTTGCTGCGTTTTCACGGTGCTAATATGGAAATCTATTATTAAGGAAGTATTTTCATTTTCCGGAAGGTATATGGTATAGGATAAAGGAATTAGGTATAAAGAACCTATTAAAAGGAGGGTATCTATGAATTATAAGAAGAAATCTAGCAATAAAGTAACTAATTGTGGAATTACAGTGAAATTCGAAAGGGGAGGAAGCGACAGGGCATATCTTACAAAGCTGAGTTTCTTCGATGCACTTCAGCACGTCAATTCTCCCTTTGAAAAGAATCCCCGCTCAGATTCACCCTATCAGGATTTTCCACTACGCCAGGAAATAACCCTTTCTTTTTTGGAAAGAGGTGCTAAAACATCTATTAATTATGACCCCCACCAAGAAAAAATCATCATTGAGGAAATTTCAGAGACATTTCAAACGAATAAGGGTGAGGCGCTTACTGCAATCCTCGATCATATCATGATCAATCATGGCAATCACCATTCTTTTTTCATCATCCAGCAAAAGGAGCGGAACGCAAAAAGGAAAGCTGCTACTCCGTGCAATCATTTTCTAAAACTTTCTTGGGCAGGGCATGTTAAGGTATAAACTTCCGTCAAGTATAACGTAATTCGAAAAGGCACTATACTCACTAAGGATGGAGCTGCCATGGCAGCTCCATTAATGTTTCAACATGATGAGCTTCTCCGATCCCTCAAGAGTCAAACCAACTTCCGAATGATTTTTGAAAGGGTATGGATGCCATAAATTAATTGTTCCTCCGAGGCGTATGAATATGAAAGCCGTATATGTGTATGGTTATTTGGTTCGTATATGTACCCCGGGTTAAAAAGTATGTTCTCCTTTATCGCTTGCTTGAAAAGGTTTGGATTCACGATGGGTCTGCATAATTTTAACCATATATAAAATCCGCCTCGAGGTACTTGCCATTCAGCCAGTCCCTTAAAATATTGATTAAGAAGAGTTAAGGTAAAATCTCTCCGTGCTATCAACTCATGCCTTAGCCACTCTAAGTGCTTTAAATATTGACCATTTGCTAGCCATTCTGCCACAACGTGTTGGGAAAGGGCACTGGAACCGTAATCCATTTGCATTTTAATGTCCGCTAGACGTTCAATCACAGTTACCGGACCAGCAATCCATCCGATACGCAATCCGGGACTTAATGTTTTGGACATACTGCCAATGTGCAATACAAGGCCATCTGCATCAAGGGATTTTAGAGGCGGCGGTGGCTCCTTTTCAAACCATAAATCACTATATACGTCATCTTCAATAATCGGAATCTGTTCTTTTTTGCATAGAGATAAGAGGTTTAGTCTTTCTTCTTTTGTCCATGTAGTATTTGTTGGGTTGTTAAATGTTGGAACCGTATAAAACAGGGATGCTTTCTTCCTTCCGTTGATGCGCTTTATTTGTGTCGGAATACTTTCCGGGCCCTGTATGGATAAACCTGCTAAATGCATGCCCGCAGATTGAAAAGGGTGAACGGAATTTAAATAGGAAGGGGTTTCATGTAAAATCATCGATCCCTTTTGAAGTAAACCAACTGAAATCAACTGGAGTGCCTGAAGCCCGCCGGAAACGATCATGAGGGAGCTGGGACTTGCGTTAACCCCTTTTGCTTCTAAATAAACACTTATACAATGGCGAAGCCTCCTATCACCCTTGGGTTCGGAATAACCTAATGAATGGGCATCAAAAGAAGTGGATTGCAGCGTCTTTTCGATTTGTTTTGCAGGCAATAGAGATGGAGATAGTTCACCCGTGCCTAATCTGATGATGGAAGTGTCCGCTTCATACCGATTAATGTCCTGAATCGTTTTTAAATTAGGTTCATGAAGGCCATTCAGGACATAGTTTTTCCAGTCGGGCTGTTTACTGGAAACGAGAACATTCCATGAGTTATTCGAAACGAATGTGCCGGACCCAACCTTAGTTTCCAATAATCCGTCTGCAATCAACTCATCTATAGCTGTGATGATGGTACTTCGGTTAACGCCAAAAGAATCGGCCAATGAGCGTTGGGATGGGAGCTTAGTGCCAACTGGCCAGTCTCCACGGGTAATTTGTTGTTTGATCCATTCTACTATTTGTAAGTGAAGGGATTGGTCGGAAGTCCGGTTTGGTCTCCATTCGATAAACATACGCAAACCACTCCTTTCATGTTCTATATTCATTGTAAATTGGTTGGTTTGAAAACCAACCAATTGGATGGCCAATCCTTTGTTTTTTTCATTATACTGAATATGAGGGAAGGGGGTATTCGTATGGGACCATTTTTTCATGGATTATTATTGGCTTTAGGGCTTATCCTTCCGTTGGGAGTGCAAAATGTATTCATTTTTAATCAAGGAGTAGCCCAACCTACCATAAAAAAAGCATTGCCAGCAACGATCACAGCTGCCGTTTGTGATACAGTGCTGATTCTGTTAGCCATTTTAGGTGTTTCGTTGATTGTCATGCAATATGAGTGGTTGCGCCTTACATTAATCATAATCGGAGTTATATTTTTATTGTATATGGGGTTTCAGGTTTGGTTTGCCAAATCGAACTCACAGTCAGGTGCCCACTCTATGCAGATTTCCACAAAGAAACAAATTGTATTTGCTCTGTCCGTCTCATTGCTGAATCCACATGCAATCTTGGATACGATAGGTGTAATCGGTTCGAGCTCACTTATTTATTCAGGAGAAGATAAAATGATTTTCACCACAACGTGCATCTTTGTGTCATGGTGCTGGTTCCATGGATTATGTCTTGCGGGTCGATTGCTGAAAAAGATTGATACGTCTGGCAAATTCCTTGTAATTTTAAATAAAATTTCTGCAATCATCATTTGGATCACGGCTCTTTATATGATTAAACCACTTTTTTAAGATAAACGCATTCGGACTAGAACATGCCAGGTATTCAAGAGTTTAAAGGTTACAGGACGCTAATGTTAAAAATAGGGGAATGCATATACGATATGCATTCCCCCTTTTTTGACTTGATAAGCTAACAACCTGCCCTCATTCATCTTCATATCGTTAGAGCGGGTTATTGAAGAGCAACCAAGTCCTTGATTTCCTCTGTGGAAAGTTCAGTGATCCAGTTGTCACTGCTGATGATCTCATCGTTCAGGGCTTGCTTTTTATCGAGCATCTGGTCGATTTTTTCTTCCAGGGTCCCTGTGCAGATTAGCTTATGAACGTGAACGAAACGCTGCTGCCCAATTCTGTAAGCACGGTCGGTGGCTTGATTTTCAACAGCTGGATTCCACCACCGGTCATAGTGAATCACGTGGTTTGCTTCTGTAAGATTAAGACCAGTGCCGCCTGCTTTCAACGAGAGAATGAAGATAGGGAATTCCCCATCTTGGAATCGGGTGATCATTTCATCACGCTGCTTCTTGTTCGCACTCCCGTTCAGGAATGGAACTTCAAAGCCATATCGTTTTTCCAGCAATTCTTTTATCATATTGCCCATCCCGATATATTGTGTGAATATGAGACAGCTTTCATCCTGTTCGCGGACAGCATCGATAAGCTCGGTCAGCTTCTCGAGTTTGCCTGATCGGTTAGGCGCATTCATAATGTTTTCCTTTTCCGTCTCTTTTAAGTAAAGAGCGGGATGATTGCAAAGTTGCTTTAGCTTATTCAGCATCTGAAGGATGATGCCTTTTCTTTCAAAGGCAGACAGTTGTTCGATATTAGTGAATGTATCTTTTATCAATTGCTCATACAACGATGCTTGCTCGGTGGTAAGCGGTACAAATTCCTTTTGTTCCTGCTTATCCGGAAGATTAAGAGCGACTTCTTTATCGCGTTTTGTACGGCGAAGCAAAAAGGGCTGTATCAAACGCTGCAACTCCTTGATTTTATCCTTCTGTTCATCACGTTCGTTGGTCGCCACATATTTTTCCTGAAACTGACCTAGCGTTCCGAGATAACCCTTATTGATGAAGTCGAAAATGGCCCATAGCTCACTTAAACGGTTTTCCATCGGCGTACCCGATAAGGCAATATGATGTCTGCCATTTAGCTTGCGGACCGCTTTGGATTGCTTAGTTTGGGCATTCTTGATGTTTTGTGCTTCATCAAGGATTACGCTGCTCCAATGGATGGAGCTGAGTTCATCCATATCTTGGTGGGTCAGTCCATATGATGTTAAGACAATATCATGATCGGCTGCCAGCTTAGTAAATGTTTCCCCTTTAGCGCGATTCGATCCGTAGTGAAGGTGAACTTTTAGTGATGGTGCGAATTTTTCCAATTCCTTTTGCCAGTTACCGAGGACCGATGTCGGACAGACGATGAGCGCCGATTGTACTGAGACGGATTCGGGGGCAGTGGGCAGCTCTTTACCGGATCCTTCTTTGCCTTTCACATGAAGTAAGTAGGCAATCATCTGGACGGTTTTTCCAAGTCCCATATCGTCGGCAAGACAAGCACCAAAGCCATGCTCCCTTAAAAAAAGGAGCCAGCTCATGCCAAGTTTTTGATAGGGGCGTAAATCACCTTGAAGTGCATTAGGGACGGGCAGGATGGATATGTTTTTGGTTTCTCGGAGTTTCCCCACCATTTTTCGGAGCTCCTGGTTCAATTCAAATTGAATCCGGAGCATGTCGTCGATTTCAGAATCGTTATCGCCACCTTCATTTACACCATTCAACAGTTCCTGCTGCAGCAGGTCAGTCAGTTGGATGCCTTTTTCATTAGCTGTTTCCATCAGCTCCTGAATTTGTTTAATGAAAGCCGGGTCAAGCTTGACCCATTGGCCGCGAATGAAGACAAGCCGCCTTTTTTCATTGACGAGCGCCTCGAACTCTGCCTCAGTGAGCTCTTTGCCATTTAATGAGAACCGCCAATCAAAGTCCATTAAAGCTTTTAAACCGACATAAGATGGGCCGCGGTTCGATTGGCTCTTCACCTTCGCCTTGACCTTCAATGAGGACTCCTTCAAGGCAAGCCACCACGATGGAAGGAGAATCTCAACGCCAAGAAACAGGAGTTTTTCGCTTGCATCTGTCAAGAACTCCCATGCATCCGTTTCCGAAATCTCCCTTTTCAGACGGCCATTCTCCCCAAGCCATGGCACGACGAGTTGCCAGCGTTTCGTAGCACGCACCACTTCACTTGCATACTTATTCCAGCCGCGCGGCAGTTTTTTTCCTGTATATGTTTCAATGATATTCTCATCCCTTTTGGAGCGAAGGGTAACATCGAGTATCCAAGGCCCATTACCATCAGGAGGCTCAGTTAAACGGAGACCTATAGTGAATGGTTTGGGGTCGGGTCGGGTTCCGAGCCATTCCTGCCAGCTGTCTTTGTCAAAAAAGGCCTGCAATTCTTCGGGAGAAAGTCGTGTATCCTTCAATGCCCCGACGGCTTCACTCCATTTATGCTGCATGGGTGAATAGTTTTTTAAATACATATTAGCGGCACCGTTATACCACTTTTCGATAAAAGTACGGTTGGTTTCCAGTTCAGGTGAAGGGAGGTCCAGAGATATTTCTTCTTCCCAAAAGGAAGGGACGAATTCCTCTTCCACTTCTTCCGGCAGCTTCCAGCCGATGGAGTCCAACTGAAGATTAGTGAAATCCGGGACGGGGATCCCAGCTTCAATGGATTCATGAAGAACGGGCGCTGCCGACAGGCAAAGGGAGGATATCTCGGACCATTCCCATTCTATGAAGGAGTTAAAGCTTTCCCTCGCGAAAAAGTTGAGAAGTCCCCAGGCGTCAAGAATGAATACTTGATTTCCATCCACCATATCGGTAGTCATTTTAGTACCATAAAAGCTTGCGTCATCCCAGTTGAATAAAAGCCTGCGTATATAGTTCGTAGTGAGGAAGGTATTCTCTGCATTGACGACACCGAGGGCGTAAGTTCCATTTTCGAGCGCTGCTATTTTGATTTTTAATTTCCCTGGATTAAACATCGATAAGCTTACCCCTTTTTAGTTCTTCTTGGAAAGCGCGAAGCCGTTTGGTTGAATCTGCTACATAAAGTATATAACGTTCGAATACGTCTTCCTTTTTGCTCTTTTTATAGATGGTGCGCATCCTTTTCAAATAACGGACAGCTTGCTTATAAGCAGGCCGATTTTTCAAAGAAACTTTTTCCTGGACCGCATGATAATAAAGTGGCAGGATTAGTTCCGGTTCTTTGGAGACCACTTCTTTGATGGATTCACTGCTGATTAAGTCAATGCTGATTTCAGAGTAAATATGCATCTCCACCCATTTTTTATATTGTCCTTGTTCAAAAAGGAAATTTGCATAGTTCCAATAGCTGTGCGGAAGGGTGGCCCTGTAAAATTTCTCAAGCAAATCGGTCCGTTTTAATTTATAACAGCAATTGTTAATTAAAGTCGTAAAGGTCCGGACGAAATCTACCCGTTTATAATAATCGGATAAACCGGCAAGAAACTCCTGGACATTATTATTGATGAATTCAATGAAAGGGATGGCCCGTGACCGGTTGTCTGATTCAGCCAGGAGATTCAGCCAATAAAAAATGTATGGACAGGCCTCCTTCTTCAATTCATGAAGAAGCCCAATCGCTTGTTTATCATGGTTCTCCAAAAGGGATAGGTGAATGGCTGCGAGGGAATAGGACGTCCTCTCAGTGGTGCCCATATACTTCTCGGGAAGTTCTTTATTGATTCGTCCCAGTTCCTCTTTACGCCATGAGGAGTTGGAGAATAAGTAGCTCCATATCTCCCGATAGAGGTCGATCTTTTCGTATTCCAGACCTTCCCCTCCATCTAATAGTTTAGCTACATCTTCCTTGATGCTGAAAACGAATGGATCAAAGGCAAAGGGCCTCGCTTGCCTGCTAAGCGGCTGTACCGTTTCGTGCAGCTCTTCTGCCAGGTCGACGGCAAGTGCATAAAAGACCCTGATCGTTTGCGTCTCACTTTTATGCAGCTGAATCATTCTCAGTGTCAGCTGCATCGTGCAAAATTGCGTGACGAAATGATAAAGTAATTTCCATTCCCTTTCCATTGGAGCCTTTGAGCTAAGGCGTTTAAAGTAAGTTTGTATATGATTTTCAATCATATAGGTAGGCTCACCTATATGAGGCTCGACATGTTCCGCAAAGGCATCACTCACGAATTGCTTCCATGATGGATAGCTTTTATCTAAGGTGGTGGATTGCCCCGCCGCCTGTTTCAGTAATTCACTCGCCCGTTGCACTTGTTGCAGTGCCTGGGCGGTTGAGGTGCTTTTTGGTGCTTTCCATTCGCTCAGCCATTCGGAAACACTAGCGTGTTCTGAATACGCAGAAAAGAAAACGGCCATTTGATGCCGGCAAATGAACCTTGAATCACAAGTACAGCTTCCATCCTGAGGGAAGAGCAGATTCAGCCTGGCCTTGAAGCGTGTCTCATCCTGTACCTCAGCAGCAATCGTATCCGCCGCTTCTTCTTTAATATCAACGAGCCCCTGACGGTATAACTGGAGCCCTTGATTCACCACATCCGAATCTTCCGGATTCCCGGCCTCCAAAAATTCCGCCAGTCGTTCCCCAACTAACAACAACTCCCGCTCCATACTCTCCTCCTTCAGGGACAAGCCCTGTTTACCAAAATTATATTTTTGTATGATCATGAACCATCAGTTCTTTAACTTATCGTAGTCATGCCGATTTTACACTCTTGGGGCGTGCATATATTCAGTCCCGAGATCGAATGCCGGACTTTTTTCATGGCCGTTCTCTTTACGTTCTAATCCATATGATCGAACAAATCATCACTGCTTCTAGCCGTATATTCATAAAAACCCTGTAAAAGTCAATATCGTCAAAAATCCTCTTGAATATAAGCGGTTCGGATATAAACAGGAATAACTGGACTTCACGTTAACCATGCCTCAATTCCTTCAACTTCATGTCGCATCACAAAACTAAGGGATGGGGGGCCGTAACTTTTTATACGTGCCTTTTTTGAAGCATCTCTTTATTATACTTCATTTTGGCTTGGAACTTAAAATGTTGAATAGAGGTTTTGGAAATGACGAGTGTGAGATTATACATATTCCTGGTGAATGGGAAGAGCCATTCCTGTGGGAATGGCTATAAAATATAGAATTAGTTTATTTTCATTCCGTTCTTCCAACTGTCCAACTTTTTGTTGATGAATGTAACAAAGGTATGGTTTTTTTGTAATTTGAATAGAAATGCTGACTTTTCCAAATACTCTTTTGCCTCTTCAAAGTTACCCACGAGTTCAAAATTGTAACCTAAATGGTAATGTAAATCCGCTAACGCATATAATTGATCATGTTCGAGGCACCACTTTATAGCATCTTGGCAGCAGGCAATGGACTCTTCATATCGGACCAGGCGTGTTAACACCCTGCCAAAATTATAGGATAGCCGTGTCTTTAGCGTTTTATCCGTCAAAAAGGGCAGGGCTTTCAAGTGATCTAAAGCTTTCCTTAACAAGGCGAATGCATTTTCGTATTGTTCTTCGGCAACATACATTACACCAAGGCTGCTTAAGATTTCAAGCTCCCGTTCCGAATAAATTTTGTCTGTCGTATGAGTAATGGCGATGGCCTGATTAATGAATTCTATGGCTTTATCTAAATCTTTATTTTTTTCATATTCGTATATTCCCTTGTGCCAAAGAATCAATTGATGATTCTTTTTATTCTGAAGAAAGAGGGGACTGTTTTCCTCAGCCTTTACAATTTGCTGCATTTCCTCATAATTTCGGGTTCTTCTGGCTATTTTTAATTGATAAATCACTTCTTCCACGTAATCAAGCCTAGGGGTCATTCCAATATCGAAAAAATAGTTTACATCAACGCCTAAACGTTGGGAAATTAAATAGAGAGTGGATGCATATGGATAGACATCACCCTTTTCAATCTTACTGATCTGTGCTTGTGTACAAATACCGGATGCCAACTCTTCCTGGGAAAGCCCGATTTGTTTACGTAGTTCTTTGATCTTTTGTCCAACTGCAAAAAAATCCATTTTGATTCTCCTTAAAATATGCCTAGAGTTATATTTTGTTATGAAAAATCGGTGAAAGCGGTATGTACAGGTCCTGAACGGTTTAAATAGATTCTTTAGTCGAAATATATGGTTTTATGAAGTGTGGTTAAATATAACTATAGAATTAATTTCTATTTTAACCAATATTTTTTTAAAAGAAAAGGAGGAATGACCTATGAAAAAAAGTACTAAAGCATTAGTCGTGTCTTTTCTTATCATCGCTGCTTTTGTTATTGTCCCAAGCGAATTACCAGGCCTTTACGCAGAACTTCCAGGTTTATATAAATAAGTAATGAAGCTTTCTATTAATCATTCAAGCATCTTCAATTGAAGATGTTTTTTTATTCTTTTAAATGATTATTCTTTTGCGCATATTCCTGTAGTTATAATTATCTATGAATGGGGAGTGTAAGGTCCATTTGGTAGGTGTGGAAGAAACGTGAGCGTAGTTTGTAACGCCTATTTCCTTTTAAGGATTTTGTTATAGTGTAAATAACAAAACGGAGAGAGGTGTAAGGTTAATGATTGATATTAATATGAAAGTTCAGCCCTCTTTTTATGATGATGAATGTGCCATTGTGTTTTCTTTTTATTTTGATAAGGCAACAAGGAAAATTGGTGAAGCTGTGGTGTACACATGCCAAAAATCAGATGAAAAAGAATGCAGCCAAGATCATATAGATACAGATGTACAAGAAAAAATCGCTTATCTTAAAGAGTTTTCCATTGTAGATGAATATCAGGCAACCTCGATGAAGAAAATTCAACATTTTTTGAATGTAATCGGCATCAAGAAATGTGTGAAGCACAACCTTCAGGGAAATGAAATCGCATTTTAAACGATAAAAACTCATGACATCCCCCATGTCATGAGTTTTTATCGTTTAAATGAGAGTTTTGAGCATTCATTTTCCTTTTGATGAATTCGCTCATTTGTTTTCGTGCACTTGGTTTAGCGTTATTTGTTCTTTCAAAAAATTTAAAGTGTTGTTTATTGATATCGGATTTCATGATGTCTCTCCTTTGCTTCTTTTTATTTACCCATCTGTTTTTAGTTCAAACGTAATTTCCATGATATTGGGAGGAAAGAATGAAATTCTGTAATTATTCCTATAGTTATATTTTCATCTGTGAATCCCTGTATATAAGGAGTAATTAGATGATAATACGTGGTAAATCCTAAATATGGAGGAATATCGTGTTTTATTATACTTAAAATAAATGCTAAAATGGTCCGAATATCGGATTTTTCATTAGAAACATCAGTTTCTAGTACCCTAAAGTGAAGAGGGTTGAAGAACTCTTTTCAATGGCCCCCGAGCAATTGCTTGGGGGATCTTTTTTGGATAATTTGTCCACTTTATTTCTATAATATGTTTCGTTTTGTTTGTATATACATGGGTAAATATAAGAAATAAGAGAATTGAACCTGTGTTTATCGCAGTTTAATCGGAGGAATATATTTTATGGATGTGAAAGTAAAGAATGATTCCACGAAGCGGACTTTCCAGCAGTACATTTTTCCATTTTCGCTTGAAGGAAATATGATTGAAAAGTTTGTGAAAACGTTGATTGAGGACAATTTCGTTTTTTTGAACTTGAAAGATATGGAACAACAAAATCAATTTTATGGTGGCCAAGAAGTTTCGCACCGTAAATTAGAAAAGTATTTCATGCCTTATATCGAGCCGATTTTATTTCCGGGTAATGCAAAACAGAAAGAGGGCTTGCGGCGTTTCACGAAAAAACTGGATATTGATTGTACCTTCGAATCACCCTATCTAAATACCCCATTTATTATTAACTCTATAGATATCTTCATATGCCCATTCCATATTGGGATGATGAATCTTCGTGTTACTTTACCTGAAGGGCTTTCACATGACGATGTGCTTTATTTTGGCGATACATTCCGGATCCTCGAACCGATTGCTGATGATGAGGAAAAAACGAAGGTTGGCTGTCGTGAAAATCAGTATGAACAGGTGAAGGATTTCATCTTTAATGAACTAGTGCCGCCAATAGAGGAATATATGGATGAAGAACAAGCGAATCCTACCTATTTTGGCAGTTTGCCTTTCTTCATTGATGAAAGAATGTATGTGATCAGTTATATTGCATTTCCTGAGAATCGTGATATTTCTAAAAATGATTTATTCCGGATCAGTGAGCTGAACGGGTATGACAATGATGGTGAGCCATATATAGGCGCATTAAATCCTGATTATATAGAAAAGTACTATCAAGAAAGGGTATATGATAGGTGGGGCAAGGAAACCTATTATGTGACAAGCATGTATCATTTCGCGTGTGTCACGAAAGCGACAGGCAAACTGGAACAGGAACTGGCAAGCGAAATGTATGGCCAGCATTTTTATACAGTGTTGCTTTTCTTCTATTATAAGATCGTATTGCTCAAATTGGCTCATGAGCATTCCCAGATAGATTTGGAAAAAGATCAATCGGATACGGAACAGCTGATTTTCATGATCACTGAGTTTACTGCTAAGTACTTATTCACCGAAGTCAATAGTACGGCTATCGGTAAGGAGCTATTCAAAAAAACGGATGTAACCTTCAGGATTACCCCTCTCTATAATGAAGTGAAGGAAACACTTTCCTACCTTTATCAAAACCAGGATAAACTGGCTGGGAAAAGGAGTAATTATCTCTTGCAGATACTAACGATTTATACGGTAGTCTCCGGGATATTCGGGATGAATCTATATATTGAAGATTGGAAAGGGAAGTTACCGTGGAAAGCTTATATGGAATACACCTTATACGAATGGGTAGCTGTCATTGTAACGACAAGCGGTCTCATCATTTCGGGCATCCTGGGCTTTTTCTTCTTGAAAAAATGGCTGCAAGAGAAAAAAAGCCGAAAAAAAAGAATGCTTTAGTTTTTTGACAGGGGGGGGAGGAACGGCCTTATCCAAACCATGATTTTAAAAGAAAACTTGGTTATCCTTGTTTTTTTATGGATAAACGCTCTTTAGGTTGAAGGGATTTGCGGCAACCCTGCCGAATAACGGGCTAGACCCTGCTAGATGCTTGCAGCGAGGAGGCCTGGCAGGCAGTGACGGTATGGGAGCGGATTGAAATCAACTCGCTCTTCTCTAATATGTCTTCAGTCTCTAGTCCTGTACACTGTGTACAGGACTTTTGTTTTAGAAAAAACATGGTTAGTTAGAAAAATGAAGAAATTCGATATGCAAAATCCCCCATTCCCCTAATATTTTGCTAAACTATAGGTATATCATTCTAACTATTCATTAGGAGGAAATCATGAAGAAACTAGCTTTAGTTTCCAGCTTATTGTTGATGAGCGTATTGTTTTTGGCCGGATGCTCGGATGAGCCAAGTCCGGAAGATCGCTTTGCGGCATACACGAAGCTTTGGAATAAACAGGATTTTGCGAAGATGTACGAGTATCTGTCGCCTGAGACAAAGAAGAAAGTCAGTGCGGATGAATTTGCGAAGCGTTATGAAAAAATCTATACGGGCATAGAGGCCGACCAATTAAAGGTGGACTATAAGCAGCCAAAAGAAGAAAAAGATCATAAAGATGGAGAAAAGGTAAGCCTTTCATATACCGTTGATATGTCCACTATGGCAGGTGCCGTAAGCTCTGACCATAAAGCGACTCTTGTCAAGGAAGGGGAAGGCGAGGAAGAAAATTGGTACATCAAGTGGGATGAAAGCTACATATTCCCACAATTGGAAGCTGGTGAGAAGATATCGGTTGAATCATATCCTGCCATTCGCGGGGAAATAGTCGATCGAAATGAACGCGGCCTTGCCATGAATGGAACGGTAGCAGAAGTGGGAATCGTGCCAGAGAAAATGGCCAACGAATCCGAAACGGTTAAAAAGGTCGCTGGAATCCTCAATATGTCCACCGACGAAGTGAACCAGAAATTAAAACAATCATGGGTAAAGCCAAGCTATTTCGTGCCCATCAAGAAAATGTCAAATGATAATACAGCAACCTTGGAAAAGCTATTGAGCATTACCGGTGTATCTGTCAATAATACGGAAGAACGTATATATCCATATAAAGAGGCTACTGCCCATCTAATTGGATATGTCGGTGAGGCATCGGCCGAAGATCTGGAGAAATTGAAAGGAAAAGGTTATACCGCAAGTGACGTTATTGGCAAGCGGGGTCTTGAAGAAGTGTTGGAAGGGCGGTTAAAAGGTGTACCTGGCGGTAAAATCTTTATTAAAACCGAGGATGGCGAAGAAAAAGTGATTGCTGAAAAGCCGGCTGAAGAGGGAGAAACCATTACATTGACCATCGACGCCGAGCTTCAAAAGGATATCTTCAAGCAATATAAGAACGAAGTTGGATCGGCATCAGCACTTGATCCGAGGACAGGAGAAACGCTTGCACTTGTTTCAAGTCCGTCATTCGATCCTAATAAATATATTTTCGGGATAACAAAAGCGGAACAAAAAGCGCTTGAAGAAGACCCGGAAAAACCACTCCTGAACCGTTTCAGTTCAACGTTTGCACCAGGTTCAACCATTAAGGCGATCACTGCGGCAATCGCTTTGAAAAATGGTGTGGATCCGAAAGAGTCGATCAATATCCAAGGGAAATCGTGGGCCAAATCGACCTGGAAAGATCATTCCATTACAAGGGTTTCGGATCCCGGTGTTCCAATCGATATGGAAAAGGCATTAATTTATTCTGACAATATTTACTTTGCCCAAAAGGCTTTGGGGCTTGGAAAGGAAAAGTTCACAAATGGACTCAAGGCATTCGGATTTGATGAGTCTTTGAATTACGATTATCCGATCAAAGCATCGAGTATCGGTAAAATCGACAGTGAGGGGCGCTTGGCAGATGCCGGATATGGTCAAGCGCAAGTTCAAATGAGCACGCTCCATCTTGCCATGACCTATTCAGCCTTCTTGAATGAAGGAGACATCCTGGCACCTTCGTTAATAACAGGAGATAAAATAGAGAAGAAAATATGGAAAGAAAATGCGATATCGGCAGATCAAGCAAATCTGGTCACCAAGATGCTGACACAAGTAGTGGAACATCCTAAGGGAAGCGGCCATGGAATAGAGGATCTTGGCATCAAAATCGCTGCCAAAACGGGAACTGCTGAAATCAAGGCATCCAAAAATGCTGACGGAACAGAAAATGGCTGGTTCGTTGCCATGGACACAGAAGACCCGGAACTTCTCATGGCATGGATGATTGAAGATGTAAAAGGACGAGGCGGCAGCCATGTCGCTGTCGACCATATGAAACCGGTATTGAAGAAGTATTTGAAGTAAAGAAAAAGCCACCCATCAGGAATGGGTAAAAATGCTGCAAGCATTTACCGTTAAAAAGCAGGACATGGTTTTTACCATGTCCTGCTTTTATTTTTTCACACGTTGTTGATTCCAATTTGTTACGGCAATAAAGCTGAATTTGAAGGATAATGAGCTGTATATACAGAATGTAAAAAGAGAGTTCAGTAACCTACAAGTAAGACCGCGATCCCAAGGTGGACCTGAAATCATACTTTTTCTGCAGCATTGGCACTATCCAGGCGATTATCCATGCCGATGAATGGAACAGGATTAATTCAAAAATCTTTGAAAGATAAACGGAATAGGAATGGGGATGAAAAGGAATGAGGAGTTTAAAGTATTGGTTTACCGCTTTCTTTATCATTTTTTTTGCATTTCCTTCCCATGAAGCAACGGCAGGGGAAGAGAATACAACGATGGAAGTGAAACTGAAGAATTATTTGGGGAATAGAACGAGCGTCAACATAACGGCAAACGCGGACTACCGTACTTCAGGGGGGGATATATTCATCCATGCTGGTGAAAATCTGACTTTGAAATTGGAGTCGGCTAAACTTGCCGTTTACAAAGGTTCTAAGAAAACGGAATCATATGCTTCCTTTAAGGTAATGCCAGTTAAACCTGATGCTTCATTGTCCATAAATGGCCGTCCCTATCAAGGCTCATTTTCATTTATAGCGGAGGACGGTTACATCCGGCCAATCAATCATGTTTACATGGAAGATTATCTAAAGGGCGTTGTCCCGCTGGAGATGCCCGCACTATGGCATCCCGAAGCCTTAAAAGCACAGGCGATTGCCGCCCGTACTTATGCATTTCGTCATCAATCCACAATAATTGATGATACGGTTTCTTACCAAGTATATGGTGGGGATGCCGGTCACTATCGAACTGATTCAGCCATTGAACAGACAAAGGGCATGATAATCAAACATGATGGGGAAATAATCGAAGCGTTCTTTTCCTCAAGCAATGGGGGAATGACCGAATCGAATTCAAATGTTTGGTCAAGTGGCAACCCCCTTGCATATTTATCTATAAAAGAAGATGTCTATGATCCGAAAACCAATTGGGAGATAACGCTGGATAAGAAGCAAATCGACCTGTCAAAAATAGATTTATCTAAACCGGAAGAATGGTGGACAAGTGTAGAGGAAAAAGATAAAACGGTTGTGCCGAAGCTGAAGGTTTGGCTGAAGAATAATGGATATGCGAAAAAAGATATTAAAATAACGGAGATTCCCTTATTAACATTTACCGGTGAAAAAACGGGAGGCCGTGTTACGAAAGGCTCCATCCAACTGAATTTTTATGTAAGGGATCTCGTTGATGACAGGGGGAAACTTTTGCAGCAAACGGTTAAGCTTACTAATGTAGCGGCTTCCAAAATCAGGGGCATGGTCGGGCGAGAGGTGATGAAAAGCTATTTGGTTGACCATTCATCCTCCGGTCCTTCCAAAATTTCTATAGAAGGGTCAGGATATGGGCATGGTGTCGGGCTAAGTCAGTTTGGGGCGAAAAACAGAGCGGAAGCAGGACAATCATATCAAGATATTTTAGGGTTTTATTATCCTGACACAACTTTAGAAAAGGAATATGGATCTGGTGCTGGATCTAAAACGAATCTTGTCGTAAAGGCGGAAACGAATTCAGTAAACATGAAAGTGAAGATGGATCATTTAAACGATGAGGTGGGAATCACATATTCCCTAAAGGAAGATGTGGTGGTAACACTCACGATTAGGGATGGTAAAGGGAAAGCCTTAGCTACCCCAGTCCGTGACCAAACAATGAAAAAGGGTACACATTCAGCAGTCTGGAACACAAAAGCGATAAGTAACGGTACATATGAAGCAGAAATATCAGCAATGGACCGAAGCGGGAAGGAAGGTTTGGCAACAACGGCGATTAAAATCAGTAAAGATACGTTGGCACCGGAAATCACCGATGTCAATACATCTGGTGATTATAGTACCGAGAAAGCGAACATAACGTATACAATTAATGAAAACGCTAAAGTAACAGTGGAGATTAAGAACAGTAAAGGTAAGGTTGTTGGCATCCTTTCTGAAAGGCAGCTCAATAAAGGCAGGCAATCCGCAACCTGGGATTTTAAAAATATGTCCAACGGGATGTTTAAGGTGACAATCTCCGCCAAGGGTGAGAGTGACAATCAGAAAACCATTTCAACGAAAATCCCCATTAGGAAGACGACTGGAATAGTGACAGCAAGTGAATTATATATTAAAGAAAATAGAAATGCATCTTCTGAAACGGTCGGGAATCTATACAGGGACCAATCCGTAACGATCCTGGCTCAACAAGATGAATGGTTTAAAGTGAAAAAGGGAAACCAAATTGGGTATGTTTTAAAAAAACATGTAAAAAAATGAATGAGCAGGACGTCGATAGTGGCGTCTTTTTTGTTCTAGTATAAATGTGGTATTAAGGAGTAAACGGCGTAAACATACGAGTAAAGCCAACACGATAAAAATCCACTAAACTCAGGGACATCGAACAATTTCGTGAGTAAATGCCCCAACCTTCGGGGGATTTCCCGAAAATTGGGTTAATGGGTTTGAGTGGAAAGGAATACTGAATATCCAGTTAATGAGATGGAATCTTAAAGAGGAGCAAATGAGTTCATTCCTCTATTGAATTATGCTGTCCGGGTGTGAACGGGACACCGGCGGCGTTTGTGATGATTTTAGAAATGTCCGTATTATCAATGACTCCATCAAAGGCTTCACTGCCTGGACCCGAAGCGAAAACGGGAATCATGTTGGCCGTGTGCCCTCCTGTGGAGCTGGCCGCCCGAATGCTGCGATCAGCAATACCCGCCTTATGATGCCTGGCGATGGTGCTTCCGATTTCCCAATCAATTTGATGCTGTGGATAGACAAGCGTTCTATTCTTTCTTACGTTATCGACGAATCGATCGACTTCTTGATCTGTAAGGGATAAATGTGCATACTTCTTGAATGTGGAAACGACACTCTCTGGATTGATTTCATTATTTTTATCGAATGTAAGCTGTTTGGACATATATTCAGACGAAACCTTGATTTTTTTCAATGCGGTGATATCCATCGTTTCAGAAGCGGAGGTCCCCATCGTTTCGTGGTCTGCAAGTACAACAATCAGCGTATCATTTCGATTTTTTGCCCAATTTACAACCTCCTTCACGGTTTGGTCAAATTCGATCGTTTCTTTCCATATTCCAGTGATATCGGCTGCATGCTCCATATGGTCAATACGGGCACCTTCGGCCATCAGGAAGAATCCTTTATCACCACGGGATAAAATATCCATTGCTTTGACTGTCATTTCGGGCAGGGACGGTTCTTGAGAATGTAAAACTTCCTTATCCAGCTTGAAATTCATATAGGTAGGGTGAAATAATCCTAAAAGTTTTTCCGGTTTATTAATGGAACTAAGTTCTTCTTTAGTGGTAGTAATCCCATAGCCGGCCTGTTTAAATTTAGCGATTAAATCCTCGCCATTCTGCTTTTTTGCCTCGAAATAGCTGGCACCTCCACCGAGAATGACGTCGATCCGGTTATCAAAGAGCTGTCTCGCGATATTTGCGCCACCTGTCCAGCGGTTAGGGACACTTGCACCAAAGGCAGCTGGTGTGGCGTCAACTACCATATTGGTTGAGATGATCCCGACTTTTTTTCCATTGGCCTGAAATGCATCCAATACACTATCAACCTCGGAACCATTGGCATCAACACCGATCGATTCATTGTTGGTCTTTATACCAGTGGCAATCGCGGACCCTCCTGCTGCCGAGTCGGTGACGTAGTTATTGGCGGAATACGTACGCATCAGGGCAACGTGCTCCAGTTTTTCCAAGTGCAGGACACCTGTCTTTCCATATTCCAATTGCCTGGCAATTTCTATTGCACCTAATCCCATGCCATCGCCAATCAGCAATATGACATTCTTGGGCGTGCTTTTTGTCTCTGCTTGAATAGGGGAGCCCATGCAAATAAGGCAAATAAGAACGAATAATCCTAATTGACGGGGATGCTGTGCAAGTTTATGAATGAATTTTCTGGATGTATGATTCATCTGTAATCCTCCATTTGGTGAAAGTCTTCCTATTATTTGTTTAAATCGATAAAAAAAACCCCTTTCAATATACAGGATGATGCTAATCATTTTAGCCTTTTATGGACGGGCTTCCAGCTGCTTATTGCGTAATTTAATCTTTCAAAAAAATAAAGAATTTCAATATAATTACAATATGCATGCGATAATTTATAAACAGAAAATATATAACTGATATAATTTCATTAAAGTTCAATTGAAATAATAGGAGAGAAAACCCTATGCTATCCAGTGTGAAAAAGTTCTTCAATGAAAGCTCAAAAGACTTAAAGAGAATGTATAAGTTGGTAGAAGCTGTGAATCGGCTAGAGGGTAAATATGAAAGATATACAGATCAAGAATTATGCGGAATGAAGGATAGGTTTAAAAGCGCATTGGAGGCAGGCGATAATATAGCAGGTATACAAGCCGAAGCTTTTGCGGTCGTGCGCGAGGCTTCTAAACGAGTGTTGAACCTTAGGCACCATGATGTTCAGCTTGCAGGCGGTTTTGTCCTGAGTGAAGGGGGCATTGCACAAATGAATACGGGCGAGGGGAAGACGCTTGTCTCCACTTTGCCTAGCTATTTACATGCACTGTGCGGGAATGGTGTCCATATTATTACCGCCAATGAATATTTGGCCAGACGTGATAAAGAGTTAATGGGGCAACTTCATGAATTTCTAGGCTTGACGGTTGGTTTGAACATTTCCCAAATGGGGCCTTCCGCAAAACGTGAAGCGTATGCGGCAGATATCACGTATGGTACGGCAACAGAGTTCGGTTTTGATTATTTGCGTGATAACATGGTTTACAGAAGAGAAGAAAAGGTGCAAAGAGGACACCGATTTGCCATTGTCGATGAGATTGACAGCGTCTTGATTGATGAAGCGAGGACACCATTAGTCATTGCTGGCAGGGCAAGCGATGGAACCGAGCTCCACCAGATTACGGCACAAATCATGAAGTCATTTATAGAAAATGATGATTATGAGATTTTCGTCGAGTCAAAGTCTGCCTTTTTCACGGATCAAGGTGCTTCCAAGATTGAGGAGGCCTTTGGAATCGACAATATGTATGGATGGGAACATCAAGAGCTATTACATAATGTTACACAGGCGCTAAAAGCCCAAGCAATCATGAAATTGGATGTGGACTACATCATCATAGATGGAAAGATTGCAATCATCGATAAATTCACAGGCAGGGTGATGGAAGGGCGAAGCTTCAGTGATGGGCTTCATCAGGCGATTGAGGCAAAAGAGGGATTGGAGATTTCCGAAGAGAATGAAACACAGGCTATGATTACCGTCCAAAATTATTTTCGATTATATCATTCATTGTCTGGGATGACAGGCAGTGCCATACCATCAAAATCTGAATTCCAGGAAATTTACCAGCTATCCGTCATTGAAATTCCAACTAATAAGCCTATTATTCGAGTTGATGGGGATGATTCGATTTATAAAGATGAAACCAGCAAAATCAGCAAAATCGTCACGGAAGTAAAACGGATTCATGATGGTGGAAGACCTATTCTCATCGGAACCACCTCCATTGAGCAATCTGAAAGAATTTCGGTTGAACTAAAGAAGGGGAGGATTAAACATCAAATCCTTAATGCGAAGACAGAAGAGGATGAAGCGGAAATCATCGCGAATGCCGGGCAAAAAAATCAAGTGATGCTGGCTACGAACATGGCTGGAAGAGGAACGGATATAATACTTGGGAATGATGTCAAGGAATTGGGCGGCCTTCATATTATTGGTACGGAGCGACACGAGAGCCGTCGGATCGATATGCAGCTAAGAGGCCGTTCCGGCCGGCAGGGTGATCCCGGTTCAACACAATTCATCATCTCTTTGGAAGATGATTTGTTTGATTACTATGATGATGATGAAATCAACCGTTATATCAAGAAAATCAAAACGGATGAAAATGGATTGGTGCTGGGCCCTGCTCCCGATAAATTCGTTAAAAAGGTTCAGGAAACAGTAGAGCAGACGAATCAATCAAGCCGTTACCATTTATTGAAGTTAGAACATGCATTGAATGAGCAGAGTAAAATCATCTATGTAATGAGAGACCGGATCCTGGATATGGAGCCTGGGCGGATGTCGACCATCTTACTTGAATATATCGAAAAATACATGACTCGGCTCACGGAAAAATATTCCCCTGAACATATAGTGGAACCTGATTTCTTGACCGTTAATGAAGAGCTGTCCCTTGTTTTCCTGTCGTTAGGTTGGCAGGCAAGTGATTTGCAGGATATAGATGGCCAAGTTGTAGGAAAAGTGTTGGATGCTTTAGGTGAATTGGAATCGAAACGGATGATCTTCCAAGACGATGTGGAATGGGGAAATCAGTTGCGCGCTTTCATGCTGCAGCAGATTGATGCAAATTGGATGAAACATTTAGGCCATATGAACAATGTGAAGGAAGGCATTGGTTTAAGCGCATATGGTCAGCAGGACCCATATACGCTGTTTGAAAAAGCAGCTCTCAGTCAATTCAACCTTCTATTAAGGAAAATTGAGTCAGAGATAAGCATCCGTTTTATGGAATATATGAAAAGTAGTCAGGAAGATGCGGCTGCTTTGGAGGGTGAGGAGCGATGAATTTATTTGGAAAGACGGATAAGGCAGCTTCAGATGTACATGAGTTACTAGATCAGGATGACGCCGTTCATACTGCCCTGATGTTTCACAAGGGGTGGGAAACTTCCAAGCAAGAGGAATATGTATATAGATTCCATCATCAAAGGCTGCCTGCATTAAAACCGAACCAAATTTCAATATCCGGCATCAAGCTTGCTAGGGTGGAAAACGATGTAATCATAGTGGCTTTTCTACGAAATTCATTAGAGAAAGCTATCATGTTTGATATCGTGGATTTACTGTTAGTGGATGAAGATGGAAAATTTCTCGCGAAAAAGGCATTCGATCTTACAGAGCTTGGTGAGATTCCGGCACTTTCAAGCATGCCATGGCGTTTCTTATTCGAGGAAGGTGATATGTTGGCGGAAACGATTCCTGACCATGGTTGGAAGATTGCTTTTGAGTGGAAGAGAACGTAGAAAATCAACCGCATGATCTGGCGGCAACGGGTAGCTTTTTGCCGGGGTGCCCAAGCAAAGCCCTCATCCTTTTCGTGATGAAGGCCTTTTTTTATAAGGAATTCATTGTGCCAATTATTTATGCTGTTTTCTGTGTGCAATTTCTCATAAATGGCAACGCTAAGTAATATTTATAAGTAATCTTCCGTAATCAGGCTTAACCAAGGCTTGGAAATAATGAAGAGGAAAGTGGCAGGAGCATGAAGAATAACCTGAATCAACGATTGAAGGAGAGGCTATTTGAAATATTGTCATTTTCAATCGTGGCTATACTTTTCATTTATACGAATGATAGGATGGGTAATGATCTTTCAATTGGGATAAGTACGATAATCATCGGTGTTGCCGGTTTTATTGTTTATCTGAAGGAAATGATACCGGGTCGGATCGTAAAGGGCATCATTTTTTCAGTTTTCCTTCTTTCAATCATGGTCTTTTTCCTTGGTGACATCTGGTTTTATCGCTATTATTCAACACCTATAACTTCGTATATGTGGATGCAACAAAGCAATCTGAATGGGCTTGGTGAAAGTATTTTCAGTATGATGGAAATCAAGGATGCAATCTTTCTGCTGGTAAGCATTCCAATTGCTGAGTCATTTGTGAAGAAAAAATACCCCCTTAAGCATATGGCACTTTTGCCGGCCCTAATATTCCTGATGATAGCAGGATTAAAGCCGGTCAAGAATATCTTTATAGATAAAGTAGATATAACCCGGCGTTATGAGGCGAATACCTTCTTGCGAAACTGGGGCCCGATCGGTCATCACGCATTGGATACGTATGCCTATTTTACTGACTCGGGAAGGCATGGCATGTCTTCGGAAGAAAAGAAGGCCGTTTCTGATTACTTCAATAAAAAGAAAAGAAAGGAAAATGCCCATTCAGGCTCTTTGGAGGGGAAAAACCTCATTATCATCCAAGTGGAATCTTTACAGGCGTTTCCGCTATTTCAAAGCAGTGCCGGGCAGGAGGTCACGCCATTCATGAATGAACTGGCTAAAGGGGGGTTGTACTTCCCTCAGGTATATCCACAGACGGTATTTGGAAATTCATCTGACGGAGAGCTTATCGTGAATACTGGACTATTTCCTTTAAAGCAGGGCGCGACCTTTTTTCGATTCCCATATAATGATTTTCCGGGTCTTGCTAAGGAATTAAAGAAGTGGGATTATCAAAGTTTTGCTTTCCACGGAGATGAAGAAGACTTTTGGAATAGGCAGCATGCATATCCTTCACTAGGGTTTGATGATTATCTTTCCATAGAGGATATGCAGCAAGATGAGATGATTTCGATGGGCTTGGGAGACCGCAGTTTCTTCAATCAAAGCTATGATTTCTTAAAAGATGAGCCAAATCCTTATTACGCTTTTTTCGTTACATTGACCAGCCATGTACCTTTTTCATTACCGAGGGAACAGATAACATTGAGGCCTGAAGTTGGAAAAGAGAACAGTTACCTGACTAAATATTTTGAAGCCATTCATTATACAGATTCAGCCATCGGGGATTTTGTAAAGAAGTTGAAGGATGACGGAAAATTGAAAGACAGCGTGATTGTCATTTACGGAGATCATGATGGGCTATTTTTAAAAGATAAACACGAGGTTGAAGCGTATTACGGCAGTAAAATTAGCGATGAAGAGTGGATTGAAAAATATATGCCCATTCCCGTGATCATTTATCAGGAGGATATGGAAGGAGGAACGATTGATAAGGTAGCGGGCCAAATCGATATTCTACCAACTCTGTATGATCTGTTCAATATTAAGAGTTCTTCATACTTCGGAGAAAGCATGCTGAATGGAGAAGAGGGCGATGCTTTGATATTAAAAGGGGATTATGGTTCTCAAATGAAAATAAATGGGGAAGGCAAGGTTGATGGGTTTTCACCAGCAGACCAAAAAGAGATTGATTTGAGTGATCAAGTGATACGTTCCGATTACTTTAAACAAATGAAGGATAGAGAAAAAAGTGAAAAAGAGGATGACTGATAAAAGCCACCCTCCATTCATTATAATCCCAGATGTGTTTTCACACGATTTTGGGCTTCAAGCTTTGTATCTTCTGGAACGATGTTGTACCAAACGCCATTCACCCGTTGATTGTCACCTTCAAGTGTGTATTGATCAATATTTTTGAGGGATGATTTGTAGTTATTTTGGATACTCAACATTTCATTGAAACTTAAATTGGTTTCCACGTTTTTACCCAGGGCTTCGAATATATCGTCATAATTGGTAAGTGTTGATAGGCTTGCCCCTTTTTTCATGACAGCCTGGATAACCTGGCGTTGCCGCATTTGCCGTCCATAATCCCCGCGGGGATCTTCTTTACGGATTCGGGAATAAATCAAGGCCTCTTTACCATCTAAGTCGATCGTGCCTTTGTTGAAGGTATATCCTTTGTAGGCAAGGTCCATATCATTATCGACTGTGACACCGCCAACTGCGTTCACAATATCCTGAAAGCCTTCCATATTCATTTTGACGTAATAATCAATCGGAATATCCAAATAGGCTTCCACTGTATTTATTGACATGGCAACTCCGCCATAAGCGTAGGCATGGTTCATTTTATCATTTGTACCTTTACCGATGATCTCTGTACGCGTATCTCTCGGTAAACTTAATAACTCAATCGATTCTTTTTTAGGATTAACCGTCATGACAATCATCGTATCTGATCGACCTGAGTCATTTTTTCTTTCATCCACACCAAGAATCAGTAATGAAAATGGATCTTTGCTTTTGAACTTGATGTCCTCTACACGCTTATCCGTTTTATGCGCTGTACCCTGCATAGTGTGAATCGCACCGGATAATGATTTATAAACTGAAGCGCCATAAACACCTGTGCCAATGAAAAGGATAAGAAGGGTGAAGCCAATTATTTTAAACGCTTTGCGTTTCTTTTTCTTTTTTTTATGTTCGGATCTCATTTAATATTCCTCCCTTAACCATCCAACAAAATGGAAGGTGTGAAAAAGTACCTAAGACGGTATGTTTTTAACTATACCTTTTTTCTGTCAAAAATAGAATAGTTTCTTTTTGTACTTAGAGTGCATATTTACCTTTTTTTATTCAAAAAAACGAAGGATTCACAGAAACTGAATTCCCTCGTTGGCACATCATTCTAATTTTCCCTTAATTGTGTAACCATGGTTAAAAAACTATGGTTCTTTTACATAAAATTGCCAGACTCTAAGAGAAGTCTGGCAAGTAAATCTTATAAACTTCTATAACCGATGATTTTACTCTTGAAATAAGAGTTTGAAGTAGTACTGATTGTTACTCCCTTACTTGATGAGGCATGAATGAATTCCCCGCCGCCCAAGTAGATTCCCATATGGTTTACCACTGCTTTATTGGAACCTGTTGCAAAGAAGATAAGATCGCCACTTTTCGGTGAAGTAACTTTTTTACCCATATCATAATATGTGGAAGATGAAAGCCTGGATACTTCATACCCAGCCTTCTTGAAGGTATAGTAAATAAATCCACTGCAATCGAAACCTGATGGGGAGGCGCCCGCCCACGAATAAGGCGTACCAATCAATTTCTTTGCTTCGGAAACAAGGTTGGCCACTTTGTTCCCCGAACTTGGGGCTTCCACTTTTCCATCATCGTTTTTATCTGCAGGGGCAGTGCTTGCCGAACTACTTAATTTTAGTTTCTGACCCACCCTGATTAAATCGGAATTTAATGAGTTGATTGATTTAAGCTGAGCTACAGTCAAGTTGGTTTTTCTGGAAATTCCGGAAAGTGTGTCACCTTTTACCACAATGTATGTAGACGAATTGGCTGGGGTCTGAGTAACATTGGATGGTTTGGAACTGCCGGGAAAGTCAATGGTAGTGGTGGTGGTTGATTTGGATACGATAAGTTTGGCGCCAGCATAAATCCTATCGGATTTTAAGTTATTCATTTGCATCAATTCAGCAAGTGTAAGGTTATGCTTGTTTGCTATCCTGGTTAAGGTATCACCTGAAACAATGGTATATGTGGCATTCTTTGTTTTTTTTACGGAAACTGAAGGAGCATCTGATGTTGTTTTGGAGTTGGGTGTAGTTAATTTTTGATTGATTCTCAAAAAGTCTGATTTTAAGTTATTAAGCTGTTTTAAGTCTTTTACCGTCGTATTATGCTTTTGGGCGATTTTACTTAAGTTATCACCGCTTTTGACTGTATATGTACCGGCAAGGGCAGGAGAAACAAAAGTCGAAGATAAAATGGCTAATGTCGAAAATGCGACAACACTTTTTTTCACGGTTTTCCACCTCTAATATGTCTTTTTCCCTATTCTAACAAATTAAATGGATTTAAACATATTACATTTTTGTTACAAGGGGAATATAGTAGTATTTTACTGGTTTATATTGGTGGGGTTTGAGTATTATAATCTACAATATTTTCTATATTATGAGTCTTTTTTCATAGAATGGAGTTCCTTGTTTTTATTTGTCATTCGCTGTAAAAATATCCCTGATTTTAGGGTGTTTCGTTGAGGGGATATTGACAAAAATGAAAACCCACTTCGTAAAACGAAGTGGGTGGTTTTATTTAAAAAGGAAATCAACTAAATCCCTGCTTGAATGTCCTGTGGAGTATTCATTCCATTTTTGGTTAAAGGAAGCGATCTTCATTAATGACTGATCGGCGGTATGGATTCCCTTTATGAGCTCTTCTGTGGTAGATACCACGGGTCCGGGCATGGAAGAAGAGTAATCCTCCCAGAATCCCCGTTCCTGCACATACTTATCTAAGTCATATGCAAAGAATATCATGGGTCTTCCCAAAAAAGAGAATTCAAATGGAATCGAAGAATAATCGGTTATTAAAAGATCTGTACTGATCAACAGTTGATTAACGTGAAATTCATTATTGACAGGGTAAATGAAACCCGGGAATTTATCTTGTAAATCATGCTCCGCTTTTACAGCGGGATGCAGTTTTAGAATTAACGCATAATTTTCGCCCTGAAGTTCCCTGTAGAGTAATTCGAAATCAAGTGCAATCTCTCCGCTGTTCAAGCCTTCATTACGAAATGTAGGGGCATATAACATTATTTTCTTATGCACAAGTTCTGGATACTTGGCCAGCAAAGCATTACGGGCAGTTCTTTTTGATTCATCATTAAAAAAGAAATCGGTCCGAGGTATCCCGGTCCTTAGGATATGGGATGCCGGTAGTTGAAAACTTTCCTGAAAAATCTCGGCCATTCTCTCTGAACCTGCCGTAACATAATCGAATTTATTATATACATCTAAAAATCTTTTCCTTGCCCCGGCTGAACGGTTTTGAATGGAAGGATCTTTTGCCCCGAACTGTTTAACGGCACCGGCCGCATGCCACACTTGGACACATGTCACTTCCTTTTTGAATGCAATGGCTGAAAGAAAGCCAAAATAATTATCGATGATAATCCATTTTGATGTAGCCAGATGATAAATCGATCGGATCATGGCCAGGATATTCTTGGATTCAAACGGAAGGACGATGGTTACCCCATCGTCCTTAACTTGTATAGAACTGCTCGATTTCATTAAAAACACTTTTTGGACGGAAATGTCCTGCTTGTCCATTTCATCTGCGATATATTGGCAATTGTCCCCGAATGATGTGACAAAGGTCGTTTTGTCATATAAAGGGAAAAGTTTAAAGATAGAGAATAAAACTTTGAAACTAAAAAGATAAATTCCTATCGCAAATTCTTTAGCCATTCGTAACTTGTAAAAGGTCATCTTTAATTTTGGAAGTCGAAATGCCGATCGTTCTTGGAAGGTAGACCACTTCACAAACTTCGGATAATTCATCGAATTCGCCTTTCCAGTCATCACCCATTACAAAGATATCTACACCCTCACGAACGATGTCTTCCTTCTTTTGTTCCCAATTGTCTTCAGGTATAACTTCATCCACATAGCGAATTGATTCAAGGATCATTTTTCTGTTTTCAAAGCTATGATAAGCTTTTTTGTCTTTTAATGCATTGAATTCATCAGTGGAAATGGCAACGATCAGATAATCCCCTAAATCTTTAGCGCGTTTCAATAAATTGATATGACCCCAATGAAGCAAATCAAAGGTTCCGTAAGTGATTACTTTCTTCATGTTTATTCCTCCTTTAAAACTCTTAAACTGTTATTCAATCAAATTAATATATATTTGGTCTATTAGAATATGAAATGGAACAATCAAACAGGCAACTAGCATGTTAATTCTGCTTGTTGTTTTCCTATATTTTTAGGCAATGACTTTCTCTTACTAATTATAACTTAATAGCTTTACAAATAAACCACAATTTTTTTACAAATAAACCACATTTTTTTTATATGGATGATTATTGTAAATATTAATTATTAAGTTAAAATTAAACGTTGACTAATTTGAACTACTCTGTAGGGCATAATCATACTGTATGGTATTTAGAAATAACATTCATCACATTACTTTAAGTAAGTTGATGAACGTTATGATAAGAAAAATTTCATCTTCTTGCTGCAATCAAAATAAAGCCATTTACAATTTTATCACGTTTAGGAGAGAACAACTAGAGGCGCTTCAGAAATCCCTTTTTTCAAATAGTGAAGGTGAAGTGGCAGTACCTCATGAAGAAAGAGGAAGGTCATGTATAGGCCATCAGTCTATCGCTAAACATTTAATAGCCCTATTAATGAAGGGCAAGTAAAACAGTTTGATTATTGGGAGCCCATAATCCCTGTTTTGAATGCGAACGCTTTGATGCCAAGAAGTCTTCTTTGCCATTAAAAGACATGTTTTTGCTATTCCCTTTCCATTCTGGCAACATGGAAGGATGTGCATATGATTTTTATGGCAATACTTCCCGGGAATGGTCTTTAGTTTTAGTATAGTTTGTTTTCGATAACAGATAACCTAATATTGTCTTTTTAGTTTGTTGGTGGAATTAAAGGTAATTTACGGGCGGTTTTCCTGTCCGTTTAATGATATTGAGGAAAAACTGAAAAAAGTTTATGATTTTAAAGTACAATGAATGATTCATTTTTATTTAAATAAATAATTTGTTATAGGTGGTCTAAAATGATTAAAAAGCTTCTTGGAAAAAGGAAAGCAAAAAAAACTCCTAAAATTAAGCTGAAACAAGTTCTGACCATTGCGCAAGAGGAAAACAAGCTATTGATAAAAGGGGAATTTTCAATAGAACATTATTGCGCAAAAGAACTATGGCTATATTCTAGGGAAAATGACGATCAAAAAATAATACTAGCTGAATCAGCGAGCTTATCCAAATTTGAGTTTAATGTAGATATGAAAGATTTAATGCGGAAATTAGAAGAGGATGAACCGACTGTTTATGATTGTTATATAAAGGTTTCCGTTCCGGTTGAAAAGCTGAGCAAAAAAACATTACTTAGTATCGAACATAAAGCTGAATATGTAGATGTGAACGAACAGGTTCATATCGAATACCCAATTCGTCTAGGGCGCTTTCAGGAAACACGCATAAACAATTTGAGTATGTACAACTATGAAGATAAACAATGCATATTCTCTATAACGAATAAAGGGAATTTGTCTCTTTACTACAATACAGTCCCTAAAGTTCAGGTTAAGTCTCAAATTGAAAAAATCAAAAACAAATCGAAGACCATGCAAATTAATGGTCAAATTTTCACCAAACATTCAACGATCGTAAAAGGTGAGGCCCTAGTAAAGGGAAGACAAAGTGACAATGAATATCAGGCAAATATATCTTTTATTCATAATAAGGAGATGAATATTAAGAAATATGGACTGAATCGTTATATATATGATTTGAAATTGGACTTAGCGCAATTAGTCAGTGCGGATTTGGAAGATGATGTTTATGACATTTACATGAAATTACAGTTACATGATCAGGAAGAGCCGAAAATGGTACGCGTCGGAAGACCAACCACCAGAACGAAATTATTTACTAAAAAGACAGATGTCAGCTCAAATAATGGAGTTGCTATCATCAATCCATATTATACGTTTAAAGCATCCAATTTATCTTTGGAAGTGTTTAACTTCTCCACAGAAAGTTATCGATATTTAAACAGGATGATGGGGTGGAGGCGATTTTTGACTTTATTTAAAAAGAAAAAGGATGTCTGGCTAATTGGTGAAAGAACGTATAAAGCCCAGGATACCGGATATCACTTTTTTAAATATATGAGGGAAAATCACCCTGAAAAAGAAGTGTATTATGTAATAGAAGAAAATTCCGTGGAAGCCAAGAATGTCGAGCCCTTTGGGAATATACTTTATTTCAAGTCAAAGGATCATATTAAAAAGACCATGGAATCGACACGTATCATTTCATCACATCATCCGGATTATTTATATCCTTTAAGAACATCTGAATTTAAAAATCGCGTTAAGGGAGTTAAGGTATTTCTCCAACATGGTGTAATGGGCACTAAAAATATGGTGGCAAACTACGGAAAAAATGCAGTTTCCGGTTTTAGTACGGATGTTTTCCTAGTAAGCTCAGACTTCGAAAAGGATATGATAGTAACTGATTTTGGGTACAGCGAAAAGGAAGTATTCACAACCGGACTTTCTAGGTTCGATTCCCTGTTTAAGGATGATGTTTTAACAAAGCGGCAATTATTGATCATTCCAACATGGAGAGATTGGATCACATCCGATGAAATATTTTTGGAAAGCGATTATTTTGAAAGGTATCAGAAATTAGTGAATCATCCGGTTTTACATGAGTTATCTAAAGACAATGGGTTTGAAATCATTTTTTGCCTTCACCCCAATATGCAGAAATTCACGTCTTATTTTAAGGATGCTCCAGTTCGGGTGATTAGTCAGGGCGAAGTGGATGTCCAAAGATTAATTAAGGAAAGTGCGATTATGATTACGGACTATTCAAGTGTAGCCTTTGACTTTAGTTTCCTGCATAAACCGGTTATTTACTATCAATTTGATAGAGATCGTTTCATAGGGAAAAGGCCGTCACATTTGGATTTGGATAACGATCTTCCGGGTGAAATCGTGGATGAATTGGATGAATTGTTAGGTGTATTAGCCGAATATGCCAATACTGATTTTGTCATGAAGAAAAAGTATATAGATAAGGCCAACCGTTTTATTAAATATCGCGATGTCCATTCTAATTCAAGGATATTCGAAGTGATTCAACATGCAGAAAAAGATCAAAATACACTAATTAAATTATATAACCATCCGATATCAAAACTCATTTTGAATCGATTTAGGAAAAGTGAAATGTATTTCCCTGTCATGAAAAAGGTTTATAAAATTATGTCCAGGCTTATCCCGGTTGACCGGGACCTTATTCTTTTTGAAAGTGGGATAGGGAAGCAAGTTGCGGATAGCCCCAAGTATATTTATGAAGAACTGGTCAAAAGGGATAATAAATATAAAAAAGTTTGGGTGTATAATGGTAATTTACCGATAAAAGGAAAGAATACGAAGCTTGTAAAGCGCTTAAGTCCGGAATACTATTATTATTTAGCCAAAGCAGGTTATTGGATAAACAATCAAAACTTCCCTACCTATTTAAGCAAAAGGAAGGAAACGACATATATTCAGACTTGGCATGGTACCCCTTTGAAAAAAATGTTGTTTGATATAGACAATATTCAAGGAAGGGACGAGGGGTACTTAAATCGAGTTCATGGTGCGACGAGAACTTGGGATTATTTAATATCACCAAGTCCATACGCATCCGAGGCTTTCAGAAGTGCCTTCAAATATGAAGGGGAAATATTAGAGACGGGATACCCAAGGAATGATTTGTTTTACAGGGAAGATGCTTCAATAATTGCCAAGTCAGTGATGGGGAAATTGAAGATACCAAAAGGAAAAAAAGTCATCTTATATGCTCCTACATTCCGGGATAATCAAACTTCGAAAAACAATAAATTTATTTTCGAGCTGAAATTTGATTTGGAAAGAATGAAGGAAGAACTAGGGGATGAATATATCCTGTTGTTAAGGATGCATGTTGTTATAAGTAATAATCTCAGCATCTCTAGTGAATTCGAGGATTTCGTGATAAATGTATCCAATTATTCAGATATTCAGGAACTTTACCTGATTTCTGATATATTGATTACGGATTATTCTTCAGTGATGTTCGATTTTGCTAATACTGCTCGGCCAATTTTGTACTACACTTATGATTTGGAAGATTACAGAGATAACATCCGAGGATTCTATATGGATTTTGAAAAGGAAGCACCAGGTCCGTTTTTAAAAACAACTGAGGAGATTATCGATACTATTACCAATATGGATGAAATAAACATGCAATACAAAGAGAGGTATGGTTTATTTAGAGAGAAGTATTGTGGAATAGAGGATGGTAAAGCTACACAGAGAATCGTGGATAAATTTTTTAATGATTGATCCCTTAAATAAAGGGTATTGTTGCCTTTAAGTAACTGGTGAACTGGCTGCCTGGTCCTAATCATCTATGTTACCTCTAGTCATAAAGGAGAGGGATCGTATGAAATTCATGGTACGTCAAAAGGCGAGGGAACTTTTAAAGAGCGGTACTATTTCAATAAAAAATAATCCTGTAAGCTTAAGAAATAAATTTTTAGGAAAAGGGAAAAAAGTCACAGTTGTCACTGCTGTATACAATGCTGAAAAATTCATCAGAAAAACGATTGAATCAGTAATAAATCAAACCATGGGTATAGATCAGATCGAATATATCATCATTGATGATTGTTCGTCTGATGGCACCAATAAAATCATTCAAGAGTATACAGCTAAATATAAAAATATCTGTTCAGTTACCCTTCAGGAAACTAATGGATCACCTGGGACCCCCAGAAACATTGGAATAGAATTGGGAACATCCAAATATATAACTTTTTTAGACGCGGATGACTGGCTTGCCCATGATGGACTGGAGAGCCTATATAACATCCTGGAGGAAACCGGTGATGATTATGTAGTGGGCAAAACGGTAAAAGTCGAATCGGAGTCAGAGAGTGTTATCGGTGAGTTTGCTTCCATTAAAGAAAGAAGAAGCATCAGCCCATTGGATGTTCCGCACTTTTTTTATCATATGGGTCCAACGGCCAGGATGATGGATCTGCCAATGGTTAAAGAAAATGAAATTGGTTTTCCAAATATGAAATTCGGTGAAGATAAATGGTTTTTTACAGATGTTTTCTTTATAGTTAGAGCAGTATCGACTACTACAAAACCTATTTATTATGTCAATAGAACTTCGGAAAACTCCTCTTCTTTAACACGTGTTACGAATGTGTTGGACAAAAGAAAAGCGGATGTTGACATAATAAAGTATATTCAATCCAAGGATATTGCAATTGAATTGAAAAAGGCGGCTCTTAACCGGATTTATGAGTACGATATTGTAAAAACGTTCGACAGTCAAACCTTTGTGAAATCCAAGAATAAAGAAGATTTTATTAAAATATTAGGTGAAGCTGTCGAAACTGCGAAAAACTTGTCATATGACTTCAAGAATGAATTTCAAGTACCTATTTATAAATTGGCACTTGAATTATTCATGGAGGATCGTATGGATGATTTCGTAAAGTTGTTTGAATGGTTAAAGCGAGATTCCAATAAAAGATATTATATTAAAGATGGTTTACCTTATTATGAACTTCCATTTCTGGAAGGTGAATATCGCTACGTAAGGATACCAATGCTTGCCCGTGCATTGGATTCTTATATTATGGATAATGTCTACCATCAAAGTTTTGAGATTTATGGTGATGATATAGACAACATAGATTCTGTATTGATACGTGATCGAACAAGAATTGACAATGAAATCAATTGCGGAATTCAGATAGAAGGTAATAGAGGTCATTTTACTGTTTCGTTAGATGAAATTGATAAAATGGAAAAGTCATTATTTACGGTGTTCATTCGCTACAATGATTATCAATTGGTGAATGTTAAAAGGATCCTGAAAAATAAGATGACGTATAATAAGAAAAATGTGGAGTTTTATACAACAGTGGCAAATAATTTGGGACTGGCAATAAAGTCTTTGGAGTAGCTGTTAGAAGTACACCAAAAATAAGCTCTCCCTTCTATTGGGCGAGCTTATTTTTAATTCGGTTTATTAGCATGGTTCCAATATCATTAATCAATAAAAAGGGAGATCGGATATGTCAAATGATAAAATACAAACCTCAAAGAGACCTTCCTTTCTATCGCTTGTTAAAGATAAGGCTAAAGCAATTTTTTTAAGAGGATATAAAATGGCTTTTGCATTGGCGGGCACAGTATTGCCAGTGGACCGGAAGCTTGTTATTTTTGAGAGCTTTTTGGGTAAGCAGTATAGCTGCAATCCCCGTGCGATTTATGAATACTTGCAGAGTAACCATCCTGAATATAAAATGTATTGGAGCGTAGATAAAAGGTATACAGCGCATTTCGAGGAGGCAGGCATCCCTTATCTCAATCGTTTTTCATTTAGTTGGCTGCTCAAAATGACAAGAGCCCATTATTGGGTAACGAACAGCAGGCTCCCGCTTTGGATTCCGAAGCCGAAGCACACGATCTATTTGCAAACGTGGCATGGTACTCCATTAAAGAAACTTGCGGCGGATATGAATGAAGTTCATATGCCTGGAACAACGACGGATAAATATAAGGAAAATTTCCATGCCGAATCAAGTAAATGGGACTATTTAATTTCACCGAACGCTTATTCAAGTGAAATTTTTGCCCGTGCCTTCAATGTTGCTCCTTCTAAAATTCTCGAAACCGGTTATCCCCGCAATGATATACTTTACAATGGGAATAATCGTGATACAATCGACTCATTGAAACAGAAGTTGGGTATACCAATAGAGAAAAGGATCGTTTTATATGCCCCGACTTGGAGAGACGATGAGTTTTATAGCAAGGGAAAATATAAGTTTGAAATAAAACTGGATCTGGATCGAATGAAACAGGAATTGGGGGAGGAGTATATCATTTTGCTCCGTCTGCATTATTTGGTTTCTGAGAACTTGGATTTATCGGCGTATCAAGGATTCGCCTACGATTTATCCAGTTACGAAGATATTAGTCATTTGTATCTTATTTCAGATTTATTAATAACTGATTATTCATCCGTATTCTTTGATTACGCAAATTTACAGCGTCCGATGCTTTTCTATGTATATGACATTGAAAATTACAGGGATAAGCTTCGCGGGTTTTACTTTGATTTTGAAAAGAATGCACCTGGTTTGTTAGTTAAAACATCTGATGCGGTCATTGATAGTATCAAGACGATGAAATATGAAAATACCAATGATATCAATCATTTTCACGCGCGGTTTTGTGCACTCGAGGATGGCCAGGCTTCACGCCGTGTCGTAGAAAAAGTGTTTTTAGGAAGGTCCGTGTAATTTATGAGTTCAGCTTTGACCGTTTTAAAAGAACAAATCAATAATTTTTATTTGGTAAGGCGTTTATCTGTTTATGAGATGAAAAGTGCCAACAGCAATAACTACCTGGGCATCCTATGGGAAATCATCAATCCGATGATACAGATTGCCATTTATTGGTTTGTGTTCGGATTTATAATCTTAAACCGCGGTGAAGATTTCCTTCCATGGCTGATGGCAGGGATCGTTGTCTGGTTTTTTGTGAATCCTTCAATAACCCAAACGTCCAAATCCATCTATTCCCGACTGAATATGGTATCCAAGATGAGTTTTCCGATGAGTGTCATTCCTTCGTATGTCATCTTTGCTAAGTTGTATCAGCATCTCATGCTGCTGGGAGTCATCATCATCCTATTAGGTTTTACTGGATATCTCCCAACAGTTTATATCATACAGCTGCCATATTATGTTGCCGCGACGGTTGCGCTGTTATTTTCATTTGGCTTAATCTCTTCAACATTATCAACCATTATTCGTGACGTTCATAATATAATCTTGTCCTTAATGAAAGTCTTGTTTTATTTAACACCAATCCTTTGGGTAATGGATGCTAAGGAGCATCCTATCATAGTCAATATCATGAAGCTGAATCCACTATATTATATCGTGGAGGGGTATCGAGCTTCATTGTTGGGGGAATCATGGTATCTGATAGAGCATTGGGAGTATACCCTTTATTTCTGGGCAGTCATTATCATCTTGTTTTTGATAGGTTCCTCGCTGCATGTCAGGTTTAGAGATCGCTTTGTTGACTTTAAGTAAACTGGAAGTGAGAAAAGTTGGAAAAATCGGTAATAGTCAAAGATGTAACGAAAAAATATAAATTATATAATAAAAACTCGGAAAAATTATTGGATCTCCTTTTGCCCAAAAGCTATGGGGAAGAGTATTTTGCTCTGAGGAATGTAAGTTTTGAAGCAGAAAAGGGCGATGTAATAGGATTTGTCGGTGTCAACGGATCAGGTAAATCCACATTGTCCAATATTATTGCAGGCATAATCCCGCCTACGGACGGAAATGTCCAAACAAACGGGAAGACGGCTTTGATTGCCGTTTCATCGGGTCTGAATAATCAGTTGACGGGTAGAGAAAACATCGAGCTGAAAATGCTGATGCTTGGATTCGATAAAAATCGGATCAAAGAACTTGAGCCTGAGATCATTGAGTTTTCAGAACTTGGCAAGTTCATTGACCAACCGGTGAAATCTTACTCAAGCGGCATGAAATCCAGGCTTGGTTTTTCCATTTCCGTGCATATCGATCCAGATATCCTGATTATTGATGAAGCCTTATCTGTCGGGGATAAAAACTTTGCTGAAAAATGTTTAGAGAAGATGAACGAATTTAAGACGAAGGGCAAAACGATGTTCTTTGTCAGCCATTCAGTCGGTCAGATGAAGAAGTTTTGCCAAAAGGCTTTATGGCTTGAATATGGAGAATTAAAGGCATATGGTGCCATGAACGAAGTAATGCCGAAATATGAAGCATTCTTAAAAGAATATAACGCCATGTCTAAACAAGAACAGAAAAAATACCGTGAAGAACAAATGAAAAGGCGTAGTTCCGCACTGGTATGATATCAAAAGCAGACCCGGGCCTCGGGTCTGCTTTTTTTTAGGGGTTTGTACAATTAGAACGTTGATTTCCACTCCAGGCACTCGCTTTCCGCGGGCGGTCCGGGAGCCTTCTCGGCGCCTTTTCGCCTACGGGGTCTCCCCTGGCCACGCTTTTCCCGCAGGAGTCCCGTACCTTCCGTTCCAATCAACTATGTATTAAAATTTAGATGGAACTCTTTTTGTCTATACTGTGCAGACCCGGGTTTCGGGTCTGCTTTTTTTAGTTTAGCACTTCATCATAAGCTTTCTCAAAGCGCTCGGCAGCAGTAAGATGGGAGTATTCACTTTCCATTTTATATCTTGCTTTCGCAGCTAACTTTGTTGCATATTTAGTGTCATTAAGCAGAATGGAGATGGCTTGTGCAAGTGCTTCTTTATTTTTTTCCTCTACTAACAGACCATCTTCTCCATCAATGAGAATCTCCTTTAAACCCCCAATCGCGCTTGCAATGACGGGTGAGCGGCAACTCATCGCTTCTAATGCAGAAATGGAAGTAGCTTCTTCCACCCCGTGGGAATGAACGCTTGGGATGAGTACGATGTCCGATGCTTCATAGAGGTTATGCATTTCCTCGAACGGCACTGAACCAAGAAAATGCACGGAATCGGATATTTTGAGCCTAGCTGCGGTGTCTTCAAGCCGGCTTCGCTGTTCTCCTGTACCTGCATAGACCAATACCGTTTCAGGATGGTTTTCCAGCACCTCCGGCAGAGCAAGGAGCGGGTAGATGACACCGTTCTTTTCCGTCATTCTTCTCGGAACGAAAAGCATCTTTTTATGTAGGGGGATTTGAAAGACCCGGCGAGTTTGCTCCCGCTTTGCCATTTCCGGTTTGAAAGCAGACACGTCAATGAAGTTCTTGATCGTATCCGCCTCTATATGCGCCCAATGATTTATATAGTCTTTGATCCTTTGATCGACCGTCACGACTTTTGCAGCTGACTGATAAGCCTTTCTTTCCAGCCCGCGAATGATCAAATCTTCTTCACTATCCGGAAGAAGGGCGCCCCTGCTGACTGCCTCGAATGAATAATACCCATGGACGGTTTGCACCGTTGGTATCCCGGATTCGATGGAGGCAAGCGTTGCGAAAATGTCTTGAGCATTAATGACATCATAGTTCTTTTTCAAGGCTTTAATAGATGAAGCCAATAATTTTTGGCGTTGCCGGTCATTGAAAAGCTGGCCGCTCCCCTTTTTTACCTTATTTAATAGGAATCCTGGCGCCTGGGCGAGCATCTTCCTCTTGAAAGGTGGTAATTGAGAGAAAGATAAGATGTCAACAGTATGGCCCCGCGACATTAAACCCTTTTTTAACGTAGTGATATGGCTCGATAGCCCTCCTTCATGAGGGTAGTTGAAAATCGTTGTGATTAGAATTTCCATAATGGCACTCCTTCTTCTAATGTATTACTTTGAAGATTTGATCCTTTTCATCGCTTGCAGGCCGCTTACTTTAAAAAGGATGGATAAAGCGAGATATAATCCGAATACCAGCAGCGAGATGATCACTAATTCCATGATGATGGGCAACTTTAGTGTAAGCGGATGGATCCAGATAGCGAGTCCGTAAATGATGGTTCCGATGATGACAAGCTTGCTGCTTTCCTGAAAAACATCCCTGAAAGCGGCCTTGTCCGCCCTTGCTGTCTTCAGCCATAGATAGACGAAAAGGTAGAGAGATTGCAGCAGCATGGAAATGCCCGATGCTAAAGCGATTCCACCTACGCCGAGAAAACGTGATAGGACCAAGCTAAGCAGGACGTTAAGCATTACGGCAATCAGGCAGGAATACATCGCCACTTTCGTTTTCTTCAAGGCGTAGAAGGCGTTCATCAGATAATCCCTCAGTGCAAAGAACGGGAGGCAAGCTGAATAAAAGATGAACGCCCTATACGTCATTTCGGTTGCTGAAGCGTCGAAAGCCCCGCGCTGGAAGGCCAGAGTGATTAAGCTGTTTCCGCTGATTAACATGACGACCATGAATGGAATCGCTAAAAATAATAGCGATTTCAGCCCCTTTAAGGTCAAATTAAGGAAAGTTTGATAACCTATAAGCGCACGCTCGACGATTGAAGGGTACAATACGGTAATCAGCGGCGTGAGGACAATGCTTAATGGCAGCCAGAGCAGGCGATTCGCATAGTTCAGTGCCGATACGCTTCCGGTTTCAAGCGAGGTCGCAATAATCCGATCGACGACACTATTCAACTGGATCGCCAAAGCGGCGATAATGATTGGATAAAAGGTATACAGAGTTTGCACGATCTGCCGTTTATGAGGCAGGAAAGAGATGATGGGCCGGATTCCGTATTTCTTCAATGACGGGTATTGGATAAGGAACTGGCTTGCAGCACCGAACACGAACCCCCATGCCAACCCTTCAATCCCAAACGGAGCAGCGAACAATATGGTGGCTGCTATAATGACCGTGTTTTGTGCAGTCGAAGTGAGTGCCGGCAGAATAAAACGCTTATTCGCATTCAGGACCCCCGTCGCCATGTAAGAAAGCGTGAAAAATAGTAAACTGGGCAGCATGATCCGGGTCAGTGACTCCGTCAAGGCAAGCTCTGCATCAGAGAAACCAGGGGCTGTCAACATGACGAGCGGTTTTATGAAAATCATGCAGGCAATGGTCATGACTGCGGCTACCAGCATAAAAAATGAACCTAAAACACTGATGAATTCATCAGCTTTCAACGGGTTATCCGTCTTCTTTTCCAAGTAAATAGGAATAACGCCGGCCTGAAGACCGCTGCCGAGAGCCGTAAAAAGAATGGTTGGTATGAGGCTTGCCACGAAAAAAACATCTGCCATGGATGATGCCCCGAAATAGGCGGCTATGATCGATTCCCGCCCGAATCCGAGGACTTTTCCAATGGCTGCAATAATAGTGACGAGCCCGACCGATTTAATGACATGTGAAAGAGTAGGCATATTTTCAATCCTTTAAAATGATGTCCTTCTGTAAACAAAATCCCAAACAACTATAAAATATCAGCGTAAACGTTTTATCTTCGAGAACATTGTAGAAAAGTCCTGCTAATAATGCGGCGAACATCAGGCAGAGGGTAAACGCTGCCAAAGTGCGATTTCCCGATTTAAGGATTTTACGGCAGGAAAAACAGATGAATGCAAGAACCGCAAGAAAGCCCAGTATGCCCGTTTGAACCAGAATCTGGATATATTGATTATCGGTATACATCCTTTCACCAATTTGGTATTCCTGATAAATTGGTGAAGAAAAGGAAAGTGTGGCTGAATCTCCGAAGGTCGCTAGCCCCGTACCGATTATCGGGTGATCTTTGAAAATTTCCACTCCCTTTATTAGGACATATAACCGGCCCCATTCTGTACTCTGGTGCAGAGTCTTATCAGAGAACATTTCTGAAAAACGATTGGAGAGTGCATATTCGTTTTCAGATGAGGGGGTGCTGCCAATTACCACATTTTCCATGGGAATCGATGCGGAAACCTCCACTTTACTGGATGCAAATAATACTGGGTAATAAATAAGAAGCAGGCCGAGACAAAATGCCCCAACAGCATATTTGAGGAATGGTTTATTTCTAGTCCATATGATAAAGACAAGCGCCGCGAACCCGAATGCAATCATCGTGCCCCGTGAATAGGTAAGCAGTAACGTTCCGGAAAGCAGGATGGCTGCCAGAAAGACGATCCATTTATTTTTTTTCAGCGACTGAAATAGAAAGAAACTCAGGAATAACTGGATGCTTAAGAATAAGGCGAATACATTAGGATTGGCAGGTGCTCCATAAATCCTTATCCGGTTTGTTGGAGAAAGGTTCCACATTTCCCATTCATGGGGAAGCAAGATCGTACGTGAAAAGATTTTCTCCACTAGGCCATGCAGGCAAAGCAAGATTGTGAATATTAGGATTACCTTCAAAAAGCGAAAGATATCCTTTCTTTCTAGATTTAATTCACCGATAATGTAAAGAAGCAAGAATGTAATAAGCAATGCACGGAGTTCAAATAGGATGGGGAGGATTCCCACTCCGTTTATAAGTGCAGACCCGGCACCAATTAAACAAAACAACCAAAAGGGCGCAGTAAAATGATATTTTGAAAATTGCCATTCGCCCTTTTTGAATCTTTCAATGAGTAAAGAAATGAATAGGGTGAGGATGATCAGGTCACCCGTATAGGTCAAGCCGCTATTCAGTTCCATCAATAAGGGACGGGCAGGGAAATAAATGAATAGAATGAATAACAGGTTTTTTTTATTTATACCGATAAAAGAAAGCATCAACGCCGTTGCCGTGTAACCGGCGATAGGGTGAGGCGCTGCCAATGGTACGAGCAGGCACAGAAATAGAATGGGTAACGATTGTCTTTCTATAAATTTCAATTGATTAACCACCTTTGAATCAAAAATCACGTTCTATGATGTGTATGAAAAAATTTCTTGAATAATACCCCACCCTTTAGATGTATAGTACATATGAAAGGCTGAAGTGAAATGACAGAAAAGTTTGTTGAGATACTATCCATACCATTCATTGATACCAATATGGATGAATTCATGAATGGAATGATCAATCCAAGATTGATGAATCAAGAAAAAACGTTTATCGTTACGGCAAATCCGGAAATAGTTGAGTATGCAAATGAACATCAGGATTATAAAGACATCATTATATCTGCTGATTACATCACTCCGGATGGCGTTGGTATTATTATGGCCTCTAAATGGCTAAATCAACCTTTACAAGAGCGGATTACAGGATTCGACTTGATGAATGAATTATTTCGGGTCGCTGATGAAAAAGCGCTGAAGGTATACCTGCTTGGAGCGGAGGAAAACGTGATTGAAGCAGCGGCCCTGAAAGTAAAAGAATTATACCCGGGTCTCGAGTTGGTGGGATACAACCATGGTTACATTGATATCAAGGATGAAACCCTGCCTAAGACGATAGCGGAACTTGAACCTGACATCATATTGACTGCATTAGGGTTCCCTAGGCAGGAAAAATGGGTCTCCAAGCACTATGCGTTATTCAATAAGGGGTTATTCATGGGAGTTGGGGGAAGCTTCGATGTCCTTGCGGGAAAGGTGAACCGCGCCCCAGTTTTCTGGCAAAAGATGCGTCTTGAATGGTTGTACCGACTGATCCAGCAACCTTCACGGTGGAAACGGATGCTTGCTCTGCCAAGATTCGTATTAAAGGTTAGGCGGTTAAGGAAAACGGTGCAGCGTTCCTGAACATAAGGAGTGGACTGGATGAGGATCTTGCATTTAAACGCTGGTAATGAAACTGGCGGCGGTATGTTTCATATTATGTCCTTACTGAACCAATTGAATAAAGAGGAGTGTTTGCTTGGTTTATTTGAAGATGGTGAACTTTACCGGCGGGCTTTGTCCTCCGGGATACAAACCGAACTTTTCAAACAACACTCCAAATATGACCTGTCCATTTTGAAACCTTTAAGGGACTTTATCCGTCTAAATAATATAGACATCATCCATACACATGGTCCGCGGGCGAATATTTATGGTGCCTTCATAAAGCGCCTCGTTAAATGCCCTTGGCTTCTTACTGTTCACAGTTCCCCTCATCATGACTTTTTGGGGCAGGGTGTAAAAGGAAGATTGTTTACGGGCCTTCATGTAAGGTCATTTCGATATGCGGATCATATACTGGCAGTTTCCGACCGCTTTAAGCAGGACTTGATTGACCAAGGAATACATTCGTCCAAAGTAACAAAGATCCTAAACGGAATTGACTTTGAAAAGGAATTGCCTTTCCCTTTTCAAAGAGAAGATTTCGGGTTTGGGAAAGACGATTTCATCGTCATCATGCCTGCAAGGCTTGAACCGGTGAAAGGTCATGAATTTGCTTTAGAGGCATTAAGTGAAGTGGTAACGGAATTCCCCCATGTAAAGCTGTTGCTTGCAGGGGACGGGAGCAGGAGATCCGCTCTGGAAGAGATAGTCTCGGAAAAGGGATTATCCGATCACGTGCACTTTTTAGGGTATCGTGAAGATTTAGATCGAATCTACCCGTTGGGGGACATCACACTATTGACTTCCTTAAGCGAAAGCTTTCCACTGGTTTTACTTGAAGGAGCAAGATCGGGGCTTCCGGCAATCACAAGTGATGTCGGCGGTGTACAGGAATTGATTCCCGATCGGAGCAAGGGCTGGATTACGGATATCGGCAATGTCGAACAGCTGAAATTGTCCATCTGCCATGCTTTAGAATTAAAAAAATCCGGGGGCCTGACAAAGATAGGGTCGGATTTACAAAAATTTGCAAAAAACAACTTTTCTATAGAGATTTTAGCCAATAACGTATATAATGTTTATTTGAGGATGAAAAATTAAAATAAGCATTTATATATAGGTTTTCTTATAGATCGTTACGGGTATTAGATTTTTAGTTGAATTGAGGTGGTTCTTGATGTTAATAGGGGCCTTGTTGGTAGCCTTTTTATTATCCATTTTTTTGACTCCTTTTGTCGGAAAGCTGGCCTTTAAGTTAGGAGCTACCGATAAACCGAATGAGCGAAAAGTGCATAGTAAAATTATGCCGCGCATGGGCGGTTTAGCTATATTTTTGAGTTTTTTCATTACCTTCTTACTTTTCATGAATGATTTTCGGGAGCAATTGCCCCTTCTGGTGGGAGCCCTTGTCATCATTTTGATCGGGATGGCTGATGATGTTTTTGAATTGAGGGCTGCACCCAAATTCCTCGGCCAGGTTTTGGCTGCCCTCATTATCGTATTATGGGGCGGTCTTGAAGTGGAATTCATCAATTTGCCGTTCTTTACCGATACACTTGAATTTGGTGTTTTAAGTATACCGATCACCATTTTATGGATTGTCAGCATCATTAATGCAATTAACTTAATAGATGGACTGGATGGTCTTGCAGGCGGTGTCTCAACGATCGCATTAGTGACAATTGCCACAATGGCCCTTATTAAAGGGGACCTATTTGTTGCCATGGTCGCATTGATCGTGATTGGAAGCACTCTTGGCTTTTTGAAATATAACTTCCATCCGGCAAAGATCTTCATGGGAGATACAGGCGCATTATTCCTAGGTTACATCATTGCCGTTCTGTCCCTGCTAGGGTTTAAAAACGTTACGATGATTTCATTGATCGTACCGATCATCATTTTGGGTGTTCCCATTTCGGATACATTTTTCGCGATTATCCGCAGGGTCGTCAATAAACAGCCGATCTCGGCTGCTGATAAGTCCCATTTACATCACTGTTTGATAAACTTGGGATTCACTCATAAGCAGACTGTCTTGCTCATTTACGCTTTAGCTGCTTGCTTTGGCCTAGCGGCCATAATCTTTTCATTTGCAACGATGTGGGGAGCTTTGATCCTTGTAACGGGACTCCTGCTGATCATCGAGATTTTTGTAGAGAAAATTGGCTTGGTCAATTCAAACTACCAGCCGTTGCTCAAGATGCTCAACTTTAAAAACAAGCCATGATCGTTTTGGAAATAGATTACTAGAATAGCTAATTTTTCTAGTGGATATATGGAAAGCCACTAACCGTTTCTTTAAACGGTTGGTGGCTTTTTTGCTGCTAACTGGCGGGGCTTGATCATATAAATGCAATCTTCGCAGCATATGATTTCATATAAGAAAACTATATGGGGCCGTGCATCAATAAAGTGAAACCCCCACTCATGACGAGTGGGGGTTTCACTTTATTCTTGTATTTGTGATTGAACTGCTTCAGTTTGATTGCCCTTATCTGGCCCCAAGTTCAAGTGGGATTGAAGCAACAGCTTATTGTTCGCTAATGATGTTTCGTTCAGCTGATAATAATAGGTTCCGCTAATGGTAGAATCCTGGCCTTCCAGTTTGATGGTTTCAAGATTGAGGCCTTTATCGGTAGTTACATATTTTATGAAACCTCTAATTTGCGAGAATTGAAGGTTCGTTGTCATATTGTCACCGACAGCTTCCATTACGTCTGTATATTTCGTCAGTGATCCAGCAGAGGTTGCTTTGGCGATGATGGCTTTAAGGACTTCCTGTTGACGCTCACCACGTTGGATATCACTGTCCTTTTTACGTGTCCGTGCAAAGGCTAATGCTTCTTCACCATCAACCGTCTGTAATCCTTCTTCAAGGTGGATGGCATTTTTCTTGTCATTTGAATCCATTTCGTTCAATTCATAAGGTACGTCAACTTCGATTCCGTCCAACGAATCCACGACATCGATGAAGGCATTAAAGTTCATGCGGACATAATAATCGACAGGGATATCGAGTAGTTCCTCAACGGTGTCCATCGTCGCTTTTGGTCCGCCGGCTGCATGGGCCGCATTGATTTTCGTGGTTACGCCTTTGGCAGGCACGTACACATATGAATCACGGGGAATGCTTAATAGTTTTATGGATTTCTGATCTTTATTGAATGTAGCCAGAATTAAAGCATCCGAGCGTGAGTTCCCTTTAAAGTTACGTTCCTTACTATCATCGATTCCTATGAAAAGTATGGAGAAATTATCTTCGAGCGGATCGACCTTTTCACTCCGCTTGGCTGAAGCCTCGACCGGGTCATACGAATCATTGAATACATTCTGGGCTTTCATATACAGGGTTGCAGCATACGTAGAAGCCCCCAGACCGAGTACCAGCAGGGGAACAAGCAATAACCAAAGTCTCTTTCGCCTTTTTTTCTTTGTTTTTTTAATTTTATAAACACGCCTAGTGGTAGACATCTTTTTCTTCTCCTTTTAAATAACGAACATCAGACATTTATCGCTATTTTTCGAATCCTGCAGTTTATATTTCGTCATATATTACACCTAATTTTACAATGATTTAATAATTTCGTAAAATAAATATTTCTTTTCAATTATATTACAGCATAAAAAAGGGAAAATATGCAGGAGTATATTAGGCTAAATCCTCTTCCAAATAAAGAATTTCTTCCTCAGTGATGCGGCCTTGACCATTCGTCAGCTCTGTAATCCAAGCGGTATATGTGTCTTTTTGTGTTTCCTCAACATATACAAGGATATTGACCTGATCAAGGTACTGAATTTCCTTTATTTGATAAATGGAAGATCTCAATTCGTTTTCCAATTTTCCAAGCCAAGTATAGTCGATGGTTGTCGAAATGACCCGCATTAGTTTTCTGATGACCACACCAGTGGTATTTATTCCTTCAGAAGTCGCTTTGCTGTAAGCGCGAATGAGACCGCCAGCACCAAGTTTGATGCCGCCAAAATAGCGTGTGACCACAACGACGGTGTCTTTTAGTTCCTTTTTCTTAAGCACTTCTAGAATAGGGACGCCTGCTGTTCCGCTCGGTTCCCCATCGTCAAGGGCCTTTTGGAACTGGTTTTGTTCCCCGACCATGTAGGCTGAACAATTATGTGTAGCATCTTTGTGCTTTTTCTTGATTTCCTGGATAAAGGCCTGTGCGGCATCTTCGGTTTCGACCCGGGCGATGTGAGAAATAAAACGGGATTTTTCAATGACGATTTCATGTTCGCCGCGGCCCGCCACTGTTAAATATTGAGTGAGCATTATTATTCCACCTTCGTACTTCCTATTAGTTGATTTATTATAAGGCTTCGCGGAAAAAGTGGCAATGTCGATACATATACATACCGCATGTGTAAAGAAACTTTAATATAAGATAAAGCTGTACGTGTTATAATTAATTTCATTGCCTGTTATTGTTATTAGCTGGTCATATATGCTTAAAAGAATAACATTGTAGGAAAAACTTGAGTTCTGTGCCATTATCCTGGCTTTACCTTAACCTGTCCTCTCATTTCAAGGATTTTGCCATTTAATAAATGCATCCGTTTCATATGATAATCAATGGAGCAGAATATCCATTAGATTGAAAAGGATATTTTGTATTAGGATAATAGAAATGGCTTTCTGCCTTTAATAGGCAGACTTAATGGCAGGAATATGAGATGTATGGTAAATTTGTACATTTCATGGGGATCATAAAAGGAAATTAACGTATTTTTAATCTTTTTTTGGTACAATATGTTCATGAAGGTTACTTCATACAAAAGTTTCCTGAAATTTAACCATTCATGAAAAAGGAAAAGAACTTTTTCCATATACATAGTCTTTAAGACAATAAATTGTTTAAGTCTTTTGATTTAAGTGGAGGGATCTTAATGTCCATAAAAAAGGTTGATGCTAAAGCATTGGACAAGATCTTAGAAACAATGGTGAGCACGGTTAGTGAAAGTAAAGATGAAGTCTTTGATATCGGCGAACAATGCCGAAAGGATTTCGAGTCCTTATCAAAAGAGCTTGATGATGTGAAAATCAAGGTCGCCATTGTGATAACCGACAGCGATGCACTGGATTCAAAAGCCAGGTTTGCTCGAAAAAGGCTTTCAGAAGTCAGTATGCACTTCAACCATTTTTCTGAAGAACAGGTGCGCGATGCTTATGAAAGGGCACATAAGCTGCAAGTCGATTTACAAATTAACCGGCAATTGGAGAAAGAGCTCCGTAATCGCCGGGATGAGCTTGAGTTGAGGTTAAGGGGTTTACAGCAGACGATCGATAAAGCGGTGCATCTCGTATCGCAAATATCGGTAGTGCAGAATTATTTGACGCAGGATCTTAAATTTGTGGGAGAAGCCCTTCAAGAAGCGAAACGCAAACAGGACTTCGGCCTGAAAATTATCGAAGCCCAGGAGCAGGAACGTAAAAAGCTCTCACGGGAAATCCATGATGGTCCGGCGCAAATGCTGGCAAACGTCATGATGCGCTCAGACCTGATAGAACGAGTGCAACGGGAGAGAGGCCCTGATGAAGCGTTAGTGGAAATCCGCAGTTTGAAGGTCATGGTAAGGAATGCCTTATATGAAGTGCGCAGAATCATCTATGACCTTCGACCTATGGCGCTTGATGATTTAGGCCTTGTTCCTACCCTCAGAAAGTACCTGCAAACGACCGAAGACTATAATAATGGTGTGAATCTGAATTTCGTCAACCTTGGACAGGCCAAAAGGCTTCCTTCCGATATGGAGGTCGCTTTATTCAGGCTGGTTCAAGAGGCTGTACAAAATTCATTGAAGCACGCGGACCCAAAAAAGGTTCAAGTTAAACTGTCCATTTCCAAGGAGATGGTGACCGTCGTCGTCAAAGATGATGGAAAAGGGTTTGATTCTTCGATTCAAAAAGAAGGTTCATTTGGCTTGGTAGGAATGAGAGAAAGAGTCGAGCTGCTGGAAGGTGAAATGACGATCGATTCACAACCGGGGGCAGGCACTTTGGTATTTATACAAATTCCTTACCAGTAATAAATTATAGAGAATAGACAAATCAAATAGAAAATAGGAGGAAGAAGCCGTTGAAGACTAGTATCATCATTATCGATGACCATCAGCTTTTCCGTGAAGGCGTAAAACGCATATTAGATTTTGAATCATCCTTTGATGTTGTTGCAGAGGGTGATGACGGAAGCGAGGCTATGGATCTCGTTGAAACACATAAACCCGATGTTGTTATCATGGATATCAACATGCCGAACATGAATGGGGTCGAAGCAACAAAAATGCTCGTGAACCGTTACCCTGAAACAAAGGTGATCATCCTTTCCATTCATGATGATGAAAACTACGTGCAGCACGCATTGAAAACAGGAGCACAAGGTTATCTGTTGAAAGAAATGGACGCAGATGCGTTGATCGATGCTGTTCGTGTAGTTGCTGAAGGCGGTTCATACCTTCATCCGAAGGTGACCCATAATTTAGTTAAAGAATATCGCCGCTTAGCAGCTGAAGAAGGTGCCGATCGTGATTCCGTTCATACAATAGAGATCCGGAGGCCGCTTCACCTATTGACTCGACGCGAATGTGAAGTGCTTCAACTTTTAGCGGACGGGAAAAGTAACCGTGCCATCGGTGAAACTCTATATATCAGTGAAAAAACAGTCAAGAACCATGTGAGTAACATTCTTCAGAAGATGAATGTGAATGACCGTACACAAGCGGTTGTCCTAGCTATTAAAAACGGCTGGGTAGAAGTGAAGTAATTAAAGCGTTTGATAAGTCCGGCTCTTCAGATCCGCAATGCGTACTGAGGGGCTGGATTTTTTTGTTTGAAGGTGACTACATGCAAATTTATGGTTTCATATTTTGGGTAATGCAGAATGCTATTTAATGCAAATAAAGGCATTTTCAGATAGAATGGTGAATAGGATACAGAGTAAATTTTTATAAGGATGGTACTATTATGAAAACCGCAGTCGTAACGGATAGCACTGCATATATACCTAAGGAAATACGTGATCGTTTACATATACATATGATGCCGCTTAATGTCATTTTTTCCAATGAGGCTTATCGGGAGGAAGTTGATATTACTGCGGATGAGTTTTATGAGGAAGTGAAGAGGCAGGAGAAATTGCCGACCACTTCACAGCCTCCGATCGGGAAGTTTGTCGAGAAGTTCGAGGAGCTGCAAAACGAATATGATGATGTAATTTCCATTCATTTATCGAGCGGCATCAGCGGAACGTATCAAGGAGCGGTATCTGCAGGTGAAATGGTCGAGGGAATTAGGGTTCATGCCTTTGATTCGGAAATCAGCTGCATGGTACAGGGGTTTTACGTGATAGAAGCGGCAAAGATGGCACTCGATGGTAAAGGTGCAGAAGAAATCTTGGCCAAGCTCGAAGAAATGAAACCATCGGTCAGGGCATACTTCATGGCAGATGACCTATCCCATCTGCAGCGCGGAGGCCGCTTAAGCAGTGCCCAAGCATTGATCGGCAGTCTGCTTCAAGTGAAGCCGGTCCTCCATTTTGTTGATAAAGTCATCGTCCCATTCGAAAAAATCCGTACTAGAAAAAAAGCGATGAAACGGATTGCCGATTTACTTGGAGAAGACGCGGCGAGCGGCGAGAAATATAAAGCCGTCATTATTCATGCAAAACGGGAAAGTGAAGCTAAAGACTGGAAAGTGGAACTTGAAGCTCGGTTCCCGAATGTCGAATTCGACATCAGCTACTTCGGTCCAGTAATCGGAACGCATCTGGGCGAAGGCTCAATGGGGATGGGTTGGTATAAAATTTAAGCTGTGAAGCCTTTCCTAAGTGAAAGGCTTTTTATATGGAACAAAAAGGAATCCGGAAGTAAAAAGCGAATGATAAGGAAGAGTCTAATTTATCAAGAAATGGAGGTTGCAGTTTGGAAAAAATGAGCATTTCCCACCCCTATTCCCCAGAACTTCAGAACCATCTCACAGGCAAACATCTCTTGGCCTTCGAAATCCCCTTCTCCCAAGAACTTCTCGCAGAGCACATCAAGAATGGGTATGTCTCCGAAACGTGCGGCGTGCTATCCAGAAATGGCAGTTATCACTGTGCACGCTGCGGGAACAAAGAACAAACTTTGTTTTATACATTCCCTTGCAAGATTTGCAATCAAGATTGCACTTACTGCCGCTCATGCATCATGATGGGACGGGTCAGTGAATGTGCAAAGCTTTATAGGTGGACCGGTCCCGACATTCAGTTTACGATTCCTGACAATGTAATGAGGTGGGCAGGCACTTTATCGAAAGGTCAACAAAATGCCTCCGACTGTGTCGTTGAAGCCGTAAAGGGAAAAGATGAATTTCTGGTATGGGCTGTATGCGGGGCAGGGAAGACGGAGGTCTTATTTCCAGCGATTGAGGCAGCTTTACATGCCGGGAGGCGGATTTGTTTGGCAACACCGCGGACCGATGTGGTTCTCGAACTCTCCCCAAGGTTAAAAAAAGCTTTTCCTGCGATTGAAGTCACAACCCTCTATGCCGGCAGTGCCGATCGGCATGGCTTTTCGCCGCTAACCGTTTCCACGACACATCAGCTTTACCGTTTTATTGAAGCTTTCGACGTCATCATCATTGATGAAGTCGACGCGTTTCCTTACTCAATTGATGATTCGCTGCATTATGCCGTTAATAAATCCAAAAAGGTTTCTGCGGCAACCATTTACTTGACCGCCACACCTTCGAAACGGATGAAACGGCTATATCGAAGCGGCAAATTGAAAGCTATCATAATCCCGGCCCGTTATCATCGTCAGCCAATCCCGGTCCCTGAAATGAAGTGGTGCGGCAATTGGAAAAAACTATTTCTTCAAAAAAAGATTCCCCTTGCAATCAACGGCTGGGTAAGTGAACGCCTTAAGAAGAATATCCCCTTCCTATTGTTTTTTCCAAGCATTCAAGTAATGGAGCAGGTCATTCCGCTGTTTCAAAAGCTGTCCCCAAAATTATCGATTGTCCACTCCCGGCACCCTGATCGAAAAGAAAAAGTAAGGGCACTAAGGAATGGAATGGTTCCGGGATTACTGACCACGACCATCCTGGAACGGGGCGTGACAATTGAGCGGTTGGAAGTGGCGGTGATCGGAACTGAACATGAAGTGTTTTCTGATAGTGCCCTCGTTCAGATAGCTGGCAGGGTAGGAAGAAGCTTTGCTAACCCCGCCGGGACGATCACCTTTTTTCATTACGGTAAAAGTAAAGCGATGGTCGAGGCGGTTCACCATATACAAATGATGAATAAAGATGCCATGAAAAGGGGGCTGCTGGATGAATAGATGTCTTGTTTGTGATGAAGGAATGAAGCAAGCACTGACATGGCGGGGCCTTTTAGCTCGGCCGGAGGCAAGGGCAATCTGTACAGGATGTGAGGGGAAACTGAAATGGATAACTGGAGAAAGATGTTCAATGTGCTCAAGGGAGCTGGGCGGGGATCATACCACCGGTGACCTCTGTCTTGATTGTTCAAAGTGGGAAAGGGATAGGGAGTGGGGAGGCTATTTGTCGAAGAACATATCGCTATTTCATTATAATGAATACGTAAAAGATATTATTGCTAAATATAAGTACCGGGGGGATTACGCATTGGCGGAGGTTTTCGTCCCTTTTTTGAAAGAAAGGTTAAGGGACATGGAATTTGACATGGTAACGGTCATTCCGCTTAGTCATGAACGGCTTAGGGAGCGGGGATTCAACCAGGGACAGGCTTTGGCTGATCTACTTGGGCTTCACTCGGCTGAGACCTTGACAAGAATCCATACGGAAAAACAATCAAAAAAATCACGTCAAGAGAGAATGTCATTACCGCAGGTTTTTCAGGCCATGCCATCTGATTTGCTGGAGCATAAATCTATTTTGATCATCGATGACATTTACACAACAGGCACAACTCTCAGGCATGCAGCCAAAGCTTTAATAACGGCTGGGGCGAAAGAAGTATCATCCATCACCCTGGCTAGGTGAAACAGCTAATTTTAATGAACATCCTAAAGTATGGCCGGGATTATTCGATATATATAGTAATAAAGAATAATCGCTGTGATGGTGAAGGAGGGGCCCGATGGAAGTATTCAACTGTCCAAACTGTAATTCGTTATTCGTTATGACGAAATTCCGTGATGTATGCGATGCCTGCTATAAAGAAGAAGAAGCCCAATATGATAAAGTGTATGCATATATTCGTAAGAAAATAAATAGAACGGCATCCATGATGCAGGTGGTTAAGGGCACTGGCGTTGAAGAAACGTTAATAATTAAATTTGTGAGAACCGGTAAGCTGGCGCAGTTTCCCAATCTAGGAATTCCATGTGAAAAGTGCGGCGTTAACATCAAGAGCGGAAGATTATGCAGTAAATGCGGCAATTCACTGCGATCGGATTTACAGGCATTTGAAAATGAGGAAAAGCGCCTGACTGAAATTCAAGGAAATGATAAAAAAAATACGTACTACATGAATGGTGAACTATAGGGATAAATCATGGAAACATGATGCGGTATTTGTTAAAATATTCGATATTGAGAACGATATTCGACAATGGGTGTCGAAGGAAAGATTGAAGGAAACAATTAAAGAAATCCTTTCCTTGTCGATAATAACGATAGGGAGAATAAAACACAGTCAAGAGCCATTTTCATGTGTTAGGAATCGAAACATTATGGGATTTATAAAATCGACCGAAGGAGAGGATCTGGAATATGAAAATCAATAACGTCGGTATGACAGGTGTTAACCCTTATAATCTTCAAGCCAATAAAACGGGAAATATCAAAGAATCCAAGGTCAAATCCACGGATAAAGTTGAAATTTCTTCAGCGGCAAAAGAAATGCAGCAATCATCTCCGATTCTCGCTGCAAGACAAGCAAAAGTGGACGACCTGAAAATCCAAGTTGAAAAAGGAAATTATAAATTGAATGCACAAGCAACGGCTAAGGGTCTCATCGACTTTTACCGGAAATGAGTTTTTCAATGAAAAAGCTTGAATGTTGTGGACGGAGCCATTTTCCGTCCTTCATTTATGAGCGGAGGAGGCAGCAAAATGTCTGCACGGAACATCATCGGATCGCTTGAAAAATTGATCAAGCTTCATAAAAGCTTCAATCAAATAGCGATAAGAAAAACGGCCATTTTGAAAGCAAATGATACCGAGGCAATGACTGCCCTGCTGATTTCGGAACAAAAGCATATTAAAGCGATCAGTCAAACGGATAAGGAAAGGGAAAGGGCAGTCGAGGAATATCTTGCCGCAAATGGAACGGTGGGAAAGCCGCCTTCCATCCATACCGTAACGGAACTGACAGGAACAGAAGAAACGGAAGCCCTTGAAATGCTTAAAGCGGAATTGCTGGACGAAGTGGCTAAGCTGAAAGAGCGGAACGGTTTAAATCAGCAATTGATCTATCAGTCCCTTCAATTTATCAATGTCTCTTTGGATATTCTGAGGCCGCAGAACCAGAACCTGAATTACGGGGATTCGGTTAGGGAAACGGCGAAAATCGGGAGGGTAATGTTTGATTCCAAAGCATAGGAAGCAGAAAAAAGATGGAGGTGCGAGCAAATGATTTCAAGCTTTATGGGTCTTGAGACCGCCAAACGCGGATTATCCACCTCTCAAGGTGCCTTGTATACAACAGGAAATAACGTGGCCAATGCCAATACATTAGGATATTCAAGGCAGCGGGTCAACATGGTCCAGACGTCGGGCTTCCCTACTGTAGGTTTGAACAGCCCGCGCGTTGCCGGCCAAATCGGGACAGGAGTGGCGGCTGAAACGGTTCAACGGATCCGTGACAGTTTCCTGGATGCACAATTCAGGACACAAAGTAATAAAATCGGTTATTACGGGGCCATGAGCGAATCCCTGACGAAAATGGAAGGCGTCATGAACGAACCGACCGACAGCGGGTTAGCCGCCACGATGGAGAAGTTCTGGAATTCGCTTCAGGGGCTGACGGCGAATACGGAAAACTCCGGGGCGCGTGAAGTCGTTGCCTCGACGGGTGTCATGGTCGCGGATATCCTAAACTACTACTACAACTCGCTAACGAATGTACAAACGGATATCGGCAATCAGATAAACGTCAAAGCGAACGAAATCAATACACTCATCAGCAGTATTGATCAGCTTAACCAGCAGATCAGCAAAGTGGAACCGCATGGTTATATCCCCAATGACCTTTATGATAAACGTGATGTACTCGTAGACAATCTCTCACAGCTTGTCAGCATTAAAGTGAATAACGTCATTCCGACGGATTATGGCAGAGCCAGTGATGTGGCTACAGGGCTATACAACATCGAATTGATGCAAGAAGACGGTTCGTCTTTTGCGCCGCCCATCAATCTGGTCAGTGTTAACCAAACCGGGATGGTGGGAACTTCGAAAGTTGAAGTTAGCCATGATAAAAAGACAGGTATGGTAGACGGATTGAAGTTTGGTTCGAAAACATTGACCGATTACAAATTCTCGGGTGAACTATCCGGTTTGATCAAAAGCTTCGGCTATAAGAAAGCTGACGGCATGATCGGCGGCGCTTATCCTGATATGCTGAAAAAGCTCGATAATATGACGACGGCTTTTGTGAATGAGTTCAATGCCATCCATAAACAAGGTTATGCATTAGGTGAAGGCAACACTTCAACATTGAACTTCTTTGAACTTGAACCTGGTAAGAGTGCCGCCCAAAGCATCAAGGTGAACGGTGAAATCGTTAAGGATCCCACAAAAATTGCCGCAGGCGGAAAAAGCGGAGGGGCATCCGGTGATAATGAAAATGCCAAACTCCTGGCTGACCTTAAAAAGAAGGCGTTTAGTGAGTATACGACTAAAGACCAAAACTCTGACGAATTGACGGGAAGCTTCGACACCTATTATTCCGGTATCATCGGAAAGCTTGGGGTGGATTCCCAAAGCGCCCAAAAGAACCTGTCCAACTCAGTCGTGCTCGCTGCCTCAGTCAATCAAAATAGGGAGTCCGTCAGTTCGGTATCCCTGGATGAAGAAATGACGGACATGATCAAATTCCAGCAGGCATACAACGCATCTGCAAGAATGATGACGATGATGGACGAAATGCTTGATAAAATCATAAACGGAATGGGAACAGTAGGCCGATAATAGGGGGGACGAACATGCGGGTAACGCAATCGATGCTAACCAATAATATGTTGAGCAATTTAAGCAGCAGTTACGAAAAGATGTCCAAGCTGCAAGAGCAGGTTTCCTCTCAAAAGAAATTCTCCAAACCATCCGATAACCCCGTTGCGGCCATGATGGGAATGAGGTACCGGACAAATCTCAATCAAATAGGGCAGTATCGGAGCAACATTTCCGAGGCGACCAATTGGATCGACAGCACGGATGATGCCATAAGTGAAGCGGTTTCCGCCATGCAACGGATTCGTGAGCTAACGGTTCAAGGCAGCAATGGAACGTATGAAGGCGAACAATTGAAAAATATTTCAGAGGAAATCAAGCAATTAAAAGAACATCTCGTAAATCTCGGTGACACACAGATAGGCGGGAAGTATATTTTCAACGGCCAGGATACGAATGTGAGACCATCGTCCGTTAAAGACGCGGATGGAAATACGGTGTATGGCACAGGGAATATAAACCTTGAAGTGTTTTCCGGGATTTCCCTTAAAATCAATACGGACGGTTCCAAGATTTTTGGTGATGCACTCGCTGCTGGCGGAAGCATCGACCAGACAATCGATGCACTCGAAAACGGCGGGGACGTGAGTGGCACGCTTGAAGGACTTGATGCAACGATAAATACTTTCTTGGGCATGCAGGCCCAGGTTGGCGCAAGGCAGAATCGGATTGAACTGATGACGGACCGTCTCAAGCAGCAGGAGGTTTTTGCCACTGAAATCCTTTCGAAAAATGAGGATGTCGATATTGAAAAGGCGATCATGGATTTGACCACCCAGGAAAGTGTCCATAGTGCTGCTTTAAGTATCGGAGCAAAAATCATGCAACCGAGTTTATTGGATTTTCTTCGCTAAGCTATTCTTAAACGGATAGCTTTTTTCTATAAGGAGTGTTGATGATGCAGATTCCGCAAATTAGATTGCAATCCACCGCAATGAAGATTGGATTGAATATAGAGCAGCCTATACAGCAAATCGAACAGAGGCCAGCAGTCCAATCAATCGAACAGCCGAAAGCGATCCTCGAAATCCAAACGACTCCAGGCAAGCTGACGATCGATCAGTCACAAGCAAGGGAAGACATGGATTTGAAAAGCCTCTCAAGGAGGGTGGATGAATTTGCGCAGCGGGGATATCAAGATTGGCTGGCGGGTATGGCAAGACGCTCACAGCAGGGAACGGAGCTGAGGCATATTGAAAAAGGCGGTAATGCACTCGCTGACCAGGCGAGGCATAACAGCAAAGGGCCTGGGAAGCAATTCAATCTCGGCTGGATCCCCTCTCATTTCAGCGTGAAGCTTGACTACCAGCCAGCCGAAGTGAAGATAGAAGCGATCGCCCAAAAACCGATCATTGATGCTCGAATCAACAGGGTGAACCATACATACACACCAGGCAGTGTGGATGTCGAAATTCTACAAAAAAATGCGCTGGATATAGATTTCATCAATTTATTTCCAGATGAGATAGGGAAGTGAAAACACAGATGATTCTACAAACAAAATTTCATGGCGAAATCGAAATGGCAGAGAAAGAGATTTATGTATTTGAAAGCGGGATACCGGGATTTTTAGAAGAAAAACAGTTTTGCTTGCTAGCTTTGGATGACACGCCCTTTTTCGCCCTGCAATCGATAGAAACAAAAGAGCTTGCCTTCATTGTGACGGACCCTTTTGAAATGTTTCATGATTACGAAGTGAAACTTACGGATGAGGTATTATCTTCTTTAGAAATAGAATCGGAACTGGAAGTCATTACGTTCGTCATTTTAACGATTCAAGATCCTTTCAATGAAACGACGGCGAATCTTCAGGCCCCCATCATCATAAATGGGCTTAAAAAAGTCGGAAAGCAATTTATCATGAACGCTAGTGAATACCGTACAAAGCACAGACTGTTTGAATCTCCAGCGGAACAGGAGGGGAAGTGATGCTCGTATTGACCAGAAAACCGAATGAAGCGATCATGATTGGCGATGATATCGAGATTACGATCCTGTCCATTGAGGGAGAACAGATCAAACTGGGGATCAATGCCCCGAAAAACGTCGATATCCATAGGAAAGAAATCTATCTGTCCATCCAGCAGGAAAATGGCGAAGCCTCTAAAGCAGAAACCAATCTTCTGGTAAATATAAATGAGTATTTCAAGAAAAAATCATAGAATCCGCTAAATATGTTTCCGAGTAGGTCGATATTACCTATACAACGATGGGCAGTGAAATAGGCGGCCGACTTAATCACTGCCCATCGTAAACAACCACATGGACGTGGGGACTTAAGACTCAAGGAGGAAACATAAATGATTATCAATCACAATATCGCAGCACTTAACACTCACCGTCAGTTATCAACTGCATCTTCTGCACAATCTAAATCAATGGAGAAATTGGCTTCAGGTCTTCGTATAAATAAAGCTGGGGACGATGCAGCAGGTCTAGCAATCTCCGAAAAAATGCGTGGGCAAATTCGCGGGTTAGACCAAGCATCTCGTAACTCGCAAGATGCAATTTCTATGATTCAAACAGCTGAAGGTGCCTTAAACGAAACTCATGATATTCTACAACGTATGCGTGAGTTAGCTGTTCAAGGTGCAAATGATACTAATGTTGCCCAAGATAGAGATGCAATTCAAGAAGAATTGAATGCATTAAAAAGTGAAATTGACCGTATCGGTAATACAACTGAGTTTAACAAGCAGACGTTACTTAATGGTGGTCTAGGCGGTACTGTAGACCAAGATGCAGCAACAACTACTGCATTAGATGTTACAGGTGTTGGAAGTGTTCAAACCAATGGTGCAGCAGCAGATACTTACTCAATTTCTGTAGATACAGCTGGTAAACTAACAATGACCAATAGTGCCGGAACAAAGACACAAACTATTGAAAATGCTTCAGGTGCACAAGAATTAAACTTCTCTGAGTTTGGAATCACAATTAAAACAAATGCTGGTTACACAGCAGATGACTTAGATGCTAAAGATGTTGTTGTAGATTCTGGTTCAGTTACATTCCAAATCGGTGCTAACGAAGACCAAAATCTAAGCTTAAACATCAGAAATATGAAAACAGATGGAGTATTAAATTTAGCTACTGCAGGACGTGTTGATGTTTCTTCTCATGATGCAGCTAAAGCTTCAGTTACTAATATTGAGAGTGCTATTACTGAAGTTTCAAAAGAACGTTCAAAACTTGGTGCGTACCAAAACCGTTTAGAACACACAATCAACAACTTGAACACATCTTCTGAAAACCTAACTGCTGCGGAATCTCGTATCCGTGACGTTGACATGGCGAAAGAAATGATGAACCAAACTAAGAATTCAATTCTTTCTCAAGCAGCACAAGCTATGCTCGCGCAAGCAAATCAGCAACCGCAGGGCGTTCTTCAATTACTTCGTTAATTGAATAGTTAGTCTAACAATAAAGGGCCTGACACTTTGTGTCAGGCCTTTTTATTTATGTTGATTGAAGGGTGTAAGGAACACTACGATGCAGAAAGAAATAGCTTGCCCTAAAAAGTAGAGGGCCAATTTTCGCATTCCAAACACATTAGATATCCGATCTTTGAAAGCGGGGATTATTAGAAGACACTCTCCAATGGAGGGTGTTGAGTTTGTAGACAAAAGAGGCTGGGACATAAGTATTTTAGTCCACGATAAACCCGAACGATAAGCGGAATTTCCGGCTAATAGATCGGGTCTTTATTTGTTCTATTCCATAGATTTTGTTGCTTTTTGCATCCTATTTTTAAAAATCTAGCGCAATGGAACGAACTTGTTCTTACAGCTTGAATGGATGAATAAAAACAACATATACGAAAACAGCATGATATTTAATAGGTAGAATAACATAGAATGATTCGTCTTTGAGGATGGTTTATTTAGTTATGTCCCAGCCTCTTTTGATTTCTTATTGGATTTGAAGCAGTTATAGAGAATAGTCTCCTTGCCAAAGCCAATATGTGTAATTAACAAATACATGCTCTACACCTATCAATTTTCTTTTGGGAGCTTAAATTAAGATGCGGTAGAAAATCTGTTCAAACAGGTCAGTATTTTTAAAGCATCGCTCATACCCTTTTCCGAACTTTGAGAGGTGATAATCACCCCAGTTATAATCCCTCTATTTTTTATTAAAAGGCTGTAGGTAAAAGGAGTTCTATCTAAATGTAAAACAAAGTTGATTGGAACGTAAGGTGCGTGACTCCTGCGGGAATGTGAGTCCAAGGGAGACCCCGCAGGCGCAAAAGCGCCGAGGAGGCTCCCGGACTGCCCGCGGAAAGCGAGTACCTGGAGTGGAAATCAACGGTCAAAGTTAAAAACCCAAAAAACACCGGATATTTATGGAGTTTTTTGGTGGAATCTCTTTTATAGCAAAGGATCATTAGTGAAAGTCTGCAGTTAAAACCAAAATCAAAGCTTGTCTAAATATAAAACTGTAATTACCGATATAAAAAGTAAAGAGATCATATGGGGGGCTATTTAGATGCTGGAAAGTTTGTCCACGAATATTCTTTCCTCACAGCTTAGAACAGCGATCTCGGAAGGAATCGGTTCATATTATCAGCGGGAAATGAATACGATTGCCTATTCCGAACAAAGTGTGGAATCTAATAATCAGCCTTCAAAAGAAAAGGTGCAGGAAGCGGTGGAGAGTCTAAACACCTTCCTGGACCCAGCACATACGGCGATCCGGTTTGAGTATCATGAGAAGCTCAATGAATATTATGTCAAGGTAGTGGATGATGTAACGGATGAGACGATCAGGGAAATTCCCCCGAAGAAGTTATTGGATTTCTATGCGGCAATGACGGAGTTTGTCGGAATCATGGTGGATGAAAAAATATAAGCGGGTGGTCAATTGTGGTAAGAGTCAGTGGTTTAGCAAGTGGAATGGACATTGATGAAATAGTTAAGAGCATGATGCAGGCAGAACGGGTGCCATTGGATAAATTAACACAGAAAAAGCAGTATTCCGAGTGGCAGCGGGATGATTACCGCTCGATGAATACAGCTTTATCAGAATTGGATACGCTCATTCGTGATGGAGTTGGGAAGCAGTCTTCCTTCATTAAAAAGAAGGTGTCAGTATCGAATCCAGATGCTGTATCAGTGAGAAATGTGAATTCAACCAGTGACTTTTCCGGGAATATACAAGTGAATGGACTTGCCAGGGCAGCGACCATGACAAGTACGGAAAAATCAGCCGTTACTGACCCCAAAAAGGTATTATCGGAATTGGGTTTCACGACACCACAAGAGATTACGATACTGGCGATCAATAAAAATGGCGGTTTCGATACGGAAGTAAAAGATGGGGAGACAGTGGAAAATCCCTATACGCTTACCCTTAATGCGGACGATACGTTAGAAAGCGTTATAAATAAAATTAATGCTAATTCGGGAGTGACTCTATTTTTCGATGAAACATCCCAGAAATTTTCCATCACTGCTAAAAATACCGGTGATGTTAAAGATCGAGCAGAAATAGAATTAGGGGGCACCGGAGATTTTTTCAATATGTTAAAAATGGACAGTAACAATGAAGGAACTGGCGGCTCAAAAGGGGAGAATGCGTCGATTGTATATAATGGGCTGGAAATCTCCCGGCCATCGAATACGTTTCAGATTAATGGAGCGGAAATAACGGTAAAGCAAAAAACGACGGATACCGTCACATTCTCTTCAACTGCTGATGTGGATGCCATCTTGGATACAATCACACAGTTTGTGAATAAATACAATGAAGTCATTAAAAAGGTTCAAGGTAAAACGGATGAAGCGAAATATCGCTCCTTTACCCCGCTTATCACGGAGCAAAAGAAGGCAATGACGGAGGATGAAGTGAAGCAATGGGAAGAAAAGGCGAAGAGCGGAACGTTAAAGAGCGATTCGACATTAAAAAGTCTCCTGACCACAATGAGGTCATCGCTGTACACCTCGGTGGATGGCATCACTGGAAAAAACACTCTAAGCAGTTTGGGCATTACCACGACCAAGAATTATTTGGAGGGTGGTAAATTAACGATTGATGAGGACAAGCTCCGCGCAGCCATTAGTGAGGATCCCAATGCGATTTATGATATGTTCATGGCCAACGGAACGGAAAAGAGCGACAAAGGCCTCGCGCGCCGGTTAAGGGGTGATATAGAATCATCCATGAAGGTGATTACTGAAAAAGCCGGAAAGGCCGGATATGTTAATAATAATTTTACTATCGGGAAATTGGTCAATGGGTTGGATACGAGGATTTCAGCTTTTGAAGCAAAGTTAACGAAACTGGAATCGCGCTATTACAACCAGTTCACGGCGATGGAAAAAGCGATCCAGAAGGCAAACGGCCAAAGTGCATCTTTGGCTTCTTATTTTAGTTAAGGTAAGTCGGAAAGGAAGTTAAATATGGCGATAAATAATCCATATCAATCATATCAGCAAAATTCAGTCAATACAGCATCACCGGGAGAGCTTACATTAATGCTTTATAATGGCTGCTTGAAGTTCATCATGCTTGGGAAGAATGCCATTGAAGCTGGTAATATCGAAGCGAAGAATACGAACATCATTAAGGCTCAAAATATTATCCATGAATTGATGGTGACGCTGAATATGGATGCGGATGTATCCAAAGATATGATGAGTCTGTATGATTTCATGAACCGGCGCTTGATAGAGGCGAATATAAAAAATGATGTTGCTGCCTTGGAAGAAGTGGAGGGACTTGTTACTGAGTTCCGGAATACTTGGAAGGAAGTAATTCAGATCAATCGGAAAAAACAATTTACCCAAAGCGGTCAAGTGTAATGGTGATTAGAACCTTTCATGATTTGACTGCAGAATTACTTACCGTTCTGGAAGAGCGGACGATTACAGAACGTGATGATAAAATAGGAAGGGTCACACAGCTGATAGATCAGCGAGATGGTCTTCTTTCTCAAATCAAACCGCCTTTTACTGGTGAAGAGCAGCAGCTGGGCCGTGCAACACTGTTGCTTAACCAACAGGTCGATCACTTGCTGAAGCTCCAAAAGCAGGAGATACAGCGGGACATCCAGGAAATAAATAAGAAGAAACGATCATCTAATAAATACACGAACCCGTATGAGAGTCTATCAGTGGATGGCTTGTTTTACGATAAAAGAAATTGATTACCCAACCGTTTGGACTTCAAACGGTTTTTATGTTAATTATTTTAAAATTTTCTGTAAATAATATAGGCTTAATTTTTTCTTTATAGCATAGCATTTGATATAATGAAGCTAGGGCAGACATCAACCCTTTCCAAACCTTCCGACAATTGTTTTATTATTTCGACATATTTCATGATGAGTTTCTAAAGGGAACCGGAGGGGTATTGTAGAATCTAACTGTATAGTCTTAATTTAAGGAGGACTCACTTTATGAATTACAACGTACGCGGCGAGAACATTGAGGTAACTCCAGCAATTCGAGAATACGTCGAAAAGAAAATTGGCAAGTTAGAAAGATATTTTAACAATACACCAGATGCAAATGTGTTAGTGAATTTAAAAGTGAACAATAATACATCAAAGGTCGAAGTGACGATTCCTATGCAGAATTTGGTTCTTCGCGCTGAAGAGGAAAATGCGGATATGTATGCTGCCATTGACTTGATCAATGATAAGCTTGAACGCCAAATTCGTAAACATAAAACGAAGGTCAATCGTAAATTCCGAAACAATCTATCGACTACACCCGATGCATTCGCCTTCAATACGGAAGTTGACGAAGTGGTGGATGAATTCGAAGATGATAATGATATTGAAGTGGTCCGCAATAAACGCTTTGATTTAAAGCCGATGGACAGTGAGGAAGCGATTTTACAAATGAATATGCTTGGTCACAGTTTCTTCGTTTACACGAATGCGGATACCAATACAACGAACGTAGTGTACCGCCGAAAAGATGGTCGCTATGGATTGATTGAACCTAGTTAATTATTATTCTAAGATCAAAAGCACAGCCCCTGGGTTGTGCTTTTTTAATGCATGTTGATAGAATTCGCAGGCTGTTGATTTACTAGAAAAGTAACCCTTTGTTCTCTAAAAAATACAAAATCATTAAAAATCCATTTTAAAGAACGAAACATGTTCTTTATTAAGATAAATAGTTAGTTTTACCTATTCAATCACCCCTATCTTTTGCACTATACTTGAATTGTTAGTTCTTTAAAAAGAACAATTAGTTGATAATAAAAAACAATTTGACCAAGGCGCAAAGGGGTTGGATCACTTGTATCGAAAGAATTGCCATACATGCCTGAGGGCTTCTTTTAGCAGTGCGGAGTATGAAAAGTGGCTATGCCCGACCTGCGGTGAGGACTTAACGGCGCAAAAAGCCCTGGATGCACTTACAATTGAGAGAATCAATACACCCCAACGAAATATTAAGAAGAGCCATATTTACTATAATATAAAAAAACGAAATTGAATTAGTCCATGATAGACCACCTAAACTTTGAATTTTCTTAATATTGTAATATTTTGTCGGATGAAAGTTTTGCATTTATGTGGATTACCGACATAAAATAGCAATATATGGAGTGTGTATCCGTTATAATATGATTATAAGTACTGTATTTGGTAATAAATACCACGACAAAGGCAAACTTATTGAAAGATGAGGGCGCAAAGGCACAGGTCTAAGGTCCTTGTGACTATGATGGCTGGTCTGCCTGAAATACAAAGAGTATTTTAGGAGGTAGAAGAGGTGGCTAATGTGGCAATGGATCAAGAATGGGTAAAATTGATTTCAGAAGCAAGGAGCTTGGGTTTGAAAAAAGAGGAAATCAGTGCTTTTTTTAAACGGGAAAGCCTTGAGGTAACATTTGAGGAGAACGATGGAAAATAGGTTCCGAACAGATCGAGAACATCCCTATAAACAGTGGTTCGATTCATTTGCTGTTTATAGGGTGCAATCTTCCTCGAGGTTCTTGTGAGTCTAGCTTATTCAAACTGTATTCTTCAGGATTATGTAAGTAAACTAGTGCACTACCATTCTATTCTTCTTTATCTTTTCTCCATTTATTAAACTCGATGAATTCCCTGAATTGTTGTTTTGAAACACCTGAATTCATGGCTTCCTCAACGATTTTCATCCAGTCGGTGTCCAAGTTTTCCTTATTTGGCGCATCATAAAGCAGGGCATCAACAGGAATGTTAAGTACGGCGGAGATTTTTTCAAGAAATTGAATAGAAGGATTCGTTTGTAAGTTCCGCTCGAGCGAACTTAAATAAGACTTTGCGACACCCGCTTTATCGGCAAGTTCAGTCATCGACATTTTCTTTTCTTCTCGCAGTTTTTTTACACGTTCACCAATCATCAATACCACCTCGAAACATGTTCTATTTATCTTCCGCTATTAAGTTTCAGTAGCCCATCTTATATTCAAAACATGAAGCCTGTAAGATTGGATTACCTTGACATGCTATCTCTAGAGAGGACACAGCATCTAGTGATGGAAGGTTACGGATATTCTCATTTGCATATGGAATAGTGGGGAGTTTGCAACAAATTTTTTATACTTCCTCTTATTTTAACAGTTTTCCTCCTCATTTATCCATTGTTTTTCTCAAGAATTGAATTCAGGTCTATAGGCATGGAAGTGACATGAAGTTGTACCTCTAGGATAGAAGTGGTAAAATTAAGCGTGCATTAGTAATAAAAGAAGATGTGTTTCTTCTTACTTATATGAATTTTGTCATTGAACGATCATTACCATAATAGAGGAGCGTTACTGAATGCTTAATATATTAAATAAAGTTTTTGATCCGAATAAGCGAGAAATCAAACGTTTAGAAAAAATCGCTGATCAGGTCGAAGCGCTGGCTGATGAGACAGCTGCGTTATCGGATGAATTGTTGCGTGCCAAAACGGGTGAGTTTAAAGAGCGTTATCAAAATGGGGAGACCGTTGATGATTTGCTCGTTGAGGCTTTTGCAGTTGCGCGTGAAGGGGCGAAGCGTGCTCTGGGCTTATACCCTTACCGTGTTCAAATCATGGGTGGTGCATCCCTTCATGATGGAAATATCTCCGAGATGAAAACAGGGGAAGGTAAAACCTTAACATCCACCATGCCGGTTTATTTAAACGCGCTTACCGGTAAAGGTGTACATGTCGTTACTGTCAATGAATACTTGGCACACCGGGATGCCACCGAGATGGGGGTATTGTATGATTTCCTTGGTTTGACCGTCGGATTGAATTTGAACAGTCATTCCAAAGAAGAAAAACAAGCCGCGTACAATGCGGACATTACGTACAGTACGAATAATGAGTTAGGTTTTGATTACCTTCGTGACAATATGGTGTTATATAAAGAACAAATGGTACAGCGTCCGCTGCACTTTGCTGTCATTGATGAGGTCGATTCGATTTTGATCGATGAGGCAAGAACGCCATTGATCATTTCCGGTTCCGCACAAAAATCGGCTCAGCTTTATATCCAGGCCAATGCGTTTGTGAGAACCTTAAAAAAAGAAACGGACTTCACATATGATGAAAAGACAAAAGGTGTTCAACTGACGGAAGATGGGATGAATCGAGCTGAAAAAGCGTTTAATATCGATAATTTGTTCGATATTAATCACGTTACTTTGAATCATCATATCAACCAGGCGTTAAAGGCGCATGTTTCCATGCATTTGGATGTGGATTATGTGGTCCAGGAAGGCGAGATAGTCATCGTTGACCAATTCACTGGCCGTTTGATGAAAGGCCGCCGTTACAGTGAAGGTCTCCACCAGGCGATCGAAGCGAAAGAAGGACTTGAAATTCAAAATGAGAGCATGACTCTTGCGACGATCACATTCCAGAACTATTTCAGGATGTATGAAAAACTTTCAGGTATGACCGGTACAGCTAAAACGGAAGAAGAGGAGTTCCGCAATATTTATAATATGAATGTCATTGCGATCCCGACAAACAGGAATATCATCAGGGATGACAGGGCAGATCTTATATATGCGACAACGGATGGGAAATTCAAAGCTGTTGTGGAAGACATCGCTGAACGTTATACAAAGGGTCAGCCAGTGCTTGTCGGTACGGTTGCCATCGAAACATCTGAAGTCATATCTGCCTATTTGTCAAAAAAAGGAATACCTCATGACGTTTTGAATGCGAAGAACCATGAGCGTGAAGCGGAAATCATTGCGAATGCAGGTAATCAAGGCTCAGTGACGATTGCTACGAACATGGCAGGGCGCGGTACGGATATCAAGCTTGGTGAAGGTGTCAAGGAGCTCGGGGGCCTTGCTGTCATAGGCACGGAACGTCATGAAAGCAGACGTATAGATAACCAGCTGCGTGGACGGTCCGGCCGTCAGGGAGACCCAGGGGTCACTCAATTCTATTTATCAATGGAAGATGAATTGATGCGCCGCTTCGGTTCGGATAACATGAAAAACATGATGGCACGCCTTGGAATGGATGACTCCCAGCCAATTCAAAGTAAAATGGTTACAAGGGCCGTTGAATCCGCACAGAAACGGGTCGAAGGCAATAACTTCGATTCACGGAAGCAATTGCTGCAGTATGATGATGTTCTCCGTCAACAACGGGAAATTATATATAAACAGCGTTTCGATGTCATGGAAAGTGAGAACTTACGTGAAATCGTCGAAACGATGATTACGGCATCCATCCAGCGAAATGTTGTCGCGTTTGCACCAATGGGAGATGAGGAAGGCTGGAATTTCCAAGGCCTTGTCGATTACCTGAATGGTAACCTATTCAATGAAGGTTCGATCACTGTAGCTGATTTGGAAGGGAAAAATGAATCGGAATTGGTTGATTTCATTTTAGCAAAAGTGAAAGAAGGCTATGATCAAAAAGAAGAAGAGCTATCTGAAGAACAAATGCGTGAATTCGAAAAAGTAATCGTTCTTCGTGCAGTGGATAGTAAGTGGATGGACCATATTGATGCTATGGAGCAATTGCGCCAAGGGATCCACCTTCGTGCTTATGGCCAGATCGATCCGTTACGTGAATACCAATCAGAAGGTTTCGCAATGTTTGAAGCCATGATTGCTTCCATGGAAGATGAGGTTGCCAAATATATCATGAAGGCTGAAATCCGCAACAATTTGGAGCGTAAGGAAGTCATAAAAGGACAAGCGGTCAATCCGAAGGAAGAAGACGGGGGAAAAGTGAAAAAAGCCCCTGCCCGTAAAAAGGAAGACGTTGGCCGAAACGCTTCATGCCCATGTGGCAGCGGAAAAAAATATAAGAATTGCCATGGCAATTTAGGCTAAAGTTAGGTGTATAATGATTATGGGACGGTTAAGTGCAAGGCTTGCCGCCTCTTTTCATGTTTAGTTTGCATAAAGCAATATATTTGCATATAGTTTGAAGAAGTTTATTTGTGTAATGAAGCGAATCCTTCTTCAGGGATTTTTTTTAACATACTTAATGAGGTGAAGAGAAATGGAATTAGCAGAAATAAGAAATGAACTTGAACGGACAGCGCAACGATTAACGGACTTTAGGGGGTCTCTTTGACTTAGATGAAAAAGAGGCACGAATCGCACAGCTTGAAAATGAAATGACACATCCCGATTTTTGGAATGATCAGCAAAAAGCACAAACTGTCATCAATGAAACGAATGCTTTGAAAGAACAAGTCAATCAATTGTCCGATCTGAATGAATCATATGAAAATCTGGATTTGACATATGAATTAGTAAAAGAGGAGAATGATCAAGAACTTTTGGCTGAGCTGGAAGAAGAAATCACGATCCTTTCACAAAAGATGAATGACTTTGAACTTCAACTTTTACTAAGTGAAGAATATGACTCGAAAAATGCCATTCTTGAACTGCATCCTGGTGCAGGCGGAACGGAGTCCCAGGATTGGGGTTCCATGCTGCTGCGTATGTATACAAGATGGGGTGAAAAAAGAGGTTTTAAAGTGGAAACCCTTGATTACCTACCAGGTGATGAAGCAGGAATCAAGAGTGTCACTTTAATTTTCAAAGGCCATAACGCCTATGGTTATTTGAAAGCGGAAAAAGGGGTACACCGTCTTGTCCGGATTTCTCCTTTCGATTCTTCAGGGAGACGACATACTTCATTCGTTTCATGTGAAGTCATGCCGGAATTCGATGAAACGATCAATATAGAAATCCGCACGGAAGATTTGAAAGTCGATACGTACCGGGCAAGTGGTGCAGGTGGTCAGCATATCAATACAACTGACTCGGCAGTCCGGATCACCCATATACCTACGAACACCGTGGTAACGTGCCAAAACGAGAGATCTCAAATCAAAAACAAGGCCCAAGCCATGAATATGCTGAAAGCCAAATTGTATCAACGTGAAATTGAACAGCAACAAGCGGATTTGGATGAAATCCGGGGTGAGCAAAAGGAAATTGGCTGGGGAAGCCAAATTCGTTCTTATGTTTTCCACCCGTATTCCATGGTTAAAGATCACCGTACAAGTGCCGAGACCGGAAACTTGGGAGCAGTCATGGATGGGGATATCGATATGTTCATTGATGCGTACTTGCGTTCGAAATTATAAGATCAGCCAGTCGGACCGGTTTCCCCGGTCCGGCTTTTTTTATGATTTCCTTTTTAACGAATCTTCTGGCTGACATTTACAGGATTGAAAAGGGATGCTCTACCTCTTTCGGCCAATACTAGATAATAATGATGGTTCGAGGAGACTTATGCAAAATGAAGAAAAGATACCGGGAGCGGAAGCACCCTTTCATTCAAAAGTTAATGGAGTATGGATTGGTGATTGTCGGTTCGGCCATAATTGCCATTGGTTTTAATGTATTCTTACTGCCTAACCAGGTCGCATCTGGAGGGGTCAGCGGGATTAGCACGATTTTGGATTCTACTCTCGGTTGGGAGCCGGCTTATGTACTTTGGGGGTTTAATATCCCCTTGTTCATTGCGGGACTCATTATCCTTGGAAGACATTTCGGAGCCAAAAGCCTGATTGGAACCCTGTTTTTGCCTTTAGTGGTATTTCTGACAAAGGAGTGGGATGCATGGACGAATGATGCATTGCTTGGTTCGATTTGCGGGGGGATGATGGTCGGACTTGGGCTGGGGATCGTCTTTCGCGGGAAGGGTTCCACAGGGGGTACTGATTTAGCTGCACAGATTTTTCATAAGTATACCCATCTGTCATTAGGGACCTGTGTGGCTGTCATTGATGGAATCATCGTTTTGAGTGCTGCCATTGTTTTTGATATTGAAAAAGGGCTTTATGCATTAATAGGATTATATGTGACAAGCAAGACGATCGACCTCGTCCAGATTGGTTTGAACCGGTCCAAGATGTCACTAATAATCACGAATAAAGAAATGGAAGTAAGGGATGCTATCATACATGAGCTGGACCGGGGTGTAACAGGCATATCCGGGTATGGCGGCTATACGGATGATGCTCGACCAATTTTGATGTGCGTAATAGATCAGTCGGAATTCACCAAATTGAAACAATTGGTGAAACTCGTTGATCCTAAAGCGTTTGTAATTGTAATGGACGCATCGGAGGTACTCGGGGAGGGTTTTAAACTGGATTGAAATTGGTATAATGTTCTTGTGCTGGTATAAATCAGAGGGGGTATATTCAATGAAAATGAAATGGTTAGCCCTAGTTTTGGGTACTTCTTTAGCCTTGGCTGCATGCGGCGGGAACGATGATGCTGCAGATAAAGAGCCGGCAGGTGAAAATAATGAAACGACTACGGCAGGTGCGGGTGATGCCGCAAAAATTTACGAAAACAAATGTTCAAGTTGTCATGCAGTGAATCTTGAAGGCGGAGTTGGACCGAATTTAACGAAGGTCGGTTCGAAGCTATCGAAAGCCGACATCGAAAAAGTCATTGCTAATGGCCAAGGTGGAATGCCAAAAGGAATAATCCAAGGCAAGGAAGCAAGCATGGTCGCTGAATGGCTTGCTAAACATAAGTAATGATTAATGAAACGTCCTGCATAGCAGGACGTTTCATTTAGCCTCCTTTAAACCTCGAAACCACTCATATTCACCCCCCTTATCAAGCAATCAAATCCTGGAATTATTACATAGATGTTGATATATGTCTAACTGAAATGAAACTGTAATATTTTTTATGCTTAATTTGACAAAATATGATGTTATAATGTTTCTGTGCTCAAGTAAGAGAGATTCCTGTCAGATTTCAGTGGAAATTGTCGAAAAAGCTGTAGGTACATAGTGATAATCCAAGCAAATTAGGTGGTTTTAGAATGATAGAAATGATAGATGTGAAAAAGACATATCCAAATGGCGTCATTGCCATTAATGGAATCAATGTGAAAATAAAGCCAGGCGAGTTCGTTTATGTAGTGGGTCCGAGCGGTGCCGGAAAATCGACCTTCATCAAAATGATGTATAGGGAAGAAAAGCCTACAAGCGGTAATATCATGGTCAATGGCCTTAGCCTGCCAAGTATCCGCAATTCGAAAGTTCCTCTATTCCGCCGTAATATCGGTATGGTATTCCAAGATTTCAAACTCCTTCAAACATTCACTGCATATGAAAATGTTGCTTTTGCCATGGAAGTTATTGAAAAGGAACCAGAAGAAATCAAAAAGAGGGTCATGGAAGTCCTTGATCTGGTTGGCATTAAACATAAAGCGAGAATGCTCCCTTCCGAGTTATCTGGTGGGGAACAGCAAAGGGTTGCAATAGCCCGTTCGATCGTCAATGATCCTAAGGTGGTTATAGCCGACGAGCCTACAGGTAACCTTGATCCCGAAACATCATGGGAAATCATGAACATATTTGAAGAAATTAATAAACGAGGGACTACACTTGTCATGGCCACCCATAATAGGGATATCGTCAACAATATTAAACGACGTGTCATTGCCATTGAAAGTGGAAAAATAGTTCGCGATGAACATCGAGGTGATTACGGATATGAAATTTAGAACATTGCTCCGTCACTTCCGTGAAAGTTTTAAAAATATTGGCCGTAATGGATGGATGACGTTTGCTTCAGTCAGTGCAGTAACGGTCACTCTAACCTTGGTTGGCGTCTTTTTAGTGCTCATGATGAATTTAAATCATATCGCGGGAAATGTGGAGAAAGATGTCGAAGTTCGTGCACATATTGATAATGCGGCGAATGATGACGATATAAAAGCTATCGGTAAGCAAATTACGGAGATAAACGGCATTGAATCAGTGATTTTCTCTCCAAAAGATGAAGAGCTTACTAATTTAATAGATGATTTAGGAGATAATGGTGAGGCATTTAAACCATTTGAACAGGATAACCCATTAAGGGACGTTTATGTTATCAAAACGAAATCCCCGCAAGATGTCATTAAGGTGGCAAAAAAAATCGAAGGTTTGGAGTATATCCAAAGTGTTAAATATGGACAAGGCTACGTCGAGAAATTATTCAGCTTTGTTAATATTGCTAGAAACATAGGAATCGTTCTTATTGTAGGTTTACTATTTACTGCAATGTTCCTGATTTCGAATACGATTAAAATTACCATTGTAGCCAGAAGAAAAGAAATTGAGATCATGAGATTGGTAGGAGCAACGAATACGTTCATCCGTTGGCCATTCTTCTTGGAGGGACTCTGGTTGGGAGTCCTCGGTTCCATCATTCCCATAGGTCTGATTGCAGTTCTCTACTACAACCTTTATAAATATGCTGCACCGCAGATCACGTTCAAATTCATAGATTTCCTGCCTGCGAATCCGTTTATTTATCAAGTTTCGGCCATCATCATCGTAATTGGTGCCGTTATCGGGATATGGGGCAGCTTGATGTCCGTCAGGAAGTTCTTGAAAGTATAAAAGTGTACCTTTACTCGAAAGCCAAAAGAAGCCGGATATAAATAGAGAGACGTTACAAGGCAAGGATGTAACGGGTTGAAAGGGGAAATGAAACGTTGAAAAAAAATATCATCGCCATGAATGCCTCCATTATGATCGGGTTGGGAAGCATATTAGCAGCACCTTCGGTTTATGCCGAGTCGATCTCGAATTTAGAAAAACAGAAAGAGTCCATCCAGGAAAAACGTTCGGGTGTTGAATCGAATATTTCCGAAACGGAGAAGAAAATCGATAACCTGCAGGATAAGCAAATGACAGCAGAAGATCAAATCGCTGCCATTGAAGCGAAAATTGCGGAGTCCGCAAAAAAAATCGATGCTAAAAATGCTGAAATTACCCAAACGAAAAAAGAAATCGAAGCATTAAAAGAAGAGATTAAAGTATTAAAAGAGCGGATCGCCAAACGTAATGAAGTATTGAAGGAAAGGGCACTTTCTTTCCAGGAGACTGGCGGGGACGTGAACTACCTTGAAGTATTATTCGGATCATCCAGTTTTGGAGATTTAGTTGACCGTGTCGGAGCAGTAGCGACAATTGCTGAAGCCGACCGCGATATTTTAAAAGAGCATGAGCTGGATAAAAAGGCTCTGGAAGAGAAGCAAAAAGCCGTTGAAACGAAGCTTGCCCGTTTAGAAGTGGCAAAAGCTGAACTTTTAGAAATTCAAAAGCAACAAAAACAGCAAAAGCAAGAAAAGGATGCTTTAGTTAAGAAATTAAAGCAACAAACTGAAAAGCATGAACATGAGAAGATGGGCCTAGAGGAAGAAAAATCGAATCTTGCCGCTCAAGAAAGAGCCATCAAATCAGCCATCAGTTTAGAGCATCAACGTCTTGCCGAGTTGGAAGCAGCACGTAAGAAAGCGGCAGCCGAAGCGAAAAAACGTGCAGAGCAAGAAGCGGCCCAAGCGGCGGCCCAAGCAGCATCACAAGCATCTGAATCAAAAAAACAATCGACCTCTTCAGGATATAGTGCAAAAAGTAACAGTTCATCATCATCACCTTCACACTCTTCGTCTAATGTAAGCTCAGTGCCAGCTGTATCATCGGGCACTTTCACTAGACCAAGTGCAGGCTATGTATCTTCAACAATGGGTGAACGTTGGAATAAACAGCATGCCGGCATCGATATTGCTGCTAGTGGAACGGTTCCAGTTGTAGCGGCAGCGGACGGAGTCGTAAGCCGTTCTTACTTCTCAAGTTCATACGGTAACGTCATCTTCGTTACCCATTCGATCGGCGGTCAGCAATGGACTACTGTGTATGCACACTTAAGTTCTAGACAAGCAAGCGAAGGTGCTGTTGTGGCCAAAGGTCAACAAATTGGCATCATGGGTAACACAGGACATTCATACGGTCAGCATTTACACTTTGAGTTACATAAAGGCGCATGGAATTATAGCAAGTCAAATGCTGTTAATCCATTAAACTATATAAATATTTAATACCCGATATATCAAATGAAAAACAGACCAGGATAAATTCCTGGTCTGTTTTTTTTTTGTGTGGTTTCACCATTTTGTTTAAGCATATTCTTTCCATTCCCCTCATATAGTGAAATACATATCAGGTCAGAAATGGGGATAAATATGGTCAAAAAATGGGTACTTCCTCTAGCAATCATCATGTCACTAGCCATTGGAGCAGTGGGGGGCATATATTGGACAAGCCTCCCGGCTAAGAATGAGGCAAAGGATGAAAGCCAGGCAATATCGAAGGATAAGGAATGGGCAAAGGTGGAACAAGCTTACGGGTTGATCGTAAGTCAGTATGTAGAACAGGTGGACGGTTCCAACCTGGTGGAGGGTGCCATCCAAGGCATGCTGTCAGCGCTTAAAGATCCTTATTCCGTATATATGGACAAGGAGACCGCAAAGCAGTTCAACGAAACCCTTGACTCATCTTTTGAAGGGATAGGGACTGAAATCGGAATGGAAGAGGGGAAGGTCATAATTGTTTCCCCCTACAAAGATTCGCCTGCTGAAAAAGCTGGATTAAAGCCGAAAGATCAAATCCTTAAGGTGAACGGTGAGAGTGTAGAAGGTTTGGATCTATATGAAACACGCCTGAAAATCCGCGGTAAAAAAGGCTCGCCTGTCAAAATGGAAATAAAGCGGGCAGGGGTGGATAATCCGCTTGAATTCAATATGGTGCGCGCCGAAATTCCAATGGATACCGTATTTTCATCCATTAAGGAAGTCGCCGGAGAACAAATCGGTTATATCGAGTTGACCACATTCTCGGAAAATACTGCGAGTGATTTCAAAAACCAGATGAAGGAATTGGAAAAGAAGGGAATCAAGGGCTTGGTCATAGATGTACGCGGCAACCCCGGTGGCCTTCTTTCAAGTGTGGAAACGATTCTTGGCGAGTTTATCACAAAAGATAAGCCTTATTTGCAAATTGCGGAAAGAACGGGGGAAACACAATCGTTTTTTACAAGCCTTAAGAAAGCGAAAAGTTATCCGATTGCCGTCTTGACGGATAAAGGCAGTGCCTCAGCCTCGGAAATCCTTGCCGGCGCGATGCAGGAGGCTGGAGGCTACCCATTGGTCGGCGAGAAGACCTTCGGGAAAGGCACAGTACAGCAAGCTGTTCCCATGGGGGATGGCAGTAAGATTAAACTTACGTTATATAAGTGGCTGACACCTTCAGGGAACTGGATCCATAAAAAAGGGATCGAACCGACAATCAAAGTAAAACAGCCGGATTATTTTGGTGCTCATCAGCTGGCCATTGAGAAGGTCTTGCAGCGGGATATGAATGATGAACAAATCCAGTATGCCCAAAGCATTCTGAAAGGGCTTGGATTGGAACCGGGTCGTGAGGATGGATATTATGATTGGAGTACAGAAATCGCAGTAAAAGCATTCCAAAAACAATTTGGCCTGAAAGTGACAGGCAAGCTGGACGCTAAAACCGCAGCACATCTGGAATCCGCCATTCTGGAAAAGATCCAGGATGAAGATAATGATATTCAGTTACGCACGGCCTTGAATTATTTAGTGAAATAACCCGATGGCACCGTTCCCTTTTGGGGCGGTGTTTTTTTGAATGTGATCGAGCCCTTTCCGCGAATATGAAAACAGTATAGAAGAAACTTAAGGGAAAGCTACTTTTTCTGCATCTTAATAGGCATGAAGGTTACATTTTTGATAGAATAGGAGGTAACTGACCAGAACGAAATTTGACAAAATTTTGATTACTTTTGAGGATGGTGGAAAGAAATTGACAACGGACTGGCTGATTGCATGTTTAATGGGATTAGGAAAACTCTTCCTTCATCCTCTACTTTATGTTTCGATTGCCTATTGTTTATTCATCGGCTATCTTCGCGTTAAACGGGAACGCCATGATTTTAATACGAAGATCTACAGTTTTTCCATGGAGCTTCGTTCCATGTTACCTCAAGGGTTGGTATGGGGATTGATCCTTTCCATCCTCACGCTGGCTACTGGACTCGCCATTCCTTTGGCGGCGCTGTTCATCATGGCAGTGGTTACAGTTTTGTCCATGCTGTCCATGAAGAAGAGATTCGTTTCCCCCATTTATACAGTGGGGCTCACCTTCTTTATCCTTTTCTTTTTATATGATAGAGATATCAAGCTGACGTTATTTCAGGATGCTTTAAATCAGTTGGATCGGTCCGTATATCCGACACTTGTCATTTTAATAGGGTTATTACTGATTGCTGAAGGGTTTTTGATTGTTGGCAATGGAAGTAAAAAGGTTTCTCCTCAGTTGGAGGTATCCAAGAGGGGGCAGCCAATAGGTGTGTATGTTTCACAGCGAATCTGGCTAATTCCCATGTTCGTCATGATTCCGGGAGGGCAACTTCCGGTGCCTTTCGAATGGTATCCGGTTTTTTCAATCGGGGACATGTCCCTGTCGCCGATTGCACTCCCCATTTTAATCGGCTTTAAGCAAAAAGTTCATGGGACGCTTCCGGAACTGGCCATTAGGGCGCAAGGCAAAAAGGTAGGGGCATTGGGAATTGTGATTACACTATTGGCGGCTGTTGGTTACTGGTACCCTCCATTGGCAATCATAACGGCTGTTTTAGCAATCATCGGTCGCGAATTCCTGCATTACTCCCAAAAGGCAATGGACCAAAAGCTTCCTTTTTACTTTTCGAAAAGTAAGCTGGGTGTACAGATCTTAGGTGTTATCCCTCAATCTCCGGCAGATAAAATGGGGTTGCTAAAAGGCGAGGTCATTTCGAAAATAAATGGGGTCGTCGTCAGGGAAGAAGAAGAGTTATACAGGGCGCTCCAAATAAACCGGGCACATTGCAAGCTTGAGGTCATCGATAATAATGAACAGATTCGATTTGTGCAAAGGGCTCTTTTTGACGGGGAGCATTACGAATTGGGTATCTTGTTCGTTGACGATCAATTAAAGGAAAGCGGACAGGTGGGGTAATGTTCCGAAAGCTGTGCGCGTGAATAAAAAGTAAAACGGCCTTTCTCGAAGTATATCGAGAAAGGCCGTTTTCAATTGAAACGTGTTATTACTTTTCAAGCATGATCTTTTCTAGATCGTCCAGCATTTTATTAGCTGCAATTACTCCGCCAGCTGTATTCCATGTTGCGTCGCTAACTTCATGAGCATTCCCGTTTTTGACTGCATCAAGGTTTTTCCAAAGTGGATCGTTCGTCCATTCTTTTGCTGTGCTTAGTGCCTGTTTGTCCCCTTCAGGAGCGTAAGTGAAGTAGAAGAGAATATCTCCATCCATTTTAGGGATGACTTCTTTCCCTACTTCAATGGCAAGGTTACCTAATTTATTATCTGCAGTGAATAGTTCCTTCTGTTGTTCTGCGCGTTTAAATCCTAATTGATCGAAAATCACTCCGGAGAATGAATCTGTGTAATAAATACGAGTAGTTCCAGCCATGAAACGAACAATGGAAACTTCCTGATTTACTTTATCACCCAATTTGGCTTTAAGATCTTCTGTGTGTTTATCGAATTCTGCAATTACATCGTTACCTTTTTCTTCAAGGTTCAAGGCTTTTGCATATAGTTTAAAGTTTTCTTTCCAATCTCCTCTTAGCGTTTCCGAAAAAACGGTAGGGGCGATTGCCTTTAATTTATCATATACAGCTTCTTGGCGTATCTTGCTTCCGATAATCAAGTCAGGCTTCAATGATGCGATTTTCTCTAAGTTAACTTCATGTTCAACACCAACGACTTCGACCCCGTCCATATCATCTTTAATATGGTCGTACCAAGGGTCACCAAGCCAAGATTGGACGGCACCAACAGGTTTAATTCCTAAAGCAAGCAATGCTTCAGTGCCTTCATTTGTTAGAACGACTACTCTTTTAGGTGTTTCTTTCAACTCGGCAGTACCCATGGCATGCTCAATTGTGTAGCTTTTTTCCTCTTTCTTGTCTTCAGCTTTATTTTCGGCTTTTTCATCCGAATTACCGCAAGCTGCTAGAAGGAAAACTGCAAATATTGTAAAAATCGTTAATAATGACTTAAATTTAAACATCTATGTATCCCTCCCAATTTTCCGGCAAATGATAATCATTCGCACTTAACAGCCTCATCATAAAATGAATATACTTTTCTGTCAATATATAATTGAAAATGATTCTCAAATTCATTGACATAATCCTGTTAACGCCAGTACAATTGAATTAGGTAATAGTACACAAACGTGATTGGAAAGGTAACTGGATATGCTATTAAAAAATTCATGGCAGAAATGGATGGGCCTGTTCATTACCATTCTTTTGCTGCTGTTTTTACTGTGCTCCAGCATTGTATACGGTTATACAGATACAACCTGGAAAATGGCCATCGATGCTTTTACCCATTTCAATGGGACGAATGAACACATTGTCATTCAATCAGTCAGACTTCCGCGTGCCCTGATTGCATCGGCAATTGGTGCAAGTTTAGCCATCTCGGGGGTTTTGATGCAAACGCTAACTAAAAACCCCCTAGCCTCCCCAGATATATTCGGGGTCAACGCCGGGGCGGGATTGGCGGTTGTCACTGGGGTCACCGTTTTTGGGATAAGCAATCTTCAAGTATTCACATGGCTGTCATTCATAGGGGCTGCCATAGCCGCGATAAGCATATATATGATTGGAAGCATGGGACGTGGTGGCTTGACACCGATGAAGCTGACATTGGCCGGTGCAGCCATGACGGCAATGGTAGCTTCACTTACACAAGGTCTTCTTGTTTCAAATGAGGCTCTTTTAGATCAAGTCCTTTTCTGGCTTGCCGGATCCGTTTCCGGTAGAAGTCTAGATAATTTAGTTGCCGTCCTGCCGTATCTTATCGTAGGTTGGGCCCTTGCCTGGATCATGTCCGGTAAAATGAATGTGTTATCCATGGGTGAAGATGTTGCAAAAGGCCTTGGGCTGAATATTGTTTTCATTAAACTGGTTATGGGGCTGGCAATCATCCTGCTCGCTGGCGGATCAGTGGCGGTGGCGGGTCCGATTGGATTTATAGGAATTGTCATTCCGCATCTTACACGTTCTATAGTAGGCATTGATCATCGCTGGTTGATTCCGTTCTCTGGACTTTTCGGGGCGGTGCTTTTGATTGCAGCCGATGTCATATCCAGGTATATCCTGATGCCTCGAGAAATTCCGGTTGGAGTCATGACAGCCATAATCGGGACCCCATTCTTTATTTATATAGCTAGAAAGGGGTTCAGCGGCCGATGAAGTCATATAAGAGCTTTCGATTATTTAATGAAAAAATATCATTCTTGATGGATAAAAAAGCAATGATCGTGATTTTTATATTATTTTTAGTCACTTCACTAGTGTTTGTGATCAGTACTGGAGTGGGTGAAATGAATATAAATCCGCTAAGTGTCCTCCAGGTCCTTGTCGGAGGGGGGACGGATAGCGATCGGCTTATTATCCAATCTTTCCGCCTACCTAGAATAATTGTCGCCCTGTTGGTAGGGATGGGCCTTGCTGTAGCTGGGGGAATCCTTCAAGGGATGATTCGAAATCCACTTGCTTCTCCTGATATCTTGGGGATAACAGGGGGGGCGACTGTAGCGGTCGTTGGATTCTTGGCCGTTTTTAGCGATACGAACCATTCTTTAACAGTGAGCATCAATTGGCTTCCGCTAGCTGCATTCATTGGGGCGACAGTCGTGGCCTTACTAGTATATTCCTTAGCCTGGAAAAATGGCGTTCCCCCGATTAGGCTAGTGTTGATCGGGATTGGGGTGATGGCTTTAATGAAGGCACTTACTACGATGATGATGATTCTTGGCCCAGTTTATCAAGCGAGCCAGGCAAACCTATGGATCACGGGGTCAGTGTCTAACTCCACCTGGAATAATATCGCTGTACTGGCACCATGGACGATTCTCTTCCTGGTCATCGCCTTCCTGTATGCCAGGAATATTAATTTACAGGAGCTGGGGGATGACCTTGCAACGGGGCTTGGGGGACATGTCCAAAAACAACGGTTTACATTATTGATGATCAGTACGGCCTTGATTGGAGGTTCTACCGCTTTTGCTGGAGGAATTGGTTTTGTGGGATTAATGGCACCTCACATTGCCAGAAGGCTGGTTGGTTCGAGTTTTGGTGTGTTACTGCCCACTTCAGCTTTGCTTGGTGGCATCCTGGTTATGGTGGCGGACTTGATTGGACGGACCTTATTTTCACCTTTGGAAATACCGGCTGGTGTCTTCACAGCGAGCATCGGGGCACCTTACTTCATTTATTTACTATATAAAACGAGGAATTCGTAAACCCGGTAAATATAGAAAGAAGCAGCCATCCTTGGGATGGCTGCTTCTTCTTTTCATTAAGCTTCTTTAGCTGCCTCGATTTCAATGGTAAGCGTGATTTGATCGCCGATCAATACGCCGCCTGTTTCTAATGCCGCGTTATAGGTTAGGCCATAATCACTGCGTTTAACTTTCCCTTTTCCGCTAAATCCTGCTTTTTCATTTCCCCATGGATCTTTCCCTTGGCCTTCGAAGGTGATGCTGAAAGTTTCTTCTTGTGTGATTCCATTAAGAGTCACATTTCCAGTTACATCGTATTCATCTTCATTCGTTTTCACGATTTTTGTTGATTTGAATGTTAATGTGGGATTTTTTTCTACATCAAAAAAGTCAGCGGAACGCAAGTGATTATCCCGGTCTGCATTGTGTGTGTCGATACTGGCCACATCAACGGTAAAATCGATTTCTGCAGTTGTTAGATCCAATGGGTTTGCTAGAATGCTTGCTTCGAACTTATTAAAACTTCCTTTTACTTTAGCGATCATCATATGTTTTACGGAAAATTCAATGGCGCTGTGAGTCGGGTCGACTGTCCATTTTGTATTTGTCATGTTTATTCCTCCAAATTATTAATCTTGAATTTATATATCTTTAATTTGAGATATCTTAACTTAATGTAATTATAAGAGGTGGAAGCAATGATGTCAACTTAAATTTTTCCTTAATTTAGAAAATATGAAAAACCCTGTGCATTTATGGGGCACAGGGTTTTTTTATGAAGAAGAGTAAAGCTGTCTGCTTTTATTAATTGGCCTGTTCTTTCTCTTCCTGATTGGTCACTTTACTCGGCCAAAAAGCACGGCGGCCAAGTAGAGCGGTAATAGCAGGAACAAGGAACGGGCGCACGATGAATGTGTCCATTAACACACCAAGAGCGGTAATGAGCCCGAATTGAACCAATACTTGAATCGGAAGTGTGGCTAGAACGGAAAAGGTGGCTGCCAAGATGATTCCGGCGGATGTGATGACACCGCTAGTTTCGGCAACGCCTTTTCTGATGGCCTGCTTGATTGGCATGGTTTCTTTCTTACGCCAAATGCTTGAAACCATGAAAATGTTATAATCTTCTCCAAGTGCAACCAGGAATACGAAAGAATAAAGTGGAATTGTCCCCTCTATGGCATCGACACCCATGAAATAGTGCAGGATTATCCAACCTAAGCCCATAGCCGCAAAGAATGAGAGAATGACTGTCCCCATTAAATACAACATGGCTGTCACAGATCGCAAGTAGGCTAAAAGGAGCAAGGAAATCAGGACGATGATGATCGGAATGATCATGAATTCATCGGATGTTACGGTATCCCTTTTATCAAATTGCGTGGCAGTTTGCCCGCCAATCCAAACCTTTTCATCAACGGCAGATATATTGGCGGCCTTCAATTCTTTCACCGCCATTGTGCGGATTTCCGGTATGGAATCGATGGCCTCGATATCATATGGGTTTAAGTTGAATGTGACCTCATAGGATTGAAGATCTTTATTGGATTTACTTGTAACCGGATCGGCAACACTTTCAATAATATTCATCCCTTCCAATGCCGGCGCTAAATCGATATCTTCACCATCCGTATCGACAACCACTGTGGCCGGTGCCAGTTCGCCCGGTGAGTACGAGTCGGAAATGACAGAATAGCCTTCACGGGAGTTCATATCTTCAGGGAAGGAAGAGAGAATATCATATGAATATTTTATTTGTGAAGAATACCCAGCTAAAGTACTGAAGATGATCAGGCATGTAAGAATGACGGTCCATGGCTTGGTTGTGACAATATGGCCAATCCAGTTACCGATGAGCCCTTCTTTATGCTTTTTGACGGCTTTTCCCTTTTTCCTAGCCCGTGCTTCTTCCATTTCTGATGTACGCGGAACGATTGGGAAGAAGGAAGCCCTTCCGAATACAGAAAGCAATGCCGGTACAAGTGTTAAAGCTGCCAGCATCATGATTAAAATGGACAAGCTGAATGGTACAGCGAAACGGTGGTAGGCCCCGTATTTGGCTACAAGCAATGTTAGCAGGGAGATGACGATCGTAAGGCCGCTCATCGCAATGGCGCCTGATGAATCTTTAAATGCGGCGATCATGGCTTTCCTTTTGCTTTCATGAATTCTTAATTCACTTCTGTAGTGAGAAATTAAAAATAGACAATAATCCGTTCCGGCACCGAATAATAATACGGTCATGATTGAAATGGCCTGTGAATCGACAGTAATCCAACCATGATCTGCCATGAATCCAAGGATCGGGCTCGTGACAATATAGGCGAAGCCTACTCCGATTAGAGGAATGATGGCTAAGAGCGGGGAACGGTAAATGAGTAATAACACGACAAGTACAAGTATTACTGTCGCTAATAGCAATTTGAAATCTGCACCTGAAAATAAACCCGTTGCATCGACGGATATCCCTACAGGGCCTGTCACTCGAAGGGATAATTCATCTGAATCTATAGGGACCTTGAATGGATCCGATCCAATTTGTTCCGATACTGCTTCATTAATGCTTTCAAGATTTTTTTCGAGGATTTCAGTCTCGGTCTTTTCTTTAAAGAAAAGCGGCTGTACGAAAGTCGTCCCATCCTCTGAAACCGATTCTTGAAGAGAAGGCAACGGAAGTTCATGAAGCGGCGGTAAAAAAGATTGCTGTGTCAATGGGGTATCTGTCAGTTCTTTGGAAAGGTACTGAATTTCAGCCAAGTCGGCCTCTGTCAGCCCACCTTCCCGATGCCATGTAAGTAGGGCAGGTAATCCAGAAGAGTTTGGAAACTCTTCTTTAATAAGTTCATCAGCCACGACAGAAGGTGAGCCTTCAGGCAAGTCTGCGGCATTATTTGCTGTTCGATCATTAACGGAAGGCAATGTGAAGGTTAATGCGATTGCTGCCATTATCCATACGGCAATGACAACCCAACGACTTGTTTTTCCGGTCATGATCCTGCCAAGTCTTCCTACTATTGATTCATCCAATGAATGCACCCCGCTATTTGAATTATTTATCCTTAGTTCATTATAATGGATTGCTGTTGACATATACAAAAATGGGTATGCTAGATGTTCCAAGTTGTTAATGGCATGAGGGGAAAAATTTCAATTAAATTTGAAGATTGAAGAGTGAAATATAGGGAATGGGGGAAAGTATGGTAGTGTTATGGCTTTTATTAACAGAGGAGGGATTTTTTTGTCTGATAAATCCAAAAAACCAAATGATGAATCGAAAGAAACATTAACGAACAGGCAAGGGCATCCGGTAACGAATAATCAGAGTCTTAGGACTGTAGGGAACAGAGGTCCTAGTACACTTGAGAACTATGATTTCCTTGAAAAGATCAGCCACTTCGATAGGGAGCGTATTCCTGAGCGGGTTGTGCATGCCCGTGGTGCAGGTGCACATGGTTATTTCATTCCGACCGGTAAAGCGGGGGACGAGCCAATTTCAAATTATACAAGAGCGAAGGTTTTTCAGGAAGAAGGTAAAAAAACCCCGGTATTCGTGAGATTTTCATCTGTTATTCATGGAGGGACGTCTCCGGAAACGTTACGTGATCCCAGGGGATTTGCCGTCAAATTTTATACGGAAGATGGAAACTGGGATCTTGTAGGCAATAACCTGAAGATTTTCTTTATCCGAGATGCCATGAAATTCCCGGATTTGATTCATGCCTTCAAACCGGATCCGGTCACGAATATTCAGGACGGCAGGAGGATTTTCGATTTTTGCTCGAGTTCGCCTGAAACATTCCATATGGTTACCTTTGTGTTTTCCCCATGGGGCATTCCTGCTAACTACCGCATGATGCAAGGATCAGGGGTCAATACTTATAAATGGGTGAATGAGCAAGGGGAAGCCGTGCTTGTCAAGTATCACTGGGAACCGAAACAAGGCATCAAGAACCTGACACAGCAAGAAGCAAATGAAATTCAAGCTACGAATTTCAATCATGCCACACAGGATTTATATGAAGCGATCGAACGCGGGGACTATCCCGAATGGGATCTCAACGTACAGATCATGAGTGATGATGATCATCCTGAGTTGGATTTTGATCCGCTGGATGATACGAAGATCTGGCCGAAAGATGAGTTCCCATGGCTGCATGTCGGTACGATGGTATTGAATAAAAATCCTGAAGACTATTTCACTGAAGTTGAACAGGCTGCATTCGGCACGGGTGTCCTAGTGGATGGACTGGACTTTTCTGATGACAAGATGTTACAGGGACGTACATTCTCTTATTCCGATACACAACGTCACCGTGTTGGCGCGAATTATCTGCAATTGCCGATCAATGCTCCAAAGAAACCAACAGCCACGAATCAGACTGGCGGACAGATGCAATATGAAGTTGGCAGAGGCAGTCAAAGCCCCCACATCAACTACGAACCATCCACTGTCGGCGGCTTGAAAGAGGCCAAGCAGACGGGCAAGGAGTATACACCTATGGTGGAAGGGAAACTTGTTCGTGAGACAATCGATCGCCAGAACAATACGAAACAGGCTGGTGAAACATTCCGTGAATTCGAGGATTGGGAAAAAGATGATTTAATCTCCAATTTAGTGGCGGCATTGGCTCCTGCCGACAAGCGCATTCAGGAAAAAATGATAGCACTTGCCGAAGAGGCAGATGAAGAGTATGGCCGCAGATTGAAAGATGGACTGGACTCGGCTTCTGAACATACGGACTCTTCAAAACCTCTGGGTGGGACGGATAACCCTGAGGACGCCGTTAGAAAAGGACATGAAGCAGATCCATATTGATTGGACTGAAAAGAAGCAAACTTCCCTTTAAAGGGGTTTGCCTCTTTTTTTTATGGGCATAATTGATGGATGGAATGTTCTTCTGATGATGCCTTGAAAATCGAGTGGGAAATTGATTGGCAAAAAACTTCATAATCATTTAAACTGAAACTACTCTATTTTTCTCTTATAAAGGAGATGAAAAAATGATTAAAATTCTTTCTGCCCTTTTCCTTCCTTGTCTACTTGTCATGCTATTTTCAAGAGTCACCTATAACAATGTCGTGGGCCTTGTTTTAACTGTTGCCTTGATTACAGCTTCCGCATATAAAGGTTATACGCATACAAACTTATTGATCATCGTCGATGCCTTATCCCTGACAGTGGGATTTTGGTTATCTAAAAGAATGATGAAACGTACATCCAAGAGCGCCTGACAACCAAAGGTGCTTTTTTTGTACTCAAACTTGTCATTTTCCTCAATACATCATGGAGTCCAGAAAACAAAAATAGAATGGATGTTCGCTTATTGCTGGTTTGTTTTAAGGCTATTGTGGTAGAATGTGTATATATGCTTTATTAAATCGGAATAAATAGAAGGGATATAGGCATGTCCCGTTTTCATATAAAAATATTTCAATAGGAGGCTATGCTTGGTGAAGGATAAGTTTGAGTTAGTCTCAAAATACTCTCCTCAAGGAGATCAGCCGGCAGCAATTGAAATGCTGGTCGAAGGGATTAAGGAAGGCAAGGAAATGCAGACGTTATTGGGGGCAACAGGGACAGGGAAAACGTTCACCGTTTCCAATGTGATTCAAAGAATCAATAAACCTACTCTTGTCATTGCCCACAATAAAACGTTGGCAGGGCAGCTTTACAGTGAGTTCAAAGAGTTCTTCCCTAATAATGCCGTTGAATACTTCGTTAGCTATTATGATTATTACCAGCCAGAGGCTTATGTTCCATCCACGGATACATTCATCGAAAAAGATGCAAGCATCAATGATGAAATCGATAAACTGCGTCACTCGGCAACCTCGTCTTTGTTCGAAAGGAAAGATGTCATCATCATTGCCAGTGTTTCGTGCATATATGGACTCGGTTCTCCTGAAGAGTACCGGGAAATGGTTGTTTCCCTCCGAACAGGCATGGAAATAGATCGGAATGCCTTGCTGCACAGACTCGTGGATATTCAATATGAGAGGAATGATATTGCTTTCCAAAGGGGGACCTTCCGCGTTCGCGGCGACGTGGTCGAAATTTTCCCGGCCTCACGTGATGAACATTGCGTACGGGTCGAGTTTTTTGGGGATGAGATTGACCGTATCCGTGAAGTAGATGCCCTGACTGGTGAAATTACCGGTGAACGTGAACATATCGCCATTTTCCCGGCTTCCCACTTCGTAACCCGCGAAGAGAAAATGCGGATAGCCATTCAAAATATCGAAACGGAACTGGAAGAACGATTGAAGGAATTAAGGGAAGATGAAAAACTCCTTGAAGCACAGCGCTTGGAGCAGCGGACCCGTTATGATTTGGAAATGATGCGGGAAATGGGATTTTGTTCAGGGATAGAGAACTATTCCCGCCATTTAACACTTCGTCCCTCAGGTGCGACACCATACACTTTAATAGATTACTTTCCAGAGGACTTCCTATTGGTCGTGGATGAATCACACGTAACCCTTTCGCAAATCCGCGGAATGTTCAATGGAGATCAGGCGCGTAAGCAAGTGCTTGTCGATCATGGCTTCCGTCTGCCGTCTGCAAAGGATAACCGACCGCTAAGATTTGAAGAATTTGAAAAAAAGGTCCATCAATCCATATTCGTTTCGGCAACTCCGGGACCATATGAACTCGAACATACGCCAGAAATGGTTCAGCAGATCATCCGTCCTACCGGATTGCTTGATCCGACGGTAGAAGTGCGGCCGATTGAAGGGCAGATAGATGACTTGATCGGTGAAATCCAAGAGCGCGTCAAAAAGAACGAGCGTGTGCTCATTACGACCCTGACGAAAAAGATGTCTGAAGATCTAACTGATTATTTAAAGGAAATAGGCATCAAGGTCCAATATCTTCATTCGGAAGTGAAGACCTTGGAAAGGATAGAAATCATCCGGGAACTGCGAATGGGCAAATATGATGTACTCGTTGGAATCAATCTTTTAAGGGAAGGCCTGGATATTCCGGAAGTGTCGTTAGTGACCATTCTGGATGCCGATAAAGAAGGGTTCCTTCGCTCGGAACGTTCGCTTATTCAAACGATGGGCCGTGCAGCCCGTAATGCCAACGGCCACGTCATCATGTATGCAGACCGCATCACGAACTCGATGGAACTTGCCATTAATGAAACGAGGCGGCGCCGTGAAATCCAGGAAAATTATAATGAAAAACATGGAATAATGCCTCAAACCATTCAAAAGGATATCCGTGATTCCATAAGGGCGACCCATGTAGCGGAAGAAAGCGAAGAGTATAAGGAAGACCTTGCACCAAGCCTCGCGAAGCTTCCTAAAAAAGAGCGTTTAAAAGTGATGGCAAGTATGGAAAAAGAAATGAAGGAAGCGGCAAAGGCACTGGACTTCGAGCGAGCTGCCGAGCTGCGTGATTTATTACTAGAGTTAAAAGCGGAAGGGTGACGAAACATGGCAATGGATAAAATTGTGATAAAAGGTGCCAGGGCCAACAATTTAAAGAATATTGATATCACGATACCGAGAGATAAACTTGTTGTGCTGACCGGATTATCCGGATCTGGAAAGTCTTCCTTGGCTTTTGATACGATTTATGCAGAAGGGCAAAGACGTTATGTGGAATCACTGTCCGCTTATGCTCGTCAATTCTTGGGCCAAGTGGATAAACCGGATGTCGATGCGATCGAAGGTTTGTCACCAGCCATCTCCATAGACCAGAAAACGACCAGTCGAAATCCTCGTTCAACCGTAGGGACCGTTACGGAGATCTATGATTATTTAAGGTTGTTATTTGCACGGGTCGGAAGACCGACCTGTCCGATCCATGATATTGAAATCACCTCACAAACGATTGAACAAATGGTGGACCGCATTCTTGATTACCCTGAGCGAACCAAGCTCCAGGTATTGGCACCGCTTGTCTCAGGCAGAAAAGGGACACATGCAAAAGTTTTGGAGGAAGTTAAGAAACAAGGTTATGTCCGCATTCGTGTGAACGGGGAAATGCATGATCTCAGTGAGGAGATCACTCTCGAAAAGAATAAAAAACATTCGATTGAAGTCATTATTGACCGAATCGTCATTAAAGAGGGTATCATGGCTAGGCTTGCAGATTCATTGGAAAGTGCTTTGCAGCTTGGCGAAGGCAAAGTCATCATTGACGTCATGGGTGAGGAAGAGCTGCTGTTCAGTGAACATCATGCGTGTCCATACTGTGGATTTTCGATTGAAGAGTTAGAACCGAGAATGTTTTCCTTCAATAGCCCGTTTGGGGCCTGCCCGGATTGTGATGGCTTGGGAGCAAGGCTTGAGGTGGACCGTGATCTGGTCATCCCGAATCAGGATTTAAGCCTTCGTCAACATGCGATTGCGCCATGGGAGCCGACGAGTTCTCAATATTATCCGCAGCTCCTTGAAGCGGTGGCCAACCATTATGGGATAGATATGGATGTGCCCGTTAAAGATTTACCGGAAGAGAAAATGGATAAGGTCTTGCTTGGTTCAGGTAAAGATAAGATATATTTCCGTTATAAAAATGATTTTGGAAGAGTGCAAGAAGGATATATTCCTTTTGAAGGAGTTTTAAGAAACATCGAAAGGCGCTTCAAGGAGACGAGTTCAGATTATATTCGTGAGCAAATGCAAAAATATATGTCAGAACATCATTGTCCAACCTGTAAGGGGCATCGATTGAAAAAAGAGAGTCTTTCCGTGCTCATTCAAGGGGTCCATATAAGCGAAACGACAGCTTTATCAGTGGAAGATGCGTTAGTGTTTTTCGATGAGCTTGATTTGACTGAAAAGGAAGCTGCAATTGCGAAATTGATTTTACGTGAAATTCGTGAGCGGCTCGGTTTCCTGGCTAATGTAGGTTTGGAATATTTGACGTTGAGCAGGGCAGCGGGAACATTATCAGGCGGTGAAGCACAGCGAATAAGATTGGCGACACAGATCGGGTCCCGATTGACGGGAGTCCTCTATATTCTGGATGAACCTTCAATAGGGCTGCATCAGAGGGATAACGATCGATTAATTGAAACATTGAAGAATATGCGCGAAATCGGCAACACCCTGATTGTTGTAGAGCACGATGAAGACACGATGATTGCTGCGGATTATTTGATCGATGTTGGTCCTGGAGCAGGAGCGCATGGGGGAGAAATCGTGGCCGCTGGTACTCCGGAAGAGGTCATGAATGATCCTAAATCCTTAACGGGCCAATATTTAGCAGGGAAGAAATTCATTCCATTGCCATTGGAACGCCGAAAAAATGATGGTCGTGTCATTGAGATAAAAGGTGCCAAGGAAAATAATTTGAAAAACGTTAATGTGAAATTCCCCCTTGGGATCTTTACAGCTGTTACAGGAGTCTCCGGATCGGGGAAAAGTACATTAGTGAATGAAATCCTCCATAAATCATTGGCTCAAAAGCTGAATCGGGCAAAAGCAAGGCCAGGTGATTTCCGTGAGATCAAGGGAATTGAGCATTTAGATAAAGTCATTGATATTGACCAATCACCGATCGGCAGAACCCCACGATCGAATCCAGCTACCTATACGGGTGTATTCGATGATGTTCGTGACGTATTTGCATCGACTAATGAAGCGAAGATCCGCGGTTATAAAAAAGGAAGGTTCAGTTTCAATGTGAAGGGCGGCCGCTGTGAAGCGTGCCGTGGTGATGGCATTATCAAGATTGAAATGCATTTTCTCCCTGATGTCTATGTCCCGTGTGAAATATGTCATGGGAAACGTTATAACCGGGAAACCCTTGAAGTGAAATATAAAGGGAAAAACATATCCGATATTCTCGATATGACAGTCGAGGAAGGCGTTAGTTTCTTTGAAAATATCCCAAAAATCAAACGGAAGCTACAAACGATTTTTGACGTTGGTTTGGGTTATATAAAGCTTGGACAGCCTGCTACCACTTTATCAGGCGGTGAAGCGCAAAGGGTGAAACTTGCTTCTGAATTGCATCGCCGTTCCACTGGGCGCTCCTTTTATATCTTGGATGAACCAACTACCGGACTTCATGTCCACGATATAGCAAGGTTGCTCCAGGTTCTGCAGCGGCTGGTTGACAATGGGGATACAGTTTTGGTGATCGAGCATAATCTGGATGTCATCAAGACGGCCGACCATATTATTGACCTGGGACCAGAAGGCGGAGATAAGGGCGGTACGATCGTCACTTATGGAACGCCTGAAAAAATATGTGAAGTTTCCGAATCATATACGGGAAAATACTTAAAGCCTGTACTTACCCGTGATCAAATTCGCATGGAAAATTGGGTGGAAGAAAAAGAAACCGAGCATGAACACGCTTAAAAGAACAAGTAATCCAGCCGTTTCGGTTTGTAGACAAAAAGGGTTCAGAATGGTCTCATCCCGAACCAGGAAATAAGACAGGGTTATGAAACCCTCACTGGATGGAAGAAATTTGCGACACTCCTGCCGAATACCTGGCTAGCCAAGACCCCGCAGGCGCTTGCTTTGAGGCTTGGCAGACAGTTGGCTGGAACTTTTTTGATAAATAAACTGTAGGCAAACTGGCTTTTATTTGAGTTTATCTTCAGTCTGGAACAAGCCCTCAGGCTTGTTTTTTTGTAGAAAAATGACGGCGTACATTTAATCAATCATTTGATTAAAGAATAGGAAAACAAGATATTTCCGGGGAAATCGTACATCTTCCTTTTCGGAAATTGTCATTTCCCTTTGTCGAATGATGGGAAAAACGGTATTTATGAAACTTTTTAGATATCTAGGCGTATGTATGAATAAAATGATAGAAGAAAGCGAGGAATGTTCATGCAGGAGGAAAGAAAGAAGATTTTAGAAATGATTCAGGATGGAAAGCTATCAGCGGAAGAAGCGATGGGCCTATTCGAAGAATTAGATAAAGCCAGTCAGGAAAGTGAAGCTAAAGAGCAGAAATTGCAAAATGAATTATCAACGGTGGTAGTGGATAAGAAAAGCGAAGAAAACACTCAGGATACGTTTAAGAAGAATATCCAGTCATCGAAAGAAAAGATTATTGATTTCGTTGAAAGTGCTTTTAAGAAAATCAAAGAAACGGACCTTGATTTCAATTTCGGGAAATCAGTGGAGGTCAGTCATATTTTCCAGCATGATCATGATTTCCTGAATAAAGTAGATGTAGATATAGCAAATGGGAAAATAAAAATCGCCGCATGGGACCATAATGATGTCCGGGTTGAATGCCAAGCTAAGGTATACCGTGTGGAAGAGATAGAAGAAGCCAGGAAAAACTTTTTAGAAGAAGTCGATTTTACGATTGAAAATGGAAAATTGAAGTTCAAGGTTCGTGAAAAATCCATAAAGGTTGATACGATCATGTACATTCCAAGGAAGGAATATGAGGACATTCATGTCAGGATGTTCAATGGAGCAATCACGACTGAATCGTTGGAATCAGAGAACCTTAAAGCGAAAACGGCGAATGGGGCCATTCATATCATGCAGGGCACGGGTAAATCTTGTGAGCTTGAAACAGGCAATGGAATGATCACCCTTTCAGATACCACCTTTAATGACTTGGAAGCCGAGACCCTGAATGGAGCGATTAATGCCGATGGATATTTCAAGAAATTGGATGTCCAAACGTTCAATGGGGAAATCATCTGTACGAATTCAGGAATGGATTGCGATTCGATCCATGCTAAGTCAGTCACCGGAAAAGTCCAGCTGACCCTGCCGCCAGGTAAGGCGATCGAAGGAGAGCTGAAATCAAATTTAGGAAGCTTTAATGTTACTTTGGAAGGGATGACCATCATCGAAGAGAAAAGTGATGTGGTCCAGAAAGTCCTTAAGTTTAAGACGGTTAAAGAAGAGGTCCCTGTGCTTCATGTTTTTGCAGAAACCAAGACTGCAGCGATAACGGTTTCCTGAAGAAACAGAAAGCCCGTCAAATCCGGCTTTCTGTTTGTAGACAAAAGGGGTTCTATCTGAATTTTAAAACAAAGTTGATTGGAAGGTAAGGTATGGGACTCCTGCGGGAAAAGCATGTCCAGGGGAGGCCTCGCAGGCGAAAAGGCGCCAAAGGCGGACCATCCGCGGAAAGCGAGTGCCTGGAGTGGAAATCAACGTTAAATTGTGAAAACCTTTAAATACTGTAGACAAAATTGATTTTCATCGAGTTTGTCTACAGTCTGAGCCCGCCATATAAACTGGCGGGCTTTCTTTTATTTTGGTGTATAGACCATTAATATTCACCTCATCTCTTTCTATTTACGAGGGGCTTCCCACTGCTGTCATCCAGTTGGAGTGAATAAAAAAACAATAAATCGATAATGCTTTGTTTGGTTATTAACAGAAAAATGCTAAAATAGAAAAAGTATCTCAAAAAATAACATCGCTCCAAAAGGAGGAAAGATATATGGCAAAAGTCCGTACAAAGGATATAGTAGAAGCGTTCGGTCTAGAACTTATCAGTGGGGAAGAAGGAATTAACCGACCAATCGTAACGAGTGATTTATCTCGTCCCGGACTTGAAATAGCCGGTTTTTTTGATTATTATCCCGCGGATCGAGTACAGCTTTTAGGTATGACGGAGATGTCCTTTTTTAATCGGTTGAATGAACCGGATCGAATACAGAGAATGGAAGAGTTATGCAGGGACTTTACTCCAGGCATCATCATTACGCGTGGTCAGGAAGTGCCGATAGAATTGATTGAAGCTTCTGAGCGGGAATCCGTCCCTGTGATGAGATCTAATATGAAGACAACAAGGTTATACAGCCGTCTGACCAATTTTCTTGAAAGCAGGTTGGCACCGACCACTGCTGTTCATGGTGTATTGGTGGATATCTATGGGTTAGGGGTGTTGATCACCGGGAAAAGCGGAGTCGGTAAAAGTGAGACAGCCTTGGAGTTAGTGAAACGTGGTCATCGTCTTGTAGCCGATGATTGCGTAGAAATCAGGCAGGAAGACCAAGATACGCTAGTCGGGAATGCTCCGGATTTAATCGAACACCTTCTTGAAATAAGAGGATTGGGAATCATTAATGTAATGACACTTTTTGGAGCTGGTGCAGTTCGGAGCAATAAAAAGATCTCAATCGTCATCAATTTGGAACTATGGGAAAAAAATAAGCAGTATGACCGGGTTGGCCTTGATGAGGAAAAAATGAAAATCATCGATACAGAAGTGACGAAAATTACCGTACCAGTCCGTCCAGGGCGAAATTTATCCGTTATCATTGAAGTGGCAGCCATGAATTACCGCCTAAAACGAATGGGAGTAAATGCTGCAGAACAGTTTTCAGATCGCTTGAATCATGCCATTGCAGATCCGGAACATGATGAATTTTAAAAGGTTATAGGAAAAGAGGGATAAAATGGAACAAGGAATACAGCCGCTGAATCCAATAGCGATAGATCTAGGCCCCATCCAGGTACATTGGTATGGACTGATCATCGGCTTCGGTGTGTTATTGGGGCTCATAATCGCGTTAAGGGAATCCGAGCGAAGAGGTCTGGATAAGGAAATATTTACGGATATGATTTTGTTTGCTGTCCCAATCGCGATCATTAGTGCCCGTATTTATTATGTGATCTTCCAATGGGAGTACTATTCACAAAACCCGGGGGATATCATAAAAATATGGAATGGCGGAATTGCCATACATGGTGCGTTGATTGGATCGGTTCTGACTGCGATCGTCTTTGCCAAGGTCAAGAAAGTCTCATTCTGGAAGTTGGCGGATATTGCTGCACCGAGCTTATTGTTGGGGCAGGCAATTGGCCGGTGGGGTAATTTCATGAATCAGGAAGCGCATGGGAGAGAAATAACAAGGTCATTCCTGGAAAATATGCATTTGCCTGAATTCATCATTAATCAAATGTACATAAACGGCGCGTATTATCACCCAACCTTTTTGTATGAATCGATTTGGAATATCGTAGGTGTCCTTATTCTCTTAAGTTTACGGAAGGTGAACTTGCGCAGGGGGGAACTATTTTTAACCTATGTAATATGGTATTCCATCGGCCGTTGTTACATTGAAGGATTGCGGACGGATAGTTTGATGCTGACGGAATCGCTGCGTATCGCACAAGTTATCTCGATTGTGTTGGTAGTTGTAGCCATTGCTTTAGTGGTTTATAGAAGGGTTCGCGGGCATGCAGACAAAAGGTATTTAGATGCCTAGGGAATATGTGTAAAGGGAGAGGGCATAGTGTTAGTAGATTCGATTAAAAAGGGATTTCTTTCAGGCTTGAATACGACTTGGTCTTTGGGTAAAGTGATCTTCCCAGTCACTCTGATCGTCACTTTGCTTCAATATACGCCTGTCTTGCCATTCATCATTGATTTGATAGCGCCTTTGATGAATCTCATCGGTCTTCCAGGGGATGCGGCAATTCCGCTCGTGTTAGGGAATTTCCTGAATTTGTATGCAGCGATCGCTGGCATATTAACGCTTGATTTAACTGTGAAGGAAGTTTTTATTATCGCTATCATGCTATCTTTTTCACATAATTTATTGATCGAGTCAGGTGTGGCGATGAAAACCGGTGTCAAGCTGTGGATCATTTTAACAGTACGGATCGGGCTTGCGCTTTTGTCAGCGGTCGTCATCAATCTTGTTTGGCAGGGCGGATCTGACATGGCCCAAGGAGTGGCTATAGGGGAGGCTGCAGAGATAAACGGAGCGGGTGCAATCCTTTTACATGGTGTCATCCAGGCCCTTTCAGGAATCGGTCAGCTGGCTGTCATCGTTATCCCACTCATGGTGGCGGTTCAAATCATGAAAGATTTAAAATGGCTGGAAGCCTTCTCGAAAGCCCTGGCTCCCTTCATGAAGGTCCTGGGAATGAAGCCGAATGCTTCCATGCCTTTCGTTACAGGCCTGACCCTCGGTTTGGCATATGGAGCAGGCGTAATGATTCAAGCGGCTAAAGAGGATAATGTTTCGAAGAAGGATATGACGATTGCATTCATCTTTTTAGTTGCCTGCCATGCTGTTGTAGAAGACACACTGATTTTTATTCCGCTGGGGATTCCGGTCTTGCCGTTGTTACTTATTCGGGTACTCACTGCCATTGTTTTAACGATGGCCGTTGCGTATATATGGAATCGGACTGACAGGGTACAGAGAAAGGAAGCTGTATATGAACAGTAACATAACTACCTTATTATTTGATCTTGATGGGACGTTGATCAATACAAATGAATTGATCATCGCCTCTTTTACAGAAACTTTAAACCACTTTTGTCCTGGAAAATTCAATCGGGAAGATATCATTCCATTTATCGGGCCGACTTTGGTTGACACTTTCACTTCCATTGATCCAAAACGAGTGGATGAAATGATCGCATACTATCGGGACCATAATTGGAGGAACCATGATTTGCTTGTGACACAATTTGACGGAGTGTTCGAGACCGTTCAAACATTGAAGCAGGGCGGCTATAAATTGGCAGTCGTTACGACAAAGAAACGTGATGTCGTTGAAAAGGGCCTGCGTTTAAGCAAACTGGATCAATTCTTTGAAGTGGTGGTCACGCTGGATGAGGTGGAAAAGGCAAAGCCGGACCCAGAGCCTTTGGTAAAAGCTTTACATCAACTCGGTTCGGTTCCTGAAGAAGCGATCATGATTGGCGACAGTTATCATGATATTATGGGCGGGAAAAATACAGGTACAAAAACGGCAGGGGTCTCATGGTCCATTAAAGGCCGTGAATTCCTTGAAAATTATCACCCTGATTATATGCTTGAGCAGATGGCGGATCTATTGAATATCGTTGAGGTTGAAAAGCTCACGGAGGCAAGAAAATGAGACGCACGTCCCGCTATCCAGTTGAAGGGGCCAATTCACTATGGCATGTGTATAAGACCGTTCCATTCTGGAAAGTCGTTAAGAATTTTGTGGTGATACAGCTGGCGCGTTATACGCCTTTTCTGGGCATGAAGAATTGGCTATACAGGACTTTTTTACATATGAAAGTAGGGAAGCATACTTCGTTTGCCTTGATGGTCATGCCGGATGTGATGTTTCCGGAAAAAATATCGGTTGGCATTAATACTGTCATTGGCTATAATACGACGATCCTTGCCCATGAATATTTGATTCATGAATATCGTTTAGGAGATGTAGTCATTGGTGATGAAGTATTGATTGGAGCGAATTCGACCATTCTTCCAGGGCTTTCAATTGGTAATGGGGCGATTGTCTCTGCGGGAACGCTTGTCCATAAGGATGTTCCAGAGGGGGCTTTCGTCGGTGGGAATCCAATGAAAGTCATATATACCAAAGAGGAAATGCTTGAGAGAGAGCAGCAAACTTCCTTATGAAAAAAGGGACTTGCCCATTTATGTGGCAGGTCCTTTTTAATGGCATTTTGGTATAACGGAGTCAGTTCATTCTTTAGATGCTCTATCACTTCGTTGATTGATACATTTTCTTGGTTCACAGTCGCTTCATACGTTTCTTTTAAAAAACCTTTCCTGTGCCTGTTTATCCATATTGGGCTTGTCCTCCTATCATCTAATAAAGATTTATGAAGAGGGGGCTGAACAACTTCAGCCCCCTATCTCATTTATCTATTGCCGATTTCAATAAATCGGCAACCAATACGTACCGTTCCGGTGCACTACCAATATATGAAAAAGGATAGCAGGTTGTTACTGTAAGCGTGGCTTTAGGCTTGGGAACGATCACGGTACGGTCATCTGCGTCGACAATACGAACCTTCCTCACCTTATATGTAAACGAACCGGCTTCTGTCTTGGCAATCAGCAAGTCTCCCTTGCCGACTTCACCTAGATCTCTGAAAATTGTATCTCGGTGACCGGATAAAACCGAATTATCCTTTTCACCCGGGAGGACGGACCCCGCGTAATGACCGACGCCCTTTTCGAGTTCATCTTCGTCCGTTCCGTGATAAATTGGGAGTGTTGCCTCGATTTTTGGAATATAAAGCTCACCCATTAAATCACCTGTCTCGGGCCGTTCTTCATATAGTTCAAGTCCATCGGGAATATCGGCTTTCGTCTTTGGTTCGGGAAGCTTAGCCGTCGCTTCCGTTGGTTCGGATTTCCATTTATATAGGGCATAGCCTTTTAACATCTTATAGGCGTTCGTCGTTGTAAAATAAGAACCTAAGGTTAAAAAGCAAACAGCAATGATGAGTAACCATGTTTTCTTATGCCTGGATTGCCTATTTTTGCTCATCTGAATTAGTGGATCTCGCTTTTCTAATTAATCCGAAAGCCATACCCATCAGCACTAAACCGATTAAAGCACCGAATAAGTAATGACCAGCCGTTTTAGGAAGCACTCCGCCTTTTTCCGTTTTATGTTCAGTTTTTGCGGGTTTCTTCTTTTCCTTTTTGACCTCAACCACTTTAGAAATGACCTCAGTGGACTGTTTCATGTCATTACCGGTTTCTTTCACTAAATCGGAACCGATCATTTCACCTGTCAATGTGAAATCGAGCAAAAAATTGCCGTCTAAATCATAAATGGAAACTAGTAAACTAGCATTCGTTAATTCCTTAAGCTGGAATAAAGCCTCAAGGGATAGGTTTGTCGTGACACCATTCTGAATTAAGGCGAATTTGAATTGAATTTGCAGCAAGCTTTGAAGATCTTTATATATAGAAAGCAACTCAGCGACTTATTCTGCTGACAATTCATCAATTGTTTCAAAATACTCGAGTTGATCCATCCTATCGGAGATCGCCAGTAAACGATCTTCAAAGGAAGGGTCATCGACGATAGGCGAAATATGGTTCATGAATCTGTCGAGCTCTTCGTCAGTAAGGCCGGTCCCAGTAAAGAGACCATCCATTAAATCGATGATCTCTTCATCGCCGTATTCCATCTCTTCCTCGTCATAACCCATTTCTAATTCGATGATATCCTCAATGTCGTAAATGAAATGAAAGGTATCGATAATGGTGTCTCCCTCTTCCAGTTCGCCGTATTCTATTAATAATTCCCTAAGTTCAGCTTCTGTCATTTCATATTCTTTAAGTAGATTCTGTAAGGTCTCAGGAGTGACGGTCTGTCCTAATGTATCACGCAATTCTTCTACAGATTCCAGTTCATTCAATGTTAAGTCGTAATAGGATAGATAGTTTTCCAATTCTTCTTGCGTCATTCTAACTTCAGAAAGGTATGCATTAAGCTCATCCTGGTTGATCTTAGCTGCCGCATAACCCTTCGTTCCGCTTAAACCCAGTGAAAAAAGAACGATAAGTGCCACAAAAAATAAAAAATATTTCTTCATTCCCATTTCCTCCTAAAATTTTATAATATTACTAAACTCCTAAATCATATAAAGCAGCTATATCAAAAGGTATACATTAATGACGATAAATGGTTAAAGATAGGAAGATTTATCCAGGAGAAAGGTATAACTCCTTCGGATAGGGCTTAAACCGATCATGAAGTATTTCCAAGAGCACCGTGGTATTGAAGTAATGAAATTAGGCATTTTTTCCTTGACGTAAGGTGGGGGCAGGGGTAAACTATTAATAACTTCAACCTGCTACCATATTAGCGAACTAAAGTGATTTAATAGATTATTTCGAGTATTTATATGATTATGTCATTTAATTTGATACTATTTTTATTATATGTTATCCGAAATTTGGATTTAAGCTTGAAACCTTGGAAAGATAAAGGGATAACAAACTAAGAATGGGTGCATCGGTTTTTGCCTATAGGCGGACCGATTGGATATAGATAGTAATCAATATTTCAAAAGGATGTGCAGTCGTGACAAAGCCATTTATGTTTGAAAAACCGTTAGGAATGAGAGATACATTGCCGGTTCTGTATGAAACGAAAGTGTCGGCCAGAAATAAAATGAGTGATGAAATCAAGAAGTGGGGCTATCAATTTATTGAAACACCTGCTTTGGAATATTATGAAACAATTGGTGAGGCTTCAGCAATATTGGATCAACAGTTGTTTAAACTTCTTGATTCCCAGGGACATACGCTCGTACTCCGTCCAGAGATGACCGCCCCCATTGCACGGGTCGCAGCATCCAAACTGTTAAAACAGCAAATTCCGCTTCGCCTGGCCTATTCCGCGAATGTTTACCGGGCACAGCAGCGAGAAGGAGGCAGGCCGGCAGAATTCGAACAGATTGGTATTGAGTGTATCGGGAATAAGTCTATAAGTGCCGATGCTGAAATGATTGCCTTGCTCGCGGATGCTTTAAAGGCTGCGGGACTTAGGGAATTTAAGATTTCCATTGGACATATTGGATTTCTGCAAGAATTTTTCTTAAGCATTCTAGGTACGGAGGAAAGAGCCTCTATATTAAGGAAGTTTTTGTATGAAAAGAATTATGTTGGTTACCGGGAGCATGTTAAATCACTGCCACTTTCATCCATTGATAAACAACGGCTTATCGAATTTACCTCATTAAGGGGCAGTGAAGGAACCTTGAAAAAGGCGCTGTGGTTGGTTGAGAATAATAAAGGGCAAGATTCTTTGGCTGAACTGAAGGAATTGTCTGCACAGCTGAAAGAATTTGGCGTTGAACAATATGTGAGCTTCGACTTAACATTGGTCAGTCATATGAGTTATTACACGGGAACTTTATTTGAAGTGTATGCGGGACAAGTTGGTTCGCCAATCGGCAATGGCGGCCGGTATGATAATCTGCTTGAGAAGTTCGGCTGGGATGCTTCGGCCACAGGTTTTGCAATCCGGGTGGATCGCCTTGCGGAAGCTCTTGGGGAGCCGATCCAGCCGGTCGCACCAGAATGTATTTTATTCAGTCCCGAACGGAGATTGGAAGCGATTGAATTTGCAAGAATGAAACGCACCGACGGGAAATTGGTAACGATTCAAGATATTACAGTGGTCCAAAATGTTGATGCTTTTACACGGACATTTTCTGAAGTTCATTTATTCGTAGGGAATGGGGGGAATGGAAAGGATGAATAATAGCTTTTTAACGATTGCGATGCCGAAAGGGAGAATATTTGAAGAAGCGGCAGAACTATTAAGAAGGGCCGATTTCCGTCTCCCTCCCGAGTTTGATGATTCCCGGAAATTGATCCTTGAAGTGGAAGAGGAGAATCTGCGGTTCATTTTAGCTAAACCGATGGATGTCGTAACTTATGTGGAACACGGCGTCGCTGACATTGGAATTGCAGGGAAGGATGTCATGTTAGAAGAAGAACGTGATGTCTATGAGTTACTTGATTTGAAAATCAGTGCCTGCTATTTAGCTGTAGCTGGACTGCCTGGAACGAAAATAAGTGACATCGCCCCCAAAATAGCCAGTAAATATCCGAATGTTGCCTCCAGTTATTTTCGGGAGCAAGGGGAGCAAGTCGAGATTATAAAGTTGAATGGGTCCATTGAGTTAGCACCGTTAATTGGTTTAGCTGAACGTATCGTCGATATCGTTTCAACGGGGCGGACGCTGAAGGAAAATGGTCTAGTGGAATATGCGAAAATCGCCAATGTGACTTCGAGGCTGGTAGCAAACCCTGTCAGCTATCGAATTAAAGAAACAAGGATTACCGAAATCGTGGAACGGCTAGCAGAAATTATTGAATAGTTTAGAATCGCTAATGAGGTGAAGGTATGAAAATAGAACGGTTTGCTGAAGGGATTTCATTGAAACGCTCGGTTGAAGCGGGTACTGCCGATCAAAGAAAAACGGTTCAGGATATTATTTATGATGTCAGGAAAAGCGGAAACTCCGCTTTACATACCTATACCGAACGTTTCGATGGAGTCAGCCCAGGGGAATTACTTGTATCGGAACAGGAAATGGAAGAAGCGACAGCGGCCTTAACTGCTGAGCAGCTTGATATTATTCAAGAAGCTGCGAATAATATCCGAATGTTTCATGAGAAACAAATTCGAAATTCATGGTTTACGACTGATGAGACGGGAACGATGCTAGGACAAAAATTGACGCCTCTGGATGCTGTAGGTGTTTATGTACCTGGAGGCACAGCGGCATATCCTTCGTCAGTATTGATGAATGCGTTGCCTGCGAAGGCCGCGGGGGTGGAACGGATCGTTATGGTTTCTCCTCCAGGGAAAGATGGGAAGTTGTCGCCAGCGGTTTTGGCAGCTGCCAAAATAGCCGGAGTTAAGGAAATCTATAAAGTTGGCGGGGCTCAAGCTATAGCTGCTCTCGCTTATGGGACGGAAACAATTAAGAATGTGGATAAAATAGTGGGGCCGGGAAATATATATGTGGCGTTAGCGAAGCGCGAAGTATTCGGAGATGTCGCCATTGATATGATAGCAGGTCCAAGTGAAATAGCGATATTGGCGGACGAATCAGCCGTCGCTGCAGAAGTTGCGGCAGACTTGCTTTCACAGGCGGAGCATGATGCCCGAGCTTGCAGTGTTTTGGTTACGACGTCAACGTCTCTTGCAGAAGAAGTGGCAGAAGAAGTGACCAAGCAGGTGGCGTTACTTCCACGCCATGAAATGGCTGAAGCATCCATAAGGGATTATGGAAGAATCGTTGTATGCGGGAATATGGCAGAAGCTGTTGAAGCGATTAATGAACTTGCACCGGAACATTTGGAAATTGTGGCCAAAGATGCACTTGAAATCATGGCTGAAATCCGCCATGCCGGGGCAATCTTCATTGGCCGCTTTAGTTCGGAGCCTGTAGGGGATTACTTTGCAGGTCCCAATCATGTGTTGCCTACCAATGGGACCGCCCGTTTTTCCAGCCCGCTGAATGTGGATGATTTCCAAAAGAAATCGAGCATCATCATGTATAGTGAAAAGGCCTTCCGCAAAAATGCAGAAAAAATCGCAGCATTTGCCCGAATGGAAGGGCTGGAGGCCCATGCCCGGGCCATTGAATCACGTGGTGTAAATGAATCCGGGGGAAAATCCTGATTTATTAAATAAGTGAAATCACTGATATAAAGACTTATGACATGCTTTTACATCATGGGAAAAGGGGTCTTGCCCCGTTGAGGAGGAGTTGTAATGGAACGTTTTGCTAGTGTGGAGCGAAAGACGAATGAAACGGAAATTAGTTTGAAGTTTGGTGTGGATGGGGAAGGTAATTCCTCCATTAAGACGGGCGTTCCGTTTATGACGCATATGCTGGATTTGTTCACGAAACACGGGAAGTTTGATTTGACAGTGGATGCAAATGGGGATACAGACGTGGATGATCACCACACAACTGAAGATATTGGCATTTGCTTGGGGCAGACGTTATTGGAGGCGCTTGGGGACAAGCGCGGGATAAAACGTTATGGAAATGCTTTCGTACCTATGGATGAAGCGCTCGCCCAGGTTGTCATCGATTTAAGCAACCGTCCGCATCTGGAGTTCCGGGCTGAGTTTCCTTCGCAAAAGGTTGGTACTTTCGATACTGAACTGGTGCACGAGTTTCTTTGGAAATTCGCTCTTGAAGCCAGGATGAACCTGCATGTAGTCGTTCATTACGGTCACAACACACATCATATGATCGAAGCAATATTCAAAGCGCTTGGACGTGCATTGGATGAAGCTACGACAATCGATCCACGTGTCAAAGGCATCCCTTCGACGAAAGGAATGTTGTAAATGATCGGGATCGTCGATTATGGCATGGGGAATTTATTTTCTGTAAGCAAAGGTCTTGAGCGACTGGGTGCCGATTCATTCATTTCCGATGATCCAAGAGAACTTTCAAAGTCGAAAGGGATCATACTTCCCGGCGTTGGCTCTTTCAGGGATGCCATCAGTCTTTTGGAAAGACAAAAGCTGGATGTATTCCTGCGGGAATATGTAGCCGATGGAGGTTATTTATTAGGCATCTGCCTTGGTATGCAGCTTCTCTTTGATGAAAGTGAGGAAAATGGACCGGCAAAAGGATTATCCCTCATCCCAGGAAAAGTCGTTCGTTTTAAAGGAGTGGATGCGAATGACCAGGTTTATAAAGTGCCGCACATGGGCTGGAATCGTCTTGAATTTAAACGCGTGTCACCAGTGAATGTGGGACTTGAAGAGGATCATGTTTATTTCGTCCATTCTTACTACGTCGATACGGATGAATCATACGTTACCGCTTCGGCGACGTATGATGTGGAAGTGCCGGCGATCGTCGGCAAAGGGAATGTATTCGGCATGCAGTTCCATCCGGAAAAAAGCGGGAAGATGGGCATGTCACTCTTGAGAAATTATCTGGCATTAGTAGAAGGGAAGGAAGAAGCATGAGCAACTTTACCATTTACCCGGCAATTGATATGCGCGGAGGCAAATGCGTCCGCTTAATCCAGGGAGATTACAATCAGGAAACCGTTTATGGCGATTCCCCCTTCGATATGGCTAAAAGCTTTGCGGACCAAGGAGCCGATTGGATACATATGGTCGACCTTGACGGAGCTAAAGAGGGAGTACGCATCAATGATTCATATGTAATTAAAGCTGCAAGCGAGTTAGGGGCCCGCATTCAAATCGGTGGCGGCATCCGTACGGAACGGGATATAGCCCATTACCTGGATAATGGGGTGGAACGGGTCATTCTAGGCAGCACGGCCGTTTCCGACCCTGATTTCACTAAAGATATGATCAGGAAATATGGAAGCCATATCGCAATCGGGATCGATGCGAAGGATGGCAGGGTAGCCACCCATGGTTGGCTGCAAACATCTGGAACCCTTGCAATAGATCTTGGTAAATTACTGGCCGATGCTGGTGCAGAGACCTTTATCGTGACTGATATCGCCACGGATGGCATGCTTTCAGGTCCGAATGTGAAAGGTATATTGGCGATGGCGGAGGCAACCGGTAAAAATGTGATTGCTTCGGGAGGCATTAGTTCACTCGAAGACATTATCACCCTCAAAGAGTATGAAGCCCAATGCATTGCAGGGGCAATCATTGGCAAGGCACTATATACCAATCGTTTTACTGTACAAGAAGCACTAGAAAAGGTGCGTGGTTAAATTGCTCACTAAACGAATTATTCCATGCCTCGATGTAAAGGATGGGCGCGTAGTCAAAGGCATACAATTTGTTTCCCTTAGGGATGCTGGAGATCCTGTCGAACTTGCAGCCTTTTACGACCAAGAAGGTGCCGATGAGCTTGTCTTCCTGGATATTTCCGCATCACATGAAGGCAGGGAAACGATCGTCGATGTCGTTCAAGCGGTAGCGGGCAGCTTGGCAATCCCGTTCACGGTGGGCGGCGGCATTAATTCATTGGCTGATATGAAGAAGATCTTACGAGCCGGTGCCGATAAGGTATCCTTAAATACAGCAGCCATTCTGCGCCCTGATTTAATTAATGAAGGTGCTGACTATTTTGGTTCCCAATGTATCGTGGTCGCCATTGATGCCCGATATGAAGAAGAGCTTGGTTCATGGCGCGTATATACCCACGGCGGTCGGAAACCGACTGAATGGGATGTGATCGTGTGGGCGAAGGAAGCCGTAATCCGCGGTGCAGGTGAAATTTTATTGACAAGCATGGATTGTGACGGCGAGAAGCAAGGGTTTAATATCGCTTTGACAAAAGCGGTATCCGAAGCCGTTTCAGTGCCAGTCATCGCCTCAGGCGGGGCAGGTAACGCTGGGCATTTCCAGGAAGCCTTTCAAGAAGGAAAAGCCGACGCAGCGTTAGCCGCATCGATTTTTCATTATAAAGAAACATCCGTCAAAGAAGTCAAAGCGTTTCTCAAACAACAAGGAGTGGTTGTACGATGAATCTTGAAATTATTAAATACGACGAAAAAGGTCTGATACCGGCAATTATTCAAGATGCAGGAACCGGCGAAGTGCTGACACTTGCTTATATGAACAAAGAATCGCTGCAAATGTCGTTTGAAAAAGGTGAAACGGTTTTCTTCAGCCGTTCACGCAATGAATTATGGCATAAAGGGGCAACCAGCGGTAATACACAGAAAATCGTCGAAATGAAGTATGACTGCGACCAAGATGCATTGGTCGTTCGGGTCGTTCCTGCTGGTCCAGCGTGCCATACAGGGGCAACCAGCTGTTTTAGCGAAACGATTTACCAAAACAGTGAAGCCGGGCAAGTCATGAAGGTGGATGTGAACTTCTTGACGGAATTGGAAAAATTGATTGAAAAAAGAAAATCAGAAATGCCTGAAGGTTCATATACTACGTACCTATTCGATAAGGGCGTTGATAAGATCCTGAAAAAAGTCGGTGAAGAAGCGGCAGAAGTGATCATAGCTGCCAAGAACCGTGATGCAGAGGAACTTTCAATGGAAAGTGCCGATCTCCTCTATCACTTATTCGTTCTTCTTCAGGAGCAGGAGCTGCCTTTCCAAGCAGTGCTTGATGTATTGAAGGCTAGACATTCCGATAAGGACGAACCGAAAGAAAGCGAATGAATAATGATTGCCCTCCGTCAATAGGAGGGCTTTTTTTGTGTTTACGACTTTGAGCACAATCTTGACTAGGTATATCATTCATTTTCTCTAATGGAAAGTAAGGTAATTCGCATTTTCCATTTTCTTGAATTGTTCGGCAAATTTACACCAATATGTTATAATACTATGGTTAATCAACTTGTAGATGGAGGATTACATGAGTAAAGACTCTAAATTTGGCCAACAGGCAAAAATTCTAACCTTTCACCCAACAGGTGAGTATTATTTCACCAAGGGTTTAAAAGCTTATCATAGACGAGAATTACCAAAATCAAAAAAATACCTGGAACGTGCGCTGGAACTTGAACCTGCTGAACCGATGATAGCTTGTCAATTGGCAATCACTTGCTCGGAAATCGGTGAATATAATTATTCAAACAACCTCTTGGAAAACATCTTGGATGTGATGGATCCCTATATGTCGGAATGTCATTACTTCCTGGCGAATAATTATGCCCACTTAGGCATGTTCAAGGAGGCTTATCGTCACGCCAGTGCTTATCTTGATAAAGAAGAAGACGGGGAGTTCAGCGATGATGCAGAGGATCTGCTGGAACTGATAACTTTTGAGTCGGATGAGTCAGAAGAAAATCCCTTCAAGCATGATGGACTCATTACCAAACAGGAGCAAGCCCGTGAGTACCTTGAATCAGGGAATTTTCCGAAGGCAATCGAAGTGTTGAAAGAAACGATTGCCGAGTACGAGGATTACTGGTCCGCTTATAATAACCTGGCACTTGCCTATTTCTATCTTGGTCAAGTAAATGAAGCTTTTGAAACACTTGATGAGGTACTGGAAAAAAGTCCGGGAAACCTGCATGCGCTTTGTAACCTTGTTGTTTTTCATCATTATCAACAGGATGAAGCAAAGGTTGAAGAGCTTATACAGATGCTGGAGAAAATTCGGCCGATGCTATCCGAACATCGTTTCAAGATTGGGGCGACCTTCGCTTTGATCGGAAACTATGCTTCTGCATATAAATGGCTGAAAGTACTCCAAAAGCAAGGGTTCGAGGGAGATGGGACCTTCTACTATTGGCTTACCATTTCCGCTTACCACTTAGGCCATGAACAGGCTGCCAAAAAAGCATGGAAAAAGGTCGTGGAAATGAACCCGGAAAAGGAAGGCATGGAGCCTTGGGGAGATATGAATGCAACTTCAGATGGTTTTGAACATCATTTTCCTTCTATTATAAAAAGGCTGGAAAGTGAATTCATCGAAGAAAGGCTGTTTGCCATCTTCCTTCTGAAACATTCGGTTCATAAACAAAAGCTATTGAAAAACCAGGTCCTCAACCTAAATCAGAATTTCACTGATTTGGAACGTGATTATGCCGAGCTTGTTCAAGGTCCTGCTAAAGATCGCCAATTGACACCGATTGATTTTGCCGATCGCACAGCTGAGTTATTATATCAGCATTTCCAACCGATACAATTAAATGAAGCCGGGCTCTATTTAATGTGGTTTTCCGTCTTCATCGAAGCGGTAAAATCCGAGCAGAAATTAAATAATCCAGCAGGCTGGGCATCTGCGGTGGAGTACGTGTGGAATCAGCTTAAAGATGAGAAGGCGAGCAAACAGGCAATCGCAGACAAACATTTCATATCGGTGTCCACCTTATCGAAGTACGTAAAGTTGGTTCAAAACTTACTGGGTTGAGCAGATATTTGGACGAAAAATTATTTGTTATATAGGATAATAGGTAGGGAACACTAACCGTAGTGAAGGTTCCATTTGTAATGGAATATGGAGGAGTGAAAACATGTCTGAAAAAATTTATGACGTTGTTATTATTGGAGCTGGTCCTGCAGGGATGACGGCGGCTGTCTATACATCACGCGCGAACCTTTCAACATTGATGTTAGAACGCGGAGTACCGGGCGGGCAAATGGCCAATACGGAGGAAGTTGAAAATTACCCTGGATTCGACACGATACTCGGACCTGAACTTTCAACGAAAATGTTCGACCATGCAAAGAAATTCGGCGCGGAGTATGCCTATGGGGATGTTAAGGAAATCATTGACGGTGATGAGTATAAAACGATCAAAGCCGGTTCCAAGGAATTCAAAGCACGTTCAATCATCATTTCATCTGGTGCCGAATACAAGAAAATCGGCGTTCCTGGCGAAAAAGAATTGGGCGGCCGCGGTGTATCGTATTGTGCAGTTTGTGATGGTGCATTCTTCAAGCAAAAAGAACTGTTCGTTATTGGCGGCGGGGACTCTGCTGTTGAAGAGGGTGTTTACTTAACCCGCTTTGCTTCAAAAGTGACGATCGTTCACAGACGTGGCGAACTTCGTGCTCAAAAGATACTTCAAGATCGGGCATTTGCCAATGAGAAAATTAACTTCATCTGGAATCATACTTTGAAGGAAATCAATGAAAAAGGCGGCAAAGTCGGCGGGGTCACTCTAGTTTCCACTGAAAACGGAGAAGAGAAAGTGATGGACGCAGACGGTGTATTCATTTATATCGGAATGCTTCCGCTAACTAAACCATTTGAGAACTTGGGCATCTTGAATTCCACAGGCTATATTGAAACGAATGATCGGATGGAAACAAGTGTCCCTGGTATTTTTGCTGCTGGTGACGTCCGTGAAAAAACATTGCGCCAAATCGTTACAGCTACAGGCGATGGTAGCATTGCCGCTCAATCCGCTCAGCATTTCGTTGAGGAACTTCAAGAAAAATTGCAGCCAAAGGCTTGATTTCAAGGGAATATACAATCGTAATTCCGTTTTAACGGTGTTGTAACACGTGTGAAATAATGATTGGTTATAGTGGGGGTAGAAGTTGACCCCCTTTTATTATAAACGTTTAAGGACACAGATTAAGTTTCTGTGTCTTTTTTTTGTTTTCCTGCTTTAAGACTATATCTTTAGTTCCAATTTTTAGGGTGTTTTTAAATGTTTTTTAATGTGAAGTAAACCAACCCTTTGCATGTAGGCTGCGAAAGTGGAGAAGAATAGGTGTTAAGCAGGATAACGGCTCACCTCCGTGATTCCTTGCGAAGGGATATTCCCTCAATGCAGGAAGTTTACTTTATTGTTAGCTCATTTCAAAAATAGTATAATGATAAGATAGACTACACATATATATATTTCATAATGGTAAGAAGATGAAAAATACAACTTGTTTGAACTATTAGCATTTGTAAATCGCCAAATGGATATCTAGCGGCGGTTTAAGGATATAAACTGAATCTCTTTAACACGGGGGGTGAAGGTTTCTATAGTCGAGCAGATCCAATTGAGGTGAAGAACGTGCAACGTGTCACAAACTGTGTATTGATCAAAGATAATCAAATCCTCTTATTGAAAAAGCCTAGACGCGGATGGTGGGTAGCTCCAGGCGGCAAGATGGAGCCTGGGGAATCTGTTCGCGATGCTTGCATTAGGGAATATCGCGAAGAAACGGGCGTTTATTTAAAAAACCCTTCCATCAAAGGTATTTTCACCTTCATTATGAAGGACGGAGATAAGGTTTTGTCAGAATGGATGATGTTCACTTTCTTTGCAACGGAATCCGATGGTGTAAATGTGGATGTTTGTGAAGAAGGGGAACTTAGCTGGCATCCGGTTGAAGATGTTAAAAAGCTGATGATGGCTGAAGGTGATTTCCACATCCTGGACTATATGGTTCATGGAAGTGGGATCATCTATGGAACCTTTACCTATACGCCTGAGTTCAAGCTGCTTTCTTACCGATTGGATCCAGGCTAATTTTCATATATAAAAAAGATTGCTATACATGGGGGCGGAGAAACTATGAGTACAGGGCAGATGAGTGAAACGCAATTGGTCATCATTACCGGAATGTCCGGAGCAGGTAAGACGGTGGCGGTGCAAAGTTTTGAAGACCTCGGCTTTTTTTGCGTCGATAATTTGCCGCCCACGCTATTACCAAAGTTTTTGGAGTTAATGAAGGACTCCGGGAATAAGATGAATAAAGTGGCCCTTGTCATGGATTTAAGGGGAAGGGAGTTTTTTGATTCCTTATTTCTTGCACTGGATCATTTAACGGATACAGCTGCAGTATCACCAAGAATCCTTTTTCTTGAAGCGGATGATGATTCCTTGGTCCGCAGATATAAGGAAACGAGAAGGACCCACCCTCTTGCTCCATTAGGCCGGCCATTGGAAGGCATTAAAATGGAACGGGAACTTTTGGATGAATTGAAGGGAAGGGCTCAGTTGATCTTTAATACTTCCCACCTGAAACCGCGCGAATTGAGGGAGAAAATCGCTTCGGAATTTTCTGCCGATAAAAGTGTCGGTTTTACAGTCAATGTCATGTCGTTCGGGTTCAAGCATGGTCTGCCCATAGATGCCGATCTTGTATTTGATGTAAGATTCCTGCCGAATCCATATTATATTGACCATATGAGGCCAAGGACTGGCTTGGAACAGGAAGTGTCGGGCTATGTTTTAAAATGGAGCGAGACGCAAAAATTCCTGGAAAAAGTGACCGATCTGCTCGCTTTCATGCTTCCGTATTATAAACGTGAAGGGAAAGCACAGCTTGTTGTTGCGATTGGGTGTACAGGCGGTCAGCACCGTTCTGTAGCACTGACGGAGTATATTTCAAACCACTTCAAAAAGGATTACAGGGTTCAAGTGTCACATCGCGATATCGAAAAAAGTAAGGGGAAAGCAGATGTTAGATAAAAAGAAACAACCTAAGGTTGTGATCATTGGAGGGGGAACCGGCCTTCCCGTTTTGTTGAGAGGGTTAAAGAAGCATCCGGTGGATATAACGGCAATCGTAACGGTAGCTGATGACGGTGGAAGTTCAGGCCGCCTTCGCGAGGATATGGATATTCCCGCTCCGGGTGATATTCGTAACGTGCTGGCTGCGTTATCGGATGTAGAACCCCTTGTTGAACAAATGTTTCAACATCGCTTTCAGAGTAAAAATGAGTTGTCCGGGCATTCGCTGGGGAATTTGATACTTGCGGCAATGACCTCGTTGACAGGGGATTTCGTCCATGCGATCCAGGAAATGAGTAAATTTCTTAATGTCCGCGGTAAAGTGCTTCCGGCTGCCAACCAAAGTGTGGTTCTCCATGCGGAGATGGATGACGGAACGATAATTACAGGAGAATCCAAGATTCCCTTCTCAGGAAAGAAAATAAAAAAAGTGTTTCTGTCTCCCCATCATATAAAGCCGCTTAGTGAAACTCTCCAGGAAATCAAGCAGGCTGATCTTATTGTCATAGGTCCAGGAAGCCTATATACTAGCATTCTGCCTAACTTACTTGTCCCTGGTTTAGGAGAAGAGGTTGGCCGTTCCAAGGCTAAGAAGGTGTACATCTGCAATTTGATGACACAGGCCGGCGAGACGCTGGATTATAGTGCGAGCGATCATATAAAAGCGATATATGACCATATGGGAAATGCATATATTGACAGGATACTTGTTAATAATGAGGAAATACCAACCGAGATTCAGCAACGCTACCAAGCTGAATATGCCAAACCGGTCATGTATGATGTGGAAAGTTTAAAACGGATGGGTCTTGAAATCATACAAGAACGCATTTTCAGCTATGAAGGGAATGTAATACGCCATGATACGAAAAAAGTGGCGGATTTGCTTTATAATATGCTTGTAAATGAAACAAAAAGCCACATAGTTCCGTAGATATAAGCGGGGACGTTTTTTTATTGATAAAAATAGATTACCTGCGTTCGATTGGGGGTGAAATGGATGTCTTTTGCTTCAGAAACGAAAAAAGAGCTTACTACATTAGAGGGAAAGGATTGCTGTGGTAAAGCGGAATTGTGTGCGCTTATCCGGATGAACGGATCCCTTTCATTTTCTAATCGGAAGCTTGTTGTGGATATTCAAACGGAAAATGCCGCGATTGCCAGAAGGATTTATACGCTGCTGAAAAAAAGTTATGAGGTCCAGGTCGAGCTGTTGGTCCGTAAAAAGATGAAGCTTAAAAAGAATAATGTATATATTGTCAGGATGTCATCCGGAGGGCAGCGGATTTTAACCGATTTGGAAATTTTAGGGGAAGGTTTTGAAATTCTCCATGAAATATCCGATACTATTGTTGGGAAGAAATGCTGTAAGCGTTCATACCTAAGAGGTGCATTTCTTGCGGGGGGGTCGGTAAATAATCCGGAAACGTCTTCCTATCACCTTGAGATTTTCTCACTTTATAAAGAGCACAATGATGCCCTTTGTGAGTTAATGAATAAGTTTGGCTTGAAGGCCAAGACGCTTGAACGCAAGAAAGGGTACATCATTTATTTGAAAGAAGCCGAAAAGATTGCCGAGTTTTTAAGCATAGTTGGCGCCCATTCAGCTCTATTAAGGTTCGAGGATGTCCGGATTGTCCGTGATATGCGTAATTCAGTGAATCGGCTTGTGAATTGTGAAACAGCTAATTTGAACAAAACGATCGGGGCCTCATTGCGCCAGGTTGAAAATATCCATTATATCGATGATACGGTAGGACTAAGCATTTTACCGGATAAGCTTCGGGAAATTGCGGAACTTAGGATAGCGTTTCAGGATATAACCTTGAAGGAACTTGGGGAAATGGTATCCGGGGGAACCATCAGTAAGTCCGGGATTAATCACCGATTACGAAAAATTGATGAAATAGCTGACAGGCTCCGTGGGGGAGAGGCTATTGCTGCGAAAAAATAAAACTAACAGGGGAGATCAAGATGGTGGAAAAACAAGTTGAGGTAAAATTGAAAACGGGTTTGCAAGCACGGCCGGCGGCTCTTTTTGTACAAGAAGCTAACCGCTTTCATTCAGATGTTTTTCTTGAAAAAGAAGGAAAGAAAGTGAATGCAAAAAGTATAATGGGGTTAATGAGCCTTGCCATCAGTTCTGGCGTGTCCGTGAAATTAATCGTTGAAGGACGCGATGAAAAAGAAGCGTTAGCGGCACTGGAAGAGTTCGTTCAGCAAGAGGGTTAAAGGAAAAGGATGCCAAAAGTGCATCCTTTTTCCTTTATCATGTAAAAAAGGCTCCGGGAGTCGCTTAAGGCGATCTCCGGAGCCTTTTGTTGCATGATTATTTAGAGTCCTTTTTATCATCAAGGATGCTGCGCGTGATGACTTTGTCAATCAAGCCATATTCAAGAGCTCTTTCGGAAGTCATGAAGTTATCACGTTCCGTATCCCTTTGAAGGACTTCAATAGGCTGTCCAGTCCGCTCTGCTAAAATTTGGTTAAGTTTATCTTTCAAGTGAAGGATACGGCGGGCAGCTATTTCAATTTCCGTAGCTTGACCTTGAGCTCCTCCAAGCGGTTGGTGAATCATGACTTCACTGTTTGGCAACGCATAACGTTTGCCTTTTTCGCCAGCGGCCAATAGGAAAGCACCCATGGAAGCGGCCATACCGATGCATACTGTGGATACATTAGGTTTGATATATTGCATAGTATCGTAAATGGCCATGCCTGAAGTGATGCTTCCACCTGGGCTGTTGATATATAGAGTGATATCTTTTTCAGGATTTTCCGCTTCTAAAAATAGTAATTGAGCAACAATGGAGTTGGAAACATTATCGTCAATTGCACTTCCTAGCATAATGATCCGGTCTTTTAATAAACGGGAGTAAATATCGTAGGCACGCTCCCCACGACTTGTTTGTTCGATAACTGTAGGAATTAAATTCATGTTCATTTCCTCCTTCGATTAAGAGAATCATTTAAATTCTTTATGTATGTATGATACACTTTTTGGTCAATTTAGGTCAAACAAAACAAACCCTATAATGAATAATTTGTTCGACAATTTTCTGGCTAAGGCTCCTTCCTGATAGATTCCTTTATTTTATGCCGTACAGGGATGAATTTCCACATTACCCATAATACCCAAAAGAAGAAGTTTTAAACCTGATAACCCTTGCAAAGGAGGGGATTCTATCATATAATGAAGTCTGTTGAAAAAATATTTTCTATTACGCCCTCGTAGTGCAACGGATAGAACGCAAGCCTCCGAAGCTTGAAATGCAGGTTCGATTCCTGCCGAGGGCATTACCAATCTTCTGCTTAATAAAGCGGGGGATTTTTTATTGGTCATTTTTAAGGAGGGTCCCTAAGGTTTTTGGCGAATTTACTCGTTTTCCGTAATATTTCATCGAATCCTGGAACGTCAGTCCTGTCTTGAAAATATTCGCCCACCCTATTGAAGAAAGGTGATTTTTCAATAAAAGTAGTTGTTAAATTTGCATTTCTAACATATAGTATTTAAAACAAATAAACTATTCAGAAAAAAACGTAAGCGTTTTCATGGGTTTTTGTGTAGAATTTTCTCCTGATAATGTAAAATGGAGTGGGGGAGGGATGAATCGATGAGTATGAATATGAAAGCAGGACTTTTTCAACAGCAAACATTAAAGATGGCAATGACCCAGGAGCTTATGCAAGCTATTACATTGCTGCAATATTCCTCGCAGGAGCTATCGGCTTTTTTAGAAAATAAAATGGTGGAGAATCCTTTACTGTCCATAGATCAGCCAACATCTACTTTATTTCAGCCGACTTTTGATCGGAAAAAGGGGAAAAGGACTCTAAAGAATACGTATGATGCCAATTATTGGATTGAGCAGATCAGTGAAGATACAGTATCGCTTGAACAGCATATCATGTCCCAGGTGAATCACCAGCAGCTTTCCGGTGAGCAGCATAAGGCAATGCTGCTATTAATTCATAACCTTGATGAAAACGGTTACTTAAGGACTCAGCTGGATGATATATGTATCAAAGGCATATCCCCGGTCGTTTTGGAAGAAAGCCTCTCAATTTTACAGCAACTCGAGCCGCATGGAATTGGGGCGAGGAATCTTCAGGAGTGCCTTTTGCTTCAGGTGAAAGCAGAAGGGGTGAATCTGCTGGCAGAATCGATCATAGAAAACCATTTCCTCGGTTTTGCTGAAAAGCGCTGGAAAGACTTAAGTAAGAAAATCGGTGTTACAATGAAGGAGATTCAAGAAGTATTTGATTATGTCCAGACGTTGAACCCGCGCCCGGCTTCACTCTTTTTTCAGGAAAAACCTTCTTATATAGTGCCGGATGTGGTCGTGGAAGTTCGGGATGGCATGCTCCTTGTCGGAAATTATGATGGTAACACACCCAATCTTAAAGTGGAAAAAGGGTATTTAAACCGAATGAAGAGCCATAAGGATCAGGGTGTTCAACGGTTTATCCAGGATAAGTGGCAGGAATACCAATGGATATCCAGAGGGATCCAACAGAGAAAAGAAACTATATTGAAGGTCATTCAGTGCATCGTCGAAAAACAGCCGGCGTGCTTTCATCATGGCCTGAACTATTTGAAGCCGATGACGATGAAAGAAGTCGCTGACGAACTTGGTATACATGAGTCCACAGTTAGCCGGGCGGTTAAAGGGAAGTACGTGCAGACACCATTCGGCACGATAGAGATGCGGATATTTTTCACTACTTCATTACAGTCGGTCGGCCTAGATGAGGATATGTCGGGCATGCAAGCAAAAAAGAGCCTACAGGCAGCTATCAATGGGGAAAATAAACAAAAGCCGCTTTCAGATCAAGACCTGGCAGAGCAGTTGAAAGAGGAGCATGGAATTATCCTGGCCCGCCGGACCGTTGCCAAATACCGGGAACAATTAGGGATCCCCTCTTCATCTAAACGAAAAAGATATGATTGAAAAGGATGAGTGGTTTGGAATCGAATGCGTTTGTTTTATATAGTAGGGATAAATGCCCGTTATGTGATAAAGCCAAGCAGGTACTAGAAGAAGTGAAAGACGAGTCAGGCATAGGCTATAAGGAAATCGATATTCATACGGATGATGATTTGCTTGAGAAATTCGGGCTGATGATTCCTGTCGTTAAATGGAAAGATGACATCGTCCAATTTGGAAATGTTGATAAATCAGCTCTAAATCAGCTTTTGGAAAAATAATTTTTCAAATCATTTGAAGAAACATTCCGTTCCTGCTAGAATAAAATATGTAGCAGGAATATTTTTTTGTTTTAAGCGGGACAGAAAATGACTACGCGGGACATAATGTGTCCAACTTAACTTTTTAGGAGTTTTAAATATGCGTACATTACTCGAGGTACAAAGAAAATTATTACCGGATTTCCTTTTGGTTATGCAAAAAAGATATGATATCCTGCGTTATATCAAAATGATGCAGCCGGTTGGAAGGCGCAGTCTGTCCGTGAGCCTTAATTTGACAGAGCGGACGCTTAGAGGCGAGGTTGATTTTCTGAAAAGTCAGAACCTGGTTAACATATTCAGCTCTGGCATGACGCTGACTGATGAAGGGATTGAAATCCTGGATAAGTTAGAAGGAATAATGCGTGAAGTAATGGGTATAGACATAATGGAACGGCAATTGCAGGATTTGTTACATGTGGATGAAGTCATTATTGTTTCAGGAAATTGTGACGAGACCCCATGGGTGAAAAAAGAATTGGGTAAAGCTTGTGCAAACCGTATGAAACGAGAATGGAATTCAAAGAATATCATTGCGGTTACTGGCGGATCGACAATGGCTGAAGTGGCTGATTCGTTGTCACCTGATGAAGCATCCAGGAAATTGACATTTGTTCCAGCCCGCGGTGGAATTGGTGAAGCAGTGCAGAATCAGGCCAACACGATTGTCGAAAAAATGGCACAGAAGGCACAAGCCTCATACAGAGTGTTATATGTACCCGATCAATTAAGCGGTGAGGTTTATGCTTCATTTCAGAAGGAACCTGCAATTAAAGAAGTGATTTCACAAATCAAATCTGCCGATATGATCATTCATGGAATCGGTGATGCCATGGCGATGGCAGAGAGAAGAAATTCTTCACCAGAAATGTTAAAGAAGCTGTTAGATGGAAAGGCTGTAGGAGAGGCATTCGGTTATTATTACGATGAAAATGGCAAGGTTGTTCATAAAGTTTTGACAGTAGGCATCCAGTTAGATGATCTTAGCCCTGAAAAGCGAGTGATAACTGTGGCTGGTGGTAAAACTAAAGCAAAGGCTATCCGGTCCTACATGAAAGGCGCTCCTTCATCAACCGTTTTGATCACGGATGAAGCGGCGGCACAAGAGTTAATTCAGGGGAATTACACCCCTTAATATATTTGCGAACTTAAAAGGAGGAATTTTTCATGGCAGTAAAAGTTGGTATTAATGGTTTTGGACGTATTGGACGTAATGTATTTCGTGCAGCATTGAGTAATCCTGGGGTAGAGATTGTGGCTATTAATGACTTAACGGATGCTAATATGTTAGCGCACCTTCTTCAATATGATACAATTCATGGCTCCCTTAATGAAAAAGTAACAGTTGATGGAGATTACCTTGTTGTTGATGGTCATAAAGTCAAAGTATTGGCTGAACGTGACCCTGCACAATTAGCATGGGGTGAACTGGGAGTAGAAGTAGTTGTAGAATCTACAGGACGTTTCACAAAACGTTCAGATGCAGCTAAGCATTTAGAAGCTGGCGCGAAAAAAGTAATCATCTCTGCTCCTGCATCTGATGAAGATATCACAATTGTCATGGGTGTAAACGAAGACAAATATGATGCAGCAAACCACCATGTAATCTCTAATGCATCTTGTACAACGAACTGCTTGGCTCCATTTGCTAAAGTGCTTCATGAACAATTCGGGATCAAACGCGGTATGATGACTACTGTTCACTCATATACCAATGATCAGCAAATCCTTGATTTGCCTCATAAAGATTACCGCCGTGCACGTGCAGCTGCCGAGAATATCATTCCTACAACAACTGGGGCGGCAAAAGCTGTTGCACTTGTACTTCCTGAACTTAAAGGGAAATTGAATGGTATGGCAATGCGCGTACCTACTCCAAACGTTTCTGTAGTCGACCTTGTTGCAGAGCTTGAAAAAGATACAACAGTTGAAGAAGTTAATGCAGCATTCAAAAAGGCTTCTGAAGGCGAATTGAAAGGAATTCTTGAGTACAGCGAACTTCCGCTAGTATCAACTGACTATAACGGTAACCCATCATCATCTACAATTGATGCCCTTTCTACAATGGTAATGGAAGGAAACATGGTTAAAGTATTATCTTGGTATGATAATGAAACTGGATATTCTAGCCGTGTTGTTGATTTAATCGACTATTTGGCTAAAAAAGGATTGTAATTAGAATAATAAAAAACCTCACCAAGGTGAGGTTTTTTTTATCACCCCCCCTAAAAAAACTTGGCAGAAGATGATATTATTAGTAAGTCATTAGTCAGTCAAGCGTTTACATTTCTTGTTTTTGGATAATTTCCTGGAAACCGACTATAATGAAAAAGAGAAAAGGGGAGTTGGGAAATTTACCCTCTCCCTTTTTGACTAAAAGAATCAAAAATATGATAACAATATCTAAGGAGGTTCTTGGATTATGAATAAAAAGTCGATTAGAGATATTGAATTAAAGGGGAAACGCGTATTTTGCCGTGTTGATTTCAACGTGCCGATGCAGGACGGAAAGATTTCGGATGATACGAGAATCAAAGCTGCACTGCCGACGATTTCCTATCTGACAGAACAAGGCGCTAAAGTCATCTTAGCGAGCCACCTTGGCCGTCCTAAAGGACAAGTCGTTGAAGAATTGCGTTTAGCACCTGTTGCGGAAAGACTAAGCGAACTTAGTGGCAAAGATGTGCAAAAGGCAGAAGAGTCTTACGGCCAGACTGTTCAATCAATCATTGATAACATGCAAAATGGCGAGATCCTGTTGTTGGAAAATGTTCGTTTCTACCCAGGGGAAGAGAAGAACGATCAAGAATTGGCGAAGTCATTTGCTGCATTGGCTGATGTTTATGTTAACGATGCATTCGGAGCTGCGCATCGTGCACATGCTTCAACTGAAGGAATAGCACACCATCTCCCAGCTGTTGCCGGATTGCTGATGGAAAAAGAGCTTTCTGTATTAGGAAAAGCCCTATCCAACCCAGAACGTCCTTTTACAGCTATAATTGGCGGAGCAAAAGTAAAGGATAAGATAGGCGTTATCGAAAACCTTTTGGAAAAAGTCGATCACTTGATCATTGGTGGAGGACTGGGTTATACATTTATTAAAGCTCAAGGTCATGAAATCGGTAATTCTTTATTGGAAGAAGACAAAATAGAATTGGCCAAATCTTTCATCGAAAGTGCAAAAGAAAAAGGCGTAAAACTTCATTTGCCTATCGATGCAGTCGTAACGGCTGAATTTTCACCTGATGCAGAGACGGAGAATGTCGATATCGATGCTATTCCTAATGATAAAATGGCTCTTGATATCGGTCCAAAAACAAGTGGATTATTTGCGGATGTAATCAAAAGTTCTAAGCTTGTCATTTGGAATGGGCCAATGGGGGTATTCGAGTTCGATAAATTTGCGAACGGAACGAGAACGGTTGCCGAAGCATTGGCGGAAGCAAAAGGTACCTACAGCATTGTAGGCGGTGGGGATTCAGCTGCAGCTGCAGAAAAGTTCGGCTTGGCCGAAAAGATGTCCCATATTTCGACTGGCGGCGGCGCATCTCTTGAGTTCATGGAAGGCAAAGTGTTGCCTGGCGTCGTGGCGTTGAACGATAAATAAGATTAAGCCGTTACATATTTCAACTTTAGAAGGGATGAGAAACCAAATGCGTAAACCGATTATTGCAGGAAACTGGAAAATGAATAAAACACTATCTGAGGCGACTGCCTTTTTAGAAGAAGTGAGCAATTTGATTCCGAAGAAAGATGTAATCGATACGGTTGTATGTGCTCCAGCTTTATTTTTGGATCAGCTGGTTCAAGCAGCAAAAGGAACCGATGTGAAAATCGGGGCGCAGAACATGCACTTTGAAGAAAGCGGTGCTTTCACAGGGGAAATCAGTCCAATCGCATTAGCTGATCTTGGTGTATCCTACGTCATTCTTGGTCATTCTGAACGCCGGGAAATGTTCAACGAAACGGATGAAGCCGTTAATAAAAAAGCTCATGCCGCTTTTGCCCACCAGTTGACCCCAATCGTTTGCTGCGGTGAAACACTTGAGCAAAGGGAAGCTGGCGAAACGAATGATTTCGTAGGTAGCCAGATTGAAAAAGGGCTAGCAGGGTTATCTGACGAACAATTGAAGCAAGCCGTTATTGCTTATGAGCCGATTTGGGCAATTGGAACAGGGAAATCATCATCTGCTCAAGATGCAAATGAAGTTTGTGCGCATATCCGCTCAGTTGTTGCCGACAAATTTTCAAATGAAGCAGCTGCATCCATCCGCATTCAGTACGGTGGCAGTGTAAAACCTGAGAATATTAAAGAGTACATGGCACAACCTGATATAGATGGTGCGTTGGTTGGCGGTGCAAGCTTGAAAACCGGTTCGTTTTTACAATTGCTGGAGGCTGGTCACTATGAGTAAGTCGCCTGTGGCACTTATCATCTTAGACGGTTTTGGCTGCCGTAGCGAAGAAAAGGGAAATGCTGTTTATCATGCGAAAAAACCGAACTTTGACCGTTATTGGGAACAGTATCCTCATTCCCATTTAACTGCAAGCGGGGAAGCGGTCGGTTTGCCTGCAGGTCAAATGGGGAACTCGGAAGTGGGGCATTTGAATATCGGGGCAGGGCGGATCGTTTATCAAAGTCTGACCCGTGTGAACCTGGCTATCCGTGAAGGCGAGTTCGCACAAAATCCAACTTTGGTTGATGCCATGAGCCATACCAAGAAAAAAGGCACGGACCTTCACCTTTTCGGTCTTCTTTCAGATGGAGGCGTACACAGTCATATTGAACATATGTATGCCCTGCTGAAATTGGCCGCTAAAGAAGGAGTCAAAAATGTATATGTACATGCATTTTTAGATGGCCGAGATGTCGGACCGAAAACGGCCCAGGGTTATATTAAGGAAGCGGAAGCAAAAATGAAGGAAATCGGTGTTGGCCAGTTTGCGACCATATCCGGAAGATATTATTCGATGGACCGTGATAAGCGCTGGGAACGTGTGGAGAAATCCTACCGTTCGATGGTGTATGGTGATGGCCCTGCTTACTCTTCTGCGATGGAATGTGTCGAGGATTCGTACGAACATGGTATTTTTGATGAATTCGTGATACCTTCAGTTATAACGGCGGAAGACGGTAAACCTGTGGCAACGATTAAAGATGACGATGCCGTAATCTTTTATAACTTCCGTCCAGACCGGGCGATCCAGATTTCCAATACGTTCACGAATGAGGATTTTCGCTCATTTGACCGCGGCCCAGGACATCCGAAGCATCTCCATTTTGTCTGCTTGACACATTTTTCAGAAACAGTTGATGGATATGTTGCATTTAATCCGACAAATCTTGATAATACATTAGGGGAAGTACTTTCCCAAAACCAGCTTACCCAGCTTCGTATCGCTGAAACTGAAAAATATCCTCATGTGACGTTTTTCATGAGCGGCGGACGTGAAGAGAAGTTTCCTGGTGAAGAGAGGATTTTAATTAATTCTCCGAAAGTCGCTACATATGATTTACAACCGGAAATGAGTGCTTATGAAGTAACGGATGCATTAGTGGAACAAATTGAGGCTGATCGTTTTGATGCCATTCTCTTGAATTTTGCCAACCCCGACATGGTTGGTCATTCAGGGATGCTTGAGCCTACTATTAAAGCGATTGAAACAGTGGATGAATGCCTAGGCAGGATTGTCGATTTAATCGTCTCAAAAGGCGGTACAGCAATCATTACCGCTGACCATGGGAACGCTGATGAAGTCATAACGCTTGAAGGCAACCCCATGACAGCCCATACTACGAATCCCGTGCCTGTCATTATCACTAAAAATCAGGTAACATTAAGAACAGGTGGTATTCTAGGCGATTTAGCTCCAACGATGCTTGATTTGCTTGGAGTCGAAAAACCTGTTGAAATGACAGGGAAATCCCTATTATCTAAATAAAAATTGTGATTAGGAAAAGGAGAGATTTATAATGCCGTACATCGAACATGTATATGCACGCGAAGTGCTAGATTCCCGTGGTAATCCAACAATTGAAGTAGAAATCCAAACAGAGTCCGGATACTTCGGACGTGCAATCGTACCATCAGGTGCTTCAACAGGAGAACACGAAGCTGTTGAGCTTCGTGACGGAGATAAATCTCGCTACCTGGGTAAAGGGGTACAAAAAGCAGTCGATAATGTAAATGATATCATTGCTGAAGCTGTCATCGGTTTGGATGTAACGAACCAGGCAGGCCTTGACCTCACTATGATTGAATTGGATGGCACTGAAAATAAAGGTAACTTGGGAGCTAATGCAATCCTTGGCGTATCAATGGCTGCTGCCCATGCTGCTGCTGAATTTTCAGGTTTACCATTGTATCGTTACCTTGGAGGGTTCAATGCGAAACAACTTCCGACTCCAATGATGAACATCATTAACGGCGGATCACATGCCGATAACAATGTTGACTTCCAGGAATTCATGATCCTTCCTGTAGGAGCTCCTAGCTTCAAAGAAGCAGTTCGTATGGGTGCAGAAGTATTCCATGCATTGAAATCTGTCCTTTCTGCCAAAGGCTTGAATACGGCAGTCGGCGATGAAGGCGGCTTTGCGCCAAACCTTGGTTCAAACCGTGAAGCACTGCAAGTCATCATCGAGGCAATTGAAAAAGCTGGCTACAAGGCAGGCGAAGATATCTACCTTGGCATGGACGTAGCTTCATCTGAATTCTATAACAAGGAAACAGGCAAATATGATCTTGCAGGCGAGGGCCGCAATGGTGTTACATCCGAAGAAATGGTTGCCTTCTATGAAGAGTTAGTGAATGAATTCCCAATTCTATCCATCGAGGACGGCCTGGATGAAAATGACTGGGACGGCCACAAACTTTTAACGGAACGCATCGGTTCTAAAGTTCAACTTGTTGGTGACGATCTTTTCGTGACGAACACGAAAAAATTGGCTGAAGGCATTGAAAAAGGCATTGGTAACTCTATCCTGATCAAGGTGAACCAAATTGGTACATTGACTGAAACGTTTGATGCAATCGAAATGGCTAAACGCGCAGGCTACACTGCAGTCGTTTCCCACCGTTCCGGTGAAACGGAAGATGCAACCATTGCTGATATCGCCGTTGCAACAAACGCAGGACAAATCAAAACGGGTTCAATGTCCCGTACGGACCGTATCGCTAAATACAACCAACTTCTTCGCATCGAAGACCAGCTTGGTGACTTGGCTGTATATGGTGGCTTGAAATCTTTCTATAACTTGAAGAAGTAATTATTTTGGATTCCGCTTCTGACGAGAAGATGGATTCTGGACAGTAATCACTTTTCCCCTCCTATTCAATGTGGCGATCCACATTGAATAGGAGGTTTTTTGATGCTTATAAAGTCAGCTGGAATTACGTCCAGTCACTGATCTGAGCTTGGTTCAGGGTATTAATCAAACGTTTGATTAATACCATTTCATAAAAAAAGGTGCCGCATGGGGGCACCTTTTTTTATTTATCCGACACAGCTTCCACTGGTACGGCATTATAGTATTCTTCTAATGTACTCTTCGTTTCAAAAATTTCAGTTGCAGCATCAACACCGACATAGCGAATGTGCCATGGTTCGTATTTATAGCCTGTGATGTTTTCCTTGCCTTCCGGATAGCGGATGATAAAACCGTATTCATGGGCATGTTCTGCAAGCCAGGCCGCTTCATTCGTGTCACCGAAGCAGTCCTGGGCGGCACATGCACCGTCATGGGTCGTGACGTCAATCGCTAGACCCGTTTCATGCTCGCTTGTCCCAGGCATTGCACTGTAGGTTTTCGCTTTTTCTTCCCCGTCCTTAGCCACATAGTTGTTAAAGACAGCGATTTGCGTTTGATGTGAACGGTAAGCGGAAACACCGGCAAAGTGCATGTTTTCGCTTTCGGCAGCTTGGAACATCTCTTCAAGCGCTACTCCCGCTTCTTTTCGCATCATTCTTTTTTCAATTTTATCTTGAAAGATGAAATCCACTTTTGGATAGATAAGGTCATTAGGTTTGTAATCTTCCGGCAGGCTGTATTGTTTATTGACAAGTACAGGTATGCTTTCCGGGTTCGCTAACGTCTGAAGGCCAGCCTGTGCGGGTTCAGACGTTTCATCAACTTCTACCTGTCGTTGGGGCGTTTCCTTTGAATCATTATTCTTATCAGTCTCCGTCTTCGAATTCTGGGAGCTCGGCTGTTCTTCTTTTGGCTCTTTTTTTTCCTCGTTTGATTGGTCGAATGAGCATCCGGACAATAAAATGAAAGATGATAGAGCGGTTGCTGCAAATATAGGTTTTAACATATGAAAGGCCCCTTGCTTATAATATAAGATTTCCAATGAAAGTAGTGTTGAAAAATTATCGTGATAAGTAATCCCTTGTTAATTCACTTTGATATTTATCAAGAAATAAGCCAATCCAGACGACCATCAACAAAAAGGGATAATCATTACGGACTGCAGTTTCCACGACCGGATCAGACCAAAAGTTCGGAAGGAAACCTGACGACATCCTGATTGTCTCGAATGTGACAAGGGCGTGCAGCGATAACCAAAGAATCGTAAGGGTATTGGTCCCAAAACCAATGACCGCTGCTATGATGCTCAGCAAGGCGGCTGCTGCCCCGATCAGGAGGACATTGAAGCTGGATTGGAAAAAGTCGGTACTGCTATTGGAGAGTCCATTATAAATAATAGCAGTAAAATAAACGGTTGTCGTGATATATGCAGCAAATAATAAGTATCGATTTCCGTGATACTTTGCCAGCAGCAATAAAACCGGTGATAGGATGATTAATAGAACACTGATAAGATTGCTTCCGCCTGTCCATAAAGAATAGCCGGCAACCGCCGAGAATAGGATGGTCAGGAGATCAAGAATCCGAAGTATGGACTTAAACATGTTGACACCTCTTTCTCTATTTATGCAAATTATCTCAAACTTTGTTCCAAAAAGAAATAAATGACTATGGATATTTAGGAATTCCTACCATCATAGTATAACAAAGATTGTGGATATGTAGTGGGTGTGGTAAAGTTAAAGTAATTGTTTATTGGTTCTTCAGGAGGTGTAATTGCATGCATGCATTTCTCATAACGCTTTTAGTGATTGTCAGTATCGCCCTCATCGTGACGGTATTGCTTCAATCAGGTAAGAGTGCAGGTTTATCAGGTGCGATTGCCGGCGGTGCTGAGCAGCTATTCGGAAAGCAAAAAGCACGCGGTCTGGACCTGGTTTTACATCGTGCAACGATAGTATTGGCGATTTTATTCTTTGCTTTAACTTTACTTGTTGCATTCTTTGATGTGTAATGGATCAAAAATGAGTCTAGCTAAATAGCTAGGCTTTTTTCTTTGCACAATAGTTGCATGAATAGATATAGTGATTTTAGTACTTAATTATAGGATAGGCATTTTTTGATTCTATTTAGTGATAAAGGAGCTTAAAGTCATGAAAATCAAGCTGCAGCAGCCCTTTACTTTTGAAGGCGGAAAAAGAGCTGTCTTACTTTTACATGGATTTACGGGGAATTCAGCGGATGTGCGGATGCTAGGCCGTTATTTGGAGAAACAGGGATACACCTGCCATGCGCCGCACTATAAAGGACATGGCGTTCCGCCAGAGGAGCTGGTGAAAACGGGTCCGGGAGATTGGTGGAAAGATGTCATGATGGCCTACGATTTTTTGAAAAACAAAGGCCATGAAGAAATTGCTGTCGCCGGACTCTCATTAGGAGGCGTATTTTCTCTTAAATTAGGTTACACTGTACCTATAAAGGGTATCGTATCAATGTGTGCGCCTATGTATATCAAAAGTGAAGAAATGATGTTTAAAGGAGTATTGGAGTACGCCAGAGAATTTAAGAAGTATGAAGGGAAAACTCAAGAGCAAATAGAGCTTGAAATGGACCTCCTTGCCGATAAACCCATGAATACATTGAAAGCACTTCAGGAGCTGATAACGGATGTACGAGAGCACGTCGACCTTATTTACGCGCCGACATTTGTCGTGCAGGGCAGGCATGATGATGTTATCAATCCAAAAAGTGCCGATATTATTATTGACGCCATTGAATCACCGGTCAAAAAAATCAAATGGTATGAAGAATCCGGTCATGTCATAACTCTTGATAAAGAGCGAAACCAGTTGCATGAAGATGTATTGGGATTTTTAGAAAGTCTGGATTGGTCCGAATAACAAATTAATCATACCCTGAATAGGAGGGTTTTCATGGAAGATAACATTCAAGAACATATTGATAAGCTTCTGACGTACATGACAGATGAAGCATATAAGCCGTTAACGGTGCAAGAACTGGAAGAGGCTTTGAAGATCGAAGACTCGGCGGATTTCAAGAATTTCGTTAAGGCTTTAGTGAAGATGGAAGAAAAGGGATTGGTGGTCAGAACGAGGAGCAATCGCTATGGCCTGCCGCAAAAAATGAATTTGTTCCGCGGTAAATTAACGGGACATGCAAAGGGATTTGCCTTCGTGACACCTGAAGATAACCCAGGAATGGATGATATCTTCATTCCGCCAAATGAAACGGGTACAGCGATGCATGGAGATGTCGTCATGGTACGGGTATCTTCGGAAACATCCGGCTCAAGGCAAGAAGGCACGGTCATCAGAATACTTGAACGTGGAATTACACAAGTGGTTGGTACATACTCCGAAAGTAAAAGTTTTGGTTTCGTCATTCCTGATGATAAAAAGATTGCAAACGATATCTTCATACCACAGCATGCTTCACATGGAGCGGTAGAGGGCCATAAGGTTGTCGTTAAGCTTACTTCTTATCCTGAAGGACGCGTAAGTGCTGAAGGCGAAGTCATTGAGATTCTTGGGCATAAAAATGATCCGGGTGTAGATATTCTTTCAGTGATCCATAAATATGGTTTGCCGATGGAGTTCCCGGATGATGTCATGGAGCAAGCCAATGCCGTTTCGGATACCATCCATGAAAGTGAAATTGGCAATCGCAGGGATTTGCGCAATGACGTTTTGGTCACGATTGACGGAGCGGATGCAAAGGACCTGGATGATGCGGTCACTGTTTCTAAACTTGAAAATGGCAATTACAAGCTGGGTGTTCATATTGCTGATGTCAGCCATTATGTGACGGAAGGCTCGCCGATCGATAAGGAAGCTTTGGAAAGAGGGACGAGCGTTTATTTGGTGGACCGGGTCATTCCAATGATTCCCCATCGTTTATCGAATGGCATTTGTTCCTTGAATCCACAAGTCGATCGTTTTACACTATCTTGTGAAATGGAAATCACGCAGGATGGCCAGGTCGTTAACCATGAGATTTTTGAAAGTGTGATTAAGACGACGGAACGTATGACATATGGCAATGTGAACAAAATCCTTGTGGATAAAGATGAAGAACAGCTCGAACGCTATGAAGCGTTGGTGCCGATGTTCCAGGACATGGAGAAGTTAGCGGCCATCCTTCGTAAAAACCGGATGAACCGCGGTGCGATCGACTTTGATTTCAATGAAGCGAAAGTTATCGTTGATGAACAAGGCCATCCCACCGATGTGGTTTTACGTGAAAGGTCGGTTGCGGAAAAGCTGATTGAAGAATTCATGCTTGCAGCTAATGAAACCGTTGCTGAGCACTTCCACCGTCTAAAGGTTCCATTCATTTACCGTATTCATGAAGATCCCAAGCCGGAAAAACTGCAGCGGTTCTTCGAATTCATTACGAATTTCGGATATATTGTACGGGGATCGGCCAATGACGTTCATCCTAAGGCGTTACAGGAAATCATTGAGGCGGTTGCCGGCAAACCGGAGGAAACGGTCATATCCACCGTTATGCTTCGTTCCATGCAACAAGCGAAATATGATCCGGAGAGCTTAGGCCACTTTGGGTTATCAGCTGAATTTTATACACATTTCACATCGCCTATTCGCCGATATCCCGATTTAATCGTACACAGGTTGATCAGGACCTACCTGGTGGAAGGTAAACTCGATGAAGCTACGAAGGAGAAATGGAATGCCATTTTACCTGAGATTGCAGATCATACATCGAAACGTGAACGTCGCTCAGTCGATGCTGAACGGGAAACGGATGATCTGAAGAAAGCGGAATATATGCTTGATAAAATTGGTGAAGAATATACCGGGATCATTGGTTCGGTTACGAATTTCGGAATGTTTGTAGAATTGCCGAACACCATTGAAGGACTTGTCCATGTCAGCTTCATGACGGATGATTATTACCGCTTCGATGAGCGTCAGCTCGCAATGATTGGGGAACGTACCGGTAATGTGTTCCGGATTGGCGATGAGATCGACGTACGTGTTTCCAACGTCAATAAAGAGGAACGCGCCATCGATTTTGAAATTATCGGCATGAAGGTAAGCCGTCCGCGTCCATCTGGCGAGAAGAAAATATTCAAAGCCAATTCTGGTGAACGTAAACGTGGCCGAGGCGGCAATGGAGGACGTAACGAAGGGAAGGGCGGCGGCCGTAATGGAGAAAAGCCTTCTTCTGAGAGAAAACCGAAAAAGAAGAAAAAATTCTTTGAAAATGCGCCAGCAGCCAAGCGCAAGAGAAAACCAAAAAAGAGATAAAGATTGAGGCGGGGGAATGATCATTTCATCCTCTCGCCGCGATTGGATGTAAAAAAGGGGAGAGTTAGATGCCAAAAGGCTCAGGTAAACAACTAGCACAAAATAAAAAAGCTTATCATGATTTTTTTATTGAACAAACATTTGAAGCGGGAATCGTTTTAAAAGGGACCGAAATCAAAGCAATCCGTGCGGCCCGAGTGAATTTAAAGGATGCCTTTGCTAAAATAGAGAATGGTGAAATTTATCTTCATAATATGCATGTCAGCCCGTATGAGCAGGGAAACCAGTTTAACCATGACCCGTTGCGGACACGGAAGCTTCTTTTGCATAAGAAAGAAATCAGTAAACTGATCGGTGAAACAAAGGAAACAGGTTACACCATCGTCCCGTTGAAGATGTATTTAAAGAATGGCTTTGCCAAAGTTTTAATCGGACTTGGAAAAGGGAAGAAACAATATGACAAGCGTGATGACCTGAAGAAGAAGGAAGCGAAGCGTGATATTGAACGTGCTTTCCGTGATCGTCAGAAGATGTAGAACTGCCAAGACCTTACAATTGATTTTTTGAATCAATCTGTTATAATTAATCCTGTACCGATGACAATTGAATATCAGCCAACTTGCTGACTATTCTTCTCTCGTACGCTCCATTTCTATCATGGGGACGTTACGGATTCGACAGGGATAGTTCGAGCTTAAGTTGCGAGTCGAGGGGATCGGCCTCGTTAAAACGTCAACGCCTATAACTGGCAAACAAAACAACAACCTAGCTTTCGCTGCGTAACAACAGTCGATAGCTGTTCCTCCCTCCATGGCCCACGTGGTAGGGTAAGGGACTCACTCTAAGTGGGATACGCCGGAATCCACCGTCTGAGGATGAAGGAAGAGACCAATCAGACTAGCTGCTCTGCCGCCTGTCGATAGGCTAATGAGTTCGCGAAATGCGAATATATCGACTACACTCGTAGAAGCTTAAGTGCCGTTATGTCTGGACGTGGGTTCGACTCCCACCGTCTCCACCAATACATATATTGGTGGTTTTTTATTTGTTTTTTTTGTCGAAAAATCGATATATCGTATAATTCGCTGATATATCTCCATTTTCGGAGATATATTTCCGCTATCGCAGATAAATTATACAATCGCCTATCATTTAAAGGGAAATCCCCTACTGCCATAGAATCCTTTGGGAGAAACCAAGATTGGAACGATGAAATTGATTGTAAAAAAGCGAATAGTTCCTCTTGCCATACGTAAATTGCGTGCATTAGCGTGCAGGCTTCCTCAGAATCACCCTAAAATCCCCGTAATCATGAACGATCTTAAAAAAAGGGAAGCGGGTCATAAAGGGGAATGTTCCATTGATTTTCCATTAAGCTTTCTTGAACCGAAAAGCTATTTCATCTTCCACGATTTGAGGCTGCAGGATCAATCAAGGTTTTTTCAACTGGATACCTTATTGGCCTCCAAAAAATATGTGCTTATCATTGAAGTGAAGAACATTGCAGGGACAATCTATTTTGATCCGCATTTCAATCAGCTCATTCGAACGATAGAAGGAAAAGAGACGGCATTTCCCGATCCCCTCATCCAAGTCAGCCGCCAGGAATCGCAGTTGACGAATTGGTTTTTGAAAAATGGTTTTCCCCCATTACCCATCCTTTCTTTAATTGTCATCAGTAATCCCAAAACAATCATCCGTACATCTCCTGAAAACGATAAACTCCACTATAAAGTCATCCATCGCGATGCACTTCCATCTAAAATTATGCAAATGGAAGATTCCATAACAGACTCCAGTTTTAGTGAAAAAGATTTGAAGAAAGCAATTCGCCTAATGAATAAACATCACATCGATGCGGACTTTTCCATTCTGGAACGATACAATCTTACCGAAGAAGACCTAATAAAAGGAGTGATATGTCAAAATTACAAGGGGAATCAGTTATTCAGAAAGCATGGCACATGGTTTTGCAATCGAAGCCAACAACCCAGTAAAACTGCGCATATCCAGGCTTTACGAGATTATTTTTATCTATTAGGCTCGACCATAACGAATAGGCAGTTGAGACATTTTTTGAACATTTCCTCTGTATCCAGTGCAACGAGGATCCTACAATCATGGGTGAGAATAAGGGGAGGGTGTACAGCTTGTTTTTTGAGGAATGATCTGGCCCTCATTCAATCATTCCTCTATATTTACAACAACATTTTGGAAACCCCCAGAATAATATCTATTACTGGAAATGCCCTTAGATTGATAAGCTAATCAGTTTTTTTACTGTGGATCTAACTCACTGTAAAGCCATTTGATAATTCTCCATAATACCTAGGTTTTAAATTCGGGGACATACTGTCATGTACTTTAAAAAGTGCATGCTTCAATAAAAACAATTCGTATTCTAATTTCTTAATTTTTTCTTCTTGATTCATTAAATCATCCACTCCGAGGCTTTTAACATTAGTTAACGTAGGTGTTGGCTTAGTAGGTATCCCAATTCAGGATCTTCAACGCATTTCATCACGTACAGAAAAAAGACCCAAAAGAAGCATGAACTTCTCTTAAGTCTTTGTTCCGATTCATTCTTTTAATTCTTTGCCCATTCCCTTTAGGAAGTGGACGCCAAAACCGATCGCCCGGTTTATGTCTGGATCATTCAAAGTTTTCATTAAATCCAAAACACCAATCTTTTTATCAGTCTGAAGGAATTTGTTTCCTTCATCGATTCCTGCAAGTGCACTGTTAAGCAGTTTCGTGGATTGTGCGGCATCGGCATTCATCAAGGCTCCTGTTGCGCCCATAAGGGTATTGATCAGGTTGGTTACAGGTTGCCTGGTGACTTGTTGAAGAGCGATTTTCGCAATTTTTTCTTTTCCTTGAAGCATGGAGGTCGCGGCTTCGAATACTCCCGAGTCATTCAGTTCATTGACGATTTTAAACATATTGTTTAAGGCATCTTCATTGTCGGTGATCAGCGTTTTCAGTTCTTCTAGTTTTTGTAGCTTCATTTCTTCCTCAGTAATGGGATTATGAATTTCCGTAATAGGAGCTGCCATGTTCTTCACCCTCCTTAATTTATTTATCCGTTAAGTGAACATACCCTGGACGTGCCCACTTACGTTCAACCTCGACACCATGTTGAGGATGGCGTTTTTTGTTCCGCGGATTTGTACCCGGTAATGGGATTTCCCCGCTTGCGCTCAATACTTCCATGCGGACCATCGTCTGTTTGTAAGCAGGCGTGCTTGTGCGTTGATCATAGATAGGACCAGTCAGGAAGTTAATGGCTGAGTCTTTATCGACGGAGTTCATCGGTAAAAATAGCTCATTATTTTTTACGCGGTCTGTGATCAGGGCTTTTAATTTAACGGCCCCGAATGGGGATACTAAACGAACGAGCCCGCCATCACTGACTTTACGTTCTTGTGCAAGTTCTGGTGAAATCTCAACGAAAATATCAGGTACTTTCGATTGGATTCCATTGGATTTGTTCGTCATATTTCCTTCATGGAAATGCTCCAGCATGCGACCATTATTGATATGAAGGTCATATTCTTCCGGGAATTTATGCGGTTCTACCCAGTCAGCCAGTGCAAAGCGCGCTTTCTTATCAGGGAAGTTGAAGCCATCGACATAAAGTAGTGGCGTGTTTGATCCATCATGGCTTCCCCAGAGGAAGCTGTTCCATCCTTCCAGCACCTCGTAATTCGCTTGGCTGAATATCGGTGACAGGCTTGCCATTTCATCATAGATTTCTCTAGGATGTGTGTAGTTCCAATTCGCACCTAAGCGGTTGGCGATCTCTTGAGTGATTTCCCAGTCCGCTTTAGAATCTCCCATTGTGGGAAGGGCTTTATATAAACGCTGTACACGGCGCTCCGTATTGGTGAACGTTCCGTCTTTTTCAAGAGAGGGAGCTCCGGGCAATACCACGTCGGCATATTGGGCTGTCCTTGAAAGGAAAATATCCTGGACAACAAAGAAATCCAACCCAGATAGCACTTTATCTACATGGTTTGCATCCGCATCAACAAGTGCCATATCTTCACCGACAAGATACATGGCCTTCATGTCGCCTTTTTCTATCGCTTTAAGCATTTCAATATTATTCAAGCCTGGTTTTCCATCGATCTTCACACCATAAGCTTTTTCGAATTTAGCACGTGCCACGTCGTCGGTAACATGCTGATATCCTGGAAGCCATGTTGGCAGGGTGCCCATATCGCAAGCGCCCTGTACATTGTTATGGCCACGAAGCGGATAAGCTCCCGCTCCGGGTCGACGGTAGTTACCCGTAGCCAATAGGAGGTTGGAAATTGCCGCCGAAGTATCGGAAGCACCGGTGTTTTGTGTAACGCCCATTCCCCAGAGAATGCATGTTCCGTCTGCATCGCGAATGGTCTCAGCTATTTGGATCAATGTTTCTTTTGAAATACCTGTGTGTGTTTCTGCATATTCAAGGGTATATTTTTCAAGTACTTCTTTATAATCATCGAAGAAGTTAACATTTTGATTGATGAATTCTTGGTCATGCCAGCCTTGATCGATCATATACTTTGTAAGCGCCATCAACCAAACTTGGTCTGTTCCTTGTTTTGGACTGATATGGATGTCGGAACGCTCTGCCATTTCATTTTTGCGGATGTCAGCTACGATCAGTTTTTGTCCGTGAAGCTTGTGTGCCCGTTTAACGCGTGTCGCCAATACGGGATGGCCTTCTGCCGGGTTAGCCCCAACGATGATGACCAGACCTGCTGCGGCAATATCTTTGATCGTACCAGCATCTCCGCCCATGCCGACTGTACGGAACAGTCCGTCTGTTGCCGGGGATTGACAGTAACGCGAGCAATTATCGACGTTATTCGTTTCGAACATTTGACGTGCCAGTTTTTGAATCACATAGTTTTCTTCATTCGTGATCTTGGATGAGGAAATGAAGCCTATTGAATTTCCGCCATATTGCTGTTTGATCGAACCCAGTCTGGATGCAACCAAATCAAGTGCTTCTTCCCAGCTTGATTCAACGAATCTTCCGTTTTTCCGAATCAGGGGTTTTGTCAAACGTTTTTCCGAGTTTACGAAGTCCCAACCGAATTTTCCTTTCACACATGTGGAAATCGCATTGACGGGTGCTTCATGAGTAGGTTGGATCTTAAGGATTTTACGGCCTTTTGTCCAGACTTCGAATGTGCATCCTACCCCACAGAACGTACAGACCGTTTTTGTCTTCTTCGTCCGTGTATCACGCATTGCCGCTTCAATCTCCGAAATGGCGAAAATTCCGCTGTATCCAGGTTCCACTTCTTTAACAAGGTCAATCATTGGTTCAAGCATATCGTTTTTCAAACCTGACATGAAGCCAGCCTCACCCAACATCGATTTTTCCATTAATGCATTACATGGACAAATGGTTACACACTGTCCGCATCCTACACAGGATGAGTTATTGATTTCCGTTCCTTCATCCCAGATTACCCGAGGGCGTTCTGCTTCCCAGTCGATGGACAGCGTTTCGTTGACTTGAAGGTTTTGGCAGACTTCGACACATTGCCCGCATGCGATGCACTGATTGGCATCATAGCGGTAAAATGGGTGGGACATATCGACGGCATCCAATTCCACTTTTGGTGTGTATGGATATTTTTGGTGTTCAATTTCCATTAATTCCGCTGTGTTATGCAGTGTGCAATTTCCATTATTATTATCACATACTGTACAGTATAAAGAGTGGTTTTCCAGGATCCGGTCCATGGCTTCGGTTTGGGCTTCTTTTGCCTTGCTTGAGTCCAAGGCTATATCCATGCCGTTCACTGCCTTTGTTGAACATGATCGGACGAGTTTCCCATTAACTTCGACGATGCATGTGTCGCATGTTTGGATCGGATCCACTTCAGGAACATAACAGATCTGTGGATGGGCCATCTTATTTTGATTGATTATCTCCAGTATTGTCGCTCCTTCATCAGCGGTATAATCCTTCCCATTGATTTTGATGGTGATGTTTGGATCGCTCATTAAATTTCCCCCTTATATAGCAAAAAAACACGCAAAAAACCACCATGATCACACTTCCGGCTCTGAACGGACATGTAGGTCATGGTGGAATAGTTTAATAGCAAAGCTTGCCAATATACCAATCCATACCATAATGGATAATTTTTAAAAAAAGATAGGACACAACAGTACACTATTATGCTCCCAACTTTCATCATTGATATTATACCTTTAATTATGAAAAGAAACAATCCTGGAAAGAGGCTATCATTCCCAAATTCCTTTCGTTTTTCTTCGCTTTGATTTATGATAAGAAAATTGAGAACTTATTTTTCTTGAATTGGAGTGACGTAACGGTGTCTAAAGTTATCCATGAATTCAATGATATGATTCGTAAGCTGCGCAAGGAACTATTCGGTAAAGGACCAGAACGCATACACACGGTATTCGTGGAAAATATGGCCGTTTCTACGTTATATGGGAATTTGACTCCTACGGAAATGTTCATATCAAGGTCAGAGGAAGGAAGGGATATGGTCCATTCAGCACGAACTAAAATGGTCCAGGATGTGTATTCGGAGAGTCCTCCTGATGGAATGGAAGAACTGGTCGGAGCTAAACTGGTCCATTTGTTTTCAGACATCAAAATCAAAGAGAACATAGCGATTTCCGTATTTGTATTTGATAAGAATATAGCTGACAAACTCAACGGGCATTGACCAGGTCCATAACATATTGGTCAATTGGCTCCTGGATATTAAAAGGAGTGGGAACATGAAAGCGATTGAAAGGAAAAGGGACATCATCCGGATAACAAAAGGGAACATCGAGCGGACGGAGGATACGATCGTAACGGAGTATCCCGTTACTGTCAAAATAAATGGCCAGGAATTCGTCACGATGGTATGTACGCCTGAATACATCGAGGATATGGTGATTGGCTATTTGGCTTCGGAAGGCATCATCAAAAAATATGATGAGATAAAGGAAATCTGGTTCCAGGAAAAAGAAGGCTTTGTTCATGTGAAGACAGATAAAGTGAATCCCTACTTCCGGGACTTTCAAAATAAGCGGTATATTACATCATGCTGCGGAATGAGCAGACAAGGGTTCGTCTTTGTGAATGATGCATTGACTGCCAAGAAAATGGATAATGTTTCGGTGAGCCTGACTCCTGATGACTGCTTCCGCTTGATGGCGGATTTACAAAATTCCGCTGTCACCTTCCAGAATACAGGCGGAGTCCACAATGCCGCATTATGTGATGTCGATGGCCTGGTATTAAGCAGGGTGGATATAGGACGGCATAACGCCTTGGACAAAATATACGGCCATTGCTTGAAAAATGACATTTCAATAGAAGGGAAAGCTATCGTGTTCAGCGGCCGGATTTCATCGGAAATTCTCTTGAAAGTGGCGAAAATCGGCTGTGAACTGATACTCTCGAAATCCGCTCCTACCGAATTGGCCCTGGAGTTGGCTGAAGGATTGGGAATCACCACGGTCGGGTTCATTCGTAATGATTCACTGAATATCTACACATGCCCTGAAAGAATTCAATTGAATGACTGAGCATCTTCCGCTTGAGAGATGCTTGTGGGAAAGTCCTTGCCGGCATGGCCTGGGCTTTTTTGGACTTGTAAAAGGATATAACCTACAGGCCTATTGTGGTACAGTTTGGATAAAACATTCAAGGAAAAGTGTATCGGGGGAAGGGTTATGAACGAAAGGGATTGGCATATTTTAAAGGTGTTGCATGAAAACAAGAATATTACTAAAACGGCGCAAAGTTTATATATCTCGCAACCTTCTTTAACGAAACGGATTCAACAAATCGAGAAGGAATTCAATCTAAAAATAGTGGAACGTGGTACAAGGGGAGTGCAGTTCACCCCTCAAGGGGAATATTTGGCCATCTGTGCAGATGAGATGCTGATAAGGCTCCGGCAGATAAAAGAGACAGCATTCAATATGGGGCAGGAGATCAGTGGAACATTACGGCTAGGTGTTTCCAACTATATTACGCTGCATAAATTGCCAGGCCTGTTGAAAATATTTAGTGAGCGATATCCTAAAGTGGATTTCCATGTGACAACTGGATGGAGTAAAGAAGTGCTGAACCTCATATATAAGGAAGAAGTGCATGTCGGGATTGTTCGGGGGGACTATCAATGGTCAGGATTAAGGCATCATCTTTTTAAGGAAACGATTTGTATTGCTTCTAAGGAAGAAATCGAAGTCCGGAACCTGCCTTTCTTGCCGAGGATCGATTATGGGACAGATACTCTTTTGAAAACAATGATCGATAATTGGTGGAGAGACAATTTCTCTGGACCTCCTCTGGTGGGGATGGAAGTGGATAAAGGTGATACATGCAAAGAAATGGTCAAGAATGGCCTGGGCTATGGCATCCTTCCTAGTGTTTTATTGGAGAAAGACCAACATCTCCGTCAAATGGACCTTAAGGATAAGCAAGGCAATCCCCTTATCAGGAATACGTGGATGTTATACCATGAAAAGTCGCTGGAATTAAAACTGGTCAAAGAGTTTGTTGAATTTGTCAAAGAAGTCGATTTCATGCGTGATATTTAAAAGGAAGCGCAGAAACTTCTGTGCTTTTTATCATTCCTTTTTTGAATGGTTAACGATAATTTATTGGTATTTTAATTATGGTTATCCCGGCATTATGATAGATGGGAGATGTAAATCATCAGGAATATGCCTAAGGAATGGAGAGGAAGTCAAGTGAGTGTCCTGTTACTGATCGTATTGAATGTCATTGTGCCGGTCTTTTTCCTAATAGGGTCGGGGGCCATTTTGCATCGTAAATTCAAGTTGGATATGAATACACTATCCAAATTGAATCACTTCCTGCTCATGCCGGCCATTAGCTTTGTCAATATCTATCAAAGCAACATGGGCGGTGGGATGATTGTCCAGATATTCAGCTTCCTTGCTCTTCAAGCAGTAAGCCTCATCATCGTGAGTACATTGGTGGCTAAACTAGCCGGGTTTGATCAAAGTCTTTCTGCCACGTTTAAAAATAGTGTAGTCTTGAATAACTCGGCCAATTTCGGTTTACCGGTCAGTCAGATGGTTTTTCATGGAAATCCCCTTGGCCTGTCGATACAAGTCATCGTGATCATCTTTCAAAACCTGTTGACCTATACCTATGGATTGATGAATTCCGTTTCCGTCCATACAAAAAGTGCAAAGGGGGCCATTCGCGAGTTCTTGAAGAACCCTGTCATTTATGCTTTATTACTCGGCTTTCTATTACAGGCCGCTTCATACGACATTCCTCTGTTCTTATGGACCCCGATTGATAATATCGCGAGTGCCTTCATAGCCATTGCCCTGATTACATTGGGTGCACAGAGTGCCTATTTGAAAATAGCGCATTTCCCGCTCCCGCTTATCCTTAGTTTGATTGGGCGGTTAATACTTTCACCATCCATCGCATTCTTGATCATTCTCCTGCTGGGCTTGGAAGGGACAGTCGCTCAGGGATTATTTATCGCAAGCTCATTTCCAACATCAAGAAACAGCGCATTATTCGCTTTGGAATATGGCAACCATCCGGAGTATGCGGCACAGGCGGTTTTGATGTCGACTTTATTCAGCAGCATAACGGTAACGATGGTCGTTTATCTTTCAAAAATATTATTCTAGCAGGGCTGCTCTTAAGGGGCAGTCCTTTTCCCCATGTCCGCCCCTGAAACTTTATGAACAATATGGGAGGTATGGAATTTATGCATCTTAGTTGGGTAATAAAAGAAAATGACAATATTTTTGTAGAATTAAGAAAACGCTTTCAATGAGGGGGATTATCATGTTTTCTCGTAAAAGGATTTCAGCGGTACTATTGGCAGGTTCGTTAGCTTTAAGTTTAGGTGCATGCAGCAGTTCGGATACATCAGGAGAAAAGAAAGAAAGTACAGGCTATCCGAAAAAAGCGATAACGGTTGTTGCTCCTTCGGGCGCAGGCGGGGGATGGGATTTAACGGCCCGTTCATTTACAAAGGTCATGGGTGAGACAGAACTGGTGAACCAGCCATTGACCGTCGAAAACAAACCAGGAGGCGGGGGTGCAGTCTTTATGGCGGATTATGCAACACAGCAAGCGGATAACAATGACATGCTGTTCGTGAATTCACCGCCTGTCATCATCAATAACCTGAAAAAGGAAGGAAACAGCCCTTATGGATATAAAAATACGACTCCTTTGGCGCAGCTGACAAAAGATTATGGTGTGATAGTGGTCAAGGAGGATTCTGAATTCAAGGACTTGAAATCGGTGCTGGAAGCGGTGAAGAAAGATCCGCGTAAGTTGACCTTTGCAGGAGGATCGGCTCCGGGCTCCATGGATCATTTGATTTCCATTCTTCCAGCCTATGAATACGGCTTGAATCCAACTGAACTTAAATACGTTTCGTACGACGGTGGCGGGGAAGCGATTACGGCCTTGCTAGGTGGAAATGCAGATGTGATCGGAACGGATGCATCCAGTGTCAGGGAATTTTTAAAAGCAGGGAAGATTAGAGTGTTGGCCGTAACCTCGACTGAACGTTTGGGTGGGGACCTTAAAGACATACCCACGGCAAAGGAACAGGGTGTTGATGCTGAATTTACGATTTGGAGAGGGGTTTTTGGACCTCGGAATATGACTGATGAAGCGAAAACCTTTTGGGACGGAACCATTGCAAAGCTAGTTGAAACTTCTGAATGGAAAAAGGAAGTGGAGGTTCAAGGGTGGGAACAGGAATATAAAAACAGTGAAGAATTCAGCAAGTTTTTAGTAGAACAGGAGAAACAGGTACAGCAATTATTAGATGCTTTAGGCATGGGAAAATAATCGAGAAGAAGGGGGTGCTTTCACCTTCTTCTTATTTTCTGAAATGGAGGGATTATAATGGATGTTAAATTTGATCGCTTTGCATCTGTAGCCTTTCTGGCTGTCGGAGTACTGTTTATGATAGGTAGCAAGAAACTGGCCAGTTCTTCTTATGGAAGTTCGGTGGGACCGGACATTTTCCCTTTTGTTTTGGGGCTCGTTCTTGCCGTTTTAAGTATTCGCCTGTTCTATGAAGCATTTCGGAGCAAGGTGCAGGAATCGGGTAAGGAAAAGCTTGAATATAAACCCTTTATTATCATTCTACTCTCCACCTTGATTTATATTTTGACATTGGAAACGGTAGGGTATGTCATTACGACCTTTCTCTTTTTGTTTGTTTGCTTTCAAACGATGGAACGTAATAAGTGGGTGACCTCGCTCATCATTTCCGCAGGATTTTCCGGGATCATCTATTATTTATTCGTGAATATTTTAAAAGGAACACTGCCGGGCTGGCCAATCTGGTTTTCATAAAAGGAAGGGGGATGTGAAGTGGGCACTTTTGATTATTTAATTCATGGATTTGAAACGGCACTAACTTGGTATAATATACTTTTTGCATTTGTCGGCGTATTGATCGGTACGGCTGTCGGCGTTTTGCCGGGAATCGGGCCGATGAGCGGTGTGGCTCTTTTAATTCCGGTAACCGCTTCGATTACAGGGGGACTTCCACCAGAGCAAGCGGCGACAAGCGCCATCATTTTACTTGCAGGTGTTTATTATGGAGCGATGTATGGGGGATCGACAACTTCAATCTTATTGAATACACCTGGCGAATCTTCTTCTGTCGTCACCACATTGGATGGCTACCAAATGGCGAAGAAGGGAAGAGCCGGGAGTGCTTTATCGATTTCGGCAATCGGTTCCTTCGTAGGGGGGATCGTCACCCTTATCGCCATGATTGCCTTGGCTCAGCCATTGTCGACGATTGCCATTAAATTCGGTCCGGCTGAGTATTTTTCGCTTATGCTTCTAGGGTTGGCGGCAGTCAGCGGACTAGCGGGAAAATCCGTAACCAAGGCACTGATCATGACGGTTTGCGGTTTGTTGATCGGGACGATAGGCATTGATAATGTATCAGGGATCGCCCGTTTCACATTCGACTTTCCCTGGCTGTATCAGGGGATTGAATTCCTGACGATCGCAGTCGGTCTATTTGCCCTTGGAGAAGTATTCAAGACAATCTTGGAAAAAGACGAGGATGATGGGGAAATGGCAAAGATCAATAATCTGCTTCCTTCCAAAGAAGAATTCAAGGAATCTGCGGGGCCCATTGCAAGGGGGTCGCTCTTAGGTTTCTTTGTTGGAATCCTGCCAGGTGCAGGGGCTACTCTTGCTTCTTTCTTCTCCTATCTTATGGAAAAACGGATTTCAAAAAATCCCGGGAGATTCGGTACTGGGGCGATCGCTGGAGTGGCTGGACCTGAAACGGCCAATAACGCGGCATCTGGTGGAGCGATGATTCCTTTATTGACGCTGGGAATTCCGGGTTCCGGTACAACGGCGATTTTAATGGGTGCGCTCATGATGTACAATGTTCAGCCGGGTCCATTATTATTCGAGGACCATCCTCAGGTGGCCTGGGGACTTATCGCCAGCATGTTCATCGGAAATTTGATGCTTCTCATCCTTAACCTCCCACTCGTTAAGGTTTTTGCGAAAATCATTGAAACGCCAAAGAAATATTTGATTCCGATCATTATCGCCATTTCCATTTTTGGCGTTTATGCGGTACAAGTATCAACTTATGATCTATTGCTATTACTAGGGTGCGGGGTCTTGGGATATTTCTTAAGTAAAAATGATTATCCAATCGCCCCGTTGGTATTGGGACTGGTTTTAGGGCCGATGATAGAAAATAATATGCGCAGGGCCCTGACGATATCCGATGGTGATTACAGTTTGTTTTTCACTCGCCCGCTTTCCCTGACATTCCTGATCGTAACGGCATTATGGCTGCTCATTCCTGTTTTACTTAAGAAGAGAGGGAAGGATGTTGTCATCAATATTGAAGGCTAATCATTATTTTCTGAATGTTGCGAAAAACCCTTTTTTAAAGGGGTTTTTTTTTATATGATGTAAGTAGAGGTGATTGAATGCGTTTACACACCAAGTTAATGCTGGGCATCTGTACGTTAATCATCTTAATGGGTGGAATCTTTGAAGTTATTTTCATAAATATCTTGGAAAATAACCTGAAGCAGGAAACAGGGGAAAAAGCATTGTCGGTTGCCCAGACCATTTCTTTGCTGCCTGAAATTAAACAAGCTTTTGGAACGGATAATCCTTCTGTAATCATTCAGCCCATTGCGGAAAGAATTCGCAGGCAGATCGATGCGGAATTCATAGTAATAGGGGATGAGAATGAAACACGGCTGTCCCATCCTGATCCCAACTTGATCGGGAAGAAAATGGTAGGGGGAGATAACGCCGAGGTTTGGGATGGGAGATCCATCATCACGGAGTCCACTGGAACATTGGGACCTTCCATTAGGGGGAAATCCCCGATAATCGAAAATGAAACAGTCATTGGTGTAGTCTCCGTGGGCTACCTTCAGGATGATATCGAAAAAGAATTATCTAGTATACAAAGAAAGATAGTCTGGATCATCTCTTTTATATTAATCGGTGGTTTATTCATTGCCTTTTTCATTTCATTCAATATAAAAAAGGCGATATTGGGTCTGGAGCCGAAAGAAATCGCATGGATGTTTCAAGAGAAGCATGCCATTTTGGAATCCATTCATGAAGGCATCATTGCCATTGATGTTCATGGGAAAATCACGGTCGTCAATGAAACGGCGCATAGAATCCTTCATATCCCTAGAGACGTCATGCTTCGCGGGCAAAAAATTGAAGAAGTCATAACACATATACATTTGCTTGATGTAGTCAGCACGGCACAGGCGGGGTATGATCAGGAATTCATGATTGATGGTGAAGTTTTTTTGGCAAGCCGGATCCCCATTTTGAATGGACAGGGTGAAATCATCGGTGCAGTAGCAAGTTTGAGAAATAAATCGGAACTGTCCAATCTCCTTCAAGAACTGTCACATGTAAAGGCGTATGCAGAAGGGCTGAGGGCCCAGACACATGAATATTCGAATCGGCTCTATACTCTGCTAGGTTTGATTCAACTTGGTTCACATAAGGAAGCGATGGATTTCATATCGAAGGAAGTGGATGTCACCCAAGGCTTCATTCACTTTCTAATGAAGGAAGTACCTGATCCACTCATTGCTGGGTTCATCTTAGGGAAGGTAAGTTTAGCCAGCGAGCTGAAAATTGATTTTACAATTGACAGAGAAAGCAGTTTTAAAGATCTTCCGCCTGAAATAGATCGGAATTTATTAGTGACGATCATCGGCAACCTCATCAATAATGCCTTCGAGGCCGTTCGGGAAAACGAAAGGGAGGAAAAAAGGGTATCGTTGTTCGTCACGGACTTGGGTAAAGAGTTGATCATGGAAGTTGAAGATAATGGTAAAGGGATGAATCCTGATGTTTCCGAACTGATTTTCCAGAACGGTTTTACGACGAAAAGCCATCAAACCAATTCTGGTATAGGTTTGAGCCTTGTTCAGGAAGCGATTGATGGATTAGGGGGATATATCACTTTTTCGACGAAAGAAGGGGAATATACGATTTTTACTGTTGCCATACCAAAAAAACAGAGGGGTAATTAAATGATGGCCAATCGCGATATAGAAGTTTTAATCGTAGAGGATGACCTGCGGATTGCCGAGATACAAAAGCTATTCATCGAAAAGCTTGAGGGGTTCCAAACGATCGGAATCGCGTCAAGCTATGACGAGGTTAAAAGCTTCATTGAAATCATGCAGCCGGATCTATTGCTGCTCGATATGTATTTTCCGGATATGAATGGGCTCGATATCCTGAAAGAAATCAAGCAGCAAAGCAAACTTATGGATGTCATTATGATAACGGCGGCTAAAGAAATCGAAAAAGTCCAGGAAGCCATCAAAATCGGTATATTTGATTATATTATCAAGCCTGTCGCATTTGAACGTTTCAAGCAATCCTTACGCCGATATCAAGAGTATCGCATTAAGCTGTCAGAACTGGAAAAGGGCAATTTTCCCGTAACCCAGCAACAGGTGGATAAGCTTTTGCGAAAGGAAATGATAGAAAAAGGGAGGGAACAAACTTCACTGCCAAAAGGGATCGATCAGATGACTTTGGAGAAGGTGATGGTTGTGCTGGGGAAATCCTCCCCAGGGTTAACTGCCGAAATAGTGGCAAAGGAAATCGGAGTGAGCAGGACAACGGCAAGGCGTTATCTGGAGCACTTGATATCAGAGGGAAAAATTGAGGCTGATTTAACATATGGCACGGTAGGACGTCCAGAACGGGTTTATGCGATCAAGTTATAAATGGGTTCGCCAAAAGGCGGATCTTTTTTTATTTGACCGAATAAATGTCAGGCATTTTCTTGGAATCGGATTGATTGGAATTCATCGTTTTTTGAAGCGTAAAAATGATGAAAAAGGAAAAAATACGTGTGGAAAGTGTTGAAGCAGACAAGTATATGACAAGTGTCATGGCAGGGAATTGACGTTTATGACTATAGAAAGTCGGTTATTATTTCTATACTTAAAGAAGAGATACCGCTAAAGTTTTTCGGAATATGGAAGCAAAACCAATCCAATTAAACACTCCAATCCTATATATTATGAGGAGGAAACCATGAGTAAGCATAATCAAAAACAATTAAGAAAAGATATTGCGCCTTTTGAAAAATCCAATACTAAATCAAGCGTGAAACAGCTCATAAATACATTTCCGCCATTTTTTCTGTTATGGTTTTTAGCTTATCAAAGCTTAACCATTTCATACTGGCTGACCCTTGCATTGGCTGTTCTGGCTTCAGGATTCGTAGTCCGGATTTTCATCATTTTCCATGATTGCTGTCATCAATCATTTTTCAAAAGCAGGAAAGCGAATAGCATCCTGGGTACAATCAGTGGAATCGTTACATTATTTCCGTATGAGCAATGGAAGCATAGCCATTCCATACATCATGCAACAAGCAGTAATTTAAACAAGCGCGGTACAGGAGATATTTGGATCATGACCGTTGATGAATATATCGCCGCTTCATTCTGGGGGCGTTTGGCTTACCGTTTATATAGAAATCCGATCGTCATGTTTGGATTAGGTCCCTTTTATCTATTTCTTGTATCGAACCGTCTGAATAAAAAAGGCGCTAAAAAGAAAGAACGGATGAATACGTATTTGACAAATGCCGCAATCGTGGCAATTTATGGTCTTTTATGCTTGGCCATCGGATGGCAGGCATTCCTGATGATTCAGGTACCGATGCTTTTTGTAACGGGATCACTGGGCATCTGGCTGTTTTATGTACAGCATCAGTTCGAAGATTCTTATTTCGAAGAGGAATCGGAATGGGATTACGTGAAGGCTGCCATTGATGGAAGTTCTTATTATAAACTTCCGAAGGTTCTGCAGTGGGTAACCGGCAATATCGGATTCCACCACGTGCATCATCTTAGCCCTAGAGTCCCAAACTATAACCTGGAAAAAGTCCATGATTCCACCCTGCCTTTGCAGCAGGCAACGACAATCACCCTTAGTTCAAGTTTAAAATCGCTTCGCTTCCGCCTTTATGATGAAGAAAACAAGACGTTTGTAAGTTTTAAAGAGATTAAGGAACGACGTCTGAATGAAACAAAATCAAAGGTGGAAATCAATAATAAACGTCCAAGTCTTCAAGAAAAATAAATAGTTCATCAAAAAACCATTCAATTTCCATTGGGTGGTTTTTTGATGAAACTCCTTAGTATATACTAGGGTAAAAAGAAATAGAGGCGGCGCCATGCAAAGTTGGTATCATATCTTTCCAAAGAACACAGGGCTGAGCCCATATGTCTGGATCATTTTTTGTATCCTACCTTTTTATTTCATTTTCAAATCTTCTTCGATGTTGGAGATTGTCTTTGGAATCGTCATGATCATTTTGTTTTTCATATCATATGGTCTCTCATTCGTTTCCAAGGGATGGCCCGTATACGTATGGACGGCGATACAAATAGTCATATCCATATCCATGACCATATTTTTCAGCTACATTTACTTTTCGCTTTTTTTAGCATTCTTTATCGGGAATGTTCAAAATAAGGTTGGTTTTTTCGTGTTATATTCGATCCAGCTATTAGCTACCATCGTGTCTGTCAATATTGGATTCATCATGAAAGATCCCACTTTCTTTTCGCAATTTCCCTTTATGCTCATTTGTGTGGTAGGCGTGATCCTGCTCCCATTCAACACATATAATCGGAATAAACGGGGCAGGCTGGAAGAACAATTGGAGGACGCACATAAAAGAATATCAGAGCTTGGCAAGATGGAAGAACGTCAGCGGATTGCCCGGGACCTACATGATACACTTGGACAAAAACTGTCTTTGATTGGCTTGAAAAGTGACCTTGCAGGGAAATTGATCGATTTAAATCCGGAGTCGGCCAAGAAGGAAATCAAGGATATCCGTCAAACAGCGAGGACGGCACTGAAGGAAGTACGTGAAATGGTGTCGGAAATGCGCGGGGCAAAGCTAAGCGATGAAATCATCCGGGTCAAGCAGATATTGAAAGCGGCAGAGATAGAATTCAGTTTGGAAGGCACCACGGAATTGCAAGATACCCCTTTGCTTGTTGAAACGGTTTTAAGCATGTGCCTGAAAGAGGCTGTGACCAATATCGTCAAACATAGCGGTGCCGACTGCTGTAATATCGTCATTGAAGAATTGCAAACAGGAGTGACGATCACCGTACAGGATAATGGAGTGGGGCTTTCACATAGAACAGAGTTTTTTAAAGGCAATGGGCTTCAAGGAATGAAAGAGCGGCTGGAATTCGTTAATGGCAGCCTGGATATTAAATCAACAGATGGAACGACACTTTATATAAGGGTTCCGAATGCTATAAAAAATAATGGATAGGAGGGATTAACATTGATTCGAATCGTAATTGCCGAAGACCAGCGGATGCTGCTTGGCGCGCTAGGTTCCATCCTTGATTTGGAAAGTGATATGGAAGTTGTAGGAAAGGCGAGCAATGGGGAAGAAGCAATGAATCTCGTCAATCAATTAAAGCCGGATATCTGTATAACCGATATTGAAATGCCAGTTAAAACCGGGCTCGATGTAGCGGAGGAGATCAAGGATCAGGGCCACCAATGCAAAGTCATCATTTTGACCACTTTTGCACGCCCTGGGTATTTTGAAAGAGCCAGAAAGGCAGAGGTTGGCGGATATCTGCTGAAGGATAGTCCAAGTGATGAACTTGCGAATTCGATCCGTGTCATCATGGATGGTCGTCGCATTTATGCTCCTGAGCTGGTGGATATGGCCTTCGAAGAAGAAAACCCTTTGACTGAACGAGAGAGCCAAGTGCTCAAATTGATAGCGGATGGTAAGACCACAAAGGAAATCGCTAGCCAGCTTTATCTGACCAACGGCACGGTCCGTAATTATATATCGGTCATCCTTGATAAATTGGATGTAAGCAACCGCGTTGAAGCGATTGTAAGATTCAAGGAAAAGGGCTGGTCAAAAGATTGATCGAGGGGTAGAGCCCTTTTGGCGCATATAATGGAGGCTTTGTAAATCAAAAAAGCACAGTGTCAGGATTGGAATATGGTATATTAATTTTTATTACATACAAGGAAGGGGATGACCATTATGCAAAAGGCTACATTTGCTGGAGGCTGTTTTTGGTGCATGGTGACACCGTTTGAAGAACAACCGGGGATTGGGGGGATCGTATCCGGTTATACAGGAGGACATGTTGAAAACCCGACTTACGAGGAAGTGAAGACGGGAACTACGGGGCATTATGAAGTCGTGGAAATCACTTTCGATCCTCAGTTATTTCCTTATGAAAGATTGCTGGAACTGTATTGGCAGCAAATTGATCCAACTGACGATGCCGGACAATTCCATGACAGAGGCAGTCAATATCGGACGGCCATCTTCTATCATGATGAAGCTCAGGAGAAACTGGCTCTTGATGCGAAGGAAAAGGTAGCGGCCAGCGGGAAATTCAAGAAACCCATCGTAACGGAAATCCTTCCGGCCCAAACCTTTTATCCTGCCGAAGAATACCATCAAGGCTATCATAAAAAAAACAAAGATGATTATAAAGCGGACCGTGCGAAATCGGGACGCGATGAATTCATTGACCAGCATTGGAACGGTGAATGAGAGGGATCATTATTAAACGTTCCAGTTGATTTCAGAAATCCCCTCCCTTTCCGCAAAGCGCCTATGGGGTCTTGGCTAGCCAGTTATTGGGGTAGACCGTTCCGAACCCTATTTTGTCCACAAACTGTGACTATGGAAATATTCCATAGTCTTTTTATTATGGTTGGCCATTGAAGATTTTTTATGATTGTGAGGAATCTGTTTATGGTGACTGAAAAGTCCCTTTTGGACTTTTCACATCGGGTATTTTTTTACCTTTTAAAGGCATGAATATAGGCATTTTTCATGGGGTTTTTATGCGGTGTGTTCAATTTCTCATGATATTTTCATATTTCTTCAGTACACTAAGGGGGAGGCGGTGATCATCATGAATAAAAGAATTTTGATAATAGAAGATGAAGAAAAAATTGCGAGGGTTCTCCAGCTGGAGCTTAATCATGAGGGGTATCATACAGAATCGGCTTTTACCGGAAAGAAGGGGCTGGAAAGGGCAGAAGCCGAAGAGTGGGATTTAATCCTATTGGATGTGATGCTGCCCGAGTTGAATGGCATAGAAGTACTTAGGCGTTACCGGAATAAGAATGGATCGACACCTGTCATCCTTCTAACCGCAAGGGATGCTGTGCCAGACAAGGTGAATGGCCTGGACCATGGTGCGAATGATTATGTAACGAAACCGTTTGAAATTGAAGAGTTGCTGGCACGGATCCGCGCTTGTTTTCGCACTAATGTACGGGAGAGCCGATCAGAAGGGGAAGTGGATGAACTAAAAATCCATGATCTGAAGTTGAATCTTGGGACAAGGGACATTCACAGGCAAGGCAAAAGGATTGAGCTGACCTCCCGTGAGTTCGATTTGTTGGTTTATCTTTTGCAAAATAAAAATCAAGTACTTTCGAGGGAGCAAATCCTGACCCATGTGTGGGGATATGATTTTGCAGGGGATACGAATGTGGTTGATGTGTATATCCGTTATTTACGCAAAAAAATAGATTATCCCTTTGAGTTGCAGCTCATACATACTTACCGAGGTGTAGGCTATAGCTTGAAGGAGCCAGTATGAGGATTCGGACGAAAATCCAATCGTATTCCAGTCTTTTTTTAAGCGTCATGCTTATATTGTTGAGTATCATCGTTTTAATCGCCTTTCTTTGGATATCGGTTGAGAGGGAACGGGATTTGCTTGAAGACCAGGCTTCATTAATTGAAGAAAATATCCTGACGAAAGATTTGATTTCCGGTGATTCCGATTTAATGGAGCCGTATATCCCGGACGATGGAATGGTGAGGATATTCGGCACGGATGGAAGGTTGGTAAAAACATTTACGGATGAAGAGGGCCTTAATGGGCTTGCGGTTAAAGCCATTAACGAGAACGGATATGATTTTACCAAAGCTGATGGGGAGTATGTATTGACCTACCGTTATCTTTATCCTGATGAAGGGGAGAAACTAGGGGTGATCGAGGTCACACAGCCGCTTGATACCCTCCTTGATAATTTATCGACGCTTGCCCTCGTTTTAGGCGGGGCATCGCTTTTTGTCATTCTTTTATCCATTCTTGCCGGTAAGTGGCTGGCCAATCTAATTCTCAAACCCATCTCGATCATGAGCGGAACGATGAAGGATATCGAGAAAAGCGGGGAATTCAAACGGATACCGCTATCGGATCATTCAAAGGACGAGCTGCAGGTGATGGGAGTGGCATTTAACGGGATGATGGAAAGGCTGGAGCGGAATTATAACCAACAGCAGCAGTTCCTTTCAGATGCTTCACATGAATTGAAAACACCGATTACGGTCATAGAAAGCTACTCCTCTCTATTGAAACGATGGGGAATGAAGGATGAAGCGATTCAGGAAGAGGCGGTGGAGGCAATCCATCATGAAGCCGTCCGGATGAAAAAACTGACGGAACATTTACTGCAGTCAGCTTCCCTAACGGAACCTTCAGCAGATGTGAAAGGGAAAATAGAACTTATTTCGTTTTGTGAAGGGATTGCCCAAACATTCAGAAGGACGGGTAATCGTGAAATAGAGATAGAATCAGAGTTTAAGGAAATACATGCAATGGCCATTTCCAGTAAGCTTGAACAGGTGATTGTCATCCTATTGGACAATGCAATGAAATACAGTGAATCAAGTATACAGATCATGATAAAACGGCAGTCGGATGAAATTCACATCAGTGTGAAAGATCACGGCGCAGGGATATCACGAGAACATCTCCCCCACGTATTTGAACGTTTTTATCGGGTGGATTCATCAAGGGCAAGGAAAACGGGAGGCAATGGACTCGGGCTTTCAATCGCCCGGACGCTTGTCGAGTCATTCGACGGTAAATTGGAGATTCAAAGCGAAGTGGGAATGGGGACGTTGGCGACTCTTATTCTTTCTCATCAAATTCTAATCTAACGCTCATGTTCGTTTCATGAAGGGTGCTTATTATTAAGGTAACAACTTAAAGGAGGAATTCATTCATGAAAAAACAGTGGAGTACGATTAAAGAAGGTATCATTCGAAGGAAAAAGGTAATCATGACGGTCTCCATAGCTTCCGTATTGCTTTTCGGCGGTGCTGCTGGAACGGCGGTATATGCAGTCAATAAGGGGAACATATCCGAGGATGAGGCTGTCAAAATGATTTCAGAAAAACTAGGCGGGGAAGTTACTCAATTTGAAAAGGATTGGGACCAGCCAATGACCTATGAGATGACCGTTAAAACGAAAGAAGGCTATCAAGACGTTGACGTCGATGCTGCAAAAGGAGAGATTCTTTCCCTGGAGATGGAAGACGATGACGATGACGATGACGATATGAGCACACAACAAGCGGTGGAAGCTGCAAAAATCAGCAGTGATCAAGCTGAAAAGATTGCCTTGAAAGCGGTGGATGGCCAAGTGACGGATGTCGAGCTGGATTCGGAGAATGGAACCCTTGTGTACGAGCTGGAAATAAAACAAGGACTAAAGGAATATGATGTAGTGGTAGATGCCACCACGGGAAAAGTATTGAAAAACCAGCTGGATGATTAATCAAATATGATAAGTCATAAGTAATCTGTGAAATATGAATGATCTCGAACTGAAGTGTATGAAAGGATTTGCCAAGTGGCAGATCCTTTTTTAAATTGCCAAGACAGTTAGGGAGTGTAGCTTCCTCATCCTTAACAACCATGCATAAACTAATGGAAGTCGAGTAAATCACCTCCAGTATCAGCATTTTAATTCCTTCCTTTGTTTGGAGAGTGTGCTTAGAGATATCAATGATTAAGAAGGAATTAAAATGGGGAATCGCGAATAGGGGCAATGAGGAATCTTATTCAATGGAGGAATGGCAATGGGAAATTTGGAAATGGCACTGTCATTAAGGGGAAAGAAGGAATTCGAAAAATCCAATCGGTTATTGATGGATCTGGCAAAGCAAAATCCCGTGGATGCAGTCATGCAGTATCAGTGTGCCTGGAGTCTGGATATACTTGGACTTGAGGTAAAGGCGGTGGCCTATTATGAAGCGGCACTCAAATTAGGTTTGCCGGAGGATGATGCAAAAGGGGCTTACCTAGGGCTGGGGAGCACATATCGCACCATAGGGGAGTATGAAAAATCAAGACAGACATTGGAATCTGGGCTGGCGAAGTTTCCTGAGGGTAAGGCTTTATTGGTATTCAGGGACATGGCATTTTATAATTTGGGCCAACATGATCTTGCGATGGAATCCCTATTGAAGATCATTGCCGAAACGTCTAAGGATCGAGAAATACAATCTTATGCGAAGGCCATAGAATTTTATAGTGATAAACTGAATGAAGTTTTCACATAATAGCGATCATCCCCAAACTATCCACAAAGCCTGTATAAAACCAGTCATTCTTACATACCCGAAATGGATTAATCAACAAATTTTCTTGCATTTAGCACTTTTATGGATAAATGAATGTGGATAACCTCGGATTGTGGATAACTCCCCGGTGTTATTCACTACTTTTCCACAGGTAATCCACATATTCACCTTTATATAATAAAAAACACTGGCGATTAAGTCTGCAGGAATTTGTTATTGTAATGACTTAAGGCTAAAAGGGGATAAATATAGCGATAGCTATGATAATGGATATACAAAAAATCTGCCATTCCCTGGCCAGCAGGATAATCATTGGTCCAGCTTTCTAGCTGACCTGCACGGATGAGGTAGGCAATGCCTTTTTCGATTTCGGCTGTCGGCTTATCGGATGCCGATATCAACGCATCTACTGCCCAAGCTGTATGTGTCAGTGTACTTGCTCCGAGGGGGATATATCGTTGCTTGATATCACTGTAACAAGATTCACCCCAGCCACCATCTTTATTTTGAACTTTTTTCAACCAAGTTAGGGCTTTTTGGATGGATGGATGTCCAGTGGCCTGACCCGCTGCCTTCATGCCGGTCAGTGCAGACCATGTGCCATATAGATAGCAGATGCCCCAGCGCCCATACCAGGAGCCATCACGCTTCTGGTCTTCCAATAGCCAATCCACCGCTCTTTTACTGATTTCTTCCGGCTTCTTGATATTTGTATAGTTCCCCAGGAATTCAAGCGTTCTTCCTGTCAGATCAGCGGTAGAAGGATCAGTCAGGAGATATCTCGAACCCTCTATAGGAAGAAGGTGCAGCCATTTATGGTCGTTATTCCGTTCGAAGGCTGGAAATCCACCATCATCATTTTGCATGGATATCGTGAAGGAGACACCGCGCTTCCAGCTGTCCCGAATATCCGGTTTTGTTTGCAGATGCTTAGCCAGCGCCCGCAGTGAGGCAGTCGTATCATCGACATCTGGATTCATGGTATTGAAATCCGAGAACCCCCAGCCGCCTGGAATCGCGTTAGGATTATGGATCAGCCAATCTCCATACATATAATGCTGGCGTGACAGTAAGTACTGATTGGCGGCCTTAACCGTTGGGTCTTTGGAAGATATGCCCGCTTCTTGAAGGGAGTAGCTAATTAAGGAGGTATTCCAAACATGGGGCGTTGTGAATTGGATATGTGTATGTCCTTCAATGGAGCAGGCCATCCCCTTCAGACCGGCAATTGCCTTTAGAATCACTGGATCCTTTTTCGAATATCCAATTGAAAGGAGGGCAAAGATCATGAAAAAGGTAGAACCGAAATAATTGTACAGTGTTCCGTCCGGTTCCAGCCTGTCGAGCATGAACCTTTTCGTTGAATCCAAGGCTAAGGAATGCAAATAATCCGGATAACCAATCAAAGTTTTGACGCCTTTTTGGAGTTTGTTGAAGAAGGAACGATATTCTGCGGTACGATACTCTTCCCACATATGCCCTTCGGAACGGTCCTCCCTTGTTAGGAATAAATCTTTTAAACTTGGACTGTCCGGGGTCTTGAGCTGAAACTTTTTATGGCCAAGCAATAGCAATGGAATCATGTTGACCCGCCCATATACGGAAAGATCATAAATGCTGACGAAAAAGGTCGGAGGCAGTAAGACCACTTCGAGAGGAATGGGAAATAGGCGCGGCCATTGATATTGTCCGGTGACAGTAAGCATCATTTTCGTTAACATTTTGGCCTGTTTGATGCCACCCTTGGAAAGAATGAATTGTTTGGCTTTCCTCATATGGGCATCGTGCTTATTGCGGAGTCCGCTAAAAAGAAGGCCATAGTAAGCTTCGATTGTAACCGTAACATTACCGTCCTGCTCGTCTTGGAAAAGTTTCCATGAACCGTTTTCGGTTTGCTTGCTTTCAATTCTTTTTACTAAAGCCTCTATAAGAGGGGCATCTTCCATATCTAAAATTTTCAATAAAATAATCATATAGGCATCTGCCGTTATCCCGGTGTCAAAGGGATAATTCCACGAACCATCAGCGGATTGGTCTTGTTTCAAGCGATGAACAAGGCGATTGATTTCCAATTGTACATGTTGGTTCAAAGACTTTCCTCCTCTAAAAACACTTTTTCCGTTTATATGTATATTCAAAACTTGTCGTTGCATTCAAGAAATCATGTCAGGCATATCGTCATAAAAAACGCTTTGGCAATGAAAGCTGCCAGAGCGTCATTTAGATATCCTATGCATCATTTAACGGGTAAGGAAGATGGCCGCATATAGCGGTAAATCGGCAATTCTTTTCCCTTGTCAGCCGGGATGAAATTGAATGTCACATAGCTGTCTATGCCTTCAGGTTCGAGGGCAAGGGAGATGAAGTTGGCATCAGGCTGGGCCATGTCGAAAACATAGCTTCCTTTTGGGAAATCACGGGTTTTTGAAGTAACGGTGGTCGTTACTTCCCTTGTGGAATGTCCGCTTTCCAGTTCAGCGGAAATTTTTAAATCCTTGACCCTATAGCTTTCAACAGCTACTTTCATAGGTTTTTTTAATCTTTTCACTTCGACTCCCAATAGTTGAAGTTTCTTTGAGATATTTTTATATTCGGGTGGAAGGATATAAGCTGTCGGACGATCTCTAACAAGGGTAGGGTAGGCATCGGTAGAATCCAGCCAATCGATGGGGGCATCGACCATTTTAGCTTTCGCTAAATCAACTACTTTCAATTTTTGATCCTTAACCAATTTATTTTCGCTGGTGATGACAATTTTATCGTTATCATTTGCTTTGCGCCCTTTTTGCACGACTTCAGTTTCGGCCTGTTTAACGGCCTTTTTAACTTTACTTGCCTGTTCGGCTGCCGTTTTGATGAAAGCTGCCTGTGCTGTAGCCTGTGCAAAAACACGTCGTTTAAAATCCGTCCGGCCAATATTGATTCCCCTTGTTTCAATTAAATAAGTCATTGTATTTTTCAAACCGAGGGCATTTCGGCCAATCCGGGCTTCTGTGCTTCCTTCTGTGGCGGTAAGGACTCCATCATCAGAAGTAGCCAGTGTATAGTAGTCGTGATAGGTAAGCTTTTCTTTTTCCAATGTTTTAAAAACATGAGGTAAAATCAGTTCATCCGAGGCCTTTCGAAGCCGTTCGGGAATATTTAAATTCTTGGCTGAGGAGATGAGTAAATCATAGGAAGCGATCGATCCATTTGCACCCACCTTTTTCAGGGGGGCGGGATTCACTGTATATTCATGTACATCCAGAACGATTTCCGGTTTGTAATCATCGATGGATTGATGAATCGCCTGTACTTCAGGATACTCCACTTTTAAGTAATCCCTATTCGCATCCATATCATTTGCGGTATAGCGCTTGAAGTAATAAGAGCCATCAGGATTGACGCGTGGGATGATGGCAACATTCACTTTATCGAGGACATCACCAAGCTTGCCTTCAGCCAGCGATTGTGCAAGGACTAATGTCGATTCACCTGAAGCAGGTTCATTGCCATGGATTTGACCTTGAATCCAAATCAATGGTTTATGGGAACCCTTATTCAGTCTTTTTGAATCCTTGCTGAAAAGAAGCATCGGGATGTCGCGTCCTTCTGTTGATTTACCTATCGTCCTGACCTGGATGTTCTTGTTTTTATGGGAGATGGACTTGATATGATTCAACATTTCTTCCTGGCTCGTAAAGGCGATTTTGTTTTGTTTAAAGGCAGGGGTCTTGAAAGATACCTTAGGATCAGGGAAAAGGTGGGAGAGGTTATCTGGTTGAATGTAGCTTGGACCATTTCCATAATAAGGAGTGAATTCTTCTGCTTCGGCTATAGGGCCAGGCAATCCAGTGACAAGACCTAGTGTTACGATTGATATGATGGTAGGAATGATTTTTTTCATGGACGTCCTCCTGTCTATCTTTTTCCATAAATTATCATATATTAAGCTATTTATACAGTGAAAAGATAGGGAATGGTAAAAAACAGGAAGTAACGACTAGATTAATGATTCCATAGCACACTTCGCAATTCCTATTAATGGATGTTCATCACCTGTATTCTGTATAATTACAGGTAGAAAGTAAAAATGACACGGATCAAGCAATTTGCTTGGTCTGTATCATTTCAATTCATCATGTAACTGATTTAAAAGATCCTGTGAATCTTCGCTGCTTATTATCCGGCCGTTCACTTTCGCATAGGGGGTTTTCATACAAAGCTTACACTCACTCAAACATTCATATTCCTTATATTGAATTCTTGGATCCGATAAGAACTGACCATAATCGGCACCTGTTTGTTCATTAAGGAAGCGGTCAAGATTATTTTGGCAAAATTCAATCTGGATTTTGGCCTTTTTTGAGAACATTTTGGATAGCAAATTTTTCATCATATCGCTTCTTTCATTGGAAGAGTAAATATTTGTTATTTTGATTTTATCACTTTCTTTAACGAAATGCATGATGGGTTCATCCGAATTCAGTACAATATGACTAGCAGGAGTTTCTCTAAGTAATTCCCTTGTATATATTGACACATGTCTAAGAAATGATAGAATAGGAATGACTAATAATGATAATGAATCTCATTATCATAAATGGAATAACTTTGTAACTATTGCAACCTTAGTGATTTCCATTTCAATAGGTGACTGTGCAATAGTCTTTATTCAAATATTTTTAATTACAAATATTATCGCTGTATTAACTGAGATAGGAAGAGTAGGAAATGTAGATGAAGATAAGATATTTAGTCATGGCGTTAATCGTTTTATCATTTACGTCATTATTCATTGGTGTAAAGGATATTACTCCCCTGGATTTATTGGATCTAAGTGATGATAAAGTGCAAATCATGCTGCAAAGCCGTTTCCCAAGAATGGTGACCATAGTCATTGCCGGTATTGTGATGAGTATAAGCGGTCTGATCATGCAGCAATTGAGCCGTAATAAATTTGTATCCCCGACGACTGCCGGAACCATGGATTCTGCAAGGCTTGGCCTTCTTCTCGCCATTATCATTTTTCCATCGGCGGCACTTATTGAGAAAATGGCATTCGCTTTCATATTCGCTTTGGCAGGTACATTATTGTTCATGAAAATTCTTGATCAAGTGAAATATAAGGATACGATTTTCATCCCATTGGTTGGTTTGATGTTTGGTAATATCGTCGGATCCATCTCGACTTTCTTTGCCTATAAATATGATTTGATTCAAAGCCTCAACACTTGGATGAATGGGGATTTCTCGATGATCATGTCGGGAAGGTACGAACTTATATATGTAAGCATCCCTCTAGTCATTCTCGCATACTTCTTTGCCAATAAATTCACTGTGGCAGGGATGGGTGAGGAGTTTGCTATCAATCTAGGACTCAATTATAAGCTAATAGTTAATTTTGGGTTGATCATCGTGGCATTATCCTCCACTGTCGTTTTGTTAACGGTGGGAACGATTCCTTTCATAGGATTGATCGTACCAAATATTGTATCCCTTTACCTTGGCGACAATTTGAAAAAGAGTCTTTCTCATACAGCATTGCTAGGGGCAGTATTCCTATTGATCTGCGATATTCTGGGCAGGATCCTCATATATCCATTTGAAATCCCGATCGGACTCGTGGTTGGTGTCATAGGAAGCGCCGTATTTATCTATTTGATACTGAGGAGAAAGGCATATGAATAATAAAAGTAGGATCATTATATTGGCTGTTCTTGCAGCAGCTTTAACGGCAGGTTATATCTTTTGGGACCTTGGCCCGAATTGGGATTATGCACTTCCGAGAAGAGTTATAAAAATCATCGCCATCATCGTTGTTGGTTGTGCAATAGCTTTTTCAACAGTGATTTTCCAGACGGTCACGAATAATAAAATCTTGACACCAAGCATTTTAGGGTTGGACTCCATGTATATGCTGATCCAAACGGGAGTGATTTTCCTCTTCGGTTCAACGCATATCATGATCATGAATAAAAATCTCAATTTCCTGATTACACTTGCGGCCATGCTTATTTTTTCCAGCCTGCTGTTCAAGTTCATGTTCAAGAAAAACCGCAATATTTACTTCCTATTGCTAATCGGCATCATCTTCGGAACCTTATTCGGCAGCATGTCTTCATTCATGCAAGTATTGATTGACCCGAATGAATTTCAAATCATTCAAAATAAAATGTTCGCAAGCTTCAATAATGTCAACACGGAACTATTAACCTTAGCTATTATCCTCATGATAGCGGCAATGATCTATTTCATGAGATTTTTGAAGTATTTGGATGTCATGTCCCTAGGGAGGGACCAAGCTATAAACTTGGGTGTGGATTATGATTTTGTCACGAAGCGGGTTTTAATCGTCGTTACGGTGTTAATCTCCATTTCGACTGCCGTGATCGGTCCGATCACGTTCCTCGGATTGCTTGTTGCAAATGTGGCTTATCAATTCATTAAGTCCTATCGGCATAAACATATCATCCCGGGTGCAATGCTGATCAGTGTGATTGCCCTGGTCGGCGGCCAATTCATTGTGGAGAGGGTCTTTACGTTCACTACCACATTGAGTGTCATCATCAACTTTGTCGGCGGTGTCTATTTCATCTATCTTCTATTAAAGGAGAATAAATCATGGTAGAAGTGAAAAAATTATTCAAAAAATATAATAGTAAAACGGTTGTCGAGGATGTTTCCATTGAAATAATGAAAGGGAAAATCACATCCTTCATCGGTCCCAATGGAGCGGGGAAAAGTACCGTCCTTTCGATGATCAGCCGGCTCATTACCCGGGATTCAGGAGAAGTCCTGATCGATGGTAAGGATATGGGGAAATTCAATAGCAATGAACTTGCGAAGAAGATTGCCATCTTAAAACAGGCTAACCACATCAATATCCGATTAACGATTCGTGAACTCGTCGCCTTTGGCCGTTTTCCGTATTCACAAGGCAAGCTGACCAAAGAGGATTGGAAATATGTCGATGAAGCGATTGAATATATGGAACTTGCAGACATGCAGGATAAGTTCCTTGACCAGCTTAGCGGCGGGCAGCAGCAACGGGCATTCATTGCCATGGTTATTGCACAGGACACGGAGTATGTACTTCTTGATGAACCCCTGAACAATCTTGACATGAAGCATTCCGTCCAAATCATGAAGGTATTGAGGAGATTGGCCGATGAATTAGGGAAAACGGTCATTATCGTCATTCATGACATTAATTTTGCATCCTGTTATTCCGACTATATTGTCGCATTGAAGGATGGCAAAGTTGTTCATAATGGACCTACCGAACAAGTCATCAATTCCAATGTATTGAAGGAAATCTATGATATGGATATTGAAATCCAAAATATCAATGACAATAAGATCTGTGTGTACTTCACGTAAGACCATTCCATTTGGTTTTAAATTACTTCAGTATTCGTAGCCGTCCCAGAATCACCTCATCCGCTCATTAGGCTGTTAAGAATTGGCGGGCGCCCAAGCTTTAGCCGCCTTCTGTTTCATATGGCAGGGAAGCGATGTAGGTGGACTCTGTGAAGGTGGGGATTCGATATGTAATTTTAAATAAAAAAAATTTTCGAGGTGACCATAATGATTAAGAAATTATCTTTACTGCTTTTGATTGCAATGCTGGCTGTAGTGGCTGTAGCATGTGGATCAGATAAGGAAAAGGAAGAATCAAGTGCGAAAAAGGAAAGTGCTAAAAGCGAAGAAATTACCGTTAAGCACCAACTAGGAGAAACGAAAGTAAAAACAAACCCGGAAAAAGTAGTTGTATTCGACATGGGTGCTCTTGATACCCTTGATAAATTAGGTGTGGAAGTGGCAGCTGTTCCTCATGATGGCCTTCCAAAATACCTTTCTAAATATGAAGGCACAACTGAAAATGCCGGCGGATTAAAAGAGCCTGACTTTGAAAAAATCAACGAAATTGCTCCTGACTTAATCCTTATTTCTGGCCGTCAATCAGAAGCATATGAAGAGTTAAGCAAAATTGCCCCTACTGTCTTTGTGGGTGTAGATACAACTAAGTATATGGAATCATTTGAAGAAAACGTGACGCTTTTGGGTAAAATCTTCGATAAAGAAGACGAAGCGGCTAAAGAATTGACAAGTGTTGAAGAAAATATCAAGGCTTTGAAAGAAAAAGCTCCAACTGACAAAACTGGTTTAATCGTTCTTTCCAGCGGTGGAAAAGTAAGTGCTTACGGACCGGATTCAAGATTCGGAATCATCCATGATGTTTTCGGGGTACCCGCAGTAGATGATAAGTTGGAAGTATCGACACATGGTCAAAGTATTTCTTTCGAATACATTGCTGAAAAGAATCCTGACTACCTATTTGTTGTAGATAGGGATTCGGTTGTCGGTGATGGAGCTGCAGCGAAAGAGGCTGTTGAAAATGACATTGTGAAAAATACAAAAGCATTTAAAGAAGGTAACATCATTTATCTAGACCCTAACTACTGGTACCTATCAGGCGGCGGTTTGGAATCTGTTGACGCTATGGTTAAAGAAATTTCAGAAGGCATTAAGTAATAGTAATATGGTTAATGGAAGTCCTGTCCTCGATTGATTGAGGGCAGGATTTTTTTTTATAATAAAGCTGGATGAAACAAATATACTAACAAAGGGGACGAAAAGAATGCCTGCAAAACACAGATAAGCTTATAAGCCCCTGCAACCAATTAAGGGGAAATGAAAGGGACAAGGGCCCATATCCACATCTGTTGCACTGCTATGGCCCATATGGGCCCCACTCGCAAGAATATAATCCTTCAGCCAATTGAAAAAATTCAGTTTCTTCCTATTAATATGTCATCCTTTCCGGTTCGTAAAGGGGTTTTAACGTTGTAATTTAAATGAACTTTAGTAAATTGAATCTTTATGGATGGTAAAAGTATCTTGAGGAGTAAAAATAAAAAAATAGATCATTCAAATCATAGGGGAGAATGGGCTGGATCAATTTTCAGGAAAAATTATTTTTAAAAAAGCTAATCAAATATGTCGGAGGGGAATGATGTCGATATTACGCGAATCGCATTTGTTATTTTATGGGAACCGGGAGTGGCAGGATGTAATTATAAACGGGTCAAACTTCTGCAGGATTCGATTTTGAATAGGGTATTAAAAGTAGAAAGAGTGAGGCATCCATGTAGCTGGAAATCAATTCTAAACTGTCGAATTATCAGGAAATAAATCCTGGATATATCAATAGCTTCCAATGATTGAAGATTTATATCTTTACATATTTTGTAATGTGCTGGTTTTTTTATAAAGAGTCGTTTATAATGGTAAAAGCCTGAAGGACGTGTAAATCAAATAGTGACTGTCATCCGCATTAACCCCAAAAAGTTACGGTGATATTTATTGGATTAAGACATGGAGTTCCTATATATTTGTTATAGGTGCGCTAAACATTCGAGACGGGCGAAGCTCTGTTTATTTTTTTAATGGCTTGTTCATAAGCTGAAAAAGTGTTCTGGATATAAGAGTCATGGATGTGACAAAAGGTGGTTTTCACAATCTTGACTATCCGAGTGTAAGAATGCTATTATAAGGTTTCGGTTTTTCCGTCTTTTGTAAGTATGTAAAAATTTATATAAATAAACCACTAGATTAATAGAGGTGAAAGCATGAATAATTTTCTTAAAAAAAGCCAGCATTTATTTGCAAATAACATACTAGGCTTTTTCTTTATTGCGGTAGTCATGTTTTGGATAAAAACTTATATTGGATATCGAGTTGAATTTAACTTAGGTCTTGAAAATGGCCTGCAACAGTTCTTACTGTTCATAAACCCGATTAGTTCAGCCATTTTATTCTTTGGCCTGGCATTATTGGTGAAAGGGAAAAAATCGTTCAAATGGATCATCAGGTTGAACCTATTGATGTCGTTATGGTTATTCTTCAATATTGTATACTACCGTTCATTTACCGATTTCATTACATTACCAACCTTGACGCAAGTGCAAAATGCCGGGGATTTAGGACCGAGTATTCTAGAATTATTTAAAACCCATGATGTATTTTATTTCCTTGATACGGTTCTTTTGATCGTATTGTACAGATTCAAAGACTTTAAAGTGGAAGACTTCAAAGTCAAACGCCGTACGGTTGGAATGGTGTACCTAGCGGGACTTGCAATTTTCGCCATCAATTTGGGACTTGCTGAAAAGGATCGCCCGCAATTATTATCAAGAACATTTGACCGGAACTATATCGTCAAATACTTGGGCATGTTCAACTACACGGTTTATGATGCCGTCCAGAATACGAAAACATACGCTCAGCGTGCGACTGCAAATAGCACGGATATTGCAGAAGTGGTCAACTATACGAAGGCAACAAGCGCTGAACCGAATCCTAAGTATTTTGGTGCAGCTAAAGGTAAGAATGTCATCTACCTGCATTTGGAATCCATGCAGAATTTCTTGATCGATTATAAGTTGAATGGGGAAGAAGTAACTCCATTTTTGAACTCACTTGCAGCAGATAAGTCAGATTTCATGCACTTTGATAACTTCTTCCATCAGGTAGGCCAAGGCAAAACGGCGGATGCCGAGTTCATGCTCGAAAATTCCCTGTTCGGTTTACCTCAGGGGGCAGCATTCACGAATAGATCCCAAAATACGTATCAAGCAGCACCTGCGATTTTAGGACAACAAGGATACACATCCGCTGTGTTCCATGGTAATTACAAATCTTTCTGGAACCGGGATAATATGTATAAGTCTCTTGGTTTTAATCAGTTCTTCGATGCAAACCATTATAATATGGAAAATAAAGAAGAAGTACTAAGTTATGGATTAATGGATAAGCCTTTCTTTAAAGAATCGATTCCTATGTTAGAAACGCTTAAACAGCCTTTCTATACAAAATTCATAACGGTATCTCATCATTTCCCATATGCGATGGACCAGGAAAAAGCAACAATCGGTAAGCATACGACAGGCGATGCTTCCGTGGATAGTTACTTCCAGACTGCACGCTATGCCGATGAGGCGCTTAAAGAATTTTTCGATTACCTGAAGGAATCTGGTCTATATGATAACTCGGTAATCGTTATGTATGGTGATCACTATGGTATTTCCGAAAACCATAAAGAAGCCATGTCAAAAGTGCTTGGCGAGGATGTTGATGCATTTGAGAATGCCCAATTGCAACGTGTACCATTATTGATTCATGTTCCGGGTGTTGAAGGCGGGGAAATGCACCAATACGGAGGACAGATTGACCTTCTCCCAACTTTATTGCATCTGTTAGGAATCGAATCTAAAGATTATGTACAATTCGGTTCGGATTTATTGTCAAAAGATCATAATGAAGTGGTACCTTTCAGGAATGGTGATTTTGTAACACCGGATGTCACTTCCATTAAAGGGAAATACTACGATACGGAAACAGGGGAATTGGTCGAGGAAAATGATAAGATCCTCAATTATAAAACGCGAGCTGAAACGATGCTCAATTTATCCGACCAAGTAGTGAACGGCGACTTACTCCGTTTCTATACTCCAAATGGCTTTAAACCAATAGACCCTACTGATTATGATTACACATATGACGAAGAAGGTTCAAAGGAAGATAAGACCGATAAATAAGGCTAATGAAAAGAACAGGCAGGAAGCCATCGCTTCCTGCCTGTTCTTTTATATGTGTTAAATCATGCTTTAGTGGCCATCATGGCGATATACTTTCTTATTTCTTCAGGCTTCCCTGCATATTTTTCAGAACGATGCTCATCTTTCATGATTTTATCCTTTGCTTTGCTCAGGATTTCTTCGCCCATGGCTTGTGGAACGACCACGACTCCATCTATGTCCCCTATGATAATGTCCCCTGGAAATACAGTGACACCTCCGCAGGAAATGGGGATATTGGTTTGTCCTACTCCCGCCTTGCCACTTGAGGCAACCGTCGTTCCCTTGCTGAAAACAGGGAAATTCAACTCTTTAATGGCTTCAAGATCGCGAATGACTCCGTCGACAACGAGGCCGCCAATTTCCATGGTCTGCATCATGCCGACAACAAAGTCTCCTGCTATAGCCCGGTAGGTATCTCCTTTGCTGTCAACGACTATTATATCCCCTGCCTTTGCTTCGCCGATTGCTTTTAGCACGGCTGAATTATCACCAACGGGCATTTGTACGGTCAAAGCCCGTCCGGCCAGACGAAATTCTTCCTTTAAGGGTTTAATCGTTGATTCCATATTGCTCAACCCCTCCATTGCATCTGAAATCGCAGTGGTGGGCAAAATCCCGAACTGCTGAATGAGAGCATCCATGACTATGATTCCTCCTTGAGAGTTAATGAATATAGCCTAATTATACACATTTTTTAAAATTTTCTAATAGTTATATGTTTGATAAAATGGTAAATGCGGCGTAATCATTAAATGAAGGGGGAGGGAAGTGCTGCTGACACAAAGGGGTTTTAAGACGGATTTCCTTTTAATCAATCGTTTGATTAAATTAAATACTACGCATTTTTTTATGTTCATTAATCAAGTCAAGCATGGCAGGCCCCTTCCTGATGATCATATCAATCAAAAGAAGGCCACCGATCCGTTACAGGGGCATTCTTCTAAAGACAAGAGCAGAATGTTTGTGAATATTCTCGGTGTTTTCCTGATCTGGATGCCGATGTTAACGAAGAAATCCTTAACAGTTGCCGGAGGTCGCTAAAGGGCTTTTCAACAATCTTCAAAGCAGGAGCAGAATTAAGACGGAGGTTGCCAATGTAAGCCAAATGGGGCTGAAAACTTCTGGATGAATGATTAAAAAAATGATTCCTGCAATAGTGGCAGCCTGCTGAATGGTCATATGTCTAATGAAGTGTATTCCAGCTTTAAAGCAGGCTTTAAGCAGTGGCATTTGATTCATTTTCATTCCTCCCTTTTCTTTCAATAATATGACCAGGCATAAAAGAAAATACTTGGGGATTCGTTTTTCGCTCAATTATTACGGGTATAGTAGAAGTAAAATCAAAGGAGGAATCTAGGTGGTCATTGTATATATTAGTCTTGCCCTCTTTATCGGGTCGATTATCTATTTAGCGTTTTTTGCTTTTAAAACATTTAAGGATTCCAAACCGACTATTGATAATGTGACTGAAACCGTTATACGCATCCAGGCAAAAACGGACCAGATTAAATCGGAGACGGACCAACTCACCATGACACAGCATGAAATCACTGAAGATGTTCAATATAAAAAAGAGGCCGTACAATATGCGGTTGATGCGGCTAAAGAAATACCTGAACCCTTTAAAAATATTTGGTTTTCAATGAAAGGTGACAAGTGGAGGCTTAGAAACAGAAGTGATTCATAAGCGTTTGACCGATTTGAATTGTACATGATATATTATGGATATAAGAAGTTTCTAGGGTTCCTCGGTTGAATTTTATCGGAATGGTCCAAGAGAAACGCGCAGGAATCTGCGTACACGGAGGGAAAAAAGCCCGGGAGGTTATGATTTATGACCTTTCGGGCTTTTTCTGTAATTGGAGGGAAAAATATTGGCTTGGATTCAATTGGTGATTGCAGGATTATTTGAAGTGGTTTGGGCAACAAGTTTAAAGTATACCGAGGGTTTTACGAAATTATTACCTTCTTTCATAACGATTGCCGGTATGGTTGTTAGTTTTTATTTTTTGTCATCGGCTATAAAAACCCTGCCAATGGGAACAGCGTATGCAATTTGGACAGGAATAGGGGCTCTTGGGGCTGTTCTGATAGGCATCATCGTGTTTAACGAACCTAAGGATGCCATGCGTTTGGTATTCGTCGGTTTTATTTTAGTTGGAATTATCGGATTGAAGGTCACTTCTTCTGAATAATCTATCGTCTCCTCGCAAATATTAATAGTAAATAATTTTAGAGGAGTGAAGAAAATGAATTATAAAGCGATGGTATCAAGTGTGATGATGGCTTTAGTGATTACAGGTTGTTCACCTAATGATAAAGAGGATGCCAGTGAAAATCTTGGCCTGAACCGTACACATCAGGATAATTTAGATAATCCGATGAATGTAAGCGACACAAGGCGAAATGTTAATGATGATGATAATGGTATAAATGATATGAGGGTCTCCAAGGATATCTCGAATCGAGTCGAAGCCTTGAAGGAAGTAAGTAACGCTAATGTCATCGTGACTGAAAATAATGCCTATGTAGGGGCAGTATTAAAAAATGAAGGGGATAAGGATATCACGAATGACCTTAAGGAAAGGATTGCTGATACAGTAAGGGGAGCCGATCCATCGGTAGATCAAGTTTATGTTTCGGCAAATCCGGACTTTGTTCAAAGAATGGAAGGGTATGCGAATGATATCGAGAATGGAAAACCCGTTGCAGGATTTGCTGAAGAGTTCCGTGAACTTGTAACCCGTATTTTTCCAAGTCCAAGGTGATTGGTAACGTTAACGAATGAAAACGAAAAGACTTATCCGGTGGATACCGGATAGGTCTTTTCCTATTTTAAGGATATTGGTGAATCATGACTAACTTTAAATAGGGTGGTTACAATAATCGAGTGAACTAAAAACTTTGGGAAAGGCAATGGGGGTGGAATGGTGAAGTTGTTTAAGGGCAGGAGGGAAATGGATACAGCATCCTTTCAGGCCACTTCGCAGGATTTTCAGGAAGTCCTTAAAAGGTTTAATGCATCTAATGATTTTCTTACCTTCCAATTCCCGGATGATGAAGGCTATACCATCTCCTATTACAATTCACTGGTTAGCGCACAACAGCTCCATGAACAAGTTCTTGCTGTCATATTGAATCATCCAAAGAAGGATCTTAAGGAATTTAAAAGCGATATACCGATGGAAGATATGCAATTGACTGCTGATATAAAAGATATTCAAAGGTTGGTATTGGCCGGATCGGTCATGATTCAATACAAGAAAGATGATGAAATGTGTTTACTGATTCCATGCGCTCACAGTGTGAAAAGGCAAATTTCCACACCCGAGTCGGAATATACTGTCGTTGGGTCCAAGGAGGCCTTTGTTGAATCGCTTGATTCGAATTTGAATCTGATCCGTAACAGGTTGCCCACTCCAAAATTGCAGTCCAAGGAATTTCGGGTCGGGAGCATCTCGCAAACAAGGTTAGCGGTACTCTACATAGATGGGATAGTAAATCAACAGACCATTAAGACAGTCATGCAGAGAATAGAAGGTTTAGAATATGATACGATCGTTGATATTTCGTTTGTAAGCCAGATGATCACAGATAATCGGAATTCGATGTTTCCGCAGCTGATTGATACGGAGAGGCCTGATCATCTGGCCAGTGTATTATCGGAAGGGAAAATAGGGATTATGCTGGATGGATCTCCTCATGCATTAGTTGGTCCCAATACCATCATTTCGTTCTTTTCGTCCTTTGAAGATTATTTTCAGATTTGGAATCTCGGTACTTCATTCCGTTTGATTCGGCTTTTCGCAGTACTGTTTTCCGTTTTGTCATCACCTCTGTATGTAGCCGTTTTAACCTATCATTATCAAGTGATCCCAACTGATTTGCTGCCCATCTTAATATCATCCAGGGGAGTGATTCCTTTTCCGCCGATATTGGAAGCAATCGTGCTGGAAGGGACAATCGAATTGCTGAGGGAAGCAGCGGTCAGGCTGCCAGCTAAGGTTGGCTCCACCATCGGCATTGTTGGCGGTATAGTTATCGGTACAGCAGCTGTGGAAGCGGGATTTGTCAGTAATGTCTTGTTGATGCTTGTCGCTTTGGCTGCCTTGGCTTCATTTACGGTGCCGATTTACCAAATCAGTAATACGATTCGCCTGATCCGCTTCCCATTTCTAATTGCTGCCCAGTTATACGGATTGTTTGGAATAGCTTTATGTAGTGCATTCATTTTAAGTCATTTATTGAAATTGACTTCGCTTGGCAGTCCATATTTAGACCCTCTTTACCCGTTAAGGATTCATGACTTTAAAGATAGTCTGATTCGCCTTCCTTTTTCAAAGCAGAAAAAACGCCCGCAGTTTCTGCGGACGGAAAATCCGCTAAGGATGAGGAAGGAGGCAGAAACTCCAACCCCCCCAAGCGATATTGATGAATAAGGCGTAGAAAGCGGTGAGAAGGTATGGAACTAAAACCAAATGAAACGAAACAAATATCTCCATTTTTTGTTTTTTTCCTCATGCCTGGCATGCAGATTGGAGTAGGGATATTGGGGTTTGAACGGATCATAGCGAAAGAGGCTGGTCAAGACGCATGGATAGCTGTCCTTATATCAGGGTTACTCATAAATGTTCTGCTTTGGATGTGTTTCAAGCTATTAGGAAGGGGCCCCAAAATACTTGATTTGGTTGCCATCCACAAAGATTTGTTTGGTAAATGGGTAGGAAATGCCCTCAATGTTTTATTCATCCTCTACTTTATAATGATCTCCATCATACTTATCAGGACTTATTTAGAAGTCATTCAGGTTTGGATGTTCCCTGGTGTCAATATCCTGATGCTATTAACCTTTATTCTTATTCTCGTGTATAGTTTTGTGGGCGGGGGGTTCAGGGTCATTACTGGTTTTTGCATAATCGGGCTTATTATCGGATCACCACTATTCCTTTTGCATTACTTTCCTTTGAAGTATGCCCACTTTGAAAATTTGGGTCCCTTTCTTGATCATTCCTTTTTTGAAATCATGAATGCCAGTAAGAAAATGACCCTGAATTACCTTGGTTTTGAATTACTCCTGATTTATTACCCATTCATTAAAAATCGTGAAAAATCCCAAAAGTGGGCCCAATTAGGGGCGTTATTTACTATGTCGATATATTTGTCATCGATTATTGTTTCATTAGCCTACTATCATCAAGATCAGCTGAAAGATGTAATTTGGGCCACTTTGACGTTATGGAAAATTGTAGACCTTCCGTTCATTGAAAGGTTCGAATACATAGGTATTTCCGTTTGGGTGTTCATGGTGCTGCCGAATGTTTGCTTAGGGGTTTGGGCAGCAAGCAGAACAGCGAAAAGGGTATTTGGATTTAGACAGAAAAAGATGGTAGTTTTCATTCTGCTTATCATCTTGATATCCTGCATTTTTTTTAGATAATCGCTATAGAATCGATAAGTTTAACACGATCAGTTCTCAAATAGGTTTTTATATCATTTATTTGTACCTTCCTCTCTTATTCATATGGCAGTCGATCGTCTATAAAGTTAGGGGGCATAAATCATGAAAATCAAACTCCTATTAATTACATTAGCATGTTTCTTGGTGACGGCGTGCGGTGTGGAAAAGCAAATATTGGAAGATATTTTAATTGCTGAAGTCGTAGGCTATGATGATGCCGAAGATAAAAAAATCAAAGGTACGGTCGTCGTCAGCGTTCCTCAGCCTGGGGAGGAAGCAAATCTAGGTAAAGAAGTATATGAATCGATCTCCCATGAAATAAAGGCAGCACGCCAGCAGGAAAATGCAAAAACACCATTCCCGATTGTCGGCGGGAGGCTGACAGTCATTCTCTATGGTACGGAATTGGCAAGTAGGGGATTGAATGATTATGTCGATACATATAGGCGTGACCCGATGGTGGGAAGGGATTTGTATTTAGCAATCGTTCATGGCAAAGCGGAGGATGTAGTTAAAATGGAGCCGAAGTTGATCAAAACTCCAGGGGTTCAAGTGAAAGAGCTGATCAAACAGAATATCAGGACTAATTTGCCTGATGTGGATTTGCACAGGTATTTATATGCGTGTCATGGTAAAGGAATCGATCCGGCCTTGCCATTATTGGAAACGGCAGGAGATCAAATTAGGGTAAAAGGGATTGCACTGTTTAAAAAGGATCGCTATATCGGTAAATATATCCCTTATGAGGACGGATTTTTATTTAAAGTCCTTAGTGAAAACTTTAAGCTGGGGAGTTATGAAATTAAATGGAAGGAAAATGACTTTACAGACATCAATAACGTGGAGTCACGTGTCCATTATCATGTTTCGAATGCCAATCAAGACCCCAAGGTCAGGATTGAAGTGAAATTAAAAGCGAGTCTGCTAGAGGTCCAAGGCTATGATTTGGGCAAAGCGTTCGACCTGAATAAAATAGAGGCCAGGGCAGAGCGTGTCATTGGTGAAAAATTAAATGAGATGGTAATTATGTTTCAGGAGAACAATATAGATCCGATTGCACTCGGTGATCACGCAAAAAGTAAAACAAGAAATTTCGACCAAAAACATTGGGAGAAGGTATATCCCCATATTCCAATCGAGGTGGATCTGGATATTGAAATGATTCAAACGGGAATAGCTGAATAAAAGTAGAATATTCTGAAGTTTCCTCTTTTATAATAGGGGTATTGGTGTAATGATTAGATCAATGCGGCTAAAGAGGGGGAAAGGCATGGACAAAGCATGGTGGAAAGATGCAGTTGTATATCAAGTGTATCCAAGAAGCTTCATGGATAGTAATGGCGATGGGATAGGGGATATAAACGGGATATTTATGAAGCTCGATTATTTACAAGAGCTGGGGGTGAACGTGATATGGCTATCCCCCGTTTATCAATCTCCCAATGATGACAATGGGTACGATATCAGTGATTATAAATCAATCATGACTGAATTCGGGACCATGGCTGATTTCGATAGGTTGTTGTTGGCGGTACATGAGCGCGGAATGAAGATCATGATGGACCTGGTGGTCAACCATTCTTCAGATGAACATCCTTGGTTCAAGGAATCACGATCCTCAAAAGATAATCCGAAACGTGATTATTATATTTGGAAACCTGGCAGGAATGGGAAAGTACCAAATAATTGGGAGTCCATTTTTAAAGGTTCAGCATGGGAATATGATGAAGGAACCGATGAATATTATTTACATTTATTCAGCAGGAAACAACCGGATTTAAACTGGGAGAACCCTAAGCTGCGTGAAGAAATCTACAGTATCATGACTTGGTGGCTGGATAAGGGTGTCGATGGTTTCCGGATGGATGTCATCAACTTCCTTTCAAAAGATCAAAGCTACTCGGATGGAGCCGTTCATCATGAAAAGCTGTATGGTGATGGAAGTCCCTTTTTCTTGAATGGGCCGCGCATACATGAGTTTTTACAGGAAATCAATCTACGGGCACTTTCTGGATATGATGTGATTACGGTTGGGGAGATGCCGGGCGTCACACCGGAGGAAGCACAATTGTTCACAGGTAAAGATCGTGGTGAGCTACATATGGTCTTTCAATTCGAACATATGGATCTGGGGAGCGGGCCGGAAGGTAAATGGAGTAACGATAAATGGAAGCTAACCGATTTAAAGCGAATACTCTCCAAGTGGCAGACTGGTTTGGAGGGGGATGGCTGGAACAGTTTATACTGGAACAACCATGATCAGCCCCGGGTTGTCTCAAGGTTTGGCAATGATGGAAAGTATCGTATTGAAAGCGCAAAGATGCTTGCGGCATGTCTTCATATGCTTCAAGGGACACCTTATATATATCAAGGGGAAGAGCTGGGCATGACCAATGTTGCATTTGAAAGCATTGATGAATACCGGGATATCGAAACGTTGAATTCATATGACGAACTCGTCCATTCACATGGCTGGTCAAAAGAGCGTATGATGTCAGCCATCCACGCCCGCAGCAGGGATAATGCGAGGACACCGATTCAGTGGAATGACTCCCGGAACGCAGGTTTCACGAAAGGGACCCCTTGGATTAAGGTTAATCCCAATTTCCCCGAGATTAATGCAGAAATAGCCTACAATGATCCGAATTCCATTTTTCATTTTTATAAAAAGCTTATCCAATTACGCAAAGAACATGAAATCGTCGTAAATGGACGTTTTGAACTGCTTTGGCCAGATGATGAACGAATATTTGCCTATACGAGATCGTTTGAAGAAGAAAAGCTGCTGGTACTATGCAACTTTAATGAAGAGCAGGCCGCCTATACTTTGCCTGAAGAGCTGCATGCTTATTCTGCTACAAAGCTGATCGGTAATTATGATCAGGAGGAAGAAGGAATCTCCACCAAACCTCTGCGTCCATATGAATGCCGTGTTTATCATTTGAAATGAAAAAGGGATCTGTTCTCCTCCGATTAGAGAAGAACAGGTCCCTTGTGCATTATTTTGATTTAAGGTCACATTCCTCTAGGGGAATGATTTTCGTTTTATGCTTAATTTTATAGCCGAACCATAGGACGAAAAATAGAATCAAGCCAATGTAGGAAACAAACATTGAATTCCAGTCGATCCCATCGCTGCTGAAAGCTTGGTACCCTTGTCCGATGATAATGATTATACAAAGGACAAGCGCGAAAATAGGCCCGAATGGGAAGCCTTTAGCCCGATATGGTAAAGCATCCATATCAAGGCCTTGAGCTGCGTAGGCTTTGCGGAAACGATAATGGGCAATCGCAATCCCGACCCAGGTGACGAATCCCGCCATGCCTGACGCGTTCAATAACCAGATATAAACGACGCCGTCTCCGAAAAACGAAGCTAAGAATGCAACGCAGCCAACTAAAGAAGTCACGATTAGTGCATTTACGGGTACGCCTCTTTTATCTAACTTGCCAAGAAATTTCGGTGCTTTCCCATCACGTGCCAAGTCCCATAGCATACGGGTTGAAGCGTACATGCCAGAGTTACCGGCAGAGAGAACGGATGATAAAATGATCGCGTTCATGATGGATGCAGCAAATGCAAGGCCTGCACGCTCAAATACAAGCGTAAATGGACTTACGGCAACATCTTCACTCAATAAACGTGAATCAGTAAACGGAATGATCATTCCAATTACAAAAATTGCAAGGATATAGAATAAGATGATGCGCCAGAAAACGGATCTGATCGCTTTTGGGATATTTTTTTCTGGATCCTCACTTTCACCAGCAGTCACTCCAAGCAATTCCGTTCCTTGGAATGAAAAGCCGGCCGCCATGAATACGCCTAGAATCGTGAAGAAACCTCCATTAAAGGGACCTTCGCCCATTGTGAAATTGGAAAAACCAATTGGGTCTTTCCCACCCATGATTCCGAGAATGATCAGAACACCCGTGATCAGGAAAATGACGACTGTCACGACTTTTATCATGGCAAACCAGAATTCTGTTTCCCCGAAACCTTTAACTGACATGTAATTGATAAGAAACATAGTGATTAACGCTATGGCACTCCAGATAAATGAAGGGCTATCCGGAAACCAGAACTTCATAATTAAGACAACGGCTGCCAATTCAGCAGCTATGGTGATTGCCCAGTTGTACCAGTAGTTCCAGCCAATCGCAAAACCGAAAGACGGATCGACGAATTTGGATGCATAGACACGGAACGAACCGGCCACTGGCATGAACGCTGCCATTTCTGCAAGACTTGTCATTAAGTAATAAACCATGATGCCGATGATCGCGTATGCCACCAAGGCACCGCCGGGACCGGCTGAATGAATGGCACCGCCACTTGCTAAAAATAAACCTGTTCCGATCGTTCCACCTAACGAAATCATCATTAAATGACGCGCTTTCAGGCTCCTTTTCAGTTCAGTAGGGCTTGATGCTGATTGTGAATTTGACAATTGATGTTACACTCCTTTTTATTGGAAGGGAACGAAAAATAAAAAAACAGCAGTCGAAAAAGATCGACGGCTGTTTATAATAAACCCGTTTATCCTTCCGAAGATAGCTCCCCACGCTTTTTGAAAAAACGTGACAGTGGTGTTCCTGTTCGGTAACACCGCCAGCAAGAATATACATGGAATATACCCTAACTTCGGCAACTTATCCTTTTAAACGGAGTCATTAATTTTCCAGAATCTCGTCCGTTTTACTTTTATAAGCTGCAGCCTCTAACTCATCGGTAAATGAGGAAGTATTCAATTTTCTAAAATCGTTGCGCCAGCTTGTAATTGACGACGGACGATGGTACTCATGAAATCGCTAATAGATTGCTAGTAACTGAGTAAACTTTACTATATCAAAATTATAAAATAACTTCTAGGATATCGCAATGATTATTTTGTGTGGTTATTTTTCCCTAGTTATTGAATGATGGAAGCATGGATGAATTCAAATGTCGATATACTAAAATAAGCATCCTGATAACTAGACGGTCCTCCTTTTAATGAGGGCATATTCCAGTTTTACATGTTTGACCACTTCAGGATTCTCAAATAAGTCCACTGCCATCTTCCCAATCCATTCAAGTGGTAAGGAAATGGTCGTGATGTCGAGCATTTCACTAAGGCCATCATTATTGAATCCGAGAATGGCCACGTCTTCCGGTACCCTTATACCCGATTTCTTAGCGGTAAGAATGAAGCCTGCCGCCGTGTCATCATTCGTGATGATTAAGGCCTCAGGTTTATCTGACATTGAATTCCATTCCTGAAACAATTGTTCACCGTCCTTGATGTGATAACTGCCTTCAAACAGCCAGTTTTTATTGTTTATCAGTTGATGTTTATCCATGATATCGTTGAAGGCCTTTGTACGATGAGAACTATTTCTGCTCTTTTTACGGCCAAGGCTGTATCCAATTTTCTTATATCCTTTAGCAATCACGTACTCAAGGGCACAGGAGAAAGCTGCATAATGATCAATGCTGATGGATGAGAACTCAGCCTGGGCTGTATCTTCGCATAAGATGATCGGTCCGTATTTTTGATAATCCAAAAAGATTTTCATTTCCGAAATCCTCGAACAAACGATAATGCCATCGAGCTGCTTCATTTGCAGCATATTCAGAGCCTGGATTTCTTTCTCTCTATCATAATTTGTTTGAAAGATGACTATATGACAGCCAATTGCATTTGCCTGTTTAGTGATTCCGTTAACGATTGCCCCGTAATAAGGGTGATTGTTGAAGGGGATGATGATGCCGATAAGATTCGTTTTGCCTTTTGAAAGATGAATGGCATTGATGTTCCTCGAATAATTCAAACGATCGATGGCTTCTAAAACACTCTTTCTTTTATCGGGGCTTACATAAGGATGATCATTCAATACACGAGACACTGTGGAGACAGATACACCGGCACATTGAGCAATTTCTTTAATATTTGTCATGGTATCACCGTTTTTTCTTTTTTTTTATTGTACAGTATGAAACCCATTTCAGGGCAAGAGAACAGATTGAGGCTGTTGAAGAATCCTTCAAATAAGGTCTTGTTGTGGTATGGGTTTCATCCTTTAAGATTGGTTTAGTCTTAGAGGAGGAGGGAATCATGATGTTCCAAACTTTATTCACCCTGTGTGTGCTTTGCGGAATCGAATTGGGATTTGCGTACTTGGCAATTTCCTTGAAACAGGAAAAATGAGTGGCAATGATTTTAAATGCCGGGTACCCGTCAAGAATGCCGCGGCATTACTCATGAAATCCGCGCATTTACTCGGGAGTTTCACGTCGTCCCGCCATAAACTTTTAAAAAAAGCTCCCCTAGTTTATATTCACCATTAAAACTCCACAATATAAATATACCTTCATCGTTACGTTTCATGTACGGGAGGGTAACGCACTCTCCATAGAAATGACTGACTGTCTAGAAGCTCCAAGTAGTGATTCCAGACAGTTTTTGCTGTGTGTAAAAGTCATTGGGCTTTTTGAAATGTTTGAAAAAATAGTTGCACTTTTTTCGTATAATTGTGTATAGTATAAAATAAGTTGTGTAGAGGAAACTTTTTAGCATTTGCGACAATGTAAAAAAATTTACACTGAGTTTTGTACATGGCAAACTATTTTAGAGAGATGAAAAAGGGAGGGAATATGGATGGGTTTTCTAAAATCTATTGGGGGCGTGCTTGCTGCATTGCTGATTTTAACAGGGTGCGGCAATGATACGGCCGAAAAGGATAACGGCAATGGCAAGTTGGACGTCGTTACAACAACGGGAATGATTGGGGATTTGGTTGAGAATATCGGCGGTAAACATGTCGAGGTCACCAGTTTAATGGGACCGGGAGTCGACCCCCATCTATATAAAGCGACACAGGGTGATGTGAAGACACTGGATTCGGCTGAAATGATTTTTTATAACGGCGTGCATCTTGAAGGGAAGATGACGGATATATTCGAAATGATGAGCAAGGATAAACCGACGATTGCCGTAACGGGGGACTTCAAGGAGAACCAGCTTCACAAGGTGAGTGCTACGGAACATGATCCCCACGTATGGTTTGATGTAAAGCTTTGGATCGTAGCGGCGGACACAGTCAAGAATGAGTTGATTGCCAATGATCCAGACCATGAAGCAGAGTTCCGCGAAAATTATGAAGAGTACGTTCTGCAATTGGAGGAACTTGATAAATACGTTCAAGATGAAATTAATAAAATACCAGAAGATCAACGGGTACTCGTTACAGCACATGATGCTTTTGGATACTACGGTCAGTCATATGGCCTGGAAGTAAGGGGTCTCCAAGGAATCAATACATTATCGGAATATGGATCAAAAGATGTTACGGATATGAGGAATTATCTTGTGGAGAACAAAATAAAAGCGATTTTCATTGAATCAAGCGTACCAAGGAAGGCTATCGAGGCTGTCATTCAAGGTGCAGGGAAGCAGGGCCACAAAGTTGAAATCGGCGGTGAATTGTTCTCGGATGCCATGGGTGAAAAAGGGACGGAAGAAGGAACATATATCGGAATGGTCCGGCATAATACCGATACCATCGTTCATGCTTTGAAATAAGGGGGAGAAACTATGAATCAAGCAGCTTTAAAGGTAGAGAATTTAACGATTGCATATCATAAGAAGCCGGTTGTCGAGGATGTCTCATTTGAGGTGCCGGAAGGGAATTTAATCGGTATCATAGGCCCCAATGGAGCAGGGAAGTCCACTTTGATAAAGGGAATACTCGAATTGATCCCCAAAATATCGGGGCAAATCACAATAAAGGGTTCGACTTATAAATCGATGAGGAAGAGTATCGGCTATGTACCACAGCGTGAGTCAGTGGATTGGGATTTTCCAACCAATGCACTCGATGTCGTGATGATGGGCAGGTATGGTCATCTCGGATGGCTGAAGCGTCCAGGGAAGTCCGAGAGGCAGAAGGGGATGGAGTGCCTGGATAAGGTGGGGATGGCTGAATACGCTACCCGCCAGATCAGCCAGCTATCAGGTGGGCAGCAGCAGCGGATATTCCTGGCCCGTGCATTGGCACAGGAAGCGGATATTTACTTTATGGATGAACCGTTCGTAGGGGTGGATGCGGCAACAGAGAAAGCAATCATACAATTGCTGATGGAATTGAAGGAAAAAGGCAAAACCGTTCTGGTTGTGCATCATGACTTATCCACCGTGAAGGAATATTTCGACTGGACGATGTTATTGAATAAAAAGGTGATGAAAATAGGTCCGACAGAAGAAGTGTTCATTCCCGAATACTTACAGGAAACATATGGAGGCCGCCTAGCGATACTATCAGACGCCAAGTCCGGCCTTTTATTAAAATGAGGTGCACACGATGAACATACTGGATATTATTACTGATCCAAATACAAGGTGGATATTGCTTGGCACGATGTTTCTCGGGTTAAGCAGCGGGGTCATCGGCAGCTTTGCCTACCTCAGAAAGCAGTCTTTGCTTGGCGACACGCTCGCACATGCAGCGTTACCCGGTATCTGTGTCGCCTTTATGTTAACTGGAGTAAAATCCACTTCCTACTTTCTAATAGGTGCTGCCCTGGCTGGCTTAGTGGCTGTCTTCTTGATCAGTGTGCTTACGAGATACAGTAAGATCAAGCAGGATGCGGCCCTTGGAATCATCTTATCTTCTTTCTTTGGTTTCGGAATTGTCATGCTTACGCAGATCCAGCAGAGCGAGTATGGAAACCAGAGTGGATTGGATACCTTTCTATTCGGGCAGACGGCGTCAATGGTCATGTCCGATGTATATATGATGATGACGGTTTCCTTTATTCTCATTTTCACTTGTACCTTATTTTTTAAAGAATTCAAATTACTGTCCTTTGACCCCGGGTTCGCTAAGGGGATGGGATTGCCGGTTGTTTTTCTGGATTATTTCATCATGATGCTGATCGTGGCAGCTGTAGTGATCGGTATCCAGGCTGTAGGCGTCGTATTGATGGCATCTTTACTGATAACTCCTGCGGTTTCCGCGAGGTATTGGACGGAGCGGCTGCATATCATGGTCATCCTGTCTGGTGTATTCGGAATGTTGAGCGGTGTGTCTGGAACGTTGATCAGTACATCGGTCAATGATTTGCCAACAGGACCGTTAATTGTCTTATCCGCGACGGTATGGTTTTTCTTTTCCATGCTTTTTGCACCTAAACGCGGAGTGCTTTCCTCTGTATGGAGAAGGGTATCGACGAAAAAGAAATATTCTCTCGAACAGGATAGAAGGAAAGGGAGCCACTCATCATGAATGATTTTTGGATTATTTTAGTCGGAGCATTAGTGGCGGGTTCTTGCAGTGTATTAGGATGCTTTTTGATAGTAAGGAAAATGACGTTGATTGGGGATGCGATCAGTCATTCCGTTTTGCCGGGAATCGTATTGGCATTTTTAATAACGGGGACCCGTGATTCGGTTCCAATGCTGATCGGGGCTGCTGCTCTCGGTTTGCTTACCGTATTCTTGATCCAGCTTTTCCAATCGTCGGGCGTTCAATCTGACGCAGCGATCGGGATTGTATTCACTTCCCTTTTTGCAACGGGGATCGTACTCGTGAGCTTATATACGCAACAAATAGACTTTGACCTGGAGCATGTCCTTTATGGCGAAATAGCTTATACTCCCTGGAATACGATGACAATCGCGGGAATTGAAGCTGGTCCAAAAGCTGTTTGGATAGTTGGCAGTTGTTTTATCCTGAACCTCATACTGATCTTCCTTTTCTTCAAACAGTTTAAACTCGTGTCGTTTGATCCATCACTTGCGGCTGCAATGGGAATTCCTGTACTGTTCTTTCATTACTTATTGATGAGCCTCATTTCACTGACAACTGTAGCTTCTTTTGATAGTGTAGGTTCCATTTTAGTAGTTGGAATGCTCATCATACCCGCGGCAACGGCTTATCTGCTGTCAGACCGTTTAAGCCGCATGATATTGGTCAGTATCGGGGTCGGGGTGCTAAGTTCCGTCATCGGCTACTATTCAGCCACCATTTTGGACGCCTCGATATCAGGCTGCATGGTGGGTTCGGCCGCCATATTATTCGGATTGGCCTTTCTCTTTTCCCCAGGGCATGGATTGGTCAGCATAGTACTGAAACGAAGAAAATCAAAGGAGACACAAGCATAGCTCCCCCTGCCTGCAGGCTTCATGGAAATAACTCCATGAAGCCTGTAAACTATTCTTCTATATAGTTGTGATTTTATTTGTTTAAAGTATAATGAATAAGTGTATTTATAGAAGTATCGCAGGAGCCTTTTTAAGGGAGAGTTAAGTATGGAAGAACAAAATAAATTTTCATCACGGATAGATTTTTCTTTGGTCACAATATTGCTGTTATTATGTGTTGGAAGTTGCTTAGCAATCTATAGTGCCCAAACGACTGGACAGTACGCTGAAAACTTCTTAATTAAACAAATTTTTTGGTATATAGTAGGAATCGGAATCGTATTGGGGTTCATCACCCTGGATTCGGATCAGTTGAAAAAAATTTCATGGTATGCCTATGGCTTCGGATTATTTTTGCTTTTTTTGCTGATCATTATGCCGGATTCCATCGTTCCTGTCCGGAATGGTGCGAAAAGTTGGTTCATCATTCCGGGGATCGGTTCGATTCAGCCATCGGAGTTCATGAAGGTTTTCTTAATCCTGGCTTTAGCAAATGTCATCTCAAACCATCATCTCAAAAACACGCTGAAAACGATTCAAACGGATATGTGGCTGCTTATTAAAATCGGTCTTGTGACTGGCGCCCCCTTATTGTTAATCATGCAACAGCCGGATTTGGGTACCTCGCTTGTCATCATGTCAATCATGCTCGGAATGATTTTCATTTCAGGGGTATCATGGAAGATCCTGCTGCCGATCGTTTCAGGAGGAATGGTCGTCGCTTCAGCGGTCCTTTACTTTGTCCTTTGGAAGCCGGAGATCTTGGAAAAATACTTAGGGGTAAAATCCTATCAATTCGGCCGTATCTATTCTTGGCTGGACCCATATAATTATGCCAGCTCTGAAGGGTATCACTTAACCAAATCCTTACTGGCCATCGGATCCGGCCAGACAACAGGCAAGGGAATCGGTTCGAGGGAAGTATATTTGCCTGAAAGTCATTCGGATTTCATTTTCAGCATCATCGGTGAAGAATTCGGCTTCATCGGATCAAGTATCATAATTTCCTTGTTTTTCCTATTGATTTACCACATAACAAAAACGGGAATGGACACGAAAAATAACTTCTATACATACATCTGTGTTGGCGTTATAAGCATGTTGACGTTCCATGTGTTTCAAAATATCGGCATGACGGTAGGCCTTTTGCCAATTACGGGGATTCCGCTCCCATTTGTCAGTTATGGAGGAAGCTCGCTAATGGGGAACATGATGGCCATGGGCTTAATATTCAGCATTCGGTATCACTATAAGAAGTATATGTTTTCAACGGATATTTAAAATAAAGCCGGCCCTCATGGGCCGGCTTT
>NZ_JADILK010000079.1 GCF_017355165.1 Bacillus sp. SD075 | reverse complement strand
TTCTGAAAAGCCCTTAAAAGGGCTTTTCTAAACTATTCACTTTTTTTAAATTGAGATAGTAATTCATCTGCCATTATTTGCGAATCCAAACGAGCTGCTATAAATGGAGGTTGGACCCGATTATTTGACTCTACAGGCAAACCCAGCCAGATAACTCTTTTATCAAATATGATAAAGGAAAAGGAAACAGGAGAACAAATAAAATGATCAGAGTTGATATCAGGATTTCTTTTTGCTGAAATGATCGTCAATTTCACTGCAGGGTTTCGTTTCATTAAATATTGCTGCCATTCTTCTGACAAACTGTTCAAATCCGGTACAGCGATAACCATCTCTTGTTTTGTTGATTCAATATCTTCCTGAAAGTCCCCCAATTTACGGGCATGCATCCATTGCAATTTCGGGTGCTGGTGTTTAACCCATTTTCCAATGTCTTTCTTTGGAACAATTTGATCATTTTGTATTTGATGATCGACAAGCTGACGAAGTGTTTTGCTACGATAAACGTGTTTGTTAACAAATGAAGTATCACATACATGTACGAACTTTCCTTTTGTCCTTGTTATGGCCACGTTTATGAGCCTTTCACTTTCTCTCCCTGTCAATAACATTCCAGCCCTATTTTGCGGATAACTATCAACTGTGTCAAAGATCATCATCTCACGTTCACTTCCCTGGAAACGATGTACAGTTGCGGCGATGATATCCGCCGTTTGTCGTTCTTTGTCATATAAGTCATCCAATAGTTTTTCCATCAAGTTTGCCTGAGCACGATATGGTGCGACATAACCAATTGACCTTGACCCGCCCACATAAGCTTCATGAATCAGTTGAAAAGATAAAAGTAATTGCCATAAATTCATTCTCGAGTGGGATGTCCGTTCAGTGATGCAATATTCCCCTGATAAGCTGGTATCGAGAAGAGCTGCTGCCTTATTGGCAAAGGGTTCCGCCAGCATTATGCCCTCCCTGCTAATCGCAACACTTTTATGATCCCCAACAAAATTGTTATAGACGGCACGATTAGTGAATGCTGAAATATCAGGATGCATGCGGCGCTGTTCCTTTAATAGGAATAAATGACGATGAAGTTCTCCCTCTTCAACAGACTGGGCGACACCAGCCCGATGAAAAATGTCTTCCTTTAGCCAAAGTTTCACGAGCGAATCACGAGCCGAAGCAATAGGTGGCAATTGTTTAAAATCACCACAAACGATAATATGCTTGGATAGCGCTGCAGCAAAAGCCACCTGTGGTACGTAAGCCATACTCGCTTCGTCCAAAATGACCAAATCATACTCCTTTTGATAAACCGTTTCATCATTTGCCGCTTTAGCCAAGGTCGTCCCGATGACTTTTGCCTCTTTTACGAATTGAATCTCTTTTTGGCGGATTTTCTCCAAGACTTTGGACAGTTTTTTCTCAATCTCGATTAATTGATCTGTTTCCCTTTTACTGAAGGACCCTGCCAAGTCATGTTTTAATAGACGTTTCTCTTCGCCAAGCTCTTCTTTTTCTTTAAATAATGTCGGTTCATGTTTACCTAATAATTGCCCGGTAACAATATCATCGTGGCTGGCTAGTGATTCACCGATTTGAGATCCATAGCGAAGCACATCGCCTTCTTTGAAACGATCTTTCTTTTTAATGAATGCCGAAATTTCAGCCATCAAAACATCGACAGCCTGGTTGCTATGGGACAAAACCAAAACTTTTTTATCTTGTAAATAATGATTGGCTACTGTACGTGCCAATGTATAGGTTTTTCCTGTTCCCGGGGGTCCCCAAACAAAAGTGACTGGATTGAACTTCGAACGGGCATATAATTCTTTTACACTGCTTTGTTTTTCGTTTAAAGGATGTTTTTGAGGCATGGACGGATCCATCAGACGCTTGACCCGAAGCCTTTTCCTTTTGCTTCTTTTGATTTCATCCAATCTGATAATCAATTGTTCCAGCAACTCCCAGGGGTCATGGTATAAAAAGGCTTCACCGATCATATCCCCTAACGAGCGATCAAATACAATGATTATACTTTTCCCTTCCGATGAAAGGATCCTTCCATCCTGTTTAATCCCTCCCCACTCCAGCCGAACAAGGGAACCGACAGGGATTTTAATCGATGAACCTGTTTCAAAATAATAGGTGAAAGAACCGTCATCTGTAAGCAGATGGCCGTTTGAAACCAGGTATTTTGTGCTGCCATATTTTTTTAAATGCAGGATTTCAAGTTGTAGTGCCTGCTGCCATTCTTTTATATAATTTACTGTCGAATTCATTTTTCACTTTCCTCACAAAATATGCCATTGAAGAACAAAGAAACTGGCCCTCTGGCTCGGCTCCCATGTTGAAATAACGCTGTCACCATGACTTTTTTCGCGCATTACCTGTTTCTTCAGCATATAAAATAAGGCCCAATCAATAGATTGGGCCTCTCCTACGCCAATATTTTAACTATAGCATTTTTTATAACAACATACCATGGGCTCTTTTGGAAGAAATGGTTTAGGTTATCCTTCTGTCAACTCAGTAAATTGGTCGACCAGATCGCTGAAAATCTTCATGGCATTTTCAATCGGATCAGGCTTAGTTAAATCTACGCCTGTTTTCTTAAGCAGCTCCAACGGGAAATCCGAACTCCCGCATTTTAAGAAAGTTAAATAACTTTCAAGTGTTTTTTGGTCCCCAGAAAGGATCTTATCAGCGATCGTAATGGCTGAAACGTAACCAGTAGCATATTTGTAGACATAAAACGGACGATAAAAGTGCGGGATACGTGACCAGCCATATTTCACTTCTTCATCGAAAATAATTTCATCTCCATTATATGCACGAAATATCGATTCATAGGCTGTATTAAATACCTCGGCATTTAGAGGTTCTTCATTTTCCGCTTTTTCATGTACGGTCTTTTCAAATTCTGCAAACATCACTTGTGTGAAGAATGTCCCTTTAAAACTATCTATAAAATGGTTAAGCAAGTGTTTTTTCTTCTGCACGTCTCTTGTTGTCTTAATTAAATGGCGGATCAACAGGATTTCATTCACAGTGGAAGCAACTTCAGCGACAAAGATGGAATATCCTGCACTTATTTGCGGTTGGTATTTTGAGCTATAGTATGAATGCATGCCATGTCCAGATTCATGCGCAAGTGTAAAAACACTGTCTAAATCATCACGGTGGTTTAATAAGATGAACGGGTGAACACCATACAGTCCTAAATTGTAAGCACCTGAACGTTTTCCAGGTGTTTCCCTGACGTCGATATATCTTTTTTCCTTAAAGGTTTTCAGGATTGTGATATACTCTTCACCAAGAGGTTTGAGAGCCTCCACCATCAAAGAAAAGCCATCATCGTAAGAAATCTCCTCTTTAGCTCCTTCGACTAATGGTACACTTAAATCATAAGCACGCAATTCTTCTACACCCAACAATTTTTTTCTTAAATGAATGTATTTATGCATGGGTCCGATATTTTGCTTAGTAGACATAATTAAATTATCATATACCTCTTTTGGAACTTGATCTCCAAATAAGGATTTTTCCAAGGCAGATGGATAATTTCTTAGTTTTGAAAGGTTCACATTATTCTTGATTGCCGTGGAAAGTGTGGAAGCGATTGTATTCTTCAATTGTACATATGGCTGATAATAGGCGAAATAGGCTTCTTTTCTTTTATCGCGATCATCGTCTTCAATCAATTTGGAATACATTCCTCGCGTTAGCTCTACCCTCTCGCCGTCTTCATTCGTAACTTCCCCAAATTTTATATCAGTATTGTTGATCATCCCAAACGTTTTTTGAGGTGCTGAAAAGGCTTCGCCTATTTGGGAAAGCACCTCTTCTTGTTCTTTCGTTAACACATGAGCTTTATAACGGAAGGAATCCAGTAGATCCTCTTCAAAATATTTCAAACCCTCTATTTCTTTTATGTACCCTTTTAATGTATGTTCTTCCAGACTCAAAAGAAACGGCATGAAAAATGCAGAAGCATTACCGATTTTCTGCCCTAACTTACCCGCTCGATCCAGTAATGCTTGTGATGAGGTTACCCGAGTATCCAAATCCGCTTGGAGCATGGCAAATACATATAGTTTGTTATAAATGTACCCAAGTTCCTCACTTAATCGTAAATACTCGAACAAGTCTTGAGCTGACTTAATAAGCCCATCATATGTTTTTAATTTTTCTGTCATCTTCAGAACTTCTTGATAATCTTTTTCCCATTTAGCCTGATCCTCGTAAATATCCTTTAAGTTCCATGTTTCTTCTATTTTTATTTCGTCACGTGATTTAAACGTTTGCATATTTCCTGCACTTCCTTTCATGCTTATAGGCTTACCCTTTATTATAATCGACTTTCAGAAAAATCTGCATAGAAAAACCAGTATGCTAAAAATACATACTGGTTTACCTTGTAATAATTTTAGAATTAGAATTTTGCTGCAGTCTCAGCAACTTTCGCCAATCCTTCTGAAACGATATCCTGTGAGCGATCTGGGTATTGATTATGTCCTTCGATTACGACGGTTTCTGGGTTTGTGATGCCCCATAAGTTTAAATTCATCGTTACGTATTTCTCTGCCATTTCGCCAGCATTCATTCCAGGCAATGCATAATCCGATCCGCGCGCATTAAGTAAAGCCACTTTTTTACCTCCAGCTAAGCCAACTGGGCCTTCAGCTGTATATTTGAATGTCGTCCCCGCTTGAGCAAGATAAGAAATATAAGTGACCAATGGTGCCGGAACCGTTGCGTTCCATAGCGGGAAGGCAAATACTACTTTATCGGCAGCTAGGAATTGATTCAAGTATTGTTGCACGATATCGGCAATCCCTACTTCTTCTTCAGTCAATTCCATACCTTGGCTGCGTTTATAAAGGGCAGTAATCGCTGTATTTCCATAGTAAGGCAAGTTCAGTTTAAATAAATCCAATTCAGTTATTTCATCGTTACTATTTGCTTCCTTATATGTGTTTAAAAAAGTTTCATACATTTTGACACTAATAGCTTGATCCGCTGGGCGGTCATTTGATTTAACAAATAATATTTTAGACATTTTTATTCCCCCGATTGTTAGTTTTGTATGTTTTTATAAAAATAGCATTTAATCCATATATCTCGAATTAACTGCAATTGATACATTCACATTATAAAACTGAAAACCCAATAAGGCAAGAGATATGTTTTTTATTTTCAATCGTACTTTTCAGAAATTTGCGTAAATGGATTTTTTTATCCTTGGCGCCTTCCAATAAGGAGCGGAAAAAACCGAGAGCAATTTGCCCTCGGTTAAGTTATCTCTTTATGATGGAAAGGACATTTACCTTTTATTGGTTCTATATCATCCCCAATGAAAAATTGTTTCCATTCATTATGATTTACATCCCCAAAGTGACTGATATCAGGATGTTTAGGAAGGTTATCCCACTTCTCAACTCGTTCACGAACCTTTTCACGCGACATGATTCCGCCTTTTTCTGTTCCTTCCAAGCCTTCAAAAATCATCCGGGGTTGGAATCCAAGTACAAGGCTATTTCCTAAATCTCGGGTTTTACGCTGTTTATAAGCAGGTGCATTACCAAAGACAAAGATTGGTTCACCTGCAAAATGATAGTCCCATAAATAATGCTCAGGATCTTTCGGCTTTTCAATTGGCCAAGGTTTTTCATCCTCATTATGCAGGTATTGCAGGATCTCCCAAAACCTTTTACGGTAAAATTCTATATCACCCTCTATCGATTCAGGCTCCATAAAGACGAAAAGGCCATGCCTGATATATGGGGGATCCTGAAATAAATCAAGAAAGTTTCCCACTGCTTTTGGAAGATTGGACCAATCTTCCTGTGTGATATATGCATAACGAAGTTCCCCTTTATTTTCAGCTTTCATCCCAAAATAACAAGGAAAGGTTTTATCGGTTACTGTATCATGGAATGTTTGATATTCCTTAATTAGCCATTGCGGCACTCGATCGGGATTTATCATATCTTTTTTTGTTAACAAACTTGAATTAGCAGTCAGCATCATTTTCTCCTTAAATCGTTTTATTATATGTTACCCGCTTTAAATAAACTAAAACTTCTTCGAACCGCAAATCGACTCAATCCCTTTCATCCTATATCATATAAAAGTTTATGACTGCCTCTGTGTTCATCGGGATTCCAATTAAAAACATTCAATCAATTCAATCTGCATGTTAATCATTCTCTTTACATTAGGATAACCTAAGAAAAAAATTGGGGTGATGATTAATGGCAAGGAGAAGAAAAATTCTAGTATCTGAAGCACGAAAAGGACTCGATGATTTAAAAGCCAAAGTTGCTGGTACAAAGAATCCCGAAGAGGCAAAGTTTGAAGTAGCAAAAGAAATTGGCGTACCGCTAAAAAAAGACTATAACGGTGGGCTAACTTCCAAGCAGAATGGAAAAATAGGAGGAAAGTTAGGCGGGGGTATGGTCAAGGAACTCATAAAGATGGCACAGGAAAACTTAGGAAAAAAATATTAACCAGAATCCTCTTGGTCCCGGTTGATATGGCTCCTACAAAGGATCATAAATCGAGACGAACTGACTGAACGATAAATTCGGGACATAACACATTGGATGGAAATTATTACAACGTAAAAAAGCCAGCCTTTATGCACTGGCTTTTTTAGTATTAATTAATTCTCACGGGTGAAACTCTTGAAACTACTGACATTATTAATTCCTCCGACATCGGATAATTAGTGGCAGCTGGATCCGTCATTACTGCTTTAAGAATCCTTTTCATATCTGACTGGTTTCCATAAGCGCTGAAGTCGGAGGGCAGTCCAAGATCGGATAGGAAAACACGGAGCTTTTCTATCACTTTCGCTAAGATCCCTTTTGAATCTTCATCATTTATTTTCACACTAAAGGCTTCTGCTATCAAATGGGCCTTTGGAAGATATAAATCCGGGGTTGATTCCATGACGACCGGTAAAAATACAGCATTCGCCAATCCATGCGGAATACGGAATAACGCCCCATATGCGTGGGCAAAGTTATGAACCGGAATCGCTTTCAATGCACTACAAAATGCAGTGATTCCCATCATGCTTCCATACAGCATTTCCATTCTGGCCTCAATATTCGTTCCGTCCCTTACGGCCCTCGGTAAATTTCTTTCAATAACTCGAATGGCCTGAAAGGCATATGCATCGGTTATTGATGTCGCTGCAGGTGAAACGATCGCTTCAATTGCATGCGTCAATGCATCTGCACCAGTATATGCCGTAATGTCATTTGGCAGTCCGACTGTTAACTCAGGATCTAGAATGGCAACATCCGAACTTAAAAAAATATTGTATATATTCATTTTGACTTTTTTATGTTCATTATATATGACTGCGATCGGGGATACTTCAGAACCGGTTCCTGCTGTTGTGGCTACGGAAATATGCGGGATATTCATAGATTGGGCTTTTGGAAAACCCTCATACAGATAACCGCTTGGTATCGAATCATTAATATCCGTAATTCCTTTATATAATCCGAATTTCAATGCTTTTGCGGTATCAATGACGCTCCCTCCACCAATGGCAAGTATGGCATCTGCATTCACTTCGCGTGCATATTTCAATGCCTTGTTTACACATTCACTCGCAGCGTCTTGTGTAACACCCAGGAACTGTCCAACTATTTCAGCTCTGGCACCTAATTTCGGCTGCTCAAAAGTTTCGGCAACTTTTTTAACGACACCTGTATTTTCCAAGCCCAAATCACTCACGAGTAGAATCCTTTTGGCTCCGAGACCCTCGAATAGGTCCGGAATGAGTGAACGAGCGTTAGTGCCACTATAAACCGAGGACCTTAACCAAAAATTCGAATGAACATTTACCTTCATAAAATTCCTCCTCAGATATATTAGTCTATATTCGCAATTAAGGATTGTTCATACCTGCTACCAAGTTCCTGATGGCCATTCATTAATAAGTGTAAACTGGATAGTGAGCATGCCTCTTGTATCGCCTTTACAAAATCCCATATTCCTTTTCGTTACTATTATAGATCTCTTCAATCCCCTTCCCTTTTGCCCTAGCTAAAATTTCCATACGCACTGATAATTGTTTCATGGTAAAATTCAATACTGCTTGTTGGTTATTACCAAATGGATTTCCTAACCGATCATATCCCTCCGTATTTAACGCGATGGCCAGTGGCGAAAGTTCCTCCATTCTCTTTTCAACCTGTTTAAAGATATGTGGATGTTCACTGATGATTCTCTGCAGCAGGAAGGTCCCGTAAGCAATATGCCGTGATTCATCCTTTTTCAAAAGGCCCACGCCTTTTAATAGACCAGGCATCATTTTATTAGCTTCGAGGGTCTGATAAAACCCGAAATATCCAGTTTCCGCAAGAACGCCTTCGGTAAACATATTATAAACAGTGGCTGCTTCTGCCAATGCTTCAGGGGATTGATCAGATAAAAGTTTCTCCATCGCTTCAGGCAATATTTCAAAAAAAATCGATTTATAAGTGTCTGAGTGATAGACCGTCAAATCACCCGTTTCACCAATTTGATCTAAAGTATAACGAAAGAACTCCATATGCTTCGCTTCCTCGAACAGAAATGTCGTTAAATACATTTCTTCTTCGATCCTGCCTTCTTTGGCTATCGTCATAATCAGGGGAAGCAAATCCAAAGTAACGGCTTCTTCTCCGCCCTGAAAAAGGGAAATGATCCGTAATAGCACTTCCCTTTCAATATCAGTAAATGACTTCCAATCTTCTTTATCCTGGCTGAAATCAATGTCACGAGGATTCCATATACCGAATTTCTTTGCCTTTTGATAAAGTTTAAAAGGTAGGGTTTCTTCTCTAAAACTCCGGCTGGTGGTCGTTAAATTCTTTCTTTTCATGGTAATGCCTCCTTGAAATTTTGAACTTTAACCTTTTGAATCTCTAAGGATTTTTTTAATTTGTAAGAGTTTTCATTATATTGTAAGATATTAGTAGCAATTAACCTAGCACTGAAAATGTAGGGAGGAATAAAGTCGAATGCTTGAGGAATCTCTGATGAATCATGTAAAAAAGATTTCCCATCAAAAAGATATGGCGAATAAATCACAATTGATCGTAAAGGGCTGTGTGGATTTTTTTTCATTTCAACGAGCATCTTTATTCAGTTACTCATGTTTAACAGGAATGGGTGAAGGAATATGTGCATGTACAAGTGAAGATACCTTTTCATTACATAATGTTAAAGAAAATATTCATGATATATACCCAATCCACCAAGCAGTCATCCATAACAAACCCATATACTTAAGCATCCAACATGCGAAATCTTCCATCCCTGCAAAATATGTTAAAAAATTTTCCATCTCTTCATTGGCAATCATTCCGATAATTGTGAATGACATGGCCATCGGTCTAGTGTTGGTTGATCCCATTCACGCCAACGAGCCTGTTACCAAGAATGATTTAATGAAGCTTTCCTATTATTTGGAATTGGCTGTCGTTTCGACATTGGATTCTGCCCCTCCCACTTCCCTTCTTAGCAAACGTGAAGTGGAGGTCCTTCAATATTTAGCCAATGGATTGGGATTAAAGCAAATGGCACCAAAAATGAGCGTAAGTGAATTTACCGTCAGAGATCATATTTCTTCCGCTATCAGGAAATTGGGAGTGAATCACCGGACCGAGGCAGTCGCTGTTGCCATAAGACACAAAATGATTATGTGAAAACAAAAAAAACCTTCAAAGAAGGTTTC
>NZ_JADILK010000078.1 GCF_017355165.1 Bacillus sp. SD075 | reverse complement strand
AGGGCTATTTTTGAAATGATTCTCAAGGGTGCGATGTGTTCAGGTTATTGCGTTATCTCCTTGTTATATGATATGGGAACATGATATGGTTTAGATACATTTGCATGTCCAATATGAAGAAAAGAAGTGAAATAAATGGCTGAGCCCTTAAAGGATTTATATAATGAAACGTTCATTCGTGAATTTGGTGAAAAAGTAAGGGGGGCCCATCCGTCCTTCTCTACTGAATCGTTTGTAGAGGAAGTGATCGATGAGCATTGGGACGAGAGGAAGTTAAAGGAACGAATTAGACATATTTCCATTATTCTTGGAAAGCATCTTCCTAGTGATTATCAAGAGGCTTTGGGTATTTTATATCGACTTGATAAGGATTGTGAAGGTTTTAGATATCTATTTTTCCCGGATTTTGTTGAGGTACATGGATTGAGTAAGAAAGATTGGCCGTTATCGCTTGAAGCGTTGGAGCGGTTTACTTCAAGGTCATCCTCCGAGTTTGCCATCCGGGCTTTTATCTTGATTGATCCCGTTTTAATGATCGAGAAGATGAAGGAATGGACCAAGCATGAGGATGAACATGTCCGAAGACTGGCTAGTGAGGGGTGCAGACCCAGGTTACCTTGGGGGCAAGCTTTACCGATGTTCAAAGAGGACCCGACACCTGTCTTGGAATTACTTGAGAACCTAAAAAGCGATCCGTCCCTCTATGTACGCAAAAGTGTGGCAAATAACTTGAATGATATTGCGAGAGATCATCCGGATGCCGTCATAGAGACTGCCAAGCGTTGGCATGAAAGTGGAAACCCCCAAACGATATGGATTGTCCGCCGGGGATGCCGGACCCTTGTTCGTCAAGCAGATCCTGAGGTCCTTTCTTTATTTGGTTACTCGGATGTATTGAATAATCCTAATATCATTACAAACGCATTTATTAGAAATGAACCAGACGCGATTTTTATTGGGGAAACCAGTGAACTTCATTTCGGGTTTCAAGTGCACGCAAAGAATACGGCGAAACTTCGAATTGAGTATGCCATCGATTTTGTGAAAGCCAATCAGAAGACATCGCGCAAAATATTCCTTTTGGCAGATAGGAATTTCACGGATGGAGAACGAGTCGAGAGAGTGAGAATCCACGATTGGAAGGATTTGACCACTCGTCGTCATTACACGGGAATCCATCGAATCTCCCTTCTTGTAAATGGAGTGGAAGTTGCAGGAACGCATGTGAAACTAAGCGCTGAAACTTAATTGTTTATGGATAATATCGAATGAATAGAACAGTGTTTGTTAAAGAAAGGGTATTATTCCTTCTATATTTAGGCAAAAGGAGTTCTATCTGGCCGTGATAACGGGTGTGTTCCATAGTCCGAACGCCACTACAAAACTGGTACCATATGGAGCCAAACTATACTGCAGATGTCACTTTGTGTTAAGGGATTAAAGCGAAAATAGTGAAAAAAAATCCACCGATTAGCCCGGTTATTAATTAAGTCCTTTACATTTATCTGTAAAGGACTTCTTCATTTTTCTTCATTTTAGATAAATAGCTTATACTTTCATCGATAAACAACAGCACGCAATCCTTATTCGAGGATCGCTGGGCTCAGCTTATTTTCTTCAATGAAAGTTAATAAGTCAGAAGTAATATAAGATAGGAGGGTTTTTCCACTTCACCAACAGGCAGGGGACATTCTTTTACTTCGGGGAGGGGTAAAGATTTCATTTACTTAATAGACTTACGCCATTAACCGGATAACATTTCTTACGTGAAGTGAATGTAGATGGCTGGAAAAAAGTTATTGACAATACCTGTACGTACAGGATAATATGAAAGCGTATACAGAACCTATACGTACAGGTTATAAAATCAACTATATTTTGCTTTCTAGGGAAGGGAAGTATTGAAATGGGTAAATACACAGAACCAGCAAGGGATTTGCTCCAATATGTCGGAGGGAAGGAAAATATTGCGACGGTTACGCATTGTGCGACAAGAATGCGCTTTGCGTTGAAAGACCCCGCTAAGGCAGACGTAACGAATATTGAATCGATTAAGCTAGTAAAAGGAACCTTTACACAAGCTGGCCAGTTTCAGGTCATAATCGGGAATGAAGTATCATCGTTTTATAATGAATTCGTCTCCATGGCCGGTTTACAGGAGGCGTCAAAAGAAGATGTGAAAGAAGCAGCTAAACAGAACATGAGCTGGCTGCAGCGTGTGATTTCCCATCTTGCGGATATTTTCACCCCACTGATTCCTGCTATAGTCGTTGGCGGGCTCATTCTTGGATTCCGAAATATCATCGGCGATATTAAAATGTTCGAAGACAGTACGAAGACGCTTGTTGATATTTCACAATTTTGGGCAGGGGTCCACGCCTTCCTTTGGCTGATAGGTGAAGCTATATTCCATTTTCTCCCTGTTGGGATTACATGGTCCATCTCGAAGAAAATGGGCACGACTCAAATTCTCGGCATCGTTCTTGGTTTGACCCTGGTTTCTCCACAGCTTCTGAATGCATACGCAGTTGCAGGCACGAAGGAAAGTGACATCCCTTTTTGGGATTTCGGATTTGCACAAGTCGATATGATCGGTTATCAGGCTCAAGTCATCCCAGCCATATTAGCGGGCTTCGTTTTGGCCTATTTAGAACGGTACTTGAGAGATAAAGTGCATAACTCCATTTCCATGATCGTCGTCCCATTTTTTGCTTTACTTCCAACTGTAATCATTGCCCATACCATTTTGGGACCATTAGGCTGGAAAATCGGTTCGGTCATTTCAACGGTTGTATATTCCGGACTGAATTCATCAGTTGGCTGGCTATTCGCTGCTGTCTTCGGATTTGCCTATGCACCACTTGTCATCACAGGGCTGCATCATATGACAAACGCAATCGACCTTCAGCTTATGAGTGAAATAGGCGGAACGAACCTATGGCCAATGATCGCTTTATCCAATATTGCTCAAGGAACGGCCGTGCTTGCGATGATTTACATCAACAGAAAGGATAAGGAGGAAAGACAAGTTTCCATCCCCGCCACGATTTCATGTTATCTAGGTGTAACAGAGCCAGCCATGTTCGGAATTAACCTGAAATACGGATTTCCGTTTTTGGCCGGTATGATCGGTTCACTTTTCGCAGGCATCATTTCAGTAGGATCTGGAGTAATGGCAAACTCAATCGGTGTTGGGGGAATCCCAGGTATCCTTTCCATCCAGCCAAAGCATATGGGAATGTTCGCACTCGCGATGCTGGTTGCTTTCGTTGTGCCATTCATTTTGACTATAGCTTTCTCCAAGCGTCCTCAAATGAACTTGAAAACAAGAACGAAAACAACGAAATTAAATGCGTAATAATGCGGAGGGGGAGCATTCTCCCTCTTTTTTATCATAGAGACAAAAAGGTACATCAGGGAAAGCAGAGGAGGATTTACAATGAAGGATTTTAAAAAAAGTACCATCTATCAAATTTATCCGAAGTCTTTTAAGGACTCCAATGGCGACGGCATCGGGGACATTAATGGTGTTATGGAAAAACTTGATTATCTGAATAACCTGGGAGTGGATTATATTTGGCTGACCCCATTTTATCGTTCACCTCAGAATGATAATGGATATGATGTAGCTGATTATACATCCATTGATCCAGCTTTTGGGACGATGGATGAATTCGAAAGATTGGTGAAGGAAGCTAATTCACGGGATATCCAAATCATGCTGGATATGGTATTCAACCATACATCCACAGAGCATGAATGGTTTCAAAGAGCATTGGCTGGAGAGAAAGAATATAAGGACTATTATATTTTCAGGAAATCGAAAGATGTAGAGCCCCCTACGAATTGGATTTCCAAATTCGGAGGCCCTGCATGGGAATATGTAGAGGAACATGATGAATATTACCTTCACTTGTTCGATCGGACACAAGCTGACCTTAACTGGGAAAATCCCAGAGTAAGGAAGGAAATCTTCAATGTAGTAAACTTCTGGATGGATAAGGGTGTCAAAGGATTCCGTTTGGATGTCATCAATCTTATTTCGAAACCTGACTACTATGAAAATGACATAGATGGAGATGGACGATGCTTTTATACGGATGGTCCTAAAATTCATCAATTCCTTAAAGAGATGAATGAAGAAACTTTTGGGAAGGATGAAGAGGTGGTGACTGTAGGGGAAATGTCATCGACGACCATTGACCATTGCATCAAATATTCATCTCCAATTGAAAAGGAGCTGTCCATGGTATTCAGTTTCCATCATCTAAAGGTGGATTATAAGGATGGGGAAAAGTGGTCACTTGCAGATTTTGACTTCAGCCAGTTAAAGGAGATCCTAAGCAGTTGGCAATATGGGATGCAAGAAGGAAATGGGTGGAATGCCCTGTTCTGGTGCAACCATGACCAGCCGAGGATCGTATCGAGGTTTGGGAATGATCAAGAGTATCGAAAGGAATCTGCCAAGATGCTGGCAACAGCCATTCATATGCTTAGGGGAACCCCTTATATTTATCAAGGGGAGGAAATAGGGATGACCAACCCGGAATTCAATGATATAGGACAATATCGGGATGTGGAATCGATAAATTATTACCATATTTTAAAAGAGTCAGGCAAGGATGAAAAGGGAATTATTGAAATCCTTCAGGCTAAATCCCGTGATAATTCGCGAACTCCCATGCAGTGGGAAAATGCGGAGCATGCAGGATTCACAAAAGGGACGCCATGGATTTCAGTACCTGATAATGCTAAGATCATCAACGCTGAGCAGGAACTGAAGAATCAGGATTCCATTTTTCATCATTACCAAAAACTTATATTCTTACGCAAGAAACATGATATCATTGCATATGGGGACTATCAGGAAATTCTTGGCGACCATGACCAATTGTTCGCCTATGTACGCAGTTATGAAGACGAGAAACTTTTGGTCATCAATAACTTTTATGCTAAAGAAGCATCCTTTGAAATTCCAAAGGATATAGACCTATCCGGTTACAATTCAGAGATCCTTCTCTCAAACTATATCGATTCGAAAGAACTTGCAGGTGCTCTTATCCTCCGTCCCTATGAATCGGTTGTCTATTTGTTGAAAAAGGACGAGTAGCAGACTAAGAAAAAAATATTGTGGTGATGAAATGAACAGCAAATACCTATCGCTATATAGTGATATCGTTTCAAAAATTGAAGAAGGAAACTTTCCGACAAATTCAAAGCTTCCTTCCGAAAGCAGATTTATGGAAGAGTATGACATATCCAGGGATACTGTGAGAAAGTCCTTACAGTTACTTGAACAAAATGGATATATCCATAAAATCAAAGGTAAGGGTTCCTTTGTCTTGGATTTCAGCAAATTTAATTTTCCTGTAGCAGGGTTGATTTCCTATAAAGAAATGGTGGAAAAGTTGAATTTGCATTCCAAAACGATCATCCATAGCTTGGAGCTTGGGACCCCCGATCCAAAAATGGCCAAGCTTCTTGACTTACCTGATGATGGTGAAGTTTGGAAAGTATTCAGGGTAAGGCAAATCAATGGGAAGAAAATCATACTGGACAAAGACTATTTCAAAAGCGAGTTCGTAACTAATTTGACAAAGGAAATTTGTGAGGATTCGATTTATGGATATATTGAAAAGGAACTCGGCCTCCAGATTGGTTTTTCCAATAAGGAAATTACCGTGGAGCCATGCAGTGAAGAAGATAAGCAACTATTGGACATTGAAGACTTCGATATGGTGGCTGTTGTGAAAAGTACGGTCCATTTAATCGATGGAAGCTTGTTTCAATATAGCGAATCCAGGCATAGACCCGATAAATTCAAGTTCACGGACTTTGCACGAAGGACTAGGTGAAGGTTAAAAGTAGATCATGTCAGACAAATATAGAAATGTAAAACCAATTAAGTAGAAATAGACTGTGGATTTTTATTCAATGGTAGATTGGATTCTTGAAAGTATTATTTAAAAGAAAAGGTCGCCGTGTCGGCCTTTTCTAATGTAGTTCGAGGTAGCGTGTGTTTTTAATTGACAATGTTTTTAAGAGCAGGGGCAGGAGGATTGTCAAATCATTAGTTTGACGATCCTTCTGCTCGTTTGGGATTATGGGAAGCATTTAGTAAAATAACCCCCCCAATGATTAATACTAAGCCACCCAATGTAGTGATACTAAATGGCTCATTCCATAATAGTACTCCAATCAATGCTGTTAAAGCTGTACCTATTCCCGACCAAATGGCATATGCTAAGCTTAACGGAATTGTTTTTAGACATAAAGATAAGCTATAAAATGCTATTCCAAATCCTATTATAACCCCAAATGAAGGGAATAAATGAGTGAATCCTTCAGATAATTTAAGCATGGTCGTACCAAATAATTCGCTTACGATTGATACTCCTAAAGCTATGTATCCTTTCATAATGTTACCTCCGATTACTAGAATGTTAATGAGAGCTGCCACTTGAGAGTTTCAGAACAACCACTCCTCCGATGATCAGGATTAAACCTAAAAATTTTTTCAGGTTAAAGCTTTCTTTATAAGCGATAACCCCCACTAAAGCAGTTAAAGCTGTGCCTATTCCCGACCAAATGGCATAAGCCGTTCCAAGCGGAATGGTTATCAGAGATAACGAAAGGCAATAAAAAGCCAAACCCATTCCTATTACCACACCAATGGAAGGGAATAATTTTTTAAATCCGTTTGATACTTTTAACATCGAACTGCCAAACACTTCACTTAGGATGGCTATGGCCAAAAATGCATAAGGATTCAAGATGGACTCCTCCTAAATATTGGTTGATATTTTCAATCACTTCCCCAAAGAATCTTATCATCTAAAGGACCCATAGGGAATGGTTTTTTCAATGAATATCGGATTCACTACCAATAATGGTTAAGCAATCGTCATTAGCCACTATCTTAATTCCTGGTGAGATGGGTATAATTGTTTTTATGGAAAAGGCATGGCTGACATCTGAAATGGCCTTATTGAAACATTCTTTGTTTATAATAAATTTCATGAAGAGAATTTACCCCAAAACAGTCGTATTATCGGCAAAATATTTAAGTGAAATCATTAAAATATTATCTGATGTCAAATCAATCAGTTACTATTAAATCAAGTGAAATAGTAATGAAGCTCAATGGATGACATTCCGGGGAATACCCAACTCCCCCTAAAATGGATCGAGCTGGTTATTTTAATATCCCGTGTGTTGAATTACCGGCAACTTGATTTCGAAGGTAAAAGTAGCACTATTGTCGCTGGACTCATTTAGCCAAATACGTCCGTCCATAAATTCCGTCAATCGTCTGCAAATGGAAAGTCCTAATCCCCTGTTCGTTTTTTCATACCCTTTGGGATGCATATGATTGAAAGAATGGTACAACCCGTTGATTTTGTCAGTCGGGATACCAATTCCTGTATCCTTCACAGTAAAGGATGGATGAACGAAATCACGGTTATTTTCATGGGAATCAAAGCGGCTGCCACGTTAATTTTCCCGGTTTTCGTAAATTTAATGGAATGTCCTACTCGTTTAACGAGGGTTTGACGAATCTTATGATCATCGCCCAATAATTCCATAGGAATATTAGAAACGATTTACCCTAGTAGTGGAAGAACCTCTGTAAAGAACTTGTATATTTTAAAATATAACTCGATAGAATATATAGTTTAAATGTGATCCGACAATAGCTGAATACTCATTATTCGTTTTTCAGTAGGATTTATTCTCCTATGTCCAGTAAGTAACGCTCCAAGAAGTAAACCAATTGGTCTTTACAGAAAGTACATTTTATAACATTTGAAAAATATAAAGAGGGGAGATATACAGCAAATTCATGCTAGGCTTTGGAAAACAATAAGTGATTATTCTAAAAAATGGGAAGAACAAGTCATCCAAAATGAATGAGGCCTACGAATTTGCTAAAAGGAACGATATAAATTTAATTGAACTGGATTATTGGGTTGAAAACATAGCTGCAAAAGAGTTTTATAAGAAGCACTTAAAAAATATAGGGAGTTTGCATTTAGACGGTTGTAAATCCTTTGAATGTCAATTTTCAAAGGTTGAAGGAATTAATAAAAACCCCGAATCGGGGTTTTTTAAATTAATATCTTAACATTCTTCTCGAAAAACTAGGGGGCTGAGGAACTCCACAAACAAAGCTTTGGGAATAACACTCTTTCACGATACTTCGGGTATGCGGTATATAGGTGTTGAAGTGTTTATTCACAGTAGTTGTATGGGTCGGGTGAAAAACCGGAATCACAGTGTTAATGACATTAGTTTTAACAGATTGCTTTGTTGGGGAGATTTGAGGTGGATTATACTGAGTGGGCATTCTGTGAGGTGGGCAATATTGTGGTGGACATTGACCGCCTTTTGGATGCCCCCATGGATTATTATACATGTAAACACCTCCTGGATTTTGTTTGAAAGTCATTGTTAGTTTATGAAAATAATTGATAAAGGGACTGGTATAAAAGCCTTTATCAAAAATTCTTTGGCGTATCCGTTCTTTCACACATAAACATTAATTTAAACGAATTCGGTTAATCGCTTGACGAACAAATGACTTGTGCCTTTTCCGCCAGATATTTTCCTTGCTTTTTTCCAAACCCCATTCAGGAAATGTAGATAACCGTAATGCGGCAAATAATTGCCAGTAGGGTAAGTTTGTAAAATTCACCTCCGGCATCATGGATTTATATTGATTGGTGAAGTCATTCATCGCTTGAATACCATAATGATATGAAATTTCAAGTTGACTATTGGCAAGGTCAGCCAAAGGATCCCCTAAGCCTGAGTCTTCCCAATCAATTATGGAAACTAGTTTATCCTCTTTCCATAATATATTTCCTGGCCAATAATCACCATGAAGGATCACTTCTTTATTAATGGAACGCAACGGAATGGAAGATTTTAATAATGCTTTAATCAAGCTCAGATTTAATTCTTCGTCGAGGTTTACCCTGTCTTTATTATTTAATATCTCGACATATGTATTTTCTAGTTTAGGCAGAAATGATAGAGATAGATTTGCACAATCAACACGATGGATTTTTGCTAGATTGATTGCCAATTTTAAGATATGATCATTAAGATTTGAGGGGGTGAATTCTGACTTACCCTCAATAAACTCGATAAGTATGCATGGCTTGGAAAAAATCTCGCAGGATTGCTCGAAGTAATATGGCATCGGTACAGGCAAACCGGCAGCTTTCAATATCCCTAAAAGCTTATATTCATCTGCTGCAATATTTGGATTTCGTTTCAAGTCATTTTCACCATGCTGACGAACGATCATTTTTATGGTCCGCCCTGAAGATTGTAATATTTCAATTCCTGTCACCTGTGCAGAAATACCACCTTTTAATTCCCATGCGCGAATTAGTTTGTTTCCTTGATCAAACTTTTGAACCAATTGTTCAAACTTACCATATTCATTCATCATAGACCTCTCCTTTTAAGAAGACAGAAGCATGATTCACATGTAAAGCGAGGTGTGCAGACATTGAAAATAGAAAAATATAAAGTGGAAACACCAAAAGGGGCGTTACAATATAATAGTAGTGGAATGGCAAACCAATATAGGTTTAATTAACATGAACCTCCATACTTATTGGTTGGACATTCTCTAAGCGGATTATATGCTAATTTATACGCCTGGTTTTACCCAAATGAAGTAGCGGAAGCGTTTTATTAGAATCCAGTACTCTATCTCCTTCGGCCACTTTGTTTATAGATCGCCTATACGCCAATAATTCCTGATGACAAAGTGAAAAAATGGAAGGAATATTTTCCGGAAAAGTTTCGTCCATTGGGCGAATGTCATAATATATAATAGGCCATAAACACCTTTAGCGATGTTTTTTGGGGGGAACGGCAACCAAAAAGAAGAACATTATTTTTTTGAAATTTCTTTAATCCGATAGTTATGTGTACAAGCATTTGTTAATACGTAACATAAGATTAATAGAGGTGATAGAAATGGTAAAGGTCTTTATTGATCCCGGCCATGGCGGTACGGATCCAGGCTCGGTGGGGAATGGATTGAGAGAAAAGGATTTAACTTTATCCATTGCAACTAGAATCAAAGACATCTTATTAATAGAATATAATAACGTTTCTGTAAAAATGAGCAGGACCCAAGATACGTACCCTTCCTTAAACGATCGTACAAATGCAGCGAACGCATGGGGTGCTGATTTTTATCTCTCCATCCACATTAATGCAGGCGGAGGGACTGGGTACGAAGATTACATTTATACGTCAGCTAACAAGATAACGAAAACGTACCAAGATCATATTCATTCAGAGGTCATGAAGCTTATCAACATCCAGGACAGAGGAAAAAAAACAGGAGATTTACATGTGCTCCGTGAAACGGACATGCCTGCACTCCTGACTGAAAATGGATTTATCGATAACGTCAATGATGCATCCAAATTGAAAACCGCATCCTTTATCGAATCACTGGCTCGCGGACATGTAAACGGTTTAGTTAAATGCTTCAATCTTACAAAGAAAAGTACAGCTGTATACCACACTGTCGTAAGTGGTGATACCGTATATGCCTTAAGCATTGCTTATGGCAGTACGGTTCAGCAAATTAAAGATTGGAACGGTCTTGACAGCCAGTACACCATTACAGTGAACCAGAAATTGCGGGTGAAATGAATAATTAATAATTGACTGGTTAAATGATTCATCACTTCCAGAAAGCTCACCAAACAGGAGGCCCTTCTCAAAAA
>NZ_JADILK010000077.1 GCF_017355165.1 Bacillus sp. SD075 | reverse complement strand
TTGGGAGGGAAAGCCTCCAGGAGCGGCGTGGGGATGTACATTATATGGTAAAATATGGAGTGGTAGCTGACTCCTTTATTTAACTATGCCTTCACTAAGCCTAACTGATCTGAACTCATTCATTTACCCGTAAGTCCAATTACAAGGGTTATGAAATCCTGCGAATAAGTGAGCATTCGAGCGATATTCGAATCAAACTGAGGGAGTTCCAAAACATTTAAAAGTTAACGATACTTACCCTCTAAGAGGTATTCGTCTCGATTTGCTTTCTCAATATTGCACCTAACAGAACAATAGTATATTGTTCTGTTAGGTGCAATATGGTTCATCAACTTAAACCATTAAACTGATTACTGGAGGTATTTTACTGAATGAATAAACAGGACCAACTAAATATTATCAAAGAGGATTTTATTAATTGTCAAAAAGTACTATTGGCAATTGGTGATGAAACGCGTCAATCGATCTTGTTAGTTCTAATGGGTACGGATTGTCAAACAGGTTTACGTGTGGGTGAAATCACTAAACAAACACATCTTTCTCGACCTGCTGTGTCCCATCATCTTAAGGTTTTAAGAGATGCCGGTGTTATTTTAATGCGTAAAGAAGGGACAAAAAACTTTTATTATATTAATGTACGTACGGAATTAGGTTTATTAAGAACGCTTGTGTTGGATATTGATAAGTTCATGCAGAACTTTTATTGAAATCAAGGAATATAAACACACATTAGTTGGAGGTATAGGTATGAGAGCAATGGTTATTGATAGGTATGGGAAAGTTCCAATGCGTTTGGTAGAAATGCACACACCTGAAATTGGTGAATATGAGGTACTCGCAGAAATTCATGCAGCTAGTATTAATCCTGTTGATTTTAAGATACGCGATGGGAAAGTGAAATTGCTAGTTAAATATAAAATGCCTCTTATCTTAGGAAATGACTTTTCTGGTGTCGTTGCAAGGGTTGGCACAAAAGTGACTCGTTTTAAAGTTGGCGACGAAATATATGCACGTCCACGTAAGAGTAAAATCGGTACTTTTGCTGAATATATCGCCATTCATGAAGATGACATCGCTTTAAAACCTAAAAATTTAAGCTTTGAAGAAGCAGCATCGATTCCACTGGTTGGGTTAACCTCCTATCAAGCCCTAACTGACATTTTGCAATTGCAAAAGGGACAAAAGATTTTAATTCAAGCTGGTGCTGGCGGTGTCGGTACCTTTGCTATTCAACTGGCCAAATTAATGGGTGCCACTGTTGCAACGACTGCCAGTGAAGCTGGTGCGAATTTAGTGAAATCTCTTGGTGCAGATGAAATTATCAATTACAAGACAGAAAAATTTGAAGAGATACTGAAAAACTATGATGCCGTATTTGATACACTTGGGGGTGAGATACTCGAAAAATCATTCGAAGTGATAAAAAACGGAGGGAAAATTGTTTCCGTTTCGGGATTACCGAATGCTCGTTTTGGTAAAGAATATGGTTCCGGATTTTTTAAAACGTTGTTGTTTTCTGCAGCAAGTAATAAACTTACTGCGCTTGAAAAAAAGCATAATGTTCAATATACGTTTTTGTTTATGAAGCCGAGTGGAGAGCAATTACGTATAATCGCAAACTTTATTGAGACTCGTAAAATTATACCTATAATTGATAGAGTTTTTCCTTTTGAAGATGCTCAAAAAGCGATGGAGTATGCGGAGTCAGGAAGGGCGAAAGGGAAAATAATATTAAAAATCAGATAGAAAAAATATTTCCCAACCTTCCTTTTTTTCTTTTTAATAACTCTATAAAGTCACTTCCTTTTAATCAATCTTTTTTCAGTATGGAGTCTTTTGTATGGATGTTAAATATAGGGTAAAGGTAACTTTTCGATCATCTTTATTCTAAAGCTACAATGATCTTCAACGAACAGGCTCTTTAATGAAGTAAACAAAGCCTGAATTCACACTTATAACACCGGGAATTTAGGCTTTATGTATTGTGGTTTCCTTAACGTTGTAAATCCTTTCCTGATGCTACCCCTTAATGAACTATCGGGGCAGTTAGTTCAACAAGAAAGATTGGCTCATAAATGTCACATTAAATTCTGACAAAAAGAAGTACAATTAATCAGCAGTATATTTAGTTAATTCATCAAATTCTTTATCAGAGACATACCGATGCTTATAGGAAATTACACTATATTTACTATATTTCACACCCGGTATACGAATAGTCATACGAATTACCTTATAGGGTGGGTTAAGTGGTCCTTCAAATCCAATTACTCGTAATGACACATCATATGAATCATTTTGAATATCTCTTGAAATTTTTTCAATTCTACTAAAAGTGAATAGCTGGGAATCACCGTGTTTTTCCATAATTTCAAGTATGGTGGTTATGCCCAGATATCTTAGAAAAGCTAATTCCATTATGGAAGGTGGTTGCTGTTGAGGGATTGTTTCTATTGTGGTTTTTGCTTCACTAACACTATTGTACGAAATGAAAAGGATAAGAAATAATATAGCTGTTTTTCTCATTATTAAGTCTCCTTGTTAATTATTATCTTATATTTTTACAAGAAGATAGATATTATTCATAAAACTTTCTTTCGCACAACTCGAAGAAAAACCAATAAAAAAGTAGGTGCTTGTTCAACTAATGGGTGCGTTCGAATTATAAGGTTAGCCAGTTTATTTTACTGGTTGACCTTTTTTTAATAGAATCTATTATATCAGTAGCCAGGGTAGGACGTAGATTTCGTATAACAAGCGAAGCTCAGTTAAGCTCTCCAAAAAATATTGGGAAACCGCCTATCGACACGTAAATGATAGGCGGCTCTCATCATTTTAAATGGAATAATAATCGAAAAACATATCCAGAAACGAATGAAACACCTCTGATTTCTCATCACGGCGGTATGCTACTGCTATATCCAGCGTAACTGTCGTATCCACCAGTTCCCTAAAGACAACTCCATTAGTTTGTGTATTTCCAGCTGTAAGTGAGACGCCCATCCCAAGGGATACGAGAGACATTACCGTTTGGAGGTCATGAGTCTCAACCGTGATATTAGGAGAAAACCCGGCTTGAAGACAGGTTTTTGTAATCACATCGTAAAAGCCCGGTCCAATCACCCTTGGGGTAATAACAAATGATTCGTCTGCCAAGTCTGCTATGGAAATGGGGTCCCCTTTCATTGCCAAGGGATGTTTCTCTGGTAGCATGGCTTTTAAAGGAAGATGCATATAATTTTTTACGATTAGCTGTTCGCTATTAACAGGCGGGGTGAGAAGCCCGACATCAATCTGTTTCCCATGTAATGCATGAATTTGGGCGGTAGTACCCATTTGCTGTAGATTCAAGTTGACGGAAGGATACTTTGCCCGATACTTCTGCACGATGGGAAGGATATTTTCTCCAGTCCCGGTGAACGCAATTACCAGCTGCCCGTGTTCTGCCCTAGCCGTCATTCGTGCTGTATCAAATGCATCCTCAACCAGATCAAGCATTTGATAAGCCTTTTCCAGAAAAGCTTTCCCTGCATTGGTCAATTCAACCCGGCGATTGGTACGATGAAACAGGAGAACGCCAACTTCGCCTTCCAATTGTTGAATTTGCCTGCTAAGCGGGGGTTGGGCAATATGCAAGCGCTCGGATGCACGACTAAAGTTAAGCTCTTCTGCAAGTGCCACGAAATATCGAATATGCCTCAGCTCCACTCTTCCTCCTCCTGTTCATTGAATAATACTTATTGGGTATCATTATAGATATTTTTAAGTATTTCTACAATTCTTTCTTTTTATTTATAATATCTCTAAAGCTGCTTTTGTAAGGAACATGTTCCGAAAATGCGAGTCGATGAGTAGGGAAACGAAGATTACTATATTCTGAGAGTATAAATAAGGGAGAACGATGAGAATAATCTTATAACTACACATTCATTCTGCCATTTTGGTTTCAGGCAATATTTTGTCTCTAATTATAAGTCTTCTCATTAGGAACGCACGTAACGGTAGGGTACACAATCAGACTGGGTCAAAGATGGACTAAATTCATTAAACGTTGGTTTTTATTATTGTTATTTATCCATTATTGATTGTTGTTCTCATGGTGGTATTTTTATTGAAAGTTTTTTCTGTAAATTATTGGAATGTGATTTGAAAAACTTATGAATGTAGGACTGTTTTGTAAGGGTATAAGCATTTTTAATTGAGGGGCTGATCTAATGAATTTTAACAAACGGTTAGAAAAGTTACGGGGTTTTATGGAAAATGGAAAACTTACAGCAGTATTATTGACTGATCCACTTAACCAGTGCTACATGACTGGATTTGAAATAATTACTTATTCCCGACCAATTTTCACATTAGTAACCAAGGATGAATGTATCCTAATTGTACCAGGATTAGAGGAAGAACACGCCAAATTATATGCGGAATATGATCGTATATTTGTGTATTATGAGCATCCTGAAAAGGCAGACCAAATTAACCCTGTTGAGTTGATTATAAAATGTTTACAAGCTCAAAAAGGGGAAAGGAGGCTCGGAATTGAGTCTCGCTTCTTACCATTTGAATTGGCAAGTATCCTCCAGAGAGAAGACTGGGAATTAGCCGATATTACTTCCGAGATGATTAAAATGCGAGCGGTAAAAAGTGTCAAGGAATTAGAAAAAATGCGTCAAGTCTGCTCATTAGCCGTAAGCTCTGTACAAGCAGCATTTCGTGCTCTTAAAGTAGGAATTACTGAGTTGGAAATTGAAGATGCTGCAGCCAGAGCAAGTTATCAAGAAGCCTCTTACCTTTATCCTGACTCAAGCTTTATTTCTAGAGGAATGAGTCCATCTGGAATAGAACGTACGATTTTGCCACATGTGTTTTCAAATTTGAGAAAAATAGAATTAGGGGATGGATTAATTATTACAAGAATTACTTCATTTGATGGATATAAGGGTGAATGTGAACGAACTTGCTTTGTTGGGGAGCCGAATGCTAAGCAAAGAGAATTGTTCGGAGTGATGGTGAATGCACGAAAAGCCGCGCTTGATACAATCAAAGCTGGTGTAAAGGCAAATGATGTAGATGTTGCAGCACGCTCAATTATTCAAGAAGCAGGATATGGTGAAAATGCCGTTCATCGCACCGGACATAGTATCGGTCTTGCTGTCCATGAGGCTCCGTTCTTCCGTTTTGATGATAACTCCATATTAAAAGAGGGAATGACATTTACGGTCGAACCCGGTATTTATGTCCCTGGAATAGGAGGCTTTCGTCATTCGGACACGATTCTCGTTACAAAAAATGGATATGAGATGCTGACGGAGTGTCCTCACTCCATAGAAGAATTAATTTTTAATCCTATTGCCCATAAATAATAGGTTTGAGCAGAGTCAGAAAAAAGCTGTCGGGTTTTATCGATGTCCATCTATATTTGTCTATTCACGGCACTTTCCAGATTGGGGTTTATTAGAAAGGATTTCCTTTAAAAACAAGTGATGATTCATTATATGAATTTAGACAGAAAGCAAGTAAGCCAGACACCTGCATTGGGTTCTGGCGGCTGCTTTAATGAAAACTTATTCTGGGAGTATATAAGAAGGGTGGGGAAGGGTTTGAATCCAAGACTGTCACGACAAAAGGGGATTATTGTACTACTCTTCTTAGGTTGGTTTGTTTCTTCCATTGATCGTATGTTCATAAACATAGCAATTTTGCCTATTGGAAAAGAATTAGATATGGATGCAGCAACTTTTGGGATCGTGCTTAGCATATTTTATCTGGGCTATACACTCATGCAAATACCAGGAGGTATGTTAGCAGACCGATACGGGTCCAAATATGCCATTATAGTAACAATCCTAGTGTTCTCCTTGTTTGCTGGTTTGTCAGGTGTGGCTTGGTCGGTCACTTCTCTCTTGGTTATCCGATTTTTCTTTGGATTGGGAGAAGGAGCGTTTCCAGGAGCAGCTACCAAACTAATGAGTGAGAATGTGAGCCCAGAAAAAAGATCTAGTGCACAGTCAGTATTACTTGTCGCAATTGTATTGGGTGGGTTCGTGGCAAGTATAGCGGGAGCCTACTTTATTACGCAATTAGGTTGGAGAAACGTGTATATATGTCTTGGAATTATGGGGGGGGTTATCGCCCTGTTGTACACCCTATTTCTCCGGTCAGACAAAACCGACCATAGTGAAATTAAGCAGCAAGAAGGGAAAGTCTCTATTACTTCTCTGCTGAAATCACCTTCTATGTGGAAAATAATGGCTTCTCTTTTTGGTTTGTATACTGCGATTTGGGGACTGAATAGCTGGGTGCCATCCTATCTCATGAATGTCCGTAAACTCAATTTGCTTGATACTGGGATCTACTCATCCCTTCCGGCAATTGCAGGGATGATTGGTTACTTGGTTGGAGGGTGGCTGGTTGACAAAGTCTTTGTGAACCGTGAGAGACTATTGATCATCTTTGGCAATCTACTATCAGCCATTTGTATTTTTGCCATGTTCAATGTTGAATATCTGACAATGACAATCCTCTTCCAAAACATGGCGGCCTTCTTCCTTCAGATCGCATACATGGGCATTTTGGCTGTGCCATTGAAGTTGTTGTCCTCTACGATTATGGGAAGCGCTTTTGGAATGATAAATACTGGAGCGAATCTAGCAGCATTTATCACTCCAGCAGTTATGGGTGCTTTGATTCAGCTATTCAATGGATCTTATTACATCGCATTCTGCTATTTGATTGTAGGCAATATTTTGTCTCTTATTATGGGCCTTCTCCTTGGAAACGTGCGTAACGATTTTGTACAAAGTCATGATGGATCGAAGACGGCATAAATTGTGAAAGAGTGTACTTAAACTAACGGGCAAGATAGTGAAGTACACTTTTTTGCAATGTTATTTAAAAAGCCCGGTTGAACAGGGCTTTTTTTATCCTCAACTATTATTTTACTTTACTGTATTCATCATCTGTTACTGGTTCCAACCATTCCGGGGTACCTGCAGTGATTGCTATGTGTTCAAACCAGCTATCTTTTGTAGCGCCATGCCAGTGTTTTACACCATCGTGGGTGACAATAACATCTCCAGCTTTTAAGAATTGAGCAGGTTTACCTTCTTCTTGGTACCAACCTTCGCCACCAGTTACTAATAAAAGTTGGAATCCATCACGATGAATATGCCAGTTATTTCTGCATCCTGATTCAAAGGTCACATTCCCTACACCAACGGTCACTTTAGGGTCAGCAATCAATGATTTAAGATAACTTTGTCCCACAAAAAATTGTGCATATGCTTCATTTTTCTACCCACTGGGAAAATTACTCCTTTTTTTACTTCGGCAAACTTCAACAAATTATCCTGGGAGCAGCTACTAGCTGGTTTAGACACGGTACGCTCCAACACGTTAAGTCTTATTTCAACCATTGATGATGCAGCATGGGATCGTTATGGAACTGTAATGAACTGCCCAGTTTCGATAGGTACCTTTGCATATGGCATTGTCGGGCACGAGTTACATCATATGAAAGTGATTAGTGATAAATACTTATAAGTCTTTTTCTATTAATGAAAAAACCTAATTTCTCATTTAATGCTGAGAAATTAGGTTTTTTAATATTGAAACTTCGCATTTTCCTGACGCTACTGTACAGAGCTAATAAAATTGTTTAATTTACAATAAAGTCATTAAAAAATATAATGTTGTTTAAAAATCCTTATGTCACTAACGGGGCAGGTTAGCTCATTAAGAAAATTAAAAATGGGGATAATACCTTTAATCTTGTTAAAGGAGAGAGGCCCAATGAAAACTAAATTGTCTATTTTAATCTTAACTATGCTTATGTTAATAACAGTTAATGTAAATGCACAAACTTCCGAAAAGTATACGGATAATAGCAAGAAACAACTAATCAGTGCAAATGAATTTTATAAAAGAAACAACTTAGGAGATTATAGTGAATTCAAAACTGCAACCCTGAATATTAGAGAAAAACTTCTGTATAATGATTTAAAATCCACAGTAAATAAACATGCGGAAAAATATTCACTAGTTAATAGTTACAATAATCCACACCCAAATATAGATCCTAAAAGGCAAATATATCTATTTTGTTCCATTAAAGAGACAAAAGAAAAAATGATTCACAAATTTGTAATTATAGATGCTGAGACAAAAGAGCCTATAGCCGAAGGAAACGGAGAAAGGCGGTACTATCATTAAAGATCTATACTAACCCCTCAAATGAGAAACCCAACGCGGACGGAAGATACTACTCCATAAAGACAATAATCCTTAATGAACTAATGGGTCAGGTTAGTTGAATAAGGTAATATTTGGATTAAGATTGTTATAAGTAGAAAAGTTAATAAAAAGGGGTGATTTTTGGGAGAAAAATATTGGGGAGATTATTTTACTAAGTTTTTAATGTTTTTACTGATATATGCAGTACACTAATAAAGTAATAAGGTTTACTTCAGTAAAATAAGGTATATTATATTTGTTGAATAGATTCTCTTTAAAGACAGGAAAAGTAGGTGAACAAAGTGGGAAAATATCAATTGGATACCAAAGGTAAGGTAGCTGTGACAAAGTTTCATGAAAAACAGACGCCTGCCAAATTTGATAAAAAGCAGCATCTTGAAAAAATACGTGCGGAGTATTTGAAAAAGAAGCAAAAACAAACAGATAAATAATATGAATGAAAACATAGGAAGACTAAAATCTCCCTATGTTTTTCTTATTCGAAGTTCTTTTTTCAATTGATGATAGAGTTTATTATTCCCATAAATTTCAGGTTCGGTGACAAAAAACTCGCATCAGATATCCATTCCTCACTAAAAATTTCAGTAGCAGAATCAATAGACCAGCCGTTATTTTGGATACACCAGTAATCTCCAACAGAAATTTTTAAAACATTTGGATACTCACTTGGCTTAGGTAGCTGAATAAAAAGATAAGTCTCGATCTTTTCAGCAAGGTACTTTCGCAACACCCCACACTCAAAGAAAATCAGGGAATACCAATGTGCTGAATTTACTTCTGATAACTTAAAGGTAAACATCACTATGCCTTCACGAAATCTTCATGTCCTGAAATCACTCCATTTAACCGTGAACTTAAATTCAATGGTGATGAAATCCTGCGAATAAGCGAGTATTTGTGAGAAAATCGTATTAAACTGAGGGAGTTCAAGAAGCGTAGTGTAGTCGTACTGCGCGGTAGAATCTCATCAAGAAGAGCGCTCTTTTATTTAAGAAGGTCGCCCGATTCAAATGAACCATTCGGACAATTAACCACACATTTCGTTATAAAGAGATTGAGCAATTAATTTTGATTGTATGCTATAGATGAACGATACGAATGCGATTATCAAATTCCCTTAAATATTCAACAACCAATCTTCGATGGCAATGATGTGGCTTCTCTTCACTGCATAAGAAACATGGAACGCTGTCCTCTATTATTTCATTCATTCTTGTTTCTATTTTCCGTTGCGATAATAAATTTAAGAAAGTGGTCTCAAACTCTCCCCAAGAAATCTCTTTTTATTTGATTGCCTTCATCGGCTTTCCGTCGGGGCTAAAGAAAGATCATGAACATAATCGGTATGAAGCAGTTCTAAGATAAATGCAAGGTCATCCTTCTTAGTGAAACCGGCCAATTGAGATGTGTTTTGTAGACGTGTATCAATAAGACGGTTAATTTTGTTTTGTTGAAGGGTTGATACAAAGGTATTTTTCATAGTTAACAGGGAAGAAACGATCGAGAATATGGTCGGTCTTTTATGGGGATTTTTGTTATCCATAGGAGGGTTATCTAAATAATTTACCACAAGAAGGGAATTTATTAAAAGAAAATTGTGGCATACCCTTTGTACAAAAGGGTACACCTATTAAATCTTTAATTGGGTTAAAAGCAACGAATTTTTTAAACATCCTTAATTATGAAACATCTATCTTATTTTCAAACTGTGTATTGTTTCGTAAAACGGTTATAAAGCCATCCAATATATCATGGCTAACAGAAAATCCTTTACGTTTATAGAATTCCAAGGCATGTTGATTGCCATTTGAAACAAAGATAAAATAATCTTCGACATCATGAAATTGTTTCAACCACTTCATTGACATATTGAAAAGTATAGATCCAATCCGATATTGTCTGTACTCTTCTTTAATATAAAATTGAGATAAACAGCCTACATTATTCCTACTAACAGAAGACAAGTCAAAAAAAGTGGCGAACTCATTTGAATAAGCTTCTTTAGGAGAGATGTTCGAGTAAGCATAACCAACTACTTTACCATTATCTTTAGCAACCACAATATGATTGTAAATCGCACTTTTCATAGAAGGAATCATCCGTGTTTCAAAATTCATGTCGTTAAACAGTTCCGGTTTGAAATATGCTTTTGATTTCTGGAAGGCCATCAGTTCATTACATAGATCTCTACAAATTTCAACTTTTTCGTCAGGTATAACTTCATATTTAAAATTCATATTTTTCATCTCCTTTACTTGAACGAATTAGCTACTTAAAATATTACTACATAGTCATGTTAAAACAAGTATGCAGGATTTTATTACTAAGACAGTAAAAACTGATTAAAGGAGTGTTTTAGTGAATAGAGAAGAAACAAGAAAAAAGAATAGGAATAATTGTCCATTAAATTATGCTTTGAACATAATTGGAGGTAAATGGCGACTCCCAATTATCTGGGCTTTGTGGAAAAACAACACTTTACGTTACAACGAGTTGAAACGTAAAGTTGATGGGATAACTAATATGATGTTATCTCAATCTTTAAAAGAAATGGAGGATTATGGACTCGTTATTCGTAAACAGTATATGGAGATTCCACCAAGAGTAGAATACTCACTGACTGAAGCAGGAAAAGCCCTGATACCATCACTGGATTCATTAGCAAAATGGGGTAAGCATATGCAGAATAAATGAATTTTTTTTGGACTGGATGATAGGGTTTGATTCGGATATACAAACAACTGCACTTTATGTGTCACCTTAATGAACTAACTGGTGCGTTAGCTGAAGATCGGAGCTGTCTATAAGGCAGC
>NZ_JADILK010000076.1 GCF_017355165.1 Bacillus sp. SD075 | reverse complement strand
GTATCTTACTGAGGGGCTCTATTTTTTTCAAACCTGATATTTAACGATCTACAGGAATGCTAACCTGCCCCTTTAGTTCTATAAGAAAAAGCTGCCTTAAAGACAGCTCCGATCTTCAGCTAACGCATCCATTTCTTGAATAAGAAAAATTGCTTATGTGTTTATTTTCCACCTAAATCTTTGAGTTGTTTTTTTATTTCTTTAAGTTCGGACCGAAAAGCCTTAACTTCTTTAGAATTGTCAATCCCAATACTAATGGCATATTGAACAATAAAAAATAGAATAACTAAACCAACAAAGCCGTAAAAAATTGAAATAATAATCATAATTTTAGCTCCCCTAATAAAATTCATTAATTTAACGTTACCATAAATTAGTAAAATTAGTTGAACTTTTAACATAGCTCTTCTTCAAGGGGTACCACCAGCAAAACGCGGATTTACAACGTTAAGAATATTCCAATATTAAAAATCCCAATCTCTCAGCGATCAAATGAGAAATTGGGATATAATTATTCAACAAGGGGTAGCGTCAGGAAAATGCGGATTTACAACGTTAAGGAAATTTCAATATTAAAAAGCCTAATTTCTCAATTTAATGCTAAGAAATTAGGCTTTTTTCATTGCTCCATTAAAGAGCCCGTTTGCTGAGTAAAGGTTTTACATTCATTTCATGAGATTATCCATTACTTACTAATATTGAATCTTTTTATTAAAGGTTAACTTTGTTGCACAATATGTGAGTGGTTTTTAATCATTTACCTTTAAACGTTTTTTGATAGCGTTTTTAATTCTAAAGATTTTTTACCCTTATCCTCTGTTTTTTTTTCAATAGTTTTATCAGCCTTAAATAAATTACTTTTAAAGAACCCAAAAGTTAACGTAACGGTGATGATAAATGTAATGGCCATCCCAATGAAATAGACGCTCCAATGTTCCGGATAAACAGAAAGGAAAGATAGAACTCCTCCCACTCCGACAGAAGTAGCTTTCACACCTTGTGCTGCTAGATACGCACTTCCGAATGCACTTCCTACCATAACGGCAATGAAAGGATACCTGAATCGAAGATTGATCCCGTAAATCGCTGGTTCAGTAACCCCAAGCCATGCGGATAACGTTGCAGTGAGTGACACACCTTTTAATTTTTGATTTTGCTTTAGAATAAAGAACATAGTCAACGCAGCAGCGCCTTGAGCTAGTGTAACCGTTTCCCCTATCGGCCATAAAGTAACATAGCCAAGTGTACCGGCCATTTGCAAATTCACTCCTAAGAAGATGTGGTGCATTCCAGTAATGACAAGAGGACCGGAAATAAATCCATACACGCCTCCGGCAAACGCAGGGGATACTTCAAACAGATAAAGAATACCATCCGTAATCCAATTTGAACCTGTCATCGTAATCGGCCCGATGACTCCGAATGTTAAGAGGCCAGCGAAGACTAATGAAATCGGTGCCACAAATAACATTTGTAAATTATCTGGAATGAAGCTTTTCAAACGTTTCTCAGACCATGTTAAAACCCATGTCGCAAAAATAACAGGAAGAACCTGTCCTTGATAACCGATTTTGGCTATGTCCCATCCAAATAGACTCCAGTATTCCACTTCACTTGGATTTTCTGCATACGCATAAGCAGACATTAATGAAGGATGCACTAATAATAGACCTAACACGATTCCTAATAATGGATTCCCACCAAATTTCTTAGCAGCAGACCACGCGATGAGTACAGGAAGGAATGTAAATGCCGTATTGGCAATGACATTGATAAATTCTGCAAATCCTGTCCAGCCCGTATACACATCCAACAAGGATTTTTTGTCATAGAAAATACCAGAGTTTGCCAGAAGGTTATTTAATCCTAATAAAAGACCTGCAGCAACGATTGCCGGTAGGATCGGAATGAAGATGTCTGCCAAGACCCGGACACCTTTTTGAATGATGTTCCCTTTTTCACTAGTAATCTTCTTGATTTCATCTTTACTTACTTCTTCTGTACCGGTCTGATTTACAAACTCATTGTACACTTTCTCTACAAGCCCTGGACCAATAATGACTTGAAACTGGCCATTCACTGAGAAAGTCCCCTTCACCAGTTCATTTTCCTCTAACGCCTCTTTATTGATCAGGCTTTCATCTACTAATACCAGGCGTAGCCTTGTCACGCAGTGGGATGCATTAATGACGTTTTTTGACCCGCCGATATTATTTATGATGCTGGATACATGATCTTTAAAATCCATTTGATAACCTCCTCTACCTAAGCGTTTACATTAATTTTTAACTTGTTTAAACAAGTTTATTTTAGTACAGTATAAATTGTCAAGAAAAATTGTAAAAAGGAGTGCTCACTTTGGATATACGAATCACACCTATGAGTCATTATGGTTCTTACATGGCTCTCACTTACCAAGAAAGCCAGACCCCAGAGAAAAATGGGCTCTATATTAATTCAGTAAGAGGCAAATCAAAACAGCATCAAAATGCTCTTAAAATCATCCCAACAATAAATGGGACTCCAGTTGAGTACACCTATGAAGCCGATGAATTTAAGATTGTCCTGACATTTAATGGTGGGGAAATCTTTGTATGCTTTGAAGATGCTGAAAGAATCTTTGTACAAGGCCGAGGGGAAAAAGTAGGTCTAACACTTGATTCCCAGCCAATCTTCAATTTCGAATATAACTATCTTTTGGGAAAAACCGGTGAAAACTACTGCATTGTCAATAGCTACAAGAATCTGACCAAATACATGATCTTTGCACCTCAAGGATCAGTCATGCTTCAACAAAACGTATTCATGGATACGACAGGCAGCACAAACAAAGCAGATAACCTGTCGAGTATCCAAATCACCTCAACGGATGAGTCAGATAAATTTTTATGTGTCATTGAAGACATTCCTACAAGTGGGGCAATTCCAGTAAAAAGGGAGTATAACTTTGAAGAAGCATTGGATAAGAGCACGAATCATTTTCTAGAATTCTTATCTAAACAGCCTGCTGTTCCCGAAAGGTATCAAAAAACCCTAAGGGAAGCTGCTTATCTGAATTGGACATGTATTGTGAATGAACAAGGGCTGTTGAAGAGAAAAGCCATGTATATGTCGAATACAAATTTCCCAGGTGTTTGGAGTTGGGATAATGCCTTCAACGCATTAGCACTTGCTGGTGTTGATAATGAGCTCGCATGGGATCAAATTCAGTTATTATTCGATTATCAGGACGTAAACGGACAAATTCCAGGTTCCCTCAGCGATTCGACCATCCGTTGGAATTTCTCCAAGCCTCCCGTACAAGGGTTATTCGTGTTGAAAATAATGGAAAAAATGAAATTGACTACTGAACAATTAAAGAGAATATATACTCAAATCAAGAGACATGTAGAATTTTATCTTCAGTACAAAGATTTCAATGGCGACGGGATTTGCGAGTACCATCACGGGAATGATTCCGGACAGGATAACAGCACGGTGTTCAGAGATGCAAACATCATCGACTCACCAGACTTAACAGCATTCTTGATTAAGTCGATGGATATGCTGGCTGTTGTGGCAGAAAAACTTGATAAAGTAGAAGATAAGAAATATTGGGAAGAACAATCCACAAAATACATGCAGATATTTTGCGACTATTTCCTTATTGAGGACCTTCCATTTGCTCGCTTTACAAGAGACGGTAAAGTAATTGAGAGCCAAGGAATCCTGCCTTTAATGTCAATTATCTTGGGAAACAAACTTCCTGAAGCTGCTAAAAAGAACATCCTCAATCTTCTAAAGAGCGAAAGGTATTTAACAAAGTGGGGAATTGCGTCGGAAGCCATCGACAGTCCTTATTATGAGGAGGACGCTTACTGGAGGGGACCAATCTGGGCTCCTACCACTCTCTTGTTTATAGAAGCATTTGAAGAATGCGGCGAACAACAATTAGCAAATGAAGTAACCGAGAAGTTCCTAGAGCTTTGTAAATATGGAGGGTTTGCGGAAAACTTCCATGCTGAAACGGGGGAAGGATTGCGAGACCTTGCCCATACGTGGACGTCCAGCGTGTTTATCCATTTAGCATCAAAACTGGCAAATTAATTAAAAAAGTGTATGAGAACTTCATCTCATACACTTTTCTTATTTTCGCTGTGTTTGGTCGAAGAACACAAAGTTACCCGGAGTATGCCTTGATTGAGTATGTTCAAACATCACTCCATCCGCATTAAAAACATGACTGGTCACAACGACAACACTATTAAACCCATCTAATTTTAAATATTTCTCATCCATCTCAGTAGTTCTTTCTACCACCATTTTCCGCTTTGCAGTGACCGCCCGTTGGTTCAGCTCTCTATCTAAGTATTCATAAATGGAATCCTCTGCTACCTCAATCGTTAATCCTTTAGCAATATCTTTCCTAAAATAATTATAATCCATAATTACGGGATTGCCTTCTAAATAACGGACACGCTTCAGGTGATACACTTCAACACCGATTGGAAACCTGGTATGCTCATGAATGCCTTCATCTACAACCAATTCCTCAAAGACGGTGACGTCTGTCCGATGTTTCTTATTGTTTCGAATAGCAAACTCCTTAAACGTTTCCGTCTCACCAAACATATATTCATTTCCCTTAAAATCTTGATAAATCACGCGGGCACCTTTCCCATGCTTGGTTTGTACATACCCTTCGTTTACAAGATTTCCGATTGCTCTTCGTAATGTGTTTCTTGAGCAGTCATACTCTATGATCAATGTATTCTCTGAAGGAAGGAGTTGTTGATACTGATAATCATTCTGTTCAATTTTCTTTTTTAAATCTTCATATATTTCTACGTACTTTGTTCTTGGCATGACAGCCTCCTATGCCCTATCTGTATGTAGTAAGTTTGGAGTACACATAATATCTCCCCACTTTCCTTTTTTAAGTATATCATTAAAACTTTATACATACTTTTCTTAAGTTAATGATGCCTGTTTTTTCAATAAACCTTATTCAATTAATTGGCCCTGATCTACAGTATCAGCTCAAAAAAGTTGAAAGCTCCATTGGGATGGGAGCATATCAACTTTCTTGGCGAGTATCGTTTTGACCCAAAAGGAGTTACTACCTTAGAGTCATTACGACCGTTAAACCAATGATAGCTATCAGCCGGTTACACTTTATCGTGGTGAAAACCGGCTATTTTTGTATCCGAATTCCCTTAACGTTGTAAATCCGCGTTTTGCTGGTGGTACCCCTTTAAGTAACCTGCCCCGTTAGTGCCATAAGTAAAAGAGCTGCTGATCAGCTCTTAGCATTGAAGTAAAGCATACGTTAGTTCAACAAGATTTTTTTATTTATGTTTTTTAATTGGCATAAAATTAGAAGGGGTTAATTCTTCAGATTCAATTACAATTGCAGTTAGTCCAGTGGCAGTTGCTGTTTCGTGTCCTTCACCCTTTTCCCAAAAGACCATATCGTTAGCTTTTATATTTACTTTTAATTCATCATCACCACGAACCCATCCTTCCCCATCTACAACAATGAGCAATTGTGGGATAAAGCTTGATGGAAACCTACAATTCCGTTAGCTTCTAAATGCATACAACCAATTTGTGTAGGTTTTTCTGTTTTTACAATTCGAGACATAATGAAATTTAAATTAAAATGAGAAACGTTTTTTCCTACTTCTTTGTCAAATCTATAAAATTCCAAAAAGATTCCCCCCCTCTTTTTACATTCACTTTTTAAATACTACGTACTTAATCAATAGTCCTGTTTAAAATTTATTCTTTCACTAATCTGCCCCGTTAGTCATAATGAACGAAAACGGCTCCCATCGCTTAACGTAGATTGCACTTGGTCATAATGTTACTACCAAAAATAAAAAACCAAGTGTAGAGCTACACACGAAAAGGAGCCTATATTATGAAGGATGTTCAAAAATTTGTTGGTTTAGACGTATCTAAAGATTCAATTGCTGTTGCGATTGCTGATTTTGGTCGTGGTGAACCTAGATTTCATGGAACTATTCAAAATAAACCAGAGGATATTCGCAAATTGATGAAAAAGTTAGGGAAGCCTGAAAGCCTATTAGTATGTTATGAAGCAGGATCTTCTGGGTATGGAATTTATCGATTTCTTCTATCTATGGACATTGATTGTATGGTTGTCGCACCCTCCCTTATTCCAAAGCGATCGGGCGATCGTGTAAAAACAGATAAAAGAGATTCTATTAGATTAGCTCAGCTACTTCGCGCTGGAGAGCTTACTTCTGTATGGGTTCCAGATGAAGATCATGAAGCATTGAGAGACTTAATTCGTGCTCGTCATGATGCTCGTGAGGATTTACAAAGTTCTCGCCAGAGACTTGTTCACTTCTTACTTCGCCATGGAATACGTCCTCCGCAAGGAGTTAGAAATTGGTCCGTAAAACATCGTGAATGGTTAAAACAATTAACATTTGAAAGAGCTTCTCAACGTATTGTTTTTCAAGAATATCTTCATGCAATCAATGAAGTTGAAGATCGTATGAAACGTATCGAAGCTCAAATTCATGAAGAAGCCCTTCAAAGTGAACATGCTCCGGTAATTCAAGCTCTTCAAACATTAAGAGGAGTCGCAGAAGTCACAGCTGTTACTTTGGTAGCTGAAATTGGACAGTTTTCTCGCTTTTCAAACCCAAGACAACTGATGTCCTATGCTGGACTTGTTCCAAAGGAATACTCGAGTGGGTCTAGTCGTTGGCAAGGTTCCATTACGAAAACCGGAAACTCCCAAATTCGTCGTTCCATAGTAGAAGTTTGTTGGTCTTATCGCCATCGACCATCTCTTAAAGGTGAATTGCTTAAACGTCAAGAAGGTCAAGATCCAGAGGCAAAACGTATTGCTTGGAAAGCTCAACACCGTCTTCATATGAAATATCATCGCATCTCTGCTAAAGGAAAAGGTGGAAAAGTAGCTGTTGTTGCAGTAGCCAGAGAATTACTTGGTTTTATTTGGGCTATCGGTTGTGCCATTGAGGATAAGCAAGTAAGTGTATCGAATGTTGCTTAAGTAGATCGAAAGTAAGATTATGTAATAAATGATTTTATCGAATCATAATTTTGTGATTTAGAATTGAAGATTTGGCTCGAAGGCAAACCCCCGGGAAGGAGAACCCTCATGTGCAACTATGCACTAGGTCTAGGAACTGAACGTGCGCCGTTAGTCCGAGGCAGCTCCGTGACGGATGGAGTGAAATGTGGTAACCAACCCACGCATATCAGTTTGTATACCACCGTCAACGTTTTTGCCTTCGTGCCAAGTTTTTAAGGTTATCCTTGTTCAACTTTTAGAATTGTATCCATTTCGATTTAGCTTATCAAGGGAAAGTACGCCCTTGACAAGCTAAATCCGAAAGGATATTTGGTTTATAAGTTGAACAAGGAATAACTCTATTCATAGCTGAATGAAACACCATTTAAAAACATTTGGGTGTGGTGGGTTGACAGTTTCGTTCATATCAGTTGCATAAGAAAAAGCTGTCTTAAAGAAAGCTCCGATCTTCAGCTAACGCACCCTATAGTTTAAGTAGAAACATTCACAATCTCTTCTAAACTTTAACATAATCCGATCCCTAAAATGTGTTGTTCTAGAATCTGGTGCAATACAAAAGGACGCCTTCTTATTAAAGAAAAGCGCCCTTTAAAGGAATAAAACGACTGGCGTTTTAAACATCTTTATTGTAAAAGCATCAACTTTATTCGTAATGAAACACCTTTAAAATTCAATAAGTCCAGTACTACTTTCTTTTTTTGAGAGTTTGTTTATTTTTTTAAAATTAATAATTATCACTATATTACTAAAATTATTAATTTTCTTAAAAAATAATCAATGATATAATAGTTAAAATAAAGAAAAAGGAATTTTACAATAACAACTTAGATCCACAAAGTGATCAATTTCACTTTATTTTTCTATATAGAAAAGGAGGCCATTTTTATTTAACTCTTAATTTTGGAATAAAATTTGAAAAGGTTATCATCAAGAATACAACGGGGGATTACAATGATAGAACAAAAACATACACAAATTGAGCAAGATCTGGAGGTAAAAAAAACTTCCATTATTGGACCTGGATTGATCGTTGCTGCTACTGGCGTAGGTGCAGGTGATTTAGTTGCCGCACTTGTGGCAGGTACAAATTATGGCTTAGTATTCCTTTGGGCGATTCTTATAGGTTCCATTCTTAAATTCGCTTTAAATGAAGGCGTTGGTCGTTGGCATTTAACAAGTGGTAAAACTATATTAGAAGGCTGGCACCTAATGGGTAAATGGGCAACAGGTTATTTTGGTGTTTATTCAGTCATTTGGGGCTTTGTTTATGGTGCTGCCGGTACAGCTTCATGTGCGCTTGCTATGGCGGTATTATTCCCTCAACTTTCTTTAACTCAATGGGCAATCATCCATGGATTATTAGCATTTATATTAGTATGGTGGGGAAAGTATAAAACATTTGAAAAAATCATGAACGGGTTAATCGGAATCATGTTTATCACAGTTGTTGGATCTGCCCTTCTAGTCGTCCCACAACTTAGTGGTATTTGGGGGACTGCTGTACCGACACTTCCACAAGGTTCATTAGTATATGCTCTCGGTTTAATTGGTGGTGTAGGTGGTTCACTAACAATGGCTTCTTATGGTTATTGGTTACAAGAGAATAAATGGAAGGGATCATCTTTTATACGTGCGGTTCGCTATGATTCTGCGATTGCATATATAGTTACTGCGTTGTTTACAATCTCACTTCTTGTATTGGGTGCGGGATTATTATATGGAACAGATGTTAATATTAGTGGAGAAAAGGGATTAGTAGAGTTTGCTTCAATCTTAGGTAATGAACTACATCCATCTGTTCAATATTTATTCTTAATTGGATTCTGGTCAGCTTCATTTACTTCTGTACTTGGAGTATGGAATGGTGTTCCTTATTTATTTGCCGATTTCATTAGATTAATTCGTCATCAAGACATTAGTAATAGTGATTTAAGTAAAACAAAGGCATATCGTTTCTATGTATTATGGTTAACATTTCCTCCAATGTTACTACATTTCATAGGAAAACCTGTTGGATTAATCATTGCATATGGCGCACTAGGATCTATCTTTATGCCTTTTATGGCAATCACTTTGCTTTATTTACTTAACAAGAAAAAATATATTGGTACGCTTGATCGTCATCAGTGGCTATCTAATATTGCGCTAGGCGTTAGTATTTTACTATTTATTATTTTAACTATTAATGAATTAAAAAATATATTTTTTAGTTAATCGTAGACAAATTAGTGTATTTGATGTACGACTCCTCAATATGAATCAAACAGTACTCCAATTGTATTATAAATTGGAGTACTGTTTTTGTTGCCAAAAATGCTCTAGCCCCCATATAGACAATTTTTATGTTTCACTTCTACAAGAATATGGCCCGATTGTTGAACACAAGTTAAAAACCTCTCTTCAACTAATCTGCCCCGTTAGTGCCATAAGAAAAAGGCAGCCTCAGCAACCTGCCTTATTGTAGAGTTGACACAATCTGTGCAACAGCTTATAAGGTGAAAATAAAAAGGACCTTATCGAGGTCCCGAAGATTGATTTAAGAATTCTTTAATTTTATCAATAGATATACCAGATTCTTTAGCTAAAAGAATTAAATTTATCCACTCAATATCTAAATCAATATTTGATTCAACCTCATTAATTAGATTGATAATATTATACCTCCTTAATAAACTTGTGAATGATATATCTAATTATACATTTTTCCAACGAGGTTTTAATGGAAATCTTCTGAAAATTACCTACGCGTTTCTACAAAATCATCGTCTTACTAAGAAACTACGCTTATTCAACTATCCTGCCCCGATAGTTTATTAAGAACAAAATAAAAAGGACCCTTGGTCCCTTAAAAATACTTTCTATACAAGTCTCTCCGCATTGCACCACATAGATATGCATAAATTTTTGTGGTTTCACTTTTTTCATGACCCATTAAATTTTGAATCACTTCTAGGGGCGCTCCATTATTCAATAAATTTGTGGCGTAACTATGTCTAAGCTGGTGGGGATGAATGCTCTTTTTAATGTCCGTTCTTTTTGCCACCAGTTTTATAATGTTTCTCGCTTGAGAAATACTCATTCGATGGGGTGCACGTGTTGTCACAAATAGTGCTTCCTCATGATCTTTTCGCTCACTTAAATATCGCTTCAACCATATTTCACAACGAGTATTGAAATATACTTCTCGTTCTTTACGCCCTTTACCTAAAACGATTGCTGATTGATTAGAGAAATTGATTGAGGCCCTATCTAGAGTTATTGCTTCACCAATTCTGCATCCTGTTGAATACATAAACTCAAATAAAGCATTTTCGAATGTTGTATGACAAGCTTCCCGCAAATGTTCAATTTCCTCTTCAGACAAGTATTTTGGAACCCTTAATTCTAATTATGGTTCCTTGATTTTGGAAGCAGGATTTCCATTAATTATATCTTCATCCTGAGCCCATATAAATAAAGATTTAATAAATCGAATTCTGTGACCCAGACTTGATGGCTTAAGCTTTTCAGCTGCTTTTCCCAGATAAACTTTAAGAGAATTAGTTGAAAGTTCTTGAATGGATATATTTCCAAAACTATTCACCAACAAGTTAAATTGGACGTAATAGGCCTTTAATGTTTGTTGAGAATAACCTTGGATTTGTTTATCTGCCTTATATAAACCCCATACATCAGTTAATATCATACCTGTTTCTCTCCAATCTATACCATATTAATTGACAGTATAGACAAAAGAAGAACTATTATACTAGATTAGTAGAGTTTTCATTAAACAATAACACCTGTTAGTTAAATAAGAAAAAGCTGCCTTAAGACAGCTCTGATCTTCAGCTAACGCACTCTCTGGTTCATATGCAACCTTATAATAGAATTTTAATAGTTCTTGTCTTGAAATGGATTTTTTTCTTTGCTATTTAATCAAAGTCCTTTACTGCTATTGGGTCTAGGTTTCTTAAAAAAAGATCCATTGTTTAACTCTCCTTTTTGGTAAGACACGAAACTTGGATTTAAAGGCAATAGAGTGAGAAAAGAGCATAAGGAAAAACTGTCCCCAACTACGTTGCTGGATTAGGCAAAGTCTAGTGTTTTTGTGGGTACATGAAAAACCATCAATGTCCCTTTCATGTTCCCCTATTTTATTAATTGTTATAAAAAAAGAGAAGGAAACC
>NZ_JADILK010000075.1 GCF_017355165.1 Bacillus sp. SD075 | reverse complement strand
ACCTTTGGTCAAAATTTCAATGGGAATTTCAAAAGGGGTTCGGAATTTTTTAATTCCGAACCCCTTTTGTCTACAAACTGAAGCTGCCATAAAGGCAGCTCTGATCTTTGTTACCTATTGATGATTTCGGTATTAGGAATTCCCGCAAATCCTACTGGACACCATTACATAACCGGCCGATATTCTCAACTTCAACAACGACCTCATCCCCTGACTTGATCGGGCAGCTGCCAGATGGAGAACCCGTGGCCAAAATGTCACCGGGCTCCAGTGTCATCACCTGTGAAAGCCAGCTGATTAGAAACGGAATGCTTAGAGACATTTCATTGGTATTCCCGTCTTGGACAACGCGGCCGTTTAAAGTGGTCACAATCCGCAAATTAGTGGGATCTACCCCGGTAACGATGCACGGCCCCAAAGGTCCGAATGTATCAAACCCTTTGCCCCGTGTAAACTGTGGATCTTTTTTTGTAAGATCTCTTGCTGTGACATCATTAAATATCGTGCAACCAAATACATAATCAAGCGCATCTTCTTCTTTGATGTTTTTTCCGCGCTTTCCAATGACCAGGGCTACTTCCCCTTCAAGCTCCACTTGATTGGATAGCTCGTTTGGAGGAAGGATAATTTTCTCCTTGTCTGCAATAAGCGAAGATAATGGCTTTAAAAATAGAAATGGTTCAACAAGGTTTGCTTCTCCCCCCGTTTCCTTCGCATGACCTGCGTATGTCCAGCCGAAATTAACCACTTTTGAGGGTTTTACAGGTTCCAAAATTTTCACGTCACTATATTTCAGCTCTACCCCGTCATACTTTATTTCCTTGTTGACAAGTTCCTCAAAACTGCTAGACAGTTGTAATATCATCTCATCCTCAACAATACCGTAATGTATCTTGCCCTGTTGATTCTGATAGCGAACTATTTTTTGTGTTTTTTGTAGCACATGCATTATGAATAAACTCCTTTGATGATTAAGATTACCTCAGATAATATAAAATCCGGTTCTCCTATACTATAACATGCCTGTTCTTTTACGTGAAAAAAGAGCTCCCGTCGCAACTCCATCTTCAGCTGAACCGACCTTAGTTCAATAAGATTAAATTATTTAACTATGTATTTTATGGAACCACAATTTATTTATAATTTTATCTGTGTATTGCCTTATATTGGCTGCAACTTCACAACACCCTATTACCTTTAAAGTCTTGGTGCTTATTGATTATCTCAAAATATCAAAACTTTTGTACTGGTAATTCGTCCCTTATTCAGCTAACCTGCCTCGTTGAAAAAGGCCGCCTCAGTAACCCCCCTGCGGCTTTAGTTGCATTAAGAAAAAGCTTTATTCCCATAAAAAAAGTGCCAACTTCTCTTTAATAGAAATCAGCACTTCATTTATTCGCCATACGTTATCGTGCCGATTTAGGCGGTTGGCACACATCACATTTACGTTGGTTATTATTTTTAAATTTCTTAAATGTTTTTTCAAAATTGCTACCACATGTACATTTAAATAGTAACTTTTGAGAAAAACCGAGATATTCCGTCGTTAACAACTTACTTTCCGAATTGTTCTCAACAAATTCTTTAATTTTACCAATCGTCCATTGTTTATTCATTCTCTTACACCTCCATATTTTATCGTTAGGCGGAGGCTTTTCCTGGCATCCGTTCAAAAATAGTAATGATCGTGAGTTATTCATTATAACATGAGCAGGCACTCAATTAAACAATGGAGGGCATCTTATTAAACTAGCCTGCCCAGTTAGTTGCATTAAGAAAATGCTGCCTTGCCATGTCATAGCTTCGCTTGTTATACGAGATCTACGTCCCAACTAGCCTCAAACTTGATGATAAGGGAATAACACGAATACCTTTTGTCAAAAATAAAAATTGACAGGACACCAATTAAGGTCATATGATAAGGACACCAATTGGTGTCTTATTTTTAAGGAGCGGGGATTTTGAGCGAGAAAAATCAAGAGCGTGATGTTTATGTAGCCATTGCTGACCCAACAAGACGTAAATTGCTACGTTTGTTGGCAGATGCAGAAGAGTTACCTCTTCACGAATTAACGGGTCAATTTCAAATGGGGCGTACCGCTGTTTCTAAGCATTTGGCTATCCTTAAAGAAGCTGATCTAGTTTCTGACCGTAAAGTTGGTAGAGAAACAAGGTATCGATTAAAAGCAGCTCCCCTACAGGAAATTAAAGATTGGGTATCCTTTTACGAGAAATTTTGGAAAGATAAAGTGGCACTTTTAAAAAATTTATTAAGGGAGGAATAAATAATGGCAGAATTATCATTAGATTTTCAGTTTACAAGTTCAATTAATGAGGTGTGGAATGCATTAACAGATTCGGATACTCTTGCAAAATGGGTAATGGAAAATGATTTTAAACCAATCGTAGGGCATAAATGTCAATTCCGAAATGAGCAGTATAATTTAATTGTAGAATGTGAGGTATTAGTAGTGGACGAGCCTTATAAGCTATCTTACACATGGGTAGGTGGTCCGATAAACACTACAGTCACATGGACATTGAAGCAAGAGAGTGGAATAACCTACTTACGTCTTGAACAAACTGGATTCGAAAAAGAAGATCAAGCGTTTAATGGTGCGAAATATGGTTGGGCGAATATGATGGAAGAGCTAAAAAAAGTTTTAGAGAAAATGTAAGAACCTCTGACTCGTTATTGTGTTTAGCTTAACGAAGGAATAGGCAAAAGCAAACGGCTCAGTATAGGACTGAGCCGTTTGCTTTGAAAGACTAAATTTTGTGAATTAAGAGGATATTAATATGAAAATCAATCAATTAATTGCCAACAATATAAACTGTTTAGATGCCTTATTGCCGGTATATTAGGCAGGCTTCCGAAGGAAGGTCATGAAAAATGATTCAAGGTTAATGAATATTCAAGTAAACCCAAAAAGTGACAGAAAGAATTGGAGAGAGAATGATCATTCTTTACTGTCAGCTAATCGAAAATTGAAGAGGGGTTTTTCTTTATGACAAATAGCAAAAAGAATCGTAAGGTCGATGGATTTATAAAAAAAGCCAAAACGTGGAAGGAAGAATTTGAAACGTTGAGAAATATCGTTCTCGACTGTGAGCTGACCGAAGATATTAAGTGGATGCACCCTTGTTACATGTTCGAGGGAAAAAACATCGTTTTAATACATGGATTTAAAGAATATTGTGCGCTTATGTTTCACAAAGGTGCTTTGTTAAAGGATCCCCATGGGATTCTAATCCAACAAACGGAGAATTCACAGACGGCACGCCAGATTCGGTTCACCAATGTCCAAGAAATAGTTGAAATGGAATCCATCTTGAAAGCCTATATAAATGAAGCCATTGAAGTGGAAAAAGCCGGATTGGAAGTAAATTTTAAAAAGACTTCAGAATACACAATTCCTGAAGAATTGCAAAATAAATTCGATGAAATCCCTGCCTTGAAAACTTCCTTTGAAGCATTGACACCGGGACGTCAAAGGGCATACATTTTTTATTTTTCTAATGCCAAGCAATCCAAAACGCGAGCATCAAGAGTTGAAAAATATATGCAGCAAATTCTCGATGGAAAGGGATTAAATGATTAGTATATTCGATGAGAAAATAAAATAATCAGACTGTAAGAGCTCCCTCATTTTGAGTTCATTCGAACTTCTTTTTGGACTACAGGTAACACTCAATCAAATAATTTAAAATAGAAAAAACAAAAAAGTGATTATTAGAGTATAAGCAAACTAACGTATAACAGGCTAAGAAAAGAAAAATACTGCACACAAAAATGTACCTTTTGGCTTTTTGCTGAAAGGTATACTTTTCTTGAACTGAATATGTGGTTTTTAAGGACGAGGATAAATCTAAGTTATTCCATTAAAGGGCGCTTTAATGAAGGAACTAAAGCCTAATTTCCCGGTGTTAAAATCGAGAAATCAGGCTTTTTTATATTTGGATTTCCTTACCATTGTAAATCCGTATTTTCCTGATGTTAATTCCTTAGCCTAGAGAAAATCGGATTTTTTCCTCCCAAAATTCCCTTAGCGCATGTTTTCCGCGTTTTGTTGGTAGGACTCCATCGCCATCAAGCTAAACATACCAAAGGGTATAATGGTGGTGCGTTCTCATTAATTTTCTATGACTACACTAAAAATACGCAAGACAAATACACCTATTGAATAAGTATTTTAAAATATCATTATGCACGTTTGAGCTTTTGTGACATCGTACAATCATATACAACACCTAAAATATCAAAGACCGTTTTCTTCTCATATCGGTGAGATTTCCGTCCGTTTTTCTCCAAAAGGTAAAACAGATGGAGAAAAGTCGTTGATAGTTCTTGGGTGTCCTTTTGTAATCCTTGATAAAACAATAAATAATAGTCTTTTATCATATAGATAGATTTATATTCACTTAACTCCTTCTTTTTCTTGTCTAAAAGTAACTGACGCATTTTAAACATGGTAGTAAAATGCTAATCAGTTGGCCATACAAGTGACACTCTAAGCGTTCCCTCTTGACCCCTTTGCACTTGTCAATTTGAAAGAGAATTTCCATGTTTTAAATAGAATTTCAATCTGCCAACATAACGAATACAGGTCATGGATATGTTCCGTTGGAACTTCTTCTAAAGAAAGATTTGTAATATATACGTTCATTCCTCTTAATCGTTTGCTTCGGATTTATAGGTAATGCCCTTCTTCTTTTCTTTTTTTGCTTGTTCTATCAATCTTTTCTCTGTTTGTGCCTCAGTTAGTCGATGAATAACCACTCGGGCGGGGAGTTTTTGATACAGCCCAATGTATGCTTCTGAAATTTCGAGTGTTTGACCAGGTTGTAATTGATTCATAAGCTCTTCCGTGTCTAACTGAATAAAGAGAGTACCTTTCTTCACAGTCCCATTTCGAAAAAACTCTGGTTCATCGTTCTTACGATAGATACGAGAATTTAACTTCAAACGTGAGACATAGTAAGCACCTTCATCATTCATTTTCTGTAAGTCATGTAAGTCGAAATACCCTAAATCCCTTATGTATAAGTCTTTCGGTGGAATGATTTATAGACTCGTTGAACCGAAGGTTTTATCATTTTCTCTCCCTTCTCCTACATAAACGTGAAGAAACTTCCCACTCCATAAGTCATATTCAAGTTGGATTTTAACACCTGCGGTATGGCTGCTTCCGCCAGAACCTTGATAATGTGAGGAAAACTTATCTGGAAGTTGAAATGTTGTAGAATCTAGGATCCGAGTACGTTTAAAAGTCGTGGAGTATGGATGAAGTATTTCTTGTGTCGAATGCATTCTTTGAGTGAGAAGATTAGCTAGAACTTGTTGAAGAAACTGTACGGCTGAATCATTAAATCGTTGATTAAGCCATACACATAAAGCAAAAAAATACGGTCGTTTATGGTTACTTATCCATAACTAATGAATTAAATGATTTTTTTAATTTTGTTCAATAATTGGGCCAGATTTTGAATAAATTTTGACAATATGTTGTCATGGATTTTACAATGAAAATATATTCATTCATTATAAACCGAAAGGGGAATGATATATGCAAACTGGAGATTATAAATTTATAGTTGCAAAGGCGGATAAAATTGAGTTAGATGTAAGGACCCAAATTTCTGAAATTTTTGCAGAAGGCTTTACACAATGGCTTGGCTATTTTTCCAAAGATAAAAACACCATTGCAAAGGCTTTTGCTCACATGTTTGTTTTAGATCAATTTTATGTGGCTATAGCAAATGATAAAGTAGCTGGAATGACGGCATGTACGGACGGGAAAACCTTTTCGGTAAAATTAAATAAAAAAGAGCTGAGAAAGCACTTAGGTTTCTTCAAGGGAAGCATGGCAGGGATTTTTTTAAAGAAGGAATTTGAAGCCCCTTATGAAAATTTCCCTCCTAATACAGGCTCGATCGAATTTGTCGGAACAGCTCATGAATTTAAAGGGCAGGGTGTAGCCTCTCAAATCATCCAGTATATTTATGAAAATACGCCGTATAAGAGTTACGTCATTGAAGAGGTTGCCGATACGAATATTCCTGCGATGAAATTATATAAAAAGTTGGGTTTTGAAGAATACAAAAGAAAGCCTCTTCCGAAAAAGATGGCCAAGAAAAATGGAATCAATAATCTTTTGTCTTTGAAATATATGAAAAAGTAAAGATACATTTCTACTGGATGATGGGAAGAGCGAAATGGAGGAAGATTTCTTGCCTAGAACAAAAGAACAATATGAGGCAATGAGAACTGCAACGAGAAATAAAATTCATTCGGCTGCAATAAAACTATTCGCAATAAAAGGCTTTGCAGCTACCAGTGTTCAGGATATTGCAAAGGGTGCGGGAATTAGCATCGGGTTAATGTACCGACACTATAAAGCCAAAGAAGATTTATTTAATGAGTTAGTTTCCTTGGCTGCAACAGGATTAGAAAAAATCGTCGAAAAGTTTCAAGACGAAGAGTCTCCAATTGAATTAATACGACAGTTTACGCAGGAAATATTGAATGATCTTGAAAAAGATGATGCATTTGCAGAACTACTTATGCTTATGCACCAATCATCAACGATGGAAGAACCTTCTCCTCAAATTCAATATCTTAACGAACAGAGTGTAGCAATGTTAAATCAAACTGCCCGATTAATCAAAAAAGGTCAGAGCCTTGGCCAGTTTAAACAAGAAAATGCTTCGGAAATGGCATTTTATTATTTCGCTTCCTTACAAGGATTAGCTATAATAAAACTTACCATGAGAGAACGTTATATAACGCCAAGTCTAAAAATTGTAACAGAGTTTTTGATTAAGGATTATCGTGAATGAAGTAAAACGTGCCAATTTTCCATACTATCAGAAGATAACTTTGCTTGTTGAATTAGTTGCAAGGGTTCAACATATATAGAAACGGTGTTGCAACAACCATTATGAAATATATATTTTCCGTTCCTACCTTTAATGGTTTGTTTAGGTTTAGAGGCGCCCTATAAAATGGTTAGTTTTTTTTGTAGTCCTCAACAAAAGGGCGCTTTAATGAAGTAACTAAAGCCTAATTTCCCGGTGTTAAAAGCGAGAAATCAGGCTTTTTTATATTTGGATTTCCTTATCATTGTAAATCCGTATTTTCCTGTTGTTAATTCCTTAGCGTAGGGAAAATCGGGTTTTTTCCTCCCAAAATTCCCTTAGCGTATGTTTTCCGCGTTTTGTTAGCAGGACCTCTTATTGAAAAATGTTGACAAACTATTGGCTGGTTTAGTTAACATACAATATTTCACATACTACATAGGAAAAAGCCGCCCACCATTTGAGCGGCTCTTTATCATATTCCATTTTTGGCCTTCAGTGAAAATTTGAAAAGTTAGCTTATGGACTCCCCACCCGTCAAGTAAGGAGTTCTTTCTCTCCACTAAAAAGCGACGGGCAGGGATGTTAACCCCTGAGAACTCAGCATGAAATGCCAGTTGACGTTCTCCCGAGGGACGTTGAGCTGCAGGTTGGGCATGCGTCTCAGTAAGGTGGAAAACGCAACGTCTCCTTCAACACGGGCTAATGGCGCTCCCAAACACATATGGATGCCATGCCCAAAGGCCAGATGACGTTTCATTGCGCGCGTAATATCCAGCCCCTCTGGTTCCGTAAACTGGAGCTCATCCCGATTCGTTGATTTCAATACGGGAATAACCATATCCCCCTTTTTGATTTGCTGTCCTGCGAGCTCGATATCTTCAGTAGCAAAACGCGGTCCAGCGATTGTGGCGGGCCCATTGAAACGCAGCAGTTCTTCCACGGCCGCAGGAACCAGATTGAGGTCGACTTTTAGCTTCTCAAATTGCTCGGGATGATCCAGTAACATCAAAGTCCCCGTTGCAATCAGATTCGAGGTTGTCTCATGACCGGCAAAGATCAATAGTGAGATCATCGAGATTAGTTCTGCTTCGTCGAGTCGATCTCCCTCCTCTTCGATTGATACCAACTGGCTGATTAAGTCATCAGCAGGAAGCTGACGTTTGTCGGCCACAAGCTGCACGATATATTCCCCAAAGGCTCGAATCTGCTCTGCGACCCCGGGATCTTTCCTTCCTAGACCCAGTCCGTGCGCGATGGCCTCAGACCAGAACCGAATCTGTGCCTGGTCTGCTTGAGGCACTCCAAGCATGTCAGAAATGACGTTGATCGGTAAGGGATAGGCATAGTCCTTGACCAGATCCATCTCTCCTTTATCCTGTACCTGGTCAAGTAATTCTTCAGCAATTTTCTGGACGCGGGGGCGTAAGCTTTCCATATATTTGGGTGTAAAGGCTTTGGATACCAACCTGCGCAACCTTCGATGATCGGGTTCATCGACGGAAAGCATGGATTTTGCGTTAAGGAAGGTAGGGGGAGCAGATGGATCGGCATTGTTCTGCATGATATCACTGTTACCATTGATGGAGCCCCCATCTACAGTAAAGTGGGCATGATCCTTTAATACCTGCATTGCTTCTTCCATACGCGTGACCATCCATGTTTGGCCCTCTATCCCACCGATAGGGGACGGGATAGGAATAACGGCTCCCATTGTCCGCATCTTGGCGAATATCGGAAACGGGTTTTCAACACTTTTACCACTAAATACGTCCAATATAGATTTATCTGATATGTTTTGATCTGGATTTCCCATAACAACCTTCCTTTCTCCTTGTGCCCTTTATGGGTATGATCTGTTTCTTTAAATATTGTCCTATGTTCTCTGTTAACCTAAATACAATTTTCAAAAACCAACAGGATGATAATCTTTAGTGTTTATTTAACACCCCCTTAGAGTAAAACTAGGATATTTTTAAGCTTATTTTATATAGTTGATTTGCCTTCTAAATTCTTGCTGGCTTCTTTAAAATTATTGTTTTTTCTTCGGAAGCGTCCTTAACACGTTTTATAAAGAAGGAAAACAATAAACTGAAAATTCCGATGATAAGAATAACAAAATATGCATCATTTATCCCCTGGATGGAAGCTTCCATAACCATATGTTTTTGTGTTTCACCCTGTGCTCCTCCCGTGGCAAAGGCCTGAAGATGATTCTTTGTACTGTTTGTCATTACTGTCACAAGTAGTGCAGTACCTATTGCTCCCGCTACTTGCCTGATAGTGTTGGAAATAGCAGTGCCATGTGCATAAAGACTTGACGGCAATTGATTTAAACCTGCAGTCTGTATAGGCATAATCATCATCGCCATCCCAATACGGCGAAATGTAGACATCAGGATGAGAAACGTATAGCTGGTCGAGTCCGTCAAATCAATAAAGCCAAAGGTTGAGATGATAATAATGGCTATACCGATAATAGAAAGCCATTTCGCCCCAAACCGGTCGAAGAGCTTTCCAACTGCAGGACTTAGCAAGCCCATTAGAAGTGCCCCTGGAAGCATAAGCAAACCAGACTCCAATGCAGTAAAACCGCGGGCATTCTGAAGGTACAGAGGAAGTAGCATCATATCTGCATACATCATCATGGTAACACCTATATTAATAATGGTAGTCAAGGTAAACATATTGTATTTAAAGGCCCGGAGATCCAGTAGTGGATTCTGGGAGATCAGTTGCCGCCAAGTAAACAGGACAAGGGCCAGGATTCCTACAACTAGAGTAACAACTACCTCTGTACTTGACCAACCAGCATTGCCGGCTTCGCTGAAGCCATACATTAAAGCACCAAATCCTATGGTTGAAAGGACAACACTCATAACGTCCACCTTAGAAATGACAGGTTCTGATACATTTTTCAGATAAATAAACCCGCAGATGATGACAATAACGACAAATGGAATCATTCCGTAAAACATATATTGCCAAGGCAACGTCTCAAGAACATAACCGGTAAGAGTTGGTCCAATTGCAGGGGCAAAAATAATGGCTAACCCGACCGTACCCATAGCAGATCCTCTCTTCTCTGGAGTGAAAAGGGATAACACAACATTCATGAGTAAAGGCATAATAATTCCAGCACCGGCTGCTTGAATCAACCGCCCAGTCAGAAGTATAGGGAAACTGGTTGCGACTGCGGAAACAATCGTTCCGGCTAGAAAAATAATCATCGAACTTTGGAATAATTGACGGGTGGAAAATCTCTGGATTAAAAAGGCTGTGATAGGGATCAAAACCCCATTTACCAACATATAACCTGTTGTAAGCCACTGAGCTGTTGAAGCTTTAATAGTAAAATCATTCATTAATTCCGGAATGGCAACGCTCATGATTGTTTGATTAAACGTGGCAAGGAAAGCACCTATTATCAACACAAACATGATGGGTCCCTTTTTGATAGAATTTTGGATTGTTGCATTCTTACTCAATTTCATTCTTCCTTTCAGGCCAATCCTAGATTAAATTTACACTGTGTTGTATAATTTACACTGTATAAATGAGATTATAAGTACAATTTATAATGTTTTCAAGCTACAAAATTCCAAAAAGTGTAAATTAATTTACAAAAATAAGGTTTATGTTGTTTATCGAGAAGAAATACGACACAACGCTATGAAGTGTAGCTTACTATCTGATGAGAAAGGAAAGAGAATATGATGGAAAAGAAAAAGCATCACACAGACCCTCGAATACTTCGTACAAGACAATTAATTAAAGATGCATTTGTTGAATTACTTGAGGAAATGGATCTCCAAAAAATAACTGTTAATCGATTGGCTGAGAGAGCCACCATCAATCGAGTTACCTTTTATCTACATTATCGTGACATTCCAGATATGTTGGAAATGATGGCAGAGGATATGATTGACGACATTTCAACAATTTTTAGTAAAACACCAACAGACCAGACATCCCCTTACGAGAACAATTGGAAAATAATTGAAAATTTACTTGATCATATAGCTGAACATTCGAATTTTTATAAGAACCTTCTTGCTTCTAAGAAAGTTCCTATCTTTAGAGATCGTCTAACAATGTTTTTAAGGGAGAGGATAGTTACTAAGATAGAGGAAAGCGAAAGACGATCCCATGGAACTGAAATCCTAAAAGAAGATATATTGATATGGTATGAAACTTCCGCTTTAATAGGCACAATCGTTTCGTGGCTTCAAAATGATATGCCATATACACCAACTTTTCTAGCGAAACAATTCTCTTTGCTTCATCATAGGGGGGAAAAATGCAACTAAACCTTCGCTCTCTGTAGTATGGTTTCTAACTCTTTGTTATTAATAGATTACGCAAAAATGGTTACAAAAAGCCCAGATGGTTTTCCAACAATAACTGGCTTATTTTTAGTGGATTTTGGTATAAAAACCGGAATTAAAATTAAATTACTAACACACATAAAGTGTGTTTCCGTTCAGAAAACTGAACGGTTTTTTTCTTTATTTCATCATTTTCTCCCCCGTGCAACAAACTTTCTTCTTCAACTAACCTGCGCCGTTAGTTCCATAAGAAACTCCTATGGCGGC
>NZ_JADILK010000074.1 GCF_017355165.1 Bacillus sp. SD075 | reverse complement strand
AATTGTGCCGAGGAGGCTCCCGGACCGCCCGCGGAAAGCGAGTGCCTGAAGTGGAAATCAACGTCCAAATTGTACAAGCCAAAAAAACTGTAGACAAACTCGATTTTCATCGAGTTTGTCTACAGTCTGAACCCGTCACTCGTGACGGGTCATAAAACATACTATTTAAACATTAAAGCGATACCCTGCTCCCCAAACCGTTTCCAAGAATTTAGGATGTGCAGGATTTCTTTCTATTTTTTCACGTAGTTTCCTGATATGGACGGTGACAGTCGAAACATCTGCAGCCGATTCAAACCCCCAAATATTTTCATAAAGCTGTTCTTTACTCAATACTTGATTCGGATGCATGACAAAAAACACTAACGTATCGAATTCCTTTGTTGTAAATGGTACCACCTCTCCGTTAATGTGAACTCGGCGTGCCGACTTATCTATTGAAATTCCATGAACATAAATTGAATTAGATTTAGGGTGACTTCCTGACAAGCGATCATAACGCGCTAAATGCGCCTTCACTCTTGCAACTAGTTCACTCGGACTAAATGGTTTTGTTATATAATCATCTGCCCCTAAACCAAGCCCCCGAATTTTATCAATATCTTCCTTTTTGGCGGATACAAACAATATCGGGATATTTTTTACAGCACGTATTTGTTTGCATACTTCAAATCCATTCAACCCTGGAAGCATGATGTCCAAAATGATTAAATGATAATTCCTTTGAAGGGCATGTTGGAGACCTGCATCACCAGTATGTTGAATATCGACACTAAAATCATTAATTTCCAAATAGTCCCTTTTCAATTCAGCAATACTCACTTCGTCTTCAATAAGTAATATCTTTTTCACATTTCCTCACCTTTCTTTATGGAAAAGAAGACACTTGTACCTTTTCCTATCTCGCTAGTAGCCCAAATATCTCCTCCATGCTCACCGATAATTTTTTTTGCGATCGCAAGTCCTAAACCACTTCCACCTGACTGAGAATTTCTAGATTGCTCTGCACGATAAAAGCGGTTAAAAATATAAGGCAAAGCAGAAGGTTCTATCCCATAGCCATTATCTGTTACTTGTACCACTACATCATATAGGCCTTCATGCAGAGTAATGGAAATGTTTTTTTCATCTTTATTCATATACTTTACACAATTGCTGATTAGGTTGGTCAATACGCGTTTTAGTTTCTCTCTATCCGCTGTCACGTATATCGGTTTATACGGCTGTTGAAGTTCAATCTGGATACCTTGTTGAAGTAAATCCAGGTGAAGTTCTTCTACGTATTCTTTCAAATATTTATCTAGTCTGACCGTTTCAAATGTGAATGGTTCTTTTTTTAAATCCAACTTGGAAAATAAAAACAATTCATCTATTAATGAATCCATATCTCTCGCTTTTATGTAGACAGTCGATAAATACTTCTCCATTTTCTGTGGGGTGTTTGCAACCCCATCTTTTATCCCCTCAACATATCCCATAATCGAAGTGATCGGTGTCTTCAAATCATGGGAAATATTAGAAAGAAGTTCTTTGCGATTTTCCTCATACTGCAGCTGAAGGTTTACAGAATCTTTTAATTTTTTTCTCATTTCCTCAAACTCTCTATTCAATTGTCCGATTTCATCATTCGAAGTGGCTTTGATTTCAAAATTTAAATCTCCAGATTTTATCCTCTCTGCCCCTTCTTTAAGAATAGTGATGGGTTTGATGATACTTCGCGAAACTAAATAATTTAAAAGTCCAATAATCATTACAAACAGTAATAACAATAGAACAAATAAAATGGGAAACAGCTCTCGAGTCAGTTCGGCATAGGAACTTGCTTTTCTCAATACAAAAATGCTTCCCTCACTTTTATCCGAAAAATAAAAATCAAACTTCACATATGTGAAAAAAGTATCTTTCATTTTGATTGTGTCTCTTGTATTAATGTTCGTTTCTTCGAAATTAGGAAGTGATGGAACCAATCCTGGCTTATCTAGTGTTGGGGAAGCATACTCAATCTTATTATCTTTTCTAATGACAAGCTTACTATCTCCACGTTCAATCTTCTTCAGCTGTTCTTCGTTTAGAAGCTGCTCAGGGTTATTTTTTGCCAAAAGCTTTAAATCGAGAAACACACTTTCCTCTATGGCAGTCAAAGGTTTTTGGAGATAAGATTTTTTGTATAAGTGCTCTATCGATTTTACATCACCGGTTATTGCGAAAATAAGTAAAAATCCGGCAGCTAAAAACAAAGTGACGGAAATAAGGATTACTCCAACGTAGGACAACAGAAACCTCATTTTAATTGACAAATATTTTCACCCCGTATCGATCTCTCGTTTACTCTTTACAGAAAAATTCACCGTTTATCTGCTGTTCCTAAAAATGTTTCCTGCGATAATTTTCTTAGAACTAAAAAAACATATCACATAAACCTTAAAATTTTCTAAAATACATGAAAAAAACCTATTCTATTGTCAGTCTATAGTTTTTTTATGTATAAACGTTCGTTCCAGCTTGATTTCAGAAATCCGCTCCCTTTCCGCCGAATGTTTGCCATGCCTCATCAAAGCATGAACCTGTGAGGTCTTGGATAGCTTGTTTTTTGTTTTAATTACCTTTTTATAATAATGATATTATTTGTAAAATATCCAAGAAACAAATATAACTGCTCTTAAATATTTTATAATTAATAACTATTCCTTCAATTTAATGTATTATCTTCAAAAAACGAAATTAAATAGGCGAGAAATCTTTATCAAGCACACAGAAAAGATTTATGCAGGGGGTAATGACTCCATGGTACACAAAAATCCAAATTTCCATATGGTAAAGTCTAGGGGAAGGAAAGAAGAGAGGTTATTATAAAAAAAGCATTAAATAGTTTTCTTTGGGCTGGTTTTGCGATTGCACCCATGAATAAACCATTTGCCTTGTCCCATGATCATACAAACCCTTATTCGACAGGGTGTGCTTCTAAGCCCAATACCTATAAAACAGAATATATTTATAAAAACGGTGTGAAAATTGGATATGTGCAGTTAAAAGGAAGTACGTATTTTCATACGGCATGGGTTACTTAAAGTTTTATTCGGCTGTTCCTCACCATTATTATGCAAATGTTTGGGTTGACAGTTTTAATAGTTCCGAGTAACGGGTGGATAATGAAAGGTCAAACGTCCTGTTATACTGCTTAATTATAGAATAAAGATCCTTATAATCCTTTGGCCAAAGCAGGTATTTATTCTTCCACTGGGGCACTCATTATTTCTGCGAACAACCGGCCGTTATTAATAATTTATAAAAGGGCTTGCCAGCAAAAACGCATGATTTATACGGTAACACCGGTTTTGGGTTTTGAAAGGATTTCCGTTTCATTGTCGTTATGTTTATACCATTAATCATAGTTTGATGTATTTTGGCTGCAGCAATAAAGGCGGAGAATTCTGCTAAAAATTAATTAAAATACTGGGCGACTGTCATATGCCGTCCTTTTTCCTTGGATTAATTGAAATTCGAACTTTCACCCAGGCTATAAAAACAAATGAGGAAAATCTTTCATACAAAATAAAAACCTTCCTTTCGTTTGCTTCAGTTTATAGATAAAAAAGCATTCGAAATGAATGTATTCCGAATGCCTTTTATGGATTTAATTGCATACCATGCTTTTTTGCATCATCGAAAATACGCTTGCGTGCTTAATGGATAAATTTCTTATAACTACTTAGTTTGAACCAAGACAATTTCTTCAATAATCGGGATCTTTCTTTTTAATAAAGATAAGAGAGTATCTTCGATTGTATTGTCGATTTCACAAATCGTTATTGCTGCACCATTGATTTTGGAACGTTCGTTGGCCATACGAGCTATATTGAACCCTTTTTGATAAAGGATATCCGATAATTCGGCAATAACCCCTTTTTGGTCGGAATGGCGAATCACAAGTGTTGGCCGTTCCCCTGAAAATTTAAATGGATACTCATCGAATTCCTGAACCTCCACTTTACCACCGCCTAAAGAGCTGGCCAAAACCTTTACAGTACGTGTGACCCCTGTCAATTCTACAAGAACGGTATTCGGATGATAGCTTCCAAGCACCCTTTTCGTGAATTCATATTGTAAGCCTTTTTCTTCAGCAATTATTTTTGCATTTGGAATGCCATCATCCATGGTAGATAACCCAAGAACACCGGCTAATAGAGCCAGGTCTGTTCCATGGCCTTGATAGGTTTCGGCGAAAGAGCCCATCAGCGAGAACTTTGCATATAATGGTTTTTCGTTTAATAGCTGGTGGGCAATATTCCCGATTCGGACAGCCCCGGCTGTATGGGAACTCGAAGGTCCAACCATTACGGGACCGATGATTTCATACGCACTTTGATATTTTGCGGGCCCATAACCACTAGTTTTTCCGCTTAGAACCTGCTTCTTTAACCTTTGCCCGGTCGGAGTTCCGGCAAGACCGCCTATCCCGGTTTCTCTCAACGATTCGGGCATTTGCTGCCCGACTTCATGCATCACATGAATCACTTCATCCGGTGGAATGACGCTGGCTATCCCAGCTAGAGCCATATCTGCGGCAGCTTGGGCGGTAATTGCATGTAAACCGTTTCGAATGATGCACGGGATTTCCACCAGTCCAGCAACTGGGTCACAAACCAACCCCAGTGAATTTTTTAAAGCAATTCCGACGGCATTTCCAATCTGCATTGGTGTCCCACCGGCAAGCTCTACCAGGGTGCCGGCTGCCATTGCAGTTGCTGAACCGATTTCTGCTTGGCACCCGCCGGCTGCCCCTGAGATCGAAGCTTTATTTGCAACAACTAAGCCGAGGGCAGAGGCAGTGAATATTGACAGTATAATCTGCTTACGCGTGAATTTCCCGCTGTCAAGGGCGTGAACGAGGACAGCGGGCAAAATTCCCGCTGACCCAGCTGTTGGCGTTGCCACAATCCGCCCCATTGCAGCATTTACTTCTGATACCGCGAGCGCATTTGCTGCAGCATTCAATGTTCTAGGATTAATAAAGGAATTCCCGTTTTGGGCATACTGATGAAGACGATTTCCATCCCCTCCCGTTAAACCAGTACGAGACATGACTGGACTCATTGTACCTCTGCGTACAGCCTCCTCCATAACCGTGAATTGTTCCGACATTTCTTCGATAATCGTCTCCCTGGGATAACCTTTCTGGTGTACCTCTGTATTGATCATCAATTCGGAAATGGATGTTTTCTCCTGCTCTGCTAGTTCAATTAACTCTTTTAAATTAGTAAAAGACATGTGATCACTCCTGTACATGAAGAAGGCCCCACGCCGTAAGCATAAGAACCTTCCCCGTTTTTCCTTTGTTTACTTCTGTCCAAAATATTCTGCAACAACAGCTGCCATTGCTTTGGCCGCGATGATCAGGCTGTCTTCATTAATGACAAATTTAGGATGATGGTGAGGATAAACTGGACCAGCCTCCGGCTTTGCCCCAACATAAAACATACTGCCGGGAATCTTTTGCAAATAGTAAGCAAAATCCTCTGATCCAGACATCGGCGGCGTTTCCACCAACGCTTTGATTTCAGGAATTCCGGCCTTTTTAATCCCATTTACAACCAGTTCAGTCATGGTTTTATCATTCCTTAAAACAGGGTAATCATGTGAATATATTAAATCATAGGTAATGTCAAATTCTTGAGCAAGCCCATCTAAAATTCGCTTGAATTCCGTTTCCACTTTAGCACGAACTTCACTGGACATCGTTCTAACATCTCCTTCAAGCTCAACGCTGTCCTTTATAACATTAAATGATCCCTTTCCATCAAACGAGCCAATCGTTAATGTCGCCATATCAAAAGGATTGATTCGGCGACTGACAATCGTCTGGGCTGCTACAACAAAGTGGCTTGCTGCAACAATACTGTCATTGCTTGTATGCGGCATCGAACCATGGCCGCCTGTTCCTTGGATTTTCACCTTGAAATACGAGCGTCCGGCTTGCATTTCTCCAGCACGATAAGAGACTTCCCCGGTCATCGATGGGGACATAAGGTGAATACCGAAAATACTATCCACACCTTCTAAGCATCCATCTTCAATCATGGCAATTGCTCCACCAGGAGGCGTTTCTTCCGCAGGCTGATGCAAAATAACAACGTTTCCTCTTAATTGATCTTTTATTTCGATTAATGCTTCGGCTAAAATCATTAAATAGGCAGTGTGTCCATCATGACCGCATGCATGCATAACACCTGGATTACTCGATTTAAATGGTACATCTGCCTCTTCCGTAATTGGCAGTCCATCAAAATCAGCGCGCAGGGCAACCGTTTTACCTACGTGTCCGCCTTCGATTGTTACAACCACCCCATAACCGCCAACATTTGTCCGTACCATCACATTTTTATCTTTATAAAAATCAGCAATATATTGAGCCGTTTTTTCTTCTTTAAAAGACAATTCAGGATATTGATGGAGATATCTGCGTATTTCAATCATTCTTTCCTTTTTCTCTTCAAGTTTTTGCAATAGTTGATCTAACATCATTTTCCCTCCTATTATTTTTCAGTTTTAACGGTCAGAATAACTAGACCGCCTATTACAACGGCCATTGCCAAGGTGATAAATACGATAGAAAACGATCCACCGGCCATAGAAATTAAAGCACCAAATGCCATTGGAGCAATAAAGCCCCCAAGCGTTCCACCCGTATTGACGATACCAATGGATGACCCAATTACTTTCTCAGGTAAAATCTTGTGCGGCCAAGAGAAAATCCCTACAAAGATCGTGGTTAATAAAAATGTAAGCACATATAAGAAAGCAATGGAAAGAGCCAATGAATTTGAAAATACTAAACCAAGAAACAACAGGGATGAAAGAACTGAACAACACATTAGGAGTAACTTTTCCCTGCCTGCAAAATATTTTGTTAATAATACTCCAGCAAATATGGAGGCTAGCGTCCCTCCAATAGCGTTCACTGCCAGGATGATCCCAACCGTACTAATGGATAGTGAAAACTTTGTTTTTAAGAAAGTTGGAAGCCATGACATATTTCCATAAAAAGCTACATTCGCAAGCAGCATGGCAACGGATAATACGATTACATTTCGATTAGAAATCACTGACTTAAAACTAACTTGTTTCTTTTCAGTCTTCATTTTGGCAGTTGGGTGGCTAGTAGGTACCAAAAAAGTAACTAAAAGTAACGAGATGGCAAAAAATATCCCCAGTGCATAGTAGGCATAGTGCCAATTTAAGTCAATCAACCGTGCCCCAATTACAAACGCGAAAATTCCGCCAATTCCACTCGTTGACAAAATGAGCGATTGAATAAAAGTTCGTCTTGTTTTGGGAAAATTTTCGGCGATTCCTTTTGAACAGCTTGGAGGATAGCCTGCATGGCCAATACCAGCAAAGAAACGAATCAATATAAACATCAATAAGCTTCCAGCAAGGCCAAATGCAAATGAAAATATTGTAATAAGCGAAAGCGAAAGCATTAGGACCTTTTTATATCCAATTTTATCTGCGAGCCATCCACCAGGTATCTGCATTAATGAATAACCCAGGAAAAATAAACTCATTATCAAACCGGTTTGACTTGTTGTTAGATGGAGTAGTTCTGCAATTGGGATGATTGCAGTAGAAATCATGTTTTTGTCCATGTAAATCATGGAATAACCAGCCATTAAAGCTGTAGTCAACAAAACTCCACGGGGTTTTTTTTCCTTTGATACCGAAAGTTTTATTTCGCTTTGCTTCTTAATCGCTCCTTGAGAAACAGACATAAAAGGCTACCTCCGAAATATTGTTTATGTAATCGCTTTCTTAACTTCATTATAAATTTTTAAAGTAGTGAAAACATTCCATTCATTGTCGAAAACACACCCCTTCATTTGCTCTTTTCACTGCTTGGCTTAACCGAACAACAAAAAAAGACCATTAAGTTTTAACCTAATGGCCTAATTTCAATGACATGAATGGCATTTAACGTCAAATTGGATTGTAATAAGAGCTCCGAGACAATGTTTTCCTCATAGATTTGCAAATCTGGATAGGCTCGCTGCTTGAGATAATCAATGATTTCTTGATCATAGATATACTGCTGATTGAGATTAAGCCAATTAAAGTAAAATGCACCATTATTTCTATCGAGTATGTATTTACGAATTTGATAAGTTCCAGACGGCAACCCCGAAATCATGATTTTCTTCACTTTTGTTAAAGAGCTTAAAAAGAAACTTTCTACTGAATAAGTGGGATTAACATAGGAATTATTATAAATAGCTAATTGGTACCCCTGTTTCCCCTTCGTCAGTACAAAATCCTCACCTTCAGCTAATATCTCCAGTCCTATTTTCGCAATTAATTGCATGTTAAAAAACGCCGGACGCTTTATTTGATAATAATAAAGCAAGGCAATTCCATTCATTGCAATATTTTCATTATCCATATTACTTTTTTCTAATGAATGGGTATCAATCCAAAATCCCAAACCGGAAATCTCTTTTATGGCATCATGCATATCTTTAAAAATGAGAGCTGATCGAAAAAAAGTTCCACTTAAATTTACTGTATTACCATAAAGTGTATTCCAGTTAGTCAGGTAAATGGGTATCCCAGCCAAGCCGGCTGACGAAAGGTTTGCTTTTAATTCAATACAAGATTTCTTTATATAATCTTTTACTCCCTTAAATGAACTGTTATCCATATCAGTGAAGTCAACTTGTTCATTTGGATTACAGCTAAAGCAAACCAGGTCAATTTGATCCATTTGCTTTAAAAATTCAGTAACAGGGACTGATAATCCCTTTTCTAAGGAAAATGGCACATGAATCCCGACTTTTGCGGTGGAGGCCCTCTTTTTCACAGTTTGAAAGTATAGTTGATAAAAAGTCTGGGCTGTTTGATCCCAATCTGAAAAAACCAAATCAAACTTCCATTTCCCGACAAAGGCATCGCCAAAATAACTGACAGCGTGCTGTAAAAATTCATCTAACATCTTTATATAATCCTGGCAGCTTACGACTTCCTTTTCAAACTCCACCCTAATGAATGGAATTAAACCCAGCCTTTGAAACTCGTTAAATAACGCAACAATCTTATAATACGGACCTCCTATTTGCAAAAGCGGGTCGATTGTCGTAAATGTGGTGGAAAATACGTTCGTGAAATAAGCATATTCAAAATGGAGCTGCTCCTGAATAAGCTTTAATTCTGATTGGACCTCTTCATTTAAAGCATATTCCAGCTGTCCAATCACCAGTAATCGCTGGGCTTTATCCCGAACAAGAACAGGTTCATGAGGCAGGTTGATATGTACCGCCGAAACTCCCGATTCTTTCACCATACCATATTGGTCCTTTTGCGAAATATACTTGCTCATTTCAATTAAAAAGTGTGGCGAATTCACCAAGGTATATTGTTCGCTTATATTATTTACTTCCTGGAAAGGTTCTTTTTTATGAAGAGCTCGATATTCGCCAGGTGTTTGATTGTACATTTCCTTAAAAGCTTTGTTAAAAGCTTTCACATTTGGAAAACCATTATTTAACGAGACTTTCATAATGTTATCATCGGTATATAACAGCTCATGAACAGCTGATTTCAAACGGAATTGTTTCACATATTGTGAAAAACTAACACCAACAGCCTGCTTGAAATAACGGGACAAATAATATAGGGATAAATATTGCTGTTTAGCAATCTCTTCCAAAGACATCTGTCTGCGATAATTTTTTTCAATAAAATTCAGGATGTCCCTCATTCTTTTATCCTTCATTTCAATAAATCGATCCTGCCCGAGGAGTGTTGTTTTGAAATTCCGGATAAGGAGTGTAACTAACTTGTAAATCAGGCTGTTGATTTCTAGTTCACTTCCATCCTGCTCCTGGTGATGTGCGATCAAAATTCCAGCTAAGAATTGACGGATTTGATCAAAAAGAAGATATAACCCACTATCCTCCTTGGATGAACGGCATTCGAAATAACACACATGAATATCCGGATAAAGCGGCTCGATGGAACCAAGGGGAATTTGCAGCAATAGGACTACATTGTCTTCATGCCCCTTTACGGCATGGACATCATTAGCATTAATTAGCAGAATATCATTTTCCGCCAAGTGCCAGGAATCTTGATTGACCATAACCTCAATTTCTCCTCGAATAACGAAAAGAATTTCTATTCCTAAATGGATATGCTGTGAGTGATGGCGAATATTTTGCAAACTGATTTGATAAGAATCTTCTATTACTGGTTCAGACATGGACATTCACCTTTTTTACTGGGATTTTACCACTGCCCATCAAGCTTTAGCAAATCATTATCACATGCTATTTTTTAATATGATGGTAAGGATTGTTTTCTAATATTAGTAAGAAATATCAGCAGTCTCTGCTTACTGAAGGGAAGCAGTCAGTACAATAAGGGAGGAGCACCAAATAAAAAGCTCCCGTTGAGTTAAAATAGGAATTGAATTTTTCATAACCAGTGTTTAGGATATTGTCTTGTTTGAAATAAATTATTATAAATCATCGATATAAAAATTAATAATAAGGTACCTATTACAATCGAAGTCAGGAATCCCCAACCAGCTTGAGAATTGATCGAAACAAGGGCACTAGCTGCTGCGGGAGGATGAACGGTTTTTGTAAAAGTCATTATGATCAATACAATAGCTAATACTAAACCGATAATGATTAGGCTTTTACCAAAGATGCTCCAAATGATTAGGGCTGTTGTTGTAGAGAGTATATGTCCTCCAATAACATTGCGGGGTTGTGACAAGAGACTTTTATGCGCACCAAAAACAATAACACAGCTCGCTCCAAGAGGAGCTAATGCCATAGGATATCCTAAATAGACAGCTATAAAACTAATAATGATAATAGCAATGAGCCCACCTATAGCCGAAACAAAGGAATCCATATAATCAATTCTGTCTTTTTCTCTAGCTTCGCCCTTCATTTTCTTTAAATATCCTGTTAAACCTATGTTTTGTTGATTACTCCAACTTTTTTTAAGACTTTTTTCAAATTCCATAATTTACGTTTTCCTCACGTTTTCTAAGTAAGTCGACAGGGTTTTATATAATGTTATCTTACAGGAAAACAATGAATTTTTAAATATATATCTGTACGTACTTCCCTGACATATATCAGACTTCCATTTTTAAAAAGGGCAACCAGTATAAAAATGGCTGCAGCTTCCTCAAAAGATAAACTATTAGGCTTAATGGAAACTGGTCCGTTTTCAGAGAAGCACATATACTCGGCATAACCACCCCACTTGTGAAGCTACAAAAACCTGGTCACCGACGTCTTTTCTGTTACGTTATGCTTTTATGCTTTGCTTTTCCGGATCTTATCCAAAAAGCGTCCAACTTTTGAATCATCTCTTTAAACGCGTTTACATTAACATACTCGCCATCATTTGTCATCATGCCCCTAACAAGAACCTCAGCCATCTTAGGACGCATAAACCCAAGTGGCGGGATAAGTTCCTGAGCATTTACTGGAATTTGGTCACGCTTAACATTAATGTATCTCATCTTTATGTTTGTGGACATGTTACTTGAAAGCCCTGTTCAAAAATGTTTAGCGGGATAAGCTAAGTTCAAGAGTAAAGATTTTTTTATCCCTATTTTCAGTGGGTCAAACTAGCTAAAGATTTCTTCGACACCATTTGCCATAATAATGCCTACACTCGCATGATCTGGGCCGACAATTTTTTTAAAATGATGCTGGAAGTTTTCATTCAATTTATATTTTCCGCCTCATTTCCTAATTATTAGAAGAAAAAATCCATTCGTATTGAATGGAT
>NZ_JADILK010000073.1 GCF_017355165.1 Bacillus sp. SD075 | reverse complement strand
AAACCTTCAAAGAAGGTTTTTTTGTTTAAATATCATTGAGTCACTTTTTCTTCTACTTTCGTAGTCCAGTTCAACTCGTCTGCGACTTTACCTGTTTGGACACCTGTCAGTGTATCATAAAGCTTTTTAGAAAGTTCGCCAGTTTCCCCACTTTGAACAATCATTTCTTCACCATTCCATAAAAATTCGCCAATTGGTGATATGACCGCGGCTGTACCCGTTCCAAAGGCTTCTTCCAGGTGACCTGATTTATAGGCTTCATGGACTTCCTCCATCGAAATGCGTCTTTCCGACACAGGAAGACCCCAATGTTTCAACAATTCAATTATGGAATCACGCGTGATGCCCGGTAGGATACTTCCATTTAACGCAGGAGTGATAATTTCACCATTAATTTTGAAGAAAACATTCATGCTTCCAACTTCTTCGATATACTTTTTCTCCACACCATCTAACCAAAGAACTTGGGCATACCCCATCTTTTCGGATACTTCCTGCGCTTTTAGGCTCGATGCATAATTACCACCCGTTTTGGCCTCGCCTGTACCTCCATTAACTGCACGTGTAAAAGCTGACTCCACTGCAATTTTAACTGGATGAATGCCTTCTTTATAATACGAGCCCACTGGTGACATGATGATGATGAACTGATATTTATCCGATGGAGAAACTCCAAGATAAGGCTCAGTGGCTATAATGAATGGCCTGATATATAAGGATGTGCCCTCTGCCTGGGGAATCCAATCCTTATCAACGCTAATTAAAGTCTTTAAGGCCTTCAACGCAAAATCAACGTCGATATCCGGTATGCATAATCGGCTATTTGAACTATTTAAGCGTTGGAAATTCTTTTCCGGACGGAATAAGATAATTTCATCCTCTGGTGTAGCATATGCCTTCAATCCTTCAAAAACGGATTGACCATAGTGAAAAATCATAGCTGACGGCTCTAATGCGAGCGGTTGATAAGGAACAATTCTTGGATCATGCCACCCTTGCCCTTGTGTGTAATCCATAATAAACATATGATCGGTAAACTGCTTACCGAACTCAAGCTGGTCCGCCTGTGGTTTTTCTTTCTTTGTTGTACTAAGCGTGATTTGCATGTCATGTTCCTTCATTACCAAAACCCCTTGTTGATTAAATTTACAAGATTTCACTTCCATAAAATCTATCTTTAATTAGTTTACTCCTATCAGGAATCATAGTTCAACCCTTCAAGACGAAATTTTCGGAATTTTTTTAAAATAAATGGATTTTTTTTGATTTCCAGACTATGATTCCTGAAAAAAGAATCAATTATTCCTGAAACCTCTCAAAAAATAACTATCCCTATTGTTCGCAAGTTGTCTTGAAATCATGAATATTAGATTAATTTTAACAAAATAATTACAATAAAGCCAATGAGATTAATTCTAGTTATTCCATCATGGTACCATAAGTAAATTCAATCGTTTCCCTTTTTGTAATTAGGGTTATCAAAAAAAAGATGCACAGTAAGTTGTTGATTGATTACAGGTACTCTAAAAACACTACAAACTTATATGTATATTAAAAACCTAAGAAAGTATAACATTTTTTATTCTGATTCATAAAGTTGGTTTTTTTTAACCTTCCCATTTTTCATTTAATGGAAAATAGAGGGAAATTATTCATGAAATTCAATTTAGTAGTTTACTACTAAATCATAATCTTATATACTTATCCCACAAGATAGATAAAACGCATGCAAAACGATATATTATAGATAAAACGCATGCAACTTTCTTATTTTTGACGAAAAGGGGTAACAACATGACAAAAAACAGATGGTTAATCGCTTTATCCGCTATCGCCATTCACCTTTCCATTGGTGGTGCATACGCATATAGCGTTTACAAAAAGCCATTAGTTGAGACTATGGGGTGGTCAGAAACTGAAGTAACGTTAGCATTCACAATAATGATGGCGCTTGCAGGAACTTCTGCTGCCTTCTTTGGTAAATTTGTAGAAAAAAATGGTCCAAGGAAGTCGGCTTTGGTCGCGGCTGTTTTATTCGGTTTAGGACAAGCTGGTTCCGGTTTGGCAGTGATGGTCGATTCACTTCCTCTTTACCTATTGACATATGGGGTATTAAGTGGACTTGGAATGGGGATTGGGTATATTTCACCAGTTTCCACTTTAGTCAAATGGTTCCCCGATCGCAGGGGATTGGCAACAGGAATGGCAGTATTAGGCTTCGGTGCCGGAGCTCTCATTACAGCCCCAGTAGCTGCAAGCCTTATGGAATCCGTTGGCATTTATACTACCTATTACATTTTAGGCGCAGGCTATTTCATACTGATGTTCTTAGGTGCATCCTATATTGCACCACCAAAGGCCAACTGGCTACCTGAAGGAATGAAAAAAGATATTGAGTCCGGTAAGAAAGAAATGAAGAAAGACCTAAGGCAATTGACTGCAAAGGAAGCAGTTAAAACTAAACACTTCTGGATGTTATGGTCCATGAAATTGATAAATACTAGTGCAGGGATCATGATGATTTCGGTAGCTTCACCTATGGCTCAAGACGTTGTTGGTCTGTCTGTAGCAGGTGCAGCAACATTAGTCGGTATCATGGGGATCTTCAATGGTGGAGGAAGACTTGGATGGGCAGCAGCATCTGATTATATTGGCCGTCCAAATGTTTTCGTCATTTTCTTCATCATTCAAATCGCAGCCTTCCTTTTACTTCCAACCACCACAAATACACTGTTGTTCCAAGGACTTATCTTACTGGTCGTTAGTTGTTATGGAGGAGGATTTTCAAATCTTCCTGCATTTGCCGGGGATTTATTTGGAACTAAGGAAATTGGCGCCATTCACGGTTATCTTTTAACTACATGGTCTCTAGGCGGGGTTTGCGGCCCAATGTTGGTTACTGCAATCAGGGAAAGTACGAACAGTTACATCCCGGTTTTCTACGTTTTCGCAGCATTAATTGCGATAGCATTCGCCATATCCATCTTGTTGCGTCTTGACATAAAAAAAATACAAAGAGAACAGAACCAAGGAGTAACGAACACATTAAGTAAAATATCCTAATTTAAAACCTTTCATAAAGGCATTATCAAGTAAGCTTCCATAAATGGAAATTACATTGATGATGCCTTTTTCAGTTTGTTATGGCCGTAACAGGGTATCTTTTGAAACAGCCGCACATCTGAAATTTTTATGGATTAAGTCATCGCACCCCGATTATTTGCAGGGGCAGCTGTGAGCGTTTCTTCAACTTTATCGCAGGAGTTTTGGGAAATGCAGTTAGCCGTGCATTCTTGCAGGCAGACTTTATTATCGACATATGCATAAAGGTAAACGTCAAAGTGACCGATATATTTTTTGAAGACCTTCATTAAACAGGCATTATCCCCATTTCCTGGTACCAGTCAGCTAGCATTCCTTTTACGTCAAAATTGAAACAGCACAATCGACTAAAGTTGAAAGATAAACGTTCATTATAACATGTTTTGCACCAAACATTTTGAACAAGTTATTTAGTTTAACATTAGGCTAAATCAGGGAATCAAGTAAGAGATGGAATTGGGGGGATTGCCTTGTGGATCAATAAACCGTTTTTCAAATATGCATGCGCGATTATTTTGATCATTTTAATTATTTTTTTACTAGGTAAGATTGATTATGTTCTGCAGCCGCTACAAAAAATCATTGCTTCCATGTTTTTTCCTATAATAGTAGCTGGGCTTTTATACTATATATTACGGCCCGTCGTTAACTTTTTAACTGAATTTATCCCGAGGCCAGCTAGCATTTTCACCGTGTTTTTGGTTATATTTAGTATGATTGGGATGGTAAGTTACTTTGGAGGCCCTGTAACCGTGGACCAATTTCAAAAATTATCTGAAAACCTCCCCAGCAAAGTCAAGGAATTCTCTAAAGAATCTGAAGTCATGATTGAAAAAAATGATTTTGGAATGGTTAATATGGAAGATCTAAAAGAAAAAGCGGTCACGCATTTGAAAGGTTACTCGGAAAAACTCATTGTGAATGTCCATACCATTTTTTCCACGATCACTAGTGTATTAACAGTATTGGTCATTACACCATTCATTTTATTCTATTTCTTGAAGGATGGAGATAAATTAAGGCCATTTCTATTAAAATATATACCGAAAGATGTAGAATCAGAGGGGAACACGATTTTAAAAGACGTCGATAAAGCCCTTTCAACATATATTATCGGTCAATTCATCATATCAATCGTCATTGGGACTTTGATGTATATTGGCTACCTGATCATCGGTCTCGATTATGCACTCGTATTAGCCTTATTCGCCATGATCTTTACCGTTGTACCATTCCTTGGTCCATTAATAAGCATCATCCCTGCCCTTTTCATTGCCTTACAGCAAGACATTGGGTTGGCAGTAAAAGTACTTATTGTTCTTATCGTTGTTCAACAGGTCGAAGGGCACTTGGTTACACCGAATATTATGGGAAAACGGCTTAACATTCACCCACTCACCATTATCTTATTGCTGCTTGCTGCAGGATCGATATATGGTTTCATTGGCATTTTAATCGCTATCCCCACTTATTCCGTAGTAAAAACGACGATAGGGAATTTCAGGAAGTTTTATAGACTACGTAAAAGGATTACATAAGCATGAAGTCTTTACTTTTAACGTTTCAAACTGTAGACAAATTCAAAGAAAAGTGAGTTTGCTTATAGTCTTTTCTTTTGATTTCAGAAATCCGTTCCCTTTCCTCCGGCTATCTGCCAAGCCAGTTATTCGTCAGGAGTCTAGCCACTTTCTTCAATCTAATATGATTTTTCATTAAGCCATAAAATAACATGAAGGACAACCTAGTCTTGTTTTAAAATCATGGTTCGGGTTGAGAACATGCCTAGTCTCCTTTCGCAGCAAAATAAAACGTTGATAATTCTATCAACGTTTTTTAAATATTTTTTTAACCCACCGTTTGATAAACGCCTTGTAGCTCTTCTTTTTTATAACTTGAATGGCGTGATGTTGCTTCTCAATGTAAATTTCCTCTTTGTTTATGGCATTATTCTCTGCTAATACCAGACCCAAATGAGAGTTATGATCTTTGTTTAGGACAATTTTGTAAGGAATATTATGACTCATTGCCAATTTAATATATTTCCCTAGATATTGATAATCCATCTGTCCATTTAAAAACAAATTTGACCGTGGGTACTGCTTCATCATTTGCTCTATTTCCGGATATACACTCGTTTCAAAGACTTGGCTTTTTTTTAGGACGATGACGACTCGCTCCCGTAATGTGCCTAGAAATTCCCTTCGTTCATCAGGCTTGATTTCTTTTTGACCATAGATGCCTTGTTCTAGATAGTCCTCCACCTTTAGGCGTGACAATTCTCTCCCACCTCCGCTTTCACTTCAATAATGTATGTAATATGGCCAAAAATAGTGCCCATCATTCTCTAAGTATGCATATATGTAGAAAATGGTCTAGTCTTGAGATCCCCATAGTTAATTAGTCTACCCTTATCTTAAAAATTTGTCACTTTAGCCTTACTTCATGCATAGGATAGTATATGTGTAAATATAGGTTGCTTTAATGAGGGACGGTGAAAACATGAAAAAATTAATTGTATTTGTATGGATATTCTCCTTTAGTTTTTTAGGATTCAGTAATACTTCAGATGCGGCAGCAAGACAACTGATCATCATCAATAAATCCAATAATCAGCTTGCCTATTACGAAAATGATAAATTGGTGAAGGTATTCATCGTGGCGACGGGAAAGAAAGCCTCCTACACTCCTGAAGGAAAGTTCAAAGTAGTGACAAAAATTGTGAATCGTCCCTATTATAAAGGCAACATTAGAGGAGGAGACCCAAAAAACCCTCTAGGTAAAAGGTGGCTGGGAATCAATGCAAGGAATACACCAGGTAATACGTACGCAATACACGGCAATAATGATTCAACAACCATTGGGAAATATATAAGTGCAGGATGTATTCGTATGTATAACGATGATGTTCAATGGCTGTACGATAGGGTGAGAATGAACACTGTAGTCTTGATTGCCAGTTCGAATAAATCATTTGCCAACATAGCTGCCACGAATGGATATAAAGTGACCGGATCTGCTAGCCTCCCTGTAAATGCCAACGCAACCCTAAAAAAAGGAAGCAGTGGCCCACAAGTAATTGAACTGCAAAAAAGGTTAACTAAACTTGGGTACAGCACTAAAGGCGTAGATGGGTCATTTGGAAAAAATACAGAAGCAGCTGTAAAGAGATTCCAAAAATCCAAAAAGCTTATTTCTGACGGGGTCGTCGGACCAAAAACGAAAAAAGCACTTGGACTTAAATGATTTTTATTACCGATATCCTCTGATATACTCTAATCAGTGGATATCTTTTTATGTTTATACTGTACAATCTATACATTATTACCCATATCGTCTTTAATTTTCCACCACCACTTATCGACTTTATGTTATAATTTATACATAAACAGCTAATCATAATCGCACTGTCATTACATACAAGGAGGTAATACAAATGTACGATGAAATTCTCTTAACATCCATTAAAGCAATTTTTGTCATTGGCACAATCGCGATGTTTGTGATTTTAGGATTCGTAAAAGGACGACGTTATTGATTTCATCCCATTCTTTAAAACACCCTCACTTGCCTGATTACATGTATTATTTTCATACCGGTAATCAGGTTATTTTCACTCGAAAAAAAAGCATATCCTCTCTGGGCATGCTTTTCGTTACCAATTCCAATAATCCGTTTTATCTAAAAGTTGATCGATGTCAAATGTATCAAGATGGAATGGAACTGACTCTTCTGCAATCGCTTCAGTGGCTAATAATAATTGGTCGATATCAATGATGGCCAAAACAGTCCTCTCCCTTTTTAATGGTGTTTACCCTCATTTTGAATACATTAAACACTTCGTTAAAAAGAAATTTTATTAGAGGGTATCCATTAAATTTTACATTTGACATTTAATTAAGATGCAGTGTGTCTTTTTCAGAACCTTCCGATGAAAGCGTATGTATCAATTTAACCAGCTTATAAAAAGTTCCGCTGCAGATCGTTACCTCGGGCAGATTATGAAATATTGATTTTTTATTAATATGATAATTGTCTTTCTCAGGTGAATACACTATAATTTTCTTATTTAAAGATAATGCATATCCAAGCTCATATAGATTACCTTTGCCTGCAATTAGGAAGATCAGCATGAAATCAGCTTCCTCAATCCCCTTTTTTTCATATTCTCCAATGCCGTCCGCTATTTGGTTTTTCTCATCACTCGTAATTAAATTCATGTCATTCACACAAGTAAATCCTTTTGAAGCCAATTTCTTGATCAATGATTTTACTTGCTTCAAATTTTTTTCGTCTGATGCTATATAATATTTCACACAAACACCCCCAAAATATATAACTATTGATACTTTTTACCTATGTTACCTATACTATACATATTCGTTATAAAGAACGCAATATCCTTTCCACAAAATAAAAAATAATTAAAGGGAATTTTTAAGCGAAATAAAAACCATCATTCCTTTTTACAAGGAATGATGGTTTGTTAAAAAAATTAAACACCTAGGCATTTTATCCAGCAGTAACCGTCAACTTCTCCTTACTAAAAAAATTATATACTATGTACTAATATATGGTCTGACATTCCAGGTTACAGAATGTTCATTGAATTTCAAAAATACAAAATAAAAACCTTGTCCTCTAACCGGCAAGGTTTTTTTATTTTTCATATGTGATATTTTCTATTTCAATCCTGAAGGGTGCAGCCTCACATATATTAATTCCCCTATCCAGATTCAGCTTTTCCATTTCACTTGCATCGGGGATTACTTTTTTATCGTTAATAAAATGTTCGACCATGGATTCCAATAGTTCTTGAGCACAAGCTAAGGCATCTATCCGATTCTTACCGCTAACGGAAGAAATGATTCCTTCTCGCCTAAAATCCGGGAAACAAACTTGAACGGAAAAAGAGTCGATAATCAACGGGTGCTTTTCATAATAGAATACGGCTGGATACTCAAAGATTTGAATGGTCAAAATATCATCCCTTCATACAATATTTAGATTTTTATATTAATTATAACATGAATTTCCATTTTATATAGGTTTAATTTATTTCTTTGTCCAGTTAATACCATTTAATAGGTTGTTACGCCTGTATCAACTACAAAATAAAAAAATACAAGGAAAATCAGAATCACGAGAACATTCAAGATTATTCCAATAATGCTGCACACTTTTCCAGCTGTCACTAATCCATTTCCAGATTCACCAGTAAGCTTAATTTCTTGTTTACTCTTCGATGCAAATATTAAACCTAGAATACCTAATATGATGCCTATGAATGGAATAAAAAGGGATAATACCCCCATGATCAATGATACAATTGCTTTGCTATTGCTTGGTTTAATTTCCGACATATATTCCACCTTCTTTCTTCCTTTATATATACGGTTATTAAAAGCAAAAGATTCATTTTTTTATCCTCATTCATCACTAATATTCTAATCTGCCCTTCCAGTTAATTCATCTACACTTGGTCGGATCGATACATGTAAAAAACGACTTATAGGTGTAGTTTCAGGCTATGGACAAATTCGGAGAATGTCCGTTTGCCTAAAGTTTTTGATTAATTTTCAGCTGATTTCAGAAATCCGCTCCCTTTCCGCCGACTGTCTGCCATGCCTCCTCGACGCAAGCGCCTATGGGGTCTCGCCTAGCCAGGTATTCGGCAGGAGTCTCTCACATTTCTTCGATCTAGTGAGGTTTTATCCCATATAAATGAAATAAAAATCTTGGAGGGTAATACCAAATCTATTTTTATAATAATGGTCCGGGTAATCACTCAGAACCTAAAAATTTTGTAGATAAATAAAGAAGCTGGGACATAACTAAATAAACCATCCTCAAAGACGAATCATTCTAAGTTATTCTACCCATTAAATATCATGCTGTTTTCGTATATGTTGTTTTTATTCATCCATTCAAGCTGTAAGAACAAGTTCGTTCCATTGCGCTACAGACACTCGCTTTCCGCGTGGAGGAAGCGGGGAGCCTCCTCGGCAAAAGCCTGCGGCGTCTCAGCCTTTCCTCTATTTCCCTCAGTAGTCGATGGTCTTCCGCTCCATTACACTAGATTTTTATAAATAGGATTCAAAAAGCAACAAAATCTATGGAAAAGAACAAATAAAGACCCGATCTATTCGCCGGGAAATTCCGCTTATAGATCGGGTTTATCGTTGACTAAAATTCTTAATCCCAGCCTCTTTTAGGTCCGTTTCAATTCAAGTCTCTGGGCTGCCAAAGAAAGACTATAGTTCACAATGAAGTACATGAGAGCCACCAAGATCAAAATCGGTATTAAATACTTTTGACTTTGTCCATATATGATTTGACCATGATGAGTCAGCTCCGGCAAAGAGATGACGACAGCTAAAGAGGTATCCTTTAATAAAGAAATGAATTGGCTGACAATAGGAGGAACCATGCGGCGCAGCGCTTGGGGCAGAATAATATGTATCAATGCCTGTGTATAGCTCAAACCTGATGAACGGGCAGCTTCCATTTGCCCTTTATCAATGGATTTAAGCCCACTTCGAATAACTTCAGAAAGCATGGCTGACTCGAAAATTGTTAAGGCAACAATGGCTGCTGGGATGATTTCCAGTTTGATCCGTACCTCCGGCAAAGCAAAATACGTAAAAAATATGATTAATAACAGAGGTAAATTACGTACCGTTTCTACAATCAAAGCTAATATTTGTGATAACACCGGCACTTTTGCGTAACGGATTATACCTACAAGCCCGCCAATAATGAAACTTAGAATAATGGAGATAAAAGCTACCTGGAGCGTTACCCAAAATCCTTCTAATAAAAACTTAAGATTATCTGGTGTATAGGCACCTGCAAAATCCATATCGTATACCTCCCTCAATTACTCTTAGCCAGACGTTTTTCCAAATAACCAACGCCAAAACTTAAAGGAATGGTAAGTATTAAGTAAAACGCTGCAACGAAAATGTACACATCAAACACGATAAATGTCCTTGAAGAAATCAAATCCCCGTGGTACATAAGATCGAGTCCTGCAACGACGGCTAAAATGGATGAATTCTTAACTAGATTGATAAATTGGTTCCCTAAAGGAGGAATGACTATTTTAACAGCCTGTGGCAATATGACGAACCTCATTGCCTGCCCATATGTCAGACCTGAAGAACGGGCGGCTTCCATTTGACCCTTTGGCACGGAAAGTATACCGGCTCGAATGGCCTCAGCTATAAAAGATGAAGTGTAAATGGTCAAGGCTAAGGTCCCTGCGTATAGACCGCTTAGTTTAAGACCGAGAAAGAAGAAAAAGGTAATGATCAATAGCGGTATGTTCCGAATGAACTCGACATATGCGGTACCCAGCCAGTTTAGTGGCTTTATTGGCGCAATCCGCATGATAGCAATAAGCACACCCAGAATCAAACTCGCTACCAACGCAATCAAACTCGACATGATCGTATTTTTAAAGCCTAATAAATACATATCCAGATTCTCTGTTAAAATGGAGAAATCAAGCACGGCATACACTCCTTTAACTAGTAAGGATGAGCAAAACGCTCATCCTCACAGACAAATATTCAAATGTTATTTAAGGTCAACATCCCTTATACATTTGCCAAAATGTTTAATGTTTTATCCATTTATCATGGATTTCATCGTACTTGCCTGAATCTTTAAGTGACTTAAGGGCTTTATTCAACTCGTCAACAAAGTCAGCATTTCCTTTTTTCACAGCAATTCCATAAGGCTCTTCCGTAAATGTACCGCCAACAAGCTCATAACTTGGATCTTCATCTGCCATTCCATAAAGGATGGAATCATCCGTCGTCAATGCATCCCCTTGTCCGGATTTAAGTGCAGCGAACGCTTCGGAATAGTTTTCAAATTCAAGCACTTGTGCTTCAGGAGCTTTTTCACGGATATTTATGGAAGAAGTAGAGCCCTTGACGGCCAATACCTTTTTCCCTTTTAAGCTATCAATCCCCTTGATATCACTGCCCTTTTTGACTAACAAAGATTGTCCGGCATCAAAGTAAACATCAGTGAAGTCAACTTCTTTTTTACGATCTTCCGTTATTGTCATGGTTGCTACAATCGCATCGATATCACCATTATTCAATAATGCCATCCTTGTCTTAGATGTCACTTCTTTAAATTCAACTTTATTCTCATCACCAAGGATTTCTGCTGCAAGAGCTTTGGCGATATCAATATCAAAGCCTTCTACATCACCAGTACTAGGATTTTTCAATCCGAATAGCCTTGTATCATTTTTCACCCCAAAAACGATCTTATCCTTTTCCTTCACTTGTGCGAGAACATCTTTATCTTTGTCTTTACCTCCACCTTCTTCTGCTTTGTCTGAATCATTCCCCCCGCCGCATCCAGCTAATAAAATGACAGCTAGTAATGAAAGCAAAGATAATTTTAACCATTTCTTTTTCTTTAACATGTAATTCCCCCTGTTTTTTATTTAATGATTTAATATACGGCTAAGGAATAAACGAGCCCTCTCTTCACGAGGATTTGCGTAAAACTCAGCCGGTGATGCCTCTTCTAAAACCCTGCCTTCATCCATGAATACGATTCGATCCGCAACTTCACGGGCAAATCCCATTTCGTGCGTAACCACCACCATCGTCATTCCTTCATGGGCAAGTGCTTTCATTACATCCAGTACCTCGCCAATCATTTCTGGATCCAAGGCTGAGGTAGGTTCATCAAATAGCATGATTTCGGGCCCCATTGCCAAACCTCTGGCAATCGCTACCCGTTGTTGCTGTCCACCTGAAAGCTGAGAAGGAAATGAATTCGCCTTTTCTCCAATGCCCACTTTTTCCAGATACTTTAGTGCAATTTTTTTCGCTTCCTCCTCGGATTGCCCTAAAACCTTCCTGGGAGCAAGCATGATATTCTCCAGTACGGTTTTATGTGGATACAAGTGAAAATGCTGGAAAACCATACCGATATTCCGACGCAGTTTGTTTATATCTGTTTTTTTATCCGCTACATTTAAACCATTTATGGAAAGAGAACCTTCCGAAATGGTCTCTAGACGATTAATGCAACGAAGCAGTGTACTTTTCCCTGAACCGGACGGTCCGATGACAACCACCACTTCCCCCTTTTTAATTGTAAGAGTAATTTCCTTCAATACATGGAAATCGCCATAATACTTATTCACTCGGTCAAAAACTATCATAATTAGCCCCCCGCCCATAATCAATCTTCTAAACTGAAAATTTATAATAATCAGAATTACAAAAGCGAAATATAGCGATCTCTTAACTCGAATCAAACCTTATGTATAATCCTTTCTTCAAATATTATTTCCCGATTTTCGATAGTGTTAGTGAAAAGATTCTTTTTATTGTTATTTTACACTAGTAATTTAAATAATATATTCAATATTCACACTTTTCATTATATATAATATTTCTTAAAATTACCATATAAACTTTAATTTGTTAAAAATGATATCATATTTCATGATATTATTGCTATATTTCATAAAATTGATAAATTTAAACCGATAACCCCTGAATCATTCCCTCTTTTTGTAAAAAACCATTTATTTCCCGTAAGCACAACAGGCTTTTTTAATACGCACCATAAAAAAGGACAGCTATTGCTGTCTTTTC
>NZ_JADILK010000072.1 GCF_017355165.1 Bacillus sp. SD075 | reverse complement strand
CATTTAAAAAGATCAGCCATCCGGCTGGTCTTTTTTCGTCGTTTCGGACTTAATCCATTCACCAATTGGATGTTGGAAGGATCAAAAGTGGGACCTCTCGGACTTGATCCATTCAAATATTAAGAATGGCACCTTAGCTTGGCTTATTTTAAGGAATTGTACTATGCAAGGGTAATCGTCATTAGGCATGGTTTTCAGCAGCTCTGCCCACCATTCTGTCTCATAACGAGCTATTATGCTAAGGTTATAAGAAATCAAATAATGGATCAAAAGTTCAGGTAATGAAAAAGCTGACGAATCTTTATTTAGTGATAGCATGAATTGTCCTTCTTCCAAATGATATCGTATTGGAGAAGTAGCATTATGAATGGGAATGCCATCTGTTTTTAAATGCAGTATTCCAGAAGCCTCTGAAATACTGTTAACTTGATTCGTTTTAGCTTTCAAAAATTCTTCCAATCGACTGCTGGACATTTGATAGCTATCCAATATGGCTGCGGGTAATTGAAAACCATCCGAGGAGGGTAACATCGCGACGAAATTTTTCTTGGGAATCGACCATGTAAAGTTTTGCATATCTGGGATCTCCCTCATTAGTGTTCCCATGGAAAATTTTTCACCTTCGAGATGCTTGATATGAAATAATTTCTCGGCAATGCAGGTGAAAAGTCCATTCTTTTGCGTTTTCACTTCGTCCTTTAAAAATTCATATTGTTGTTTTTTCTTTTTTCTCGTAGTTACCCCATGGGCAAGCATCGAAGTTGATTCCGGATAGTTAGGATCAACCGTGAGCAGACAAGCCTTTAACAATTGGGCGAATCCATAAAATGTAAGGATTGGTTGTATGGAAAGTGGGGCAATGGCAGCCTGATTATAATAAGTTTTAGCATGTTCAATATGGTAAATAAATGGATAACAATTATCATAACTTTTTATTTCCGCTTCTGCTATTTTTTCATGTGTGTAACATTTTTGTAAAAAAAGTTGTGAGGAAGATGCGGAAAAAAAAGGTGTATATTTATCGAAATTATCATTGTTTTCAGGCATTGCAGCTATCCTCCGAATTAATAGAATAATCAAACTTTTATTTCTCTTCTTGACAGTAGTATGTCCTATTGATAACCTACAAATAATATTTTTAAGCAGGAGGGGAAAATAATGTGGGAAAATAAATTTGCAAAAGAAGGTTTAACCTTTGATGATGTCCTATTAATTCCAGCGAAATCAGAGGTTTTGCCGAAAGATGTTAACCTTCAAGTCAACTTAGCTGAAAACTTAAAGCTCAACCTTCCTATCATCAGCGCAGGAATGGATACCGTGACGGAAGCTGAGATGGCAATTGCCATGGCTCGTCAAGGCGGATTAGGTATCATTCATAAAAATATGTCTATAGAAGCACAAGCTGAACTGGTGGATAAAGTAAAACGTTCAGAAAGCGGTGTAATTACCGATCCATTTTTCTTAACGCCGGACCACCAAGTATTTGATGCAGAGCATTTAATGGGTAAATATCGCATTTCGGGTGTTCCTGTAGTCAACAATATAGAGGATCAAAAACTTGTGGGTATCATTACAAACCGTGATTTGCGATTTATTTCCGATTTTTCCTTGAAGATTTCCAGTGTCATGACTGTAGAGAATCTGGTCACAGCGCCAGTGGGAACGAACTTGGAACAAGCAGAGAAGATACTTCAAAAATACAAAATTGAAAAGCTTCCCCTTGTAGACGATAATGGAGTTCTTAAAGGACTTATTACGATCAAGGACATCGAAAAAGTCATTGAGTTCCCGAATTCGGCGAAAGATAAGCAAGGAAGATTACTTGCAGGAGCTGCAGTCGGCGTGACTAAGGATACAATGAAGCGTGTAGAAATGCTAGTTAAGTCCCATGTCGATGCAATTGTTCTTGATACTGCTCACGGTCATTCAGAGGGCGTCCTTGAAATGGTAAAGGAAATTCGCGGGACATATCCTGAATTGACGATCATTGCTGGTAATGTGGCAACAGCCGAAGGCACGAGAGCATTGATTGAAGCGGGTGCTGATGTAGTGAAAGTGGGAATCGGACCAGGGTCAATCTGTACGACAAGGGTTGTAGCTGGTGTAGGTGTTCCACAAATCACGGCAGTCTTCGATTGTGCAACTGAAGCAAGGAAACATGGTAAAACGATTATTGCTGATGGCGGAATTAAATACTCTGGTGATATCGTCAAAGCCCTAGCTGCAGGCGGACATGCAGTAATGCTTGGCAGTATGCTTGCAGGGGTAACTGAAAGCCCAGGTGAAACGGAAATCTTCCAAGGCCGCCGTTTTAAAGTATATCGGGGGATGGGCTCTGTTGCTGCAATGGAAAAGGGATCTAAAGATCGTTACTTCCAAGAAGATAACAAGAAATTCGTACCGGAAGGCATTGAAGGGCGCCTTCCATACAAAGGACCTCTTTCAGATACCATTTTCCAACTGATTGGCGGCATTCGTTCAGGTATGGGATATTGCGGTACAGCCACACTGGAAGAGTTGAGAGAAAACTCTCAATTTGTCAAAATGACCGGTGCCGGATTAAGGGAGAGCCATCCTCATGATGTCCAAATTACAAAAGAAGCACCGAACTACTCAATGTAATGAATTTAACATATAATCGTCATTAAAATTTATTGTGAAAATAGACAGAGTCTGCGATTACTCTGTCTATTTTTTTTATTTTTTCTGTGATAAACTAGACAAGGTGTCAAGGGAATTACATAAAGTTTCTTCTTTGTTATAGAGATTAGCTTAAAAGTTGGAGGTATTGGAAATTGAAAAAAATCAGCAAGATGACCCTCATTTTCACTTTTGTTTTTGTTCTTGTTATGTCGCAATTTGCCTATCAACCGGGGGAAGCTGTTGCTGAATCTGATAATTTAGGTTTAAAAGCAGAGGCAGCCATCATCATTGATGGTGAAACAGGACAAATCGTGTATGAAAAAAATGCCGATAAAGTATTAGGGATTGCATCCATGTCTAAAATGATGACCGAGTACATCATAATGGAGTCAATTGAAAATGGGAAAATCAGTTGGGATCAAAAAGTTAAAATAAATAAATACGTACATGACCTTTCAAAAGCACCTAATTTGTCGAATGTTGGGTTAACAGAAGGTGAAGATTATACAGTTAAGGAACTATATCAAGCTATGGCCGTCTATTCTGGAAATGCGGCAACAGTAGCTTTAGCACAGCTAGTTTCCGGAAGTGAAAAGAGTTTCGTTAAGTTAATGAACGAAAAAGCAAAGGAATTAGGCTTGAAAAACCATAAATTCGTTAACGCCAGTGGTTTGAATAACACCGATTTATTAGGCCAGTATCCTACCGGTAATGAAGATGATGAAAATATCATGACAGCAAAAGATACGGCTCTTCTTGCTTATCGTTTAATAAATGATTATCCGGAAGTGTTAAAGATCGCAAGCATTTCTAAATTGAAGTTCCGTGATGGAAAAGAATATCCGAACTTCAACTGGATGTTGCCTGGCCTGATTTTTGAATATAAAGGCGTAGATGGATTAAAAACGGGATCAACCGACTTTGCCGGATATGGACACACAGGGACGGTTATCCGGGACGGTCAGCGCTATATCACGGTGGTTATGAAGTCCACTAATAAAAATGAACGTTTTGCGGATAGCACTAAGCTTATGAACTATGCTTATGCAACTTTTAAAAAGGAAAATATACTTCCAGTAAATTACCAGGTCAAGGGGAAAGAAACACTTTCAGTAGTAAAGGGTAAGGAAAAAAACGTTAAGATTCAAACTGAAAAAGCAATCGAACTACTTGTTGCAAATGGTGAGAAAGATAACTATAAAACAGATTTAGTGATCGATAAAAACAAATTGAATGATGATGGTAAGCTGACTGCACCAATCAAAAAAGGTGAAAAGCTTGGTTACATCACAGTCACTCCTAAAAATGGAGAAGATTACGGGTACATTAACGGAGATCCAGTGAAGGTTAACGTCGTAGCTGCTGAATCTGTTGAAAAAGCAAACTGGTTCGTATTATCAATGCGAGCTGTCGGCGGATTCTTTGGTGACGTATGGAGCAGTGTAGCCTCTACTGTTAAAGGCTGGTTTTAAGTTTCACGTATAAAACGGTTGCGTATTGTATAAAATTATAGTACATTATGGAAAACAATCTGATTATATAAGAAAGCAATGACAGGAAATAGTAACAAGTATTTCTTTCTAAAGAGAGCCGATGGCTGGTGGAAATCGGTGTGAGAGTTTTGTGAATCCGTCCTGGAGCAGAGTATGGAAAGCCTTTTGGGTCAGTAAATACTTTCGGTTAAAAGCCGTTATCGTGATAAGTGGTAGGCGCTTTTCGTAGGCCTTCAACTAGGGTGGCAACGCGGGTTAACTCTCGTCCCTTCTTCAGGGGACGGGAGTTTTTTGCGTTCTTTGATAAATCATCAAAATATTAAGGAGGAACTGGAAATGTTGGATTTGAAATATGTAAGAAATAATTTTGAAGAAGTGAAGCGTGTATTGCAATTTAGAGGAGAAGATTTAACCGATTTAGGCAAATTTGAGGAACTGGATGTAAAGCGTCGGACCTTGATTGCTGATACGGAAAAATTGAAAAGCCAAAGAAATGAAGTTTCACAGCAAGTGGCCGTATTGAAACGGGAGAAAAAAGATGCCGATCAGCTGATCGCTGAAATGCGTGAGGTTGGTGACCGTATCAAAGGATTCGATGATGAACTTCGTGAAGTGGAAGCCCAGTTGGAAACATTACTTCTTTCTATTCCGAATATTCCCCATGAATCTGTGCCTGTTGGTGAGACGGAAGAAGATAATGTCGAAATTCGTAAGTGGGGAGAGTTACCGGAATTCAAGTTCGAACCGAAACCGCACTGGGATGTAGCTGGAGATCTAGGTATCCTGGATTTTGAACGGGCAGCAAAAGTGACCGGAAGCCGATTTGTATTTTATAGGGGTCTTGGTGCACGATTAGAGCGTGCTTTAATTAGCTTTATGTTAGACCTTCATGTTGAGGAACACGGATATGAAGAAATGCTACCACCATATATGGTGAACCGTGCAAGCATGACAGGCACAGGTCAATTGCCTAAATTCGAAGAGGATGCTTTCCGGATTGAAAGTGACGATTACTTCTTGATTCCTACAGCTGAAGTACCGGTGACAAACTTCCATCGTGATGAAATCATGAGCACAGACGATCTGCCGATAAGCTATGCGGCATACAGCGCTTCATTCCGTTCAGAGGCAGGATCTGCTGGTCGTGATACACGCGGGTTAATCCGCCAGCACCAGTTCAATAAAGTTGAATTAGTGAAGTTCGTGAAACCGGAAGATTCTTATGCGGAATTGGAAAATCTTACGGGTCATGCGGAAAAGGTCCTTCAATTGCTAGGACTTCCATACCGAGTGCTTAGCATGTGTACGGGAGATCTTGGTTTCACTGCAGCTAAAAAGTATGATATCGAGGTTTGGATCCCGAGTTATGGAACGTACCGCGAAATTTCCTCTTGTAGTAACTTTGAAGCATTCCAGGCAAGACGGGCCAATATCCGCTTCAGGCGTGATGCAAAAGGTAAACCGGAACACGTCCATACTCTAAATGGATCAGGTTTGGCAATCGGGCGTACAGTTGCAGCCCTTTTGGAAAATTATCAACAGGAAGATGGCAGTGTGATCATTCCTGAAGTATTACGACCATATATGCGCGGTGTGGAAGTCATTAAACCGTAAGTCAAAAGGAATCAGCTTCTGATTAAAGGGGCTGATTCTCCTTTTAATCTAAGTTTGAAAATTATTTCAAAAAAACTTTTTAGAGGACTTGACTTTAATTTTAAATCCATGTATTATAATAAATGTTGATACGGAGGTATACCCAAGTCCGGCTGAAGGGATCGGTCTTGAAAACCGACAGGGGAGTCAAATCCCGCGGGGGTTCGAATCCCTCTACCTCCTCCATAACTTATTAATAACCACAGCGCATAAATTGGATATCGATGAATTCCGTTACGGATTTGTAACGGGATTTTTGTTTTCTAATATATTAAAAAACCACCGGCTATCCGGTGGTTTTTCTGTTTTACACATTTCGTAACAACTTGGTTTGCTCCATATATTCGGCAATCCGTTTGATAAGCGGTTCGATGCTCGCTTCATCCTTCATAAGGTCATATTCATTTATATTTAATCGAAGGATAGGGCAGGCATTGAATTGATCAATCCATTCTTCGTAACGGCCGTGCATTTCCTGCCAATATTCAATTGGGGTATGCTGCTCCATTGGGCGGCCGCGCTCTTGGATCCGGTCGAGGATATCATCCAATGAACCTTCGAGATAGATAAGTAAATCTGGATGCGGAAAGTATGGCGTCATTACCATGGCATTGAAAAGACTTGTATATGTTTCGTAGTCCACATCATTCATGGTGCCTTTTTCATAGTGCATTTTTGCAAATATCCCAGTGTCTTCATAAATGGAACGGTCTTGGATAAAACCACCGCCATATTCGAAGATTTTTTTTTGCTCTTTAAAACGTTCAGCGAGGAAATAGATTTGCAGGTGGAAACTCCAACGATTAAAATCATCGTAAAACTTATCCAGGTAGGGGTTCGTATCAACCTTTTCAAAGGATGTCCTGAATTGAAGGGCATCGGCTAACGCATTGGTCATGGTCGATTTTCCTACGCCAACCGTCCCTGCTATCGTAATGACGGCGTTGTTTGGAATATTATATTTCTTTCGTAAGTTCATTTGACTTTACTCCTTTGTGCAGGGCATTCTCTATTTGACTGATTATCGTTTTCAAATCATGCTTGTTCCCGACGAAATCCAGCTCATCTCCATTGAAAGTAAGAACGGGTATGTCAGGGTGCTGTTTCTCAAATGCTTCCATGAATGTTCGATAATCCGTGGATAACTGCTCTAAATAAATGGAAGATATATTTTTTTCGAATTCACGACCTCTTTTACTGATTCGGGAGAGAAGAGTATCAAGACTTGCATTTAAATAAATCACCATATTAGGTTTAGGCATATCCCTTGTTAAAATATTGAATATTTCAAGGTATTTATTGTATTGGCCGTTTTTTAATGTTCGTTCAGCAAATATCAGGTTCTTGAATATATGGTAATCAGCCACCACGGCTTGTTCATTAATAAGATACTTTTTTTCGATATCTTCCAATTGCTTATAACGGTTACACAGAAAAAACATTTCTGTTTGAAAGCTCCACTCATCAATATCTTTATAGAATTTCCCGAGAAATGGATTTTCATCGACAATTTCCTTTAATAATGAAATTTGAAAATGATCTGCGATAACTTTTGCAAGTGATGTTTTTCCCACGCCGATTGGACCTTCGACAGTGATAAATGGGGTGGATTTCATCCAATCTGTCCTCCTTCATGAGGTTTCAAGCTGAAATTCCCAGTTTATTAGGTTTTTCGCCAAGAGATATTGTATCACAGACTTGGGACTTAAGTGACATTTTTGTTAGGTTGCCAAAGAAAGAGAATGAAAGAGTGTTTTATGGGGAGGGATGTAGGGTGCTCCTTGCTCGATTGAATGCTTAAATGTCTTCACCTTTTTTTATGGATGCCTTGAGAACATGGTTCATCATCTTTAATGCGTAATGATTATCTTCCTTGGATGCTGAGGCGATGCAATCCTTCGGTATCCATAATTTAAATTCCCTCATATAGGCGTCATTGGCCGTGAATAGCACGCAGATGTTTCCGGCTATACCAGTAATGATCAATGTTTCCACATTTAATCGTTTAAGTAGCGTATTGAGTGCTGTTCCATAAAATGCGGAATGCTTCGGCTTGATGAGAAAGAAATCATCCTGTTGGGGTTTTATCCTTTCGATTAATGAGGCATTTCCTTCGTTTTTACATCTATCAATAATTTTATCGAAGTCAGCCTGCCATAAATCATAATGATCATTGATATAAATGATCGGAAAACCATTTTCATTCATTTGCTTTTTTAATTTCAAAATCGGATCGACGATAAGTTCCGTATGTTCTAGGAGCATATTCCCGTGGTTGAAATCAAAATCATTGATCATATCAATGATAAGCAATGCAAAAGAGGGCGATTCAGATTGATTCATGGTATAACCTCCTGTATTGTGAGAATTTACTTGCAGCACGTATGCCGCATGCGTTACTATTCATTAGAATAAGTAGTATGACCTTTATTTTGTCTTATATTTGTCTGTTTACTCCTACTTAATATGAGGGGGTTTTTTATGAAGGATGATGTTTATTACATGAATTTAGCTTTAAAGGAAGCAAAAAAGGCCCAGATGTTGAATGAAGTGCCGATTGGCGCTTTAATCGTAATAGATGATCAAGTTATTTCTGCGGGGCATAACCTTAGGGAAACGGAACAGAATGCAACGGCACATGCGGAGCTGCTTGCAATCAACGAGGCTTGCAATGTTCTTGGCAGTTGGCGACTTGAAGATGCGACATTGTATGTAACGCTTGAACCCTGTCCCATGTGTGCCGGTGCCATTTTACAATCAAGGGTAAGAAGGGTCGTTTTTGGTGCGCATGATCCAAAGGCTGGCTGTGCAGGGACATTCATGGATTTACTTCGAGACGAACGCTTCAACCATCAATGTGATGTAACAAGTGGTGTATTAGGTGAAGAGTGCGGCTGGATATTGACTTCGTTTTTTAAAGAGCTAAGGAATAGAAAGAAAACTTTGAAAAGAGAGCAAGCACTCAAGAGTGCAGAAGAAAATAAATAGGTGAAATACGAATGTTGAAGATGAGGATTTGCTTCATTTGATAAATATGGAATCAAACTGTCCACTAACAACACTTGCGTTTTTTTTGTTACCTTAGTATAATGAATTATGCGTCGTAATGACGCTGCGAAATTGGTATTACATTTGCCGTGCTAGACGGGGAGGTAGCGGTGCCCTGTACTCGCAATCCGCTCTAGCGAGGTTGAATCCCTTCTCGAGGTTAGCATTCTGTAGGGCCTGCCTTAAGTAAGTGGTGTTGACGCCCGGGTCCTGCGCAATGGGACTCCATGAACCATGTCAGGTCCGGAAGGAAGCAGCATTAAGTGGAAGTTCTCATGTGCCGCAGGGTTGCCTGGGCCGAGCTAACTGCTTAAGTAACGCTTATGGTTGCTAATCGACAGAAGGTGCACGGCTGTTATTTTACATAAACAAAAAACTCATTCGTATCGGGTGGGTTTTTTTTTATGCCAAGAAGGCAAAGTGTTGAAAAAATGAGGCAATGATGAAATTTCTTTTTAGCTTTGATATTAAGGAAATCAGTAATGTATAATAAACAGGATGGAGAAAAAAAGGAGGGATTTCCGTGGGGTATCAAGCATTATACCGGGTATGGCGGCCGCAACAATTCATTGATGTAGTCGGGCAGGAACATGTAACGAAAACGTTACAGAATGCCTTGGTCGGGCAGAAGGTTTCGCATGCCTATTTATTTTCCGGTCCACGTGGAACAGGGAAAACGAGTGCTGCCAAAATTCTAGCAAAAGCAGTGAATTGCGAGCATGCCCCAACAAGTGAGCCCTGTAACGAATGTGCTACCTGCCGCGGAATCACCGATGGCTCCATATCAGATGTTATAGAAATTGATGCAGCATCCAATAATGGTGTCGAGGAAATCCGTGACATTCGTGATAAGGTCAAATATGCACCGAACGCGGTTACATATAAAGTTTATATTATTGATGAGGTACATATGCTTTCACAAGGGGCTTTCAATGCGCTTTTAAAGACTTTGGAAGAACCTCCTAAGCATGTAATTTTCATATTGGCGACGACCGAGCCTCATAAGATTCCACTAACGATCATCTCCCGTTGCCAAAGGTTTGATTTTAAAAGGATCCAGCCGCAAGATATAGTTGGCAGGATGTCACAGATCATTGAAGAAACAGGTGTTTCATGTGACGAACAAGCCCTGCATATCATTGCCAGGGCAGCTGAAGGCGGGATGCGAGATGCACTAAGTCTTCTTGATCAAGCGATATCCTTCAGTTCGGAGACGGTTTCTGTGGAAGATGCATTGACTGTCACCGGTTCTGTTTCGCAGACGTTTTTAAGCCGGCTGGCAAAAGCTATATATGATAAAGAAGTAGCGGTGGCACTTGAAGTCCTTGAAGAATTGCTGGCCATGGGAAAAGACCCGGCTAGGTTCATAGAAGACATGATTTATTATTTCCGTGACATGCTTTTGTATCAAACGGCACCGGCACTGGCAGAATCCTTCGAGCGTGTTTTGATAGATCCCCAATTTAAGGAATTGGCAGAAGTGATCTCTTCTGAATCGATTTACTCCATTATTGAAAGCTTCAATCAAACACAGCAGGATATGAAATGGACAAACCATCCAAGGATTTTCCTTGAAGTGGCACTTGTGAAGTTATGTAATGAGCAAAGGCCAAATCAAAGTGATAACGGGCAGCTTCAACAGCTGCAGCAGAAAATAGAGGATTTAGAGAACAGATTACTCGAAATGCAGAAAAACGGCATTCCGGCAGCTATGACAGAAAAACCTGCAGAGCAGGCTAAGGCGCAAAGGGCCATTAAAAAGGCGTATAAAGCACCAGCAGGAAAGATCAATCAAGTTTTGAAACAAGCTACAAAGCCAAATCTTAATACTGTGAAAAGTAAGTGGGGGGAAGTGCTTGAACAGTTAGGTCAGCAAAACCAAAAGTCATTGGCAGCTTTATTAACGGAGGCAGAACCTGTTGCTGCGTCAAATGAAGCTTTTGTGGTAAAATTCAAATATGATATTCATTGTCAAATGGCAATGGAAAATAACCGTTTCGTGGAAGTGATAGCCTCGATCATGCAGCAATTGACCGGACACCGAATGGAGATAGCTGGTGTTCCGGAGAGCCAGTGGCAAAGGTTGCGGGAGGACTTCATCTCAACACAGCAGTTCGACGGTCCAGAAGAAACGGAATCAAAAGAAGAAGATCCTTTTATAGCAGAGGCTAGAAAATTAGTCGGCGATGATTTACTTGAAATTAAAGAATAATTGGAGGTATGGAAAATGGGTATGCGTGGCGGTAATATGCAAAATATGATGAAACAAATGCAAAAGATGCAAAAGAAGATGGCAGAGGCACAAGAAGAATTAGGTGAAAAGAAGATTGAAGGAACCGCTGGCGGCGGAATGGTAACGGTCATCGTGACTGGTCATAAAGAAATAGTCGATGTTATCATCAAACCGGAAGTAGTCGATCCGGATGATATCGATATGCTTCAGGACTTAGTATTGGCAGCGACTAACGATGCTTTGAAAAAGGCGGAAGAACTGACAAACCAAACGATGGGACAATTCACTAAGGGAATGAACCTTCCAGGTATGTTTTAAGCAAGTTCAAAAGAAACTTCCATTCAGGGGGTTTCTTTTGAAATTTTTAGGAGGAATTCGATGCATTATCCAGAACCAATTTCCAAGCTCATTGACAGTTTTATGAAGTTGCCGGGGATTGGTCCTAAAACGGCTGCTCGATTAGCCTTTCATGTACTAAGCATGAAGGAAGATACTGTTTTGGATTTTGCAAAAGCACTTGTTAATGCTAAGCGGAATCTTATGTATTGTTCAGTCTGTGGTCATATTACAGATCAAGATCCCTGTTATATCTGCGAAGATCAAAAGAGGGACAGAAGTTTGATTTGTGTGGTTCAGGACCCGAAAGATGTAATAGCTATGGAGAAGATGAGAGAGTTCAATGGTTTATACCATGTACTGCATGGCAGTATTTCCCCGATGGACGGAATCGGTCCGGAAGATATAAATATTCCTGATTTATTAAAGCGCCTGCAAGATGAAACGGTGCTGGAGGTCATTTTGGCCACTAATCCTAACATTGAAGGTGAAGCGACAGCCATGTATATTTCGCGGTTGCTAAGGCCATCAGGAATCAAAGTGACCCGAATTGCCCACGGACTTCCTGTTGGCGGAGATTTGGAGTATGCGGATGAAGTGACGCTATCAAAAGCAATAGAAGGAAGAAGAGAAATATAAGATAGCTGGGAGGACTTCACTTGTTCTTTCGTAAAAAAAAGAAACTTCGGAATGAATTCAATGATTCGTTAATCGAAGAGCTTGAACATTTGAAATGGAATTGGCATAATCAAAAATCATTACTTGAAAAAAGCGTTGATCCATCTGAGGAAGTAATCGCCCAAACAAGACTGGCGGAAGTGAAATATTTCTACTTATTCAGGGAAGTTAAAAGAAGGAATGTCCGCTTAAAAAGATGATAAGGAAATGGCTGTGAAGGATTGCAAGTTCCTCATGGCCATTTTTTTTCGGTTCTTAATCCATTGATCCCTTCATATAAGTGTAGTACAAGCTTGCGGGGAGGAATGAGTTTGGAACCAGTTGTTTTTGTTGCCGTAGTTGGCGGCCTGATTTTAATGCTCCTCATTATCGGGGCGCCATTAAGACCTGTCCGATTCATAGGGCAGGGGATTATAAAGGTCATTATCGGTGCAGCATTTTTGTTCTTTTTGAATACACTTGGGAATCAAGCGGGCATTCATGTACCCATCAACCCTGTTACCTCGGCAGTCGCCGGTCTGCTTGGAATACCGGGAGTTGCCGCATTGGCAGCCATAGGTTATTGGATCATTTAAATGGTATTGCGTCGAAGTCATTCTGATAAAAACCTCATGGATATCTCCTTGAGGTTTTTATCATGTTATAGTTTTTTTAAAAAAACTAATTAAACCATTGACGATAACTCGTATACCTGATATTATATTAGGAGTCGCCAATGACGACATCACAAATTGCTCAATCGAAAAAACAATGTGAAATAATCATTGACATTAGATTTAGTAAGTGGTAAGATAATGAAGTCGCTTACGAAGTAACGACGATAAATT
>NZ_JADILK010000071.1 GCF_017355165.1 Bacillus sp. SD075 | reverse complement strand
TATTTTCCTCTTCGACACTAGAAAAATTCTTACGGTTCCATACACCACGTTGATCTTCAAAAGACTCATTATTCTGCACTTTCTTCACCCAACTGGCTATCTGTGCATCACTTTTAATACCAAAACGCTCACGAATCTGGCGATATGACCAACCTTCCTCCACTTTCAGACGAACCACTTCTCTCTTTAATTCTTCTGTATACGCTTGAAACGTTTGCCCCTTCTTTGCCATACAAAAATCCCCTCCAGATTGACAGTTAAGAACATTTTACCATGTTCTCTTTTTTCTCTGTCTACCTGAAGGGGATAATACCAACCTTCTCTTTAATTTTTCTTTTTTATTGGTATTTCCGACGAAACTTTGCGATATTGTTCGCAGTTACACCAAAATAGACCCTTTGGGAGCCAAAGGGTCTATCGTTTTTCACTTTTATTGTTTATGTATTATTTTATACAGCTAAAAAAGGATATGTTCTCTAAGTCCTCTCCCGGTATCGGCCCCACCTACGCCAGATACTATGACAGCCACACATGCCATCCAACCCATTTTCATTATAACAGAAAGCGCTTACATTTCCAATGATTACTAGAAAACAAATTTCGAATCCCTTATGATCATTGGACTTCTTATGTTTCGATTTAGTGTTGCATGGTTGTCCCTCTTAGTTTCTCTGCTTCAAATACGTAATCCGTTATCCTGTAGGTATTCAAGGAGATCCCCTTCTTAATGTTGTTTGTTCCATTAATCTAATTTCATGATACATAGTATCAGACAAGATTCCTTTTTCAATGTTCTTATTTATTTCAAAATAAACCCCAGCCAATAATCCTAACGTTAATTTAACGTAAAGGGAACTTTCTTCTTTCTCCATAAGTCACCTCCCAATTAGACAATACAAAAAACTAGCATACATTGAAAGATTTTAAACATAAATCAACAGCTTGATTTAGAGATAGCCGCCCCTGTTATCTATGAAAAAGAAACAGATTCTAGCCATAAGCTAGAAAATCACACAGGTATTTTAAGTGGCCTAAGAAGTCGAATAAGCACTTTTACACTACGACCTTACTTTTAATAAAAAACACCTTATAAGGTTAGCTAGGCAGTCCATGGACGGGGGAATTCATTTTCCTTTTTTAAAGGAATCGAAATCATATTAAAGAAACTAATTTTAGATCTAGAACATTTGAAAGACATTAGCTAAAACTGAACAGGGATTTATGGTGTGAGGGTATTAAGTAATTCTGTTCGAAATATCGGAGGGAATTCACACCAGAATGTAGAATAGGTGAATTAAGAGTGATATCAGTGTGAAGGGAATGTGAATCATGAAAATTAAGGAAATATTGGACGACCTATTGATAACAGGAAATACCATAGCCAAGATCGCAAAAGAGAAAGTTCGTATTGGTGAGAAGAAGTTAAAAGAAGCTTTACACAATGCTGGATACGAGTATCGAAACTCTGGGCAAAAGGGCTGGTACTATATAGGTGAAGGGGAAGAACCTCTTTATACATCAGTGTTTGAGTTCATCAAATCAAATAATAGTCACCCTAAGGTGAAACAGATTACACCTATACGTGCATTCAACGTGAATCAAAGTTCACACGACACGAAAAAGGGTTCACATCCTATTCCCCTCAACGTGAATAGCGCACGAACTCAAGATAAAAGTTCGATTCACACGGAATTCACACCAGAAGAAAGAGCGATTCTTAGAGATTTAATAAGAGGATATGTTCTTAACGACCAGCAAGATAGTCATGGCGATGACTTGTATCAAAGGGTAGTGACTTTAGAAAAAGGCAAAAAGGTACGGAAGACGATTGTCATAAATGAGGAAGTTGGGGCTTTGCTGGATAGCTTCGCAGACCAACAGAAATTCAATAAATCCAATCTTATTGAAATCGCTATCCTCGATTTGGTTAAAAAGTACAAATAAGCGCCCTTCTACAATACATGCTACTACTTTCTTAGAACACTTGGGGCATGTCAGTATCTCCACCTTATCTTCCATAACAGAAAAACGAGAAACTACTCCAAATAGTGTTGGACAAAGTATAGACACCTTCTATAATCTACAAGGCGCCAATATTGATATATAAGGTTCTTAAAACCCTTTAAAAGGCCCATTTTGCCGTTTTTATCTTTTATTAGTTTTTTAATACTCGAAAAAAATTAAAACACCTGTAAAGGCCGTTTAAATTGTTCTACCTTTATAAAAGCGTACAACAAGGCATGTAAAACACGCAAAAAATATGTACTGGTGGCTTATTATTGAGATTATTAATTACTGGTTGAAAAAACGTCTAAAGGAAGCTCCGAATATGTCCGATCCATGAGCCTCTTAAAAGTACCTGTGAAATAACGAACCAGATTGGTTTTTACTTTTCCTCGTTTATAGCCTCTAATGGATTGTTTAAAGGCGTTTATAGCCGTATATGTAATGGTTTCTTGTTCAACTATGTGTGAAATGGCTTTTGTATCAAGGAAAACACTTTTCCAAAAATCTTCAATCATGGCTGCATGATCAAAGAAAGGCTTAACAGCCTGGACAAATTCTTTAGGAACATAAGAAGCCGTAAAAGTAGAATCTAAATTAACATCCTTACGTATATTTAAGTTCTTTTTCTTGCTAGTTTCTAAAAGATTACTAGTTTCCCTTTCAAAGTTGGAGGATTCAGCCTTACTGCAGCAAGGCTTCTCTTGATTCTCGCAATACGTCAATTTTCTCTTTTTTAATACATCAATTGTGTTGAAAATATAGACATTATGCCCTTTGCCACCTTTAGGTTTCTTCGTATTTACGATGGATACGATACCTAAATCTCTTGCTTTTCTTAGCATCCGTTCAAAAGTGGATCTGCTTACCCCAAACCCATTCAATTTTTCATTGATGGCTTTTACTAGCGTTCCGATCTTGGCGTTGGCTACACCTGCATATTTTGCGGAGAATCGGACCAGGCGTTTGAACGCGACGAGTTCTCCTTTAGTGAAATCTTTTTTATGTTCGGCTAGGAACATTTCAATCGTGTTGTTAAATTCCTTTATGCTGCTAAACTTGCTGTAGTCTTTAAAATTTTCAATTCTTCCTGACAACATGCTATTTCCTCCTTAGAGGACAATAAAAAAGACACTGATCCCGATAAAGATTAAGGGAAACAGCGTCTTTTTTATTGTGTCTAAATAGAAAGAAACAATATTTTTTCCTTGAAACTGAAAGCAATATACACTAAAATAGGTGATATAACTTTATTAGTAACAAAGAACTTCGACAAGTGTTTTCCCTAGGGCTATTAGGGGGAACGGTTTAAGGGTGTACCACCACCACTTAGACACGTTGGAGTTCTTTTTTTCGTCCGTTTTTTGTTATGGTTAATTATCCAACAATTGCTACCAAAAAACAAGTAAATTTGATAGTTTATGAGTCAGTACATTAACTCAAAAGCAAAAGGTGCCTTCTTCGTCCGGAATTGAGACATAAAAAAGATCATCTAGCATCATTTATGATGCTAGATGATCCAAATAGACGATTTAAGCTAAAAAATAAAGTCAAAGAAACCTTATTTTTTAGCTTATTTAATTAATTAGTATATGTATAGCCACTATTATTCCAGTATGCATAGTGACTACTAGTAGTAGAAGCTGAAGCACTACCAGACCAAATTTTCCCTCCAGCTGTTACTGTACCACTTATTGTAGTTGTCCCATTATTATAAAAATCTCCATTGATATAATAAAATATTTTAGATTTGGATTGAATTTCTGCTTTTAATTTTCCAGCAAATTGTTTTGACGTGCTACCAGTAATATGTTTACGATCAATATCATAATCATACATTTTATCAAATTGCCAGAAGGATCCACTTCCAGACATCCATACGAAAAGTTGAACTGCTGGTTTATAAGTGGATTTTACACTTTGACGAATTTTAATTTCATGTAAAGTCGTAGAAGCAGCTGCTGCTAATGATCTTGATTGAGTGTTATTCATAGTGGAATTAACTTTTTTAGCTTGGGCTATAGAAATTTTTTCATTAGAAGCAATTCTTTCTAATGTTTCTTCATAAGACAATTCTCTAATAGTAGCTTTTCCTTCTTTTTCAAGTTTATCAATTGTTTTCAAATCAATAACTCCCATTTGCTCATTTCCTGAGGCTGAAGAAGAAGATGGAGTTGCAGCAAAAATACTAAGTAATAAAGTAAAAGCTAACAAAAATGCAGAAAATTTTTTCATATGTATATCCCCCTTAGTTTATCAAACAATATAATGATATAACAATTTTACGGGAATATATAGTAATTTTTAAAATATTATCCAATTCATCTATTGATTTCCTCGATTATTTCGAATAATTGTATAAATATGTTTTCTTTATCAGATTTATTTTTATTATCTGGTAAATGCAACACCCATTTAACTCTTTCTTTTTCTTTATTTACATAACCTCTAATATAGGCAGAGCTATTAATTTTAGAACTTTCTAAAGTAACTCCTTTTTCTAAAAATGCATCATCACTTATTCCTTTAGCTTCATAAAAAAATACAGGATATTTTACCTTATTGAAATATTCAACAAACTGATCTTTATCAGCTTCTGAGAAAGCTTCATTAGTTATAATTAAAGCATCAAAATTTTCTTCCTGATTATTTACTAAGTCATCTAATTCTCTGTTTTGATAAGAAATATTTGAAAATTCAGGTAACTTCTCCTCATTACCTACTACACCAATTTTTAATGAAGCACCCTCATAATTATTTGTAGTACCTACCTCCTGTTTTTCTTTACCTTCACTATTTTTCACGCACCCACTGATTATTAAGATGGATAACAACAAAAATATTAAGCTTAATTTTTTAAACATCAAAACCCTCCTTAATAACAAATATTAGAAATATTGAAATATTGTAACATACAATATCGTTGATATTGTAAAAAACTGAATATAGGTTAAAAATTCTGATAGTGATGTCGTGAATAGGATAAAGTCTTTTGTCGTGAGTCTAGTTTACAAAAAGCCCCTTACCGGAAGTTCTAGCATTAAAAAAAGGTAATTCAGCTGAATTACCTTTTTTTACGTTATAGAAAACCTTTAAAGAGAAAATCTACATCAAAATGATGGTAGATTTTCAAAATACCTTTTCCATCTGTGTTTTCCACTCCCGAAGCTTATATTAGTACCTCTGTGGGGATTGCAGTTGGTGGCTTCCCTGAGTTTCTTTATTCACTTTCCGAAAAGTCGAGCAAAAAAGCCCTTTTTTTGTTTATCCGGGTTTTCGTTGGCAGCTGCTATTAATTGTTTAGCTTCCTTTGCTGCCCTATTGGATTCATCCAGTTCTTTATCGCGTTCTATACTTCCCCTAATGCTAGATACTTCCCCTTTTATTTGCTGGATACCTGGAATAACAAACTCTTTATTAAAAGTTTCCTGGTTATCCAGCTGTTCTTTCATTTGTTTATTTTCTTCCCTAAGTGCCGCCATTTCTTCACGCATGGCTTTTAATTCTTCCGCGATCAATTCCCCGGCTTTTTTTTCAGGTTCCGGCTTGAATGATTCTCCACCAGTAGCAAAATAATGTTCAATTTGCTTCATGGACCAATTTTGTTCACGGTGAAGGGCTTGTATTTCTTTGAAGCGTTCTATTCCTTCACGCTTATAAATGTTATAGCCGTTACCTTTGTTGCTCTTTTCATGAGGAATATATTGGCGTAGTTCCTTAAACCAGTTTCTAATGACGTTTGGGGTTTCATCTATAAAGCTTGCTACCTCTTTTACGGTAAAACCTTTATCCAAGTTTTCAGATTGCTTTTCATCACCTGGATTTTCACTTTTATTCAAGTTTCCTACCACCTTTCTAATATAGATCTAAACATGGGTAAGTTGGATAAATAGGTTGGATAAGTAAATTTACAAATGATTTTAACTATCTCTAAGAGCTATATATTTATTAATTACTCATGAGCCTGGTTAAATCCTGCCATGAATCTAAGTATAAATGAAAAATCCATGTTTTCATAAGTAAAAATGAATGCCTACAAGTTAGAAGTTCTTTTTATAAAAACGGTCCCTAAACAAATAGTGAAACCTTTCCAATTTCACGGTTAAGAAACTATAAATAAACTAAAAAATAATACTGGAGGTAATAGAATGGAAAGCTCTTATTTTTCTATTGGAAAAATGAGTCGGGAGTCGGGAGATTATATCGTTTATGAATGGAAAGATGGTGTACCCGAAAAAATATTTGAGAATTCCGGAAAACATTATAGAGGATTGAAAAAAGATAGACAAAAGATTGGTGAACATTTACAGAAAAGTGGACATACAATTGATAAGGTATTTGGACATCAATGTATCATTCATACAAGAAAAAAATCCACCGCAGTCAGATGAATGGACTGTTGGAAGATATTTAATTGGTGTATAAAGTTTTTTATTTTTTAAAAATTACTATGGTTAAAATTACTAAAAATGTAATATAATTAAGATACGAGACTTGAATGGGAATTATTCTCTGCGAATTTTTAGTTCATCAGTTGTTAGGATGGGCGAATATTTCAGCGAGACATGTACAAAAGTTTTCTTGCTTTAAAGCAATTCCCACTTGAACCATTGAGAAAAGAAGAATATGAGGATGATGCAAGAAAACTAATTTTAGTTTTGAAAGGGCAAATTCATGCTATTAAATATGTTGAGGAATACCGGGTTTTCCCACATATACAAAAGGTTATAAAACTATATGAAAGTGTTTATATGTAATTACATTGAATTAAAAACAAATCAATAACAGGAAAGAGCCCATTTTTGTGGGCTCTTTTTTTGACCTATAGTAATTTATTTTCTGCCATCATCCTTTCTAAATATTCTGCTGAAACAGCATGAGTTGTTTGGTGTAATGTGAGGGTCGATGCCAAAATTAGAATTATACATCAAACATTACATTAGATTTTATGTAATATTTGATGTATAATTCTAATAATTGTTGTCATAATATATGGAAGGAGTGAAAAAAGGTGGCGGTTATAATGGATAAACCAGCATTTACTATTGATCAAATAATAAAAGCCTCTGATTTAGTAAGAAAATTCAGTGAAATTAGGAAAAAGGCAAAAGATACCCCTTACTTTATTACAGACAATGGGAATGTCGAAACTGTTTTATTGAGTTATGATAAATACGAAGAGTTATACCAAACATTTCTTATGTTTAAAGAAATGGAAAAGCGTATGGAAGAATTAGAACAGCAAATAACAGACTACCGAATGGAAAGATCTGAAAAAAACCCAGATGAGTTAATAGACTGGCGTTCTATCCGGCGTACTGCTAATAAAGATTGATGAAAAATAACTTTATTATAAAAATGGATCCGGATGCTCATCGTGAGTATAATAAATTAGATAATTCAATTATCGAAGAAGTCGATAAAGCACTTGAGAGTTTAGAACAGCGTGCAGATAAAGTTGGAAAGATCTTGGGGAAGAAACGCCAGATTGATTTAACAGGATCTAAAGAAAAAAAACTTAGAGGACCAGGAGTTCGAATCATTTACACAATAACTAATGAATTTGTGGAAGTATTACGTATTGTAGTGATTCTTACTGTAGCTTATAAAAAAGATGATACAACAGTTTATAAAAATGCTAAACAAAGGCTTAGTCTATACAGAAAAGAAGAAGAAGCTGATAATACTGGTCAACTTACTTCATGGTCTTCGAAGATAACAAAGGTATCGGAAGCATCTGAATTGGGTGAAACCGGTACCTATTTGTACTATACAAAAGAAGAGTTTAGTAACAATCAATATGAATTAAGGCACGAAGTGATGGATAACATTTTTGGAAAAGGATCTAGTATGGATGAGGCACTCGAAGATCTTGGAACAAAGTTGTTAGATTACGCAAATGAATATATTTCTAATTTTGATGAATATTATAAAGTTTTAGAAACTTCGTCACATTTTCGATATGTTATAACAATTATTGAATTAGCTGGCGATGAATTAAAATCACATAAAATAGTTGAACGTCTTTGTGAAAGATAGTTAGAACTTTATTTACTAAGGCCTCCGTATATACGGAAGGTCTTTTTTGATTCATTGATTATATTAAATTCTTTAATTATGATCTTTTTCAAGAGTTAACAGCCTTTCGTTTGAATGTATGATAATATAAATTATCGTACATTTGAATCACTGATTTTATTGACTTTTTTCGTTTTTTCTCTTTATACTAATAAAAGAGAAAAAATCGTACATTCAAATCATTGGTACATAAGGGTTGAATAAGGGAAGGTCGATGATGATGACACAACCAAAAGATGTGCAGCCGATCCGGGATCAGCAGCAGTTAGAAGATATGAAATGGGCGCTGAAGCGCCATTGTTCGGAACGTGATTACATCCTGTTTGTTGTAGGCTGCGAGACAGGCCTACGTGTCGGGGACCTACTTAAGCTCACCACGAAGCAGATCCTGGACCTTAAAAGCAAACAACACAAGATTCTCCGGGTCAAGGAAGGCAAAACGCAAAAAATCCGCGACATGTATATCGCGAATTGCTTCGAAGAGGTCCTTGCGTACGCCCAAAGCGTCTCGAGTCCCTATTTATTCCCGTCTAGGAAGGGAGAACGCCCCATTACCCCTACCCAGGCCTACCGGCAGCTAAATAAGGCCGCAGAGTTCGCTGGGGTGGAACATGTCGGCAACCATACTTTAAGAAAAACTTTTGGTTATTGGTTTTACAAAGCGACCAAGGATATTGCCATGCTGCAACAGATCCTGCACCATTCTCATCCATCCGTTACCCTTCGTTATATCGGCATTACGGAAGAAGAAACGAACAACGTATTAAAACATTTTAGCGTTTTTCACTAGTCCATCTTCTTTATTTTCTTCAAGTAATTTTATTTATTTCGATGCATTAAGAACGTTACTTTAAGAGAAAAACATCCGTTCACTAGGGGCCATAACGGGGACATTATCTATTTTTAAACGATATCATAAAAAACACTAGGCTTTGCCTAGGATATCACCTAGGGAGATATCAGTTTTTCCTTATTCTCTTCTTTTCAGAATTTCTTTGCCTTGCCCTTTTTCAAGAAAAGTTCAAGGATCAGATAGATAATTTTCAAAAGATGTACAAAACAAAAGGTACACAAACAACAGTACAGATCTTATGAATCAAAATAAGACCTTGCCCCTTTAAAAAGAAGTAAGGTCTTATTTTGATCTTTATCTTTTTTTACATTCGAATTTGTATCCATTTGCTGATTTAGCTGCACCACTGTTGGTTGTTCCATTTACTCCTGAACTATCACGGCTATCAACTACCGGATATCCTTTATTAGCATAACACTTATTAATTAAATTCTGTTTTTCTTTATGATTGAAGTAAAGAGCTGTAAAAATTAATGCACCTGTTGCTAAAAGGGCAATAATAATTACTGGTACAAACCAAACAATATTTGCGTGAGCTAAATCTGAATCAATTTTCACTTCTTCTAAAGAATAACCGTTCGCTACAAGAATCTGATCAATGTCTTCATCAGTTAGTGATTTTAAAAATTTCTTTACTTCTTTAATTTCTTTCTTTTCTATGTTTGAATTTGCAGATAAAGCCTCTTTTTCATTTAATACAATTTCATGATTTTTGACTGAATAGTATGTAGAATTTGCAATAGCTTCGTTTTTGCTTCCTGATTCTTGAGCGTTTGTAACTGGAGTTAATAAACTACTAAAAATAAGTGCAAAAACTAATAGACCTGTAATGAATTTGAGATTTTTCATTGCTTTCTCCCTTTCTCTTTCGAGATTTTTTATTGTCTGACCTTATTCATTGTATATTAATCTCTTAAAATTTCTACCATTATTTTCAATAATTTCAAATTTTAAATCATTTTTCTTTAATTCACCTTCCGTAAAGTGACTCATTAATTCTCCTACAAAGTAAGCAGCTGCTATTGAAGAACCACTTTCTTTAACTTCATTTCCTTTGTTATCTAAAGTCTTAATATCAACACCTGGTGCAATGAAGTCTATTTTTCCAGTTGAAGAAAAAGAAAATAAATTATTATCGCTGTCTGCTGCAGCAATTGAAAGTATTTCTTCATATTTAGCAGGATAATCGGTATCAGTGGATAGAGTGTCTCCACTAGCAGCAACAACAATTATATTTTCATCTACAGCTCTGTTAACACAATTATGTAAAATTTCACTATCATTATTAAAACCTAAACTCATAGATATAATATCAACGTTAAACTCAATTGCTTTATCTATCCCGTTGCAAACATTTTCAATTGAACCTAAGCCTTTGTTATTTAGTACTTGAATATCATAATATTGGACTTTTTGATTTTCAGGAGCTACGTTGCGTATAATATTATAAATCTTTGTTCCATGATTAAATAAATCGTTTGTTTCTTCAGTATTCGTAAAAGTATTATATTTTTTATGAATTAACTCATCTTCAGTGATTCCACTATCCAGAATTGCTATTTTAACATTTGAATAAACGATACTGTCTTTAACTAAAAAATCATAAAATAGAATAGATAATAAAAATAAGCCTAAAAAAGAGGCAGATACAATTAAAAAAGTTTTTTTTTGATTTTTCATTAAAAATGCTCCTAGTTCTTTTATATTTTGTTTTAAACAAAAAAAGTTGAAAAGAAAGTCTAAATGATTAGAACGCCCTTCAACCAAATAAATGAATCTATTCCATTTAACCCCTAAATAGTATAATGTAAGAATAAAGGGATTTAAACTTATTTCAAAATTATAAGGAGGAAACATCACAATGTTTTCTAAAATATCTATATCAGGAGGACAATTAATACTTTTAATAATGTTATTAATTATTGTTTTGACTTTAACATTAACGGTTGTTCAAAGTCATTTTAATTCTTCTGAGATAAATTTATTAGTAGAAAAAGCAGAAGAACATAATCTTGAATATGAATTAGTAATTCATAACCAATTTACTAACTCATATAGTTTTGATGTTTCAAAAGTAGAATAAGGATAAATAAGAAAAGTCGATTTACTTAAAAATCGACTTTTCTTGGTTGTAATACGATTTTTTATAGGTATTAAAAAGGCTTCGAATCGAAGATCCTGCAACATGACAATATCCTTCGTGGCTTTGTAAAACCAATAGCCAAACGTTTTCGTAAGGCAAACAACGTATTGAAACAATTTAGCATTTTTCACTAATTCAACTTCTTTATTTTCTTCAAGTAGTTCTCTTCTCTTTTTTTCACTCTTCCCAGAACTTCAAAGCATTTTTATCATCGGTATAAACAGTTACGTGTTTTGTTTAGTTAAGTGTTGATAAGGTTCGCCTTCACCAGTTTAGTTTACGAAGCTCTTCGTGCTGTTTTTCGACCCGATTTAAGAGCTCATTAACTTCAAGAAAATCAGCTTTTTCTTTATTCATATTTCCCCTCCTTTTTCATCTTTTTATAGAAATCCATCTAACTTTATTTTTGAAAATTATCTATCTGATCCTTGAACTTTTCTTTAAAAAGGGCAAGGCAAAGAAATTTTGAAAAGAAGAGAAGAAGAAAAGAGCATAAGGAAAAACTGTCCCCAACTACGTTGTGGTCCTAGGCAAAGCCTAGTGTTTTTGTGGGGACATGAAAAATCCATCAATGTCCCCTTTACGTCCCCTTTTTTAGAGGTGATGTCCCCTTTGTGTCCCCTAACAAAACCATCAATGTCCCTTTCATGTCCCCCTATTTTATTAATTGTTATTTAAAAAAGAGAAGGAAACCTTCTCTTTAATTTTACTTTACCGACGAAACTTAGCCATTTTGTTCGCAGTTACACCAAAATAAACCACTTGGGATCCAAGAGGTTTATCGTCTTTCACTTTTATGGTTTATGTATGGTTTTATTCAGCTAAAAAAGGATATTTTCTCTAAGTCCTCTTCCGGTATCGGCCCCGCCTACGCCAGATACTATGACAGCCACACATGCTATCCAACCCATTTTGATTATAACAGAAAGCGCTTACATTTCCGAGGATTAATAGAAAACAATTGGACTCTTATTCTACGATTTCGTGTTACATGGTTGTTCATCTTAGTAGTTTCTCCAGAAGGTTAGCTATGCAGTCTATTGCCGGGGGGGGGGGATTCATTTTCTTTTTTTAAAGGAATCGAGATCACATTAAAGAAACTAATTTTAGATCTAGAACATTTGAAAGATATCGGCTAGAACTGAACAGGGATTTATGGTGTGAGGGTATTGGTAATTCCGTTCGAAATATCGAAGGGAATTCACACCAGAATGTAGAATAGGTGAATTAAGAGTGATATCAGTGTGAAGGGAATGTGAATCATGAAAATCAAGGAAATATTGGACGACCTATTGATAACCGGAAATACCATAGCCAAGATCTCAAAAGAGAAAGTTCATATTGGTGAGAAGAAGTTAAAAGAAGCTTTACACAATGCTGGATACGAGTATCGAAACTCTGGTCAAAAGGGCTGGTACTATATAGGTGAAGGGGAAGAACCCCTTTATACATCAGTGTTTGAGTTCATCAAATCAAATAATAGTCACCCTAAGGTGAAACAGACTACACCTATACATGCATTCAATGTGAATCAAAGTTCACACGACTTGAAAAAGGATTCACATCCTATTCCCCTCGATGTGAATAGCGCACGAACTCAAGATAAAAGTTCGATTCACACGGAATTCACACCAGAAGAAAGAGCGATTCTTAGAGATTTAATAAGAGGATATGTTCTTAACGACCAGCAAGATAGTCATGACGATGACTTGTATCAAAGGGTAGTGACTTTAGAAAAAGGCAAAAAGGTACGGAAGACGATTGTCATAAATGAGGAGGTTGGTGCTTTGCTGGATAGCTTCGCAGACCAACAGAAATTCAATAAATCCGATCTTATTGAAATTGCTATCCTCGATTTGGTTAAAAAGTACAAATAAAAGCCCTTCTCCAATACATGCTGCTACTTTCTTAGAATACTTGGGGCATCGATGGTTTTCTTTTTCTTTATTCTACCTGATTTCAATAGAATTAGAAAAAGACAGCCGGGGATGGCTGCCTTTTCGGGTGAGGGAGGGAAGTAATGATAGGTAAAGAAATTACTCGTGTGGTTTTATATAAGAAAGGAAAAGGATCATATAGCCGGAGAAAAATAAAAGAAGAACTATTGAAAGTTAAGTTTCTTTTTTATGTTTTTCGTATATTTATGTTATAATGTGGAATATATAAAAAAGACGAGATGCGCTAACATCTCGCCTTAGTAACCAATCCAAAGTGGGTCGGTTGCTCCTAAATTTTGCGCTTATTAGAAGGCCGCCCGTGCTTTTTGGACAGAGAACGGGTGGTTTTCTTTTTGACTTTTTTAGCAGGAAGCAAGCTAAATAAATAAACAACTGTCGAATTGGCAACTGTTTTAGCCACTTCCACTAGTACGTCTTTTAGAATATCCATTGCGGTCACCTCCCTTCACTCTTAGATATAAGAGATAGGGTTAGGGCAACCTCCCACCCGGCCAGTTACATACGGTAATTATACCATATTTATGTAGAAACGAGGCGGATGTTTGCTAAAACTTACATAATAATGGTTCATATACACACACATACTAATTCAATTACCAAGTCTCTAATAATATGAAATGTAGGTGTAAATGTAATAGGAAAACTCAAACAAACTTTTTTTAATGTCCAGTTAATTGACCAATGAACTCAACATCATCAACCTTCCATCCTTGCTCTTTCACAAAAATGAGCGAAGTTTTAACGATAACCGTGTCGGTTACAGCCACATTGTTAAATTCCGTAGTAAGTTTAAATTCATTAAAAAATTCAGCTTCCGTTTTAGAGGTCTGATATTCAAATGGCTTCAGGCCCACCATGGACGACTTCACCGATTCTTCCGAATCTGGAAGTTCTGTTCCGGAAGGATGGGTCGCTTTGAATCCTTGATCGGTCATGAATGGTTCAACTTTTTTATACCGTTCGGCAGTAGTTTGATAGGTAAAAAAACTCTCCAGAAACTGGCGGTTCACCTTTAAAGCATCCGTGTTTTGGATGGAGGATAGGGACTGAATCTGCTCTTCATAGTTCCCCTGGTTGGCTCTGACTTCCTGTAGCTGTGAACGCAAACTGAAAACGTACATAATAATCAAAGCAGCAATGATGAATACTATCATTAAAAGCAAGAAATTTTTCTTTTGGGTTGGCTCCATGCCCTGCACCTCCATTTCTAGATCCGTCTAAAACCTAGGAAGGGATATAAGTTTTTCCATTCTTCAACGGACGAATAAGACGTTCCACCACTGCTATTGGCATTGATAAATTGACCATTCCCCACATACATGCCAACGTGCGAAGCCCCTGGCTTATAGGTGGAGAAAAAAACGAAGTCACCCGGCTTTATATGTTCCTCTGAAACCGGCTTTGTTTTGTTGTACTGCGATTGAGCTGTCCCGTACATATCCACGCCGACCTGTGCAAACGCATATTCCAACAGCCCACTGCAGTCAAACCCTCCTGCTGCTGGTGTCCTGCCTCCCCATACATAGGGTCTGCCGAGGTACTGTTTCATGATGTTATGAACTTCCTCTACATCAAAAGATTGCGAACCGTCCCCCATGACAACCACGCTTCCATTTCCAACCTTGTAATATTGCATGACATGGTCCACATAATTCACATCACCGTAACGGCTCCAC
>NZ_JADILK010000070.1 GCF_017355165.1 Bacillus sp. SD075 | reverse complement strand
GAGTGCCTGAAGTGGAAATCAACGTCCAAATTGTACAAGCAAAAAAAACTGTAGACAAACTCGATTTTCATCGAGTTTGTCTACAGTCTGAAGCAGCCTGATGGCTGCTTTTTTTTATTTTAATTGTTGTAGGTATGATTATTAATTATTTCAATATACTGAAAAATCGGATATTTATCTCAGTTTGTAAAAAAAAATTTTAGTAGGTATGCAGCTTGTTATATGTTAATATGGGATAGGAAATGAAAGGGTTTACATTACCAGGGTAAATAAAGATATTTTAATATAATATAAGAGTTATTCTATTTCTCATTTTTCGTAAGAATTCCTTAATTGATTGACCAGAACTTGACACAGCCAACTATGAAATGGAAACAAAGGACCGATGGTGATTGTTATTAAATCGGAAGCCTGTAATGAATTAGTAGTTCGCTTAACATATTAAGTCATGAAGAATGCTAACTAATCACTAAGAGGAGAGATTTTAATGGAAATTTTAAAAGGAACGGCCTTATTATTATTGGTACTTGGTTTATTTTCATTATTCAGTTTTAAAGCCCCAAAAGGGATGAAGGCAATGGGTGCCCTTGCTAATGCAGCGGTTGCCGCTTTTCTAGTGGAAGCATTTCAGCGGTATGTCGGAGGGGACTTATTTAAAATTGAATTCCTTGGAGAAGTAGGGGATGCAGCCGGTAGCATGGGAGGCGTTGCAGCGGCTTCACTTGTTGCATTAGCACTAGGGGTTTCTCCTGTTTATGCTCTTTTACTTGGTGTTTCATGTGCTGGTTTAGGCTTGCTGCCTGGATTTTTCGCAGGCTATCTTGTTGCTTTTCTTGTGAAAGTGATCGAGAAAAAAGTCCCTGCTGGATTGGACTTGATTGTCACCATCCTCATTGCAGCACCGCTCGTTCGGTTTATTGGTGAGCAATTAACGCCATTGGTCAATGCAACGCTTCTGAATATCGGTGGAATCATTAAGGAAACGGCAAACAGTAATCCAATCTTAATGGGAATCATCCTTGGAGGAGTCATCACGGTCGTCGCCACTGCACCATTAAGCTCGATGGCATTGACAGCAATGCTTGGATTGACGGGACTTCCTATGGCAATCGGGGCCCTTGCTGTATTCGGATCCTCTTTCATGAATTTTGTTTTGTTCGATCGCTTGAAATTTGGAGACAGAAGTACTACAATTGCGGTTGCGATTGAACCATTGACACAAGCGGATATCATATCTGCAAATCCCATTCCGGTGTATTCCACCAACTTCATTGGCGGAGCGGCTGCTGGCGTGGTCGTGGCCATGTTTGGTTTAGTGAATAATGCAACCGGTACGGCAACACCGATCGCAGGGTTGGCAGTTATGTATGGTTTCAATGATCCAGTAAAAGTGACGATCACTGCTGGGATATGTGCAGTTGTGGGAGCGACGGTAGGTTTCCTTGGTTCGATCGTATTCAAGAATTATAAGATCAGGACCGTTTCAGAAATAAGGATGAAGGAAGAACAAAAAGCGGCATAATGAATACGGTTAAACAAAACTTTTGCCAGAAAAGGGGCATTACACAATGAAATACAGATCTGCATTCGATATAATCGGTCCAGTCATGATTGGACCTTCAAGCTCACATACAGCAGGAGCTGCCAGAATTGGCAGAGTAGCAAGGACGTTATTCGGAAAGCAACCGAAGAAAGCCATTATTTCTTTATATGGTTCTTTTGCAAAAACATACAGGGGACACGGGACGGATGTTGCTGTCGTAGGCGGGATATTGGATTTCGATACGGATGATGAACGAATCCCTGCTTCTTTAACGATAGCGGAAGAAGCCGGTATGGAAGTTTCCTTTACAATCGAGGATACTGTGACGGATCATCCTAATACAGTCAAAATCAGACTGTTCGACGAAGATAAGGAATTAGAACTTGTTGGGATCTCGATTGGCGGCGGAACGATAGAAATAACGGAGTTGAATACGTTCAAGCTTAAATTGTCAGGGGAAAACCCAGCCATTTTAGTCGTGCATAACGATGTGTTCGGAATAATATCTTCCGTTTCGACAGTACTGGCCAATCATGAGATTAACGTTGGACATATGGAAGTTTCACGAAAAGAAAAAGGTCAAATGGCCCTTATGGTGATAGAAGTCGATCAGAAAATAAAGGCTGATGTCATGAAGGAAATTGAAGGGTTAGAAAACGTGTCGCAAGTCATAAGGATGGTTGAATGATAACCATTAATAGTGTTGGCATAGATATGGAGGTAAAAACATGTTCCGAAATGTAGCAGAGTTGGTTGAACTTGCTGAAAATAAAAATGTAAAAATCGCGGAAATCATGATTTTACAAGAAATGGAGTTCTCAAGCCTGTCGAGGGAACAAATCATTGAAAAGATGGACAGGAATTTGACAGTGATGGAACAAGCGGTGGAAAGAGGCCTGAAAGGTGTGCAATCCGTTACAGGCCTAACGGGTGGAGATGCTGTTCTTTTGCAAAATTATATCAGGTCGGGGAAGGCACTCGCAGGCGATTTATTACTGGATGCTGTCAGTAAAGCTGTTGCGACGAACGAAGTGAATGCTGCAATGGGAATGATTTGTGCCACTCCGACTGCAGGTTCTGCGGGCGTTGTTCCCGGTACATTATTTGCCGTGAAAGAAAAATTAAACCCGACCCGAGCAGAGATGATTGAATTTCTTTTCACGTCCGCTGCCTTCGGATTCGTGGTTGCAAACAATGCTTCCATTTCTGGAGCGGCTGGCGGCTGCCAAGCAGAAGTGGGCTCGGCAAGTGGGATGGCAGCAGCTGCGATAGTAGAACTTGCCGGCGGTACGCCAAGCCAAGCTGCAGAAGCGATGGCGATCACATTGAAAAATATGCTTGGATTGGTTTGTGATCCAGTGGCAGGATTGGTTGAAGTTCCTTGCGTGAAACGTAATGCAATGGGTGCATCCAACGCAATAACGGCAGCTGATATGGCACTTGCTGGCATTACGAGCCGCATTCCATGTGACGAAGTGATCGATGCCATGTATAAAATAGGATTGACCATGCCAGTTGCACTTCGGGAAACGGCAGAAGGCGGCCTGGCTGCGACTCCTACGGGGCGTAGATTGGCAAAGGAAATTTTCGGTTCATATAAATAAACATTCAATCCCATTAACATCAGGTTTGTTAATGGGATTTTTAATTTATCTTAAAAAAAAAACAACGCAAATCCCATCAAACTGCTCATTTTTGAAAATGGAAAAAGGGATTGAGAGGAAGATGGAGGGATTTGGCGTTTATGTACACGGAGATAGAAACAGGTGTTTAAAAATCTGAATTATCAGAGAATATGGAACCACAGCAACTTTGTGAGTTATCTCTTACAATGATAAGATTAGTACGAAATTTACTATGGGAAGGATTGATTATTCATTAATTTTCTCGAATTAACGTACACGTCGGCAATGGAAAAAGCGATGTTTCAGGCTCATGGAATCGGCTATGCATTATATGCTCAAAAACTGGAGCAACGTATAATAGTTGAACAAGAACGGGAACAGGATTATCTACAAAGCAGGCGTATATCAGAGGAGATGAGATCCAATCTTTTTTTGGGAAGTTAATTTCGATCTATGATATCGGATAAAATAAAACGAAATAATCATGAATAAGCGAAAGAGCAATCGAAAAAGATTGCTCTTTTTTGTTTAGTCCTAAAAGACAGGCTATTCATGAATTATTCCATTTAAAAGAAGGAAACAACACGTTTATATAGAATGAACATTGATGAAGAGGAGGATGATCATGGTGGAGAGAAGAACATTGCTGGTTTCGGCATTACCGGGATATGAAGAGGAAATGGGGCGGTGGCTATGGTGTTTAGAAGATGTTCGCCGTACGCTCATTTTGGAACTGACCGGAATCAGCCAAAATATTCTCGATTCGAAAATCGATGAAAGGCAAACGATTGGCTCGATGTTATATCACATAGCGCTGGTAGAGGCAGATTGGTTATACGAGGAGGTCCTTGTTACGGAATGGGATTCGGAAATATCCGCATTATTTCCTTTAGGATGCCGTGCTGAAGATGGCTCCCTGAGCCACATTGAAGGACAGACATTAGAAGAACACTTCTACCGTCTTAATAAGGTACGTGAAGTATTTCTTTCGAACTTTCGCACAATGGACCTAACGGATTGGCGAAAACCGAGGGTACTTGAACAATATGACGTCACACCTGAATGGGTCGTTTACCATTTGATTGAACATGAATCACATCATAGGGGGCAGATTTTTCAATTGCTGAAGAAATTAACGATGGAATGAGAAGGTAAAGAAATGGTTTTTCCACTCCAGTCATTTGCTTTCCACGGGCAGTTCGCCAGTGGGGTCTCCCCTGTATTCGTTTTCCCCACAGGAGTAACCTACCTTTGAAATTCGGGTAGAAACCCTTCTTTTGACAAAAGGGTATTCGGGATGGTCCATGATATTAAAAACAAAACTAGATTATCCTTAGTTACTGGACAGCTTAGTGGAAAAATCATAATTTTTCATCGTGTATTACAGTTTATGGTATATTGGCTAATGTCAAAACGTCAACAAAAGCATGACCAAAGAAAATCTAGGAGTTGATGGAGAAAGAGATAAGGAATGAAGAAATATAAAAAACGAATTTTTCTAGGGGTTGTGCTTTTATGTGCGCTTACGCTTTTATTTGTCTTTAAATACCTGGACAATCAAAAGATCGAAGAACAGGTCCAAGCCCTAATAGATGAAAGCAGTGAGATTTCCGATCTTTATGAGGTTATGGCGGTCAGTGTCCGGACTGACGACAAAACGATCAAAGTTCAAGTGCCAATGGAGGAAAAACGGCAGAATGAAATCGCTCACTCCATGTCCCGGATTGCCCCAAAAAATGGCATGGAGGATTATGAAGTTAAGGTCGTTGCTATAAAAGTCGGTGAGGCCATCGTACATTGACATCTTTAAGAATAAGACATGGTTAGGCTCCAGTGATTTTACTGTAACCCTTTCTAGATTGAAGGAATTTACGACGCTGCTGCCGAATAACGGGCTAAATGAGCCCCACTTGCGGCTAGGAATCTTGGCAGACAGTCGGCGGAAAGTGAGTGGACCTCTGGAATCAACTGGAACGTTTTACAAAGAAAAAACTGTAGGCAAACTCGCTTTTCTTCGAATTTGTCTACAGTCAATTATTTCAGGGCTGATTTATATCATTAATCTATTTGGTGATTATGACCGAATTTCGACCGTAAGACGCTGCTGGCATACCCAATGAATCCTCCAACAATGGCAGGAATGATCCATCCTAGTCCTGCCTCATACATGGGAAGTATTGTAGTGAAGAAATCATTGATGAATGAAATGTGTACACCTGCTCCATTTAATCCATCAAATAGACTAACGATGAATGTTAAAAGTAAGCTGCCTTGATAAACTTCAGGTCTCCCTTTAAATAAAGAATGAAGAAATGTTAAGAAAATCAAAACAATGGCCAATGGATAAATGGCTGTCATTACCGGTACAGAAATGGCAATTAACTGGGTTAGTCCTATATTGGCAATTATTGCACTGAATATGGATAAACTTATCGCAATTGTTTTGTAAGGCAGGTTTGGAAATAGTTTATGGAAGTACGTCGAGCAAGATGTAATGAGTCCTACGCTTGTCGTTATACAGGCCACGGTGATCATTAATCCTAATAATAGCCCGCCATATGCTCCAAAGTAATAATCCGAGACTTTTGCCAAGACAATGCCTCCATTATCCAAGCGTCCAAGTTTCTCAACGCTTGAAGCACCCATATAAGAGAGAGCTGTATAAATGGTAGCAAGGATAACGGCCGCAATGGCAGTCGCTTTTCCACAAACGATCATTATTTGTTTTTGTGTTTTAGCACCCTTTTCTTTAATGGCATTAATGATGATGATGCCAAAAACAAAAGATGCAAGAGTATCCATCGTTAAATAACCTTCTCTGAATCCATTGAAAAATGGTTGAACCATATAGTGCTCGGCAGGTGCTTGAAAATCTCCAATTGGATTAACGAAAGCGACTACCACCAGGATTCCAATGAACGTTAACTTGATGGGTGTCAAAACTTTCCCCACAATTTCGACAATTTTCGCAGGATTGAGCGAAAGAAGGCACGAAACTGTAAAAAAGATGATGGTGAAAATAAGTAAAGGCAGTGGACCTGAATCTTCAGGCAAAAAGGGTTTTACCCCGATCTCAAAAGAAACATTTCCTGTTCTGGGCATTGCGAATAATGGACCAATGGCTAAATAAAGAACGGTTGTAAATACAATACCAAAGACTGGATGGACGCGGCTCGCTAATGATTGTAAGTCATCTTTGCCAGAAAAACCGAGAGCCAGAACACCAAGTAACGGTAATCCTACTCCTGTGACCAAAAACCCTGCATTAGCTGACCAGATATTTGTACCTGCTGATTGACCAAGCATTGGCGGGAAAATTAAATTCCCTGCCCCGAAGAAAAGGGCAAATAACATTAACCCAATCACTACTATAAATGAAAATGGTACTTTATTAGACAAAATAAACCCTCCGAAAAACCAAAATTTGCTATTTTAGAAAATTATTAAATTTTCTAATAATTGAATACGAGCTAATACTAAGACCGTATCGTATTATAACCAAATTAAATTGATATTTCAATATATTTTTTGTTTTTATTATTTACCCTGATGATCCGTGAACCGCCCTTACCTTATTTTGAACATCTAAAAGCTGCTCATACTAATAATAAAGGTGCAAAATTAAAAATTCGCTTAGTTTTTTGTTATTTATTTCAGTGTTTTCAGGTACAGGTGCATGCAATAAGGAAATGGTCAAAGAAAACGGTGAAATGACAAAGAGGGAAATGTAGTCAAATGGGGAGCGGTAGAAAGTATAAATGAAGCCTGGCACAGTAGATTACACATACACCACGGTATCGAGAATTCATCCAAGCTTTATGAGATAGAAGGAGAGCTGATGATAACCATCATAGGAAATGAATGAAAAAAGTCGCCCGTGATTGGAGCAGAGGGGTAAAGATTGACGGTTTAGACAGTGGAATTTAATTGAACTTTGCTGTCTATTTGGCAGGGAACAGTGGAAATTAAGGCGGTGTTGTATAATGGGAGTATTTTTTGAAAAAATACTGGGATTGTTCTTTGAAAAACGGAAACAAAGCAAAAAAGATGTTTTATTACTAATTTGCATATTTGCGCTTTCTTTATTAAATATAGTTGAGTATATCACGGATATGGACTTATTTTGGTTAGCTCACATTGCAGTAGTTGGAATCATTGTTCTAGCGGCATCCATATATTTTGAAGGAAAAAGAAACAAGGCAAGTGATAATTGAACTTTGGTTTCGTTGAGTTGACGTTAGGCTAAAGATGATTGGCTAATCAATAAGGTGAAAAAAATGGCATTAATAGAATGCTGAAATTGGGATTTATGGGCCCGGATGTAGATTTTCTGTAGAAAATAATTTCTTCTCTGGCTAATTACATCATCTCCCAATAACAATTGGCACGTTTAATGCAAGGATAATTAAACTGAATTGTTTTTAGGTAGGCTTCTTGAAAGATCGGGAGCGCGGACATGTTTTTTTCTTATTTATTGAAAATGACTTGGATATGGAATGGGTAGAACTGCTAGTGTATGCCTGGGAGCTAGGGATACCTATAGAAGAAATTGAATCAATCGCACTTTTTGAGACCTGAATAAGGTCTTTTTTATTTCATTTTATAAAACTTCAGAATAAATGCTAGCAGACATATTACACAATTTCACCCGAATTGTGCACTAACGCACGAATCGTACCCGATTGGCCATTGAAGATATCTTGTTCCTGTTTATAATATTACACAGATGCTCATTATTGCACGTTTGTGCAGTTGTTTCAGGGCATTGAATTCTTTATACAAAAGGGGAAAAAACATGAAAAAATCAGTCTTGTTTAAAAATGGTCATTTAAAGATGATGGGTAACCTTTATTTACCATATGGGTTTGACAAAAGCAAAAAATATTCAGGGATTGTTGTTGTACATCCTGGTGGTGGAGTAAAAGAACAGACTGCAGGGGTATATGCACAAAAGCTTTCTGACAAAGGCTTTGTTACGTTAGCATTTGACGCTTCCCATCAGGGTGAGAGCGAAGGAGAACCACGTTTGCTTGAAGATCCGATTGCCAGAGTAGAAGATGTGCGTTGTGCGGTGGATTATTTGACGACTCTCCCGTTTGTCGATCAAGAAAAGATTGGGGCCCTTGGTATTTGTGCAGGTGGCGGTTATGCCATAGCTGCAGCTCAAACTGAACGTCGCATCAAAGCGGTAGCGACTGTAAGTGCGGTCGACATCGGTGCCATGTTCCGAGGGGAAGGTAGCATGGAAACACAATTGCAAACACTTGAGGCAGTTGCGAAGCAGCGTACTGCAGAAGCAAATGGAACAGAAGCGCATTTCCTTACTTATGCACCTGATACGCTTGAAGAAATGGATGAAAATACACCTGTGCTAATGCGTGAAGCTTTTGACTACTATAGAACGCCTAGAGCACAGCACCCTAATTCTCCCAATCGATTCCTATTTACAAGCGTTGACAAACTCATGGCATTCTCGGCATCAAGCCAAATGAGCACCTACCTGACTCAACCTATGTTATTGATTGTAGGAACCGAGGCTGATACACGCAGTTACAGCGAGCAGTTCCATGAATTGTCGAATGGACCAAAGGAATTGTTTTGGGTTGAGGGTGCAACGCATATTGCTATGTATGATATCCTAGAATATGTAGATCAAGCTGGAACTAAGTTAACAGAGTTCTTTGGCAAGAATCTTTAAGAAATAAGAAAGTAGCCTCCTGCGTGTTTTAAAAAAACAGAAGCTTGGTAGCATTAAGAATACAGCCGTTTTCCCAGTCCTCTTGGGAAAACGGCTGTACCTTATAGCACCAGGTTTTTTCAAGAAAGTTTGGTGACTCTCACAATGTCTAACGTGGATAGAAGAATACTCAAATCTCAAGAAGCAATAAAAAATGCTTTTATTGAACTGATGTCTGATAAGAATTTTGATCAGATTACGATACAGGATATTGCCGACAAAGCGAATGTTGGACGAAGAACCATTTACTCTCATTACCTGGATAAATATGATCTGCTGGATAAGCTCATTGAAGAGCATATTAACGAACTAAGAAAACTTTGTGAATCCTCAGCAGAATGGAGTTTTACAGATGCTCTTCTCATTTGGTTTGAATACTTTGAAAGTCATTATTCCTTCTTTTCAATCATGTTGGCAGACAAAGGGGCACCTTTTTTTCGCAGTCGCTTTCTTGAGCTTGTCATCGAGGAAGTACAGAATGAAGTAGATGTGGACAAAGGGAAAAATCAAGGATTAAGTAAAGATGTTATCATTCAATTTTTTGGAGTAGCTATTGTAGGGATAGTAGAATCGTATTTCACAAAGGGAATACCTGATCCACCGCAAGTCTTGGCAGAGCATGTGGGGATTTTGTTAGAGAGGAATTTATAATATATGGGAAAACTTTTGGTATGGGTTACTTGCCCTTTCCGAAAGTTTTTTATTTTGGCTCTTTTCGTAAAGATTGTAGTTTTTAAAACGAAACTATTTAAGGTTGATTGGAGCGGAAGTGCGAGACTCCCACTGCTCCCGCGGAAAGCGAGCATCTGGAGGGGAAATCAACCACACCGCACTACTTAGTAAATAGCAACAAAATATGCGAAAACAGCCTTTATGCTTAATCCAGTTACTGTTTTAATCCTTCATATGAAAAATAACAGCTATGTGAATATAACTTTCACATAGCTGTTATTTTTGGTTATGTGATTGGGCAAACCCCGATCATTTTTGGAACTTCTGCCAAAAACCCTGCTCTCTGATGAAACTTACAATTCGTTTGTTTTTATCCTTTTAATTAACTCTTCAAACCAATATATTGTGTGATCTACTCTGGTCGAAAGATAACCATGCATGAATTCACCAATATTCTTGTTATCTTTGCCTACTTGATCTAGCTCAAAATGATCAAGCTGCTCCCAATTAGACTTGATGGTCTTTACCTTTTTTTCTAATATATTTACTACTTTGTCCCGATCTACATACCTGATGTTGGCTAAACAAACAATCATATCCTTAATTTCATCCGCACTTTCAAATAATTTATAGATTTTTTTGGGTAGTTCCTCGCGCCCCTTAGCCGTAATCGCAAATACTTGTTTATCTGGCCGATGTTCTTCTTTTATCACTTCTACTGGCTCGACTAAACCTTGTTTTACCAATGATTCAAAATGGTAGTACAGTTTACTTTCAGTTAACCCGCCTAGGCGATCCAATGGAATGGGTTCTGAAAGCTGCTTTTTTAATTTATAAGGATAATTTTTATCCTCCATCAGCTTGCTCAATATAAAAATTTGAATGGACATTTTCTACGCTCCTTTAAGAAGTATGATCTCCTTATTGTAGCAAAACCTAAGCTGTGATTTCAGCCGCTTTCTTTTCAACTTCCGTTTCGGGAACCTGTCCTGGCATTGATTTTTGTATAAACGCGACAATGGCCATATTAATTACCATCGAAACGGCACCAACCGCAACCATTGACCAAATGTACGGGCTTGGACTAATGCTGCCAAATAAGTTTGCAAAGTACGCTTGCACCGAATAGTACATCGGTGAAATGTGGCTCATCCATTCATATGGTAAATGCATCATATCACGTGTGATAGTGGCACCATTTGCAATTGTTTGTATTAATAAAATCGGTAGGTTTAAAATCATGCCGCCTTCACCGAATAAGAAGATTAAAATCGCGGTGAAATTAAAACATACCATATAGTTTAGTATTTGTTGACCTACTATACCGAAGAATAGGTCACCACTTGGCTTGTCAATTAAATACGTTACACCTACAGCGATGAGTGATGAAACCACTGCAATCAATAATGCAGTCAATTGCACATAAATGAATAAGCGTGTTTTACTTGCTTTTCCACGGCTGTCCCTAAATGCACCTACTATTTGCATCGCCCCGATCATCGCCCCAACATAACCGGCCATTGTTAAGAACATAGGCAGCATATTATGATTCATGCCATCTGGTATTTCGTTGATTGTAACTACATTTCCTACATAAGACTTCTCAATCTTTTCGGCTAATTCAGCGGCTTGCTTTTCTGGTACATTAAAGTTCAACAATACACCCTGGGCCGTTTGTTGTGAGAATTGTGTGCTTAACTGGTTATTAATTTCAGTTACGACAGCATTCATGGTAGAAGAAACGGTTGTTGGCCCTGCTTCATTGATTGTAAAGTCAATGCTTGATGGCGTTTCACCTTTTTGCATATTCGCAGAGAAGGATTTTGGGATGTGTACGACTAATGCTAGATCATTGTGCTCCAATTCTTTTAAGGCTTGTTTATTTGTTATTTCCGTCTCGATTTCTTTGAAGGGTAAATTTTCTTGTAACTGTCCGGCAATCTTTGCCCCATTTTCACCGGCATCATCATTGATGATGGCGATAGGTAATTTATCGACATTTCCTGGAATGGCCGTATACCCAGGTAAGAAGATGCCTAGCATGGCAACTGCATAGAAAATCCCCATAAAGATTGCCGCAGTTGCACCTCTTGTTTTTAAGAATGCAGTAAATTTCATATGTTGAATCCATCCTTTTGATTTAATTTCAGTATACTCAATTCGAAGTACTCTAATTAGAGTACTTCGAATTGAGTAATTAGTATTCTATTTTATTTTTTTCAATAAGTCAATTGAAAAATACCAACAAAGCAGAACGTTAAATCTTCTACTTTATTGGGAGTAACTATGAATGTTGGATTGCGCTGGTCCAAGGACTATCTTATTGATGACGGAAGCAAGGAGGTTTGTTTTTTTGGGGTCATGGAAGTTCACTAGCGGCATCTTGGCAGGATTTGCAGTACTTGGGATCATGAGCGGAGTATTTACAACAAGCCGAGTCATATTTTAAAATAGCCGGTGCAGCATATCCTCTTTACTTAGCTTGGCAGATTAGTATTCCAAAAGGTTCAAAGAAGGAGTCCAGAAATGTGCAGTCTCCCTTTTTATCAGGTTTCATTCTTCAAATTATCATGTTCTATGTAACCGTATTGAGCGCGTATTTTTACCGTTTGATGGTCACTTAAATTAGTAGCTATCTATTTAGCGTTAACCATTTTCCTGGGGGGATGGCATTGCTTTTGTGGTCAGGATCCGGCTCACTGTTCAAAGATTTTTTTGCTAAACATGACCTTTCATTTCGGTTAATGATGTGTTTGTTATGGATTTACTCTGCGCCGGTACAATTTTTTGTGATTGCCAAAAAGAAGCAACCATGCCTCATGAGCTAACAGGTTTGGCTGAAGATCGGAACTGACTTTAGGTTCTTATAAACTGTAAGCGTAAAAAACTTCCTATTTTATAAACAATGACATTAAAGGAGGCTTTTTTTCATACGATATATTTGGGGTGTAAAAATGGCAAGAGTGAGTTACCGAAGTTCAGACGTTGACTTAATGGCAAGGATGATGAGAGCTGAAGCCGAAGGTGAAGGACTACAAGGAATGTTGTATGTTGGAAATGTAATTGTTAATCGTCTTAAAGCAGATTGTTTAGACTTTAAAGATTTAAGAACCATTTCACAAGTCATTTTTCATGTACAAGGAGGAAATTATTCTTTTGAAGCCGTTCAAAAAGGTAATGTATTTTATCAAAGGGCGAGAGCTGCTGAAAAAAGATTAGCAAAAAAGAATTTGGATTATTGGAGTCAACACCCAGGGAAATATGCTCTTTGGTATTTTAATCCATATGCACCATGCCCTCCAACATGGTACGATCAACCTTTTGCCGGTCAATATAAAAATCATTGTTATTATGAACCAAAACCTGGAACATGTGAAAGTGTTTATACAGGAGCTTAGGCGGTCTAGGGGCTATCATTTCATTTCAAGGAGCTGATCAACAGCTCCTTTTTTTATGCATCAAACTGAGAGTTCAACAAGGAATCGTGGAATTCAGGGCAAAATAAAGGAAATGATGGATTGGTGTTTGGGGGATTTTTAGTGGGGCCATCATATTTTTTGCTTATTTAATCATTGGGTTATTCATCCTCTATATAGTTATTGTAACAGCAGTAAAGAAAGGAATTAACAATTCAAAGATTGGTCAATTTCTTGAAAAAAGTATGGAGTTTAAGAAGGTAAAAGGTCTTTCCTTAATGATGATTTTGAAAATGAAAATAACACGGATTTATAAAAATAAGGAATTCTTATGGGAAATTTATCTTCCCTAAACAGGCGCTTTCCTATATCAAGGAACAGCACACTTATTCAGTGTCTTTCCGAGGGCGACGAAATTGGGCGTAGTACACCTTCCGCTTTTCTGGTTCGGATTCACTATTTTCGATGAAAGCTGTTTTGGTTTCCTCCAGTGACAAACCCTTTAATTTCCGAAGCTTTATTGGTCTCACTCCTGGAAATTTATCAGATATATGTACTTCGAAATCCCCCTGCCTTTTATAAAAGCAAATGCTTCCAAGCCCGATTCTTTCCACTTCCCACAAGGTATATGCAAATTCAATTCGTTGCTGTGAATGAATGAGGATAACTTAGGCAGCCCTTATCCTTCATAGAGGAGAGGAAGTCATGATGGACTGGAGGGTCTTTGAATGATATTGAAGAGATTTTCACATCTTTGGTCGAATAAAGGCATACATTGCCTATTTTATTGTGTTGGGGGCCATTTTTTAGACTTCTTTACACTGGTCGTGCTTCCCTGTAATCAGGAACAAGTGATTTGATCCTTCCAAATAAGGAAGCATCCTAAAATTTTTAAGGTTAAAATGTATACTGAATTCAATCTAGGAATGTAACCTTTCTTTCAGTTGTTGTTGAATTCCTAAGCATTCTAGAGCAGTCGGGAGATCGTGATTAGTTTTTTGAGGGAGGTCAGTTCATTCGAACTGTACTTGAGGTTTGTAGCGTTTTTGAATAAATTACCCCTGTAAAAGCCAGATTATTAACATAGGAAATATGAGTGATAAAAAAGAGGGTCCTGTATGAACCAAGCTGGTGTTAATGAAAAGTATAAGGTATCGCCATTCTATGTGTTATTTATAGTGCATGCCATGCAAACTGGATTAGGCGTGTTAAATTTTCAAAGAGATTTAGCTAAGGCGACGGGAACGGATGGCTGGATCTCCATACTCCTAGCCGGACTGATTGTTCATATATTAATTTGGATTATCTATAAGATTTTCAGTATTGTTCCTGGTGATCTCATATACGCTAATAACCATGCATGGGGTAAGTGGATTGGGAATTTCTTTAGCCTTTTATTCATTCTGTACTTTTTCGCCCTTGGAATGACGATCATAATCGGCTATATAAATGTCATTCATGTTTGGATGTTTGACGAGGTACCTTCTTGGGCATTTGCTTTGGTTTTCCTGATTCTGATTTATAACATCATTGCGGGAGGGTTCCGAACCATTACGGGTATTGCCTTTTTAACTGTAATCGCTTCATACTGGCTTTTAATTGTACCTCTATATGGCTTTAAATACGCGGATTTCATCGGTTTCCTTCCAATATTCGATCATACATTATTGGAAATAATGAAAGGAACCAGAAGTACTTCATTATCAATGCTTGGTTTTGAAATGATCCTGATGTTTTATCCGTTCATCAAAAATGCAAAAACATCACAAAAGTATGCTCATGGAGGAGCCTTGATTACCACGTTTTTGATCCTATTAATTTATTTTGTTTCGACAGTCTTTTATTCACAGAAACAGTTGGTTCTTACCCTTTGGCCAACACTTACATTGACCAGTGTCATTGAATTCCCCTTTATTCAACGTTTCGAATACATAACTATTTCTTGGTGGACCATCGTCATCATTCCCAATATGGTCATTCCTTTGTGGGCGGCCAGCAGGGGTGTCAAGCGCTTATTCAACGTCCAGCAAAAGTATCCCTTATGGGTAATGTCCATAATCATACTGCTCGTCAATATATTCTTTTTCGATGTCGATTCCTTATTTATATTAAATAAAATGATCAATCCATACGGTGTGTGCTTCCTTGTTTTATACTTGCCTCTTCTTTTGATTTTATTAAGTATAAAAAAAAGGCGGAAACGTTTATGACAAATTATCATTTATATAAAAAGGAAAAGAATGAATAATACATTACTCAGTCAAACTTGAAGAAAAGTGAGTTTGACTGGAGTTTTTTTATTTGAAGAAGGTTGCGGGTGATTTCAGAAATCGGCTCCCTTTCCGCCGACTGTCTGCCAAGCCTCCTCGGCGAAAAGCGCCTGTGGGGTCTCGGCAAGCCAGCATTTCGGCAGGAGTGTCGCCAAATTCTTCAATCCAAAACGTTTACCTTATTTGTTTTCTAAACAAGCAATCCCGAAATTCCAGGATGAAGAAACAAAGACACAAAAAAGGAAGAGGAACTACAAAAAAGTTCCTCTC
>NZ_JADILK010000007.1 GCF_017355165.1 Bacillus sp. SD075 | reverse complement strand
GAAACCTTCCCATTTGGAAGGTTTTTTTATTCTGACCATTCACTTTATCCCTCCTTTTGATCCAAAGTCTATGATCCTTATGTCCAATTCATAATTAATATCAGCTTTACTGAAAACTTCGTCCCATTTCTGCTTATTGTTTTCCCAAAATTCCGGATGCTGATTTTCCACATAACGATAAAATCCTGCTACCCCTGTTTTATATTCATGCTGTAATTTGTATACGATTTTCTTGACATTCTTCTCCACTTCCTCCTCGGCAATTCGCTCAGTCTTCTTTAAATAGGCCTCTTCAAATGAATTTTCCTTCCCATACCAATCTTCCGAAAGTCTTCCTGTGTAACCGATCTTAACATTTATCTTCAAATGATCCCCGTTCAATTCCGTCGTGATTTTCTTCCTTGTCCTTTTGATCACCTCCACACTTAAAGGCTTACCGTGTTGGACCGCATCGATTATTCCGCCTTTCACATTTCCATTCAACCAATTTAAAGCAGCGATATCTTCTTTATTCATTACCCCGACCAACTTTGAATTGTTGATCACCCCAGCACCCTCCAAAATTAATTTCCCTCTTCTAATATCAACGGCCTGAATGGCAAAGCTTCCATCTGATTGCAAGCTTGAGGAAGCTTTGCCCATTGTTAAAGGCGGAAAGATTTTATTCGTTCGCTTCACATTGTCTTTCAATTCATAAATTACATTCGAAGGGATCTCCCCATCGTCGGCTCGTCCCAAAATTTCTTTTGTCGGTCTCCTTGTTAAGAAAACAAGACAACTTCTCCTTGTATTGTTATCTCGTATGGACTGATTAATGATAGCTTCCATGGGTACTTTCTTTAATACATCTTCATTAATGAGCAGGATACGCTGATGATTGGTTAAAACCGTATTAGTTATGAGCAAAGAATCCCTTATTGCTTCATGCAACGTTTTGGCACTGACTGTAACATTCTTATATTTTAGTTGAGCTTGATTCTCGTGAACACTACTTCCTGGAGGTACCAGAATTTGCTGAGTTAACATAATTTCGTCTTTCTTTTTACTATTATCGACTCCCATTCCGACCACAATGGATAATTCTTCAATATTTCGACTATCCCAACAGCCTGTAAGCAAAGGAATAAGCAAGATTAACCATAATCTTTTCATCCGCTTCTTCTACTCCTTTTCACTTGAACGATTGCGAATGTAAAAATTGGCAAGCCAATCAATATAAAGGGAAATACATAGCCCAGCAAATCGCTCATTTTAAAAATCTCGATTGTATTTTTAGGGATTTTGGCGAGAAAAAAAATGATTGGAACCAAAACAATAAGGTTCGTTGAAAATGAATTGTTGAAAATTTTCGTCAGTCCTTCTGCTGCGAAGTAATAGTAAATTGCATGTGTACAAAAGAACTGAAGAATCCAGGTGATTAAGAGAAACAGCTCTAAACGCTCTATAAATATCCCTTTTACTTCATAAGATTGAATAAAAGATATGGTTGGCCATGTAACAGCTTTGACTTCAGGAACAGTAAGTGTAGCGACTACCAGGACATATGTAATCACATATAAAATCATCGGTATGAAAAAACCGATTAAAACGCCACTTTTTATCTTTTCTTGATTTTTAACGACGCCAAACAAAAAGATGAAAAGTTCAATTCCAAAAAAAGACAAAGTCCCGGAGCCCATTCCTTTCATTACAGGGAGGACTCCTTTTCCAAGAACAGGCTGCAGGTTTTTTATATCAACTACTTTTATACTGAACATATAAATGAACAAGACGATAACAATTGTCAGTGGTAGAAAAAAGACGCACACCTTTGCAATCGCTTTAATTTTGCCTGTCAAAAGATGGACACTTGCTAAAATCAATGTGAGCATCACTATTTCAATCGGCGTATTCTCCAACAAATAAAATCGGACCATTTCACTCATCGCAAGAACCTCAAAGCTGGCCACACCTATAAAGTACACCACTACGATCAACCCAATAATTTTGGAGAGCCACATTCCATAGGCTTCCTCCATGTATTTGTAATAGTTAGCCACCTTATGCTTTTTTAACAGTACAACCAATAAGCAGATGAAAAGGGCAATAGCGATCCCATTAAAAAACAAGACGATCCATCCATCGGATGAATTAATCTTTTCCGTTATCGTCCTTGGAAGCGTAAGCATCCCAACTCCTAACATAGCGCATGAAATGATCGAGGCCAATTCCCCACTAACAATTTTGCCGTCTGCTTGGCTCAAGAAAATTCTCCCCCTTTTTTCCGCTTCGGTAACCGGAGGAACGCGTCCTTCCAAGTCTTTTTACCGATAAAATCCGTCGGTTGAAAATAAGGTTCTTGAAAGCTAGTCAATTTCGACAAATGGCTGATAACGATGATAAAGAATAAAGTGGTCCCATATAGGCCTAGAACGGCGGAAAAAATCATCGCCCCGAACCTTAATGCCCTGAATGCCAGTCCAAAGCTATATTGTGGCACCGTAAAAGAGGTAATCGTCGTAATCGCAACGATTATGACCATGAGGGAACTCACAATATTCGCTTGAACGGCTGCCTGTCCAATAATGACACCACCAACCAATCCAACCGTTTGCCCAATGGGCGCCGGAAGCCGAATGCCTGCTTCACGAAGCAGTTCAATCGTCAATTCCATTATGATTGCTTCAACAAAAGGCGGAAATGGCACGTTATCCCTTGTACCAGCGATGGTCATCGCTAGTTCCGTCGGCAGCAATCCAGGGTTGAACGAAACCAAGGAGATATAAATTCCTGACAGAAAAACGGTAATAAATAAAGAAAAGTAACGAAGAATGCGTAGAAAAGAACCCGCTACCCACCTTTCATAATAATCATCAGGTGATTGCAGCAGCATCGTAATCGTCGAAGGTGCCATCAAAGCAAATGGCGAGCCATCAACCATGATGACCACCCTCCCTTCCTGTAATGCCGCCAATACTTTATCCGGACGCTCCGTATTCTGCATCTGTGGGAAAGGACTAAAAGATGTATCTTCAATTAATTCTTCAAGCATCCCAGAGTCTTGGAGATCGGTAGCCTTTACTCCATTTAGCCGTTTATTCACTTCTTTTAACAAAGAATCGCTTGCTTTTCCTTGATAATAGATTATGGCAACTTCCCGCTTTTCAAGCGTCCCGAACTTCTGTTGTTTGACGATTAGATTGGGATGGTTTGAAAATTGCCTTATCAAGCCGATATTTTCCTGGAGACTTTCGATAAACCCAAGCTTCGGTCCACGGACAACCCTCTCTGTCGAAGGTTCACCCAGTGTACGAATTTTCTCCTTTTCCAGATTCAAAACATAACCATCTGCCATTCCATCTATAAATAAAAGGGTTTTCCCGTCAAAAATATGTTCCTTGGCTTTTTCGTATGTATCGACATCTTGTTCCCTGACTGAACAGATTTTGGAAATGACCAGCTTCTCGATGGAAACTGGGTGCCCTGATTCGACCTGTCCAGCGGATAAATCCAGGACTATATCATTGAATGCAGGATAATCCATCGTTCCATTGACGAATACAAATAATCCTGAAACTTCATAACCGGGAATGAATATCCGTTTAAAAACTACATCGTCCTGCATATCCAATTCAGATTTCAATTTTTCCTGCTTTTGATCCAATCTTATATGCAAGGGTTTACTTTCCATGGTGAACTCCTTTGCTTAAATGCGTTTTATTGTATCAGTTTCCTCTATTTTCATTTTTTTTATTCGAACAGGAAATAGTGACAGCTTTTATACCAAGGATCCTTATAATGTATTCCCTTTCCTAAACGAGCACCCTTAACAATCCCAAATGGTTAATATGTAATTAAATTGCAAATGCTAGAATAACAAGCATTAGTTTAGAGGTGACAGCATTGTTTAACCGTGGAAATTCAAAAAAAAAAACCAAGCAACCAAACGATAAAAATGATGAATTAAATAATGTTTCGGATGTAAAGGATTTATTCAATACCCTTTCTTCATCCAATGATTTCATAAACCATCAAGGAACATTTAATGGTGTAGGCTATTGGATTTCTTTTTATCGTTCCTTAATTGATGCACAGGAACTTCATAAAAGTGTTCTTTCTGTCATACCAACTCTGGAAGCGCTAAATTTGGAGCAAATGAAAGAAAACATTCCTATAGAAAATACACTTATCACCAGTACCAAGGTTGTAATCGAAGAAAGGATCATGAGAGGCGAAATTGCCATACGTTTAGATACGAATCTTGATGAATGCCTATTAATCAATGTTGCGGCCCAACAAGGAAGGCAAGTTGAGCAGCCTGAACTTGAATTTGGAATCATAAGTGCTCAAGAAGCTTTTGTCGAGGATATTGATATTAATCTGAATCTAGTCAGAAAAAGACTGCCTATCCCTGGATTGCAAGTAAGTGAACAGACTGTGGGATCGTTGTCTAAAACGAAAGTGGCGGTTTTATCTATAAAAGGGATCGTTGATCAGGAAAATGTCGATAATGTTATCCAAAGGATCAATGACGTAGAGTTTGATGAAATATTGGACGGCTCCAATCTCGCGCAATTGCTTTATGATGATTCGAATACCTTATTTCCCCTTTTTTTAAATACGGAAAGGCCTGATCGCATCGCAAGTGCATTGACTGAAGGTAAAGTAGCTATGTTAATCGATAGGTCGTCTTCTGCACTTATTACACCAACCATTTTGTTGGAATACTTTATAACCATGGAAGATTATAATATGCCATGGGTTCCGGCATCTGCCTTCCGCTTATTAAGGATATTCGCGGTTGCTTTTTCGATATTTGCCACCCCTATTTATGTAGCGGTGCTGACTTATCATTATGAACTGATACCTAAAGATCTTTTGGAAACAATCGTCACTTCAAGAAACTTAATACCTTTCCAGCCTTTGATCGAAGCCTTATTCTTGGAGATCTCCATAGAGTTATTACGTGAAGCGGCTGCCAGGCTGCCAACTAAGGTAGGCCAAACATTAGGTATCGTCGGCGGTATCGTTATCGGTCAAGCTGCCGTTGTAGCCGGTTTGACCAGTAATATCTTATTGATCATCGTTGCCCTCTCAGCACTGGCATCTTTTGTTACGCCTATTTATAAAATGGGTAATGCCATTCGGTTACTCCGGTTCCCCTTTTTAGTGGGGGCCCAAATTTGGGGGCTGCTCGGGATTACGATAGCGGCCGTGTTTTTGATGACCCACCTCATCAAATTAACGTCGATGGGACACCCATACCTTGAACCGATATACCCATTTCGCATGCAAGATTGGAAAGACAGCTTTGTTCGGCTTCCCTTAAATCTTTTCAAGCGGAGACCTGTAAATTTACGTCCTGATGATATATCCAGACAGCCACAGCCCAAAAAACCAAGAATCAAAAAAAATGATTTTAATGAATGATTTTAATGAGGGTCCTATATGAACCAAGCGGGAGTAAATGAAAAGTATAAGGTCTCACCGTTCTATGTGTTTTTTTTAGTACATTCCATGCAAACAGGAGTAGGCGTTTTAAGTTTTCAAAGGGTTTTAGCGAAGACAACGGGTACAGATGGCTGGATTTCGATATTATTAGCCGGCCTGGTCGTTCACATATTAATTTGGGTCATATATAAAATCTTCAGTATCGTCCCTGGGGATATCATTTCGGCCAATAATCATGCATTCGGAAATTGGATCGGGAATTTCTTCAGTCTATTATTCATACTCTACTTTTTGATTCTAGGAATGACTATCATGATTAGCTATATAAATGTCATACATGTATGGATGTTTGAAGAAGTGGGTTCTTGGGCGTTCTCCTTGGTTTTCCTGATCCTGATTTATTATATAAATACAGGAGGGTTCCGTACTATTACCGGTATTGCCTTTTTAGGCTCCATTTTGACATACTGGCTTTTATTTGTCCTATTCTATGCAATGAAATACTCTGAATTCACCAATTTGCTTCCTGTTTTCCATCACACTCTATTGGATATATTGAAAGGAACCAGAAGTACTTCATTAACGATGCTTGGTTTTGAAATGATCCTTATGTTTTATCCGTTCATCAAAGATGCTAAAACTTCACAAAAATATGCTCATGGAGGGGCATTAACAACAACCTTAATAGCCGTATTGGTTTATTTGGTTTCAATTGTTTTTTATTCACAAAAACAGTTGGTACTGACTGTTTGGCCGACGCTGACAATGACCAGTATTGTCGAATTGCCCTTTATACAACGATTTGAATATATAGACGTTTCTTGGTGGGCCATCGTCATCATTCCCAACATGACCATCGCTCTGTGGGCTGCAAGCCGAGGTTTCAAGCGTTTATTCAATGTTCAGCAAAAGTATCCATTATGGGGGATGTCCATTATCATCCTGCTTATCAATATATTCGTTTTTGATGTTGATACATTAGATATATTGAATAAAATAATCAATCCATACGGCGTACTCTTCCTTGTTTTATACTTGCCTCTTCTTTTGGCCGTCATTTATATAAAGAAAATGAGGAAACGTTTATGAGAAAATTATTTCTTTTTATATTGGCTTTCCCCCTCCTTTGCAGCTGTGCCGAGCCAAGGGTGGTTGACGAAGTCAATATGTCCCAAGCCATTGGCTACGATATACTAAAGAATGATCATATCGAAGGAATGTTCGTCATCCCTATCTTCCAACAGGATAAGATGGGTAAAAATCAAATTTTAAGTGGAACATCGACTACAACGAGTGATGTCCAGGCTGTCGTTTCCAAAAAAGCGGATAAGCCGGTATTGCTAGGACAGACACGCATCGTTTTATTCAGCGAGAAAATGGTTCGTGAAATCGGAATGACTGAACTCACCGATTATCTCTACCGTGAACCACAACTTGGAAACAGGGTCATTTTGGCTGTCGTTGAAGGGAAGGTCAAGGATGTAATCAATACGAAACCACCAAATACGAATGTGAATATAGGAATCTTTTTATCGGATTTGATTAACCAACAGAATGAAACAGGGAACGGACCGGATACTAACCTCCATCTTTTTTTAGGAAACTCTCTAGAAGCTGGCGGCGATTCGTTTCTTCCTTTAATTAAATTAATCAATCATGAAGTGGCCGTTTCTGGAGTTGCCCTATTTCATGAAAATAAGATGGTCACGAAAGTTCCAACGGGTGATATGTTCATTTTTAAGACATTAGTTCAACATCATAAGCGGGGAATATACAAATTCAAATTAAAAGACAAGAAGAAAAGCGATATCGTAGTGGAAAGTATCCGAAGCGGTTCAAGTTATGAGGTATCTGAATCAGAGAGTAGTCACTCGATCACGATTAAGATCAAAATCAAAGGACAAATCAAGGAATCCATGCGAAGTGACAACCTTACCAATAGAAAGATGATAAAAAAAATTGAAAAGGAAATGGAAGATGATTTAACCAAGCAAGCAAACCGACTTATTACTGATTTTCAGAAAAAATCCCTTGACCCGATTGGCTTAAAGGAAAAATATCACGCCAAAAATAAAAAAATGACCTATGAACATTGGAAAAAGATTTATCCGAAGATGGACATTAATATAGAAACTACAGTTAACATCATCCAAACCGGGGTCTCTGAATAAGTTAATTATAGAAATACTGCTTACAGACTGTCAGTAAGTAACCAGACCACTGAACATATCTCTAAAACAAAAAACATGGGTCCCCTTGCCAACTTGCATTTCCAGGAAAACATTCCTCTCCCAGGCCGTCGAGAAACTCTCGACAGCCTTTAATACTTCAATTCATTGGGGCGAACCTTTTAAGGGTAAAGTAAAAGTCTATATGTATATCAATTTTTACGGTGAAGATGGTTGAGGGATAAGATCATCAATTGTTGTCGAATGTATTAAACATTAGAACACTACTACCTTTTGCCTCGGAGCATATGGCAGGCCCTAATTAGGATTACTTATTCGTTTCAAAATGATGGTCAGCGGTTACTTATCTGGAATCCGAAAAGTGACTGGAACGAGAGATTCAAGTAATCCAAATACAAAAGTTACCCCTTATTATCGGTGCTTTCGCTCACAATTTTGTCAAGTGTCTGGTGAAAACCAATCTTGGGATTCATTGAACACGCACTTTACAATGAAAGCGGATGGATTGAATATTCTTCAGCTATTCGTAAAAACTACTACATATTAAATATGCTACAAGGTAGAATTTCATCTTGCTGGTGAACAACTCAGTTATTTAACTTGGATGGCAGATGCTTTTGAATCAGTAAGAAATTATAAAAGAAGGTAAGGTCACTTCTTAAGAAACTGAGCTAACCTATCGATTTTTTTCTAAATAAAGGAGCTGGCTTTATGAAAAAAACTTTGAAATCCATTATCGCTACTTCTGTAATAGGTATAAGTGTAATCATGGGATTCTCCTTTGCTTCCGCAAGTAGCGAAAAAGATGAATTGAACTCTGGAAAAGTGACTTTCTTTGGGTCCCCAACTTCTGCGATTTCCAGTTCAGTTGCTGTACCTCAAAGCTATAACCAATTATCGTTTAGTGGAACAGTAGCTCCGCTTTTAAAAAAAGATGGAAAAACTATTTATGAGAGATATGGCAATACAGAAAGGCAGGCAATCGGAATCTTAGAGAGATTAAAAGCAGATTTGAAAACAAAAGGACTTTCCCTCGCTGATGTAACCTATCTGCGTGTGTATGTCGCACCAGATCCAAATAAAGAAGATACACCAGACTATCAAGGTTGGTTTAATGCTTACGCTCTGTTTTTTAACACAAAGGAAAATCCAGTCAAAACAGCTCGATCAACAGTAGGAGTGGATAGTCTGGTTTCTCCTGATTATCTGATTGAAATTGAAGCAGAAGTAGCCTATAAAGGTAAGGTAAAATAAGTAGTTAGACGATTGAAGTGAATGTTATGTTTCAAAATACCTGTGTTCAGGGCTATTTATCATTCTAATCCTTGCACTTGTGATTTTTGGTCTAAAAAATCACCTGACATCGGGAATAGCTTTTGGACGAACTTTGAACTAAAAGTGTAACCAAAGGGTTAGTTAATAAGGATAAAGTGGAAGAGGAAAAAATCAGAGTTAACGATTGTTTATAGCAGGAAGTTTTAAACGATGAGCAGTAGATAAATACCTTCGTTTCCTTATTAACCTGATTTTACCGTTCGGCTTGTTATTTGAGATGCGTTGCTCGTGATATTTTTAGCGAGACTGGGGATTCTAAAATCTGTGAGGGGAAGATAAAACTCACTTATTTATCCTCATTGTCGTATCAACTATTAACAACTCCTCCAGATTTCATCTCGGATATCCTGCTCATCATTCCTTTATTGGTTCTTTACGAACCGAGTGTCACAATCTCCAAGATTGTTTATAAGCAGAATCAAGTCAACCAACTACCATGTGATTAACCGAATTTACTATAGTGGAACTGGATTCCTGCCTCCAAAGTCCCTTCTATCATAAAGTGAAGGAATTGAAAAATACAAGCCGGAAAATTTTAAAAGAAAAAGAGACAGGACATATTGAACTGTTACCAAGAAATTAGACAGTTTATAAAAAGGACCTTTTAAGCAGCTAGTAGATCACCTCGGTACTGTTCTGGGGTCATCTTTTTTAATCCCCATTGATAGCGAGTCGAGTTGTAATACTCCATATAGTTTCCAATTTCCCATCTTAATTCAGCTACCGTTTTACATGTAGTGGCATCTATTTCATCTTTGAAATGACCAAAGAAGGACTCCATTGGTGCGTTATCTAAGCAATTTCCTTTGCGCGACATCGACTGAGTGAATCCAAGTTCCTTCACTCTTTTGCGGTATTCAGGATGTGTGTAATGTATACGCCTTGGTCAGAATGAAGAAGCGCCTCAGGGTGGACGTTTCCGCCCAATGAAGCCATTAAGCAGTCTAAGGTCTTTGATTGTTCTCTAATTGTTTACGCTGAAATTCTGTAAATTGAATTTTCCTCATTGTATAATCCCCGTTCTCCTCATTTGATTTAATTATAACGGGTTTATTGCAAAAGAACACAAAAAACCCGAATAATGGACTTTTTTATAAGTGTCCATTATTCGGGTTACAGTTCATATCCCCTGTCTCTTTTTCGATTAATCAATCATGAAAATTCATACCATCCGTCACTTCTTTAACAATGCCAGCATTGATGACAAAGTCCCCGAAATGCTCTCCTTGCTGCCTTTCTTTCGCATAACGGGAAAGAAGTACACGCAGCTCTTTTACTATCTCCTCTTCACCGATGTTTTCACGGTACATTTTGCTTAATCGGCTTCCGTCGAATGCAGCACCGAGATACATATTATATTTGCCAGGCGCCTTACCGATAAAACCAATTTCCCCCAGTGCATGTCGGGCACATCCATTCGGACAACCGGTCATGCGAATCGTAATTTCTTCGTTCCTCAGTCCATTTTCATCAACGATGGTCTCGACTTTATCAAGCAGAACCGGCAAGTAACGCTCTGCTTCAGCCATTGCCAACCCGCATGTTGGAAGCGCAACGCATGCCATCGAGCTGCGTCGGAGGGCCGAATGATGTGCACCATCCGTCAAACCGTACGTTTCAAGCAATTCTATGATCTTTTTCTTTTTCTGACTTGACACATCTGCAATGATCAGGTTTTGATTGGCCGTCAAACGGAAATCACCCGTATGGATCTTTGCGATTTCTCGCAAACCGGTCATCAGCTTGTAATCATTGATATCGGCAATTCGTCCACCCTCGACAAATAGTGTGAAATGCCATTTTCCTTGCATGCCTTTTACCCATCCATAGCGGTCACCATTATTATCAAAATGATAAGCTCTCGCTTCCTCTAGCTTCCATCCTAAACGATTTTCCAATTCAGCCTTTACTGGTTCGAGCCCAAGCCTGTCAACCGTATACTTGAACCGTGCATTTTTCCGTACGGATCGGTTTCCGTAATCCCGCTGAATCGTAATGACTTTTTCAGCCACATCCAGTATTTTGTCCGGCTGGCAAAAGCCGATTACCTTGGCTAGTTGGGGATATGTCGCCTTGTCACCGTGTGTCATTCCCATACCGCCGCCGATCGCCACATTAAAACCAACGAGTTTTCCATTTTCAACAATTGCTATCAAGCCAAGATCTTGGGAATAGACATCAATGTCATTAGATGGAGGGACTGCAATGCCTATTTTAAACTTCCTTGGCAAATAAAGCTTTCCATACATTGGTTCAATTTCCTCCAATTCAGGAGTGCCGACCACTTTTTCTTCATCCAGCCATATTTCATGGTATGCCCTTGTACGCGGCAATAGATAATCACTCAATTTTTTCGACCATTCATACACTTCGGAATGGATTTCGGATTGAAATGGAATCGAATTGCACATTACGTTCCGGTTTACATCTCCGCATGCAGCGATTGTATCCAACATCGAAGCATGGATTTCCTGGATGGTTTTTTTCATATTCCATTTTAAAATACCATGCATTTGAAACGTCTGTCTTGTTGTCAATTTCAAGGTTCCGTTACCGTGTTTCTGAGCAAGTTCATCCATAACAAGCCATTGAGAAGGCTGTGCAACCCCGCCGGCCATACGGACACGTAACATAAACTGATAGGCAGGCTCCAGTTTTTGTTTTTGACGCTCATTGCGTAGATCCCGATCATCCTGCAAATAGCTGCCGTGATGTTTCATAAGTCGATTGTCATCATCCGGAATTCCGGCGCTAATCCGATCCTGCATCACTTTTTCGAGTGTACCTCGCAAATAATTGCTTTTTTCTTTAATTTGCTCAACATCACTAGGTGGTCCTTCTGGTGCTTTCAATAGTGGGTTCACCATGTTGTTATCTCCTTTTCGTCCAAAATTTCAGTACACATCACGTTGATAGCGTTTATTCTGTTGCATTTCTTCAAGATAAGCTTGCGCATCAGCATGACTCATATTGCCTTCTTTTTCAATGATCTCAATAAGCGTATTATGGACGTCATGTGCCATGTTTTTCTCGTCACCGCAAATGTATAAAGCTGCCCCTTCTTGAATCCACTCGTATAATTCCCCGCTGTGTTCGCGCATCCGATTTTGAACATACACTTTTTCATCCGTATCACGTGAAAAGGCAACATCCATTTTCGTAAGTACACCTGTTTTCAACCACTTTTGACATTCAGTCTGATAAAGGAAATCCGTCACGAAATGCTGATCTCCGAAAAAGAGCCACGTTTTCCCTTTCGCTTTCAATTCTTCGCGATCCTGGATAAAGGATCTAAACGGAGCAATACCCGTTCCAGGTCCAACCATGATAATTGGAGTGTCTGGGTTCTTCGGCTGCTTGAAGTTCTGGTTATGCTGAATGTAAACGGGCAGCAAGTCCCCTGGCTGTAATCTGTCCGCACATAAAATGGAGCAGACACCTTTTCTTTCTCGACCATGACTTTCATACCGGACAGCCCCGATTGTCAAATGCACTTCATCCGGATATGCGGATAAGCTACTCGCAATCGAATATAGACGGGCTGGCATTTTCCGGAGTATTGATACGAACTCTTGCGCCGATTCACCCCAAGAACCGAAATCACGGACAAAATCAAGTAAATCACGGCCTTCACGATATTCTTTTAATCTTTCTTCATTACCAGGCATTAGAAGTTCCTTTATATCCTCGTTTCCTGAAAGCTGGGCCGCTTGTTCAATGAGCGATTTCGTCAAAACCGTAATTTCAAAATCGGAGATGAGCGATTCCCTAAGCTGACGAAGTTCTCCCTGCTTATTGACCTTCACGGTTTCTTCAGGGTCCCAATTGAGTTCCATAAGAAGCATATCCACTAAATCCGAATCGTTTTTCGGATAAATCCCAAGGCTGTCACCAGGTTCGAATGTAAGACCTGAGCCCTCTAGAGATAACTCAAGATGATGTGTCTCTTTATTGGAGCCACGGCCGTTCAAATTTATATTTTCCAGCACTTCCGCTTTAAACGGATTTGTTCTCGAATACGTTTGTTCACCTACTGAAGCTATCGCTGCGGGAACTGCAGCAACAGAACTGCCTTGCCCATCATTTAAACTAGAAATGACTCCTTCCAGCCATTCTCCAGCAGGCTCATCATAATCAAGGTCACAGTCCATTCTCGGAAATAACCGTGCCCCGCCAAGTTCCTCCAAGCGTTTATCGAATTGTTTTCCCGTTTCGCAGAAAAACTCATATGAGCTGTCACCAAGCGCCAATACCGAAAAACGGAGACCTTCAAGGTTTGGTGCCCTCCTGCCATGAAGGTATTCATGGAAAGACAATGTATTATCCGGCGGATCACCTTCTCCATGCGTGCTAACGGCAATCAGGAGATTTTCGATTTTTTTCAAATGGTTGACTTTAAAGTCACTCATGGATGAAATGGTAACCTGAAAGCCATTCCCCTCAAGCTTACTCGCTGCATTTTCTGCCAGCCCTTGAGCATTGCCCGTCTGTGAACCATACAGAATGGTCACCTCTTTTGATACTGTCTTCCCGCCACTTTGAGTTTCCAATACCGGGGTGTCCGCTGCCATCATATTCGAAACTGACAAAGATGCAGTCAGATAACCGCTCAACCAAATTTTTTGTGTTTCTGTCATGCTAGGCAGTAGGCTGTTAAGGAGCTCTGCCTGCTCTTGATTAAAGGGACTGTTACTTACCTGAAGTTGCACGATTTCCACCTCACAAAGGGATATTAACTTATCTTAGTTGACTACTATGTATAACGAGTGGGTTTAAACATTTTTTCCATCCATAAATAAATTAACTCGTTTACTCCTATAGACCAAGTCGGTTTTAATTGCAAAAAAATTTAAAATACAGTCATATAGGTTCATAGCACGCAACAAATAAAAAAATTAGGTTATAAAGGATAATAGATTTCCCCAGCCTATACGCTTCCTAAAATAAGTTTCTCATTAAAACTTTACTGGAAGGCACATCATTAGTAAAATATATATAATTTATCATAACTATTAAGAATATTAATAATAAGGGGAAATTTCTATGTATTATGATGCTCTAAAAACATTTGTGACCCTTGTGGAAGTCAAGAATTTTACAAAAACAGCAGAAATTCTTCTTATGTCGCAACCAAGTGTTAGTTTACATATAAAAAAATTAGAAGAAGAGTTCCAAACCAAATTATTTCTCCGTTCTCCGAAATTCCTAAAAGTCACCTTAACGGGAGAAATTCTTTACGACCGGGCCAAGCAAATGATCACAATCTATGAACAGACCAGACAAGACATTCAGGAACACGATAGGTCCATCAAGGGCGAATTAAAGATAGGGGCAAGTTTTACAATAGGAGAGTATATCCTTCCTTCTTTACTCATCGACCTTCAAGAGGACTATCCTGAACTTGAACTTCAAGTCGTAATTGGAAACACGGAAGAAATCGTTCAAGCCGTTCGGCTATACAAAGTGGATATTGGTTTAATCGAAGGTCAAACTAATGAAAAGGAGCTGTCTGTTCATCCATTCATGCAAGATGAGCTATTCATTGTGTCTTCTAACAATCATGAACTCGCTAATAAAGACGGAGTGGAGATTACTGATTTACATGACCAAGCATGGGTAACCAGGGAAGTTGGATCTGGTACACGTGAATACCTTAACCACGTCATACGTTCAAATGGACTGAAAATTAGATCGATACTTACAATAAGCAGTAATCAAGGAATTAAAGAAACACTTATAAAAAACGGTGTAGGGCTGGCACTGCTGTCCCAAAGTGTCATTGAAAGGGATGTACAAAATAAAATCCTTTCTATTATACAGGTGAAAAATGAAACCTTTAACAGAACACTTTCGTATGTGTATTCCCCAATCATGAAAGATAAAAAGAATGTAAAGACTTTTATAACTGAATTAAACAAAAAATGGCCAATGAAAGCAAAGCCTAAAGTATGATCATTGGGTAAGACGAAGTTTCATTCATGCTGGAAACCCTTTTGCCTGACAGCAAAATATATTATTTCATGAAAGTTCCTATCAAAAAAGTCGATCCATAATACTTTAACTCCCCTAATTATCAGAATATTGGGGGTACAGTTCAACATGAAGGAATCGACTTTTTTATATTCTTATGCCCTAAGCCTCTATCGGGTAAACTTCTTCTGAATTGGGTACTGCATCGTCAGACTTAGATACAAAATCACCCTCCGCTTGTTGGAAGGGGTTGAAAAACATACGCTTTATGCCCTTTATTGCTTACTTTACTAATCCACAGGCTATAGTAGCCTATATTAAAGACTGAATGATAACACTCGATTTCGTCGCTCCCTCTATTTGAATATAGAATTAATCATTATTTGGAAAGCTCCTGTTTTTTCCTGTTGGAAATAAAGCCATAGTTCCTCCAAAGAAAATCTATTCCCCGAATCTTATCAATGATTAACAAAAGGGAATTTCTCCCCCAAAAAAAGAACCGCCATGTACTAAATTCCATAAGTTTGATTATTTGGAACTTATTTATTTGGGAAAGCCCCTTATCTTGGAACTCTATTATATCGCTTGGGGATGTCTGACACATTAATTTATAAACAATTGGGTATACGAATAAATAGAGGGTTCTTCGTAGCTTGAATTTTCTTTTCCTTGTATAGATAAAAAATAATATCAATTTTTGTATGGGAGCGGGTTTTATGATTATTGAGATTAAAGAAGCAGCAATTAAACAACTTAAAAAAGTGGATTATAAAGAGAATGAAGGTGTTCGTATCGAAGCTATTTATGTTGGAAGCTGTTCGATTTATGTGGAACACGAATTGAAAATTGATAATAAGAACGAAGATGATGAGAGATTCATAATTGATGGGGTCCCCCTATTAATATCAAGTGAGACAAAAAAGCATCTTCCGGATAAAGTTTTTCTTAACTACCATGATGAACTTGGATACAAATTATATTCAGACGAAGAAATATTGAGATATAATCTCCAGTTGACTAGAGTGAATTGAAAAAATGAACATCGCAAAAAGCCCTTCTGTATCTTTTGGGCTTTTTGTGTTCATGCTCAGAGAATGTATCATCGCCTAAAGGGATTTTTATTTCCCCTTGAAAAGGCACTGCACCATTAGCTCCATTACCAGGAGTGAATAGTGTTTTAGCTATCCCGTTTTATATTTTATTAGAAAATCGTTTCGATGTTTTTGCAAATAATAATGAATGAAAGTGTAAAGAATTATAGTTAATATTCTTCGAACCTCCTGGACTCGAAGTACCGCTCCAACTTCCTTTTTACGCGCTGAAGTGCATTATCGATCGTCTTTTTTTGAACATTCAGTTCTTTTGCTATTTCAATATAATTTTTCCCTTGTAGGTACAGGTCCACAACACTACTTTCCAACTCACTAAGGACTTCCTTTAAAATAAGCTCGATATCGTAAATTTCTTCTGATTTTATTATGATCGTGACTGGGTCATTTTGTGTTTGTTCAGGGATTAGATCAATTAGGGCGTGTTCCGATTCCCCTTGATAGATAGGCGTATACAATGAAACATAATTATTTAAGGGAGAATGCTTTTGGCAAATAGCCGCTTTAACAGCGGTTATGATTTGTCTTGAAACGCACAGTTCCGCAAATGATCTGAAAGACGACTTTTTGCAATTCTTGTAGTCTCGAATGGCCTTATATAGTCCAATCATCCCTTCCTGAAATACATCTTCCTTATCTCCACCCGTTAAAAAATACTTCAAAGCATTGGATTGAACGACACATCTGTATTTTTTGATTAAAAAGTCCAGTGCATCTACATCACCATTATGGATTTTTCCAACCAACATTATATCTTCCATATGAGTATAGTTTTCCACTCGTTTCTTCTCGATGATTACACTCATTTATTTTCCCCCACTCACTATGTTGAGCCCCAGCTTAAAGGTTGATTGTCACCTCAATGTGTTAAAGTACATTTAATATTATAATATCTCAGAAATGACGATAATGATATTCGCAAATAACGACATTTTTCTACAAAACGCTGATATGTATAAGTCCCCCCTTATAACCATACACTTTCAGTCCGTTTTAATTGATTTTTTGAAGATCTCGTCTTTTTAGTCGTTTTTTTTAACTCCTAATCATTGACGAATTTTGTTGTGCCAGTGGTGTCAATTACGGTGAGGGTCAAAGATATGCCGGCGCAATAATGGCATAATCATAAATAATAAAGAACTTGTCTGCATTAATGTAATGGTTGACATAGCCAAATCAAAAGGAATAGACGGAGTCAACGTATCTTGTTGATCAATCACACCAATTACTTCATTTTCTTTAATTGGAAAAACAACTAGGAGACTACCAATTAAAACATCGTCTCCAATAAAGCTGGTTTCATTTAAACACCTTATTTGGGGCAAAATAAAAAGGATACTGGGACATAACTAAATAAACCATCCTCAAAAACGAATCATTCTACGTTATTCTACCTATTAAATATCATGCTGTTTTCGTATATGTTGTTTTTATTCATCCATTCAAGCTGTAAGAACAAGTTCGTTCCATTGCGCTACAGATACTCGCTTTCCGAGGAAGCGAAGCCTCCTCGGAAAGCCTGCGGGGTCTCAGCCTTTCCTCTATTTCCCTTAGTAGTCGATGGTCTTCCGCTCCATTACACTAGATGTTTAAAAATAGGATGCAAAAAGCAACAAAATCTATGGAAAAGAACCAAGAAAGACCCGATCTATTAGCCGGAATTCCGCTTATGGTTCGGGTTTATCGTTGACTAAAATACTTATGTCCCAGCCTCTTTAATATACTATTAACTCAGTGAAAAAATGAGAAATCGGGATATATGTATCAAACTTAGCGCCCGTCTTTTCTTCAACTTTATTTAAAATAGCATAGTATTAAAGTGGTGGATTCTCCACACCTAAATGAATCCAATCTTCTTTTGGCGGTCCATACACCCCAGCAGGCTTTATTCCTGCTTGACGCATTAGAACCGTAACTTGTCCACGATGATGAACAATATGCTTGATTAGTCCCATAAGTATGGAAGCATTTGTTTCCTGTCTTCCAAATGCCTCTTGTATTTGCTCTAGGGATTCGTCTGTCCATTGTTGTTCAATAATTTTGGCTGCGTGAGAACTTACATTTTTAAAAGTGATAGCAATTTCCTGGGCTGAAGATGGAACGTTTTCCGAACTTTCTATCCGGTCTATCTTTAAACCGAAATGAGCTAGATAATCTGGAATATTCGTGGTGAAATGCCATACGATTCTTCCTAGAGTGCGGCCTTCAGGATAAACTTGTTGTTCTAATGAATCATCAGTCAAACAATCCAAAACATTTTGAGTCAGTATGCCTTCTTTCTTCCATTCTTTGATAAAATCCGAAATTGAAATATACATATAATACCCTCCCCTATTTCGATAGAAAATTACTTACTCAAAAAATATTATAAAACATACGTTCCCTCATTACAAATTCCTTATTAAACATGCAATGCAACTTTAATTGAAATAAATAATATCCGTTTTTACCCAGTTGATTATGAAACAAAACTTTTAGTCTTATTGTCCGTATTGAATATATATATAAATATGACATGTTATTAATTTATATATTCAGTGTTGTTAAGAGAAAAAGCCATGCAAAATATGCTGAGTATAGGAGGAATGGCGAAGTTTCGAAGCGTAACGGTAGATACATTTCGTCATTACGATAAAATTAAAAAATCAATGGCCAATATCCAGGAAGAAATTAAGACATTGCAAGATATCCATAATATTTTGATGACCCGGTTATACAATATTGAACATTTCACAAACAGTTACAGGAAATTCGGATATTGTGATAAAACAATTTGAAGAACGGGAATACATCCAGCTTGCCAGGGCGGTAAGTTGGGGGGATACAGAAAATCTTTATTTGGGATTCTTGGAGCTCGAAAACAGGATTGGTGGAATCATACCTGCATTGGCTAGCAATAAATTTGGAGATTTTATCAAGAAAGAGTACTTTGATGAAATTCGTCAATCATCTGACTTTTTCGGTTCCTAAGTGACTATCAATCTCAATTATTCAATTTTGTTAAGGATGAAGAATCAAACTAACCAACCCAAAAAATTGAAAAAGGGCTATTTTTATGTTCCTACTATGGAGGACTTCATTACCGCTCGCGCAGCTTATTTAATCGACCTTATGCGGATCAACCAGAACACGTGATGAAACTTCTTTCCCTCCTGAAACGATCAAAAAATGGGTTGTTGATGGATATAAAGAGGGCTTCAGCATTCGTTTTCATGCGATTGGAGATGGAGCGATCCGTCTTGCTTTAGATGCCTGTTAGGAAGTGCAAAAGGCAAATGGCAAACGGGATTCACGACATTCGGTCGAACACATTGAAGTAATTCATCCAGATGATGTTCATCGTTTCAAAGAGCTAGGCGTCACTGCTTCAATACAGCCAGGTCACTTAAGTTGTTTTTGATCATACGAAGTCTTTAATCGAAAAGTAACATTAAAGGAGGATTCTACAAGTGTAGAATCCTCCCTTTCCGCCAGCAATACGTTAGCACATTTCGGAACAGGCTCCATCATGTCTACATCCATTGCTGAATCGATTCTGTTGCTTTTTAAAATTTTTCTTCTTTTTAGTTTTGATTTTGATATCTATGATCAGTTTTCAAATGGTTTTCGTGCTACCTCTTTATCAATAGAGGAACTTTGGAATTTCAATTAAATTCCATTATGACATTTTTACACTGAGCGCAAAAGTTCTTAAAATTCAACATGAACGCTTGTTTGGAATAATAATTCGATAAATATGTTTTTCGCTTAATAACCATTTCAACTTTATTAAAAAAAGTGGAAAATAGGCAACCTGCAAATTTATGTATAGAATGAATCGTTTTACACTCTCACTGCTTTTGTTGTCTTGACTTTGAGCTTAGAATTTATTATATAATGACATTTCAATTAAAGAGCGAAGTATTGGCATATAACGATGAAGCACCACCAGAGTGAACAAATAGGATGTTATCCTCCGGCTTAAAAGTGCCTTTTTGGATTAAATCAATGAGCCCCGCTGCCGCTTTACCCGTATATACCGGATCCAGCAAAATCCCTTCTGTTCTTGCCATTAGCTTGACTGCTTCCACCATTTCAGGTGTAGGCAAAGCATAACCCGGTCCGACATACTCATCAAAACACGTAACAGCCTCACGAGGGATTGAATTTTGTATGCCGATGTGTGTTAAAGTTTCTCTAACAAGCTGAAAAACCTTCTCTTCTTGTTCAGCTTTTCCTCTGCTTACATTTATGCCAATTACTGATATTCCACTTTGATTTCCATGAAATCCTGCCACCAAACCAGCATGCATTCCCCCACTGCCGCTTACACAAATAACTGCTTTAAAATCAATCCCTTGCTCAAAAGACTGAGCTAAAATCTCCTGAGCACATGCAACATATCCCGTTGCACCAATCACATTGGATCCCCCAACGGGAATGATGTAAGGTCGATGCCCTTTCTCTGTCACCTCTTTAGCCACTTTCTGCATTTCTTGCATTAAGTCCGTTCCGTTTGGTACAACAATAATTTGGTCAGCCCCCAATAAATGATAGAGAAAATAGTTACCGTTAAAATCCGGCTCTGAGTCTTTTGAAAGTCCCTCTTCCAATACAAGGATGCATTTCATTTTCTCTTTAACGGCAGCAGCTAGGGTCAAGCGGCAATGATTTGATTGAATGCCTCCACATGTAATCAGCGTATCCGCGCCTTTTTCCAACGCATCAGCAACAAGGAACTCCAGTTTTCTTGTTTTATTTCCCCCAGCCGTCAGACCAAGCATATCATCTCGTTTAACATAAATGGATGGGCCCCCAAGAACTTCAGAAAAATGATCTAATCTCTCAACTGGTGTATATGTTGGTGTATATCGCTTTCTAGGAAATTGTGCTAAATTCATTTTAAAACTCCTCCTGTATCCTTGGTGTTGTACATTAAAAAAATATCAATCTGACGTTCTCGTTACTTTAGATAATAAATAAAAGCAAACGCCTCATTTCCATCATAGCATGTTTAAGTAAACGAGCAACATCCTTGCACTTCTAGAAGGATAGAATACATCATTCATCGCGGCAAAGTGACTCACATCAAAACCGATGTTTACTGTAAGTTTGCTTCCGCTTATTTTATGTCACCCAATATTATCACGAATTTCCCCTGTTTCATGATGGTTGGGACTTCCCTGATTTTTTCACTCTTGCCAATAACCTTGTATGTATCTTTGGCTATAATTGTCTCATAAGATTATATGAACTTCCTTTTTTATAATGAAGGTAAATCATTAGTTCTCCCGAAACATGAGCGAACTCTCCCCGTTGAAATGTATAAACACCCTAAAGTCTGAAACAGAGAATGACTTCAATCGTTTTTATAGATCAAATAAATATACTTGTATAGAATTGGATTTTTGAAAGGAGCACCATGGAAACCAATCACTATCACTATATTACAGAACAAATAGAACATTATTCTTCTAAGCTCTTAAGGGAAGCTATATTTTTTGGTAGTAAAAATGCGATCATTGAAGGGATATTTATGCCCGGGGACCGCTTAACGGAAGATGATATTGCCCAACCTTTCAATTGTTGCCGTACACCGGTTCGTGAAGCTTTGAGGAAATTAGGACAGGAAAGTTTGCTACAGGTGAAACCTGGTATTGGGATGATCATATCAAATTTGGATATTGAACTTTTGCAGCAAGAATTGGAAATCAGGAAAACGCTCGAAAACTATTCTTTACAAAAGGCTTGCGAAGGAATTACGGAAGAGGAATTAAAAAAACTGGAATGGGCAACAGATAAACTGCAACAGGCCATAAATAAAAATGAACGAATTGCGGCAAATCGTGCAAACATTGAATTTCACCGCTTATTATATTCCTACTCGAGAAATACCTTTCTTCAAAAGACTACGGATTCATTATGGCTTTCCTTTCGAATTTCCTTTTTATCGGCCCGTAACGAAGATGTTATAATGGTTGATAAATCTTGGTATGAGGAACGAAACAGCGAGCACTTACAGGTAATCCATTCCATTCGTGACAAAGAAGCAGAAAAAGCAATAAAGGTCAATACGATCCATATCCAAAAAAAATGATTTTTACCTTAATTTACATAAAACGTGTATCACAATAAAATTAATATAAAGGGTGCCTATTTGTTTAACCTTTTACAGCTGCAACACCAAGCTTCAGTTCAACATCATATTCACCATCTGCAACTAATGAAAGACCTTGACATCCTGGAATAGCATTTTTGGTATTTCGAATTATTCATGGCCTCCCAAATCAGATCTGCACGATCATCAAAGTTTATTTTTCCGGATATCTCCAAACTTCGCCCCCAAATGTACAAATTTTTTAAAACCTTTTTTGTTCTCAAATTACTTCCACCTGCATACACGTATAAACCTTAGGTTAAAAAATTCCCAAAGCCGCTAACTACTTTCAACGATATTAATATTCTGAATTATTTGTCAATAAGTTTTCCGTTAGTTTCTAATTATTTCACTTTCATTTACTGTACAAGGCCATGGTTGAAGCCCCCTTCCTGCCCATTGCCTTGTATAAAATTCTTTTTACGGTTATCACTTTAATTAGCTGATTAGGGGGGAAATGGCTAGGTTTCCGATTTTATCATTACCGTGCTTGATTATTCCCCGTTATGTAAGTGCGAAGTACTCACACATTTGCATCCGGAACACTTCTTGATGATCAATTGATACGCGTTTACTCATCAAAACGTTCTAGCAATTCAATAATCACTTTATAGGTCGATGTTGTATCCATATAGGCATATCGACCTTTTCCGTTAAAAAAGTTACCAGTCTGTATGACCGGATAGCCCATTTCTTCTAACATCTTCATTTTAGCCTCCATGTCTTTAACGACAAAAGAGATATGATGAACACCCTCACCATATGTTTCAAGATGATCTTTCCACGTACTAGGTGATTCGCCCGGCTCGATCAATTCAATTTGAATTAACGAAGTATCGATGAACATATATTTTGATTTTCCTTCAGTGGGCTTCCCTTTATAAATCACGTTTGTGATTTCGGCAGAACCAGAATGTATGATGGGAGGTTTTTCAATACCCAACAACTTACAATATGCATCTGCAGCCGCATCCAGGTCTTTTACAACTAACGCAAGCTTTTCCACTTTGTTCGTCCCTAATAGCGGCTGAACGCTTGCATCTTCTGGACTTTCCCATGCCGTTTTTCTCGGCTCTGCACTTTCAAGCAATTCTACTAACGTTTTGTGATCTTCTAGTGTATCCACATATACATATCGGCCGTCACTTGAAGTGAATTCACCCGTTTGCAAAGCTGGGTATCCACTTTTCTCCATGATTGGCAGCCTGTTTTGGATAGAGTCTACATCAAAAGCTATATGGTGGATCCCTTCACCTACTTCCTCCAGGAACTCACGCATCGTTCCTGGATTTTTATCGGGTTCTATTAGTTCAAATTGGACAGTTGGTGTATTCAGAAAAACCAGTTTGGATTGTGATTCCGTTGGTACACCTCTAAAAGTGACTTTCGAAACAGAGCTGTCACCAGTTAGAAATGGTTCTGCCTTCTTAATGCCTAGCAGTCTTGTGAAAGCTAGATTAGCAGTTTCAATATCTTTTACAACAAATGCGAGTTGATTAATATTCCTATTTCCCAATAGTGATTCAGCCATACTTATAAACCTTCTTCCCATCGTTTATATTGTTATGAACTCAACCCAGTCCGCGAACTGACAATCCTCCATCACTGGAGATGACTTCGCCGGTAATTGCACGCGCTGCGTCCGATGCTAACAGGACATATGCAGCTACATGATCTTCGGGCATCTGTGCAAGCTGAAGAGGGTTTCTTTTTTTTATGCTATTTGCCTTCGTTTCATTATCCACGATTTTAACGAATGGACGTAGGGGAGGAATGACTGATAATGCTGTTAGAGTGCCACCAGGCGCTACAGCATTCACCCTAATGTTAGGAGCAAGTTCAAAGGCAAGTTGGCGCATCAACCCTATTTGGGCATGCTTGCTCGCTGTGTACCAAACCCCGCCGCCATCCGGATAAAAACTAGCACCGGATACGGTGAAAATAATATTGCCATTTGATTTTTGCAGTTCTTTAAGAGCGGCTTTAGCACCAAAGAAAGATCCTTTAACGTTAATATCGATCAGAAAATCATATGCTTCGGAAAGTGCATCGGGAGTTACGTCGGCAAATTTAGCAAATCCATCAAAGACTCCTGCATTAGCAACGAAAACATCCAGCTTTCCAAATTGCTTGACAGTGGCCTGGACAGCCCTCTCATTGTCTCCATATTTGCTTACATCGCCCTGGTTAATGAGAATCTCTTCACCAAATTCCTCTTTCATTTTTTTTAGCGTTTCTATCGAACGGCCGATAATGCTGACTTTCGCCCCTTCTTGTATAAAACGTCTAGTGACAGCCTCTCCGATACCTGAATTGCCTCCGGTAATCAACACTACTTTATCCTTTAACGCCATTGCCATTGTAACCAGCCTCCTTGTTATCTCTTTTTTTCCAAGTCAATATTATACGAAGATAGCAAGATTTCTGGTATTTATCGTTGATTGATCAACAATGAATATCCGTTTGGAAAGTTTCCATTTACCTTCTTCGAAAATGAATTCATCATTTCTTTCCCCCGAAATCAAATCATGTTGAATATCCGTGCTGCGGCTTCGATAGATAAGCAGATAGCTCCTAACGACAGCCTTTTCACCTTCAATATAGTCTTTAACACGTACATTGGAGACAAAACGCCGTGTTCTTGATGGCGGTATCTCCGCCCAAGCATAATCCGTTTTCAAACGATCCACGCGCAGTCTCAACAACTCAATATCATCATTAAATGTAAACATATCCGTTGAATAATCCGGGCGTTCCACCCCTTCTTTATTAACACGTACTGGCATTTGATAACGTAAGCTAGGGTGCATCAGATCGAACCAATCATCAAATTCAATATCATCCAGTAATTGAGCTTCATCATACAACCACTGTTCAAATTCACATTTGAGCAACATTTTCTCCACATTCATTTCCGTTCCCCCTCCCGCTTATCATTTCGTCATTAATTCCAGCCAGTACTTGTAAAAATTCCGCTGGCTCGCTTCAGTGAATTTATCATCGTAAGCAACACCGGGTCCTATAAAATCAACGGGTTTACGATGAAGACCCATTGTATAATTGTAGGTTAAATTCTTAAGGAATGGCATTGGGCCTTGGGCTGTTTCAGTAATGTCCGTAAACACTTCCGTATCATCCTGTTCGAAAATACCGGATGGGCTAAATGTCAAGATAAATGAATCTCTTGATCTATCTTTCCAATCTTGGGAGGCGTTCTTTTCCACAAGCATCCAAGCGATCACTTCCATTTTATTGTGACCGATTGGCCGCCACATTCTAATTGAAGTGTTGGAGATGAATTGGTCTTTGATTTTAGTATGGGATATTAAAAATGATAAATTGGGAAAAACATTCCCAATCATATTCTTTAAGTTTGATAACACTTCATATTGTTCTTCAGACAAATTATTTTTAAATTCATTTTTCAATTCTTCCGGGAAAGCAAAGTCAGGGTTTGGCGTCCCTAAGTTTAGTCCATGCCCGTTTTCCGTATGGATTTGAAAACCACGCTTTGAATAGGTAGCATTGGGAACCATGCCCAGCTTTGCAATGGATCCATGTGTAACCATCGTGTGATAGGAATCACCAACAAAGTTATCGGAACCAACTTTCCAGTTGGAATTAACAATGAATCTTTGTGGGACCCCGATAACTTCCATTTCTGCACGTCCTACGAGTATATCCAAATACCATTTAATGTCTCCAAGAAACTCTTCAAGTGGCTCTGCATCTTCATTCCAAGTTCCAAATAAAAGACCTTTATAGGATTCAAGTTTCACTTTGTGAAGGCCCATTTCCGACCGATCAAGGGTTCCCCCATATATATCCTTTTGCAATGGCACCCCTACAAGCTCACCAGTATTTTTAAAATTGAATCCATGGTAGGGACAAGTAAATAATGACTTGTTTCCTTTATCTGCACGGCAAAGTTTCATTCCGCGATGGGTGCACATATTGTAAAACGCCCTGATTTCCCCTTCACCATCACGAGTAATGATGAGCGAGTAGCCAGCTAGTTCACGGGTCATGAAGTCTCCTTTTTTGGGTACCTCTGAATCATGACCGATAAAAACCCATGTTTTCAAAAACACTTTTTCATGTTCTATATCATAAACCTTTGGGTCTCCAAGGAGGTATGCAGGTATAACGCCTTCCTCTGGTTTAACCGTTTCGTTCAAATGGTTAACAACTTGCTGTTTCGACATTTCTTCTAAGGATTTATCAGTTTTAAGCATACTTTTTCTCTCCCTTCCAAGCTTTACATCATTCTTCTTTACCCGATTTGAACACTCTTTTCCTTATTTTGCAGAGTAGCCAAAACACTTAATGCCGCTAGATAACTCGTTTTCGGATTATTTGGCATCGGATCATTTTCCACTTCCAGTTTTAGTTTCCCAAACGAACCTGACGCTTCTATCAGGTGAATGTTTTTTAACACTTTTGGATCGGCAATGATTTTCACTTTCGTCTTTTCAGATCCAAGACCAGCCATAGACAGTACAATCGCAACATTAATGTTTCTCGGAAACTGTTTGATCGCTTCTGCAGCAGAACCTTCAAATAATACCGTTTCTTCTGTCACTGATGAACTTGCTGGCAATGCGTTTGGCGGTTTTCTAGTGGTGATGCATACAGATTCAAGGCCATTCACCGCTTTTGCCGATTTAAGTACATCGAGACCTCCAATCGCACCAGACGGAAGGAGAATATTCACGTTATTCATTTTGCAAATCTGGTTTGAATGTTCTTCAAAGGCAGAATTCGCCATCACGCCTATGCTGCTTAGCAAGAGATCCTTCCCACTTTTAAGCACTTTTATGGCATACTCTTCAGCTGCTTCAATCGTTGCAGCCTCTATGACTAAATCCACATCGGATTTAAGGAGTTCGTCAACATCACTATATGGCTGTGTCCTGAATTCTTCAGCCAGTTGTGCGGCGACTTCTTCACGCCGGGCATAAATTGCAACGATTTTCCCACCTGGAAGAAGCCCATCGGTATTAATTGCCTTAAGCAGAAATGTCCCGATATTACCGCATCCGATTAAACCTAACTTCATCTAGTTTCATCCTTCCTCAATCAGCAAACCCATATGAGTCCGCAAAGAATTCCAGCCCGCAATGTCTTGTTTCCCGGGAAACACCACTTTCTTTTAAGCCAGGGAAATCCAGGGCCAAGTCGCTGAAAACGGTATGATTATTATGGAAAACCGCACCAGCTTCAAGGCGATCTGCCATTTCGACAGCGATATCTTCATTCTCGGTCCAAACAGATGCTCGCAGGGCAAACTGACTATCATTCGCTAATTTTACAGCTTCATCAATATCATTGAAAGGTAAAATTGGAATGATAGGTCCGAATTGTTCTACCCGAACCACTTCACTCTGCTGATCGACGCCAGTAATAATGGAAGGAAGCATATAATACCCTTTATCCCAAGTTTCCGGATTCAGCTGAATGCCGGTCGTGATTATATTTCCTCCTGACTTAGCGGTACGTTCGATCAAGCCATTAACAAAGTCAAATTGTGATTTATTATTCAATGGACCCATAGTAACATCAGGCTGAATGCCATCACCGATTACCATCCGGCTAAACTCTTTGGTCAGCTTTTCCACGACCTCATCAAAACGTGATTCTTGGACGTACACCCGTTTTACAGCAGAACAGACCTGACCTGCTGCTCGTAAAATCCCCATCCTCAAACGTTTGATAGCCACTTCGTCCATATTGGCATCTTTTAAAATGATGGCAGGATCATTGCCGCCGAGTTCCATATATACCTTTTGCAGATTTCCAGCTGATTTCTGCATGATATCTTTCCCGGTTTCCGTACTTCCGACAAACGCTAATGTCCGTACTCGTGAATCGGAACATAGTATGTCACCGATTGCTTTTCCTGATCCTGAGACTATATTGATGACTCCAGGAGGAAAATGTTCAGCAACTACTTTTAAACAGGACATTATCGTTAAAGGACAATTCGTTGCAGGTTTTACAACAACGGCATTGCCTGCCAAAACAGCAGGTATGACCCTTTTAAATGTTAATATCATCGGAGAATTCCACGGTGTGATTATTGCCGTGACACCTCTTGCCCTTCTTCGGATCTGGACCTTTTGATTTCCTGGGAGCACTTCAGGATTCCACCAATCAAGTAACTCTGCTGCACAGCCCTTCATGACTTCAACACAGCGCAGTAAATCCTTTTTAGCTTCAACAAGTGTTTTTCCATTTTCACGTACAAACACTGTAACATTTTCCTCAATTACTTTTGATAGTTCGTCTGCCGCAATGTTCATACGGTTAGCCCGTCCCTCGATATCAGTGCGAGACCACGTTTCAAAAGCATTTTCTGCCGCTTCAACTGCGTCATTCACGATTTCTTCAGAGCATTTTGCCACCTGGCCAATTACTTCCGATGTATTTGCCGGATTAACTACATCGACTTTTTCCGTCGATTCTATCCATTCTCCATTAACTAGGTATTTCCCTGAAACCAATGGGTAAGTCGAAATCATTCTCAATCCTCCTTATAGTTTTTTTGGTTTGAATGCTTCAGCAGCTCCTGGCGGTCCTCCAAATGGCTTGGCCATTGGCCCCACAGCTTCCATATCAACAACGATCATTGATGGTTTACGTCTTTCCTTTGCTTTCTTCAGTTCGGATATGAATTCATCTCCAGAACCAATGCGGACTGCATCAAAATGCATGGACTCAGCCAGTTTCACAAAATCAGGACTCAATAAATCCACGGCAACCTGCCGGCCATATGCGGCTGTTTGAATATTGCGAAGAACCCCATAGCCTGAGTCATCGAACAATACGATGATCACCGGTAAGTTTTCTTCGGCTGCCGTAACCATTTCCCCGACGTTCACCATAAACCCACCATCTCCAGCCATAAGCACGACGGTTTTATCTTGACACCCCATTTGGGCTCCGATCGCTGTTGGAAGACCTTGCCCAATTCCGCCGCCTGATGCATGAATCGATGTTCTCGGTTCATAGATTTCAAATAAACGGCTGCCCCAAACGTTTGCCTGTACGGTTACATCACGAACTAGAATGGTATCGTCAGGCAATACCTCCCTCATGCCATCTACAAATTGCTCATAAGGTCCAAGCGTTTCCCTGAGTTGAGCTCGTACTTCATTTCTAAGTGAAAGGACTTCTTGTAAATATGAAGGCTCTGCCTGAAGAGAATGTTCTTCGAGCTTTTTAATGATGGCAGATAGCACATCTTTTGCGTCGCCAACCAAACCTATTGTGGCTTTATAGTTCCGGTTAATGGCCTGCCAATCCGCATCGATCGCTATATGTTCTTCCGGCACCGGCACTTTCCAGTTGGATGTTTCATTCCCTCTAAACCTTACACCTACACTAATCAATAAATCTGCATTTCTTAAAAACTCTTTTGTTTTTTCATATGCCGCAAAATGACCTATGCATTGTTCATGGTTTTCTGGGATCGAACCTTTTCCTGACTGACTGGTTATAACCGCTGCTCCAAGGATTTCCGCCAATTTTTGCAGCTCTTGCGACGCATTGGCACTGATGACTCCGCCCCCTGCCCATATTACAGGACGGTGTGCGCCAACGATTTTTTGCAAGGCTTGTTCTGGAATAAATGGCGTTGAATTTGTTGCTGATGTTGAAGCCGGCTGCCCTTCAAGTGAAAGATCTTCTATGATCGCCGATTGATAGTCAATGGGTATTTCCAATGTAACCGGTCCCGTTGGTGCAGTTAACGCTTCTTGGATCGCCTTCCTTACTACTGCTGCAGATTGCTCAGGGTTTCTAAGCCTCATTGCATTTTTACACGCTCCGCCCATCATTGAAAGCTGGTCTTTACACTCATGTATGTATCCTTTGCCTGTACCAAGGTAAGGAGAAGCCACCTCACCGGTAAGATGAAGAAGAGGGACACCTGCTGCCCAAGCTTCCACTAGTGAACCAGCAGCATTTCCTGCCCCTGTTCCGGTACTGGTGATCACTACACCCAATTTCCCTGTGGCGCGGGCATATCCATCAGCCATATTGACGGCACCGCTCTCACCCCGTGAACAAATGAGTTTGATGCTACCTTCTCTCAGAATTGCATCATAGATGGGCATATTGTGAATACTGACAATCCCGAAAGCAGCTTCCACTCCTGCATGAACCAGCTCCTTTACGATGGAATCAGCGGTTGTAAACTCTATTTCTTCTTGAATTTTCATCGCGTTAGCCTACCTTTTTTAGTAATATATTTAAAGTGCCTTCCCGATTGCTCCTGCCGTCTCAATCGTCGAACCCGCTACATAACTTGCTTTGTCTGAAGCAAGGAAAACAATGACACTGGCCACTTCTTCCGCTTCTCCTACGCGGCCGAGAGGGATATTCCTTTTTTTCGCAAGGTCTCCATAATACTCTTCAGGTTCCATATCAGGCGCATTTTTCAATCTTCTTCGCTCCCATTGATCAGTCCGGATCAATCCAAGACTTACTGAATTAACCAATATATTGTCAAAGGCCAATTCCTGGGACAAGGTTTTGCTTAAGTTAAGGAGGCCTGCCCTTGCTGCTGCAGTCGCTACCATATGACGTTCAGGTTCTTTAGCAAGCGTTGCATTAATATTAATAATCCGTCCCCCTCCCCTTTTCACTATATGTGGATGCGAAGCACGAACGGCATATATGATGGCAAAGAACTTTAACTGAATCTGCTCTTCCCACTGCTCATCCGTTATGTCAAAAAAGTGACCCATCACGCTTTGACCGGCTGCATTCACCAATATATCGATTCCACCAAACCTCTCAGCGGTACCATTTATGAAGGAATCCACATCCAATTTTGAGGTGACATCACATGTTGATGCAAAAATATCCGCTTTATCTCCAAATGAGAGCAACTGACTTTGGGCACTTTTCATACGCTCGGAACTTCTGCCGCATATAGCCACTTTCGCTCCTTCAGCTAAAAACATCTCTGCTGTTTTTAATCCCACACCTGATGTGCCGCCCATAATGACAGCAACTTTTCCCTGTAATCCTAAATCCACTCTCGTCACTCCTTTTCAAAGCCATTTTCCTTAAACGCTGTCCTTTAATATACAAGAAGCTAACTACGCGTAAGACTAATGGAAAGTAATAAAAATCCTCCTCATTTTTCCGCAATGACTGAATCATCTATTTGAGAATCAACCCAGCCCGGATCGGGATCTCCTCCCATTGCTTTGCGGGCTTCAGGTTTCGGCGGCCCTGCAATCCCCCACTGATCCATTAAATGCGGGACCCGTTTCCATACACGTGCTCTCCACTCAGATTCATCTTCGATCGTTTCCAGGTAACATGTATACTCCATAACAAAACCGCCTGGGTCTTGAAAATAACAGAAAATATTGTCTCCAGGTCCATGGCGTCCAGGTCCCCAAAGTTCTGACAAACCCGCTTTTCGCACATTGCTTATTCCTCGCATCAGTTCATCCACCGAATCGACTTCATATGCGATATGATTGACTGACGCATGCTCATCTTGATTGAAGGCAATGGAGTGATGCTTCCTGTTGCATCGCAGGAATGACATTTGGTGTTCACTCCAATCAGTAACTTTAAAACCAAGTACATTTGTATAAAACTCAACGATCATATCTAAGTTCTTCGTGTTCATTACAACATGATTCAGTTTCACTGGATCAACATTTTTCTTGCTCCAAATGCTCGTTTGTACTTCCACCCAAGCAGAAAGCTCAATCACGCGGTTTTCCGGATCAATAAACCGTAGGCCATAACCTGAACCTGCTTCATCCAAATATCCAGGTGGTTCAATAATTCGAACACCCTTCGATTGTAATATCCCAGCTGCACGATCCACCGCATTTTTATCGACCATGCCAAAAGCTATATGATGCAAACCTCGTTTTTCTCCCTTGTGAAGGCTTAAAATATGATGTTCCGGTCCAGCCCCGCGGAAATAAACCGTATTCTCCTCTTCCGGAACATCCACTCTATCAAGTCCCCAAACCTTTTCATAAAATTCTGCTTGATCGTCGAAATTCGGAGTTATCATGCTTATATGTCGTAAATGTGTAATCCCAAGCATTTTTTATGCCTCCCCTAATTTAGCCCTTTAGATAATTTTCCTTGGACATATTTAACAATTTAATCGAAAAGGGCGCCTCATTAATTTTCATAATGCAGGTGCCCTTTTCGGCTAAATGATCAGTCTTTAATGATGGCTTCTCTTTCTTTAGAGCGTTGTTTACGCAGTTCTTCCAAGTCACTGCCCTCAGGATATGTCGGTAAGTTAGGCTTTACTGCCCCTAACATCACGAGCATGCGCGCCTCCACATCCCCGTCATTCCTAATTCCTCGATAAACCCCTGGTGGGCTGCTGATGCAGTCTCTCGCACTTAATTTAATTTCATGCACTTCACTATAGCTATCTTCTTGAATTAGTGCCGTGACCTCACCCTCAAGAATGAAAAACACTTCTTCAACATCGTCGTGAAGGTGTAAAGGACCGATACATCCCGGAGGAAGCACCATTGTACTTAAAGTGAAATGTTCACCTGCAATTACATTCGTATCGTTATTGGCAGTGGCACCACGTCCGATATATCTCATCTGTGCACGTCTATAAGCGGGATCGATTTCTTCTTGGAACTTCAAGACATCCCAATCAAGCGAACGGTCTTTCAATCGGGCAACATATTTTTTTTCAAATTCCTTCACTGAAAAAGCTTCTTTTGTCATGTTTAAATTCCTCCCTTATTTGTTGTTTCTAAACCACTCTATGTTTCATAAGCAAAACATTGTTTTGTCTATGAATTAAGTCTAAAATGAAACCGCTTCAATGTCAATGAATTTTTAGAATATTTAAAACTATTTTATAATCCGAACGCTTGCCGCTTGGGGATAGACCTATACGATTTGCTTCTCTTAACACAAAAAAGTGTGGATGCCCTATTGGGAGATCCACACTTTCGAAAGAGGTTATTCATTTTTAATAGATTGGCGCTCAAGCATATTCAGACATCTTCGTGTTGATAAGGTTTAACCCCACTATACCCCATATAAACGGATAACTGCTGAGAAACTTCCAAAAGTTTCGGCAAAGCAATTTTATCGATGAAATCTTCCTGGTAAGCAGACTCTGTTGCCACGACATTCAAGGCAGCCAATACTTTCCCAGTCCTGTCAAAAATCGGAGCAGCAACAGAACGGATGCCAGGATGGAATTCCCCGCTTGTCATCGAATAACCATTTTCCCGAATCGATTCCAGCTGTTTTTGAAATTCACCCGGCGCGGTGAGTGTTTTGTCTGTATAAGGAGTTAGGTTTGAGATTTTGAACATTTGCTTTAGCATCTCTTTCGGTTGATATGCCAAAAGTAATTTTCCATTGGCCAAAGCATGTGCCGGCAGCCGCAAACCTATGTTCACATTGACAGCGGAAACACCTCTGATTGGAGCACTTCCGACATAAACGACTTCCTGTCCATCCAAAATGGACAGATGGCAGGAGGCTCCGATTTCATCACGCAAGGTCTCCATATAAGGTTGGACAATTTCCTGGAATTTCAAGCTATTCAAATAGCTAAATCCCAATTCAAGAACCTTTGGCGTTAAACTATAACGTTTGGTATGTTCATCCTGAGACAAATAACCAATATTTTGTAATGTGAATAATAAACGATATGGTACCGTTCTGCTTACTCCCAGTTGTTTTGCAATTTCTGAAAGAGACAAACTCGGCTGTACTTCATTAAAGAGCTTAATGATTTCCAACCCTCTAACCAATGAATTAGCACTATATTTCTCTTTCTCTTTTTCTTCGCTTGCCATTCGAGTATTCCCCCCGTTGTGAATAAATCTCATTTTCTCCTGACTATTACCCATTCAGTAATGCTTTCTTCATACTTTTAAAGAAGAACTTGCAGTATGTACATTTTTTTCTGAAGTTCATTTGGTGAACGTTTTTGAAGGATACTTCAATGGTTGCAAACCTGTTGTCTTTAGCATCCGTAACATCCCTGAATCCTGCTGACAACATAAATGGCCGCACTTACGTACAATGGAAACTCGGAATTAGGAATCGATTATTAAAATATTCTTGACTCACTATCCGATGCCTGATTCAGATCTCCACACAAGAACGATGTCGGGACAGATATTGAAGATAGGATGTCCATATTGTTTCAATTTGATAAAGAGAAATGAAAATGGCCGGTTTTCTAAGGGAAGCACTTGCGGCAAGATCGTTTCGCTTCCTGCCAGAGAAACCCCGGTAGCACACTGCCCTCTGCTTTGCATGTTCATCTGATTCACGTTTCGATGGATTGTAATCTAGGTTTACTTTCTTCCGTCTGACAACAGCTGCCCCACGAGTCGTATTAGATATGATCAACGCCTTCACCACTTTCGGAATACAACTAGTAGGATCGAGAGCATTTGCCAAGCCCATCGAATGTCCGAGCAGTAGACCGACTGCAGACTAAACTTTCGGAAATCTTTCAATATATCTGCAAACTGAAAATATCCTGAAATTCTCCTTTTGGATCATACCGTACCCTGGTGCATCGCTATGCAATTGCTCTAAATTCTTCATTCATCTGACAGAACTGGTGTCTCCTTGTTTCCCAAACCACGCGGGATAACAAGCGCTTTTCCTGATCCCTATTCCAGAAAATGAATCGGGCATTCTTCCAATGGGGATAACTGGCATCCCTTTCTACCCTTTACTCTTCATGTTTAAATAGAATAGTGTTTATGTGTCAATTAAAGCATATTTACATATATAAAACTATTTGGAAGACCTAGCTTAATTGACGTATCCCGTTATAACCAATTTTACAAGTGAAAACAAATAAATGAATACATCGATATTTTCTGGCAAATTATGTTTTTATCATATCAAGTATTTCATATATAAAACAATATAAATGAATTATAGATTTTCCTGATTTTAAATTCAACATCAACAAGTCAGAATTTTTAATAATTTAATAATAATTAGTTTTTTTGACACAAAAGATTAAATCTTCTTCCATTTTTAAATCCGTTAGAGGGCCCATCCACTCATTCGAATAAATGTTTCTCAACTTTAAATGGATGAAACGGAGTTCGATTTCTGATGAAGCGCTTACAAATATGTTTATTCTAAAAATACAAAATTATCAAAATATTGAATTGACAATCAAATTGTTTTAATTTATCGTAAATAAAGTAAAACTTTGTTTTCCTTACAAAACATTACCGTTACTTTTTTATGTTTCACTATTTTAAAGAAAGGCGGGATGAAGTTCTTAAATGAAAAATCAAAACTAGTACCTTTCTAAAGGGAGAGCCTTGAAAGACTTATACTCAATGGCAAGTGTTTTAAGGAGTGCTAAAAAGCTACAAGGAGATGGTATTATGTTAAATGGGCAAAAAAGATGGTTGTATATTGCCGTCCCAATTTTTTTCTTTTGGTTTTTCGGACAAATTGATAAGGTTGGCATTTCCATCATTCAAACAGATCCGGAATTCTTGCATGCACTCGGCATGACAGGCGATGACAAAAATGCAAAGATCGGTCTTCTATCTTTTGTATTCACCATTGCTTATGGAGTTTCAAACCTTTTTTGGGGCTTCATCATTGATAAATTAGGTGCCCGAAAAACAGCCATCGCCGGTTTATTCGTTTGGACTCTTACGATGATTACGTCAGGCCTGGCAAATTCATATGAAATGTTTTTAATAAGCAGGGTAATTCTTGGTTTTGGTGAAGGGATGATGATTCCAGTTTCCGGAAAGTTCATTTCTAACTGGTTTAATAAACACGAATTGGGGAGGGCCCAGGCCTCATGGCTTACCGGAAACTATTTAGGTCCGGCAATGGGAGCGGTTGTTTTGGTGCTCGTGATATCTTTACTCCACTGGCAAGCAGCTTTCTTTATGCTTGCAGCCTTCAACTTATTTATAAATATCCCTATGTTCATCTTTTTGACGCGGAATACACCAGAAGAGCACCCCCGTATAAGTAAGGAGGAATTGGCTTTCATTCGACAAACGGATAATGAGGTGAAAGCAACCGTCCCCTCCGAGAATAAGAGTTTCGCCCAAGATTATCGTTTCTGGATTGTTTGGTTCGGCATGCTCGTATGCTCCTTCTTATTTTTTGGGATCAGCATTTGGCTCCCTACCTACCTCATTGAAGCAAAAGGATTCGAAAAGGAAGGAATGTCGAGCATTACTTCACTTTCCTGGCTATTCGCTTTAGGATTTGTGTTGGCATGCGGTTTTCTGGCTGACAAAACCAGACGTCCAAGTTTGATGGCCACGATTCTATTTTCATTGACGGCTGTCTTTCTAGCTGTAGCAATCATCATCCCCAATCCTATTCTGGCCGGACTATGTATGGGACTGGCCATGGGTTGTCAAGGTGGTGTGTTCCATCTAAGTAATATGCTCATGGTAAAATACTCAACACCTGAAACGGCAGGACGGGCCGCAGGTCTTATTGGATTCACGAATATCATGGGCGGCTTTTCGAGTTATATCATGGGATGGCTTCGTGATTTGTCTGGCGGGGACTTCAGTACGTCGATCGCCATGCTGATTTTTGCAGCCATCTTAGGTTTGGGAGCTTATTTATTCTCCATTAAGAGAGAATCCGCAGAGCTGCACTTATCACCTATACCTGTACAAAAGATACAAGTATGAAGCTGAAGCCCTTTGTAAAATCTGGACCAACCTTTTTTTATCACTTTGATGAACTATCCAACCCTTGAATTTCAAGGGTTTTTGTCTTGAGCCTACTTAAAAGCAAAACGGTAGAATAGGAGTTAGAAAGAGTCCAAACCAGAATGTTCCGCTCTTTTTTTGCCTATCCCGATAATATTTTGTCATTTCTCCAGTTCTAGCCCGAATCATTCCTTTATTTGTATAAATATGTCGATAGTTAAAATATTCAAAAAATGATATTTTATTGAATACCCATGTTATATTGTTAATGGAAAAAAATACTTGTCAAGTAAGGTGAGTGTGTGATTATAGAAGTTTTAATCCTCCATTATATTCAGGAAAAACGTCAAAAGCCTAACCATGCCAATGAATTGTTGGATTATATTCAGAATGAATATGTAAACGGAAAGCTGTCGATCTTTCAATATAAGAGTCTCTGTCAAGACTTATATCTTCGAGGAGCAAAGCAAACGTCTTCTGGATGAAACTACACCCTTGTCACTATTCAAACAACTTCCAATCAAAAATGAATCTTGTTTCTGATTTCCCGCAATCGACCTATCTTTTTTTTAGAGTAAATCCGGTTATTTATTTAGTAAGAATAATAAAAGCCTCCGTGATCTGTCACCCCAAGACAGATCACGGAGGTAAATACGACTTATTCAGACCCTTTATCTCCTAAATGAATATATCAAAAATTAAAACCAAACCGAATGCCACGAAGGAAAGTAAGGTTTCCATGACTGTCCATGTTTTGAATGTTTCTTTAACGGTTAATCCCATATATTCCTTTACTAACCAGAAACCGGCGTCATTAACATGGGAAAACATAAGTGAGCCTGCGCCCGTAGCAATAACAAGCAATTCTATATTAACCCCCGTCATATTGGCAACGACAGGTGAAACGATCCCTGCTGCCGTGGTCAAAGCGACGGTTGCAGAACCTGTGGCAACCCGAATCAATCCGGCCACAAGAAATGCAAGGACGATCGGGGATAAAGAAATTTCTTCAGACATGGAAGCAATGGCAGTCCCTACGCCACTATCAATTAAAATTTGCTTGAACCCTCCGCCAGCACCGATAATAAGGATTATGGAAGCTAATGGCAATAAGCATTCTTCCGTCAATTTTTTAATTAGTGATTTGTCCATTCCCTGTCTGTAGCCTAAGAAATAGTAAGCTGCAAAGCAGGAGATTAATAGGGCGATCACTGGACTCCCGATAAACAATAAGAATTTTTCAATGGAACCGGGTAACGGCAGATAAGGAGCCACTACAGTTAAAACCATCAATAATACAGGTAAAAGGATGATGAAGAACGAAACTCCAGTGCCCGGTAATCCACTTGACTTTGTTTCCACCCTGATCAATTCCGGTTCTCCAACAGGAATAACCCGTTTATGAATCCATTTTGCGAATAGAGGTCCCGCAATTACAGCAGTCGGGAATGCGATGATCAATGAGTACAGAAGTACTTGCCCCATGTTAGCATTATAGATTCCAATAGCTGTCATAGCACCCGGATGCGGAGGTACCAGCCCATGTACGATCGATAAACCAGCAAGTACTGGAATACCAATCAATAAGATGTTCACTTTGGTTGACTTCCGAATGGAAATGACCAAAGGCAGCAATATTACTAAACCAACCTCGAAAAATACCGGAATGCCGATGATGAAACCAGATAAAAGCATGGCCCATGGCAGATTCTTCACACCGAATTTATTAATGAAAAAGTCAGCAACCTGCATACCGGCTCCAGAGTCGGACATCATCTTTCCTAAGATAGTCCCCAAGGCCAATATTCCAATAAGGTGACCAAGGACCGCCCCGACGCCCGTTTCATAAGCTCCAACAATCTTATCCATCGGCAGTCCAGAAAAAACCGCTAAAAATAAACTGGCTACAGTCAAGCTAATGAATGCATGCCATTTCCACCATGATACCCCCAAAATAACAATTACGATTGCTATCAGCGTGATTCCTAATAAATACAGCTCCATATATTCTCCCCATCCCTAAGAAATCGCTTACAATCAAACCAATACAATAAATGGGATTATTGTACCGGCTCGTTATATGTCACAATGTAGTTCTGCTTAGCCGTATTGTAATACCCTTCACTGTATTCCATAACATTTCCGTCCCCATCACTGGAAATCCGAATTCTTTTTAGTACAGGACTATTGTTTTCGATTTTCAGTGTTTCGCAAATGTGATCCGGAGCGATAGCGACGGCAAACTCATCTCTGAATGTTTCAAGTTTAAGGTTTTGACCTTCCAAAAAGCGATACAATGAATTGATTTGGACCTCTTTTATCTCTTCTTGGCTTAAATCAAGTGATACATAATGTGTAAAGTAAATATAAGGTTCATTGTCCAGTAAATATATCCGTTCGATACTTATGCAATGGTCACCAAATAAAGATTGCAGGTTAGGATCTGAAGAAAGGTCAACTTGACTTATGTTTAACACCTTCTTTAATATGGAGTGCCCTTCCTCCACCAACAGCTCTGTGAAACGCTTTCCTTTGGAAAGTTTGACAATCGAACCATTAGCAATGACTCTAGTGCCTTTGCCGCTTTTCTTTTCAACATACCCCTCTTGCACAAGTTCTTTGATGGCATTACGGACAGTGACCTTACTTACGTTAAATTCTTCTTCCAAAAGAGGCTCAGAGGGAATGTTTGTGTCGATGGCATAAACCCCATGTAAAATACGATCCTTTAATATTTCTTTTATCTGTAAATACATCGGTCCATTTTTTCTGTTCACATTCATTCCTAATCTCCTGCCTTTTATCTCTTAATATCTTCCATTTTACCTTCCATTGCCGAAAGTATCTCCTTTTCGGTTGACAAAGGAGTATCTCCAACGACAGTACATGCAAGCATTCCTGATACAGCCGCAAACCGAACTGTCTTTTCAGGAGGATATCCACGTAATTCACCATGTAAGATTCCGCTGGTATACGCATCGCCTGAACCTATTCTATCATATACGGAAAAAGATAGAATATCGGAAAAGTAAAATGTTTCTTCCTTGTACATATACCCCCTCAACGTATGGCTATTATCACTTTTGATTGAACGATGTGTGCCTGCTATTGATTGAATATTGAATATCCTGGCCACTTCAGGGATCAATTCAATAAGCTGCTTTTCCCTTGTGGAGCCTTCTGACTCCATACCTAAAATATATAGGGCATCTTTCTCATTCATCATGACGATATCAGCCAAAGAAAGCATTTCTTCATAATGAGGCTTTGCGTCAGCGTAACCTCCCTCCCATAAAGAGGGGCGGTAATTGCAATCGAAACAGACTGTACCGCCTTTTTCTTTGACCTTTCTAGCCAGGATCTTCATACTTTCCCGGACATTTTCCGCCATTGCAAGCGTGATTCCGCAAAAGTGGATGATATCCGCACTTTCCGAAATCATATCCAGATCATAATCGGATAAGGAGGCTGTATTAAAACTGCTTTCCAGTCGATTGGAATATGTGACACGGCTCGCCCGCTGTCCAAAACCATTTTCCAAAAAGTACATCCCCATGTATTTGCCACCCCTAGAGATGAAGTTCCTTCCAATCCCTAATCGCTGCAAAGATGAAATCGCAGAATCCCCAAGCGGGTTATCCGGTAGCTTTGTCACAAGATACCCATCATGTCCTAACTTTGTCATCGCAGAAGCAACGTTTACCCCCGTGCCTGAAAAGGAGTATTGCAGAGTGTTGGCCTGGGATAGCAATTCATACCCTGGTACCTGCAAACGCATCATTACTTCCCCGAATGCCACAATCCTTTTAGGCATATTTTTCAACCAATTTTTTTGTTAAGGCTAATAATTTCCGGACATCCTCCCCATTCGTTTTTCCAGTCTCTTCATCAATGATGGAAGAATAAACATGGGGAATGACTTTAGGCACTTTTGCTTCTAATGCTATTTCTAGTATGGTCTCGAAATTATCTAAATCGATTCCACCTGTTGGTTCCAAAGCAAATCCCTCTTCACCACAAGCTTTTGCCACAGCACGATATTCTTCTTCATGCTTTAGGCCTTTCATCGGAAAGTATTTCAATGCATTTCCTCCCATATCGCGAACCAGCGCAATGGCTGCTTTGATAGGCACAATGGCAGTTTCACTTGCGCCTGCACTTACTGGACCAGTGGAGATATTCACATAACCGACTTTCCCAGATGGAGAAACAAGTGAATTTATCCAGCTATCCTTCTCACCTAAATTGGCCCTCGTAGCACCAACAGCCGGAAAAACCTGGTTGATATGACTGCCTGGATAGTATTTTGCTATTTCTGTGACAACTGCTGCCTGTCTATTATCGCCCGCGCCCAATCCTATTGAAACGGCCTCATCAATGGCTTCACCGTATTCTTTCATTGCTGTTACACCAGCTTCCACAGTTGGATAATCCTTTGAGAGTACACCCACCAATACATGTCCTTCCGCTGCTTCAAAGACTTCCACTGCATTTTCTACACTATTTGCAAGTACATTTAAGGCTACACAATCATGCAATAACCGTTTGTTTATGTTTGTCATCCTTTTTTTCCTCCTAATATGGTTCTTAATTGAGCTTCAATGACATTTATATCATCACCTTGCAATGGGCGTGGATCTATATCGAAAAAGCCTTGCCGTATCCCATAATCACGAGTATAAATGGCAATATCCCCATTTCTAAGCTGCTCGTTCACATCTTTCGCCGTTGTTTCCGTTATCAAAGGATCAATGGAAATACGTGCTCTATATATGGCACGACCGGCTTCATCCTGGACTATCGTTACTTTTACGCCATTAATGGAGTCAAGTGATGTGAGGACTTGTAAACTAGCTTTTTCTTTTTCGCTGTTATCCCTCTTGACAAAATATTCATCCAATGCCTGAAGCAGCCCAAAGGTAGTTTCCTTACCGACCTTCATGCTCCTTCCGATACAGTGAAATTGAACCTTTAACCATTCGATATATTTTTTTCTGCCAGCAACGATACCGGATGTGGGTCCTTCAATGGCTTTTGATCCACTATATATCGCTAGGTCAGAATAATGTACATATTTCCCCAAATCCTCCTCCGCTGCTGCGTCGACAATCAGAGGGATATTATTCGATTTGGCCACTTCCCATGCTTCTTCGACCGATATCATATTTTTCTGAACAGCATGATGCGATTTCACATATAAAATGGCAGAAGTATTTTCATTTATGGCATCCGCAATATGTTCCGCCTTCCCTTCGTTTGCATATCCAACTTCAACCAATTTTCCGCCACCAAGGAAAATCATGGTTTCAACCGGGGCACCGTACTGAACGTTATGACCTTTAAACATGATGATTTCATTCTTTTGAATGCGGTCTTGATGAAGCCTTTCGCTTTTCCTTCTGTTTCCTTCAGTAACGATTGCCGCTACTGAAAGCGCAATTCCGCTTGATGCTGAGTTAACGACGACCGCTGCTTCAGAATGAAGCAAATTTGCTATATGCTGTCCTGACTTATCGACTAAATCAGAAATTTCCACATAATTTTGCCCACCTTTTTTCATCGCATCCATCACTGTGTCAGTAGGGGCAGAAACCCCTAATATGCTCATTCTTCCACTTGCATTGATGACTCTTTTCAAACCGTATTTAGCATTCAATGAATTCTCCATTTATAACCACTCCTTTAACAACAACACTTTTTTCTGCCATCCTTTTTTCACCATCGGAATCCAATAAAAGGGTCTGCTCATTCTCAACCGAAAATAAGGTTAAGTTCGCAATATCCCCAGCTGAAATCCTACCTAGCTCTGGTTTATTCAACCAAGCTGCTGCATTGACAGTAACGGCATCTATTACTTCTTTTAATGGATAACCGAGGTACAAAAATTTTGTAAGCACATTTGCCATATTAAAAACTGGCCCATTCTCTCTGTTTTTACGATATATATCCGTACTGATCGTATTGAAGCGAATTCCCCACTTTTTCGCCATTTCTGCTGTTTTAAAAGAAAAGCTTGCCGTTCCATGGCCCACATCCAAATGAACACCACGTTCAATCGCCTTACATAACTTAGGCAATGGCTCTTCTCTTACATCAAATAAATTATTCGCTTTACCATTTAAGAAATGTGTAATAATATCCTTTTCCTCAAGTAAATCAAGGACTTCCTTAATATCAGGCGGCCCTGAACCGATATGGACCATTAACGGTAAACCAGTTTCATCCGAGAACTTCCTAGCGATTTTTAATGGCTCGACACCATTTGGACCAACCACACTTTTACTAATTCTTGCTTTAAGTCCAACGATAAAATCTCCGTATTTGGAAATTGCCTTTCTTAATTCACCTTCGTCCAGCCATGAAATATCCGATAACTCATCAATCCTTTTCAATCCAATCCGCGAAATATTCAGAAAGGCGAAAACATTCGTTTTGGAATTTTCACAACTGCTAACCAGATCAGATATCCTATCTGCCCCCGTGCTTCCCGCATCAATGACCGTCGTTACACCAGTTTTATATCCAATCTCGTCAACCTCATCACCATAAGGATCGAATTCCGGGAAAGCATGTACATGCATATCAATCCATCCGCTGGAAACAAAAACTTTTTGATCATAATCTATTATCTTATCTCCTGTTGCAGTTCCGGGAAGTGCGATTTCTTTAATCATCCCATTTTCCAGTATGATATCCACTGCATTCCCCTCTAACACCTTTACATTCTTAAGAACTAACGTATCTGTCATTTCCCTCATCCTTTTCGGTACATCCTATCGATTGCAAGTGCTTTGTATACGGTTACACTGAATTGTGTGAGAATTCATTTCATTTCTCTTTACAAAAATAGATTATCATATTTTGTCGAACTAATCAATATAACGTTATAATGTTTGATTTAAATTTACGGAATTTTTAATGGACCATTGCTTATTTATTTTTCTATGTGCTTATTTAAATCTTCCATAGCGTAAGCTCATTTAGATTTTTTAGAATTTCACTCGGCTATTCTTAAACTAACCATTGATGTAAGTCTCTACAGAAATAATGCTTTTAAAGTTTAATTTAGATCCTTTTTTTCTTTTTATTTAACCATTAATCCCATTATTTAAATCAAATTAATAGATGATAATTGTACTTATTTCTATATCTCTAGGTTTTATTTTAAAGATGTTTTCAGTGATAATGGCTGATCGGAATTTATTTTCTATGTACAACATATTCCAAAAAAAGAAAAAAACATCGCGTCAATTAGTCGACCTGATTCCTAGTACTACAGAGGAAATGGTGCTTTCCAAAATAAAAAAACCAAGAATGCTTTAAATCAGCATTCTTGGTTTTTTATTTGCCGTACTTTTCTTTTAACTTTTTATAGCAAACCCGTAATATATGTCGCGTTCCTATTAATTTACCTTTTTCGATCCTTTCCAATGGAGTTCCCTCAAACGGTATTTTTGTAGCTTACCTGTTGCCGTTTTCGGTAAAAACTCTACGAATTCAACTTTTGTCGGTGCTTTAAAATGGGCCATTTTTGAGCGGCAAAAGGTGATGATCTCATTTTCTGTCACTTCCGCATTGGGGTGCAGGACAATGATTGCCTTAGGCGTTTCTCCCCATTTATCGTCTGGGATGGCAATGACCGCCGCCTCCAAAACATCTGGATGTTTATACAATACCCCTTCCACCTCTGTTGAGGAAATATTTTCTCCCCCGGAAATGATTAAATCCTTAGCCCTGTCCTGTATTTCAATATATCCATCAGGGTAGGTCACTGCCAGATCCCCAGTATGAAACCAGCCATCCTTGATTGCTTCGGCCGTCTTTTCCGGATCCCTATAATATCCTTCCATTACAACATTGCCGCGAGTAATGATTTCGCCTAATTCCTTTCCATCCCAAGCGACTGCTTTCCCATCTTGATTGACTACCATCGTTTCCCCATTGAAAACCAATTCAATACCTTGTCTAGCCTTTATTATTGCTTGTTCGTCCCCCGATTTAGCTTCAAACTCATCCTTCCACTCGTTATAGAGGATGAAAGGGGAAGTTTCTGTTAATCCATATACGTGAATCATATTCAAACCAAGGATTTCTTGGGCCTTTTGTATAAGCGCTGCTGCTGGAGGAGCACCTGCTGTCGCCATCCTAGGGCGGACTTTGATATTTGTTTCCTTTGCTTTAGAATCATTCACTAGCATATTGACGACAGTTGGTGCCCCACATAACAAGGTAATATTATGACGGGCGAATAATTTGAGGATATGAGGGGGATCAATTTTCCTTAAACATACATGAGTCCCGCCAGTAGCCGTCACCGACCATACACCTCCCCAGCCATTCGCGTGAAACATTGGCAGGGTATGTAAGTATACATCGTCATGCTTCACTCCAAGGTGATAAATGAAATTAGCGGCGTTCATGTAATTCCCGCGATGGGTTAACATTACCCCTTTTGGTTTTGAAGTCGTTCCACTCGTATAATTTATAGTCAAAAGTTGATTTTCATCGATTGTAACCTCTGGCAACCCTATATCAATTGCATGCAAAATGAAATTCTCATAGTCTATTCCAGGTAAAGTGGTTTCATGTCCTTCAACAGGCACGATAATGATTTTTTCCAATGAAAGTCTAGTAATGATCTTTTCGATCGGAGCGGTGAATTCTTCATCGACTATCAACATTTTTGAATCGCTATGTTTGATGATATATTCCAAATCCTCTGCAGCAAGCCTATAATTCAAAGGAACCATTACCGCTCCCATTTGACAAATGCCATAAAAACATTCCAACATATAATGCGTATTGGGCAACATTACTGCAATATGGTCACCTTTTTCAATTCCCGAAGAATAAAGTGCTTTGGAAAGTTGATCGGCCCGCTGCCCGAATTCCTTGTATGTAAACTCTTTCTCTTCATCGATGACTGCGACTTTCTGAGGATAATATTTTACGGCCCTGCGCTTCCAATCCATTGGGGTTAATGGGGAAAACATTTTTACCATCTCCTTTTTTGAGATTCTCCGCTTACAGCATACTTCCTCTGCCTGGTTCTTCATGATGAGTCATTGAAAAAATTTCTTAATCCTTTTGATACATATTCATTTTCCAAACGTCATATCTTCTTAAATGGATTTCTAACATATAAACGGGGGGAGCATACCCTGATGTTTTTTAATTATTCTGATAATTCACCCCTTAAAAACAGTGGGATTCACTGCTTTAATTTATAGATAGAGCTTCTTCTTTCTATTATAAAGGAAATTGTACATGTCAGGAAGACTATATTTTATTCTCTATGTGTGACGACACATGTTCGGTGAGTTTTCCAACGATTTGTTTAAGCCGTTCCGTTTCCTCTTCATTTAGGACGCTATAATAGTCACGAAAGACTTTGGCAAAACTCTTATTGATGGAATGGTAGGATTCCCTACCAATTTTGGTGGATTGGATAAGAACGACCCGCCGATCATCCTCACTGTGTACCCTCTCAATCAATTTCTTCCGTTCAAGCCGGTCAATTAGGGCAGTTCCTGCTGCTGGTTTGATCTTCAAATGATTCGAAATATCTTTAACAGCTATGGATTCATTCAAGACTATTAATTGCAATGCGCGATACTGTACAGAAGTTAAATCATATTTAACCAATAACGGTTCCACCAATTTCTGTGAGAGGCTGCTTAGTTCCTTGATTTCTAGGTGTAGATTATACAATTCACTTGAATGCATGTTTGACAATCCTTTCTTATTGACACTATCTATCTAAAACTATAACATAATTAGCGTATCAAAAAATTAACCATGCGAATTAAATTGGTTAATGATTTTTAAGAGAGAGAGAGGCTGTCCATGTCAGCAGAACAACGCAAAAAGATCATTATCCTCATGATCAATATGTTTATAGCAATAGGAAGTTTCGGGATCATCATTCCCATATTACCAGCATACCTGGCCTCCATTAATCAAGGCGGAACCGCCGCTGGCCTAATGATTGCCATTTTCGCAGGTGCACAACTTATTTTTTCGCCAATTGCCGGAAAATGGACTGACCAATTCGGACGCAGAAAAATGATTATTTATGGATTGGTCGGTTTGACATTATCCATGTTTATTTTTTATGCAGTCAATCCCATTTGGTTATTGTATGCTTCACGTATCATTGGAGGGATTGGAGCAGCTTTGCTTATACCCGCAATTTTTGCTTATGTAGCCGATATCACCACATTTGATCAACGCGCCAAAGGCAATAGTTTAGTATCTGCCGCCATGTCCCTGGGAATTGTAGTCGGTCCAGGAATTGGAGGTTTTTTAGCTGACTTTGGCTTGAAGTTTCCCTTTTTGATTTCTGCGCTCGTATCCCTATCAGCAGTGGTATTTTCGATTTTTGTTTTAAAAGAAAGCGAAACGGCACAGGCTACTCAAACCATGGATGCAAAAACAGAAACGATGGTTCGGAAGATTGCCTTATCCGTGAAAATGCCCTATTTCATCCCACTCATCATTACTCTTGTAATGAGTTTTGGCTTAATGGCATATGAATCTGTAATTGGTCTTTATCTTGATAATCAATTCAATTCAAGTCCTAAGGACATCGCCGTCATGGTTACAGCCACCGGTATCGTCAGTGTAATAGTACAACTGTTTGTCGTAGACCGGATTGTACGGCGTTTCGGGGAAGTGAATGTGCTGAATATCTTCATCAGTGTTGCAGCCATCGGTTTCCTCCTATCACTTTTTGCTACAAGTTACCTGATTTTCTTTTTAATTTCGCTTATCATCTTCCTTTCCACTTCCATCTTACGTCCAGTTCTTAATACACTGATTTCCAAGATGGCAGGAAATGAGCAGGGCTTTGCAATGGGGATGAATAATGCGTATATGAGCATCGGAAATGTGCTCGGACCTACACTTGCGGGAATGATGTATGATGTCCACATTACCTACCCGTTCATGTTGGGCCTGTTCCTCTTATTTATTACTTTGATGATTACCATGGCTTGGCAAAAACGATCTCTTCATGCAAAAGCCTTATCTTAGAGCTTAATGGGGCATTACAAGTCTTATACCTTAATGGCACCCCCGAGTAGCAGCCGCTATTCGGGGGTGTTTTCATAATGATGATTTTATTTTTCCCTCTTATAATCGAAATTCTTCAAAACAGTATATTCTAGTAAATGTACGAACCATACGATTATTTGCTTCAAATTCACGAGTAAATGGCTAAAAACTCATGCGTACGCTCGAATTCACTAGTTTTTGCTCCATTTGTTCCTTAAGTTAATGATTTTATTAGACCAAAATAAAAAGCGGCCTTATTTCTGAGAATAAGGCCGCTTATCATAATGATTTCATTTAATATATACGGCTTTTTTCCCATTACTACTTTCAAAAGCCGCATCAATGATTTTAATGACCGATAACCCCTCTTGGGCAGTGACTGGAGCTGTTTTCCCGCTCAATATACTTTCGGCAACGGCCTGGTAATACGTTAAATAAGATCCATGCCGTGTTTCAATGGTTTCATGTACCTCATTTTCTCCTTCAACCGTAACCAGCTTACCATAGAATTCAGGATCATCTGCACCCCAAGAGTCATCCATCGGTTTTTTCCCCTCGCTTAGGGCAGCCTCTTGGCAATCGAGACCGTATTTGATAAATGATCCTTTACTTCCATGCACCTGATACCGCGGTCCATTATACGGAACGATTGAGCCTGAATGCAAGATAACCCTTAGCTTTTCATATCCTAATATCACGTGGAAATAATCATCCGTTTCTGCATTTTCTTTTTGGGAAAATACATCTGCCCAAACGAATTGCGGCAATCCAAACAAATGCAGTGCCTGATCGATGAGATGTGATCCTAAATCATAAAGCATGCCTGATCCCGGGCCTGGTTTTTCCCTCCATCTATCCCTGACCATAGGCCTGTATCGATCATAATGGACTTGATATGTATTGATTTCGCCAAGCACTCCATCATCCATAAGTTTTTTCACAGTCAAAAAGTCATTATCCCATCTCCGGTTATGATAGACACTTAATAGCAGATTCTTTCCCTCGGCAATCTTAATGAGCTCCTCTGCTTCCCAAGCTTCCACTACCATCGGCTTTTCGAGGATGACATGCTTCCCTGCCAACAAGCTTTGCTTGGCCATTTCATAATGCAAACCACTCGGTGTCGTAATAACAGCCAAATCAATGGACGCGTCTTCAAGAATTTCCTCTAAGCTCCTTACCACTTCCACATCTTTCAAATCTTTCTGGACCTTTTCCTTATTGGAGCTGACAACTTTCGCTATTTGAAACTGCCCTAAAACACTTAGTAATGGCGCGTGAAAAGTAGCTCCTGACAATCCATACCCAACTATGCCCACTTTAATTTTTCTCATTTTCGTTCCCACTCGCTTTCTTCTTCCTCTTAAACAATTATAGGCTGATCATACCTTCTATTATATTTCATTGTCCGGGTACATATCTCTCAAAAACCCGACAGACTGATTAATCAATTCCTTCAATACATTAATATCGATATCTGCCACTTTATTGATGTACACACACCCTTTTCCGGAAGTGTGTTTTCCAAATGCCTGTAACAATTCTTCCCTTTTTTCATCTCCTGGAGCGAAATATAAACTGATTTTAGCTTTTCGAGGGGAAAAGCCCACCAGAGGGGCATCGCCTTCGTGACCTGATTCATATTTATAATGATAGATACCGAACCCGATGATGCTCGGTCCCCACATTTTCGCCTCATAACCTGTCGTTTTGGTGAAAACATCCAACAATTCATATGCATCTTCGCGCTTTTTTGGATGCTCGACGTTCTCAATGAACTCAATGACACTACTATCAGTTTCCTTGGTTTTTTGTTTATACATGACCGGAACCTCCCATACTAAAAGTTTGAAAAATGCTCAAGATATCCCTTGCCCAAACTTAGTACACTATATGATCGTGTTTTTAGATTGACGTGTATGTATACAGCCTTCTTTACCGCTGAATTCCTAACTATTCAAATGATAGGCGGACGAGCATCATTACTTATTCTCCAAGATTCATGGCAAACCCTTCATTCAATCCCCTTATATATTATAGAACATTGATTCGTTTTATTCTATTTTAGAGCAGAGTTAATAAAGATAAATCCTTTGCCCGTTTAAGCTGTACTTTATCATAAAAATCTCTACGATCAGAAAATATTATTCCGATCGTAGAATTTTTTGTGTATCGGTTGCATTAAAAGGCAAAATGCAGTTTATCCAGACCTATTGCCGCCGGATCTTTTCAATTTCATCAGCTATGAATTGTACCTGTGTCCCTACGATGACTTGAATGCTTTGGGGACCCACTACATTGATTCCAGCAACCCCTGTTGATTTGATTTTATTCTGATCGACAGCTCCCATACTCTCCACCTCAACCCTTAATCGGGTAACACAGTTATCTACAGATGTTACGTTATCGTCTCCGCCTAACCCCTCATAAATAGCGGAAGCCATTCCAAAGAATTTACTCTCTTTATTCCCGCCTTGACTGTAGTCTGCTTCCGCAATCGCCCCTCCACCATCAAGCTCATCTTCTGTATCATCTTCTCTGCCGGGAGTCATTAAATTGAACCTTGTTATCAAGAATCGGAATAAGAAATAGTAGATGACAGCAAAAGCCAGTCCTTGAAGAAGTAGCATATAAGGTTCATTTGCCATTGGTAATCTTGAACTTAAAACAAAGTCAATGAATCCTGCACTAAAACCAAACCCTGCTGTCCATTGGAAAGTCGCCGCAATAGCTAACGATATTCCTGTTAATAAGGCATGCACAACAAATAGGGCTGGTGCAACAAACATGAAAGCAAATTCCAGCGGTTCAGTAACTCCTGTGAAAAATGAAGCGAAACCGGCTGCGAGCATTAGTGAGGCCACTTGTTTTTTCTTCCGTGATTTTGCCGTATGGTACATGGCAAGGGCCGCAGCCGGTAAACCGAACATCATGACGGGAAAGAATCCTGCTTGATACATGCCTGTGGTTCCTTTTATGCCTGTTCCAGCCCAGAATTTACCGATATCGTTAAGTCCTATTACATCGAACCAGAAAACGGAGTTTAACGCATGATGTAAACCTGTTGGTATCAAAAGCCGATTGAAGAATCCATAGACTCCTGCTCCAGCTGCACCCAATTCACTTATTCCTTCCCCGAATATAACTAACCAGGAGTAAATGAGTGGCCATACGAAGAATAAAATTAGAGAAACCAGTAACATGGCAACCGCAGTAAGGATCGGGACAAGGCGCTTACCGCTAAAGAAAGCGAATGCATCCGGCAGTTCGACCTTACTGAACCGATTATATAGAGCTGCCGCTATAAGACCCGAGAGGATTCCGACAAATGCATTTTCAATTTTCTCAAATGCTGGATTTACATCTTTTGCATCAATTCCCTGCAACATCGCTACCGAGTCCGTGGTGAGCAATGTCGTGACGACTAGATAGGCTACCAGTCCGCTCAAAGCGGCGGCTCCATCTTTTCCTTTTGACATCCCCAACGCCACTCCTACAGCAAACAAGATAGCCATATTGTCAATGATCGAAGAACCTGCTTTTATTAAGAAAGCTGCTAACGGACTTCCCGATCCCCATCCTGATGGATCTATCCAATAACCGATCCCCATTAAAATGGCGGCTGCCGGCAAGACGGCTACTGGAAGCATCAGGGAACGTCCAATTTTTTGTAGATATTTTTTCATTCCGCTTTCCTCCTGTCAATTACTGATTTAGGGCAAACCCCCTATTCTATTAGACAACGGCTCCTTCCATTTTAGAACTTCATTTCATTTATAAATTTGGTTATATTCAGGAATAAAGTCTTAGCGATTTACTCCTCCTTCGAAAGTTCAAAAAAAGAAAAGCCCAACCGGACTTTTCTTTTTCCACTTACTTATAGAGCAAGTAATTTTTGCGAACCTTTTTAAAAGCATCCTGCTTTACTTGATATTCTTTCATGATTTCATTTACTGTTGAACCTTCTTCAATTCTTGACATTACCCAGCCATTTCCAATCAATAAATTGAAATTGTTGGCTGCAAGGAATTCGAAATCACGAGGATATAGGTCATGAATGGTCTTGATGATGTGAAGTCCAGTAGGGACAGCCTTGAACTCCTCTCTATCCGTGATATAAATTTCCACTCCGTGGCTAAGTTTACCTGCATGTTTTGAAAATGTAGGCGTAAAGGAGGCTGCCCTGAATTTTACACCAGGTAACCTTAATGCATTTAATTTCCCTGCAAGCTCATTACTGTTTATATAAGGAGCACCAATCAACTCGAATGGTTTAGTCGTCCCTCTGCCTTCCGAGACATTCGTACCCTCGATCAAGCCTGTAGCAGGATATACGAACGTAGAGGAAACTGTCGGCATATTCGGAGACGGCAAGACAAAAGGGAGACCAGTATCGTCATAATCCATATCTCGCTTCCAGCCTTTCATATTGATGACCTTTAGATCCGCACCAATTTTAAACTCTTTATTGAACAAGGTCGCGAGTTCCCCAACAGTCATCCCATGCTTAAGCGGTATTGGATACAAACCAACAAACGATGAGAATTCAGGTTCAAGTACCGGCCCATCTACCGACTCCCCGCCTTGTGGATTCGGCCGGTCCAGCACGATAAAGGGGATATCATTTTCTTTGGCTGCTTCCATTGCATAAGCCATCGTGTAAATATATGTGTAATAGCGTGTTCCGACATCCTGGATATCAAATACAAGGACCTCAACATCCTTTAACATTTCTGGCGTCGGTTTTTTCGTTTTGCCATATAAGCTATAAACGGGCAACCCTGTTTTTTCATCAATATAAAATTCAACACTTGCACCAGCTTGCGCATCCCCACGCACTCCATGTTCAGGACCGAATAACGCTGTCAAATTAATATCCGGTTCATCATTAAGTAAATCGACGATGCTGGTTAATTTTGAATCGATGCCAGTCGGATTCGTAATCAAGCCGACTTTCTTTCCGCTTAACACGTTCTTTTCTTTTTTTATAAGAACTTCAATACCGGGAATGACCTTTTGCTTTTTCTTCTCTTTAACAGCGGTTACACTTTTTGAGGAGACGATTCCGAAAGTCAACAGAAAAATGGTAAATAGGATTATCATTTTTTTCAAATTGCTTCCCTCCCTATTTTTTAATGGGTCTTCCAGATTTAATATCTAATCCATATCCAAATTTATAAAGGCTTTCATTGGGCTTAGTTACTGATGGTATATCGACCGGCAACTTGCCTTTAGGTTTTGACCATCCAAAAATGGTCGAGATGCCCGCTGGGATATTGGGCTGTCTATAACGCCCATTCGAATACCCTTTGAACCCGTAAACAGCAAGAACCGCTTTTGCTTCTTCAAAGTTTGCGACATCATAAGGGTTTCTTAAACTCATTAAAACAAATTCTTTATCTTTTTTCTTAGCATGATTCATGACCGCCCTAGGGAAGGCTGTTGCCCACGTCGCCGAATCTTGAATACTATCATCTATCACTCCATCATTGACAGCTGGATCGTTTTTGACAATATAGGACCCAGTTATGACAAAGTCCGATCCATCAATGAGTCTGGCCACTTGATCTGAAAATGACTTTCCTGAAAAACTCATGCCCGTTATTTGGACTTTCTTTATTTTCTTTTTATCAGCTAATTCGGTGATGCTTCTGGACATGGATTCAACTTGGTCATCAAAAGGAGCAAGAATTAAAATTTTATCATGTTTCTTAGGTTTGAAAGGCAATGTTTTGTCTTCATTTTTCAATAGGGTGATGGCATCTTCCGCTATTTTCCTTTCATTTTTCAAATGATCTTCATTCCCGACCACTTGAAGCGCGGTTTCAATTTTTTTATCGATCGGAGTGTCGTCAGGGTTTAATATCCCTCGTTTCACTTTCAGTTCAAGTATCCTCGTTACAGATTGATTGACTTCACCTAGAGGAATTTCCCCGCTTTCCACTGCTGCCTTCACTGCATTGAATACAGAGGTTATATTCTTTTCCATTTGAAGCGAATTAACTTGTGCTGGCATCAATGCAATATCAACTCCAGATTTCAAGGCAAGGACCACAGCTTCTTCCTGTCCGAAGTTATCCGCGATGGCTTTCATATTCAAAGCATCTGTAACCACAACACCGTTAAAACCCATTTCTTCACGTAATAGACCCGTGATGACCTTATGTGACAACGTTGCAGGAACCATAATTTCCTGACCGTCTTGTTTACTGATATACGTGGTATCATCGACTGCAGGAAACTGAACATGTGCAGTCATCATCATATCAACTCCAGCATTGATGGCCCTTTGGAAAGGAACCAACTCGATGGAACGCAAACGTTCTTTATCATGAGAAACAAGGGGGAGACCGTAATGACTATCGACTGCTGTATCTCCGTGGCCAGGGAAATGCTTGGTCGTCGCTATCATGTTCTGATTTTGCAATCCTTTTATCGTCTGAATGCCAAGATTTGATACAAGTTCCGGATCAGAACCAAAGGAACGAACGCCAATGACAGGATTTCCGGGATTATTATTGACATCGACTGACGGCCCGAAATTGACATTTATGCCAAGTGACGACAGTTCCTTACCAATGATTACTCCAGATTGATAAGCGTAACTCCCTTTTCTGGCTGCTCCAAGTGCCATATTACCAGGAAGGTTCGTTCCAGTTTGAAGGCGAGTTACGATTCCTCCTTCCTGATCAATCGTTATGAACAGCGGAAGGTCCGGGCTTGCCATCTGCAAACCATCGGTAAGCCGAACCGTTTGTTCGGTATCGACTACATTCTCAGCAAACAGAATCACACCGCCCAGATGATATTTTTTGATGATGCTTGCAACTTCTGAGTTCATTTCAATAAACCCGGTCGCCTTCTCTTCTCCTTGTTTTTGCCAATTACGAAAATCCGGCATGAGCATTTGACCAACTTTTTCATCGATTGTCATGTTTTCTACGATTTCCTGAATGTCTGATACTGATTTTTCATTCTCTGATCCCTTCGCTGTAACATCCCCTCCCAAAATGGATAAAACAAAGAAAAACGCGAGTCCAGCAGGGGCACATATCCTTTTTATCATTTAGGCAGCCTCCCTTGTATACTTTTTAGTTCTGTTAGCAACAATTCCATATCTACCTCCATGAAGGGGTAAAAAGTAAAAATGAATGGAAATGAACTAAATAGATCCTATAAAGAAATCAAGGCAGCATTGGGAATCCCAGCAGCTGCCTCTTTTAACAAGCCTTCATGAAATATACCCATTTACCGTATAAATGATTCATCGTGCCCGATTGGTCACTCAATTATAAGTTTTATCGTTTGACCAGGCTTTAGAAGGGACAGCAAGGGAATATCTTCTTCTATTACTCGCCCTATCACATTAACTCGGTGATTTGCACCCAGATCTCTCTTGCAAATTTGAACCTCTCCCCGATATCTTCCGTAAGCATCATTATCCATCGTTATGGATCCAAGGCTGCGTGCAACTGTATTACTCGGCTCGACATTTTTTGTAACCCTGGTATTCTGCAGCCGGAAAACATCTTGAGAAACATCTGGCCTCAATTTATACTGACCGCCTTGTAAGAGGTTGGATTCTATTCTAACAGTTAAAATATTTAGATTTTTATATGCAGTCAGCTTTTCAAGCAGATTATTCTCCGTTCCTTGATCTCCAACGTACACTCCTTCCACATGTTGAAATAACTCAATACCGGCAGCGTAAGGATTCATCAACCTATGTTTTTCAAGCGTTGGTAGACCCTCATGAAGAGGACCGCGTTTATTTCCTGCACCCGGGATGAAAGCAAAGATCGGTATGCCGTATTTCTTGAACATTCGATTCTGTTCATGAAAGAATGCTTCCTCAAGTCCCGTTTCAAGCCTTGGATAAAAGTTGTGCCACGCTATCAACCTTTCCGGCTCCACACCGCCCCCAAGCACGGCTAAAAGTTCATTTTCATTCAACGTACTTGCATTTAGTGAGAGTGAAAATACCTTCGATAAAGATATGATCGTTTCTTTATCGAACCCATCATCAAGTCGGATACCTTTAATACCCAATGGCCATAAATCCGTAAATTTACTGATCCCCAAATGATGAAGCGTGTTTAATGAGACATCTGCATGGATTTCCATTCCATGGGACTCTGAAAGCTTTAAAAGCGTGATCATCCTCTTTAGGAGATCACCCTTTTCTTCAGGAATATGAAGCGAGGTAAACGCTTTCTTCACTCCCAGGTTAGCAGCATGGATAATTTGTGTTTCCGCATGCGGGTCTTGTAGATAAAAAGAGATCCCGATCACTTGAACTCAACCGCCATTTCATCTTTGAACCCAAACAAATACGTAAAAATAAATCCTGCTATATAGGAAATGAACAACCCAGCGAGGAACAGCCCGATTTGGTTTGGATGAACTAAAAAGGTAAGCGGCAGTCCGGACACACCAATGGACGACGTTGCGATTCCAAATTGAGCTTGGAATGCACCACCTACTCCTGCACCTAAACATGCAGTTAAGAAAGGCCTGCCCAGTGGCAAGGTCACTCCAAATATAAGGGGTTCACCGATACCAAGCATCCCGGAAGGAAGGCCTCCTCCGATAGCTCTCTTCAAACTTGCTTTCTTCGTTTTCATATAGATGGCAAATGCAGCTCCCACTTGGCCCGCGCCACCCATTGCCAAAATGGGAAGTAGTGGATCATCACCAATCGAATTGATCAATTCTAAATGGACAGGCGTTAAACCTTGATGTAGGCCAGTAATGACAAGAGGGAGGAAGGCCGCACCAAGCACGAATCCAGCTACAACACCACCGAAATCCAATACATTCAATAACCCAGTCGTAATGGCATCCGATAAAAACCCTCCTACCGGCATAAATACAATGTAAGTGACCATCCCTGTAATAAGTAAAGCGATGGTTGGCGTCAAAATGATATCCAGTGATTGAGGAATGAATTTCCTGACCTGTTTTTCCACCAAGGCTATGAAAATAGCTGCAAAGAGCACTCCTATCAATCCACCGCGGCCAGGGAGCAAATTTTCACCGAACAATGAAATGTCGCCGACAGCAGGGTTAATGACCAAGATACCTGCCAGTGCACCAAGTGCAGGAGATCCACCGTATTCTTTTGCTGCATTGGTCCCAACCAAAATCCCCAAATAAGCAAACAGTCCCGATCCGATAACGGTTAAAATGATGGCTAATTGCGATTCAGCTGCAAGCCAGCCCGCTTGAACGATTGCTTTTGTAATACCGGTAATCAAACCTGATGCCACTAAGGCGGGAATTAAAGGGATGAAAATACTGGCAATCCTGCGTAAAAAAAGTTTTAATGGTTTTGCATTTTTTCTATCAATCTCTGATTTATTCTTCGAAGCCACTTCTTTTAAGTTCAAATCGCCAGAAGATTCCTCCAGAAGCTTTTCAAATTCTGTATGAACCTTGTTCACCACGCCTGGCCCGAGGACGATTTGTATCGTTTCCTCTTCAATGACGCCAAAAACGCCTTCCGTATTTTTTATCTCTTCCATTTTTACTTTCGAACGGTCGATTGGCAGTACCCTTAGTCTGGTCATACAATGTGCAGCATCGGCAACATTAGATACCCCACCCAATTTCCCCAATAACTCTTCTGCTAAACTGGCGTACTTATCCCCCTTACCCATTCAAAAGCCCCCTTGTCAAATCTCGTATTAATCATTTATATCGATCTGTCATCGATTTAATGGCAGACTTGGTGTTATCAATATATTGGACAGTCTCTTCATATTGCTCTGAAGCCATCCCCAAAAACAAAATGTCAATCATATATAATTGAGCTAATCGTGAGGATGTTGCTGCACTTCGAAACGGTGCTTCGTTCGAAAAGGATGTATATAGTGTGGCGTCACACAAAGAAGATACAGTTGTTTGACCAAAATGAGTCAGCCCGATCGTTTTTACCCCACGTTCTTTTGCCAGCTTCAGTATATTGACAACTTCTGGTGTTTCCCCGGAGAATGAAATGGCAAAAACGATGTCATTTTCATCTGCATTTGCAATCAGTGTCGCAACTAAATGCATATCTGTAAAAGCCGTTGCCCCTTTATTGATGCGAAGTAATTTTTGCTGAGCGTCAGCAGCAACTATATTCGAAGCGCCCACACCGCAAAAGTGGACGCTTTTAGCATTCATCATCAGCGTTATTGCCAGTTTGAGATTATCGTGATCAATTATTTCAGATGTGTCCCGGATGGTCTGAATCGAATTACTCGTTGTTTTTTCCACAATCCGATACAGGGATTCGGAAGGCTCGATATCCCGGTAGCCCTGTTCGACGGTCTTCATCAAATCTCCAGCAATCCTAATTTTCAGATCTTGAAACCCTTTTATTCCAAGCGATTTACACAACCTAATAACAGCTGCCCCGCTTGTTTGGGCGGACGTACTTAATTCCTGTACAGTGCTGTTCACAACTTCATGAGGATTCTGAAGAATATATTCTGCTAGTTTTTGTTCCGATTGCGGCAGCTTGCTCATCATCGTCTGTATGATGGATAATCCTCCTGTAGCCATTGCTTCCCTCCTTAATCTTCATAGATCGAGATTGCTTTCCTGACATCTCCGCCAGAATTTTTCAGCAATTCCATTGCTTTATCATAATCTGTTGCTGTTTTTATCATGACAATCGCTGGTTTAACTTGATTATTTGCCTTTTCAAGCGTATTCAAAGCTTGATCATAATTTGCCTTCGTTACAGTTTCTATGATGCTTATTGCACGGTCCTTCAGTTTTTGATTACTGACATTTACATCAACCATAAGATTTTCATAAACTTTTCCCAACCGGATCATGGTCGCCGTAGAGATCATATTGAGTATCATTTTATGTGCGGTTGCCGCTTTCATTCTCGTGGACCCCGTTAATACTTCCGGTCCAACCACCACTTCAATCCCTATATCAGCTGCTTCCGTGATGCTCGCGTTTTTATTGCTTGATAAAGCCACCGCTTTAGCCCCAACTTTTCTTGCATAACGTAAAGCGCCCCTCACATAAGGGGTACGGCCGCTTGCCGCGATGCCAATGACCGTATCATTTGCTGTAAGGTCCACATCAATTAAATCACATTCCCCAAACTCTTCTTTATCCTCTGCTCCTTCAACAGCCCGAACAAACGCCTTTTCCCCTCCTGCTATTATTCCCAGCACCTTGTCAGGTGGTGTGCTGAAAGTCGGTGGACATTCCACGGCATCCAGCACACCGAGTCTTCCACTCGTTCCTGCTCCGACGTATATGAGTCTCCCTCCTTTTTTCAGCGATTCGCAAGCCCATTCAACTACCATTTCAATCTCTGGCAATACCTCCTGAACCGCTGCCGCCACTTTAAAATCTTCCTTATTGATGGCAGAAATGATTTCCAGCGTATTTACACTGTCGATATTCATCGTCTTTTTGTTTCGTAATTCAGTCGTTAATGAACGCAAATGTTCTTCCATAGACACTTAAATCCTCCTATATCAATCACTTAAATATAATTTCATTTTTTTATAAAAAATATTGAAATTATATTTCATGTTATATTCAATGATAGCGTTTTCATTACTCAGGCACAAGATATTTTTGTAAAACTTGTTAATTAACATTTTTATTTCTTCAAAACCCCAATGACGGAATTAAATTAAATTCGCATCCATAGCCGTTTACTGCGTGTATCAATACTATACCCAAAGGAGCCTACTATTTTTGGTGATTTTGCAACCCAAGATTTTTTCAACAATAAAAAACGTGCACCGTCACCTATAATCAGGAACGATACACGTACAAGTAATATAACAAAATGTCAAACTAGTTTACTACACCAGACCCGGAACACATGCAACCCTTTACCCAGTTAACGGACAGGGACTACTTTCCCGTTTTCTACTGCACCTACGACAATATCTGATGCAAATCCTCCATTTTCATCAATCGAGGGAATATCGTATATTTTTTGGTCTTGCCCTATATTTGAAAGTCCATCTTGCATATGTTTACGAATGGCCTTGGCATCATCAACGCTGCCTGCAGATTTCATCGCTTCCACAAACGCATACATGGCGATATAATTCAAACCTACTTCGGAGCTAGGATCTTCCTTATAGTTTTTTTGATATTTCTCAACGAAAGCAGGCACTGCTTCTTCATCTGAGTCCATCAGTGGCAGGACGCCAATCGAACCTTCCAATGTTTCATATGACCCTGCAATCGGCTTCATTTGATCCAACTTTGCTTGATCCATGATGATGAAACCGCCTTTAAATCCTAGCTCCCGGGCTTGCTTCGCTACTTTTGCCGTAGGTTCCGAAGCACCACCGATGAATAGCACATCAGGATCTTTTTTCAAGGCATTCGTGACAATCGTAAAGAAATCGGTTTCTTTGGCGAAATCAATAGAGGAATTATAAACGACATTTCCGCCTTGCTTTTCCCAATATGGGAGCACCGCTTCCGTCCAGTCTTTACCGTATTGAGAAGAGGTCGGCAAAGCGGCAATTTTTTGGCCGAAATGTTCCATTGCATATGTTGTAAAAGGTTCGATATACCCCTCGTAATTCGGTGGAATTCGAACAGTTAATGAATTGCCGCTATCGGTCACTGTCGGTTCACTCGTATATGCACCAATGATGAATTCCTCTTGTTCATTAAAAACCTGAAGTGCCAGCACACCTCCGCTATGAGGCGTGAATATGATAGGCGTATCATATTCCTGAATTAATCTTTTAGCATTCGCCCCTGTTTCATTAGGTAAGTATTTATCATCCAACGATACTAAATTCAGCGTGTATTTCTTTCCATCTACTTCAAATCCACCAGCATCGTTAATTTCATTGACGGCCATTTCGACCCCATTCAATGTCCGTTTCCCATATAACGCTGCTGCCCCGCTTAAAGGACCGCTAAAACCGATGTTAACGACATTTTCACCTTTTCCTTTACTGCCACTGTTTGACACAGGGCTATCCCCTTTATTGCACCCGGCCAAAACAGTGATCATTAGCAGGAGAAAGACAAATAATACTTTCAGTTTTTTCATAAAAATCCCCCATTCAATTTTTTCAGGCTCCAATATACGCTTTCCTTACTTCATCATTGGCTAATAACTCACTTGCTGTCCCTTGAACGACAATTTCCCCATTTTCAAAAACGTACCCTTTATCTGCAATGCTGAGGGCAGCATTCGCGTTTTGTTCAGCAAGCAGTACCGTGATTCCTTCGCGGTTTATTTCTTCAATGACTTGAAACATTTGTTCGACAATTAGTGGAGCGAGTCCCACCGAAGGCTCATCAAGCATCAACAATTTCGGTTTCGACATCAAAGCCCTTCCAATCGCGAGCATTTGCTGTTGGCCGCCGCTCAGGCTTCCCGCTTCATCATGATGCTTTTCTTTTAAGATCGGGAATAAGTGATAGACGTATTCCAATGTATCCTTGATCTCCGCTTTCTTCTTTCGATGCACATAAGCACCCATCCTCAGATTTTCCTGGACGGTCATCTGTGGAAACAGTTTACGTCCTTCGGCACACTGGACGATTCCCTCCCGAACATTCTTATCCGGGGGCCGGCCCCCTATAGGCACGCCCAGAAAATGAATTTCCCCCTTGGTAAGCTTACTGATTCCGCTTATGGAACGAAAAGTCGTGCTTTTGCCTGCCCCATTAGCTCCTAACAAAACAACGATCTCTCCCTTGGCAACTTCGATATTCACATGTTTTACCGCAGTGAAACTCCCATAATTTACGGCGACATCGGTTAACTTAAGCACTGGCACTACCTCCCAAATAGGCTTTAATCACCGCTTCATTTCCGCGGATTTCCTTAGGCGTGCCTTCGGCAATTTTTTCTCCGTAATTAAGCACCATGATGTGATCCGCCAAGTTCATGATCATATGCATTTTGTGTTCGATTAAACAAACGGTCAGTCCTGATCGATTTAATTTTTTAATCAGTTCTGTCAAGCCCTCCGTTTCATCCGGGTTGATACCTGCAGCAGGTTCATCAAGAAAGATAATTTCCGGTTCCGTCGCTAGGGCAAGGGCAATGGCTGTCCGTTTCTTTTCCTCCTGTGAGATGCTGGAGACCATTCTGTCAGCGGATTCCGTCAATCCAACTATTTCAAGCACCTCCATTGCCTTATCCCTGCATGCCGCTTCTTCCCGTTTTAATCGTTTTGTCCGTAGAATCGCATCCCCCAAATTGGATTTGGTTCGCAGTCTATGTCCGACAATAACATTATCCAACACCGTCGATTGATCAAAAAGGCTTGTCGTTTGAAAGGTCCTTGAAATTCCAAGCCCCGCTATTTCATTGGCAGGCAGCTTGGTGATATCAATCCCTTTAAAAAGGACCGTCCCTGAAGTTGGTCGATGAAAGCCACTGATCAAGTTGAAAAAAGTGGATTTCCCTGCACCATTTGGTCCGATAATTGCATTGATTCTACCTTTTTCAATCGTAAAATCCACATGATTGACGGCCGCCAATCCACCAAACCGCTTTGTCAAATTCTTTGTTTCGATAAGCAAATTCATCCCTCCTCCGCTTTTATGTGCATTTCATTTTTCACACCGGACAGTTCATTATCTTTTCGCTTTCTTTGCCAATCAAAGAAGGCCCCTGCGATTCCTCGCGGATAAAAGATGATGATCACCGTAAGCAATGGCCCGAATATCAACATTCGATATTCTTGAAGGAATTGCAGATTTTGAGAAAGGATTACTAGCAGTAATGTTCCGACCAACGGACCTGAAAGTGTCCCGATTCCACCAACCAATAAATACATCAATAGATCGAACATTATGGCAGTTGATCCGATCTCAGGTCCAATGAAACGGATGAATGACGCATACAATGCACCTGCCATACCTGCAAAGAATGTAGATAGCACAAATGCTGTTAACTTATTCTTCATTGTGGATATACCTATCGTTTGTGCAAGGTCCTCACTGTTTCTGATGGCCATGTACGTCCTGCCGGTCAATGAGCGGATAATACGATACACGATTAAAATCACTGCAAGCAGAAAAATTAGGACTAGATAATATTGAGAAGCTGCCGTATCGAATGTGATCGGGCCTATATTCCCAGGAGCAGGGATACCGATCAATCCCCTAACCCCCTCTGTAAGCCCCTCCCATTTATCGATGACCAGATATATGATATACCCCACACATAGAGTATAAATCGCGAAAAAGTGTTCCTTTGTCCTTAGCGCAATCAATCCGATTAAAAACCCAATTGCACATGTGATTAAACATGCACATACAAGTGCCAGCCAAAAGTTCATTCCCGCTTTTACCGTCAGCAGTCCAAGTGAATAGGCTCCAATGGCAAAAAATCCAGCATGTGCAAGCGAGAGATATCCGGTATACCCTGATAATAAATTGATTCCATAAACAGCTATCGCCCAGATGAATGAAAGTGTCAGTATATGGAGATAATAGTCGTTTTGCGCGATAAAGGGGAATGAAAAAGCAAAGATGATAAGAGCAGTAATCGCATTTCTTTTCGTAAGTATCCTCACGCTACCTCTCCCCCTTGGTAAAAAGACCTGTTGGTTTCACTGTTAATATTACGACTAAAAGAAGGAATGCAATGATGTCTTTATAATCATTTGAAATATAAGTTGCGCCCAGGCTCTCACTGAAACCTAGAATATATCCGCCTACGATCGCCCCCGGGATGCTCCCCATTCCGCCCAATATGATAATGACGAATGCTTTTAAGATGACCAAATGCCCCATACCAGGAAAAACAAGGTTAATCGGTGATGCAAGGGAAGAGGCGATGGCTGCTAATCCACCCGATATCATGAAGGTGAGCATTGCTACTTTATTAATGTTGATTCCCACTAATGACGCACCTTCACGGCTTTGGGACATCGCTATTATCGTTGAACCGGTATAAGTTTTCTTTAAGAAAAGGTATAGTAAAACCATCACTGCGATAGCTGACACGATGATCAATAATCGCTGAAGTGTAAACGTCAGGCCCATGATATTGACCACTTGGCCGTATGGAGAAGTCATTGTATGGAAATCGGCACCCCAGACAAATTGGGCAAAAGCTTCAAGAAAAAGGAGAATTCCGATTGCGGCGATCTTATCATGCAATGGAGGTGCCTCCCTTAACAGGCGGAACACGAAACGTTCCAAAAGGACTCCCAACAAGCCAACAACGATAATGGATACGAACATGGCAATCCAGTAATTGACCCCATATAATGTCATCATTGACAACGTGATATATCCACCCAACATATATAGGGCACCGTGGGCAAAGTTCGGGATATGCAAAATACCATATACTAGAGTCAATCCCAGGGCAACAAGACTATATACGCTGCCAATCGTCAAACCATTAAAAAGCTGCTGGATCAAAATTTCCATTTACTTCCTCCTTGAAAATTATTGAATTTCACTTTGTTTTCTGTCCCTGGCCTACAATCCTGTCCATCTTTTGAAAGCACAGATCCGAAAACTCTTTCACTTTTCCCCCATAGGTTCAACCTCTCCCGTGAGGAAAAGTAATTTAATCGATCAATTAAATAGGAACTGTTTGTTTTATCTCCCTATTTTTTCCTCACAGTGATAGCTAAGGAGTAGCTGATAAACCCTCGGATTGTTGTTAGCGCTTTCATTTTAATGACCACTTAATTCAATTGGATATCATCATAGTTTCATTGACTCTACTTAAGGATTAAGTGGTATGTTGACAAGCATATGCTGTTATTAGGGATAGCCAATGAATCCGTCTTCTCTTGTTTTACCCATAGTAATCGTCTCTTTCGTTCCCCCCTTTCAACTCGCACCTTCTATAGGAAGATTATTCCGTAGATTAATTTCCTGTTTATAAATGCAAGTGCCGTGCCAAACATTAAATCACCGTCAATAAAGCTATTCACCAGTCTGTGAATTCATTATTGAATTATAAAAACCAAAAGTATCGGTTCCATACGGGATATCCTTCATTCACTATTGACTGAAAAAATCATTTCTGAATTAATTAAAGGATTCCGTTTACCTATACAATGGGCTAATAAAGACATTAGCAAAACAAGGGGATTACCAATAAATGGTTAATCCCCTTGTTTTTCCTATTCTTTTCCACTGACCTTTAATCGATATTTTTTAAGTTTCCTCACTATTGTTGCCTGACTGGAATCAAGGGCTTCTGCGATTTCATATGTAGTTTGGTACGTTTGAGCCGCTTTCGTCAAGATTTCCTTTTCGGCTCTTTCCACGGCTTCTTTTAAAGTTAGGGTAGCATTGAGGTTCGGCTGATACCGATTTTCCGGCTGATATTCTTCCGGAAGGTCACTTATCGATAATATTTGATTATCCGTCAGCACGACGAGCCTTTCCACTATATTAATCAATTCACGGACATTTCCAGGCCAATCATGTTGATAAAAATATTCCTTTAACCTCGAATCTATTTCTTTTGAAAATTTATATTGTTCATTTGCCTTTGATAAAAATAAGTCAGTCAATGCCAAGATATCCTCCCTTCTTTCCCTTAAAGGAGGAATCGTAATCGGGATGACATTCAGCCTATAAAAGAGGTCTTCACGAAAATCACCCGATTTGACCATTTCCGATAGATTTCGGTTCGTGGCTGCTATAATGCGAACATCGATTTTCTTTGGCTTTGTACCTCCTATTCTTTGAATCTCCCTTTCCTGAAGGGCACGAAGCAGCTTCACTTGAAGTTGCAGGGGAAGCTCACCGACTTCATCCAGGAATAAGATACCACTCTCTGCCAGCTCAAACATCCCTGGTTTGCCTTTTTGATTGGCTCCGGTAAATGCCCCTCCTTCATATCCAAAGAGCTCGGATTCCAATAAATCAGCGGGAATTGCCCCACAATTTATTTTGATGAAATCTCCTTTTTTAGATCGGATACTCCGATTATAAATATTGCGGGCAAGGACATCCTTTCCAACACCCGTTTCTCCCAGAATGAGTACAGTCGCATCAATATCCGATATTCTTTCAGCAATTTCATAAATCATTTTCATTTTGTCACTGACAAATACGACTCCATCCTTGCTTGTTATCTTCCGCAGTTTTTCAATCTCCTGCTTATATTGATTATTCAATTCATTAACTTTCGTCAACTCATGCATCAGTTCATTTAAATCAGATAAATCCCTTATATTCGTAACGACTTGCTCTATTTCCCCTTCTGCATTAAAAACGGGACTTCCTGTAATCAATGTTTCCTTTCCAGCAAAATTATCCTGTACGACTGATACCGTTCGTCTCAGCTTCACTACCTTATGCGTCACCGATGCATTCAAGATGCCGCGTTTAATCAATTGGTCCACCGATTTGCCGATATAATACTCTTTTGGTATGCCAGTGATCCGTTCAATTGCCGAATTGGTATAAAGCGTGATTCCATCTTGATCGGTGATGTATATTCCATCATAGGAATTTTCGATAATGGCATCCAGTGCGCGATTCAATTTATCCGTTTCATGCGCATCAATCAATAAATCGTCCAAAAATTCTGTTTCACTACCTATATATAGAATATTGTCAGCATCCATTTGTTTCATTAATAAAAATAAATACCGCTTATTATGCAGCCTTGCAGCTGCAAGCCTTTTATTATCGAGAAATTGCCATTCATCGAATTGTTCGGTTAGTGTATTATTACCATCCTGACTTAACGATTGATTAAAATAGATGCCCCAATCCTTTATCCGATTTGCAGAATCCACGACTAGTGCAGGAAAGGTCGAGTCTTTGAGCACATTAATCTGAGAATCCTGTTTCACTTGATCCATTACTATTCACCGCCGCAAAAAGAATTCTTTTTAAGTACAATTCTGGATAACTTTCAAAACTCCTTTAAAATTGTCGAATTTCGCTCCTAAAAAAAAGTAGTGATGAAATAGTTTTCATCACTACAGACTTTGGATAATTAAAAAAAGAAGATCAGTTTGCCTACAGTTTTTCCTTAAAATAATTCGAGTCGATTTCAGAAACCCGCTTCCTTTTCGCCGGCTGTCTGCCAAACCGCATCAAAACAGGTGTCTGTGGGTCTTGACAAGCAAGTTATTCGCAGGAGTGTCGCGAATTTCTTCAATCTAGTGGGGGTTTCATAGAACAGTAAAATACCTTTTTAAAGATTCATGGTTTGGACGAGACCATCAGTAAGTCTTAAAAATAACCTCTCCGCTGATCGCTTCCTTACCTGACTGATTAGTGGCCGCTACATTGAAAAAATATCTATTCCCCGTTTTTTCTTTTAGATCCGCTTGAAGAGTTATGACATCATTCAAGAAAACCATACCTTTGAAACGAATCTTGTATTCTTCGATAAAACCAATTTCATAAAGATTACTAAAAAGTTTTGCAAGGTTTCCCATCGTCCACATTCCATGTGCGATGATACCGGGAAGGCCAGCATTTTTTGCTTCCTCATCAATCGTATGAATGGGATTGAAATCACCCGATGCCCCGGCATATTTAATGAGGTCCAATCGCGTTACAGGTGCAAGCTGGATTGAATGTAACGAGTCACCAATATGAAGTTCGGTTAATGTCGTCACTTACTCATCACCATCCTTCTGATCGTTTCATTTATTATGACAAGCTGTTCAGCAGTGAAGACAATTTCCCCATTTGCATCCGTCCCATAATTTTCAAAGGCTAGAAATCCCATTTCCCCTTGTTTCCCTTTTTTCTCATAATAGTCTTTCACTTCCGTATAACAGGTAATTTCTTCCCCTACCTTCAGCGGCCTATTATAGCGATATATCTGCTCACCGTGAATCAACCCTTTTTTCGGGAGATTTAAGCTTTCAATCGTCCCAAAATCAAAGACCCTTGGGAAAGTTGGTGGAGCGATATTCGTTCCGTACCTTGATTGCCTGCCTATTTCTTCATCAATGAAAATCGGGTGGGGATCGCCAATCGATAATGCGAATTTTTTAACGGCTCCCCGTTCAACTATATTTTTAACGGGGGTGGATCGTTTTCCAATACTTTCGTTGAACATAACATCCCGCCTTTTCCCTTAATTTTTTGGACCGCCCGCAACATATAAAACCTGCCCACTAATGAATGAGGAAGCTTCATCGGCAAAGAATGCAACAGCATGAGCAATATCACTTGGCAAACCGCTTCTGGCAACAGGAATACTGTTTGCCCTATCCTGGATGAATTGCTCAAAACTCACTCCCACCCGCCTAGCTGTTTCTTTCGTCATTTCGGTTTCGATAAAACCTGGTGCGACCGAATTAGCCGTTATCCCAAATTTCCCAAGTTCAATCGCTAGTGTTTTTGTTAACCCTTGAAGCCCAGCTTTAGCAGCTGAATAATTAGCCTGCCCGCGGTTCCCTAGGGCCGAAGTGGATGATATATTGATGATTCTTCCATATTTATTTGCCACCATATGCTTCTGGGCGGCACGTACTGCATTAAAAGTACCTCTTAAATGCACATCCATTACCGTCTGCCAATCTGAATCGGTCATTTTAAAAAGTAGATTATCCCGGATGACCCCAGCATTATTCACGAGAATATCAAGCGAACCGAATGTGTCGGCTATTTCTTTTATGGATGCTTCCACCTCTTCGGAATTGACCACATTGGCCACTTTGGTAAAAATGGTATAACCCTTATCCCTTAATTCATTTCCAGTTGATGTCAAAGCCTCTTCGTTGATATCGATAATCGCTACGTTTGCTCCCTCACTGGCAAATAGTTCCACGATCGCCCGGCCAATTCCTCTGCTTCCACCGGTAACTAAAGCTGTTTTCCCTTTAAATCTCCCTGTCATAATCGTTTCCTCCTAATCTATTATAAGAATTGCCCTAATTTAACATGCCCCTTAATCAAATTTCGGGAAATGATCATACGCTGTATTTCATCCGTACCATCATAAATCCTCCAAAGCCTCGCCTCGCGATACCAACGTTCGATGGGAAGCTCCTTCGTATATCCCATGCCACCGTGTATCTGCAATACACGATCAACGACCCGATTCCCCATATTGGCTCCATAAAGTTTAGCCATTGAAGCTAAATGGCGATTGTCTTCTCCATTATCAAGTGTAAATGCCGCATTCAATACGAGCCACCTTGCAGCTTCGATCTCTACAGCCGAATCAGCTATCTGCCATTGAATGGCCTGGCGCTCTGCGATTGGTTTACCGAATGTGACTCGTTCTTTAGCGTATTCTATAGCCATTTGCAGCAATCTTTCTGCAGAACCGACAGCGCGTGCGCCCACTATCCATCTTGCAAAACCAATCCATTCCAAGCCAAGTTTATAACCGCCATGCACTTCCCCTAAAATGTTTTCTTCGGGTACCCTGACATTATCAAAAACTAAACCGGCCGGTCCCCATTCTCCCATCGTATTGATATACTCTGATCTCCAGCCCATATTACGGTCTACGATGAAACAGGTTACCCCTTCCGTTCCAGTTGCTTGATGACGTTCTTTGTCCGTAACAGCAATGACCATGACGAAATCGGCATCATTTCCCCCTGTAATGAAAGTTTTTTCACCGTTAAGCACCCATTCGTTCCCTTCTTTTACTGCCGTCATTTTAATATTTCGCGTATCGGACCCAGCCCCCGGCTCCGTCATGGCAAAACAGGACTTTTTCTCACCATTAATCGTAGGGATCAGATATTTCTGTTTCTGTTCTTCATTTGCATAATAAAGTATGTTATCAGCCGAACCTCCAAAGCTGAATGGTACAAACGTTTTTGATACTTCCATCAAGACAATTGCCATCATAAGCTGCCCTAAGTCTGCCCCGCCAAATTCCTCCGGAGTATTGATGCCCCAAAACCCAGCATTTTTTGCTTTTTCCTGTAAATCTTTCAATGTCCCCTCTGGCAAACTAGGTTTTCCTGCCATTTCATTGCGAAGCACTTCATTTTCTAAGGGAATCAATTCATTTTCCACGAATTTGCGTATTGTTTTTTGTACCATTTTTTGTTCATCTGATAGTCGTAAATCCATTTTACTCCCTCCGCTTTCCAATTAGACTAGTTTTGATATTTTCTCTTCAATTGTCCGGTAATGATATTTTTTTGAATTTCGGATGTGCCTTCATATATTCTAGTGATTCGGGCATCCCGATAGAAACGTTCAACTGGGTAATCCTTCATGTATCCCATCCCGCCATGAATCTGAACGGCCTTATCAGCGACACGATTATATACTTCCGAACCATACAACTTAAGCATGGCCGCTTCTTTAATGATTTTTTCTTTCTGATCGACCATCCATGCAACCCGGTATGTGAATGAACGAAGTGCTTCTATTTCCATTGCCATCTCGGCAATCATATGGGATACGGCTTGATGATCAATGATCGGGACATTGAATTGTTCACGTTCTGTTGCATATTTGGTAGATAGATCTAGCAGGTATTGACAGGACCCCAAATTACGTGCAGCAAGGCCTGCCCTGCCATTTGCTAGGATCTTCAATGCATTTACATACCCTTGCCCGACGTCCCCCAGTACATTTTCAGCCGGGACTTCGCAATCTTCAAAAACCAATTCGGCCGAATGTGAGCCTCGAAGCCCCATCTTCCTTTCCAGGCTACCAACTCTAAAACCCGTAAAATCCTTTTCTACTATGAATGAGGTGATTCCTTTCGCCCCTTTATCTTTGTCCGTTACGGCCATAACCGTAAAAATATCTGCTACATCTGCATTCGTTATATAATGCTTAGTCCCATTTAGAATATATTTATCGCCTTTTTTGACAGCCGTCATCTTGAGATTCGTAGCATGGGACCCCGCTGCAGGCTCAGTTAAAGCAAAAGCGCCGATTCTATTACCGCTTGCCATATCCGGTAGATATTTTTCCTTTTGCATTTCATTGCCCATTTCAACTATCCCTACCGTCCCTATACCGGTGTGAGCCCCAATCAGAGTGGTATATCCATTATGTGTTTTGCCGATTTCCTCATATAAAGCACATTTTCCCACCATCCCGATTCCGAGCCCGCCGTACCTTTCCGGGATACTAAGACCGAATAGCCCGATTTCCTTCGATAAATTAATAATGGATTCCGGGATATGATCTTCGTCCTCTATCTGCATGGAAAATGGATCGATTTGCTCTTCGATAAACTGGCGTATATTTTCTTTTAATAACAGTATGTCTTCATCTAAGCGAAAGTCCATTTGCATTCCCCTTTATTTGCTAATTGGTTGTTAACGCTTTCATATTTTATCCGAATATGCGATATGTTTTTCTTGAAGTTTGCGTTTTAAGATCTTACCGACCGCCGTCTTCGGAAGTTCACTTTCAAATGTGATTGCTTTTGGGACTTTAAAGGCAGCTAGCTGCTTTCGGCAATAATCCTTCAATTCGTTTTCAGTTATCCTTTCACTTGGTTTTAGAACTACCGCAGCATGTACCGTTTCACCGCGATATTGATCGGGAATGCCAAAGACGGCAGCTTCCAGAACCTTAGGATGACTGTATAAAGTATCTTCAATTTCAATTGGATAAATATTGAATCCACCTGCGATGATCATCTCTTTCTTCCGTCCCACAATGTAAAAGAAGCCATCTTCATCCATCTTGGCAATATCACCGGTATGCAGCCAACCGTTTTGAATCGTCTGCTGCGTCTCTTCAGGCATGCCCCAATAACCTTTCATTACCTGTGGCCCCTTTATGACCAATTCACCTGGTGTATCGACCAAGAGGGCTGGCTCCCCTGTAATACTGTCAATTATGGCGGCATCAGTATTTTGTATCGGAATCCCGATACTTCCTGGTTTTTGCAGGCCGCTAACTGGATTCCGGTGCGTGACTGGTGACGCCTCGGACAGTCCATAGCCCTCTGCAATCTTTGTTCCACTCAATTCGTTAAACCTTGACAATACATTCAATGGCAATGGTGACGAACCCGAAACGCAAGATTTCAATGTATGCAAATCAAATGGATGGGACTGGTAATATTGTAATAAAGCAATATACATCGTCGGGACCCCCGGAAAAATAGTCGGTTTAATATTATTGATTAAATCGACTATCTCCGTCACCTCAAACCGGGATACAAGAATTAATTCCCCTCCATTATAAAAGGTCAGGTTCATCCCTGAAGTCATGCCGTACACATGGAATAATGGGGAAACGCCAAGTACCCTTTCCTTCCCCTTTTGGGTATTGATTCTTGAAGTGGCTCCACTTTGCAGCGTATTGGCTACGATATTTCGATGGGTTAGCATCGCCCCTTTAGAACGCCCTGTCGTTCCTCCAGTATATTGGAGGACGGCGATATCCTCGGCAGGTTCGATCTCCACCTTGAAATCCGCCTCTGTTACTGATAGTAGCTTTTTTGTCATTTCACATTTGCCCTTTTCCAGCGACACGCTCAGCACCTTTGCAACATCGGTTTCAGCTATAACGGCTTCAACTATTGGCAATAAATCAGCGAGCACAATAATGTGCCTTGCACCTGAATCTTTCAGGACATGTATTAATTCGTTCGCTTTATACATTGGATTGATTTGGACAACAATGGCTCCATTCAAAAGAGTTCCAAAAAACCCAATTGGATATTGGGGACAATTAGGAAGCATAAGAGCCACACGATCTCCCTTTCTAATTCCTTCATCAGCAAGCAAGCGGGCGCATCTTTTCACTAACTTCCCCAACTCTGAATATGTATACCTTTGCTCCTTGAACGTAACCGCTGTTTTATCAGAATATTGTTCGACTGATTGATAAAATAGTTCTGTCAAAGACATATCAGGAATGTCAATCTCTATTGGATTTCCTTTCGGGATATGCTTTTTCCAAGGTCTATCCATTGGTCCTCCCCTTTCTTCATTCAAAAAAATAAAGAAGTCATACTAACAATATGCAAGGAGTGTGCCAAAAATAAATCGTTATATTACCTTGACTTAATTAATGGTAAAATTCAAATTTGAATTATTTGTTGCTCTCTTAATCATATTAGGTTCATAATACTAGGATTTAAATTTAACTCAATAAGTCATTTTTGAATTAAAGGAATACTTTCATAAAACAACTGACCTTGTAGTGCGGGGTTTGTGGGGATTATTTTCTTAAAGGATCTAACTGGTCATTTATCGGAAAATAAAACGGGATGCTGTTCAAGATCAGCATCCCGTTCAAAAATGATTCACTGCTCTATGGCGGAGTCATCTTCCAATGATATTTTCCATAATTCTTTCGCTTTTCCACTAACCGTTTCATCAAAAACAAATGATCCATTCGTATATCGATCATGATTTTTTAATGAAGCGGCATGAATCGTTTCAATGGTTCCCTTTTCAGAAAGAATGAATAAACTGTCGGTTTTGTTAATAATATCGAAACCAATGACCCTATGAGGATTCGACTTCAATTCCCTCAAGACCACGACACCGCGTTTTGCCCGGCTCGTTTTTTCAAACTCGGTTAATTTCATTTTCTTTACGGCTCCGCGCTGTGTAACGATAAAGATCGATGCTTTACTATCCTTGGCCAAAACCTTTCCGCCAATGACATAGTCATTTTCTTTCAAATTAATCCCTTTGACACCTGCTGCACGGACACCGACAACACTTACTTCTTCTTCATCAAACCATAAACCATAGCCGTTATGAGTGACTAGGAAAAGGTCAGCCTGGCCATCGGTATGATGGACATCGACCAATTCATCGTCGCCTTTTAAATTGACACCAACCAGCGGTTTTGAATGACGCTGGGCTTTATAGGAAGCTAATTCTGTCTTTTTCACCATACCATTTTTCGTGATGAACACTAAGAATTCCGGCAGGGTAAAATCTTTGATTGGAATCGCTTTGATGATTTGCTCTTCCCTGTCGATGGGAATGATGTTAGCGATATGCTGACCGGTTTCCTTCCAGCGAATATCAGGAAGCTGATGAACTGGACAATAGAGGTAGTTTCCTTTGGATGTGAACAGCAACAGAACATCTGTTGTATTCATCTCCAGCCTCTGGAGCAGACGATCGGAATCTTTCATGCCAAAATCAAGACCGCCTGATGCTGCATAAGATCGTAAAGATGTCCGTTTGACATAGCCTTCTTTCGTCACGGTAACCATTACGTCTTCACTCGCAATCAAGACTTCAAGATTGATTTTGATTTCTTCAATTTCTTTTTCGATTTTGGAACGCCGTCCGTCATCAAAGCCCTTTTTAATGAATCGAAGTTCTTTTTTAATTACTTGAAGAAGAACTTTTTCACTGCCAAGAATCTTTGTCAATTCCTCAATTTTGTTCTTCAATTCCGCTGCCTCTGCTTCAAGTGCTGTAATATCCGTATTCGTCAGCCTATATAACTGCAAGGAGACAATGGCTTCAGCTTGCGCTTCAGTAAAAGCAAATTTAGCAATAAGGTTATCTTTAGCATTCCGTTTGTCTTTAGATGCCCGGATGACAGCGATGACTTCATCTAATATGGATAAAGCCTTCACTAAACCATCGACGATATGTGCCCTGTCATGAGCTTTTTGCAGCTCATAACGTGAACGGTTCACGATTACCTCTTTACGATGTTCGATATATGCATCGAGCATTTTTGGCAGGCTCATCAATGTTGGCCGTTTTTTATAAATCGCGACCATATTGAAATTGTATGCAATTTGCAGATCGGAATTTTTGTATAAGTAATGCAAGACCCCATTTGCATCTGCTTCTTTTTTCAGTTCGATGACAATTCGCAGTCCTGTACGGTCGGTTTCATCCCTTACTTCGGCGATACCTTCCACTTTCCGGTCTAGACGGAACTCATCCATTTTCTTAACAAGGTTGGCTTTATTGACTTCATATGGGATTTCAGTGATGACGATTTGCTGTTTGCCGCCCCGAATCGTTTCCACTTCCGCCAACCCGCGAATGATTATTTTCCCTTTACCCGTTTCATAGGCTTTACGAATGCCTTCAATTCCTTGAATGATACCGCCAGTAGGAAAATCCGGCCCTTTAATGACCGTCATTAAATCAGCGACTGTCGCCTCCGGCTTATCGATTCGCATAATGGCAGCATCAATGACTTCACCTAGTTGATGTGGCGGGATTTCAGTGGCATAGCCTGCTGAAATTCCTGTAGAGCCGTTTACAAGCAGGTTAGGGAACATTGCAGGCAATACAATGGGTTCTTCTGAAGTATCATCAAAGTTCGGTACAAAATCGACCGTCCTTTTTTCAATATCACGCAGCATCTCGGAGGCAATCGATGAAAGCCTTGCTTCCGTATAACGCATCGCAGCAGGCGGATCACCATCAATACTACCATTGTTTCCGTGCATTTGGACCATGACCTTCCGCAGTTTCCAGTCTTGGCTCATCCTAACCATTGCCTCATAAACGGATGAATCTCCGTGAGGGTGGTAGTTACCAATTACATTACCGACCGTTTTTGCGGATTTCCTAAATCCTTTTTCTTGAGTATTTCCTTCGACATGCATCGCATACAATATCCTGCGCTGTACTGGTTTTAAACCGTCCCTTGCATCTGGCAGTGCCCGATCTTGGATAATATATTTACTATAACGCCCGAAACGGTCACCAATTACCTCTTCAAGCGGCAAATCTCGAAATGTTTCTTCAAATACCATCGTTATTGACCTCCTCTTCAATCGACATATTTTCATTATCTAAAATATTCGATTCCTCTTCGAGACCAAAAGCGACATTGGCTTCAATCCACTTACGACGCGGTTCAACCTTATCTCCCATCAACGTTGTCACACGTCTTTCCGCACGGGCACCGTCATCGATCTTCACACGTATCAATGTCCTTGTTTCCGGGTTCATGGTGGTATCCCATAATTGATCGGCATTCATCTCACCCAGCCCTTTATAGCGCTGAATCATATAGCCTTTCCCTACCTTGTCTATCGCTCCCTGAAGTTCCTCGTCGCTCCAAGCATATTCAATGACTTCTTTCTTCCCGGTCCCTTTACTCACTTTATATAAAGGGGGCAAGGCAATGTAAACCTTTCCTGACTCTATTAACGGCTTCATATAGCGATAAAAGAAAGTCAGCAGCAGCACTTGGATATGCGCCCCATCCGTATCGGCATCTGTCATGATAATCACTTTATCATAGTTGGTGTCCGGCGTATTGAACTCCGCCCCGACCCCTCCGCCGATGGCATGGATGATCGTATTTATTTCCTCGTTCTTAAAAATATCCGCTAGTTTTGCCTTTTCCGTATTGATAACTTTACCGCGTAATGGCAGGACTGCTTGGAAACGGCGATCGCGCCCTTGTTTAGCGGATCCCCCAGCAGAGTCCCCTTCTACAAGATATAATTCATTCCGTTCGGGATTTTTCGATTGAGCCGGTGTTAATTTCCCGGAAAGAATGGCATCGGATTTTTTTCGTTTCTTCCCGCTTCTTGCATCCTCACGGGCTTTGCGCGCCGCTTCCCTTGCTTGGAAAGCTTTGATCGCTTTTTTAACCAATAGGGTACTCGTGGTCGGATCTTCTTCAAAAAAGTAGGCTAAGTGCTCTGATACGATGGAATCGACTGCAGAACGGGCTTCACTTGTTCCTAGCTTGCTCTTGGTTTGTCCTTCGAATTGAAGAAGTTCTTCAGGGATACGTACAGAAATGATTGAAGACAAGCCTTCACGTATATCGGTACCTTCGAGGTTTTTATCTTTTTCCTTCAATAGCCCCATTTTTCTGGCATAATCATTAAATGCCCGTGTCATGGCCGTTTTTGCGCCAATCTCATGGGTACCTCCGTCTTTCGTTCTAACGTTATTTACGAAGCTTAAAATATTTTCTGAATAACCATCATTGAATTGAAAGGCGAGATCTACTTCTATCCCATTTTGTTCGCCTTCCAAGCTGACTACACTATGAAGCGTCTCTTTTTCTTCATTCAAGTAATCCACAAACGCCTCAATTCCATTTTCATAGTGAAAAGTTTCGTTATGGTCGTTACGTTCATCCGTCAATTCTATCTTCATGCCTTTTAAAAGAAAAGCTGATTCACGAAGACGTTCACATAGGATATCATAATTAAAAGTCGTCACCGAAAATATCTTCGGATCCGGCTTGAAGTGGATTTTGGTCCCCGCTTGATTGGTTTTACCGATTTTCTCCAGAGTGGTTTCTGGCTTTCCGCCATTGAAAAAACGTTGTTCGTAAATGAATCCGTCCCTTTTGATCGTCACGACAAGCCATTCGGACAACGCGTTAACGACCGAAGCACCGACTCCATGGAGGCCTCCACTCGTTTTATATCCGCCTTGTCCAAATTTACCTCCAGCATGAAGAATCGTTAAAATGACTTCAGGCGTCGGTTTACCCAATTTATGCATGCCAATAGGCATTCCACGCCCTTTATCTGACACACTTACACTGTTATCTTTATGTATTTTCACACTAATTTGGTCTCCATATCCTGCCAAAGCCTCATCTACGGAGTTATCTACAATCTCGTACACTAAATGATGAAGTCCGCGTGCATCAGTACTGCCGATATACATACCGGGACGTTTTCTGACCGCTTCGAGTCCTTCCAGTACCTGAATTGCATCATCATTGTACTCGATTGTTTTTACTTTCTTTGCCACAGAAATTCCCCTTTCCTTACTAAACACAATTTCCGGGCCAAATCATACTGCAATGAAATGACTCACTAGCTTAACAAATACATTCATACGTTAATATCATATAAAAAGTATAATACTTTCGCGAAAAAAGAACAAGTGTTCTATTTTTTTCGTCCCTTTTATTAGCATTAGCTCTTTGATTGGAACAAGAAAACGTATCATAGCTACCATTCTAATTGTAGCGGTAAATTTTCATTTGGCAAATATACTTTTACGATTTTAATCAAAATGTTCTTAAATCGGTGGATATTCCCACCGCTTAGGACATGGTCGATACCCTCAAGCTGAAACCAGTGATGCCTTTAAAAAAGAGCGGAAGTCCGCTCTTTTGACATTACTTCGTAAGGGCGTGTTCGACTTTAATGCATCGATCCATGATGACAGTATAACCTTTTTCCTTCAAGAAATTATAGGCTTCCTCATTTTCCACACCCAGCTGCGCCCAAAAGATATCCGCATCAATGTCCGCAAACTCTTTGGCAATCTCCGGAAGGAACTCTGAGCGGCGAAACACATTGACGATATCGACGTGGCCTTCAATATCTTGAAGGGCTTTCACGGCCTTGACGCCCAATACTTCGGATACGGCAGGGTTAACCGGGACGATCTCATATCCGCTGTCCTGCATCGCCTTGGATACCATATAAGACGTCCGCTCGGGGTTATTCGATAAACCGACTACAGCGATCCGCTTCGCTTTTTTTAGCATTTGGCCCATTTCCGCTCTGCTTGGATTTTCTATCATTCTTACCAATCCCCTCTATTTATAAAATGTAATATTTGCATAAAAAGTATTCTTAACAAGGATATTTTACAAAGACAAGCTGATATTACCATTATTAAGAAAAACAATTATACAAGAAAAAATAAATTTCGAAAAGGTATGACTCCCTGGCCTGCCTATATGTTCATCCAGCCTACCACGTATTGGGGGACTTTATATAAGCAGGCTTCCTACCATTTTATATTTACGAAAATAAGAAAATCTAAACCTTTTGCCTTGCTTCAACTTAAACCTATATCAAAAGATGCATATTCATCAAGGAAAATTCATTTTTCAGTGGATTTTTTTCGGACAGCCGTACCATTTTGTCACGAAAATGTTACAATAAGAGATGCTTATCACGCAGTTTAAGGCTGTTTTTAGCTATTTCTTTCAAAATGGTAACAATCAGCCGCTTAAACATGAAAAAATAAGAAGATTTTTCTTAAAGAAAGGGTCATAGAATGCTTACATTTATCATTATACTGTCCGCCTACTTGATTGGATCGATTCCATCCGGTTTAATTATCGGTAAAACCTTTTACAACATCGACATTCGGGAGCATGGCAGTAAAAATCTTGGCGGAACAAATACCTTCCGGACATTGGGTGTCAAGGCAGGGCTTACCGTCACCATCATGGATATACTTAAGGGGACGCTTGCAACTTCACTCCCGTTTTTGCTTGGAGCTGATTTGAATGAAATGCTAGTCGGCGTTATTGCCGTCATCGGCCATATGTTTCCCATTTTTGCAAACTTTCGGGGCGGGAAAGCGGTTGCGACTTCAGCTGGGGTCATTCTTGGTTATGAACCATTATTTTTTGTCATTGCCGTTATCATTTTCTTTATATCCCTATACATTTCCAAATACGTCTCGCTTTCGTCCATGATTGCCTCCCTTCTTGCTTTTATCTATAGTTTGGTGTTTCATACAGGTGATTGGGCTCTCATTACAGTGATCGGCATTTTTACGATTTTCATTTTTTACCGGCATCGGGCGAACATTAAACGAATTATCGATAAAACTGAACCGAAAGTAAAGTGGTTGTAAGAACATACGCATCACCAAGTGAAAATAGGCCCGTTTGCTGGGCCTATTTTTCCATTCTATACTTCATTTACCGTGTTATTCAGGATACCTGCATGCTTCGAAACCTTTCCCAGTAGCGTTTCCGATTTCCTGGATGATTGAAACTCCCCCCTGATTTGACATTTCCATCTCTGTACAATCCTTTATATTCCCTTTGTTAACTCCGATTCTTTCTCGCCTGCTTGAACACATCCTTGACCCTTAGGACAGACTCATCAACATCTTTCATGAAAATCACAAGGTTTTGTATCTTTTCCGTTAATCTGCATACGATTCTGCCCCCTTCAGGCAATGTTTTTGAACGAAGTAATTGCTCAGCGCGCGTAGAGATTTGCGTTTTGATATATTGCCCGTTTTCTATCAATTGCTTAACTGAAGCCTCCGTTTCTTCACTTAAATTCAGGACTTCTTCACTAACAAACGTGAGTTTCCTTCTCACTTCCTCTTTTATTTCCTTATCATGATTTTCCCTGGCTTTTAAATTTTCCATATGCCTCAAGGACTAACTGCTATACGAGATGGAGTATATGCCATCTGTTTCAATTGCTTTTTATAACCAGATTGCTTTTTCCGGCTTCACTTTTATGAAATTCCCTAATTCCCACTCTCTTGATCTTGTATTCACGATAATTCGAATCCAAGATATGCCACCAATTCAAAATGGTTCTTTATGCTTATTCACGAAAATGAAACGGGCCTACATGAAATAAATAATTCTTTGTCTACTCTTATTTTCATTTTGGCCCCATTGCAATTCTTTTGTAAGGTAAGGAGCACTAGAATATGTCTACATTAACTTCAAATCAAAAGAAAATTATAGGTTTCGTTTAATGGGGAAATGGTGAAGGAAGGATTGAATAATTGGCGAACAGAGGCTACACTGGAACTAGTTATTAAATATCCATAGGAGAAAGTGCCATGAAACCATTACAAATATCACCGGAAACCGCATTAAAGTTATCCAAGTCACTAAACTTGCCTTTAGAGCAAATCATGCATATGCCTACACCTATCTTGCTGAGAAAGCTTGCAGAGGCTGAAGCAAAAGAAAATACAAAATAGCTGCAGGAATCTGCAGCTATGAGTTTGTAGACAAAAGGGGTTCGGAATTAAAAAATTCCGAACCCCTTTTGAAATTCCCTTTGAAATTTTGACCAAAGGTTAAGAGATTTGGGCTCTTCGAGCCACTATGTTAAGCCATTTTAGGACCTTGCCATGTCCAAGTGGCCATCTTCTTTACATTAATGGCAGCGAAAGTAAGCATCGCTTGCATCGACAATTTTTTAAGTCCCCTTAAAGTAGTCCAACGCATACCATGCTTTTCTTTTGCATCTGCGAATACACGCTCAATCGTTTCTTTGCGTTTCGCATAGATAGGTTTTACCTCTTGATGATGACGCAGATGATCTGCTTCTTCCACATATGCTTGCCAGATATGCCGTGTCACTACTTTTTGACAGTCTTTGCTTTCTGTACACCGAGATAAAAATGAGCATGTTGCACAGATGTGTTTTGGGGATTTATACTCGCGATAACCCTCTTTTACGTTAATAGCTCACCCGTTGGGCAAATGAAACCATCAACATGTTCATCATATACAATCTCTATCACCAAATCATAAATGAAAGTGAAGTCAATGGAAGCCTCCATTTTACGAACCAAATGATTCGCCGGCACCAGTTGATCTAAAGTAATCATTTCAAGTTGATCTCGCTGAATAGAATTATGTTTCGAAAGCATCCTCATCACCTCAAGTTTTAATCCTTCTATTTTAAAACAAAAAAGACTGTAGGCAAAAGGAGTTTCCATCTAAAATTTTAAACATAGTTGATTGGAACGGAAGGTGCGAGACTCCTGCGGGAATAGCGAGTCTAAGGGAGACCCCACAGGCGCAATTGCGCCGAGGAGGCTCCCGGACCGCCCGCGGAAAGCGAGTGCCTGAAGTGGAAATCAACGTCCAAATTTGTACAACTCCAGCTGTTCGATCATCTCATATCCCTACATATCATTTTAAGCCAATATTGAAAGCGACACCATACCCGTACTCCCTTCTAACAGCCCCGTTTTCCGCAAATCAGCAGCCCCCTTTATAAGGAAATTAATTAGATCGCATTTCGTTTTATAATCACAATATATAATTTTCAGAATCTTGCTTACCTCGTCAAAAATACCGATATTCTTTTACCACTTTATTGCTTAGGAATCAAAATAGGCAAAAAAACCGCACAGGGGCGGTTTTCAATTGGTGATAGTCAATTCTTTTGTAAAAACAGGCAACGGCTTCTTTTTGACTGATACTAAATGTTCATTTTCATAGGTACAGTCAAATTCCAGTGGTGGTCCATCCTGTAATATATCTTTTAGATAATGCTTTATGTTGGGCACAACTTCATTTGCCTCCATAACCCATTGATATGGCTTCCAGGCAAGTTCCCCTTCATCACAGGCAGAAAGCCCGCCACCTGCATCTTCAGCTCGATAAACATACATTCCACCCGTTTGATTCCATGTCACAATCCCTCGAAAGGCCATCCCCTTTACCTTCAATCCAGTTTCTTCGAGAATCTCGCGTTCCATCGATTCATCGATGGTTTCACCTTGTTCTATTTTCCCGCCTATACCATTCCATTTATGCCTATTGGGATTCTTTTGGCGAAATAGCATCAACACTTCATTTTCGTTGGATCTTTTTCGCGTTATGAAACAAATATTATATATAATATCCATGGTTGTTTCCTTTCTTAAACGCACATTATTCGCATCTACTTCATAATTACTTTATACTTAAATAACGAACCTCTAGGAAGGAGAATTAGAATGAAACTGACCATTTCCGATCAAGCAGCTAAGTGGTATATGGAAGAGCTAGGGCTTCAAGAGGGCTCTCATTTGCGCTTTTATGTAAGATATGGAGGGCATAGTACCGTCCAAAGCGGCTTTTCATTAGGTATCATGCAAGAAGAACCTGAAGCTGCAGCAGCCATAACCACCACGAATGAAATTACTTTTTATGTAGAAGAAAAAGATTTATGGTATTTTGATGGCCACGATTTACATATTACTTTTAATGAAAAACTGACTGAACCTGAATTTAACTACGAAACGAGTGCTTGACCATGCAGCAGCGGTGTAAACTGCTGTTTTTTCTTGTTCAATCGAGCAGGCGCTCTTTAATATCTTCCGCCCTAAGAATTTCCGCTTGCTTGTCCCCTAAAAGATCGAAATGAGAATAGCCATCCTTCCTGTGATGAATCCACTCGTTTTTAAGTCCATATGTCTTACCCCACTCCGATAAACGCCCTAAATCATTACATCCCACTTTTGTAACCGTCTTGCAGCCCGGAAATCGGTCATCCACCCAATAATGAGTTAAAAAAGCAATTTGGCCTTGATCGATTTTCTGCTTCCAGGCTACTACGTCTACCCGCTTAATCCCAAAAGCCATTTCTTATTCACCTCAATTATTGTATTTAAACCCATTCATCCTGCTTTTTATATTTCTCATAGGCCTCATGCCATTCAGGATACATGCGTTTAATGGATATCGGGCGGAAGCTTTCCTTTTTAACGCAAACGTGTGAAGAATGACCTGTAGCAGCCACTTCATTTTTCCCATTAAAGATTTCATACGCATAAACGACCCGTAAGCCGTCATATTTTTCAATCCAGGTTTTCACTTTTACCTTTTCCCCATATCGAATAGGGGTTTTATACGAAGCCTGAATATCCATAACAGGTGAGAGGATGCCATCCGCTTCCATATCAGCATAATAAAATCCTAAATCATTTATCAATTTTGTCCTGCCTAGTTCCATCCATATAAAATAATTCGCATGGTAAACAACCCCCATTTGATCTGTCTCTGCATACCGCACTTCAATTTCGTTTTCAGCTATGAACATTTTGTTTCCCCACTTTCATTTCTATTGCAATAAACATTTTACCATACCAATTGTAAAAATTTCATTTAGACTGTCTCAAATGACTGCTTCCCTGCCATGCTCCTTTAATAAAAGGGGAGAAAGAGCTTCTCGCCTCTTTCTCCCCTTTATCTAATTGGTTAAATATTATCGTTACTATAACCGCTTTCCCGTGCTTCTTGCTCATCTTGCATTTCTTCCTTCATACCATCAATGCTCTTTCTTCTTCGGTCGTTTTTGGCTTTAATTGCCTGATTTTCCGCCCCTGAAGAAAATGATAACGTTTCATTTGCCGCGATTATGTTTTCTTCTGTATTTTGAATCGCATCCTGAATTTTTTCAACATTATCCAAACGGTTATCCTGATTGTGTTTATTTGAGCCCATTAATTTCACCTCATGTTATTTTGTTTACATAATATTATTACGATTATTTTATTAAGCCCCTTGATTACTCACCTTTAGTTTGAATGACTTGAGGATGTTTCCCTGATTTGTCCTGCATTTTCTTTCCATTATTCCCACCCGCTGCTATTGGTTGTGTCCCCAGATGGCTCGGTCTAAAGTGTTTGGAATCTTTTTTTGGATTACCCATTCTATCGCCTCCTCCTCTTATCATGGATATAAAAGGCGAAATTCATGAATGCCAGTTTTTGAAAATGTCATGAAAAAAGAGACAGCGCTTTGAAGGGACCTTCATGGCACTGGCTCTTTTGGATAAATATTTTGCAAAACCTATTCAGCCTTTTGCATATGTTTTTTTTCAAGACGTTCCTCAAGTCTTTCCATTTGTTTAACGTCCATCAATAATTCCTTTTTGTTTTCTTTAATTAATTCTTCAAATGTCCTTTTTCTTTTTTTCATGCTTTTCACCTACTTATTTTTAATATACTATTCAGTATTGCCAAATTAACGTAAAATTATGACTATATGGTGTTCATTCCTAATTGTCATAATTATCAGATTTTTAATCTGATAAAATTACATTTCTCAACTCTCTATACTTTAACCCTATTTTCGCAAACATTAACCATAATTTTAAAAATATTTAGATTTTTCCGTTTAATTTTGACAACTTTGTTAACAAATCAATAAAACGGAACCTTATGAAGGTTCCGTCAGACTGTAGTCTCACCTACAATTTTCGTTCTAAAATGCGTTCCCATTCTTTTCAGAAATCCGCGACCTTTTTTTCCGGCTGTCTGCCGAACCTCCTCGCAGCAAGCATCTAAGGGCCTTGAATAGCCAATTACTCAGCAGGGGTGCCACTATTTTTTCCATACAGATCAACCTTGATTAAGATTCCCTACTGCATACTATTTATATATCGTTCCATATCTTTTAGTTGCATGGATGAAATCACCTTATTCCTGATAATGCCTTCTTTGTCAATGAAGTAAGTTGTCGGTATGCTTAGAATCTTGTAGCGCTCATTCACTGGATTTTCTGCACTTTGACTGTCCAGCGGAATGGTAAAAGTAATGCCATTATCGTCTATAAAGGATTGTACATCATTTTCCGGGTCGATATTGACAGCAAGTACGACGACATCATCACCCGCTTGCTGTGTATATTTTTCCATATCCGGCATTTCCTTCTTGCACGGCGGACACCACGTTGCCCAAAAGTTCAGCATTACCTTTTTACCCTTATAATCAGATAACTCAATTTGTTTCCCATCCAAGGTTTTCAAGGAGAAATTCGGTGCTTTAGCTCCAATTTTCAATCCGCCCAAAGCATCTTTTTCGTCATTTTCCTTTGATTTATTATCCATGGCCTGCACGATCGCTACAGTAATAAGTGACAGTAAGGCCACCGAAGCAATAATTTTTTTAAGCATACTCGTCCCCCTAGTCCCATTACAATAAAAATATTAGTCCATTTCCAGAAATAGAACAACTTCCCTTTTACTATCTTAACAATAAAAGGATCTCCGGAAAAGTTTGATTCCTTTAAATCATATCATGATATCACTTTGTTTCATAAACTTGACACAAAAAAAGCGGTAAACCTGACAAGTAGGTTTACCGCTTTTCAAAAGCTGAAATTAGCCTTTTAATTTATTACGTAATACCATTTGAAGGATACCACCGTGACGGTAGTAATCGATTTCGATTTCGGAATCGAAACGAACAAGTACATCAAATTCTTTTACGTTTCCAGCTTCATCAGTAGCTGTAACTGTTACAATATCACGCGGTTTAACTGTTTCGTCGATTTTAACTGCGATCGCTTCTTTACCAGTCAAGCCAAGCGTTTCAGCGTTTTCGCCTTCTTTGAATTGAAGTGGAAGAACACCCATTAATGCAAGGTTAGAACGGTGAATACGTTCAAAGCTTTCAGCGATGACTGTTTTGATGCCAAGAAGGTTAGTACCTTTCGCAGCCCAGTCACGAGAGCTTCCCATACCATAGTCTTTACCAGCGATGACTGCAAGACCTGTTCCATCAGCTTTGTATTTCATGCAAGCATCATAGATAGCCATTACATCGCCTGTTGGCCAGTAAGTTGTGTATCCGCCTTCTGTACCTGGAGCAACTTGGTTACGGATACGAATGTTTGCGAAAGTTCCACGCATCATTGCTTCATGGTTACCACGACGAGAACCGTAAGAGTTAAAGTCACGCGGTTTCACACCGTTTTCACGAAGGTAGATACCAGCTGGTGTATCTTTACCGATTGCACCTGCAGGGGAAATGTGGTCAGTTGTTACTGAGTCACCGAATTTACCAACTACGCGCAGACCAGAAAGTGGGTTAACTGAACCTGGTTCTGGTGATAATCCTTCAAAGAATGGAGGATTTTGAATATAAGTTGATTTAGAATCGAAAGCATAAATTGCTTCGTTGCTTGTTTGGATTTCATTCCAACGTTTGTTATCGTTGAATACTGTTTCGTATTCTTTACGGAACAATTCCGGTGTAACTGTTGCTTTAACAGCAGCGTTAACTTCTTCTTGCGATGGCCAGATATCTGCAAGATACACATCGTTGCCATCTTTATCTTTACCAAGTGAATCATTGTTAAGATCGAAGTCCACAGTACCAGCAAGTGCATATGCAACAACCAAAGTAGGTGAAGCAAGATAGTTTGCTTTCACTAGTGGATGAATACGACCTTCAAAGTTACGGTTACCAGAAAGTACTGAAGTTACCAGAAGATCTGCTTCAGCAACTGCTGCTTCGATTTCGTCCGCTAATGGACCTGAGTTACCGATACATGTTGTACAGCCATAACCAACTACGTTGAATCCTAATTGATCAAGGTATGGTTGAAGACCTGCATCACGAAGGTAACCAGTAACAACTTTAGAACCCGGTGCCAATGATGTTTTTACATAATCCGGAACAGTCAAGCCTTTTTCGACTGCCTTTTTAGCAATAAGACCAGCTCCAAGCATTACGTACGGATTAGAAGTATTCGTACAGCTTGTGATTGCAGCAATTGCTATCGCACCTGTTTTCATTACCGTTTCTTTACCATCGGCAAATTTAACAGTTACTTCTTTATCCAATTCAGAATTGTCCATGCCAAAACCTTGGTTGCCCATAGGTGCATTGATAGCGTCATGGAAAGATTTTTTCATTTGAGAAAGTGGAATCAAATCTTGCGGGCGTTTAGGGCCTGAAAGGTTTGGTTCAATTGCTGAAAGGTCGATTTCCACAACATCATTGTAAGCAGGATCTTCGTTTTCAGGAGAGTAGAACAGTCCATTTTCTTTACAGTATGATTCAACCACTTTAATTTGTTTTTCATCACGTCCAGTTAAGCGCATGTAATCGATCGCTTCTGCATCAACAGGGAAGAAACCAACTGTAGCACCGTATTCTGGAGCCATGTTAGCAATTGTTGCACGGTCAGCAAGTGGAAGGTATCCTACTCCTGGGCCGTAGAACTCAACAAATTTACCAACTACGCCGTGTGCACGAAGAACTTGTGTTACTTTCAATGCAAGGTCAGTAGCTGTTGTACCTTTAGGAAGTTGGCCAGTCAATTTAACACCAACCACTTTTGGAACTGGGAAGTAAGAAGGCTGTCCAAGCATGCCTGCTTCTGCTTCGATACCGCCGACACCCCAACCAAGAACACCAATACCGTTGATCATTGTAGTATGTGAATCTGTACCAAAAACAGAATCAGGGAATACTTCGAAGTCGCCGTTTGGCGTTTCAACGGCATGAACCACGTTCGCAAGGTACTCTAGGTTAACTTGGTGAACGATACCAGTTGCCGGTGGAACTGCACGATAGTTGTTGAATGATTTTTGAGCCCAGCTTAGGAACTGGTAACGCTCTGCATTACGTTCGAATTCAAGATCCATATTAGCATCAAGAGAATCCATTGTACCTGCTTTATCAACTTGTACAGAGTGGTCAATTACAAGGTCAACCGGGATTTCCGGGTTGATTTTGTCGGGATCTCCTCCAAGTGCTGCGAAAGCATTACGTAAAGAAGCTAAATCAACAACAACTGGAACACCAGTGAAATCTTGTAGGATTACACGTGATGGCTTGAACGGAACATCTATATCTTGTTGCTCGCTTGTTCCCCATTTAGCAAGGTTCGCAACATGTTCTTTTGTGATTACTCTTCCGTCTACTTGGCGAAGTACCGCTTCAAGTAATACTTTAATGGAATATGGAAGGCGTGATACTTTGCCATCCCCTGCTTTTTCAATAGCGTCTAGGCTGTAGTAGTTGTAGCGTTCCCCTTCAATTTCAAAGGACTTACGCGCTTGGTATACGTCATTTTTCGTCATGAATATTACCCCCTATTAAACTGTCAGAACTTATTCTGCACATAAAAGTAAAACCTGGTTCACTGAAACCATGTTTACCATAAATATAAGTAAAAAAGTTGGTTTGTCGAATTTTCTCTCTTTTCTCCCACCATAACTTTTCCTTCAACTTAATACTAATATAGAAATGAGTATAAGTAAATAACAAGAAAGTTATTGTTTTTGATAAGTTTCTCTTATAGAAAAAAATCACACACATATTAAAGTGCATTTAAGAAGCCTTGCTGATATGCATTTTAATGAAAATGCACCTATTTGAGACCTGATAAATTATTCCAGCAAAACATATTAGCACTTCATACATAATCATTCGACATTATCGCATTCTATGGGTGGAGGTGTCGAAATGACAAAACAAAAGGCAAATCATGTTATACCAGGTATGAATGCTGCAAAAGCGCAAGGTAATGGAGCTGGATATAATGATGAACTGGGAAATGAACCGCCATTATCTGAAATGCAAAGGCAAAATAATAAAAAAAGAAAGAAAAACCAATGATTTCCCTCATTTCTAGGCGTTAAATAGGATAGGCTTTTTGAAATGGAGTAATGTACTGCATTTTTCAAAAAGCCTATTCCATTCTAAAATGAACCGCACTAGTAAAACGTGCAATACTCACGACGATAGAACCTGTCACTCAATGGTCCTCTAAATTGACCTCATTGACGATTGCCTGAATATCCTGTTCGAATTTTTTCAATTGTTCTTTCTGATGTTCGGAAGCGGTGGCTAAAGCAGATTGTATTTGCTGATAGGCCTCGTTCACTTCCTGCTTCACATGTTTCAATTCCGTCCCGTAATCCGGTGCGTCCTTCTCAATGGATGAGTATACATCAAATACCTGTTGATAACTTTGCTGGGCTTCCTGGAAAGTCCTTCGCTTATCTTGTTTATCCTGCATTTGGGTTCATCTCCTTAATTAGTGTCCATCAATAGCATGTACGAGGTTTGCAAATATATGTATGTGAATAAAATTTCACGGACTGATTATCTTAAGAGATAGGAGGGATAGCACATGAACAAAAACGATGGTAAAGATATTCGAAAAAATGCTCCTAAAGGAAATAACCCAGGTCAACCAGCACCGTTAAGCGGTTCTCATAAGGTGAAAAATAGACAGCACTCCCGTCAGAAGCATAATAGCAGTCATGATATGTAAGCTGCTTAAATAACCGTTCCACAACAAAGCGGTGCCGCCCTGAAAAGGCAGACACCGCTTTCGCTTTATATTTATGAAGCAAATAAGTCATATGAAAGAAATTCGATACCTTCCTATTATATAGGCATCTTTTTTTTGGCACCCCTTCATGGGTCGTTTCAAGTCCGTTTCATTCCTTTTTTCAATACAGTTCAGCCAAAATAACGATGATATAACGTTTTTGCTTCTGCAATATCTTTTGTTCCATGAATCAACGCCCTCCCATCTTTAAAAACGACCAACCGATGGGTTCCGATAGTAAATGAAAGTAAATAAGGATTCCTAACAATCTTACCACCTTGTGCGAGAAGATTGTTTTCGAGTTCCGCTAAGTCTCTTTCAAGATTCCACGCCGGCCGAATCTGGACAGAATCCCTTCCGCATAAAACGGCTGTCTTTGTTCGATTTGAATAGGAGAGGTGGGGATACGTTCGATTTGACCCGCATGACAAACAAGTATCTTTTTTTAATTGGGCTACATTTATGGATGAATGTTCATTTTTCCAAAGATCAAATGAAACGATTTTATTCCTTAGTGACTCAAAATCTTCCACAAGGATTTTTAATGCTTCCGTCATTTGATGGGCAACGACCGTTTGAACAGCAGGGCTGATGATTCCCGCCGTATCACATGTCAGTCCCCCCATAGGAACCGTTTCCAGCAAACAATTCAAACATGGGGTCACCTCTGGGATCACCGTGTAACTAATCCCGTAACTCCCAACACAGGCCCCGTAAATCCAGGGTACTTTATATTTTTGCGAAGTATCATTAATAAGCATCCTGGTATCGAAATTATCAGTGGCATCCACTATTAAATCCACGCCTTCAACAAGCTTCGCCAGTTCATCAACCGAAACATCCGCCACATGCGATTTTACGATAACCTCGGAATTTAGCGCATTCAAACGATTCTTAGCTGCCACTGCTTTCGGTAATCTTTTTAGTGCATCTTCTTCACAATAAAGCTGTTGTCTTTGAAGGTTGCTCCACTCTACATAATCTCTGTCTACAATGGTGAGTTTCCCGATTCCTGCTCGTACAAGGCCTTCCGCACTTCCCGTACCAAGAGCACCCGCTCCAATCACCAAAACGTGTTTTTTGCTAATTTTCACTTGCCCTTCTTCCCCTATCGGGCCAAAAAGTTCTTGACGTGAATAACGTTCATTCATCCAATGCTCAATCCTTCAACTGGACTGCTAGCTATCGCGTAATCATTTTTGTCGATTCTTCCTGCTTCATACCCCAATCGACCTGCCTCAATGGCTAGTTTCATTGCTTTCGCCATTTTGATGGGGTCTTTTGCTCCGGAAACAGCAGTGTTAAGCAATACGCCATCCGCCCCTAATTCCATGGCGATTGCCGCATCAGAGGGCGTTCCAATCCCTGCATCAACAATTACTGGAACCTCTGCTTGTTCCATGATGAATCGTAAGTTCAGTGGGTTTAAAATGCCTTGACCAGAGCCAATTGGTGAAGCTCCTGGCATGATTGCATGGCACCCCACTTCTTCCAGGCGTTTAGCGAGCAGCACATCATCCGAAGTATAGGGCAATACGGTGAATCCCAGTTTCACTAACTCTTCAGCAGCTTTCAATGTTTCAATCGGATCAGGCAGCAGTGTTTTTTGACAGCCAATGACTTCTACCTTAATCATGTCACATAAGCCAGATGCCTTTGCAAGATGGGCTATGCGCACTGCTTCTTTGGCTGTTTTAGCTCCTGCCGTATTGGGAAGGAGTGTGTATTTTTTCAAATCAAGCTTTTCTAAAAAATTGGGCTGGCTGGCTTCAAAAATGTTCATTCTTCGGACCGCAAATGTTAATATTTCCGTCTCCGAAACCTCCACTGATTGCTTTTGAACATCGAAGTTTGGATATTTTCCAGTACCTAATAATAATCTTGAAGAAAATTCATAAGAACCAATCTTTAACATATCATCCGCCTCCTACAAAATGTACAATCTCTACCTTGTCTCCATTTGACAAAAGTGTTTCACTTAGACTTTCTTTTGCTAATATTTCATCATTCAATTCAACGATCACTACTTTTTGATGTAAATTAAAGTGATGCAAAAGCCCTGTAACTGTTGATTCATCAGCAGGAATCCGTATTTTTTCCCCGTTAATAATCAATTCCAATTCATCCACCTCCATTAAGAAAAAAGGGTCTGCATCGAACGGTCCAATCGAAAAACGGACCATTCGGGATTTGTCTTCCTTTCTACAATATCCGCTATAAGTACACCTGTAATTGGTGAAAGCAAGATGCCATTCCTGAAGTGCCCCGTTGCAACGAAAAGTCCTTTGCATGCTGGATGTTCGCCAAAGTACGGCAAGCCGTCCCCAGTTTGGGGGCGTATACCTGCCCATGTCTTTTCCAATTCGCTTCCTTTAATCGCCGGAAGCAATTGCGTTGCCTTTTCTATTAACGTAGAAATCCCGTCAAGACTTACCTTTTGATCGAAAGTGTTCGCTTTAACCGTTGCCCCGACAATGATTCTTCCGCCAACTTTGGGCACAAGATAGCAGCCATGTGAGAAGATGGTCTTTTCAAGCAATGGACGATCGGTCAGGACGGAAAAGCACTCTCCCTTTACAGGAAAACTGTCGAATTTCATCCCTGTTTTTTCAAGGAGGAAAGCACTCCAAGCCCCACCTGCTACGATGACATTTTCACTTGAAAATCCACCTATGTTCGTGACCACTCCCGTTACACATCCATTTTCCGTAACTAAATCGGAAACATGAACAAATTCCTTTATATCTACACCAAGGGCAGCTGCAGATTCAGTAAAAGCGAGCGACAGCCTAGTGGCTGAAACTTGCCCATCCCCCGGAATGAACATGGCTCCCTTAATCTCATCCGATAGAAGCGGTTCCGCTCTCCTTATTTCAGCAGTCGCTAACCATTCAGCCTCAAGTCCCGCATCTTGCTGAACCCTGATCATGTTCTTCAGCTCGGCTGCCTGATCATTCGTTAACGCCACCTTAAACATGCCCTTGTTCACTAATTCGATGTCTATTCCACTTATGTCTTTTAATTCTTCCGACAGTGCGGGAAACATCCCCCTGCTTCGGCTAGCCAATGTAAAAAGCGGGTTATCAACATCTAACTCGGCTTGCGCCCCTAACATCCCGGCTGCAGCACTGGATGCTTTACTGGCAAGTCTATCTTTTTCCAATAAAAGGACCTTTTTTCCTCGTTTGGCTAATTGAAAAGCAATGGATCCACCTATTACTCCTCCCCCAACAACGATTGCATCATATATGGAATTCATCTTATGTCTCCTTTCCCAAAGACTTCGAATATTCTTTAACAGCATGAACCGGATTTTCAGCTTCAAGCACGCCTGACATGACGGCAATTCCACGTGCCCCCGCATCCAGCACGACTTGGCAATTGAAAGGTGTTATTCCGCCTATCGCAATTATCGGAAGATTGACATTTCTTGTAATTGCATGAAGCTCCTCAACCCCCTTAGGAGGAAGGCCGATTTTTGAATTCGTTTCAAAAACATGTCCATAAATCGCGGAATGGGCCCCTTTGCTGAATGCGGCTTTCGCTTCATCCATGGAATGGATCGAACATCCAACATTCATCCCTGGAAAAGCTCTTTTTACGGCTCCCGCATCTAAACTATGAAAAGCCAATTGCACACCAAATACTTTGTGTACCCAGGCTACATCCACCCGGTCATTAATGATGATCTTAGAAAGCGGAATCTTTTTATCATGTAATAGGGTCACTGCTCGATAGAGTTGCGATGCACTCAAATGCTTTTCCCTTAGATAAAAGAAATCAACATATTCCTGAATGTTTGAAGCGATTTCCACAAACTTTTCAATTGGCTGTTTCCCAGTAGAAATAATATGCAATTCATGTGCATTCATACTAAGAACCCCTAACTAGTAAAGTTACAATCTCATAAAATCAAATAGATACTAACGGAAATTGACTGGATAAGTAAAATCCGGCCAACAGCAGGATGATAAAATACAGAATGAAACCATGGTCCATTTTTGAAAAACCAAATTCATAATAGTATGTTCGATCCCGAGTGTCTGTAAATCGCTTTGCCTCCATCGCAACTGCGATTCGATGAGCACGTCTGATGCTTCCGGATAACAACGGGATGGAATAGGCTTTCATTTTAAAATATATCGATCTTATCCCTTTTCCCCTTTTGAAACCGCGTACCTTCATCGCATTTCGTATCGTTTGGAACTCCTCCATCATGATGGGGATCAGCCTTAATGCCGCCATGAAACTATAGGCATATTTCGGTTTAAGCTTTACTTGCTGCATTAAGGAATAAAACAAGTTCACTGGTCTAGTCGTTAAGGAAAACGTTAAACCAAGGGCCGCAAAGAACAAAGCTCTAAATCCTACCAGTAATCCCCTCATGAAACTTTCCTCCGTAATCGATATTAGGCCCCACTCAAACCAAAGCGTCTCACCTTGCCCGAATAATATCATTGCGGAAGAGGTCGATATAAAAATGAAACAAAATGGAATCGACAAAAGGAAGATGCGTTTTATCGAATGTCCGGTAAAAAACAAAAATAAAAGTAATACGCCAATGGTGATATTCATCATATAATTCAGGTCATGAATGAATAACGCCACGATGCATAACACAATCAGTACACCGAGTTTAAGGCTTGGATTAATTCTATGGAGCCATGTTTCTGCATTTGAAACATTCATCTACATGACACTCCTTTTATAGTGATAAAACTTTGGTGTCTAAAAATCCGGCTTGCGCGATGTTTTCATCACTTATTACGTTTCCGTCCTTAACCGTCCAGATCCTGGTTGCAAAGTTTTTTGAAATATGATCGTCATGAGTTACCATGATCACTGTTATTCCGCGCCTTCGATATTCCTCAAACCATTCCAGTAATGCAAAGGTATTTTTCGAATCTTGGCCAAAGGTTGGCTCATCCAGGAGTATGATTTTTTTGTCTATTACAATCGAGGCGGCTACGCTTAAGCGACGTTTTTGACCCATTGACAATTGAAACGGATGTTTATCCCGATGTGCCTCTAGAAGGAACACTTTAAGCAATGAGCGGACTCTATCATCTATTTCTTGTTGCGGCCTTTTATCCATTCGCAATGTATATGCAATCTCTTCATATACAGTATTTGTAACGAATTGAAACTCGGGATTTTGAAAGACGAATGTCATATGATCCGTTGGATTTTTCACCCTTTTAATGGGGGTCCCCATTAATTCATACTTACCATTCGTTTTTATGAACTGCATCAGTGCATGCAAAAGAGTACTCTTCCCCGCTCCATTTTCTCCCCTGATTACAATCCATTCCCCTGAATGGACCTTCAGCTCTTCAACCTTGATTTTTTCCTCTTTATTCCGAAATCCGCTAAAACCTTGCACATTCAAAAGGGATAAACCATCTGTAAATTGGTGGTCCCGAATGGGTGCATTCTCATGTATATATTCATCCCAAACACCAGGGAACCAAATTCCATGTTCTTTCATTTCATTTTTATATAGTGAAAGGATGGTGTCTCTTGGACCATCAGCCATGATTTGACCTTCACCGTTAAAAAGCACGATTCGTTCGATGAATTCTAAAACATGGTCAATTTTATGCTCGACGATGATAACCGTTTTGTCTCTTCCGACTTCCTTCAACAGGTCCCAGATTTCTTTTGTCCCTTCCGGATCAAGCATGGCGGTTGGTTCATCTAAAAACAGGACTTCTGGTTCAAGGGCTAATACTGAAGCGATGGCCAGACGCTGTTTCATCCCGCCTGATAATGTTTCTATACTTGTATGGCCTAGGTTCAATCCTACATTGCGGATATGATTTTGGATTTTCTCTTTCATTTCTTCTTTAGGGACGGAAAGATTCTCAAGGACGAAGGCAATTTCCTCATCGGCAAATGGCATGCAAAACTGACTATCAGGGTCTTGAAAAACATATCCCCATGAAGAAGGGCATTTCAATTCCTCCGCTTTCATCGGGACTTCGAAGGAATTCGGAATCAATCCGCTTAACACTTGCAATAGAGTGGACTTACCACATCCTGATGGTCCCAACAATAGCACTTTCTCTCCTTTATCAAACGATATGGAAAGGTCCTTGAATATCAAAGATTCATCACCGGGAAATTTCATTCTTAACTTCTCAACAGAAACGATTCGTTCCATGGCCTTCAACCTCTACTTTTAATCAAGTTCTGCATAATCTTTACTTGAAACCGGACGAACAAGATTAGTTACTCCTGTTGCTTCCAGTACTTTAACTAAATAATAGGCAGTCAATCCTGCAAAGAATATGGAACCCACAAACCTCGCTATCATGAATAACGATAAATTCCAAAGAGAGAGAGCACCTATTTCCCCATAGGCAAAATCCATGATGACTGATGCCAGGCAGGAAGCAATCGCAGCTAAAACGGCAACCGACATATTGAATTTTTTATATTTGAACGCCATGAACACCAGTTCCGCGAACAAACCTTGGACCACCCCATATAACAGTACGGTCAGCCCCCATGGAGAACCTAGAAAGAATTCCCCGGAAGCTGCAGCTATCTCTGCCAAAAGTGCCACACCCGGTTTCCGTATAAGTAAAAAGGCAACGGGGCCAGCTATAAACCACATTCCATAAATAAGTTGATCCAGATGTAATCCTAATGGTTTTACGGAATAATAAATCGAGCCCCAAAGGATATAAACGATCCCAAATGCAACCGCAATCACGATCGTGACTAATATATCCGTTAATTTCAAACCTTTTTTCATTGATACATTCTCCTTTATACTTCTAGTGTTTCCTTATGCACAGGCCATGTCTCTATACGATAAGCCATTTCCCAAAATGAGTATTCATATTGGCTGCTAAGGATAAAATGCTCTTTCATTCTCTCCTTATCTTCGTCTGTTACTTTTTCAGCAATCTCATCAAGCCTCGCAATTTGTTCTTCCACCAAAGTACGGAACCACTCTCCCCCGTAAGCCGCTATCCATTCCTGATAAATCGGCTCATCGGGTAAACATCCTTTCAGCTTTTCACCGATTTCATAATATAGCCAGTAACACGGCAAGATAGCTGCAATAACATCTCCTAAATGTCCCGAATAGGCCGCACGATACATATGGGAAGTATAAGCATAAGCGGTCGGGGCAGGTTTGAAATTTTCCCTTTCTTCTTTTGTGATGCCTAATCTCTCAGAAAAATTCTCATGAAGCTTCAACTCCGCTTCATATGTTCCTTGTGCATGGCCGGCAAGCCTGCTTGTTGTATGTAAATCTGTAGCTTTGACTGCCCCTAAAGCTTGAACTCTAGCAAAATGAGATAAATAATAGGCATCTTGCATGACATAAAAACGAAAACACTCCAATGGCAATGTGCCATCTCCTATGCCTGCAACAAACGGGTGATTAAAACTAGCTTCCCAAATGTGATCAACTTCCTGACGAATTTCCTCTGAAAACTTCATGTCCATTACCTCCAAATTCTATTTTTTATGGAAAAGAACCTTATATCACCCCTTTTTTTGCAAACAAAAAACCACTTTCTTAAACGTAAAGAAAGTGGTTGTACTTGAAATAATACAGAAACGTATTGTTCCAGACCCCACTTCCCTACGCTGGTATAAACCAGATCAGGTTCTAAGGGTCTTAAAGTCATACTTCAATCTCAGCTTCTGCGGCAAAATCATCTTTTACCTGTAAAGCACCCCTAGTGGTACAAATTGTATATTTAATTCATTTGCCTTTATATTAACACGATTAATCCAATTGTCAAATATATTAGAAAAAGTTTTCGACCTAATGCTTTAAGATTACTAGCTTTCAATCTTGCATAATCACCTTACCATGATCGTTTAAACCATTGTTAATCCACCATTTACGGAAAGAGTTTGCCCCGTAATATACCCTGCATCCTCCGAAACGAAATAAGCAACAGCACTGGCAATGTCCTCTGGTTGCGCTAGCCGGCGGAATGGAATCGCTTTTTCCAAGGCGCCTGCTATACCTTCATTATAAGAGCCTATTTCTTGAAATAGGGGCGTATCAGCAGGACCTGGCGCAATACAATTGATGTTGAGTTTATAACGTGCCATTTCCCTTGCTATCGTTTTTGTGAAGGCAATCACCCCTCCCTTAGCAGCCGAATAAACTGCCTCTCCACTTGATCCGACTCTAGCTGCATCGGATGCAATATTCACTACCTTTCCGTAACCGTTTTCAATCATCAGAGGTAAAATTTCCTTGCAAGTATGGATCTGCCCAAGTAAATTAATATCGATAATCCTTTTCCAAGTGCTGGGATTACTTTTTAAAAAAGGTTCCACCTTATCCCACCCTGCATTATTAACCAATATATCTATTCTATGATAATGCTTCACTGATTCTTCAACGGATTTTTTAACACTTTCTAATTTCGTTACATCACAGTGGACCGCTCTGGCTTCAAAGCCCGACTTTTCAATTAAAGAAACCGTTTGCTCTGCATTTTTAAGATTAATATCAGCCACGATGATGTTAAAATTACGAGAAGCCAATTTTTTTGCAATCTCTCTGCCAATTCCGCTTCCGGCACCTGTGATAAATGCCATTCTTTTATTCATCATATTCCCCTCCACTTTCACCATTTCGTCAATATGGATTTACATAAGCTGCTTAAATATTGCCGATTATTTTTTCATTTATCATTTCCCGGAGCCGGAATTTCTGGATTTTCCCGCTAGCCGTTCGAGGAAAGTCATCCATTATCTCAAGAAATTCAGGCCAATATTGTTTGGCCAAACCCTTTTCCGAGAGAAATTCCTGCATGGAATACATCGTTATCGGACTCTTCCCCGTTTTCATGCTGATACATGCACATGCTTTTTCCTGAAGACGTGAATCTGGAACCGCAATAACCTGAGCGCTAGAAATATCCGGGTGTTCATACAATACATTTTCTACATAAGCGACTGGAATATTTTCACCGCCACGGATGATTATGTCTTTGTTTCTTCCAGAAATCCGGATATATCCGTCTTCATCAATGTATCCTCGATCACCGGTAATGAACCATCCGTCATCATACTCTGTTAAAGTATCATCGATCCGTTTAAAATAGCCGACAAAAAGAGCCGGACCCCTTACTAATAAAGAGCCTTCTATATTAGGGGCACAGTTCTCCCCTTCAAAATCCACTACCTTTAGTTCCATTCCCGGAAACGGAATTCCGTCGGTGTTTGTCCGCTTTTCTTCTGGATCTTCAAGTCTCGTCAAGGTTACCAAGCCATTTTCCGTTTGCCCCCATCCTGACAATATCTTGAACGGTACTTTTTTCACGGCTTCCTTTACTAAATGCCTGGGAATCGGGGCACCTAAAGCGACGAAAACCCGTAGCGACTCGAGATCATACCTTTCTATCCCTTCCATTTGAACCGTATCTTGCAGAAAAGGAGTGGCTCCCGCCGTAAACGTTATCTTTTCCTTCTCAACCCATTCAATAAACTCTCTCGGGTTCCAAATGTCTTGATAGACTCCCGTACCTCCAATATGTGTAGGAAGCCTCACTCCATAACCAAAACCTGTTTGATGAGCGAACGTTGACGCCATGAAAAGAACGTCATCGGACGTTAAATGTAAGCTGTCAATCCAATAATCCGTTGATATACAAAGAGTATTATGTGTATGCATAACTCCTTTTGGACTTCCTGTGGTTCCCGAGGTAAAGACAATTTCAGTCACATCATTTGGGTCATGTGTGATTACATCCAAAACGGATGAATCCATCCGATCTTCCCAAGGTTCATCAAATAAGGAGGAGAACAGTTTCATCCCATTCGGCGCATCGTCCCCAACCACATATATATGTTTCATCGATGGCCATTGATGGCTTAGTCTCTCAATCATGTCAGGGTAATAAAACCCACGGAAATAATCCGGTACAACAATCATTTTGGATTCTGCCATCCCAACCATATAGCCAATTTCCCTATCTCGATAAATCGGTATCAAGGGATTGCTAATGGCACCGATTCTTGTAACAGCATAGTGTAAGATTATAAATTCATTCCAGTTAGGCAGTTGAAAAGAGACAACATCCCCCTTACCCAATCCTATATGCAAGAGACCCAAAGCGATTCGATCGACCAACTTACCAAGCTGCTTGTAAGTAAAACTACTTTTTTTATCGATAATCGCTATCTTATCCGGATGCTTTACTATAGCATCATTCAAATAATCCAAGATCGTTCGGTTTGGCCAAACGCCTCGATATTCCTCCACATATTCCTGAGTCAAAATCGTCTCCAATTTCACTAGTTTTCATCCCCTCATCAACCTCTGAATTTTTTAAAATCTACGGGCCTCTTTTCTAGGAAGGCATTTCTTCCTTCTTCCGATTCTTGTGTATTGTAAAACATCGCTAAACTGCCCATCGATAGTTGAGAAATCCCTTGAATGTTGGCACTATCTGCATTAAAGGAATATTTGAGCATTTTTAGCGCAGTAGGACTCTTATCAAGGATCTTTCTTGCCCATTCTTCTGCTGCCTCTTCCAGTTGTTCTGGGGCAACGATTTTATTCACAAGTCCCATTTCTTTTGCTTCTTGTGCAGAATATTGTTCACACAAATACCAGATTTCCCTTGCTTTCTTTTCTCCGACAATTCGTGCTAAATAAGCTGAACCAAAACCTGCATCATAACTGCCGACCTTAGGCCCGCTCTGGCCAAATTTCGCCGTATCAGATGCAATTGTTAGGTCACAAATGACATGAAGGACATGCCCGCCTCCGATGGCAAACCCATTAACCGCTGCAATGACCGGCTTAGGAATGTTGCGGATCGTTTGATGCAGCGTTTCGATTTCCAGTCCCATTCCTCCACCTAAACCACCCAAATGATCATATCCTCCTACTTCCCCCTTTTCTTTTTGATCTCCCCCTACACAAAACGCCTTATCACCTGCTCCAGTCAGTATCACTATACCAACACGATTATCATCCCAAGCGTCCCGAAATGCCCAAATTAATTCCTGAATGGTTCCGGCACGAAAGGCATTGTAAACTTTAGGTCTGTTCATTGTTATCTTTGCAATTCCACCTTTTTTTTCATAGATTACATCTGTTAATTCCATCGTTTTCATTCCCTTCATTGTCCTAGTCTATTAAAGGACATTTGCCTTGTATCACATCAATCCTCTGTTCATTACGACTTATTCGGTGCCCAATATGACTTTATGTGATTTCCATTTCTTCTGTAATCGATTCGGTTTCAACTGAATGTAAAATGATTAATCCCATTTGATTAATGAGAACGGAACTCCTTTCCTATGATGTCCTTTGCAATGACCATCATATTGGCTTGTGCAGTGCCATCACCAATTTCCAACCCAATCACGTCACGCAGGCGTTGCTCAAGAGGCATTTCCTTCGTATAAGCATAATGTCCATTCAACAGTAAACATTCATGGATAGCTTCTACACTATATTTGGGACCTAACCACTTAACGGAAGCCGATTCTTTACTATGATTCAGCCCTTGGTCACGAAGCCAAAGCCCTCGATAGGCTTGCCACTTCACCAGTTCTAATTGGGTATAGTGCGTCACAATGGGGAAGGAGACCCCTTGATATGTCGCCAACGGTTTACCGAATGAATGTCTGATTTTCACATGTTCGATAGTTTCATCGATACTTTGTGATGCGGTGCCCACACATTGCAGCCCTATTAACAGCCGACTTAAATCAAACCCATTCATCACTTGGGAAAACCCTTTATTTTGAAGACCGATCATATACTCTTCCGGAACCTCTACATCGGTTAAATATATCGAACCTCTTCCAATGGGGATATTCCCCATGTCTGTGTACCCTCTACATTCAACTCCGGGAATATCGGCAGGAACCATGAAGGCACTTATCCCTCGATTTCCCCATTCAGGTTCCGTCTTTGCAAATAAAACAAAGGCATCTCCACACATAGCTACACTAATTCCAGACTTTTCCCCATTAAGCACATACGTATTTCCTTTATGTACAGCTGTTGTTTTAATCCCGCCTGCATCCGTACCGGCGGATGGCTCCGTAATCGCAATGCCAACAATTTTTTCACCACTTGAAATTTTGGGAAGCCACTCCTTTTTCAGTTCCTCGCTAGCGTGATTATTGATAATTTCACCGATTAATGCATTCAACATCACCGCGTAAGTAAGATTGAAATCACCACGACCTATCTCCTCAGCAGCTATCCCCGTTGTCACACAATCCGCACCGCTTCCTCCATATTCCACTGGAATCCGAAGACCATTCACGCCAAGATCCCCCAGCCTTTTCCACAAATGTTTTGGAGTAATCTCTTCTCGATCCCATTTTGTATAATGTGGAAGCAACTCTTCCTTAGCAAATGCTTTCAATATTTTACGAAAATAATCTTGCTCTTCCGTAAAGGTAAAATTCAGCATATCATTACCTCCTTGTTGATTTATTCGATACCTATATTTTAGACATTCTACGAAACATGAAATCTCTTACCTGACAAACTATTATTGCAAGTTGTGTGCCAACTTGAATTCGCTATGAATTTGGTTATAGTTCACTAACGCTTTTGCAAGTTTGCATTTTTTCGCAATTCTGCAAATCAAATTCGCGAAACTTCACAAAAAAAATACACACTTCATGAGTGTGCCCTAATGGTTATCCTGTTTACATTTCATTGGATACTATTTCAATTGGTATTTGGCGATTTTCCTATATAAACTGGCAACATGAATTTTCAGCTTTTGAGCTGCTAAAGAACGATCTCCTTCCGAATCTTTTAATGCTCGCTGAATGGCTGATTTTTCAGCATTACCCACAACTTCATCCAACGTACCGGAAATAGAATGATCTATTGCTGAGGGAACCTCCTCCAATATGAGTTTAGGCGTAAAATATATAGAATCCAGAGTTAGAATCCCTCCATCTACGATATTCATTCCGCGTTCGATTATCGCTTTGATTTCACGGATGTTACCAGGCCAATCATATTGGATAAGCCATTCTTGGAGTTTAGGATCAATTTCTTTCACGTTGGCCCCTAACTTGTCATTGAAATACTCGACGAAATGATAGGCCAGAGGAAGAATATCTTCGTGACGCTCCCTTAAAGAAGGAATTTTCAATTCAAAAACATAAAGTCGATAATATAAATCTTGACGGAATTTCCCTTCTTGAATAAGGGTTCTTAAATCCCTGTTCGTCGCCGCAATAATACGTATATCAACATTTTTAATCCCCGTCCCTCCTAGTCTTTCCACTTCCCTTTCCTGTAAAACTCGTAATAGCTTACCTTGAGCCTGATAAGGCAATTCAGAAATCTCATCTAAAAACAACGTACCATTTTGGGCTAATTCTATTTTTCCAGGCTTACCTTCTTTTTTCGCCCCGCTAAAAGCGCCAGCTTCATAACCAAAAATCTCCGATTCAAATAATTCATCTGGAATCGCAGCACAATTTACCGGCACAAAAGGCTGTGCTTTTCTTGTACTCAAACTATGGATCGCTTGGGCAAAAAGTTCCTTTCCCGTTCCCGTTTCCCCCGTAAGCAGTACTGTTGAACTGCTAGTAGCTATTCTGGCGGCCAGCTCCTTCACCCTCTCTATCTCCTTACTCTTTCCAACAATCTCTTCGAAGTTATATCGACTTTGAATCATGGGATTTTTCTTGGTTTTATTCTTTTCCAAATAATTAGAAAAATATACTAAATCACTGTATTCCAATTCATCTTGGCGGATGATTATGGTATAAAGGGTATCAGATTCTCGTCGAAATACCCGTATGAAACAAGAGTGTCCGCTGATCACACCAGAAAACACATGTTTGTGAGCAAGAACTTTCAAAGAAATGGTGGAAGAAGTGTGAATGACTCTAGTGATGGACTTTCCTATTAAATCAGTCGGCATAATCATGAAATATTTATAAAAATCAGCAGTGGCTCCTATAATTCTTCCATTTTCATCAACCTCAATCGATCCCCAATTCCATATTACGTTTTTGACATTTTCCATTCGCATCACCTAATGCCTTGATTACTTAAAACAAAAATTACAACTTGACCTTTAATGACTTCAATTCCTGCCTGATTAAAGCAGGTCACCTTTTGCGTAACCCAATCTCTATGCAAATTAATATCAATGACCTCCAGTTCCGCTGAAATCATATCGCCTATATGTACTGGATGATAAAAGACCAATTCCTTTTGTAAAAGTATACAGGCACTACCAGGTAATTTTTCACTGATCACTTGAGTGATAAGGCCCTCCGTTAACAAACCAGGTACAACCGGCTTGCTGAAATTATTTTTCCATGCTTCTTTATTCACTTGATAAATCGGACTGTAATCTTTTGTTAATTCATTACATGATTTTACATCGGATTCATTAAATGTCCGTTGCATTCTAGCAACCTGACCAATGAACAAATCAGTGATTGTTAAACTCATTACACCGCTCCCTCTCTTTTCAGAATATTCAATTTAAATATAATACTAACTATACATAACTTTCCAATCAAATACTATAAAATGGGAGTTCATTTGTTGTTTTACGCGTGAATTCAGCTGCTTTACACACGAGTTTCGCCGGTTTACTCGTGAATTCTTTGATTTAATATAAAACTGTCTATATGTCAGGGCATAGTCTACATGACCATATGCTGACATATAGGCAACCCACTAAAGAGCAGTATTAAACATTCGATGTTGCTTTTAGTTTTACGTTATCCTCAACCTGTGGTTTATCATAGCTGCCGTACCTCTCTTTCACAACGAGTAACGCCATGGCATCCATTATGCTCGGAACTGCGAAGGACATGAAAGCATTTTGTGACGAAAAATTTGCAGCCAGCAAAAATCCTATTAATGTTGGGGTAACGATCGCCCCAATTCTACCAAAAGCCAAGTCCTAACCTGTTCCGGTGGTCCTTATCTCCCGCGGATACTACTCGGATATATACGTATTGGCCAAATTCATCATGCCAACTGTACAGGCAGCTCCAAAAGCGATCAGAATATATAAAGCTACTACATTTGAGGTCAACCCTAATATTACAAAACAGACCGTACCTAGGGGCACAGAGGGTTACAAGTACTTTTCTATGACCTATTTTCCCAACTGAACCCCATTTTCCCTTGACGGAAGGTAAGCGCTTCTAAATCTTCAAAATGTAACTCCTGGATCTCACCATGAACAATACATAATCACCAGCATCATATTTTTTCCATGGTTTGCATTCCATCCAGGCAACACTTCCATTTATTCTTGGCGAAATCCCTTGTTATCCCAGTCAATCTCAAGTGTCCCCTATTCAATGACGGAAATTTCCATGCAATAGATCCTTGTTCATCCGACAAGATATGAATGGTAAAAGATTTATCTTTCAAGCTAGTGCAGGCTTTTGCTTCTTTATGAAGTGATACTGAAGCAAGCGGGGGATCCAAGGAAACCGAGGTAAATGAATTCACAGTAATGCCCTTTTGAACCAATTCGCTCCCATTCATCTTATCCCCTCCTACTCTTTTATTTTGAATTCATTACAGTAAACTTAATCATTTTAAAAATCCATATAATTTCATAATATGAAATTTAAGAATAACTTTTAATAGCTCTTATTAATTGTGAACGATCGCATAAAAGAACGATCCGAAGAAAAGACTTTGATTACCGCATTATCAAAAATCAATGTTAAACTATCCATGATCATTCATATTTTCAGCTTAGTTAATAGTGATCTTTTGGGTTGACCCAAATATATGAAAGTGGTGAGGGAAGTTTCAATTTTGCGTTCATTTAGAAAGATCTACCAATTCTTTGTGGATATTCCTTTAAAAAAAGGAGTGGTTTTGAATTACCGCTACGAGGTAGAAGCTGTGATCGGAACAGGAAGCTACGGTATCATTTATCTTTGCAATGATTTGATATTGAATGAAAATATAGTGATCAAGCAGCTCCGAAGAAGTAAACGCCGCAGTAAAAAAGAGCTGAAACAGTTTGAAAATGAAATCTCCATATTACAAATGTTAAACCACAAAAACATCCCCAAATTCCACGAGAAATTTTCACAAGACGGAAATGTTTATTTTGTGATGGATTTCATTGAAGGGGATAATTTAGAAGGCCATATTTTCTTGAATCATATAACGTTCAATGAGAAAGAATCTTTATTATTTCTTGATGAGCTGGTCGGATTAGTATCTTATCTGCATGACCACGACATTTTCCATCAAGATTTACGTATACCAAATATTTTACTTAAGAATCATCAGCCCATTTTGATAGACTTTGGTTTGTCTAAAATGCTCGTTTCGGCCAATCTCACAAAAGATTCCATTTTGCAGATGAAAAGGCAGGATTACTACGACTTGGGTGAAATGCTCTTATATGTACTTTATACAACGTACGCTCCCGAAAATAAAAAGGCTCTTCCTTGGACAGAAGAGCTTTCGTTAGAAAAAGAAACCGTGCATATACTGAAAAGGTTATTAAGCATCCAAGAACCCTATTCAGATATCAAAGAAATTTCAATGGACCTGCAGGCTGCCTTGAAATCAATGAACCGGAGTTAGCTGCTACTGCCACGCCCCTTTCTCTTGTAGCGGTCACTTCCACTCATGGGATATCTTTTATATCCGCGGCGACTGCTACTGCTGCCTCCGCTATAATGAGCATGTCTACGTTCACTGCTGCCTTTGGAAAGTTGTTTGATTTTTTTCATGATTTTCTTCAGCATATCTTCACCTCTCTTATTTTTGTTTTTTAATGCTTGTTATTCATTTAGCCTAACATAGTCACAGTATAAACCTTATTAAAAAGTACTATAAAATTTTTCATTTATGTTACATTCCATTACCGCTTCCTTTTTGTCATGGAGTGGGCTTATTTCATTGTTGGTCAATTGTTAAAGCCCTACATGCCTATCATTGAAAATGGCGCCTAAAATATAAAAACATCCTATTTAAGTAACTCCTAATGGCCTTTTCATAACTATACCCCATCTAACAAAACCAGCAAATCATTCATCGGCATTTACCATTCTAGTTAATAATTAGTAACTCGGGAATAGCATAATCCTGGTTAATTGAATATAATCTGCCGTTTTACGAATCCCCCTTCTCAAAAATGAAATTCAGGCAGTAAAAAACCTGGCGAATATTCCATCGCCAGGTTTTTCTTCGTCCATTTTTATTTTACAGCCTCTTTTAATTCCTTACCTGCTTTAAAAGCGGGTACTTTACTAGCAGCAATTTGTATTTCTTCGCCAGTTTGCGGGTTTCTTCCTGTACGAGCAGCACGGTCACGCACTTCAAATGTTCCAAAACCAACTAATTGGATTTTTTCTTCTTTAGCAAGTGTCGCCGTGATTGTTTCAAACAATGCGTCCACTACTTTTTTTGTTTCGTCTTTTGTCAGCTCAGCTTGTGCTGCAACACTGCTCACTAATTCTGTTTTATTCATATGAACACCTCATCCTATTATTTTGTATAAAGTATGTAGAGAAGACAACATAACATATCTTGTATGCCTCTGTCACTTAATATGGCCAAATAAAAGGAATTGTAGCTCTAAATTGATCTTTTTTGAAGATAATTGGGCTTTGATTACCATTAACCTAAGCTCTGTCTGACTCTTGTTCAACTTTCTGCAGTTTCCAGCTGCAGCCATTGATAGATGGTATCCATATCAATGTTTTCTTCTAAATGGGAAGCCAAGAGATTATACGCTTCCTCCCTGCGATCCGAGTCGCTTTGAACGTTCTCCTTCACTTCATCCAACCCCTTTTTTCTTCGAATTTGGTTGACTAGTATTCTAGTGAACAAGCGATTATGGAATATCCCATGAAGATATGTTCCCATTACTTTGTTGTCATTGGAAATGGCTCCATCCTCTCTTCCATCCTTCAATAAAAGAAAGGGCCTTACTTGTGACTTCAATGTCGTTCTGCCTAAATGTATTTCGAAACCGTTAAGATTCATTTGACCTTCCATTATCCCTGCAGAAAGGACACCTTCCATTTGTACCGTTTTCTTTTCTGCTTGAAATACGGTTTCCACAGGAAGAAGCGAGAGCCCTTCTGCGTTCTCAACGTCACCTTCGACAGCGTCAGGATCGAAAAGTTTGGTCCCTAGCATTTGAAAACCGCCGCAAATACCGAATATCACCGTTCCTTCTTTCCGCAGTTCATTGATGGCCGCATCCAACCCCATACGATTCAACCACTCTAAATCTTCCATTGTGTTTTTTGTACCCGGTAAAATAAGAAGATCGGGATTACCTAACTCATGGACACTGCTTACCAGGCGGACACCTACTCCGGGTTCATCGAAAAAAGGATCCACATCTGTAAAATTGGAAATCCGCGGAAATCTCAAGACGGCTACATCGATCGGAAACTCAGCCTTTTTAGGTTTTTTAAAACGTAAAGAAGAGAGTGCTAGTGAATCTTCAGCTTCAATATTCACGTCTAGATAGGGCAGCACCCCGAGAACTGGAATCCCGGTTTCCTTTTCCACCCATTCAATGCCATCGTCCAATAATTCACGCATGCCACGAAATTTATTGATGATGATCCCTTTTACACTATCTCGTTCATCTTGATCCAATAATGCAAGTGTCCCGATAATGGATGCAAATACTCCACCACGATCAATATCAGCCACTAAAATAACAGCTGCATCTGTGAGTTTAGCCATTCGCATATTCGCAATATCCCGGTCCTTAAGGTTAATTTCAGCCGGACTTCCTGCCCCTTCGAGTACGATGATGTCATATTCATCTTGGAGTTTTTCCACCGATTTACGGATGAAGGGCATGGCCTCCTGGACAAATTGAGACCGATAGCTTTTTGCATTCATATCAAGAAAATGCTTTCCGTGCACAATGACTTCCGAAACCATATCCTGCTTCGGTTTCAGTAATATCGGATTCATATCGGTCGTTGCCGTTATCCGTGCTGCTTCCGCCTGTACTCCCTGAGCCCGTCCGATTTCACCGCCATCCAAGGTTACATAAGAATTCAAAGCCATGTTTTGTGATTTGAATGGGACGACACGTAATCCTTTATTGGAAAAGACCCGGCAAAATGCCGTACAAATCAAGCTTTTCCCTACATCAGATGACGTCCCTTGTATCATAATGGATCGTGCCTTCATTACGCTCACCCCCTAAAACTCTAATCCTTTGACGGCACCGATACCCTCGTCATAATAATGTTTGGTCGCCTCAATCGATGAAACCAAATCCGCCATTTCCATAAGCCCTGGTTGGGCATCCCTACCGGTAATGACTAAATGCATATGAGCGGGACGATTTCGAATGGCATCGATGATTTCAGCCAACGGCAAGACATCTTCAATCGGGAACTTGGAGATCGCTAACGCATTGTTCAACTCATCCAGAACAAGTAAATCAATGCCTGGATCACTAAGGGCCAGTTTCGCCTTTTCCCATGCTAACGCTAATGCTCTGCGATGCTCTTCTGGAGTTTTGGTCCACGTAAAACCAATACCTAGCTGTTCCATTTCAACTCCTAATTTTCTCAAAGCCAATGCTTCCCCATATGTTCGCTCAGGAGATTTTATGAACTGAAGGTATTTGACATTCATTCCTCTGCCGATTGCCCTTAAAGTCACCCCTAATGAAGCAGTCGTTTTCCCTTTCCCGTTTCCTGTATAAATAAGCATTAATCCTCTGCGTGCCACTCACTCACCTACCTTCATAGCCAAACTGTTTTTTCTATGTATGAGGTCCTTTTAGTAGCAGGAACCGGTTGATCTCCTTTAGGGTATCCGACAAAAATGGTGCCGATCACTTTTTTGTTTTCCGGTGAACCGATAAATTCGTACAGGCGTTCATCCCTGACAAGACCCACTCCTCTAGTGCGCCAAACGAACCCAAGACCAAGTTCTTTTGCGGCAAGCCACATCGAATGGACAGCACAGCAAGAAGCAAATACATTGTCTTCGGATGAATCTGGATCCTCAGGCAAAATATCAGCAGTCACAACAATGATAAGTGGTGTCGTCTTTACAACTTCCAGTGAACTTTCAATCAATTTTGGTTTGGTCGGGAAGCGATCAAGTAAATATCTTTCTGCCAATCTTTCATAACGCTCCTTCGCTTCTCCCTTGATCACATAAAAACTCCAAGGTTCACGCAATCGGTCGTTAGGAGCATAGGTAGCCGCTTCCAATAACTGCTTGATTTTTTGGTCTTCCACTTCTTTTTCTTCGTAATTCCTTATTGCCCGGCGTTCCTTCAATACTTGAATGATGGACATTCCGACTCATTCCCTTCCATAATGGACTCTGATTCAATCACTCTTTCAAACCATTGGATTTTTTCTCTTAATTGGACGACATCCCCTACTAGAAAGATTGACGGATTTTGAATTTCTTCTTTTACAGCCTTCAAAGAAATCGAACTCAAAGTACCGGTGATCGTCCTTTGTTTATCTGTCGTGCCCCATTCAATGACAGCCACTGGCGTTTTACCATCCCTGCCATGCTCCATCAACTTTTCACAGATAAACGGCATATTACCTATCCCCATATAAAAGGCGATGGTATCGATACCTTGAGCCAAAGCCTGCCAATTCAGGTTATCCTGCCCCTTGTAATCACGGCCATGGCCTGTCACAATGGCATAACTTGAGGCATGTTCACGGTGTGTTACCGGGATGCCCGCATAAGCCGGTGCTGCGATTCCCGCTGTGATTCCTGGGACGATATCATATTCTATCCCATTAGCAGCCAGTATCTCTGCTTCCTCACCGCCCCGCCCAAAGACAAATGGATCTCCCCCCTTAAGACGGGTAACGTTTTTCCCCTGTAAGGCTTTTTCTACTAAAAGTTCATGTATTTCATTTTGAATGAGATGATGTTTCCCTGGTGATTTCCCGCAATACACCAGTTCTGCATCTTCTTTTGCATAGGTTAATAGTTCTGGATTGACAAGCCTGTCATATGCAATGACATCCGCCTTTTGGATACATTCCAGTCCATATACCGTAATCAGTTTCGGATCTCCCGGACCCGCACCGACCAGATGAACTTTTCCCGGTTTCATGCTAGCTCCTCCTCTTAATCTTCAAAAAACACCTTTTCCTTGTTGATAGTTTCATGGGTTGATCTATTTTTTTGTTTTAAGCAAGCGTCGATCCAGTTCTTTGCAAGTGTTGGATTCGAAGCAAAATGAAAGTGAGTATACCCAGCAACAAGGTTACCTAAAACACACCCCTCTTGTTTCGAACCAAATCTGCCTTTGGCTTCATAGGCATGTGGTAGATCATCATCCGCTTCAAATGTCGAGTAGTGGAATTCATGACCTTTTGCCTGTTCAATTTCATTGATCAAAAAATTGCTTGATGTTCCTGTAATTTCACGATATCCAAGTGATGCAAGCTTTTTTTGCATTTTAATCCTGCCTGGTATCATTCCTGCCATCTGATGCGTTTCTCCTGATGTTGTTTCAATCGATTTGCTCAAAAACATGAAACCACCACATTCCGCTAGAGTCGGAATCCCCGATTCAATGGAACTTCTGATGGATCTGATAGCACCCACGTTACGGGAAAGTTCGTCAGCAAATTCCTCAGGAAAGCCGCCTCCAAGATATAAACCATCAGCATCACTTGGAACTTCATCCCCTTTTAATGGAGAAAAGTATTTGATGTTTGCCCCATTTGCTTCAAGTAACTCTAGATTTTCCTGATAATAAAAATTGAAGGCTGCATCTTTTGCGACGGCAATGTACACGCCCTTTTCATTTTGGGGTTGAAATATAATGGAGTTTCCACTGGAAACGGCACTTGTCTTGGACAATCGGTACAACTGATCGATATCGATCGTTTCCATGACTAATTGTGCCAGCTTATCGAAAAACGGGTTTAGTTCCCCGCGTTCAATAGCAGGAATTAAACCCAAATGACGGCTAGGAATATCAATATCCATTTCCCGCTTCATATAACCCAACACCGGAACATCGCATTCTTGCTCAATGGCTGATTTGACAATTTTGTAATGCCCTAAGCTTCCCACTTGATTGGCAATGACCCCTATGATGTTCGGACCGGTTGAAAAATCCTGAAAGCCTTTTACAATGGCGGCTGCACTCCGTGCCATGCTGGCACAGTTGACTACCAACAGGACAGGGCTTTGCGTGATGATGCTGATTTCAGCCGTCGATCCTGTATTGGATAAAGGGCTTTTACCATCGAAAAAGCCCATGACTCCTTCGATGATCGATATATCAGCTCCGGTACCTGCTTTGTTAAGGATTTCACGGACAGTGTCATGTTCAAACATCCAACTGTCAAGATTTCGTGAAATCCGTCCAGTAACTGCGGTATGGTAAGTAGGATCGATATAGTCAGGACCACATTTGAACCCTTGAACAGTGTAGCCTTTCTTCTGGAGGGCTGCCATGATGCCGATGGTCAATGTCGTTTTACCGACACCGCTTCCGGTACCCGCAATTACCAATCTTCGATCGTTCATATTTGCTTCTCCCTCCTTAAAAAGGAATGATTCCAACTGATATGGTTACGTTCCCCGATTTTTTCTTAACTAGCTCCAATTGATCAGTTTCAGTATAAATCCTCACAGCCGGTTCACTCACACCATATGCACCTGTGTATTTAAATACAGTATCGGATGGTGCTTCGATTTTGGCTTGATTAAGCTCTTCCGGTTCATAATGCACAAATTCCCAGCCGAATTTTTCAACTACTTCAATCAAGCCGATTTCGTCTTTCTTTATGGAAATTGTGCAGAGCGCTTTAACGCTTTTTAAAGAAAATGATAATTCGGCTAGTGTTTCTGCAATCACCTGCTCAATTTCAGCCGCCGCTGTTCCCCTATTGCAGCCGATACCGAGAGCAATGACTTTGGGACGATATACAATCCCATTTTCCAGGATCCGCTTTTCCGACTGGCTAAGCAGGCGGTGAGTCACGACCAGAGCTGCTTGCGGCTTTGCTTGAAGCGCTTCATCAATGGATGGATATACGATTATTCGTTCAGGTAATGCCGTTTCATAAGGCCACCAGTTCCGTTCACCTGATTCCTGTACAACGGCAACATGCTCTTCATTTACAACGGATGCACTTACCGGCGTCAATTTTTCTGCTGAATCCCAAATCCAATCGAAGCGCTGGCCGAATAAGTCGACAGGAATCGTCTTTTGTACATCCGATGCCGTGGTGATTATAGCCTTTGCATCAAGAGCTGCAGCCACTTCCTTAGTCAATTCATTTGCTCCTCCAAGATGCCCTGACAGTACACTGATGACATTTTCCCCTTTATCATCAATGACAACCACACCTGGATCCGTCTTCTTATCCTTCAAAATTGGTGCAATCATCCTGACTACTGCCCCGAGTGAGATAATTAATATGATTCCTTTATATTCCTTGAATAAAGCTGGTAACAGCATACGGACACTGCCCGAAAAAAGCTGGATCTGTTTATGCTCTTCGTCCCCTTTTTCAAACTTGCTCATGTAATATAGATCGGAGTTCGAAAAAACGGTATGTAATTTTCGTGCCAGCTCGACACCATGCTTTGTAATGGCCACAATCGCATAAGTATGAGATTGTTTAATGGGAGCAAGTTCCGCTTCTTTCAATTCAATGATCATGGTTTAACACCTTTTCTGAAACCGTGAGTAAAACTTGCATCATATAGTTTGGAACGGTATTCATCTTTATCATGGATAGTAGGATCTAACGCCCATCCAGCCAAAATCATCGCATGCTTGCGGATACCATTTTGACGCATATCATCATCTAAGTTCACTAACGTGGTTCGGATAATTTTTTGGTCCGGCCATGTTGCCCTTTGAATGACTGCTACCGGAGTATCATCCTTCCAACCGGCTTCCTGGAGTTCTTTAACGATTTTTTTTGTCAAGGTCGCACTCAAGAAAAGGGCAATCGTACAGTGATGGCTTGCCAAATCACGTAATTTCTCAAATTCCGGAACAGGCGTACGTCCTTCAGCCCTCGTTAATATGAGTGTCTGAGTTAAATCAGGGATGGTCAGCTCTGCTCCTATTGCCGCTGCTGAGGCGAATACCGAACTCACGCCAGGTATCACCTCATAGCCAATACCCTCTTTCTTCAACAAGACTATTTGTTCCATGATTGCGCCGTACATAGCAGGATCCCCTGTATGGATTCTTGCAACCATCTTTCCTTCTTTAACACGATCAACCATGATGCCGACAATTTCTTCCAAATGCATTCCTGCTGTTTTTAGCACCTCGGCATCGGGTTTTGCCTTAGCAATCAATTCTTCATTCACTAATGAATCCGTATATAAAATCACGTCAGCCTTTTGAAGAATGTTCAATCCTTTTACGGTAATCAAATCCGGGTCACCTGGGCCAGCACCTACAATATATATCTTCATTTTCTCACCACCATCAATGTTAAGTATTCCAGTTCAAGTCCTTCCAATTCACTCACTTTCCAAATCACTTCTTCATCGGAAGTGACTTTGGTTACGACCGAGGCCTTTTCAACCAAGTCCAAATCTTTTAAAACGGTAATCATTAAATCGATGACCTTTGCCACTTTGATGAACACCACGGCATCATGATCTTCGATCGCCTTCTTCATCAATTCATAATCATCCCTTGCTGGGACTATAGCAACATGATCATCACCATCAGCCAAAGCGATGCCCAGCCTAGACGCTGATCCATTAAAGGAAGAGATGCCCGGGACTGTCTTGATTTCGACTTCGGGATGCAACTCCTGCATCAATTTCATCATATGTATGAATGTACTATATAAAAGCGGATCGCCTTCCGTAACGAAAGCAACATCTTTTCCTTCATATAATTTTTGCCAAACTTTTTCAACCGTTCCGTTCCATTCCCGATCCAAAATCGATTGATCTTTCGTCATTGGAAAAACAAGGCCCAGCATCTCCTTTTCTTCAGGACGAATATAAACTTCAACGATGCGATGGGCGTAGCTTTTACTTCCTTTTCTTTTTTTGGGATACGCAATGACCGGAGATTCCTGAATCACGCGAAATGCCTTTACTGTAATAAGCTCTGGATCGCCTGGGCCCACGCCTAGGCCAAATAATGTACCAAGATTACTCATTCATGTCTTCCTTTCGTTGTGCCGTAATGATATAAACCGGATTAAGCGGTACAAATCTGTTCATTCCCAATATTGGCTTACTTCTGGAGATTTGGGCATGCATGATGGAAGTGTGAAAACCAGCTTCCGCAAATGCCTCATTAGCCCGGTAAAGATTCTCAATCGTCGCAGCATTTAGAACGATCCTGCCGCCTTCTTTAAGGCGTTTGCAGCATGTTTTGATTAAATCTACCATTTCGCCGCCAGTCCCGCCAATGAAGATCGCATCAGGATCAGGAAAATTTTCTAATCCCTGCGGAGCTTTTCCATGAATTGCCGTTATATCGGTACGGAATTTACGTTGGTTTTGATAACAGTTTTCTAAATCAGGCTCATTTTTTTCAATTGCGAAGATTTCGCCTTCTGAAGCAAGCTTAGCTGCTTCAATGGCCATTGATCCCGTACACGTCCCAATATCCCAAACTATGCTGTTTTTCCTGAGCTTCAACGCATGCAGGCTTAATACCCGAATTTCCTTTTTGGTTATGAGTCCCTTATCCGGCTTGCGCTGCGAAAATTCTTCATCTTCTATCCCTAAGGACCAGCTTGGACCTTCTGATTTTCTTTTCAAAATGACGACGTTCAACGGGGAAAATTCCCGCTCCACCATTTCTTCAAGTTCATACCAGCCAGAGTCTTCCGCTTCCCCTTGAAGATTTTCAGCCACAAATGCCCGGTATTCAGTCATTCCGAATGAAAGGAGATATTTAGCCAGTTGATTGGGGCTATTTTCGATGTCTGTAAGCAAGGCCACTTTCGCTTTCCCATCAATCCTTTGGGCCAGCCCTTTCATACTGCGGCCATGGATACTAACTAGGAAGGCATCTTGCCAGCTTTCCCCCATTTTTGCAAAAGCAAGCTGAATTGAACTGAAATATGGGTAAACCTCGATGTTGATTTTGCTGGAAAGGTATCCTCCCATTCCATAAAACAATGGGTCACCGGAAGCTAAGACAACTGTTGAACGAGTTTCATCCTGCAGTTGTTCCACGACCTTTTTCAAACCGCCCTTTATGACAATCCTTTTGCCAGAATAGTTCGGAAAGAAGGATAAGACCCGTTCACCTCCGACCAGTACTTCACTTTCTTCTATCCATTGGACATATTGGGGCAGTAAGCTTTCCTGACCGTTATCCCCTATCCCGATTAATTTAATCGATTGACTCAATTCCAACAGCCCTTCCCAGTAATTGTCCTTTCAACGAATAAATCGCCGTTTCCATTTCAATGCCGCCCTTCACTTGGTTTATGGCAGAGCGACAGCAAGATTCACATAGTTTATTAAAAAAATCGAAATTATTGATCGCTGACATCATATCCCCGACTTGTGATGCTGTGTTTGCATTCTTGATTTCAAGTACAAGATCAGCTTCAGCTCCGACACTTTGAGCTATTTCCGATAGAAAACCGAAGTCGACCGGGGCACTTTTTGAATGCACCATCATCACACCTTGGGCCACTTTGGAGAATTTACCCATCATACCGACAAGTGAGACTTTTTTAATTCCCTGCCTCTTACATTGCTTAAGTGAGAAGCCTACAAAGTCACCCATTTCAATAAAGGCTTCCTCAGGTAAATCCTGGAGAAGGCCCATTGCATACTTTTCACTTCGCCCGCCAGTGGTTAGGACAAGGTGCTCACACCCACTCGCTTTGGCGACACTGATAGCCTGGACGATACTTGCCATATAAGCGGAACTGGAAAAAGGGACGACAGTGCCCCTTGTTCCCAAAATGGATATGCCTCCCACAATCCCCAAGCGGCCATTTAATGTTTTTTTCGCTATTTCTTCACCTGCGGGCACGGAGATGACGACTTTCACTCCTCTATTGATTTTAAATTCTTCCAATGTTTGTTGCACAGTGGTTAAAATCATTTTGCGCGGTACAGGGTTAATGGCAGCTTCTCCTACAGGTACGGGAAGACCAGGTTTGGTCACACGGCCCACACCGGTCCCACCATCCAGGATAACTCCAGCTGCATCCGTCCAGCTGACAGTAGAGATAATATGTGCCAGATGGGTGGCATCGGGATCATCTCCGGCATCTTTAATCGTTTCTGCACTAACCGCATTTTCCGATATATCATATTTCTCAATAGTGAAGGTGGCATCTCGGCCGATGGGCAAGGAAATCGTTGCTTCCTCAAGTGCATCCCCCGTGATCAAAGCGATCAATGCCGCTTTGGTCACGGCTGTCGAACAAGCTCCCGTCGTATAACCATGACGCATTTGTGAGGGGTCTTTTTTCACTTTCTTTTCCATTTTTTAACTATCAGCTAAAAGGGAAATCGCGTTCAATGCTGCAACCGTGACAGTACTTCCACCTTTTCGGCCAATATTCGTAATGAATGGCACTTCTGTGATCTTAGCCAGTTCCTCTTTAGATTCCGCTGCAGAAACAAACCCAACAGGCATTCCAATGATTAAGTCGGGTTTTGCAATCCCTTCTTTAATAAGGCGAATAAGCTCAAGTAAAGCGGTAGGTGCATTGCCAATGGCATAAATGCCCCCTTCATTTTCATTTACGGCTTTTTGCATCGAAATGATCGCCCTTGTCGTATTCAAACGTTTTGCTTCTACCATCACATCCGGATCTGAAATGTAGCAATGAACGTCCCCGCCGTGTTTATGAAATCTCTTTTTGCCTGTACCGCTCTCGATCATTTGCACATCCGCAATGACATGTCTACCTTTGCGAATAGCTTCCACTCCAGCTTGAATGGCATTTGGATGGATGATGACACTTCTTCCCAATTCAAAATCCGCTGAAGCATGAATGACCCGGCGGACGATCTTCCATTCATCTTCAGAAAAATCATGATTGCCCATTTCCTCAGCAATGATTGAAAAGCTATAATCATATATTTTGTCCGGGTCTACCGTTAGTGGTTTAAAATCCGTTTTAAAATCCATCTTGCATTCCTCCTATTTTTCATTTAACTGTTTATACAACTCGGCAATGACATGATCAAAACTGGAATGAACATTTTGATAGTCCACATCCGGCCGCGATATCATAATCGTCTCTATTCCACATTCCAACGCGGCTTCCAATTTCTCGTCAACCGCTCCGACTTTGCCACTTTCTTTGGTTATCATCAATGTAACGCCATACTGTTCATATAGAGCTTTATTTAATTCTTTGGAAAATGGGCCTTGAATCGCAACGATATTTTTTTGTTCAATGCCCAGCTGTGCACATTTTTCCATATTGTCCATGCGTGGCAGCATTCTTGCTATGACTCTGGTATTCTCTAGCCCTACCAATTTTTTTGCGAACACGGCCAGGGTTTTACTTCCTGTCGTGAGCATGATGACTCCACGTTTTGAAGCGGCAAGTTTGGCAGCTTCCTCATAATCACGGACCACTATCAATTTATCGTTCTGAAACCGTTGACTTTCACGCTCATAACGAATATAAGGAACATTTGCTGCCTTTGCTCCGTTAAGGGCGTTTTTGGATGCTTCTTCCGCAAATGGGTGACTTGCATCAACTACCGCACGAAAACCTTTTTCAGAGATAAAAGATGTCATATCCTCTGCAGTTAAACGGCCAATCCGGGTAGATATCCCTGCATCTTGCAAACTCTTAGCCGCCGACCCGGTTACAACAGTTGCCAAAACCTTGAATCCCACCTGCTGCATCTCAATCGCTAATTCCCTTGCATCACTTGTACCCGCCAAGAACAAAATCATTTTGACGCCCCCACCACTTGCCCATCATGATCGTGATGATGGCCGTGGTCATGATCGTGATCGTGGTCGTGGTCGTGGTCGTGGTCGTGGTCGTGGTCGTGGTCGTGGTCGTGGTCATGGTCATGATGGTGATGGTGGTGGGCATGTCCATGTTCCTCGACATATTTACGATAGTTTTCCAAATCACGCGCCCCGCTTGATCTGCCTTCACTGGCTTCAATTACTCGTTCTTGCAGAATGTTCTGTAATGTTCGGTGATACCCAAAATACTTCGCCAAAATGAATTCTCGATCCTGATATTGCTCGTGATAACCTTTCAGCATACCCTCCATTCTTTCCATCAACACCCCTGTGAAGAGGAAGTACGGCAGCATCACTACTTTTTTTGCCCCTAACCGGATGCATCGTTCAATACCTTCATCAACGTGCGGGTCCGTTACGCCCATAAAGGCTGTTTCGACCCATTTAACGTTTAATTTTTCCCATAATAATCGTGAAATTTTATATATATCACTATTTGCATCAGCATCACTGCCACCTCGGCCAATTAGCAATATTGCTGTTTCAGCCTGTTCAGCGGTTGTATCGAATCCCGCTTCTTCAAGACGGTCTGTCAGGATTGTCAATATATCATGGTGAACCCCGATCGTTTGGCCATATGTGAATTTCACTTCTGGATACTTGGTTTTCCCATCCTCTATTTCAGCTGGGATATGTAATTTCGAATGTCCTGCATGCAACAAAATGATCGGTATGACGATAACTTCAGTAGCCCCTCTTTTTACACAATTATCAATGCCTTTGGCTATATTCGGTACCGCAAATTCCAAGAAGCACGTTTCTACCAAGAAGCGTCCGTCCATTGCCGGAATCATATTTTCAATAAAATGAAGCACTTCTTCATTTCCCGAATTTAAGCGGCTTCCGTGTCCTACAAACAAAACTGCTTTCATTTACTTTCCCCCTCTTGATTAGTCTTCACAAGGCGCAGGCTCTATGTTTATTTTGGGAGCGATGTCTTGATAAGAAAAATTCTGTATCTTTTTCGAACGTTTGAAGTATTTAAACAGCCGCTCATTTGGATGGGCATTTTCCTTATACTCGCCGACAATGTCAGCAATCAGTTCAACAAGCTGTTCCGGTTCAATGCCTTCCGCAACCGGCTGACCTGGATGGGCTGTTCTTCCAACCGGTTTAGCTCCAAGAAATAAGTCGAATTTCCCTTTTCGGAAGACAATCCCGATATCATCCATCACAGCACTATAACAAGCCATCCCACACCCATTAAAACCGATGTTCAGTTCCTTGGGCATTTTCATTCCGCCAAGCACCCGGTGTATTTCATCCGCATAAGGAATGGATTCCGCTTTTTCGCCATCACAGAAATCACAGGCTTTTAATGTCAGTACATCTCCTATCGGTGATAAAAGAAAGTTTGCAGATTGCAATTTCCCCGTAATGACTTCCGGATCCGTTGTTGGAATCTTTAATACGATTTTATGATTCGGCGTGTATTCCATCGTTCCCTTATCCCCGACCACTTCCGCAAGTGTCATCATTTGTTTGGGAGTGAATTGTTTATTCGCCACACCTGGACTAACGGCAAGTTCGAATACCGACTCCATTTTTTGCTGAACAATCGGCTTAATGGATTGCAGAACGGTCTGGCCCTTGACTCTTGACAGGGCTTCCATGGCCATTTCAAAGGAAGCTGGCTTCTTTTCTGGTGCTTTTGTAAGTAATCCAACTCCTCCAGCAGACTCGGTAATGGCTTCTTGGTCTAATGCCCACGGTTCCGCTTCTTTTTGAAGACGCTGATGCGGCTTCAATGCTTGCTTCTCCGAATTCAAGGTATATTTCCTCTGATAGCCTCTTGGAGTGATGATTTTGTCATCATATAAAAAGGTGGATGAATTACCGATAACGACGGTGGTCAACATTCCAATATCGTGATTCAACATTTCCTTCAAATTGGTTATGACAATATCCTGCCTATCGCGATAAGCACTTTTCACCAACCCGACAGGTGTATCGGGCGAACGATAGCGAAGGAGAATTTTCTGTGTTTCTACAATTTGCCTGGTCCGCCTGCCGCTGCGCGGATTATACAGTGCAATGACAAAGTCTGCCGCTGCAGCCGCCTCAACCCTCTTAGCGATCAGTTCCCAAGGAGTTAAATGATCACTGAGGCTGATCGTACACGAGTCGTGCATGACTGGTGCCCCAAGTAAAGATGCACAAGAGTTGATTGCAGAAATGCCAGGAATGACTTCAATGCCCACTCCAGTTTCTTCTTTCCAGCCTTTTTCAATCAATACTTCATAAACCAACCCTGCCATCCCGTAAACTCCGGCATCTCCGCTGGAAATTACCGCCACTTTCTTACCCAGCTCCGCTTGTTTCACTGCTTCTTGGGCACGTGATACCTCTTCAGTCATCCCCGTACTAATAATCGTTTGATCTGTAAGCAGTCCCTGAATGAGTTCAACATAAGTTTTATAACCGATGATGTAGTCACTTTCTTGAAGGGCTTCGACAGCACGCTTGGTAATGTGTTCAAAATTCCCTGGCCCAAAGCCCACGACGAATAATTTACCGTTTGTACCCATTAAGACATCTCCTTTTACGCTTTGTTCTTTGAAATACCCGTATGAGCAGGAAAATCTGGATTAGGGTTCATTTCCCCACCATTGAATTGGTAGATCATCTGTGGAACAAACTCCCCATCATCATAATTACTGACGATCTGCCGACCGAAATCAGGCGTTTCCACTCGATACCAGTTTCCTTGGGGATAGGCAATCACAACGCAGGCATCCTTACATCTTCCGTTACAGCGTGTCCTGGTTGTATGGATTTTCAAATCAAGTCCTTTTGAAGTAATTTCATCGCGAATCGCTTGGGTTACTTCTTCCCCGCCCTTTTTCATGCAGCTGCTCCCATTACAAATCAACAGATGTGTCTTTGTACCCGTCAAGTTCCAAGTAGTCATCTTTTTCCTCCTGAATTCAGGGAAAAGGCAAAATAAAAAACCTTAACATTAGGGTCAAGGTTTAAAAAAACTATATGAATGAGGAGCACCAGGCAAACATGCCCAACCTCCCAAAATCGTCATAGTCCTTCTACCTTTCCCTCCGAAAAGTATCATGCAATTTTAAAAGCAGGTTTCCTGGCTTACGCTTCATTTTACTTTGTCCCTTCCCGGCATCATGCCAGTGGCTATCGACAATTTCATCAGCGTTTACAGTAGCGGGGGCTGCATCGGATTTTCACCGTTTTCCCTATTATCCCTTGCTTGTTCACACAAGAGCACTTTTAAAATGAAATATTTGGTTTTATTATACATTTCTAACTAACTTAATCTATCATATAACAACTTTATCAAAATTCAATAGTTTATTCCGACTGTTTAGAAAAGTTTAATAGTGCAAAACCAGTTGAAATCCTTTCCTCACACCAAACTTCGTACCGAAAAAAAAAGATAGTGTAGCTGGAATTATTTCTTTATGGTACACTATACGAGAATTTTCAAAATAATTACATAAGTTTCATGGTGTTGAATTCCTTGGAATTCAGCTTAAAAGGGAAGCCGGTGAAAATCCGGAGCGGTCCCGCCACTGTAAAGGGGAGTCCTATTACTTTATCTTTAATCCACTGTCAAATGAGATGGGAAGGATGTAATGGGATGATGAACCAGAGCCAGGAGACCTGCCATGAAGCGTGAAACTGTTTCAGCCTACGAGGATGGGTGTGCGGATCAGGCAGAAAGGCCCATGGTTGGTTTATGCTGCAAATTTCCTGTTCATTACGCACTTCTTTCCCTTGGGAGAAGTGCTTTTTATGTTGGACGCCGCTTTTCTTCTAAAGATTGATCAGAAAAATTAAAAGTGTTGAAAGGAGAAAGAATGAAAAGAACCAATTGGAAAATTCTTTATTTTGTCATCTTACTGCTTTTTGTCCCAAAACGGGCAATGGCCATGCATATCATGGAGGGGTTTTTACCCATTGAATGGGCTATATTCTGGTGGGCCGTTACACTTCCCTTTTTAATCTTGGGGTACCGGTCCATCAGGTCCAAAGTACGCGAAAACCCAGAAACAAAAATGATACTTGGCCTATCGGGCGCATTTGTATTTATATTATCCGCCCTTAAGATTCCTTCCGTTACAGGAAGTTCTTCACACCCTACCGGAGTTGGATTGGGTTCCATATTATTCGGACCATTGGCCATGAGTGTCGTTGGCTCCATCGTTCTTTTATTTCAAGCTGTTTTACTTGCTCACGGAGGATTGACGACATTAGGGGCCAATGCATTTTCCATGGCGATTTGCGGACCTTTCATTGCTTACTTTATCTTCAAGGGCGCTACTAAATTGGGTTGGTCTTTCTCTCTCGCGGTTTTCTTGGCAGCTGCTTTTGGAGATTTGGGAACCTATGTGGTAACATCCGTTCAACTTGCCCTTGCTTTTCCATCCGAGGTAGGTGGATTCTTGGCCTCTTTCAGTAAATTTGCAGGGATTTTTGCCCTGACCCAAATTCCGTTGGCAATCAGTGAGGGGTTATTGACAGTCGTCGTGATGAATTTCTTAAAAAAATACAATCTAGGCGAATTGAAATTGCTGCGAGTTTTATCTAAGGAGGCCCGTTAACATGAAAAAAAGTATACTGTTGCTTTTCCTGGTCGTCATTCTTGCTACCATACCATTAATCACCCAACAAGGCACGGATTTCGGCGGTGCAGACGGCGAAGCTGAGGAAGCCATCACTAAAATCCAGCCGGAATACAAGCCATGGTTCAACAGTATTTGGGAGCCGCCAGGTACAGAAACCGAAAGCTTGTTATTTGCGCTGCAAGCTGCAATAGGAGCTGGCTTCATTGGTTATTTCATTGGTGTAACGAGGCAAAGGAATAAGCCGACCAAACAAGTCCCAGAAAAATCGAAGCATGTTACTCATTGATAAATATGCCTATTTCAATGGGCTAAAGGATGTACATCCGTTGGAAAAAATGGTTTTTGCAATCACCCTTTTGCTATTTTCGTTAACGGTAAGGGATATGGCCGTTTCGCTCATCACTTTTACAGTGATGAGCGCTTTAATCATTTTTGCGGCAAAAATCCCGTTTGCTTATTATCTTAAATTACTTCTATTACCAGCATTCTTTATACTATCAGGTACAATTACCATCCTTTTTTCTTTCACAAGTAAATTCACTTCGATATCGAATATATGGTGGTCCTGGAAGATCGGGAATTGGCAGATATTCATCAGCGATGACAGCATCGGCACGGTGATCAGTTTGATTTCTGTCGTATTCGGCAGTATCAGCTGTTTATATTTCCTTACCTTAACTACACCCGTTACCGTGATCCTATCCGTGCTGCGAAAACTAAAAGTGCCTGTCTTATTGGTCGATTTAATAGAATTAACCTATCGCTTCATCTTTATTTTTTTAGATACAGCTTTGGCGATTCACCAATCACAAGCTTCACGGCTGGGGTATGGTTCGTTAAGGAAAGGCATTCGATCTCTCGGATTACTAATCTCATCATTATTTTTAGGAGTATTGCAACGCTCTGGGCAATTGACGATGGCTATGAACGCAAGAGGCTATCAGGAGAACCTTTCCTATAGTGAAGATACTTACACCTATTCCTCACTCAATTGGCTGATCGCCATTGCAATACTAGGAAGCTTAATCTTTATTAATGGATATTTGTAAATTGGAGGCAACCCAAGAATGGCAGAGCATATTTTTCATATAGAAGGCCTCACCCATCAATACGCAGATGGAACGTTCGCTTTAAATGATCTTTCGCTAACGATCCAACACGGTAAAAAGATTGCATTATTAGGCAATAACGGTGCTGGCAAATCTACTTTATTCCTCCATTTAAATGGACTTTTACAACCTACAGCAGGTACAATCAGATTCAATGGCAAGAAAATGAAATATGACCGTAAAGCATTATTAACATTACGTAAGCAAGTCGGGATCGTTTTTCAAGATCCCGATTCGCAGCTCTTTTCCGCTAATGTACAACAGGATATATCGTTTGGACCGATGAATTTGGGATGGGATAGAAATACAGTCCAGGAGAAAGTAAATTGGGCGATGAATGAAACGGAAGTAACTGACCTCAAAGACAGACCTACCCATTTTTTGAGCCTAGGGCAAAAAAAACGAGTCGCCATTGCAGGGATACTCGCCATGGAGCCCGATGTCTGGCTCTTGGACGAGCCTACCGCTGGATTGGACCCTTATTTCTCAAGACAGATCATGGATCTGCTGGACAGTATCTACCACCCTGACAAAACGATAATCCTATCAACTCATGATGTTAATTTAGCTTATCAATGGGCTGATGAAGTCGTTGTCATGAATGATGGTAAGGTCATATATCAAGGAGATCCTATATCCGTTTTCCATGACGAATGCGTTTTGCTGCAGTCACATCTGGAAAAGCCATGGGTTTTTGAAATGTTTCAAGCCCTCCATCAATCAAGGAAACCTACAGAAAGAGGCCATTTCCCAAGAACGAAGGAAGAATTGCTTCAAATGTTGGAGACAGAACGGATTTATTAATTATGTATCCCCTAGCTCTTGTTTCATCTTTCCGAAAGCTAGGGGTTCAAACCGAACAGCAAGCGATAATTCTTGTTCCTAAAAAAACAAAAATCCCATTATTACTTTTCTTCCTTAGATCTTTCTTTCGCAAGCTCAATATCTCTTCCACTTACATCATCAACGACTGCTTTTATATCGCCTTCCGCATAAGTGTCCGAAACCTGTTCGTGGGTTCTAGCCAGTCCAGAAGAGAAGGTATCTTCCCGTTTATAATCACTAACATCATATATTCTTCCCGCGATTTCTGAAGATTCATTTTTGGATTGCTTGCTACCCATTTTTTTCACTCCTAGTTTTTAAATTGTCCAATCATCGATTGACAGCATATTAAAGACAAAGGTATTTTGTGTAAAAAAAAGAAGCAATATTCAATAATGATAAAAAATAAGGGAAATGGAAAAAAGCTTACAAGTAAAATCCTCTTTCAGAATTTTACTTGTAAGCTTAATGAGAGCTTAGCCCACCTTATTCCCATCCACATTATCGGATGGGTCACCCCAACATTCCACATTCTTTAAACCTTTAATATTGTTCACATGAAAGACAGGATTTTTCCCACTTTTCTTTTGCTTTTGATAATCGGCCAGTGCAGCAAATGCAATTTTCCCTAGTAATGCTATCGCGATCAGGTTGATAATGGCCATAAGGGCCATCAGCAAGTCAGCAAGTCCCCAAACAAATTCAAGTGAGGCAAGCGAACCGAATATCACCATCCCTACGACAGCAACACGATAGACGTTTAACCAAACCTTCTTTTCATTGATGAAGCCAATGTTCGACTCTCCATAATAATAGTTGCCTACAATGGAACTAAAAGCGAATAACAGTACGATGATGGCAAGAAAAATACCCGCCCAAGATCCCAATGCCGTTCCAAGGGCATTTTGGGTAAGGACGATTCCATCCGTTTCCTTCGATGTATAAAGACCTGAAAACAAAATGATGAAGGCAGTCGAGCTGCAAATGATGAGCGTATCGACAAAAACACCCAGAGACTGAATGAGCCCTTGCTTGACAGGATGACTGACATCAGCAGTCGCACCAGCATTAGGTGCACTCCCCATACCGGCTTCATTTGAAAACAAGCCGCGCTTGATTCCCTGCATCATGGCTGCTCCCAGTACTCCGCCAGCCACTTCTCTAATTCCATCAAATGCACTTTCAAAGATCAAAGCAAAGACACTAGGCAACTCGGTAATATTCAAGATGATGATAATCAATGCCACTATCACATAGGCTCCTGCCATGATTGGAACGATGACTTCTGATACCTTCGCAATCATTTTGATCCCGCCAAAAATGATGACGGCCGTGACCATAGCCAGGATGATTGCCGTAACCCACTTTTCAATCCCAAACGATTCGTTGAATGCGCTTGTAATCGTATTGGCTTGTACGGAGTTGAAAGCTAGTCCAAATGTAAGTGAAATCAACACTGCAAAAGTGACGCCCATCCAGCGGGCATTCAATGCTTTTTCCATATAATAAGCAGGACCGCCGCGGAATGTATCCCCATCCTTGACCTTATAAATTTGAGCAAGTGTACTTTCAATGAATGCGGAAGCAGCCCCGATCAGTGCTATTAACCACATCCAGAAAACGGCTCCAGGACCGCCCATCGTAATCGCGATGGCAACACCTGCAAGGTTACCAGTTCCTACCCGCGATGCCGTGCTTATGCAAAATGCCTGAAAGGATGTTACACCTTTTTTATCCGCAGTTGCCCCTTCACCCAAAAGCCTGAACATTTCCCCTACCATTCTGAATTGGACAAACTTCGTGCGGATGCTAAAATAGAGACCCAATCCAACCAACATGATGATCAATATGGAAGACCATAACACATCATTAGTCTCACTAATAAATTTTTCTAAGAATTCCATTAAAACAACCTCCTCTACTTCACGCTAAATATTATTATAAAAACATATACAACTATAATTTATTTCCCCTTACATTGAGGAGATAAACAAATGAAACCCATAAAAAAAAGGAAATTCCAGAATGAACCTCCAATACAATAATATATTATATCCTATCACTCTATTTTTTTCATTCACGAATTGATATTTCAGTGTCATTTACTTTAGATAATAATCTTTATCCTCTATTCATTTAACATTCATTCCCAACGGAAGTTATTTTCTATTTTTATCACCATCATTATAAAAATACTAAGGGGGTACCGTTTAAATTGAAAAACAAATAAGATTTTGCTGTGCCTATCGTAAAATCAGGAGGCAGAGACTAATAAAAAAAGGAGCATTTCAGCTCCCAAAATCCAAACAATAAGAGAGACTTAAACAGCCTCCCTATACTCATCAGTTTCTACAGTTATTAGGATTAAACTGCATACCTCGGGACATTAAATACATCTTCATTACTTGGAGCTATTATATATCTCTTTCATTCTCATAAAAGCTCAGCATTTTACCATTTACATCCTCAGCCATTACTACAGCCTGAGACACGGTCTCACCATCTGTAATGCAATTCTCTAAATCAGGAAAGCTCACATCTTGCTCAACGAAAGCATGATATTTTAAAGATTCGGTCAAATAAATGAAGTAAATGAAATGAAAATTCACTAACCAAATATTCATTGTCGTGTCGTTACATCACAAGCCCGCCATCTACAAATAAAGTTTGCCCTGTCATAAACTGACTCCAATCTGATGCCAGGAACAATACGGGTCCTGCTACATCTTCTGGTGCTGCAATTCTGCGGAGGGGAGTTTGGGATATGATGAGGTCCTTCAACTCTTCTTTTGTATCCTTGCTTGTATCAGTTGGATAGACAAGCCCCGGAGCCACGCAATTGACCCTGATCCCAAAAGCTCCGAGCTCTGCAGCTAAATTACGGCTGTACCCCATAAGTCCACTTTTTGCTGTCGTGTATTCATGGTAAGGTACAATCGGCCTTTGAACTAGATTGCTAATCATATTGATGATACTTCCATTGCTCTGTTTTTTCATAATGGGCAAGACTGCCTGGCACATATAATGTGTTGAGCGCAATGCCCCATCAATTTGCGCCTGATAATCCTCCCATTTCAGCTCCCATGACATTTTTCGATTGTCAGCATCAAAAATGTAAGACTTGAAGGCATTATTCACGAGAACATCAATTTTCCCCGCTTCCAATACTTGTTCGATCATCTGTTTGACGGACGATTCAGAAGTGACATCTCCCTGTATAGCCCACCCTTCACCGCCCAGTTTAGTACAATTCACTGCAACCTGTTCTGCGGCCTCGTGATTTTGCAGGTAGTTGATGATCACCAGTGCCCCTTCTTTCGCAAAGGCACGGGCAATACTAGCTCCTATTCCGCGGCTGGCTCCCGTCACCAGTACTACTTTCCCCTGAAATTTCTTCATTTTTTCTCCTCCGTTTTGTTAGGAAGCAAATCGTCACGTACTGACTCTTTCATATCGATGCTATTTTCAATTAGTCCTAATTGTTGGTACGTATCTGCCCCTTTTTGTAAGACCGATGTATCAAGTTCACCTAGTCCCTTACTATCGGGTTCAGAGGAAACACTGGAAGCATTTCTCAATTTAATAATTTTCAAGTTTTGTTGTTCATCTTTTCCGTCAATCGCATATTCAGTTGCTAGTGCAGCGGCTTCCTCTGGATTTTTGATCATCCACTGTGCACTGCTACTATAAGCCTTCAAAAATTTTTTCAGAACGTCTTTCTTTTCATCATACGTCTTTTCTGTGACAACAAATACATCGCTGGGCACATTCATATGATCTTTTACTTCCATGACATTTACTTCACCCAATCCTTTTTGTTTAGCGACTACTAATCCAGTATCTGTTGCAGCTGTAGCATCCACCTTTCCTTGCATCAAAGGAGCAAAATTCAACAATCCTGTCTCCACGATTTTTACATCGTTTTCCGAGAGTCCAGCCTGATGCAGAAGAACCAATAAATTTTGACGCGTGCCGCTTGTTAAACTATATACACCAATTGTTTTCCCTTTAAGATCCTGTGGCTTATTTATGTTTTTGTCTTTAAACGATACAATGTTAAACACATTTTGTGGATAGATATTATAAATCACTTTCAGCTTTTCCCCTTTGTCTAATGCAAAGAAAAGAGAGCCGGGATCTGTAAACGCAATGTCAGCTTGTCCAGAAACAATATTTTTAATGGCATCCCCGCCACCTTCTCCTGGTATAACCGAAACGCCCAATCCTTTATCCTTGAAAAATTGTTTCTTCTCATCCACCAATAAATTCGTTTGCTCAGTTATCGGCTTACTCCAATTCGCTACTCTGACCGGCTGTATTTTCTCTGATCCCGATTCCTTGGTTGTCTCTTCCTTCGCTCCACAAGCGCTTGTAATTATTGCCATCAATAATAATAAACCCATTAACATAACTTTTGATTTCATTTTTTCTCCGTCTCCTTTATAAATCGTATGACCCATTTCTTTTCCAATAGTTGCACTGCCTGATATAGAACCATTCCCATGGCCGTTAACAAAATCAAGGTCGCGAACATTAATGGTGTATCCATCATTCCCTGTGAAGCGATGATCACAGCTCCTAATCCGTCACTTCCGCCGATAAATTCTCCAACAACCGCTCCCACTATTGCCAAAACAACCGCTACGCGTAGTCCTGCTATAATACTAGGCATCCCAGCAGGTATCTTTAAATGGATCAAGGTTTGCCAGCGTGATGCTCCCAGCATTTTGAAAAGTTCCTGTTTCTGCTTATCCGTATACTTTATAGCCATCACCGTATTCTCCAATAAAGGAAAAAAACAGATCAGTGCCGTAATCACCACTTTAGAGGTCATTCCAAATCCAAACCAAAGGATAAAAAGAGGAGCTAAAGCAAGCTTCGGAACCGCTTGACTGGCAATAATGTAAGGAAATAAGAGCTTCCGTAAAAAAGGTACCTCTCCCAAAATAATGCCTGCCACAAATCCAAATACCCCTCCCAAACACAGACCCAGCAACACCTCTGATGTTGTTCGGATAATATGGGGGGTAAAGTATCCGCCCATTATGCCTTCAAAAAGAGTTTGGAAAACCACAATTGGAGTCGGCAGGACAAGCTCCGACATGGACCTTGCTGCTATTTCCCATAAAAATAGCAAAAACAGTAAAAGGATTACAGAGTATATAGGAAATCGTTTCATTACCGTGCTCCCCCCATAACCTGACGGATTTGCAAGCAAAGTTCATTAAAATACGAACTGTATCTCATTTCCACCGTTCGCGGCTTTGCAAGATTGACATCCGTTTCATAGACAATGCTTCCTTGGTCCATTACCGCTATCCTGTCTGACAGATAAACAGCTTCTGAAATATCATGTGTTATAAAAAGGACTGTCGTATTTTGCTGCTTGCATATCTTTAAAAGGTCGTCCTGTAATTCTTCTCTTGTAATCGCGTCAAGTGCGGCAAATGGCTCGTCTAAGAACATCATGGACGGCTGTTCAACCAGTGCCCTTGCAATGGCTACACGACTCTGCTGACCTCCGGATAATTGTGCTGGGTACCTCTGAAGATAGTCTGCTAACCCAACAGTCTCCAATAACTTCATCGCATACTCTTTATCTTTTACCGTCACTTTCCCTCTAAGGGAAACGGGCAACAGAACGTTGTCCATTACAGTTTTCCACTCTAATAGGGTTGGGGATTGAAAGACAAATCCGGCTTCAGTGGACGGCTTGATTACGATGTTCCCATTCAGGGAAATAGTACCGGTATCCACCTGCAGTAAGCCTGCAGCGAGCTTTAATAACGTTGTTTTCCCACACCCGCTCTTCCCAAGCAAACAATGAAACTCCCCTTCTTCGACTTTCCATGTTACACGATTGATAACTGCCCCTCTGCCCTGATAGCTGTATGTCACATCATTCACTGTCAAAAAAACCATTCCATTACCTCCTAATCAACATAAGGGGCGAACCTTTCACTGTACACTTCAGCAGAGGACTCTATATCTACCATGTTGATCAAATCTAGTAAATTAAAGCGGCCATCGTGATGCCATCCCGCTTCTGGGGACGTCATACTGCCCAAAGCCGTCAACCGCGTTACACCAATCCCCCCTAATAACTCGGCCCAGTGAAAAAGTTCTCTTGGACTTGCAGCTATACCAGCGGTTTGGAGGAAAGCACGGTGAGGCTCAATGGAAGGAATCAGGTCCTCTATTTTTTCAAAGGCTATCACCTTTATCACTCGATTTAAACTACTTGGAGTGAAAGAAATGCCCTTCCCTTCGTATACCACGGTCCAATCAATATTTCCCAATACTTCTTTTTGGGAATCATAAAAAACGCTCATCTCTTCCCTTTGACGCCACGATGCTAGCATTGCAGACTCTTCCATTGAAAGACTCCGCCGAGGATACCTTTTTTCCATGTTTTCGAGTTCATGTGCAAGATTTCTCGCAAATTCTTTTGGTGAAACATTGCCGCCATGTTGGACATAAAAAATATGAGGAGAGTAGCAGCCTTGCTGGTCATAACGGATGACATCAAGTGCCGCTTGACGTGCCGTTTCAAAAGCTTTTTGTGAATCCAGGCTAAAACGAGAGATCAACCCAAAACTGATTTTATGCCCATAAGCCAAAAATCGGGTGGTTATTGGCGTTCGTCTTTGAAGAGACTCAAGCGAAGTGTTGCCGCCGTAGCCTACTACAACATCACTTTGTTCCAGTATGCATGTTTCCCGCTCTTCGTCGCCTCCTTTCCACCAAACAATGGCAAAGCAATCCGCTAATTTAGGTTCAATTTCCACTAACAAATGGGCAAACAAGCCCGCAAACAAAGGCTCCGCACTTGAGACCTTCCCAATGTTTCCTGACTTGGTAAGCAAGGCGGAGATAAAACTCCACAAAGGAAGACCAGGGACATTCCCCGACCAAATGTGGGTGATTAGATTTGGACCGACTGCCTTAGAGAACCCGCCTTTGATACGAGGTTGAAAGTCATCAAGCAACAGGGGATTTCCAAAATCTTCAACAACAAAGCGTTGGAGTTCATGTTTGCGGAATTTCTTCAAATAGTATGTAAGACCAAGACGAACCATTTCCTCATCGTACCCTGTAATGATCGGCAGAAGCTGTTCAGCCTTTTGACGGTACGGTGAACGACGATCCAGCAATCTCTCAATCGCTTTGTCAATCATGTCCATGATTTCCACTGTTGTAAATGCTTTTAATGTCTCAGCACTCGCCCTTTTAACCTTTTCTACGACCTTATTCATCTGTGCTATCGTAAGAAGGGGAATCTCCACTTCCACTTCTTCATTCTTTCTCTTAAATACTAAAATCCTTTTTGTGAAATCTTCATCCCCTATATCCGGTAAATATCCTGCAAACTCTCTCATTCCGAAAATCCCTTTGCAGCTTTTAAAAACTCATCCACCGCTATGGAACAACCCTTTGCCTCTGTTCCCTGCACTCTCCCTAATAAAAGAAAACCATCATCCACCTCGACCCCTAAATCTTCTGTTAGGATGGTAGTGACCGAATTAAAATTAGCTAAATCACAATGAACAAGTACTCCTCGCTCACCCTTTTGAACCTCTTCCCCACTTAAAGGATTAATCACTCTAGTCCTTATCCAATGCGGTCCCGATTTTACAGGAGGAACAGTCTCGTTACCATCATCATAAAATTGCGTGCTTAGCTCGGTCATCCCATACATATTGATACAATCAGACCGGTCTACACCTAAGTAAGTGGAAAGCAAATCATAGAATTCATCCAAACCCAATTCCTTTGATTGATTTTTATATCCTCCCGTATCAAGGATTTTACTTCCCTTTGGTAAACGGAATATCTTTCCCATTCGTTCTAATTCTTCGATCATATGTACGAAACTAAAACTCGCGCCTACAAGGGCATAAGGCTCCCCTGTTTTTCCCGCATACTCAAGGTCCTTCAGCAAACGGTCCATATCAATTCCACTTTCATTTAATAGATAGTGACTATCCTTCGTACCGAATTCACGCATTCCAAGACCCAAGTAGCGGGCTAATGAAGAGTTAGGCATTTCCATTTCAGTTGGAAAAAGAACCCCCATGCGGATTTTCTCCGTCTCCTTCATAAACCTTTTTCTAAAATTTAAAATCATGGACTCATCAAACACTTCCAGTGTGGGATGATAATGTTTGCCCTTAATTCCTTTTGTAGTTCCGCTCGTCATGAAAACCGCTTCTGTTCCAGAGGGATCTATGGAGCTTAGCGTGACCTCTTTAAAAGCATTAATCGGAACGGCCGGAATATCCCTCCATGTCTTGACTACCCTTGGTGTCTTTCCTTTTTGAAAACAAAAGGTTCGATAGGGAAGGTTATGATAATATTGATAAGAAAATAATTGCAAGGCCTGTTCATTGAATGCCTTGTCTGATGTAACTTCATTCTGCATAAAGCGAACAATATTTTGGGTTATGATTTGCTGCTGATTCATCTAGAATCCATCCTCTCATAGAAAATAAAAAAGCACTTTGCGTAAGCAAAGTGCATAGTGGTCCCCTATTCACAATCCCTACGCTGGCATTACCCAACAGGTTCAAACGGTCTACGACAGTTAGTCATACTCTCAGCCTGATTCCACAGACTCCCGTAACATTAAATTTTATTCAAGTCTATTCCTTCTGCCTAAAAAATGCAACTCCATTTTCAACTACCATTACATGCATTAAATCATAGATCCATATTTCATTGAAGGAATGAACACAGATCACCTCCATCGATTTTCTCAATTTTTCATTTTAAATGAAGGTATATAATTTTTTAATTAATGGTATATAAAAGAAATATCATTCCAAACTCTAAAGTAAAAGCTATGTGCTTGTCTGCTGGATATAAACCAGGGTGAAAAACACAGCTACTTTTGGATTGAATATGTTTGCTAGGAATCCTTCTTTAGTATAATAATTATCGATGACCATCAGCTTTTCCGTGAAGGCGTAAAGCACATATGCTTTTTTTATTGAGCCAACGGTGTAGCGAAAATGAGATTTGGGGGTAAAAAAACCCTCGTATGAAAGTGAGACTGACCAGTTAAAGGGAAAAATAAAGGCTATCAGGAAAAAGATTCCTCATAGCCTTAAACCTATTATTTCGTAAAAATTTCAATAAGTTCGTTAACCCCTAAATAGACGAACATGATGAGACAAGCCGTTAAAACCAAATTAGGAACCGCTTTGTTCCTAAACTCTTTATCTACCTTTGTGGAATTTAATAATAAAATCAGGGAGATCGCCAGGAATGGCATAAATAATGCTCCTAAAGCTCCATATATGATGATTAACTCGACGGGTTTTCCGAAATAAAACAAAATCATCGGAGGGAATGTCAGCCAGGTTAGATAGGCACGATAAGCAGGTTCCGTTTCTGATACAGCCTGTTTTCCTGGAGCTTTTTTCTTGCGTATCGTTTTGACAAAGTCAGCAAAAAGATACGGAACCCCATTCCAAACTCCAAGTAAGGAAGAGAAAGCTGCAGACCAAAATGCAATTAAGAATAACCAACGCATAGGTGTGCCAAACTCAGCCCCAAGCATTTCGGCAAGTTGGATAAGCCCTTGATCATCACGGATGCTGACACCTGTGCCCGCAAGAAATTGAGCACCGATTATCAATGCAGCCAATGTAAAAATAGCTGTTAATGTATAGGCAACCTTGGTATCTGTTCTCATCATGGAAATCCAACCTTTTCCACTCCAGTTTTTTTCACTTAACCAATAACCATAGGAAGCCATAGTGATTGTTCCACCAACTCCACCAATCAAGCCTAGCATTAAAATGAAGGAACCTTCTGGAACTCTAGGAACGAATCCAATTGCGAAATCTCCAAAGCTAGGCAGGAAAAGAACCGCTGTACCGATAATCGTTACAAACATAACACCTATTAAAACTGTCATCACACGTTCAAACAGCAGATAACGGCCTGTCCAAACGAGACCGAAGCCTACAATCGAATGGACGATAGCCCAAGCCCAAAGCGGCATGATTGGAAACATGGCGTGCATGGCCAATGCTGAAGTCGATGCTGCAGCTGCTCCATAGATAAATCCCCAAATGACTGAGTAGATACCAAAATAACCTGTTGCCCATTTCCCTAATGAATGCCAGCCATCAATCATGGTTTGTCCAGTTGCCAAATACCAGCGTCCTACACCTTCATTTAAAAAGTATTTCAAAATTGCACCGACAATAATGGCCCATACAAAGGTCATTCCAAAAGACGTTCCAATAACGATAGATGTTATCAAATCGGCAGTTCCTACACCTGTGGCAGCGACAACTATACCTGGTCCAACCTGTCTTAATTTTTCCCCCATCGTAGCTGGTGGAATTTTGAGCTGTGGCTTATTAAGTTCTGTCTCCATGTAATGCCTCCTTAGATCATAAATGTCCAAAAATAATTTATTTAATGTAGTTCATTCATTTAGAATCGTCTAGGCTAATTCTAATAAAATAGCCATGCCCTGACCTCCGCCAATACATAGAGTCGCTATCCCGTATCTTTCTTGCCGTTTTTGCATTTCATGAATTAATTTCGTTATGATTATCGCTCCAGTTGCCCCTAATGGATGACCTAATGCGATAGCCCCACCATTGACATTGACCTTATCCGGATCCAGCTTCGCTTCACGTATCACGGCAAGTGATTGCGAAGCGAAAGCCTCATTCAATTCAAACAGTCCAATATCCTCAACCTTCAGACCAGTCTTTTTCAAAAGATTTTCGATTGCGGGAACCGGACCGATTCCCATATATCGTGGATCGACACCGGTTGTAGACCAGTTAACGATTTTGGCAATCGGTTTGACACCTATGTTGCAAGCCTTTTCTCGAGTCATTAAAACTAAGGAACTCGCTCCATCATTACGGCCACAGGCATTACCCGCTGTGACAGTTCCATCCTTTTTAAAAACTGGTTTCAATTGGGATAATTTTTCTAAGGTTGTTTCTCTTGGGTGCTCGTCTATTTGGAAAATCGATGTGTTTTTTCTAGTTTTTATTTCAATCGGAACAATTTGCGATTTAAAAGCTTCAGAATCAATTGCTAATTTTGCCCGATTCTGGCTTTCCAAAGCAAATGCATCCTGATCCTCACGGGCAATATTATATTTTTTCGCAACGTTTTCAGCTGTAACCCCCATACCTAAGTCTTTTCCAAAAACTTCGATTGGCTGCTGGCCATTTTCAAGATTAGAATCAACAAGGTAAGGATTTCCTTCTCCATATCGTGAATTTCTTAAATAAATGGGGGCTCTACTCATATTTTCCGCTCCGCCGGCAACAACAATATCATCCGGATTAAATGCTAAGTGCTGAACCCCCGATACAACAGCCTGAATGCCTGAAGCACATAGCCGGTTTACTGTGAAAGCAGAGGCCTCATGGGGTATACCAGCTCTTAATGCAGCAACACGTGCTAGATTAGATGATTCAGTGGACTGCCGTACCTCACCAAAAATCACTTCATTGATCTGCTCAGGTGCTAGCCCAGCACGCTCAATCGCATCTTTAATGGTTGTTGCAGCTAGATTTCCAGCCGGTACCTCTTTTAGTCGTCCTCCAACTCTACCAATGGCTGTACGATTTGCGCTAACAATTACAAATTCATGATCCATTATAATACCTCCGGATTGTTAATTCCTTCGACTGAATACGCTTTCAAACTTGGTGAAATTATAAAATTTGCAGGTGTGATTTCTTTTAATTTCTCTATCGTACACCCCTTGTCTAACTCTTCTAAAATCATTTCATTATCTTTAAATCGAAAAACTGCATATTCAGATATTAATGTCGATACAACACCTTGGGCTGTTAGTGGAATATCACAATGATTGACAATTTTCGGATCACCCTCTTTCGTGCAATGTTGAGTTGCAATGATGACTTCCTTTGCACCCACAACTAAATCCATTGCTCCACCAACTCCTAAAATATCCTTTCCCGGTACAGCCCAGTTTGCTAAATCTCCTGTTTCACTGACTTGAAGGGCTCCTAAAACGACTGTATCAATATGTCCGCCACGAATCATTGCAAATGATTCGGAGGATGAAAAATAAGCAGCACCTTTTTGTGCGGTGACCGGTAATTTCCCGGCATTTATGATTTCAGGGTCTTCCTTCCCTTTCTCTGGCGAAGGACCTACTCCAAGGAGCCCATTTTCGGTATGAAGGTATACGGATTTATTTTCGGGTATATAGTTAGCAACCAAGGTCGGAATGCCGATCCCTAAATTGACGATTGTTCCCTCTTTTATTTCCATAGCAACCCTTTTGGCTATCATTTCTTTAATAGTAAGTGACGACATCCTCGGTCAATTTCTCCTTTCCACTATAAAATCCACGAACAAATGAGGCGTAATGATCTCCTCGGATGATATCTTGCCCACTTCAACAACCTCCTCCACTTCAACTATAGTTATTTTTGCTGCACTAGCCATATCAGGATTAAAGTTCCGAGCTGTTTTTGAATAGATTAAATTACCCAACCTATCTGCTTTTTTAGCCTTCACTAAAGCTACATCAGCAAATAACGGTAACTCTAAAACATATTCTTTTCCATTAATCACGCGTGACTCTTTATTTTCTCCTATAAGTGTCCCTGCCGACGTTCGAGTATAAAATCCACCTATACCGGCACCTGCTGCTCGTAACCTTTCGCCTAATGTCCCCTGCGGAACCAGCTCCACTTCCAAGATGCCTTGCTTGACGTAACGGACGGCATCCATATTACTCGTAAAATATGAACCTATCCCTTTTTTTATTTTATTTTGGAGTAGAATCTTACCTAGACCTTTTCCTCCGGGTTCCCCTAGGTTATTGCTAATGATCGTTAAATCGGAAACTGGATGTTCAGCCAATGATTCCACCAAATTAAGAGGGCATCCTACCAGCCCAAAACCTCCTACAGCGACGGTGTCTCCATCTTTTATATACGAAACAGCTTCTGATGCAGTAATGATCTTATTCAATGTAGCTTAAAGCCTCCTCTTCCACGTAATGTAATCCCTTACATAATCAATGAAAAAAATTAAAAATAAGAGTTGTATAAATCCAACTATAGGTGTACACTATGCGTATAACCTGTACATATAGTGAACCTTGGGATAATCATAATTATCTTTTGTTAAGAAGTCAACCTAATTGTTTATTTTTTCTAACAATTACTATATATTTTCTTTATTTTTAGGAGGATGTGCGTAATGGATAATGAAACGGAACAATCATCTTATTTCGTCCAATCAGTCGCAAAAGGATTTGAAGTGTTAAAAGCTTTTGATTCAAGTTCTGCTAGTCTTTCGCTTCGGGAACTTGCAGAGCGGACAGGCATTAATAAAGCGACAGTTAGACGCTTTGCATTAACCCTTGTCGACCTTGGTTATTTAAGGTTAATAGAAGACAATAGATTTCAACTCAGCCCTAAGGTTTTGGATTTAGGGGTCCATTATTTACAAACATTAAATCTACCGGATCTTGCTCAACCAATCTTGGAATCTATCTCTGCCACTATAAAGGAATCAACAAATCTGGCCATTCTGGATGGTGCGGAAGTTGTCTATGTTTCCAGAGTGAATGCAGCTAAAAGGATCGTCGGGGCAAATTTGAAGGTCGGTTCAAGGTTGCCTTATTATGCAACCTCATTAGGAAAAGCACTTGTTGCCTGGTTACCCGAAAACGAGAGGAAAAAAGTTTGGGGAATCACCAATATCGAAGCCTTTACCCAAAATACAATCACCACTTATGAAAAATTCGAAGAAGACTTGGCCATGACCAGGTCACGGGGTTATGCGTTAGGTGATGAAGAGCTAGAGGAAGGACTCCGCTCCATTTCAATGCCCATTATCAATTGGCAGGGGGCAACAATAGCCGCAGTAAATGTTTCTACTCAGGTCATCCGAACAGATAAAAAGAAATTATTAGAAATCTACTTGCCAGCCCTTCAAGAAGGAGTTAAAAAATTAAATCATCAAACGGGATCTAAAAGTTAAAATCAAAATACACACTTGAAAAAATTGAGGCCACTGAGAACTTTCGTTTTTTTAGTGGTATTTGATTTAGTAGTAAAAAAGACGACTCCAATTTATTTTCATGAAATTGGAGTCGTCTTTTTATTATTTAGGGTTCTGGTGCGAAAATATTCTTTTAGGAATATATACCTAAATTCCCTATTCATATATGAATTATGATGAAACTTAAAATAATTTGTGTCTATCTTATATTCTCTAGTTTTCTGTAGGCCTCAATGTTGAAATTAAGTCTGTTATGATACACTTGTTCCGCCTCACCTAAATGGTTAGAATTCCTTGTGAAAACATCTTTCTTAATTCTTTTTTATCTATTTTTCCAATCGGCGTTAATGGGAACTTATCAAGAATATAGGCTACTTTAGGAACCATATTCTTAGAGGTTCTTTGTTTGCAGAAATCAATTAATTCCTCACTAGTACAGTCCGAACCTTCTCGCGGTGATACCACGACACACACTACTTCTCCTCAATCTGGATGGGGAACGCCTATGCAGGCACTTAATGCAACAGAAGGGTGCTGGTTCACCACTCGCTCCACTTCTGAAGAATATACGTTCATCCCGCCTGTAATGATCATATCTTTCTTTCGATCTACAATATACAGGTAACCGCTTTCATCCCATTTGCCAATATCCCCAGTGTAGAACCAGCCATCACGGATGTATTCTTGGGTAAGATCCGGTCTTTGATAATAGCCTACCATCATGGCTGGTGATTTTACGATAATTTCTCCAATCTCGGTTGGTTTTACATCATTTCCATCTTCATCAATCAGTCGAACTTCGGTAAGAATGCACGGTTTCCCACAGCTTTTCAAAACCTCCGAATTGTTATGATAAGCCCATACATGAGCGCTCTTCGATAGTCTGGTAATGACAATATTGCATTCTGTCATGCCGTATTGCTGGCGCATGATAGGCCCGAATACTTCAAAAGCTTCTTTAAGGCGCTTTTGAGAAATTGGTGACGCGCCATAGAAGATGTTGCGCATGGAGCCCATATCATATTCCATCTTCTTTGTCTGATCAAGGAGCCTGTATAACATTGTCGGTACCATGAATGTCGTCGTGATTTCATGTTCCTTTATCGCCTGTATGAATGCTGCAGCGTCGAATGAGCCCATCAAATAGACATGGACGCCCGAAACAAGGGATCTCCAAAGTAATGAACCCGCTGAATGGACAATGGGCGTACTTAGCAATACCCGGTCACGGTCGTCCAGCGGGTCTTCGATGGCTGCAGAAAGTATGGCGGCGCCAAGCCCTTTCTGGGAATGCATGACGCCTTTGGGTGTACCTGTTGTCCCGCCTGTATAGGACAGAAGGGCAATGTTTTCCTCTTCAGCTAATGGCAATATTTAGACATTTTCACACCCCTTTCTAAGTTGAAACAGTAAGCTTTCTATTTTTATATTTTTTCGAATAATATGAATTTATTTTATAATTAATTTGCCATTAAGTATATTTCCTGTTTCTAATGGTAACTTCAATTTTATTTATATAAAAACTCCTTGTTTCCATACTAATGTTTGTTTGTCGAATACTGAACAACCAAATACAAAATGCCCCTCCCGGTAGGAAGAGCTTTTATAATCAATGCGGTATATTCAATTTACCATGACTTTTGCTTGCTGCCGGGGCCACGCCGTTAACCACGAAACTGAAAACTCTGCCAATTGTAATAGTACCAAGGCGCAGCCCATCCTTATTGAAGAAAATCAACAAATTTAGACAACCCTATTTTATTAAAACGCTTGTTTTTTCTGACTAGCCATAAATTTCTTGCCATATCTATTCTGTATATATCCACTTCCCGCAAAAAGCCTTGCTCCAATTCTCTAGCCACTGTCAACCTAGGCAAAATGCTGATTCCAAGTCCAGCTTCAACCGCACTTTTTATCGCTTGTGTACTGCCAATCTCCATGTAGCTTTCTATTTTTTCTAAAACCCCATGCTCCATTAACATGTTTTCTACGATAAGCCGTGTTCCGGAAATGGATTCACGCCAAATCATCCTTTCATTTCCCAATTCCTCTAGCTGAATTTCTTTTTTGTCTTTCCATGGATGGTCGGATGGACATACCAATATCAATTCATCTTCGGCGAACTTGTCTACAATAAAATCGGTGTTTTCCACAAGTCCTTCCACCAAGGCCAAATCAATGACATCGTTTGAAAGATCCTCCAGAACTCGGGGGGTATTTTTTATCGTCAATGTCACTTTTATTTCTGGCTGTTGTTTTTTGAATCTCCCAAGCAAGCTCGGCAATAAATACTCACCGATAGTCAAGGAAGCCCCTACTATGAGATTTGCATTGTACTTCCCCGTCGATTGCTGAATCACTTCTTTTGAATGGTTGAAGTCATTTACTATGGCTTTTGCAAAAGGGTATAACAGCTTTCCTGCTTCTGTAACTCTCAGCCTTCCTTCCTCACGGTCGAATAACAAAGTGTTATAAATAATTTTCCAGTTGATGGATCTGCCTTGTTACAGCAGGCTGTGATAGGAAACTTAACCTCGCTGCCTGGCTTATACTTCCTTCATCCACCACTAAACAAAACATTTTCAGATTTTCCAATTTCAAGAAAATGACCTCCTTGTTTTTAGATAGTTTATTAAAATGATAGCATCATTAGGTAAATGGTGAAATGATACATTCCAAGGCTATTCAATTATTGGCGGCATTCTTTATAAAACGGATAAATCTTCTGGGTATAACGTTTTGTTATACCCGATGATTTTGTTGCAATTTACCCAGCCCTTTTTCTTTGATATGTTAATGATAAGAATTAAACAAAGCATGCAAAGGAAGTGACTGATGTCAATGAAAGGACAATGGAAAACACTAATCCAATTATTTTGGACCTTTTTTAAAATAGCACCTGTCACATTCGGAGGCGGGTTTGCGATGATCCCATTAATCGAAAATGAAGTGGTCGAAAAAAGAAAATGGATGAAAAGCGAAGAAGTTACGGATGTTTTTGCGTTATCTCAGTCCGTACCGGGAGCTGTCGCCATTAACTCCGCCACCTTTATCGGCCATCGAATTGCCGGAATAAAGGGGGCAATGGCAGCCATGATCGGTGTTTCATTACCTACCTTTTTAATTGTTCTGCTCCTGGGCATTTTGTATTTTTTCATTCAGGATAATCCGAAGGTAGAATCCGCATTCATTTCGATCAGAGCTTCCATAGTAGCGATCATCGTCTTTGCGGCTATCAAGATAGGAAAAACGGCTGTTGTAGACAAATCAACTTTCTGTATTTTAATAGTAGGAATTCCCGTCCTCTTCTTTCTTCACCCTGTAATGGTTATATTAGCAGGAGCTGTAGCCGGTATTGTGACCATCTCCATTAAGAGAAAATTAGGTTATGATGTCAAGATGAACAGAAAAGATATAGGAAATGAAGAAAATGATTTCGAACCTTTCATGGGTGCTGGCATATAGGTATAACAAAAAAGGGTCTAACTAATTTTGAAGAAAGTATGTGATAGAATGATGGAATTGTGGGAATTGTTTAGCACCTTCTTTATTATCGGCTTCGTATCGTTTGGAGGCGGATACGCTATGATTCCCGTAATAGAATCGGAAGTCTCAAAGCATGGATGGATGACGACGCAGCAATTTACTGATATCATCGCCATTTCCGGGATGTCCCCAGGACCTGTCACCGCTAATAGTGCCATTCTCGTTGGCTATTCTACTGCTGGATTTGCAGGAGCCATATCATCTGCTGTCGGAATCTTGCTTCCTGCCATTATATTCGTAACCGTTATAGCCACCTCCTTCAGCAAATTGAATCATTACTCAGTTATTCAATCCATGTTCTATGGACTAAGACCCATTGTCACTAGTTTAATCCTCTTTGCAGCGATCAGTTTAGCACTATCCAACCATATGATAGCGTTGAACTTTTCATGGCATACGATAAGCTTATTACTCGTTTTTGGATTATCGTTATTTGCCCTAATGAAATTACGCTGGCACCCAGCCTATGTAATTATTCTTTCCGGTTTAGTTGGAGTCGTCCTCTATTCATGATATATGTCGCACACACAACCAATATCAATTATGAAACGGATTTAAGCAGTTATTTTGGTTAGGAAATAAATTGTTTACCAAAAGCTTAGTTCAGATGAATACGGCCTTGATCAGTTCCTGAACACTGAGAAGCTATTATACTAACATGAGAGCGATGATGACTTCTGGAAATTTATGTTTTAGTATTCCACCCATACAGAAAAACACCCTGCATCCAATGATCCAGGGTGTTTTTTCATGATTATTCTCATTTTAAGAAGTACGTTTCTTCGTTTCATCTTCCAGCTGAAATCTCGGATAACCAATCAAGATGGCAACGACTCCACAAAATCCAATTAGTATTGGGTAATATGAATACGGCAGGATGCTTATCGGAGAAATCTTTGCTACCCCTGCTGCAACAAGCAGTTGTGCTCCATATGGAATCAACCCCTGGATGCAACAGGCAAAAACGTCAAGCAAGCTCGCCGATTTACGTAGATCAATCCCATACTTTTCAGCAATATTTTTGGCAAGTGGCCCGGCAATGATAATCGAAATTGTGTTATTTGCAGTGGAAAGGTTAGTCAAACCAACAAGCCCGGCAATGCTGAATTCCGCCCCTTTTTTTGTTTTGCTGTTTCGGGTCACGAGGTGGAGAAGGTAATCGATTCCACCATTATGCTTGATTACAGCTACCATGCCTGCAATTAAAATGGCAAGGAAAGAGATTTCATACATTCCTGCCATCCCTTCCCCGATTTTTTGAATGACGCCCAACGGTTGATAACTTCCATCAGCCAAGCCGATAATTCCGGCAAATACGATTCCGATGGTAAGGACCAGGAACACATTGACTCCTGCCAATGCAGTGATCAATACGCAAAGATATGGAAGGATTTTCACCCAATTATAAGAATGTTGAGAGATGTCGGCTTGTTCGCCCATTGTTAAAATTCCAAGGATGACACATGTGATGGTGGCCGCAGGCAGAACAATGAAAAAATTCACCTTAAACTTATCCTTCATTTTCGTTCCCTGCGTTCGAACCGCAGCAATTGTCGTATCTGATATGAAGGATAGGTTATCCCCAAACATCGCACCGCCAATAACGGCCGCCATTGAAAAGGCAAGCGAAATATCGGTTTGCTCACTAATTCCCACCCCAATAGGTGCTAGGGCAACAATCGTTCCCATGCTTGTACCCATAGATAAAGAAATAAAACATGCGATAATGAAAATACCTACCATTAATAGATTTTGCGGAAAAACAGCTAAGGCAAGATTAACTGTGGATTCAACTGCCCCCATTCCCTTTGCAACTTCGGCAAAAGCGCCGGCTAAAAGGAAAATGATAACCATTAACATAATATTGGCATCCCCGGCACCTTTACAGAAGATATCAACCTTATGATTGAATGTTTCTTTCCGATTCATTGCCAAGGCAGCTGCTGAAGCAATTGAAATCGCTACAATCACTGGAAATGAATAAAAATCTTTAGTGATGATTCCGGACCCTATAAATAAAATTAAAAATACGACAAATGGGATCAATGCCCACGGATTCCCTTTAGTGTTTGCACTCATGATGTACACCTCTTTTTATTTTTCCCGCGACATGTGTCACAGCTCTTATTCTATTAACAGTTTTCACAAATAACTCCAATTTGAACCTACCTGATTATCCAGTCATGAAGCTATAGCAAAAAACTAGCATAAAAAAGACCCCTTCTATTTAACAACAAGAAGAGGTCTTTTAATTTATAAAAAACACCCTCCTTATCTTTCAGGCGAAAATCAGCCTGCTGGATTTGGCACAGCACTCCATTTAAGTCCGCTGCCGAGACATCTTCGGGCCAGTCCCTCCGTCTCTCTTGATAAGAAGATTTCATTATATAATTTATCAAAAATTACGATGCCTGCCAGAAAAGTACCACGCTGGAACTTGCCTGAGTTCGTAACATCGAGAGTCGTTTTGAAAAGCAAATATAACAGTACAGCATTTTGTCTATTTTCGCAAGGGTTAATTTTTAAAGTGTTTCACATGCACTCCTTACAAACTAAATCGGTCGGAGCGGGTGTGCGAGACTCCTGAGGGAAAAGCGAGTGCCTGGAGGCAACGTTCAAATTGTAAAACCATAAAAAAAATGTAGAGAAACTCGATCTTCATCGAGTTTCTCTACATTCTGAGAGGTCTAATGAACTCTCAACAAATTTGTTGAATTAGGTTAGGTGAATTATTTTTAGGCGAGTTCACATCAGTCGACACTTCAAATGCTTCCATCTGTTCCGAATCAAATGACTTTAAATACTGTTGCAGATATGCAGGATCATTAATGGAAGGATTCAACCAATCTTTTTCATCTTCTGGTTTTAGGATGACAGGCATGCGGCCATGAATGCTGTTCATTAGCTCATTAGGAACAGTTGTTATAACGGAGCACGAATAGATGCTGATGCCTTGAGGAGATTTCCAGGATTCCCAGAGACCGGCCATTCCAAATGGAGCATGGTTCTTCAGTTTTATTCGCATCGGTATTTTTCTTTCTGGTGTCTTCTTCCATTCATAAAAAGAGTCAGCGACTATCAAGCATCTCTTCTTCTTATACGCATTCCTGAAGCTTGCTTTCTCAGCAATGGTTTCCGCTCTGGCATTGATCATTTTGCAGCCCACTTTTTCGTCTTTTGCCCAGAAAGGAATGAGTCCCCACCGAAGATATCCAAGTCGATTCCTTACTCCGTCATTAATGACGGAGAGCACGGATTGGGAGGGAGCAATATTGTAGCTGAATTGGTATTCTCCATCAAATGATCCTTGAATATCAAACCGTTCTTTTATTTCTTCAATATCAGTGAAAAGGGTGAAACGTCCACACATAATATCGCCACCGTATTAAGATTTATTACAGTGTATCAAATGGAACGGGCAGTCACAAATCAGCGTTCTAAAATCCTGATATCAGTAAATGGTTGATTAAATAATTCGCTGGAAATCAAAAGGGTGCCAAGGACTTCTCTTTCATCTTCAGCTTTAATGATTTCCGACAAAATTAAGGTACTGCCATTCCTGACCGTTACTTTATATTCATTCATGGAATCCCTCCTCAAAAGGCTAGATGATTGTTATTATAAACCAAAAACCCACAAGTATCAGTATTGAACTTTGGAAAAGTCATGGTTAATCTTCTAATGGTGAGGCCGCAAGGAAGTTCCTTTATACTTCTAAGGATTAGTTCGAACGAAGGTCTTAACTTCTCTTATAAAGGAGGCATAAAAAGACTGTCCATGTATGATTCATGGACAGTCTGGGGTACTGTCAAAGGCTTTTCGCTTCATAACTGATAATTGATTATGGAGATAGCATGGAGGGAAGTCCCAACAGTCGGTAATGAAAGGTACGCTCTTCTAGGAAAACCAAATTGGAGAAGTTGCCCCTATTCCATGTCCATTCATTATTTAAAATGCAGCAAAACCTCATTTATTAAATGTGCTGCCAATGTAACGGTTTTATTATTTTCGTCCAACGAAGGATTCACTTCCGAGATATCAAAGGAGAGGATCTTTTCATTCGATACGATATGCCTAATGATGGCACGGACCAATTTCGGATCCAGTCCAAACGGGGATGGTGCACTTACCCCAGGTGCGTAAGCTGAATCAATAACGTCCGTACATAATGTAAGAATAATGTAGTCATTTTCCTTGACGAATTGATTTATCCGCCGCTTGGTTTCATCCATTTCGTTCCATGACAAATCTTCTTCCAATATGTAGTCGACCTTACTTCTTTTAGCGGTTTCAAACAGTGCCTTCGTATTCCCCTGCTTCTGAATTCCGACACATAAATATCCACAACTTTGATCTTCGTCCAAAATCTGCTTAAACATCGTTCCTGATGAACTTTCTTTTTCATAAGGCCTCATATCAAAGTGAGCATCAATATTAATAATCCCTAATCTAGCTTTCGGTTCAATGGATTTCCTAATCCCAAGATAATGACCATACAGGGTTTCGTGTCCCCCCCCAAGTATGATAGGAATCGCTTTACTCTCCAATATCCCGGCAACAGCTGATCCCAGTTGTGATTGGGCCGCCTCCATCTCTGTCCTTACACATATAACATCGCCAGCATCCACCAGCTCGGTTTGAGAAGGTAAATGACAGGGTAATTTCGCCAATGACTGCCTAATATGATCAGGACCCTCTGCAGCACCAATCCTGCCTTTATTCCTTTTGACGCCTTCATCACATTTGAAACCAATCAATCCAAAGGTCCTTGAGGCATTGGAAGAGATGGCTAATTCCGAAATCGATGCCAAACGTACTCTTTGGTGGTATCTGAAGCTGTCCATGTCAGATTGTGAATCAATTCTTCCATTCCAATGTTTTAAAGTCGGATTAGTATACATATTTTCTCCTTTATTTAAAAAATTCCGAAATATCTTTTTTTAAAATTATAAATGAGATAATGTATAATTCCAATACAAAAATTCAATATATCTATAGTTTAAGCTATAGAAAGGAGAATATATGGACTTTCGTCAATTTCTCCCTAAGTATGCCATCATTGAATGAGAAAATGAAGGTAGTTTTCAGTTTTTGGTACGAAATACAAAGATGCTAGAGCTTACGTAAGCAGAAGGGATTTTTTATACGAGATCTATAGAAGAATCAATAATTCGCAAGGAAAATTGGAGGAAATGAGGAGGGTGAAGCGGAACAGTATCCATAAGTTCCATAGAATCATTCGAATTTTAATAATGAAAATAATTAGGAAGGGAAAGTTTTCGATTCGTTAAAGACGTATATTGTTCATTTCACCATCAAGAACCAGCTCATCAATTCCAATGATATCATGTCCACCCCACTATATAATGAATCATGCTTTTAATCCATAAAAATAACGAGGTTAAACGAAAAAGAGTCCATCACTTTCCAAGAAATTGAAAGAAAGAATTGACTATCAGTACAACTGGATTTCAAACAGGAGATGATATCTTACTAGCGTATAAGGATGAAAATGCAACGTTGCCATGATAGCCTTCATTACCGCCAACACCGTTATCAAAACACTATTTGTCTCATGAATACAACTCGACTAAAGAAACACCACCTTACTTGTTTTTAAGGTGGATATTAATATTGTTGCATCAACTTAAGTTCTGATTAGGATATTGAGGCAATAATCATGCGAAATTCAAATTGATAAAATAACTCATCTGGTAACCTCCCTTTTATGTCCCCTTTCGACCTGAAATTAACGATTTAATATCTCTGCCTTTTGGTGATTTCATTTAGCTTTGTGAATGCAATGACACAGCATCGACTATATGATCATGAGTCGGTTCATTTTGGAATCCAACTACCAAACTTTTTTTTATTTACTCCAAATTAGCATGTACCTTAAAATTCACTCTCAATTTGGGGTAATATTCATTCCTCCAGTCTTTTAGTTCTTGGTAAGAAATCAAATGTTGAAATTGTTGTCCAAATCCAAAAATATCCGTATGGATTCTTTGTGTCTTTTCAAGTAAATGGAAAAATTGCTTTTCAGTAAGATTTTCAAGTTCCTTTTTAATCCTTTTATTTGTGATTCCTTTTTTTCTTTCCAAAATATATATTTTTAAATTCAGGTCACTTGACACTAGCGGTTTATTGTTTTTCATTGATGTTTTATTTTGGATTGAACTTTTTGTGACCATAATATTGGCAAAACCTAGGCTCACTATTTTTCCTTTTATATCCTTGTTTTGGAACACATTAATTAATTGACTTTCCTCCGGGCTAATTCTTTCAACAATTTTTCCTTTCTTCAAAATTTCTGAGCCTTCAAAAATTAATACTGTATCTTTTCCGGAACGGACAGCCGGAACAGTAATATCCTTTGTGGATAGAAACGGGCTTCGATACACTTCCCAAATTGGGGTACTAAAGAGTTCTGGTGCCCAGCCAGCCCCTTTATTAAAATAATCATATATAGAAGAAGCATTGACACCTAATTTATCGTTAATGTTTGATAACACATTTTCGACATTATCATCTGTAATGGCTACCAACGCTCTTGACGGAATTTCTTCTGAACCCATTAAAAACTTTATAAGGTCCCTTAACTCCTGTTGATTATTTGCCAAGTTTTTTTGGATGACAATTAATTGTATTTGTGAGAAATCAACCGCATTTTCAGAGTTTGTCCGAATTTGTCCAAGTACACTTGCAATAGTTTCGCCTTTCCCTGTTACGTTTCTCGAGATTTGTTTATCATTTTTCGGCAATGGGATTTGTAATGTTATTTTATACTCTTCATCATTATCCTTGGCAATTCCCATGACTAAAGGAATGGAGCGCTTATTTATATCTTTAATATCCCAGCACCCACATAGCATGATTGTTGACATGAATATGATCAATATTTTATAGAGTTTTTTATTTTTCACGCCCTAACACACCTCTTTTCGATAAAAAACCATAGATGAAAATGGTAAATGGGATAACAATCATAGAATAAGCTTGGGCACCTGTACTCCATATAAAGCATTTTTCAACCAAAGATTGGTTTGGAACCAATAACGCCAAAACAAAAGAGATTACTGAAAAAGTAATAATCCAATAAGAAGATTTCACTACCCGAAATTTAAATATTTTCCGCATGATTTGTCCGGTTATCCAAAGCATAACTGAATTAGCCACTATCACTAAACCAACCAACGATATACCGAATAACATTGTTTGTCTGTTGAACGAAAACCAACTAATGTCAATTGAATCCATAGCTTCCAAAAAAGGGTGGGGCAGTGTAACGACCGTTTCTTGTCCAAATATAAATAACGGTACATACACTACAGATAGAAAAAAAAGCGTTACACTAACACATGCTAGAAAAAGTTGGCGAAATGAAAATTTTGTTTTAGAGGCCATAAATCCCAAAAATAAAAATGATGAAAATCCCAAAATGTAGAAAAATCTAATATTTAACAAGGACTTGGCAGGTAAATTCCAGGCCGGCGTAACGTTATGTATATCAAAATTGATAACAGAAGAAAAAATATTAAATACCACTAAGGGAATAACAATCAAGAAAATTAAAAAAGAAGAACGTAAAATAGTACCTAAACCTTTTATAGCTGTATAAACCGAAATGAAAAATAACAATATCAATATCGACCAATAAGGTGTCCGAGGCAAAAATACGGAGATAATGACTTCAGTGTGTAGCCGTATATTGAACGCAACTAACGCAATAATGTTGATTACAAATGGGGTAAGACAGATAAACGCCACCCATCTTCCCATTTTTAAATAAATATCAATGACGTCATTTTCAGGAAAATAATTCAAACCTTTTATGTAAATCCAGATTAATATCAATTGCAGAAGGCTTTGACACATAATTACTTCCCAATGTGCTGTTCTCGTTAACCCATAAATGAGATCGGGATAGACCAAATACCCAAAACTTAAATGTATAAGAATGAAAACGATTCCAATTTGTAACCGTTGCATCACTTTGTTTCTCCCTCTTGTTCAATATGAAACTTTAGATAAGGAATATCAACGGATGTTAAACTCGACAAATATATTACCGTGAAAATAAAACCAGTCCATACACCTAAAATACCGAAAAGTGATGCTAAAATTAAAATGGGATATTTTAAAAAACGAATGTACAAAGAATTCTGCATTCCGACCACTGCCGAACTTGCAATTACAACAGCAGTGATTACAATGACTAACAAGTTACTGACTAGTTTTGCTTCAACCATCGCCTGTCCCAGGATGATTCCCCCTACCATTGTAATAGAGGGGCCCACGCTCTTAGGGAGTCTGTTGATCGCTTCTAGTATTAAATCAACTATAACCACCATTAAAATGGTTTCTTGAAAGGCCGATAAAGGAATGCCCTCCCTACTTTTTGCGACAAACAGTGCAAGATCTGTTCTAAATATTCCAGGGTTAATTGACACCAAAGCAACATATAAAGCAGGAAGTATCAGCGTGGCTACAGCTCCTATTACTCGAAAAATTCTAAGCATAAATGCCAGGACAAATGGAAAATTGCGATCATTTTCACTCCTAATCATATCCGAAATTAGATTTGGAAAAACAAGCGCGAAGGGAAAGTTATCCAAAAACAGCACGATTCTGTTCTTTTTTAAGGAATGGATGGCTTGAATCGGCAGTTCAGTAGCGAATAGATGACTGACAGGGCTCAACCTGCGTTGTCCAAATTGCTTATTAAGATCATCAATGGTTTCAATGTCTGATTTAATTTGCTTTAACTGCTGGTTGACCTTTTCAACGAGGATATTAGGTGCTCTTCCTTTAATGTAGAGCATTGATACCTTTCGCTTATCCAGCTCACCGACTTGATAGGAACAATTGCACAGACGTTCAGTGTTCAGCCCTTTTCGGATCATCCCAACATTGATATTAATATCATCTCCAAATGCATCCATGGAGGCTTGTATAGGACTTTCACTTTTAGGCTCGGCAATGCTACTCCTCAGATTTTGGGCAATAGGGTCCACAACGGCATTCCGTGTGCCATCTTTTAAAAGGATTACTAATTCCCCCTCTAAAATAGCTTTAACTATTTGCTCTGTATCTACGTCAATCTGATCACTCAGGTTTAAGAAGAGGGCTTTTACTGAAGTGGACGAAGCTGCTATTCGTTGAATATATAGTTTAGATTTAGGTAACTCAACTAGCGTATTAAATCCAATAAGATAGATTGCTGTTTTATCTACTAGCACTTCTTCGATGAAAAAATCGTCGTGATTGGAAAACTTGGATTCAATTTCTTTTACTATATTCTTCATTAATTTGCCCCTTAACAAAAAGAACTCTAAAAAAATTATTAGCATTAAGGAGGGCTTTTATACAATAAATGATGGTTAGTTAACAAATAACTAACCAAAGCAAAGTGTCGTGGTGAGAGTGTAAAGTGAATGGTGCAATTTATCTGAAGAGAGACCGCAGTGGAAGTAGTTGGATAATCGTGGCACATACCATTGCACCTAAAAATGGATTCGAAAAGGCTCCGGCATCGAACTCTTGCAGGTTAAGTGGCTTGATTATACGCTAAAGGTTCAAAGCAAAGTTCACAAAAAAATCAATTAGGAAGTGCGAAATTAAAAGATAAAGTCGCTTCTTTATTTAATCATTCCTTTTAGGGATACGCATAGCAAAAAGCAAATATATATACATAAATCCCGGGGCTACATTGGTTGGTGTATTGACACCTATACCTGCTTGCCAACAAGCATTGGGGAGAAGTGGATTACTTCTCCGCACCATTCCCACTTAGTTCTACACCATCTCCATCTGTAGGAAGCATTAAATACGGTGTAATAATCGTCCATTCGCTGACATCCTCACTTTGGTCCAGTTTATATTTCTGGTTGACCATTTTAAATAACGGTAGCCGAGGTGGAACATACGTCCCTACTTATAGACTCAATCAGCTAATTAGGATTTCTTTTCATTAGGTAGTAGATATTCTATATTTGACTCTTTCTTATTGATTTTCTGAACGTTAATCCCCTTTTACTTTAACTCTGTAACTATAAAATCAATTGATTTCATCAAAATCCCCTTTTTTATTTTATTAGTGGGTAAAAGCATGTAACATATAACAAGTGATTTATTAAATTGTTTGACAATTTCTTTATTAAAAATATATTAATAACCTTTCTTTTCAAAGAAATTCCTTTCAATTTCACTCATATCAAACCCCAAAACTAAAGCCATTCCTAAAAATAAAGAGAAGAAATTCAAAAACTAATCTTTATTTCTGCTTCTCGTGCCTAGACACTTAAATATTTCCTGAAATTGATTTCTTTCATCTACAGTAACAATAGGAACCACAGCGAAGTACTTTAATACCAAATCAAATTTAAGATGAACGGCTAATATTAACAAATCGTTTAAAATGTCGGTGTAATCTCCAATATCTTTTTTATTATAAAGGGAAACTAGATTTCTATTTAATTTGGAAACAAGTAATTCTGGATCAATTTCTGTTATCTCTATTATCTCTATCATTTTTTTATCTTCATAGCATCTCCCTCTTTTTACTATACGTAAAAACTCATATTACTGAATGTTAAATCGCTGGAGCTAGGTAATTGTTGAAGAAATATGCTAATGGTGACAATGACTTCATCATCTAGAAGATTAATTTCAAACAGTAGCCTCAAAATAATATATTTTCAGTCTATATAGCTAATGATTAACACTGAATTGGTTTGTCAAACACATAAATCGTCATAGCAGTATCAATGTCCATATTAATATCTGTAAAGATGCTTAGAATTTTCGCATCCATCATTCCCTCAATTTTCCCCAGAACCTCAGGATCCTCATAAATTTGCTTGACTAATTTAGTTCGTGCCTCATGAACCATCCGCTTTCCTTCTGTGGAGCCCATCATAAACTTTTCAACATTAGTGAGATTACCTTTCATCTCACTAATTACCCAAGGTCCTACAAGTCGAGTAGTGATTTCCTTTGGTCCATTTCCAACATACTCCTTGCGTATTTCACGAAGTAACATATTGAATTGATGTTCTCTATTTTTTTTCATTCCATTTCTCCTATCTAACCTTTAATCATTTTTAGCTTCCGGGTGTGGTAACATTAAATAACTTATTGTTAGTACAAATACCACCGCAGCTAACCATAAAGTCTGGATTGAATTTTCATTATTCACTATGATAAATCGAATTGTTGCGGTGATTCCAATGTAAATAAGATATCTTAATGGGAAATGGTAATCTTCTCTGAAATATTGTACGATCATGGAAATGAATCCAAAATATAAGAAAAATATTAAAATTTTACCAAATATACCGTGGACATCCTTATTTCCCCAATAAACATCATTCGAAATGTAGTAAAGTTGCCTAAAAAGAAAATATATAAGAATAAAACTAAGAATAATCAAGGATGTATTCAACACCGTTTGATAAAGTTTTATCAACCACTTAGCTTTTTTTAACATGTATGGCCCAAACATCAGTATCCTCCATATTTATCATATCTCCTCGGTCTGAATGAAATTGCCCCTAAAAAATATCTTTGCTCGCTTTCTACCTTCCACTGCCTACCATGCATAATAAAGAACATGCTCACAGACATCGATGATAAGATAATCCATGAATAGGAACAGGAGAAAAGCTTTCCTTTGAGAACGCAACATTTACTTTGATTGACCCTTTAAACCTTCACCTAACCCCTTTAACAAATCAAGAGAAAACCTCATAACACGATTAACATCAGGATCTCTCATTAATTTCACTAAATCTAAAACACTAACTTTTTTGTTTAACTGAAATCCTTCCTCTGCTTTTTGAAGACCTTTTGACAGTCCTCCCACCAGTTTTTTCGTCATTTCAGGATTAAGTTCCGTCAGCACTCCCGCCGCTTCCATTGCATTGTTAACAGCATTTGTTACAGGCGGTCGCAACATCTGTCCTACTGCAATTTTTGCCACTTTCTCTTTTGCTTCAACGAGATTATTGATAGCTCCAAGAATTCCACTTTCGTGAAGTTCTTGGAGAAGTTTAATTGTTTCTTTAACCCCATCGGCATTTTCGGATAAATCTTGTAAAACCTTTTCAAGCGTTTGATCTTGTTTTTCTTTTTCGGTAAAGGTTGGTTCATCTATCTTCGTAATTGGTTTTGCCATTATTTTTTACCTCCCGGTGTATTAAAATCTGCGAAAGCTTCAAGAATGCCCATTTTATTAAGTCTTTGGAGAAGTAGAATAGTTTTTCCAATAACATCCGCATTTTCGGATAAATCTTGAACTACCTGTTTAAGCATGACTCCGTTTTTCCTCTTCCGTCAGAACTGATGCATCTAAAGTCTTTTTCGGTATTTCCATTACTTTTTAACTCCTGATATATTCAAGTCTGCAATTGGCTCGTAATCATTCCGTGCCCATTTTCGTTCCACTTGTACACCTAACTGAGGATTACGCGTCGCATAACGAGGGTTATACATTGGAAGTGGTCTGTTTCCTTTTGCTTTCATTAACTCCATTTTCACTTTGATCTGTTTATATGCTGGAGTCTGTGTATGAACATCGCCAACACTTCCTGTTAAAAGGTTGATTGCATTTTCATGACTTACTGAGTGCATGGGAACATACAGCTCTTTTCCTGTAACTCGATCTGTTACGACTACATGAAGCTGAATTGCACCATAAGGAGAAATTAGACGTACTAATGATCCATCTTCTACCTTACGTTCTTTTGCAAGTTCAGGCGAAACTTCTACGAATACCTCGGGTAATTTATACTGAATTCCTTTTGATTTGTTGGTCATATTCCCTACGTGGAAATGCTCCAAAAGTCGTCCATTGTTCAATGTAAGATCGAAATCTGGTGTGAATTCAATAGGTGGAACATATTCTGCAAGGGAAAAGCGCGCTTTTCCATCAGGAAAGTTAAAACGCTTGGTATAAAGAAGTGGCTCATCTGTGCCGTCTTTTTGCACGGGCCACATTAAACTATTCCATCCTTCAAGTCTCTCGTATGATACACCCGCAAAAGTTGGACAAAGACTTGAAATTTCGTCCATGATATCGCTTGGGTGTTCATAGTTCCAATCCGCACCCATATACTTGGCAATTTGCTGAATAATCCACCAGTCTGGTTTTGATTCTTCCAGTGGCTCAAGTGCTTGATACAGACGTTGAATACGACGCTCTGTATTGGTGAAGGTTCCATCTTTTTCAAGAGAAGGAGCTGCCGGCAAAACAACATCTGCAAATTGGGCAGTTTTTGTTAAGAACACATCTTGTACAACAAAGAACTCTAGCTTACCAAGCGTGTCATGCACATGATTGGAGTTTGAATCTACCCAAGCCATATCTTCCCCCATGAGATACATGGCTTTCAGTTTGCCTTTCTCTGATGCTTCTAACATATCAATGTTCGTAAGTCCTGACTTTTCAGAGATTTTCACGCCGTAAGCTTTTTCGAAATTAGCACGTGCGACATGGTCGGTTAAACGCTGATTGCCTGCGAGCCATTGTGGAAGAGCCCCCATGTCACATGAACCTTGCACATTATTATGACCGCGAAGTGGGTATGCTCCCGTTCCAGTGCGACCGAAATTCCCCGTTATAAGTAGAAGGTTAGCGGTAGCTCCTGATGTATAGGAACCTGCAATATTTTGAGTGACACCCATTCCCCATAAAATACATGTTCCTTTTGATTCATGAATCATTTTAGCTGTTTTAATCAGCTGTTCTATTGGAAGACCAGTCACTTCCACTGCAAAGTCTAGCGTATATTTATTAAGAAGTTTCAGATACTCTTCGTAGTTATTTACACGTGCTTTAATGAATTTTTCATCATGCCAACCTTGATCAATCATATATTTTGCAACAGCAGTCAACCAAACAAAGTCTGTTCCTTGTTTTGGATGTAAAAATAAATCAGAACGCTCTGCCAGTTCATGTTTACGAAGATCTGACACAATCAATTTTTGGCCGTGTAATTTCTTAGCCCGCTTAACTCGTGTCGCTAGAACAGGATGCCCTTCAGTTGGGTTTGCCCCAATCGTGATAACAAGACCTGCACTTGCAATATCCTGAATGGTGCCTGAATCCCCACCATATCCAACAGTGGCAAGTAACCCATCTGTCGCAGGCGATTGGCAGTAACGAGAACAATTGTCCACGTTGTTTGTTTCAAACACTTGACGGGCCAATTTTTGCATGAGATATGATTCTTCATTCGTCGTTTTTGAGGAACTTACAAAACCAAGTGCATCTCCTCCGTACGTTTCTTTTATGGCCCCCATTTTTTCAGTAATTAAAGTAAGTGCTTCATCCCAAGTTGCAGGAACAAATGCATCTCCTTTCCGAATTAAAGGAGTTGTAAGGCGCTGTTCACTATTAACAAAGTCCCATCCAAATTTCCCTTTCACACAGGTTGAAACGCTATTTACGGGACTATTTTCAGTAGGCTCGACTTTTAAAATTTCACGCCCTTTTGTCCAAACTTCAAATGAACAGCCTACGCCACAGAATGTACATACTGTCTTCGTTTTTTTCGTACGAGTATCCCGCGCGGCTGCTTCTACTTCTGATAGGGCAAAAATTGTCTTATAGTCCGGTTCGACTTCTTTAATGAGATCAACCATTGGATTTAACAAATCCTTCGGAATGGCTGTCATAAGCCCCGCCTCGCCCAACATTGATTTTTCCATTAAGGCGTTACATGGACAGACGGTGGCACACTGTCCGCAAGATACACAAGAAGATTCATTGATCGATTTACCATCATCCCACATTACACGGGGGATTTCACGTTCCCAATCGATAGATAGAGTTTCATTCACCTGTAGGTCTTGACATACTTCTACACACCGTCCGCAAAGGATACATTGGTCCGGATCGTATCTGTAAAAAGGATGGGACATATCCACTTCGTATCCTTTTTCTCGGTATGGACGAGTTTGATGTTCAATTTCCAACAATTCCGCTGTGTTATGAACACGACAATTTCCATTGTTATTGTCACAAACCGTACAATACAGTAAGTGATTCTCCAAAATCCGGTCCATCGCTTCTGTTTGGGCAGTTTTGGCCGATTCTGAAGAAGTCAAAATATTCATTCCATCCTCGATTTCTGTCGAACACGCCCTTCTAATTTCCCCATCAATTTCACACATACAGGTATCACAGGTTTGGATGGGACCTAACACTTCTGAATAACAAATATGTGGGTGCTCTACTCCTTTTTCAAGTAGGTAATCAAGAATTCGAGTCCCCTGTTCTACTTCATGTTGCTGTCCATTAATTTTCACAAGGACTTTTGCCATTTTACATTCTCCTTTTTAAAAAAAATCAAAAAAAGCCCGCCATAAAATAGATTGTGCAAATGCAACACACATTCTATTTTATGGCGGGCTAATAACTAAGCAGTTTTTATCCTACTAGTGATCCTTCTCACCACATTATATAATAAAAAACCAGGACATTAAGGCAATTCATCATTACCTAACATCAGTGAATTTTTTTATTCGATTCTATGTTTCAATTATAATACTTTATGCGTTTAACTTCAACAATAATATGTGGTTTAAATGATAAAACCTAAAACTCATTTTTTATTGATACCACAAAAAAATACCGCTCTTTTTATCCTCCGCTTACTGGGGGGATAAATGCAATGATATCTTGATCTTTGATTATTTCATCGTCTGTTACAAAGCTTTCGTTTATAGACGTCATTGTTTGATTGAAAGAAGATAAAGAGTATTTACTATGAAGGTATTGTTTTAGTTGCTGAATAGTTATATCATCTTTTTCAACAATTTTTAATTCATCTAATCCCATTTCTTCACGTATTCCCGCAAAAAATAAAACCGTAATCATTCCCTATTCCTCCTTGCCCGGTTTTCCTTCTGGATATTCAGCAGTCTCTAGTTGATCTCCACCCCACATCGTTCCGTCTTCCCGAAATTCTTTTTTCCAAATGGGCACAATTCGTTTATTTCGTTCAATCGCCTATTCATTTGCCACGTAAAATAGCTACCCTTGTATCCGGCCATTTTTCTTAATTTCATCACCTATTTGACTCAGCATTTTTACCGCCATGGACTCGTATGCTTTATATTCAAGTGATAAAGTTTTCTTTCCTTTTGTGAATTCCCTCACAGTTCCGATGAAAGTTGTAAAGGCACCTGCTTCTCTCCGTGAAACTTATTTGGTTACTTCCTTTACAGAAATAGGTTCCCTTACTATTTTAAATAAACAATCTTCCCTTTTTCACCAATCTTTCATTTAAAAAACCAATAGTACTTTTCTTCATCTAATTAAAAAAACTTGATGGTATCTCCTTCTAGATTAGAAATGATCACCACTGAGTTTCTTTAGAAGTTGCCTGAAAAATCCAGAGTACCTCCATGCTCATTGATTGTTAAGCTCTTAATCATTCTTGTTTCTCTCGTTTTGGAACCCTACGACCTGTAAGATGGAACAATGTTTTCCCAAGGCCATTCACTTCCTTGCACGTCCTCTAATAGTAATACATCAACAACCATTCCCCTTTTGTACCCTCTTGAGCCTCCCGGAAGGACAATAAATGCATCTGCTTCGGCTAAAGAAGAAACTGCACTGGATTTATTAAAACCTGAAGGAGAAACGATTACCTTGCCTTGCTCATACGAAATTGTTCCTCTAATAAACCTGGTAAACGGATTGGGTTTAACAAAATCCTCACCTAACCACGCTCTTTCTTTTTTGAGGTGTGGTTTATCATTAAATAAGGATGTTCGGATTGCGGGACGAACAAATAGTTCACATCCAACGTAACAAGCGGATGGATTTCCTGATAAACCAAATAATAGTTTTCCATTCAATTGCGCAACCGTGGTTACACTTCCGGGTCTCATCGCCACTTTATTAAAAAGGACAGAAGCTCCTAATTTCTCGTAGATAGCCGGTAAATAATCATAGTCACCTACTGAGACTCCGCCGGTTGTAATGAGCATATCTACTTCAGATAGAGCTTTTTTGACAGCTGAATAACAGCTATCAAAATCATCGCTTAATTTCCCGAAATACTTGATATCCCCTCCGGCTCTTTCAATTTGAGAAAAAATCATATACGCATTGCTATTTCTAATTTTCCCCGGTGTAAGTGGTTCACTTACTTCAAGAAGTTCACTTCCAGTCACTAAAACTCCCACCAAAGGCTTTTTGGCAACAGGTACCTTGCTATAACCGAACGTTGCTAATAATGCTGAAATACCTGGATTGATAGATGTACCCCTCTTTGCCAAAATTGTCCCTTTTTTTGTATCTTCTCCTTCAAAGGAGATGTTATCGCCTTTGTTGAAAGAACGTTTGATTTCAATAAACTTTTGATTACTTTCTGTGTATTCCTTGACTAATTCAAGCATTACTACAGCACTACATCCCTCAGGAATTGGAGCACCGGTCATTATTCGAACAGCTTCAAATGCTCCAACTTGTCCATTAAAAACCATACCAGCACCAATCTCTCCCATCACTTTCAATGAAAGAGGCTGATAGGAAGTAGCTGTTTCAGAATCTTCTGATCGAATGGCAAATCCATCATATGGAGAACGATCAAACGAAGGAACGTTGTGATCGGCTATTAAGTCTTCAGCTAAGTACCGGCCATAGGCCAATTCAAGCGATATCATTTCCTTCCTACCATAATTGGCGTATTGCATGACTTTACGAACGCATTTCCCCACAGAAATAGGGGTTCGTTTTTCTACCATAACTTTCACTCCTTCTGTCAGCCTAAAAGGCGATAATAAAGGTTTTTTGCAAGCTGTATGTTATTGGTTCCGTGAATAAAGACACGCCCATCCCTAAATATAACCACACGATAATTCTGAACCTGACAAGATAATAAATAAAGATTTCTAGTTACTGTACCGTGAGCTTTTAGTAGTTTTTCTACATGATCAAAGTTATATTCAATATTTCTAGAAGGTCTGATTTGAATTGTATTTCGCCCACATAATACTTCTGTTTTTGTCTGATTTTCATACGATAAATAAGGGTAAGTTCTAACTATTCCACAGGTTGGGCAACTCTTTTCTCCGTTTTTTTCCAATTTAATAGAGTAATGTTGGTTACTCCATACATCAAATGTCAAAAAGGTGTTCCTTAACGTTGAAAAATCACCTACAAGAATTTTGAAAGCCTCTGCCACTTGATAAGCAGAAACAATTTGAACTGCTGGGCTAATGATACCTGCTGTATCACATGTTGCTCCTCCAGCAGGAACTTTCTTTAGAATACAAGACAAACATATTGTTCCTCCGGGAATAACTGTGTAAGTAGCTCCATAACTTCCTACACATGAGCCATAAATCCATGGAATGTTATACTTATGTGAAAGATCATTTAAAATGAATCGAATGTCAAAATTGTCTGTACCATCAATAATTACATCAACACCGTTTAACAAATTCCCCAAATTATCAGGTCTTGCATCCATAACAAGCGCTTCAATTTCAACTTCTGAATTAATTAGTTTCAAATGCTTTCTGGCAGCTATCGCTTTGGGAATTTGACCTTCAGCATCATCTTCGTTATATAACTGCTGCCGCTGCAAGTTACTCCATTCAACATAATCACGGTCGATAATAGTCAATTTACCAATACCTGCCCTGACAAAGGCCTCAGCCCCAGCACTTCCCAATGCCCCAGCACCTACAATGAGTACATGCTTATGCCTGATTTTTTCTTGACCTTCAAAACCTATTTTTTTGAATAGCTGTTGCCGTGAATAACGATTATTCAACGAACTCTCTTCCTTTCCTTCAAAAGTAATCCATACCCTTACCGTTTAAACCAGCCATTCCAATTGTTAGATCCATGGATAATTTTCATTACACATACAAAAGAGTACATAATTATTGTTTATGAAAAAAGTCTCCACTTTTCCCACCAGTTTTTTGCAATAAAAATGTTTCTTTAATAACCATTGTTTTATCCACTGCTTTACACATATCATAAAAAGTTAGTGCAGCAACAGATACCGCGGTTAATGCTTCCATTTCAACTCCCGTTTTCCCACTGCACTTAACCGTGGCATGAATAATTAAATCATATCCATTTTCTTTTTTTTCATATTTAAATGTAAAGTCGCTTCCTTGCAGCATGACTGGATGACACATTGGAATGATATCCGCTGTTTTTTTTGCTGCCATGATACCCGCAATCTGTGCTACTTGAAGTGGATCCCCCTTTTTTATTAATCCTTCTTCAATTGCTTCGAATAATTCATTGGATAAGGAAAGAGTACTTTTTGCAACAGCTGTCCGAGTTGTTATGTCTTTCTGAGAAATATCGACCATCTTAGGCCTGCCTTCTTCATTCCAATGTGAGAAATTGCTCATCATTTGCCACCTTCATATGCTTAAGTTAATGAATATAGAATTGTGACCCCTAAAAAGACGTTGGTCTGAGAAAAAGGGACTGATCAACAAAGTTGTTAGCATACTTTGAAGGTCAGTCTCATTTTCTAAAATAGTTTATTTTCTAGGGTGTTATTTTTCCATTATTCAACAAAACTGGAACGCTAGGTGAATTAAACATTTCTTTATCCATCCTATTTTTTATATGCTTCCATACGATTTGAAAGAATTAATTAGACTAGAGATTCTTCACCACAATTTTCGAATTTCAACCACCAATATGTGACATTTCTACTTTCAAGCTATTTCTTGAAACATCCCCACTTGTTCTTTCATCAGAATAGCGATCGCTGCGATGATTCCAAATATCCGAAATTTTATTTTTAATCACAACATCCGACTCTTCTGAGCGAAGTAATTGACGAAGATCATAACCTTTTGAAGCAAATAAGCAAGTATATAATTTCCCTTCAGCCGAAACTCGTGCCCTGGAACAGGTCGAGCAAAATGAATCAGTCACAGATGATATTATTCCAATTTCTTGATCACTGTCTGTGTACCGATATCTAGTTGCCACCTCTCCTACATAATTGGGCTTAATTTGTTCTAAGGGCATGACTTCTCCAATTTGATCTAAAATCTCTTGCTTGGTCATTACCTCCGCCATTCTCCAGCCATTTGAATTTCCGACATCCATAAACTCAATAAACCTAAGAGTATGTTCATGTTCTTTAAAATATTTCGCCATTGGAATGATATCTTGATCGTTCTTCCCTTTTTGAACAACCATGTTCATTTTCACTTTTAGGCCCGCATCAGAAGCTGCCTCAACTCCCTCTAAAACTCTCGCAACTTTGCTTCTATTCCCATTTAATTGATTAAAACGTTCATCATTTAAGGAATCAAGACTAACTGTCACCCGTCTTAACCCAGCATTAAATAACTCAGGTGCAAACTTTTTAAGAAGAGATCCATTTGTCGTAATGGCAATGTCATCTACTCCATTAATTAAATTCAAACGATGAATCAATTCAGGAAGGTTTTTGCGTAATAAAGGTTCTCCTCCTGTAATACGTATTTTTCTAACACCTAATGAAACAAAAATACGGCTCAATCGCTCCATTTCATCAAAAGAGAGAATTTTATCCGTGGATAAAAAAGGATAATCTGGCCCAAATATTTCTTCAGGCATGCAATAACGACAGCGAAAATTACAACGGTCGGTCACAGATAAACGCAGATCTCTTAATGGGCGTTCTAATTTGTCCAAAATACCATCTTCCATGTTTTTCGTGTCCCCTCTCTAAGATAAACAACAAACCAATATCTTCTTACTGTTTCTGTTGAATTCGCTCTGGGCAAGTATATATATTCAAAGATTGTTTACGAATAAAACCTACTGTTGTAATCCCTAATTCTTCTGCCAACTGTAATGCCAATTCAGTCGGTGCCGATTTTGAAAGAACTACCTCACAACCAATTTTTGCTACTTTCAATAAAATTTCTGAAGATATACGGCCGCTAAAAACAATGATTTTATTTCCAATCGAGATATCATTTTTCAAACAATAGCCATATATTTTATCCAAAGCATTATGTCTTCCTATGTCCATCCGACTTAACATAAAACCATGTAAATCACAGAGGGCGGCATTATGGACCCCTCCTGTATCTTGGAAAATAGTGGCGGAAATTTGTAGATTATTCATTAAACGGAAACAATCATCCGTGGAGAGCTTGACTCGGATTTCATTCATCTTCTTAGCCGTTAATGCATCGTTAACGAAGACAAACCCTTGTCTGCTCATTCCACAACACGATGTAATATACCGCTTATTTTGGAAATTTTGGTAATAAGGATTCAATTTATCTATTTTCACATGGACATATCCCTCTTTTTCTTGAACCCAAATATCTTTGATTTCTTCATATTTCCGTATAATTCCTTCAGATGCTAAGTAACCAATAACCATATCTTGAATATATTCAGGTGTACAAACCATCGTAACAAATTCTTGTTCGTTAATTTTCAGTGTAACTGGAACCTCCGTTACAATGATATCTTCAGCATTAACAATATGCCCGTTTGTGAATCTAAGAATTTGCCGTTTCTCCACTGCTGGTTTCATATAGCACTACATCCTTTGAATTTTTAATCGAAAATTCTACCTTCTTCATTTATCTTGGATCATACCTTAACTATTTATAAAGAGGGATAAATACATATATGCCTTGAATTATTTTTGTTGTGTTTTAATTAACCATATGCAGCCTTATGGGGTCTTAGTTTCAGTTAATATAAGTACCCATATGGGGAATTGAACTTTTATTTTAGAAACGTATTCACACACTTAAACTGATAAAACCCTGCTGCAACTTCATGAAAAAGATTTGAATTAAAATTTCAGGGATAAAGACTTTCTTCATTGATAATGCATGATTCTAGATGGAAAAAACTATCCTCTATGAACAAGCTCTTGAGCTAAGGATGTAAACATCTCTCCGGTAAGCGAATCTTCATCGTATATACATGAACCTTTATTTTCCTCACGTTTGGCAAAAGGAATTCTTGCGATTACTTCGGATTGCAGCTGTTGAGCGAGCATATCGCCGCCACCCTTTCCAAAAAGGTAGTTCCTCGAACCATCTTGTTCTTCATAATATGCCATATTCTCAACGATACCTAAGATTTCGTGTTTTGTATGTTTCGCCATGGCACCTGCTCTTGAAGCAACAAAAGAAGCGACATTGTGAGGAGTCGTTACGATAATTTCCTTTGCCTGGGGAATCATGGCAGCTACATCAATGGCTACGTCTCCTGTACCAGGAGGTAAATCTAAAAGAAGATAATCCAGTTCTCCCCAATGTGTGTTGGCAAGGAAGTTTTGAATCCATTTGTTTAGCATCGGCCCTCGCCACATAACGGGGCTATTATTGTCTGTAAAAAAGCCCATGGACATGACTTTAACGCTCTGACTTACAATTGGAATGACTGTATGGTCAATCATGGTTGGCTTTTCTCCAACTCCCATCATCGCAGGAATACTAAATCCGTAAATATCCGCATCTAACACTCCGACTTTTTTCCCCATCCGGGCTAAAGCAGTAGCCAGATTAACGGTAACCGTTGATTTTCCCACTCCACCTTTTCCGCTTGTCACTGTAATAAATTTCACACCTGAATCAGGCAGTAACATGTTAGGCATTCCGGTCTCTGTTGTAGCGTCTTTCTTTAAAGTTTGTGTTAATGCAGCCCGTTCTTCTGGCGTCATAGAACCAAAGGTTAACGAAACACTTGACACCCCAATATTTCGAAGTGAATTTTCAACATCATCTTTTATTTTTGCTTTTAATGGACAGCCTTGGATCGTTAAAATCACTTCAAGTTGAACATGTGTACCATCAATTTCAATATTTCTCACCATGTTCAAATCCACGATACTTTTATGCAGCTCGGGATCTTGTACATGTACTAGAGCATTCATTATTTGTTCATGTGTCAACATAACTCTCAGTCCTTTTTTATTTAGTAGTTCCATTCTCTTGATGGCAAATTGCCCCAGAGGAAAAATTCAAAGATAATCGTGATCAATTTCGTCCTGTTAAGCATAATGGCTATCATTAAGTATCACAGAAAATTAGAGTCACTCTAATGATTCACTGGTTGGAGGCTCTGTTCTATTTCATGATATTCTCCATTAATTTCCGCTTAGGCTATTCATAGCATATTGAACTCTCCTTTTTTATAAATCAAAAAAGCCCATCATAAAATAGATTGTGCACATGCAATACACAGTCAATTTTATGATGGGCTAATTACTAAGCAGTTTAACCTACTAGCGATCCTTCTCATCACGTATAACAAAAATAAAAAACAGGACATTATGGCAATTTTCCATTACCTAATATCAATGATTTTTTTTATAGTTTTATTATAATACTTTACATGTCTCACCTCAATAGCAAATTACAAGTAAAGATACAAAGGCAATCCTTAAATAAGTGGTTCGAGTAACGATATCTCTAAAAAATTCCTCACCAAAATTAATATTTTTTTATTAAAAATTACTTTTTTCAACACATTTTAATTATACTTTAATCATTAATCAAAAAGAATAAGGAGATGAACTATCTTCCATTATTATTTTTCATGGGACAAATAGTGACTTTGAATACATACTATATTAATTAGGTTTTTGCGCAGAAAGCCTTACTTCGAACCACTAAATAGTACTTACCCAACAAGCAATTTACCTTTTGGAAAAAAAAACAATGAACTTCCATGATATGAATAAATGAAAAGTTCAGTTTTTCATCTGATTTACATTTTAACAAAGTAGAGGTTCACTAGATCTTGTTATATAAACCCAAACTAAACAGAATAAATGTTGAGATAGGAGAAATGGAATGACAAAAAATATGGAGCATCAATTCAATATGTTACTTCGCGAAATACGCAAGGAGTATGTTGGAAATGGACCAAAGGAAATCACCACTCGTTTTGTAGGTCCCTGGGTAATTAGTGAGATGAAAGGAAATCTGACGAATGTGGAAAAATTTATGATTGGCTCCACAGAAGGACAAAATATGGTTCATGAAGCACGAACTAAATTAGTAAAAGGAATCTATCAGGATCCTACCGTAATGAGAAAGCTTGAGGAGTTGATGGAAGCGAAAATTTTAAGCATCTATACGGATATTAATATAGATATTGATACTGCGATGACGATTTTTGTGTTCGATAAGCTTATTCAGCCATAGTCTTAGCTAAAGTATCTATCACTTTTAAGTTGTTTCACAAGTTTAATCGTTATTCAATTTGGTGTATGGGAAAGGATGGTTTGTCGCTTCCTCATTGATCATTCGCACGATTATTAAACACCACAGCTGAGATGTTCCATATTGGGAAAAACATGAATGGCCATAAGAACTTGCTAAATGTGAGCAAATAAAGAAGTCCAATGAGTGAATGAACAATGAGATGAAACATTCACATTATGCACATTGCACAAGTGGAGTGTTTCATCTCATTGCTCTGGCCATTTCCTCGATTTCCTTATTTACAACTTGCTAAAAGGATTTCAGTCTATATTCGTCAGGGTACGTTTAATTCGTGACACTGCCATCTTCGTCTGGATCTTCAATATCAGCCGGATCTTTTTCCAATAGTGCCTCTTTGTCTTTTTCGTTCCATTTTGCTTTATACCCTAATGATTTCGCTACTCTTAACACCGGTAGATACGATTTTTTATCTGGTTTAAATGTTTCTAAGTCCCCTGTTTGGATTACCCCCAAACCAAGTAGCAATTTGTCTGATTGAATATAGGGTTTTTCATCTATCAGTTTCATTTGTTCAGCTGTATAAGGATAAACGGCTCCATTCACTTTTAAGGTAAACGGTCCCTTTTTTTCTTCTTTTATTTCTTTAGGTTTTTTCGATTTATAGGAAACATTATAAGCCCCTTGAACAGTTCCTTCTCTCGTATTATCGGCTCCTCCATACATTTTTCCCTTTTCATAATCAAAAATAACAGCTTGCACATTTCCGATATGTTGGGGTTTTTCTTCATAAACATGACCCTTTGCCATTAACTCCAACCTTGTATTTTGTTCAATCCCCGGTTCCCATCTAACTGATGGATAACCAGCAGAATAAATACGTGGAGCTAGAATCGCATCTTGAATTAGCATTTGATGATCAAGTACATTCATAATCGTTTCAGAAACCGATGCGATTATCGTCGCCCCGCCTGGTGAACCAATGGCCATGAAGGGGTTGCCATCTTTTAATACAAAGGTCGGGGACATACTGCTTCTTGGTCTTTTTCCTGGTTCCACCTGGTTAACTCCACCTGGTGTGGCATCAAAATCCGTCATTTCATTATTAAGCATGAATCCATAATCAGGTACCATGATACCTGATCCAAATACTTGCTCGATTGTAGTCGTATAAGCAACCATATTTCCCCACTTATCCATTACAGAAAAGTGAGTCGTTTGTCCGATCGGGTTTTTCTCTTCTTTTACCATCTCCATTGAAGTGGGTTCTTTGCCCTCATACTTCCATGGATCGCCTGCTTTGACATCAGCTGTTGATCTATTTGGATTAATGAGTTTTCTTCTCTCTTTTATATAATCTTCATCCAATAGTCCTTTAGTGGGTACATCATAAAAATCTTCATCTGCCATATAGGCAGCACGATCGGCAAAAGCGAGATGCATGGCTTCGGTTAGATAATGTAGATACTCAGGGGAGTTCGCCCCCATCTTTTGTACATTGAATCCTTCCATTAGCTCCAGGATTTGTTGGACGGTCAAGCTGCCTGAACTTGGTGAAGCTGCCCCCACCACTTCAAAGCCCCTATATTCCGATTTAATCGGCTCTCTCTCTTTCACCACATAGTTTTCCAAATCCTCGGTTGTCATCGTTCCTTCACGTTTTTGAACTTCTTTGGTAAGTGCTTCCCCGATTTCACCTTTATAAAAAACATTAGAACCTTGTTTTTTTATTAACTTAAGAGTCTTTGCCAGATCTGGCTGAACGAGGGTGTCACCCTCTTCCAATGGTTTTCCATTTGGCACAAAAACATTTGCTGCCGCTTGGTTATTTTCTAGTTTTTTTACATTTTCATCTATATATTGTGCTGTTATCCAATTGACTTTAACCCCTTTTTCAGCTTGTTTAATGGCTGGGTCCATAACTTGAGATAATTTCAATGTTCCATATTTCTCAAGTGCCGTTTCCATCCCCTTAAGGGTTCCAGGGACTGCGACAGCTTTACCAGTTGTGTGCCGTTTACTAAAAGGAACAGGTTTCCCCTTTTCATCTAAAAATAGTTCAGGCGTAACATTTTGCGGTGCCATTTCGCGGCTATCGATCATCGTTATTTTATTTTCTTTCTTATTATAAATCATGATAAAACCACCGCCGCCGATTCCAGACATCATCGGTTCAACTACATTTAACGATAATTGAATGGCTGCTGCTGCATCGACTGCGTTTCCACCTTGTTTTAATATCTTTATACCCGCTACAGCTGCTAAAGGGTGGGAAACTGATACGATTCCATTTTTAAAACCCTTACCCATTGACTCATCTACTCCAGGGACACTTGCAAAAGCTGGTGTGATCATACAAAAGAAACTGAAAGTAACTAAAATAAAACTTTTTAAAAATTTCATGAATTAGTCTCCTTTCAAAATAAAACAAAATAGGTTTTACCATTAGGCAAATGGTAGTACGATCGGATGACTCTAGTAGGAATATGCTGGTTGAGCTCTATATAAAGCATCCTGCACATTCCCATTGGGCATTGCGTTCTCCATGATGTTTCACTTCAAAAAATCACCCCCTCGAATGGTTCAACTCTCCCCTTAACTTCCGGATCGATATTCGCAGACTCAATTTTTCTCCATGCTTTGGTTATTTTCCAAGATATTGGGGCTATCATGATTGTCACTCTTCCAAAGATATTGCAAAGCCAACAATACGATAAATGCAGATACCCCAATGATGTCCGATACCGTTTCAGGATAGATTAATAGTAAACCAACGATTATAGCGAGGACTCTTTCCAACCAGTGCATCCCCCTCATCCAGTAACCTATAACGCCCGCACCAATTGCAATCATGCCTGACATTGCTGTAAATACGACCCAGACAACCTCCATCCAGGTTGTATCGATCATCAGCATTTGTGGGGAGAGAACAAAAATATATGGAATGATAAATGCAGCGATAGCAAGTTTTGATGACTCAATCCCCGTTTTTATCGGTTCACCGCCTGCCACCCCTGCCGCTGCAAATGCTGCTAAAGCAACTGGAGGAGTTATATCAGCTATAATGCCAAAATAGAAGACAAATAAATGTGCAGATAAATCAGGAACACCCAGCAAAATGATCGCAGGTGCTGCAATCGTCGATGTGATTACATAATTGGCGGTCGTAGGTGAACCCATTCCTAAAATAAGTGCCGCTACCATTGTCAGCATCAATGTTGGAATCAAATATCCGCCAGACAAATCTATCAAACCATTAGCCAGCTTCAACCCTAAACCAGTTTTCGTAACGATTCCCACAATAATTCCGGCTGCTGCGGTTGCGGCTGCAACCGCAAGTGCCGTTCTAGCTCCATCCACCAATGCATAAATGATATCAATGAATTTCATACGGACATCCTTGTTTATGAATCCTACAAGAACAGAGATGGCAATGGAATACAGTGCTGCATGTGTAACCGTGATATTCATCATGAGCAAGAAGATAATGGCAAGGATCGGTATTAGTAAATAAAATTTACCGAATACTTCCTTCTTACTTGGCATCTCTTCTTTCGTTAATCCACGAAGCCCGAGTCGTTTCGCTTCAAAATGGGTCATGATCCAAATTCCAGAAAAGTAAAGGATAGCTGGAATCGCAGCCGCCTTTGCAATATCCCAATACGTTATACCATTCCCAATGAACTCAACCATTAAGAATGCTGCTGCTCCCATTACCGGAGGCATCAATTGACCGCCTGTCGAAGCGGCCGCCTCCACTGCTCCTGCGAATTCCTTCTTATAACCAAGATTTTTCATCATCGGTATCGTAAATGCTCCTGAAGTGACAACATTGGCTACAGAGCTTCCGCTAATCGTCCCTTGAAGAGCACTGGAAAAAATCGCAACCTTTGCAGGTCCCCCTATCCTTCTGCCTGCAATGGCGGTTGAAAGATCATTGAAGTATTGACCGACACCAGTCCGGACTAGAAAGGATCCAAACAGTAAAAATAGGAAGATGAATGTCGATGACACCGCTAGCGGAGTACCTAAAATGCCCTCTGTCGAGAAGAACATCGTCTGCACCAAACGCTCCAGAGTTAAACCGCGATGAGCAAGGAACCCAGGCATATACTGTCCAAAAATCCCATAGAAAATGAATAAGGAAGCAATGACCATAATAGGAAGCCCTACTGCACGCCTGGTTGCCTCCAAAACCAGTAGAATGGCCATTAAGCCCACCGCAAAATCCAAAGCGCCCAAACGTCCTACATTCATGACGATATCTTCAAAAAATAATGGCCAATATGCACCTACTCCGATACTTAGGATCGCTAAAATGATATCGTACCAGGCAATTTGAAACTTTCCTTTTTGACGTTTCTTCCTGTTGGCAGGAAATAGTAAAAAAACCAAGGAGAGTGCAAACCCTAAATGTATCGTCCGTTGGATTTGAGCTGTAAAAACGCCAAAAATAGCAGTATATAATTGGAATAACGAAAAAGCCAAGAGTCCAAAAAACGCAATGTATCCCAAGACACCAGTTAATTTCCTTGTCCCGGCTTCAGGATCATATTTTTCCAATAACTCCTGTTGTTCTGCTTCGGTTAAATACTTCGTTTTTTCTTGATCAGCCACTAATCTTCACTCCCTTCAACTGTTCCCATAAAGAAATTCTTTCGGATGAAATCCTGACCCATGTCCCTGGTTTAATAAAGTCTGCCAATGTATAAGTTTTTTCATCGTATATTAAACGATGGTTAGCCCTGACTTGTCCTACTCGTAAATCTATATAGGAGAAATTGCGATTCATATTTTTTATGAAGTAAGTACCGTTTTTCTCTTCGAATACTTCCTCCCCCTCTGCATTAGAAGGCATACCGACTGCAAAATCATTATAAGCAAGTTCGGTTAGTTCAATTTGATTATCCGATAACCGATAAGATTCCCTAACATCCGTGAGGTGGATGGAGTGTGTATACTTAATCTTGAATTCTTTTTCTTTTTTCAATGGAAAGTAGGCAACTAATTTCCCTTGGTCCTCGAAGGAAAAGGCAATTACATGCTTATAAGGAAAAAATAATAAAAAAGCGATGAACAGAGGTGTACCAAAAGCCATGAATCTCGAGAATTTCATAGGTACCCCTTTCAAAACCAGAAATACCATTCAGAATAAAAACGAAGCCGATAGGTCACATTAAGCGAGCTACCGACCCAATTGCATTACTTGGAAACACCTTTTTCTTTAAAGTATTTTGCTGCTCCAGGATGAACTTCCATATCCCCTAACCCTTCAAGTGCAGTCTTTGCTGTAATGAACTTGCCTTTTGCATGTGTGATTTGATCTGTGTTGTCATAAACAGCTTTAGTCATTTCATAAACTAAATCTTCATCTAGATCCTTTGTAACCACTAACATCGCCTTAACAGCAACTGTTTTCACCTCGGATTTGATTTTGTACGTACCACTTGGAATGGTTTCTTCAGCATAGTATGGGTACTTTTTAACCAATGCTTGAATCTTGTCCTCTGCAATAGGCAAGATAATCATATCATTTTGGACGGATAGAGCCTCCACTGCACCAGTCGGCGTGCCTGCCGTAATGAAAGCTGCATCAATATTGCCTGCTTGCATTCCTTCAGCCGACTCATCGAATGATAGATTTTGTCCTTTAATATCTTTTTCAGACAACCCATGTATCTCCAGGATTTGCATGGCATTGATGTAAGCACCAGAACCTGGTGCGCCTACTGATACCTTTTTACCTTTCAAATCCTCGATTGATTTAATTCCACTCTTTGCAGTCGCTACAATTTGTACCGTTTCGGGATATAAAGAGCTGATCGCTTGTATATTGTCTATGGGATTCCCATCGAACATTTCTTTTCCTTCAAGTGCATATGCCGCGATATCCGTTTGCGAAAAAGCGATCTCAGCTTCTCCAGCTCTTAAAGTTTCCATGTTTTCAGCCGAGGCGCCAGATGTCTGAGGTGTTATATTCGCTTTTGTTTTATCGGAAATGATTTTCCCAATTTGTCCTCCAAGTGGATAGTATGTACCTCCCGTTCCACCAGTCAACAGACTCAGGTTTTGGTTTCCGCTGCCCGGGACACCTGCTTTACTGTCACCGCAGGCCGCGATAATACCAGTTACCATCAAAATCATAACCAATAAAAAGCACTTATGAGATTTTTTCATAAAACTCCCCCCTCATTTATTTTCTTCATCCGCAAAAGATGATAGTGTTATTATTCTACCGCCCACCTTGCTTTCCCTTTTTTTACAAAATTAGACACTTGAACCAAAAGAACTGGTATTTAATTAAAACCTTTTATAGAAATCAAAATAAGCAAGCATAAATGTGCAAAAACACCTATTAAAAACAAGGAAAATCTGCTATTCGATAGTAATATTTTACCTTTTATTACCTATTATTCCTTTCTTTAAAGATAATATTGACTCTTCCATTTTAGAAATATATTATTGTTATAAACTTATAAGCCTATATTATTAATGACTTTCCTAGCATATTTCTAGGCTTAAATCTTATTACCAGCTTTTGTTTGAGAGGGAATATTAGAAGTGCGCCCTTTCTTTAAACAGCCTTTTTAGCCCTTTATTTTCAAATCCAACTGAAGTGGGTGATTGTTTGAATTTCCTATCCCTCCGTTATTTCATAGAGGTTTCTAACCATCTTAGTTTCAGTGAGGCTTCCAAAATCCTGCATATTTCCCAGCCCGGACTTAGCCAACAGATTTTATCCCTCGAAAAACAATTAGGGTTTAAATTATTGAATCGAACGACAAGAAAAATTACATTGACAGAAGAAGGAGAATACATCTATAAAAAACTAGCTCCCTCCTTTGAAGATATTGAGAAAACTGTGAATTACATAGTTGAAAATAAGACCATCCCCAAGCCTAAACTGAAGATTGCTACCGTCCCCTCTGCAGCTAGCATATTTATCCCGAAGCTATTGAAAAAGATTGTGGGGGAATACCCGGAAACAGAATTTTACGTTCATGAAACAACATCCTCAAGGGCTGTAAAACTAGTAAACCAACAAAATTATCACATCGGTTTCATCCGAACTCCCATTCACAGTAACATCATCGCCAATGAAGGATTAAGCATGATTGAATTCATGAGGTTCCCTTTACAATTGGTCGTTTCCACTGATCATCCACTAGCCCGAAAAGATGCTATACATTTATACGAAGCAAAAGACGAACCTTTTATCCACTATGATGCCGTGCAAGCACACTCCCTTCAATTCCTTTTGGAAAAGGCTTGTCTGACTGCTGGATTTTCACCTAAAGAATTATGTAAAGGCTCTGAATTACTGACGATCGCCAATCTAATATCCAATAACCTAGGCGTAGCACTCATGCCGGAAGATATGGTGAGTTTGTTGGGAAAAAGCAAAGTCAAAGCGTTGAACATCGATAACTCTGAATTATCAAGTTCCATATCTGCAGTTTGGAAAAACACGGATGCATCAATGCTGACTATGCATATATTGAAAACATTAGAGAATGATCATTTTAGCGATTTATGAGATTCTAGGTTGGAAAAAGCACCGAAACGACTCTTAGTGAAATAGGAACAGTTATGGTAAAGGGAACTAAAGTTAAATAAGCCCCATTTTCACGTTTATGACACAGAGAAATGGGGTTTTTAATATTGGGGAATTTCATCTTTTAAACATCTTATTTGGCATGGGACGGGACCCTTTTATTGAGACTTGAGTTCTCCATAACTTGTAAGAATCTTAAATTAGCAAACTCTTGACTTTGACTAGAAATCAGTTCTCTGCTTGCCGCTTTTCCTTTATCGCTGCATTGTTTGATTACTTCCAAGATGAAAGCGCGCTCCTGAATTGCATGAAATACTCCAGAACGCCTTCGGACACTTCCCCTTCTCTTCAGACGGGCAGGCAACACTTCCATTTTTCAATACCCACGGGGAGTATGCAGGCCTTCAAGTAGGAATATTATCTTCACTATATCACGAAGTGCGTAATTCTGTTTTAGAACAAGGAATCCCCCTTGAAACGGCACTGAAGGTCATCAGCATGAATCCGGCACAAAAGCTGAAACTATCAAACAAGGGCAGTAACCAAACAGGGAAGGATGCTGATAACGTATCATTATAAAAATGAACTTTGGCAAGAGGACAAGCTTTGGCAGAAAAGGGCATTCCGTTGGTAACAGGAACATTTAATGAGTTAAACAGGATAGCCATTAACGAAAAATTTTCACATCACGGATTGTTTAACATTCCGTATTAGAGATCAGCTGGAATTAATATTATGAAGAATTGCTATAGAGGAGTTACTTAAAACAAACTAAAAAGTCGAATTCCTAGCTGCAAAGGAGTTCGACTTTTATTTCTTACCGTCATATCGGCCTGACTATCAACCTATTGCTTTATTAGGGAATACATCCTATTAAGCCTCGAAACACTTTAATTTCCAGTGATTATTATCTACTTTTCATTTCCATTAAATCCGGAAAACCGAGACCCCCTATCTATCACAATTTACATTAGGGGCCTCGCGTATGTGCTCTTCATTCATTTCTACACTAGTGCATTGTAGCTAAATATAGGTCAACCAAATAAGGAAGTACTATGTATCGGCTGAACTTTCGCCATAGGATCAATATAGGCTTTAGCATTATTAACCGCCGTTGGACCTTCTCCAAATCCAGAAGCAATTAATTTAACCTTTCCATCATACGTACAAATATCCCCAGCTGCATATATGCCTGAAATATTTGTTTCTTGTTTGGAATTGACGATAATTGCATTTTTATTGATGTTTAGGCCCCATTCTTTAATCGCACCAAGAGAAGAGACAAAGCCGTAGTTTATGATTAAATCATCTACGTCAATCACTTCTTTTTGATGAGTCTTAGTGTGTTCTAAAACAATTTGAGTAATCTGATCTGCTCCAACCAGTTCAGAGGGAATATAAGGTGTTTTGACTTCAACAGAGGAATTCAATAATTTTTCTACACTATGTTCATGAGCACGGAATTTATCTCTTCGGTGTATCAATGTTACCTTTTCAGCAATCGGCTCTAACATAAGGGCCCAATCAACTGCAGAATCCCCACCACCTAGAATCGCCACTTTTCTTCCTTTAAAGCGGTTCATATCATTCACAAAGTAATGCAAATTCTTATTTTCGAACTGTGGTGAATCTTCCAATTCCAGTTTACGAGGCTGAAAAGCACCATTTCCAGCAGTAATGATCACTGATCTGGAAAAATGAGTATCGAGGTTTGTAGTGATCTTAAATGTTCCGTCTGCTTGCTTTTCCAACTGTTCAACTGCTTCTTCAAGACAGATTGTTGGTTCGAATACCTTCATTTGTTCTTTTAAATTCTCTATCAATTCCTGTGCCCTTACTTTTGGAAATCCAGCTATATCATAAATGAATTTTTCGGGATAAAGAGCCGAAAGCTGTCCGCCCAATTGAGGAAGGCTTTCAAGGATTTTCACCTTTGCTTGCCTCATTCCCCCATAAAACGCCGTAAACAAGCCAATTGGGCCGCCGCCAATGATAGTTATGTCATAGACTTTCTTTTCTTCAGTCAATGTAATCACTCCTTGTTCTTCTAGGTCGGTTGATCATACTGAACATAGATTTTTTTTTGTCGAAAGGGATAGTCTTAATGATTATACGAGCAATCCCACCTTTTTCCCGTTTCAACAAATGATGGATAAAGACTGTTGAAAATCCATCCTTCCTAAAACAGACTGGACTTTCAATTTCCTAATTAATAATAAATCTAAACATCTATTATCAATAACAAAAAGGCCATAATGCTTTTATCTAGAAATATTATTCAAATTTATTAGGATTGCCATCAAAAGACGCTTGAGCTACTTTAATAGAATCGGTTGGACATCCTTCTGAAGCATCTAGCATATCATCCTCTAGTTCATCAGGTATGATCGCTGCCCCAACATTATTATCCAATATAACAAACGCAATACCTTCTTCATCGTAATCATAAATATCCGGAGCTGAAGCACCACATGCTCCGCAAGCAATACAAGTTTCTTTATCCACGATTGTATAGTTAGGCATTTTCACTATCCATTCCCTTCAATAATCTAAGCTTCTGTTTTATACAAAGGCATTTCTAAATATGGTTTAGAAGCCTTAAGCAATTCCCAATCGTTTTTTTTCTTACTCATTCAAAAATTCCAAAATGCTCGAATTAAACATTTCAGGATTTTCCTGGTAACATAAATGGCCGCCGCCTGGAATTATCACAAGCCGGGAGTTTATTAGTTCTTCTTGAATTGCTTCCGATTCTTTTATAGGAGTTACAGTATCCAACTCACCACAGATTACAAGAACAGGAACGTCTATATGAGATAACAATCTCATTTGATTTAGATGGTAAAGTGAATTGGCTACCGAACGATATCCTGCCGGTCTTATCTGTGTCATGATCTCTTTTACTCGCTTATAGACTTTTTCTGAAGCATGTGGAGATAACAATGCTTTTATCCTCTTATCCGCTATCTCCTCAGTAGAAAGGTTTTCAATTGAAAATAATCGATTTTTCAATTTCGTCTCATTCTCTTCAGGGGTTAGGGCAGAAGCCCCTCTTGTCGAGTCGGCTAATATAAGTTTATTAATCCTATTAGGGTACAGGCTACAGTACTCTATCGCAATTGCCGCTCCCATCGAATGGCCGAGTAGATAGATTTTTTCCAACTTTAGCTGATCTAGCATGCCGTTCAGAATACGTGCAAACTCTTTAAAATTTCTAAATTCTTCTGCTGGATCTGAACTTTTCCCATAACCCGGAGCATCCCATGCAATTACTGTATAATGATCCTTTAATTCCTGGATTTGCTCCATCCATGACTGTGAATTATTACTCATACCATGCAATAATACTAAAGGTTCTCCATTACCTTCTATTTCATAATGAATACTTAAATCTTCCACTTTTACGTATGGCATAATATCAGTCCCCCTCTATTTATTTTTGGCGTTTCGTTGAACAAGACAGTTTAAGACTGCTGAACTTTTCAAGGCAAATCTCTAACTCTTAAAATACCTATTCTTGATATATCTTTCTTAAATAGTGAATGATTTACTACATTTATATTTCGTTTGGAAATCGCTATCGTTATGATCTGATAAAGAAAGTGCTGAAGATAAGCAGGAAATTCCACTCCGTTCCTGTCTTGCACTTTAGCTAAAAACAGTATAAAAATCTTCTCAGATTAGCCAAGTCCCCGCACTGACAATCCGCCGTCGCTGGAAATGATTTCACCTGTGATCGCACGTGATTCGTCAGAAGCTAACAGTACATACGCCGCAACGTGATCTTCCGGCATCTGGGCGAGTTGAAGAATATTCCGTTTTTTAATACTGCTTGCTTTCGTATCATTATCAACGATTTCCACAAAAGGACGCAGAGGTGGAATCACCGTGAGTGCTGTCAATGTACCCCCTGGTGCTACCGCATTTACCCGGATAGAAGGAGATAGTTCGAACGCAAGCTGGCGCATCAATCCAATTTGGGCGTGTTTGCTCGCTGTGTACCAAACACCGCCGCCATCTGGATAAAAACTTGCCCCTGACACGGTAAAAATAATATTGCCATTTGTTTTTTTCAGTTCTTCAAGAGCGGCTTTCGCTCCGAAAAATGATCCTTTTACGTTAATATTGAGAAGAAAATCATACGCTTTGGAAAGCGCCTCAGGAGTCACATCGGCAAATTTGGCAAATCCGTCGAACCCCCCCGCATTCGCAACGAAAACATCTAACTTCCCGAATTGCTCAACAGTAGCTTGGACCGCTTGCTCATTGTCTTCGTACTTGCTTACATCTCCCTGATAAGTAAGGATATTTTCACCAAATTCTTCTTTCATTTTCGCTAACGTGTCTTTAGAGCGGCCGATAATGCTCACTTTTGCCCCTTCTTGTATAAAACGGCGTGTGACAGCTTCTCCTATTCCAGAAGCTCCCCCAGTAATCAATACGACTTTATCTTTTAAGGCCTTGCCCATTGTCTCCACCTCTTCTGTTATCTTTCAAACGTGATGAACGGTTATACAAAGATCTAGGTTCCAATCTAGTATACGGTGTTGTAAGCTAGCATATATTATTTCCAAATGACCACACATTGTTTCTTATAGAAAACAATGTTTTTTCATATAAACAATTCTAAAATGTAATCGCTTTATTGTCAATGTAAGCTGTAAAAAAACTGACACCATCGTTCGGAAATACGTTACTTGTTCTATATCAATCTGTAATAATCCTTACTCCTGTGTACTCATCAATACACATTCAAGATTTTATTGTGGTTTCCCAGTAAGGTTTTACCACCCCTTCTTACTTAGAAACCTTTCTAAAAAACGTATTATATTAACTGTTTAGCGCCCTATAAAGTTATTTTGTTTCCTGTCGTATTACTCAGGTGATATTCGGCAACTTCTTGTTTAATCATAAACAAATACGCCACAAATCCAAGAGTTGCTGCTACAATCAGCATGGCAATGGAGTGACCAAAATCACCGCCAGACAAATCGCGACTCCACCCCATAATATAGCTTGAAAATCCACCCATAATATTTGTGAATCCCATTAAACCGGCTGCGCGGCCCGCTGTTTCAGGTGTTGAAAGTTTGATGATGAAGAAATTGGTTAGATGAAACATTCCTCCCTGAGTTCCCATGGCTAGCCCCATTGAAACACCTGCCAAAATAGGGTTTGGTGCTAGGACAGCTATTGTCAAAAATACAGCTGTTAATATGAAAAGAATCGTCGCAAGCAAACTCGGGCGCTTCGTTTTGTCCGCTAGAAATCCGGCAGCCAGGACAAATCCAAGTGCGAATAGCCACGATAATGAAGTAATACCAGTCATTGCTTCCCTTGCAAAGCCTTTGGCCTCAACGAGATATGTAGGCAGCCAAATACTGATTCCAAAGAAAAGAAAGGACGACATCAAATTGCCAAACCAGACAACCCAATAACGATAATCCTTTGCGAAGAATTGCTTCGACTGCACATCCTCCGCTTCATTTTTTTGGCGAATGTAGGAGACTTCTTCTTTGCTCATGCGCGGATGTTCTTCAGGCGTGTTACGAGTCAAAAACAGGAACATTGGAATATTTATAAATAAGTTAAAGGCAGCGAGAGCAAAGAAAGCGGCCTGCCAATGGAAAGTTGAAATAATTAGAATGAGCATAACGGTACCCACTGCCGGGCCAAGATAGTTTCCAGTAATCCAGAATGACTGTGCCCTGCCAAGCTCTCGTTTATTAAACCAATTCGAAATGAATTTACCCGATATCGGGATCATCATACCTTCCCCAATTCCGAGAATGACTCTACTAATTAAAAACATTTCGTATGAAGTGGACAGCCCTCCCATGACCATTGTCACTGTCCATACCAGTAAACCTAAAACTGCTGTTTTCCGTGCCCCTAACTTGTCGATAATAACTCCCCAAAAAATGTTGGAACAGGAGTATGAAATCATGAATATAAAGGAGATCAAGCCAATTTTCGCATTTTTATCCGGGCCAGTTAAACCAAGATCACTTAAAAATCCCGGATCGGTTTGGATAACAGAGATACCCACTTTATCAATCTGACCGAAAAACCAGAAGAAAAAAATAGGAATCGCAATGTACAACCATCTTTTTTGACCTAGTAACATGTCATTCCCCCCTTATAACAGGCTCAATTGAATGCGCTTTCATGATTTTCGATAAAGAAAATGTCTATCATACTATCAAACTTCACCAACTCCCCCTTTCAAAAGATGATAAAGATTTTGTTTTATATAAAAAACATTGTTACTTATATTTAATGTTATATTGAATTTTCTCAATAGTCAATAATATCAAGATTAATATTTTCCCAACAGAAAAAGTAGTTTTTATACAAAACAAAAAAAGGTATTATTTCAATAAAAAAACGGGACAATACCTTCTCTTCAATGGCTTTCTCTGTATCACATAAAACCGGATCATGTTTCTGTCATTTACCGGTACTAGGTAATGGCATTCAACAATCATTCTGAAACACCATTAACCGAAGTGAGTAAATCTCCATCATGCCCAAAAACCGGAGAAGTCACGGACTGAGATTCACTAGGTCTAAAGTCGGTTGGAATAAAAGGCTTTAACTGGGGACTGTATGGCGGTTTCTCCATAGGAGATAACCAGCATCGCAGTCCAACATCCCATCTTATGTTGCGGCTCGAGTTGAATAAGGTACAATTCGTGCACCACCATTTTACAAGTCCTGTAAAGTCAAAATCGAAGAATGATTATTCACTATATCGGCTCATTCATTGTCTTCCTTTTATAACGATTCTTTATAAATATATAAAAATTTACTATTTTTATTATTTATCACTCAATGTTAGCCTTTTGTTATACGATATTTGAAAGGATGAGAGATGAATGACTATACCATATTCTCAGTTCACAGTATTCGGATTGGGTCCCATCGGAATCGAAATTCTACGCAGTGCTTACCAAACCAATCCACGATCGATTATCGGTGTTGTCGATATTGATCCCGATAAGGTAGGTAAGGATATTGGCTCATTAATCAATGAAAAGGAAACGAACAAGTGTGTAGTCTCCCATATACAGGAAGTTCATACTGAAGCTGACCATCCTATCGCCCTACATGCAACTGGCTCCAACGCACAACAAGTATGGCCCCAGATCAAAGAGCTTCTAGATCACGGCTTTTCAGTGGTTTCCACCTGTGAACAGCTCTCCTTCCCTTGGCAACGTCACCCTCTACTTGCAAAAGAAATGGATGATTATGCTAAAGCAAAAGGACTTAGTGTAATCGGGACCGGGATCAATCCAGGGTATATCATGGATACTATGGCCATTTCTTTTACAACAATATTGACCACGGTTAACCACATTAAGGTCAATCGTAAAGTTGATGTTTCGAAAAGGCGCCTCCCCTTACAAAAAAAGGTCGGAATCGGGCTTACCAAAGAAGAGTTTGAATATCTAGCTGAAAGGAATAAAATTGGGCATGTGGGTCTTGAGGAGTCTGTAAGGTTAATCGCTTATGGGCTGAATTGGAAACTTTCAAGTGTTATCAATTCCATTGAACCCACGATTGCAAACGAAAATATGACCGTTCCGCTAACTACCCTAAAACCAGGGGGGGTTATGGGACTTCATCAAATATCCACGGGCAAGACTGTGGACGGAAAGGAAATTTCCTTGGATTTAACGATGTCCGCAGGTATTAAACAGGAAGATGAAATCGTTATTGAGGGTAACGAAACCCAAAGGTTGATTGTTCCAAACGGCATCTTTGGAGATACCGCAACCGCAGCAATGATTATCAATACCGCTAAGCAAATTGATGCCCATCGTAAACCAGGTTTACTTACAATGGCTGACATCGGGGTGCCGAGAAATATCAATCAATCTGACTTTGTACGTATTTAATGGATAACCCAAACCTTTCGTATAAGTATTACGATAATAGCAAAGGTGAACCCCGAATGGTTCACCTTTGCTATTT
>NZ_JADILK010000069.1 GCF_017355165.1 Bacillus sp. SD075 | reverse complement strand
TCAAGGACGTCTTCAAGATGAAATAAACCAAGATCGTGATAATTCTTGGGTAAGCAATAAATACAAAGCAGATAAAACCCAAGAACTTTAAATACACGTTCTTGAAAAATCGTTTCGTTCACGGGGCAATCAAGAAAAAAATGGAGATTGCTCAGTTATTACGTGGAAAGTATAAATCATTCTACCCCTCGGCACACCTCTGGTATCAGTTTTTTTAAAAATCACTCGTATGATATCTTTAACAACAATGTACGTAAAACATATGCTAAGTCTTTTCAGAAAATCAGGAGTATATATGGTTTATTAACCAAGAAAATGATTGAAATGGTTCAGTATGTTTACCACGAAATGTTGGCAGTACCCCAATAATCCTGCAATAACATACTATATGCCTTTAAATTTGGGATGTAAGATTACAAGAGGATAACTTGAAAGGAGTTTACCTCATGAATATTACATCTTTTGTTTTTTACTGTTTTATTGTTACATTTACACCAGGACCTACTAATATCGTCATATTATCCACCGTGCATAACTCTGGGACAAAAAGGGCCATGGAATATACGTATGGTGCAACGATTGCTTTTGGATTCTTACTTGCTATTTCTGCTATGTTAAATACGGTACTGGCAACGTTCATACCAAAAATTTTAATTGTTATGCAGGTAATCGGAAGCTTTTATATGTTGTATCTTGCTTATCAAGTTTACAAAATGGATTCATCAAAACCAACTGTAAACCAAACGGGTACCTTTATGTCTGGATTTCTTACACAGTTTTTAAATCCAAAGGTAGTGCTATTTACAATGACTGTCATTCCTACCTATATTATGCCCTATTATGTCTCAATGCCAGCGGTTACAATAAGCGTTATCGCTATAACTGTTATAGGATTCTTAGCATTTATTACATGGGTACTTTTTGGTGCAATCTTCAAGGAGTTTTTACAGAAGCATAAAAAGATTGTTAATATATTGATGGCATTGTTTTTAGTTTATGCCGCAATCATGATATGGATGTAGGTAAGCTACTTAAGAGGTGAATGAAATGGATAAATTTATCTATAAAAAAACGGCAGGTATTACGGCCTTGTCAGCGAGTATTACTGATTTCACATATAAGAAGCACTCTCATAAGGAGTATGCAATTGGAGTCACCTTGCGTGGTATTCAACACTATAACTTGGATGGCAGTTTACACTTGTCCTATCAAAATGGCGTTATGCTTTTTAATCCAGAACAGGCACATGACGGAATGGCACATGATGAGAAGGGCCTTGATTATGTGATGCTATATATTGAGCCACAATTGCTTCTGGAGGTTATTGAGAAGAAGGATATCATACGCTTTTCAAATCCCATTGTTTATGATTATAGGCTTAAACAAGGAATACTAAGTCTTTCTAATGCAATATTAAGGGAAAAAGATGAGGCATTGTGCAGTGAATTACTGTTATCCCTCACTGATAACCTTATACAAACTGATCTTTCTACAGACTATAAGAAAGATAACGCACTAATTAGAAAATCAAAGGATATGCTTCACACCAGCTTAGAAACTATACCTAAACTTGACGAGATAGGTAAAGAGCTTAATTTATCTAAATTTCAGTTTATCAGATTATTTAAGGCCCATACTGGAATTTCACCATACCAATACTTTCTTAACTGTAAGATAGAACGTGCAAAGCAGTTATTGGAAAAAAAAGGAGATGTTTATTCAGCAGTAACAGAATGTGGTTTTGTTGATTTAACCCATTTAAATAAGCACTTTAAAAGCGTATATGGAATAACAGCATTTGAATATATGTCACATTTAAATTGAAGCGGGGTATACTCAGACCGGATCTATTCAAATTAAACTAAATATTACATTATTAATGTATAAAACGGCGGTACAAAAGACGTTAACATGGCTAACCATACTGAAAAAACTTCACATTAATGAGGGCAATCGTACAAAAATCACGAAGAATAAAACTGAATTAAACCTTGTTGGTATTTGTATGATGGTCAAGAAAACGTATATTTATAGGCAAGGAAATAGTCTGCATGAATAGATTAAGATAAAAATGCAAGGGGGAATAAATTTGTCTTTAAAAGTAGGGGATATTATTACATTTGAACGGACTTTCACAAAAGAAGATGTTGATTTGTTCACGAAAATATCCTGGGATGAGGGGAATCACCATATTACTCCTGATGAACAGGGGAGACTTGTTATTCAAGGATTGTTGACCGCCACTTTACCAACAAAAGTTGGTGGAGAAAACAATGTACTGGCACGTACTATGAATTTTGAGTTTTTGAAACCAGTTTTTACGGGAGATAAAATAAAATGCGAAGTAACGATCGAGAAGTTTGAAAAGAAAGATAATGGTAGAATAGCTATTTTGGCATCATTCCTATGCACAAATCAGAATGAGAAACAAGTATTAAAAGGAAGCTTTGCAGGAGTTATATCATAACCTATATAATTTGAAGGTATATTTGTTATTGGGATTATTGTTTTTTAACTGATTCGTTTAGAACCGCCTACAACACAGCAGCAATTTTCAATGTTGCATTATGACGATCCTAACAGAAAGCTGTTTTATTAAGAAAGACAGGATGCAGATGAATATGACAACCCACCTTTGTCATACCCTTTAGAAAAAGATAAGGGTGTGGCAATGCTGAGCAGGAAGAAAAACAACCAAATCGTTATTTATGTAATAAAAGGCTCAACAATTAAAAGGTTTTTAATCCTAGATCTAATAATTGGATCAGGAATTTTTTATGTGGTCAAATTCATTTCTTCAAGCATATTAATAGCGAGTGCGAGCAGTTTTATTGGAACGGAGGGGATTAAAAAGGCACCGAAAATTCTAAAACATGCAATTGGATTAATATCCTAAGTACCACCAGCAGCAATATATCCTACAAATAGAACCCTCCAAGCAAAGGTGGACATTACTAAGCGAATTAGCATCATACCTTTTGTAGGATAATGAACTTTGAGGCGGAAGTGTAGAGTTTGTTACAGATCCGGGGGAAGCGATCGAGGGTGTAGTAAACTCGATCATCTTCCCCATTAAAACCTCTACATATATATTCAAGTCCATATCGGAATCATTTGAAAGGTATATGGTTGATGAATCTAGCTTTTCCTGAGTTTACTTGGTATTTACCCCATTTGAACAATCATCACATTGTAAATGGGGTGCAAAGTCTAAGCTTTTCAATGTCAATCCAACAGGTGGCTTCACTTTATTTGGAAGGATTTAACCAGGGACATCTAGGGAGAGCTTTCGGATTGATCGAAAACGAGCTATCGGAAGTTATTTATCAGGAAATTTTTAAAGTACTGCCTGCATATAGGGGAAACAAACTGCAGCAGATCCTTGAAACGTAGATCATGAAGGAGTTGAACAAGCGATAGTCGCCATACCGATTTGTATGCTGATCAGTTGCGCCTTTTAACATTCCAAGTTTAAAAGATAAGTTTGCCCAAGAAACGGAAAGTGCGGCAATAAAAGAAAAATACGGCGGACAATTGGGTGTAGTGGACGCATCTCCTTGGCAGATAATCAAAATCATTGAGATGAACGATATAGCATCCCGGCAAGGTATTATCGCAAAAGATTGGCGTGGATTTAAAATGGAAGAACGGTAAACAGTTAGTCTTTTATGGTAGTAAGCATACGAGCTGAATTTTAAGTTGAGTATCCTCACAGTATTTGCTTAATCCTAAGTGATTTTGCAATGCGGAAATGCTAATGGAGATATAGATGCTGATGTTATATTTTGTGAAGGAAGCAGTGAAATTTACTAGGTTTGGATTTGCGTTTTTTTAGATTGGAATGGGTGTATCGATTATAAAAAGAAGGGATTAAAACTCCCGTGCGCTGCATGTTCATAATATAAGTTTGTGATGTCTTTTGTAAAAAAAGAAACTTCACCGTAATCGATATATTGATAAGGGAGAAATACGTCTTTAGTACCGCAAACAGAGTATATGCATTAAAAAAGTTTCTTAGCAAAGTAAGTAAAATAGCAATTTTACCATATTGGAAAAAATAACTTCATTGTTAAATTATTGTTATTACATTATAATTTTCTAGAAACATATGAAATGTTATGAATAGGAGAAAAGTATGAAAAAACTGTGGACCATTTTAGTTTCATTTACGTTGTTAATTAGCTTATTCCCGCAATTAGCATCGGCAGCACCAAGCAAAAAATTTGATCAAGAACTTACAAAGTATTTAAAAGAGGTAAGTCTTATCAGGGGTTTTGAAGTGACCAAGGATGATATTGAAACATCTCTTTCTTTTTACGATGAAAGTATTAAAAACTTTGAATCTATTGGTGATCTTAAAGATGCCTTGGGCGAAGTTATTAATGCGGATTTAAGTAATTTAGACGCCATTTATGAAGATTATAATCTAACAAATGAAAGCTTGATTAATCTATTGCACGAGAACGGCGAAGAACTGGACGATTATATCTTTATCTGGGACCTCGATGAAGCTGTTTATTTCTATACAGAAGAAGGAGATTTTGAACGCGATCCAAACTTTGACAAAGAATTAGTCGATTATTTGGCCAAGGTTAGCAAGGAAAGAGGCTTCGAAGTTACAAAAGAAGATATCGAAGCGTCATTGGACCTCTATGATTTTAGCACGGAAGAATTTGAATCTGTCAATGAGCTTAGCGAATTCTTAGGTGAGGTCATAAAGGCAGACCTAAGTAACTTAGATTATTTTAAAGAGAATTATGGATTGGATAAACAAGCCTTGCTCCAAATGTTAGAGGAAAATGGAGAAGATATTAACGATTATATATACATAGATAATCTTGAAGAAACGGTTTGGAACCTTACTGGTGGCGGGATTGATGGCGAAGTTGCAGAAGATCTCCTTCCTATTTTCGAGCAGGAACTAGGTCTAACGGAAGAGGAACTACAGCGGCTTGAAGACCACTTGATGTCTTTGGAAGACCATCTTTCCAACCCGGAAACAGTCAAGCGACTTGAAGAATTGGGCAACCGCATGCTGGCTTTCGAGGAATTTGATGTAGCAACCGAGCTTACAGCTGAACAGATAGCTGAAATGGCCTCAATCTATGAAGAATTACTTTCCATCTTTAAGCTTAATGTTTCCTATTCGCTTGTGAAAAGTGGCTTGGAAACGCCTATATCCCTTTTGGATTTAATGAAATTGGAAGAACTGAAGGGGGCTAACCTGAAAATATCTATATACTCTATTGATGGGAAGTTCTTGGCTGATCTTTTAATAACAGGTGATATGGTCGATTCTGATACTCTTACTAACGCAGGCGGGCAAATAAAGGAATCTGCAAAAGAGGTGCAAAAAACCATTGAAAAGGCACCGGTTGCTAAACCAGTAAAACAAAAGATCAGCACTCATACGAAATCGGGACATCAAACGGTAAAAGGGGCTAAACTGCCAAACACAGCTTCCGATTATATCCCTAATGCCCTTTTAGGGCTATGCATTGTCTTGTTAGGAAGTTTGATGTATCGGAAAATTAGGAAAGCTTAATATGAAACAATTAAAGAAAAGGCGGTTGCTACTGTTTTTTTGTACAATTGCCCTCATTTTATTTGGGGTTTGGTTTTCCACATCCAATGTGTATAAGTTTGCAAAAGGCTACTTTCTTTACAAGACTCATGCTCCAAGTAGCCAAGTAAATGAAACAGCAGCACAGAAACCACTAAATAATAAACCACCAAGTAATAAATCAACAAAGAAAGAGCTATATCCTGTACGCCCTAAAACGGGTGAGGAAATCGGGGAACTGTATATACCCAAACTAAAAGCAAGACTCCCTATTTTCCATGGCACAAATGAGGATGAATTGGAAAAAGGAGTTGGTCACTTTGCCGGAAGTGTGCTACCAGGTGAAAATGACAATTCCGTTCTTTCCGGTCATAGAGATACGGTATTCCGTAAACTCGGGCAAGTTGGTAAAGGAGATTTGTTGATTGTAAGAACATCGGCAGGAGAGTTCACATACAAAGTCAGCAAAGTTCGAATTGTGGATGAGGATGATCGAACCGTAATCGTACCAAAGCCACGGGCAACGCTAACCGTAAGTACCTGTTATCCCTTTGATTATATCGGGGCGGCACCTGAACGCTATATACTTGTCGCTTATTTGGCTTCAAAAAAATTAAGTTAATCAGCTAATGTTCTAAAGAAGAGTCCCAATAAGGAAAATCCTATTGGGACTCTTTTAATTTTATTTTTACAAATTCTATATAGGTGCAAATGGAAGGTGGAATCATATATCATTCCCTCTTCTTTTTCTATACCAACTTATATCTATTGTTTAGCTATCCTCATTGCTCAATGAAGTGCTCGATATAGCGGATTTTAATAGTTTATGATGGTAAATATAAGAACCGGCTATCAAAATATATCCGCTAATGAAAAGCAGCCATCCACTGTTAGTGTCGCCCACTGATATGCTTGAATACATAGCGCCCGTCAAATCAAATACAAAGCCGGCATAAGCCCATTCCTTGATTCTCGGAAAACCTGGAATAAGTATTGCCACGACACCTAATAATTTGGCAATTCCAATAAAGGGTAGGAGGTAGGTAGGGTAACCTAAATGATTAAATAAAGCGTCTGCATCGGGAACAGACATAATATCTGGAATGGAACCCAAAACCATTAGTGCCACCAAAAGCCCTGTGAAAATTCAATATATCATTTTCATTTTTTTCATTTACTCTCATTCCCTCCCTAAAATTGACAGTTTAAGCATATTCCATTTTCCTTTTATTGATGCATTCTATAAAAAATTATTGAACTTCAACAGTCGTGGCGCGTTTTTGTAAGAGTCGCTCAGACTGTATACTAATTTGAAGTAAAGCGAGTCCGCTGCAGTTTTTCATTGAAAACGTTTCAGCTGATTTCAGAAATCCTCTTCCGAGTATACGTGCGAAATCATGGGAGCACGATCACGATATCACGAGTAACATGCTGATTTCACGGGTAAATAGCGAAAACTCACGAGAAACCTTGCTAACACTGTATTTTATCCTGTTGCAGCACTTGTAGGTATAACGTCATCTTAAATAGTTTATTGTCTTAAAAGAATTGATTAAAATGACGCAGAACCCGACACAGGAAATCGTGATGAGGGAATACATTAACTTTAAGTCTTTCAATATAATAATTCCCGTAATTACTATGAGTGAATCAATAATAAAAATAATAATTCCAGGATTAGTTGCTGTGGTTTTAGAGATTAATAATGCTAGTAAATCCACTCCGCCGGGGCTAATATGTTGTCTCAGCATAAAACCGACACCAATCCCAACCGTCATTCCACCTATAATGGCACTCATTATGATCGGCAGATGAACTAAACCGTTTAGTGGTGTTAGCCAATCAATAATGGTTGAAGTGAAAGCTAACCCAAGGATGGCATTAAAGAAATAAGACTTATCGTATAGAAGAGATAGAAGGTATATGGGAATATTGATCATGATCATGGTATGTCCAACCTGGATTCCCCAAACATATTTGATTAATAAACTTATGCCAAATATCCCGCCATTTATTAGATGAATGGGGATAATAAATAAGTTAAGACCAACTCCAATGCAAAAACTTGAAAAAAGCAAAGTAACAAACTTTTTCATAAAAGCATTCCCCTTGTCCAAATCATTATCTTAAAATATATGAGAGGAATCTTAATATATACTTGGTTGATTGGGGAACTATGGTTTCTATGTGGGTATTGCATGCTTAGTTCTTCAGATGATATTTTGAAGATTTACCACATGGGAATGCAGCAGGATTAAAATAAAGGCCGTCTCCTTGAGGCCATGAAATAATTAGGATAAAAAAAGAGGCACTCATAAAAGTGTCTCTTTCTTCATATGGCCAGTCAGTTTAATAATATAAGAATTTTTTTATCTTGGAAAATAGGTTGGATTTAGCCTTGGTTATTTAAGATGTTTTTTTTGATAGGCGATTTGTAATGGTATCTTCTTGTGGTGAAGTTTGCCGTATATAAAAGGACAGTATGAATGCAATAATGGTCAAGCCTGTTGCTATCATGAATGCGTCATTCACTCCCATTACGCTGCCCTGTTTAATGGCCATGGCCATTTGTGATGTATTATCTGATGAGATGTTCCTTTGAGATAAGATTTCCTGTACATGCTTCGTTCCCTGGTTTGTCATGATCGAAACAAAGAATGCCATGCCAACAGCACCTGCTACCATTCTCAATGTATTGACCATTGCTGTTCCATATTTATTTAGGCTAAGTGCCAATTCATTTAATCCAGCTGTAAAGATAGGCATCATCAGTATTGACATTCCGAACATCCTAATAGTATATACCCACACTACATAAGAATAAGATGTATCAATTTCAAGCCGAGTTAAAAGATAGGTTGTAATGATAGTGATGGCAAGTCCGCTCACCGCAAGCCATCTCGCACCAAATCGATCAAACAGCTTACCTGTGATAGGAGACATGATCCCCATTAAAATCCCGCCAGGCAATAGCATGAGACCGGATTCCATCGGAGTGAAACCATGGATATTCTGCATATAGATTGGCATGATGATCATACCAGAGAACATACCCATAGTTGCGATGATGTTGATGATTGTCGTTAAAGTGAACATCCGATACCGAAAAATTCTAAATTCCAAAATAGGATGAGAAACAGTAAATTGCCTCCAGACAAATAAAATTAAACTGATTCCTCCTATAAGGAACATCGTTAGTACTTCGGAACTGCCCCAGCCCTTGGTACCGCCTGTAGCAAATCCATATAGAACCCCGCCAAATCCGGTAGTGGATAGGATTACACCCATTTTATCGAGTTTAGGCCGACTGGTTTTCCCTACTTTTTTAATGATGAAAATGGCAAAGATGAAGTCAAGCAGGGCAAATGGGAAAATGATAAAAAACAGAACCCGCCAAGAATAGTTTTGTATGATCCATCCTGATAACGTCGGTCCTATAGCTGGGGCAAAATTCATCGCGATACCAAATATGCCCATCGCGAAGCCACGTTTGTTAGGTGGAAATAAGGTGAAAATTACATTTGTAATTAAAGGGAATAAAATCCCCGCTCCTGCAGCTTGAACGACCCGGCCGATCAATAAGACGGAGAAGCTGGGGGCAATTCCACATAAAAAAGTTCCTAATGCAAAGAGCCCCATTGAAGCAAGATATAATTGCCTTGTGTTAAATCGTTCCATTAAGAAAGCAGTAATCGGGATGACAATCCCATTGACCAATAAGAAGATAGTAGTAAGCCAATTAGCAGTTGCAGCCGATATTTCAAAATGAGTCATTAATTGAGGCAATGCGATATTGATTAAAGTCTGATTTAAGAAAGCGACTAGAGCACCAGCTAGCATCACTGCAAACATTGGCCCGGTACGAATTATAGAGGTTACTGTTTTGTCGTGATTCATTATTAGGGAACATCCTTTCCGCTCGGGTAGTACAAATTGTACTGCCTGCTATTTTTTCAAGTTATAGAGTTTCCAAGTAAACCAACCTGTATTTTCCATAATATACACCATCTTAAGGAGATTAACCTCAAATTACCACTTTTGGAGGTGTTTATTCTTTATTAACATCTTACTTGACAAAATTCATGACATATTCTTTTCTAAAATCCCCAAGGTTAACAACCATTCTACAGGTATATCATATTTCAAATAATAATCACCTACACGTATCAGACAAATTGTTCCACTCAAGTATAAATACTTTAACATTCTATCATTCGTATTCACTAAAAAATAGTTATTTGATTAAAAGGTGTGCTAGACAATAAAATCACGATTTTTTCAAATATATATGCAAATAAGGAAAATGTTGAAGAATGATATTCAGAACGGTAAATACAAACCAGATGAACAGATCCCGGCCGAAGCAGAGTTTTGAGATACATATAACGTGAGTCGCATTACCACACGAAAAGCAATAGAGGAATTGGTGAAGGGAGGAACACTGACACGTATTCCCGTTGCATCTAATAAGTTCCATAATGAGTTGTTATCAATAAGTGGATTCTCAGAGTTTAGTCATCAGCTTGGGATGATACTAATTCTCGGATTTTAAGAAGTGAGGTCATACCGGCACCAAAAGATGTTGCAGGTCATCTCCTCATTGATGAAGGAAGTCCCGTTTTCGAACTTGAGCGGATCATGTATGTAAATGATCGTCCGCTTTTCTACGATACAGCTCATTATTCGTTAATTCGCTTTCCGGATTTAGAAAAAGAAGAGTGTAATGGATGAATCAACTTATAAAATCCTTTTGGAAGATTACCATACAGAAATAGTCAGTAACGATAAAATTATAGACGTGATAGGTGCTACAAAAAACTATGCTGAATTTTTAGAATGTGATAGTGTTGCCAATTTATATAGATATTAAAAATTGCTTTCTATGCAAACGACCAACCTGTGCTCTCTCAACATTCATGCGTGAAACCAACAAGGTCAATCTGATTGTTCATCGGGCAAAATAGGTCATGCCAAATTGGCATGACCTAAAGTTTTGTAATATGTTTTCAAACTAGCTGTTATAACTCATGAAAGAATTGCCAAAGCAACTCCCTTAAATGAAATGAATCTCTAAAGGCCATTCAGATACTCAACTCATTTTGATTGGGTGTATTACTCCTTCAACTCTCATCTGCCAATCTTTCTTCTTTTATCATTGCATATAAAATATCCTTACAATTAAAACATAAGATATTCTTGTTATCTAACAGAATACCATTCAGAAAACCAGCCGTACAATATACATCATTTGCACAGCGAACACAAGAGCCAACTAGTTCATCCATCAGTACATCCCCCCTATTCAGGAAATGGGGTAAAGGCCAAAATCTTGCATAACGGAAGTGTGCCCCATTTGTCGCAACATGGTAGCTATATTGCCGCGATGATAGGATCCGTGAGTGACAACGTGTAATACCGATTCGGAAAGGGACGTTTCAAGCAACCCAGCATATGGGTTATCCACGATGATTACCTTTTTCATCTCCTCTATACTCAAAATAGCTTTGTTTCTTTCATATAGGTCAATGAATATTTTTTTCATTTCCTCAATACTTTTATTTTACACCTCTTCTCTTACTTGATTAGAAGATGCCATTGCTTCATCCATACTTTTACCTGAGATAATGTCAAACCAGCATAATCTGTGAAAAAAATGTGAGATAACACTTTTGATACCGATGAAAAACCACTCTGAATTTCCTTATGGTAAATGTGCTCTGGAAGTTCATTTAATCGATCGATGATGACTCCATTTGCCCACGCGTGATAGTTATACATCTCTCATACTGGCTCGGGATGTTTCATATAAAAAACCTCCATATACCCTGGTTTTTTCGTATTGAACAGTGTATGCAGGCAGAACAAAAAAATTCAGGTGAATTCAATAAAGTAAAATGATTCAATCCGGTATGTGTGCATATCACCATTGCGGATGTACAATGCATAAATTAGAGGTTTTTTAGATAATGCGGGCTACCATTCATTCTGATTATAAAATGAATAGATAGTGGAGCAGCACATATAGGCATTTTTTCTTGCAGGAAAACAGCTCCTTATATCGAACTGATAGTAAAGGAGATGGTATTTTTATGAATCTGAGGATCAAATATAGGCTTTATATCCATGTAGACGGAAAACTTATTCCAGAACAGTATGACCGATACGAGATACTAAACGTCAGGGAAGGTATAGATCCAAATGATACTAAGGATTACCAAGAGCTTATTAATAAATTGAGTAAATCGATTAATCGACCCCTAAGTGAATTTGAAATTAAAAACTATGAAACAATGTAAGGGCAGTTCCGTATTCTAAAATTTTCTCCTTCATTAGCCCTCCCTCCTTAAATTTATAAGGAGGGAGAAGGTGTAATATTGACCGAAAAAGAAAATCTTTGCCTTAAAAGTTCAGCAATATAGTTGAGCTCCGTTCAATGCAGAAAACTCCGTGGTTTCAGTCTCATTATTCTTCTTTACTAGTTTAAAATGTTGTAGGAATCTGAGCACCGCCTGATGAACCTCTAAAAATATGTAATAAATCTAGCATACCCAAATAACGCCGGTGTATAGAATTGCTGGGGTAGAGGCCAAGGGGACACAGACATGATTGAAGTGCATGATATATAACGCCAATTAAGCGCCCCATTTCTTGGAGCGCTTAATTGGCGTTTGCTCATTAAAGTCAGATATCCGTCTAAAATATAGATTACAGCTTGCTTATTGAGAAATTGTTTCTGATTTTTTGAATAGTCGTTGAATCGCTTCATCCGGCTAGCATTTATATTTCAGAGATCTTAAAAACAAACAAAAATCTCCTTATTAACCTTGACTTTGAAATATATATTTCATATTATATTTTATAATGAAATATATATTTTAATAATTAGAAAATTTACAATTAGTTAGAACAGGAAGTGTGAGAAGTTGGAAATGATGTTGGCCGAGGCAGTATCTAGTGTGTACTTGTTTGTCCTTCATCTTCTTAAAGTCGGCTTTATCTGGTTGTTTAATCAATATTATTTAAAGGGGAAATTAATTATGATACTACACGACAAAAAAAAATATCAGAAAAAACAAAAAAGTCAGCTGAACTATTTGAAAAAGCTTGTGAAGTGATTCCAGGCGGTGTTACGGCACATATTAAATACTTCCCACCACACCCACTTATGATGGAAAAAGGAAAAGGCAGTAAGTTATATGATGTAGATGGTAATGAATATATCGATTATTTATTATGTTATGGAGCGCTTATTTTAGGTCATGGCCATCAACAGGTATTTGATGCTGTGACAAAACAAATGATAGAATCTGGAACTACCATATTCGGTACGCCTCACAAGATGGAAACAACAATGGCGGAAAAATTGGTAGAGTTATATCCTGGTATTGAAATGGTTCGTTATACGAATTCGGGCTTGGAAGCTACACTTCTCGCCATTCGTACTGCGGTGGCTTATACCGGAAAACCGAAATTGGCGAAGTTTGAAGGACATTATCATGGAGGATATGATCAAGTATTAGTGAGTGTTGACCCTGATATGGATCAAGCAGGAAACGCAACAGCTCCTAAAGCGGTAGGAGAATCAAGAGGAATACCAGATTACTATATTGAAAATACCATCATTCTTCCATTCAATGATTTAGAATCCACCGAAAAGATTTTACGTGCCCATGCTCATGAATTAGCAGGTGTTATTTTAGAGCCAATTCAAGGAGGGTTCATTCCTGCTGAACAAGAGTTTATGGAAGGACTTCGTAGAATAACTGAAGAACTTAATATCGTGCTTATTTTCGATGAAGTAAAAACAGGATTCAGGATATCAATTGGGGGAGCTCAAAAAGTATATGGAATTAAACCGGATATTACTACCTTAGGAAAAGTACTGGGCGGCGGATTCCCAGTAGGGGCCATCGGCGGTAAAAAAGAAATAATGATGATTACCTCAGCTAGAGGCGGGCGGGATATTTTAACAGCTGGTGCAGATAATACAAATAAACAAAATCCTTTATATCATAGTGGAACATACAATGGTCATCCAACCATATTGGCTGCCGGTCTAGCAACTATTGACTTATTAGAACAAGAAGGAATAATGGAAGATTTGTTTGCTAAGACGCAAACTTTACGTAAGGAACTTGAGAATATGTATAAAAAACATGGCTTAAACATGCAAACAGTCGGTATGGGCAGTATCTTTAACATTATCTTAGCCGAAGGTCCGATTAAAAATTATCGTGATATGAGCAGGGCAAATACGAAATTAAGAAAAGAAATTGACTATGAGTTATTAAAATTAGGTATTTATACTAAGCCGCTTAATCGTTATTCGATGTCTGTTGTACACACGGATGAAGATATACTTCGAACTGTGGAAGCACATGACGAAGCTATTGGACGGATCCTGAAATAATTCAGCTTAACTAAGTCATTGATGAAAAGTAAATTATACAAGACCTGATCAAAGCTATTTTAATGGATCTGGTCTTTTTTTATCCCACTTTAATACTTGCAATTAACTTGACAACAAAGGATGGAAAAACCTATTGTTAAAGTATAAAACATGCAGAAAAGGAATACTCGATACTCCTGCAATACATAAATAGAAATAAAGGGGCGCTCTTTTAAATGTCAAACGTCTATCAAAACATCGCTGGACAAATAGGGGAAATGAGCAAGTCCCACGTGAAAATAGCTACATATATAATAGAGAATCAAACGACCGTTCCTTTTTTTACAGTTGGAAAATTAGCAAAAATGGCAGGGGTCAGTGATGCCACTGTTGTGCGGTTTGCAACCTCGCTTGGCTATTCAGGCTATCCAGAGATGCAGCAGTATATGCAGAATTCCGTTAAGCAGCAGCTGACAACGACAGAGCGATTGAAGATGTCCCAAAAGGTTTACAATAAAGAGTCTTCAGGGGTATACGAAGTTTTCCAAGATGACATCGCTAACATAAAATCCACTATGGAGAAATTGGATGAAGATGCATTCCATGAAGCAGTGAAATGCTTATTACAAGCGAGAAGAGTATATGTTATCGCAAACCGCAGTGCCACTTCACTGGGTGTGTTTTTGGAGTATTATCTTCAAATAGTTCTCAATAATGTGGAACTCCTGCAGTCATTAGAGAATTCATCTGAAAAGTTATATAATTTAAGTGAAAAAGATGTAGTGATTGGTGTCAGTTTTGATCGTTATACGAAAAGTACCATTCAAATGTTTTCATTTGCAAAGGAAAAAAATGCGACAACAATTGCCATTACTGATAATTTACTCTCACCGCTTATTCCTCATGCGGACATTCCATTGACAGCATCCAGTCAGATGCCCAGTTTTATTGACTCTTTTGTTGCACCATTAAGCTTGATTAATGCTTTAATAATGTTTGTTGGAAAAGAAAAGCAGGAAGATATTCACGATCGATTGGAAGTTTTAGAAGACATCTGGAGTCATTTTGACGTTTTTCAAAGAAAGAAAACGCAATAGAAGGAAGCCTTACTTTTCCAACGTGGAAGAGTAAGGCTTTTTATTATTCATTTTGCCCTAGCTTATTACAATGGAGGAAAATTAGGGGAGTCCACTTTTCTCCTCATAAAATGATAAATGGATCTTTGTTTTATTAGTATATAAGCAAAATGATTTTTGAACCATGAATCGGATTTCAAGGTCCAACATAAAGAACATACTAGTTCCGAATCTAGTGATAAGAAAAACCTTAAAATACTCAAAAATAAGCTTTTCTAAGAAATTAGTCTTAGGTCAAGAGTTTAGGGAGAAAGCGGGATGCCAATTAGAAAAGATTATCTTCACTAGCATTTTTACATAAAGCCCACGAGATAACATCCTGTTAAATGTTTCCCGTATAGATGTTAAGTGTTTTCTTTGTATTACATCTGTTATCACAATACTAATTAGTTGATTGGAGCGGGGGTGCGAGACTCCTGCGGGAAAAACGAGTCCAGGGTGACCACGCAGGCGTAAAGGCGCCGAGGGCGGATCGCCCGCGGAAAGCGAGTGCATGGAGTAGAAATCAACCTTCAAATTGTACAAACCATAAAAAAGACTTAAACAAACTCGATTTTCATCGAGTTTGTTTAAGTCTGAAAGCCCCTCTCAATTAAGAGAGGGGCTC
>NZ_JADILK010000068.1 GCF_017355165.1 Bacillus sp. SD075 | reverse complement strand
TGACCGCCCGCGGAAAGCGAGTGCCTGAAGTGGAAATCAACGTCCAAATTTGTACAAGCAAAAAAAACTGTAGACAAACTCGATTTTCATCGAGTTTGTCTACAGTCTGATGCAGCCGAAGTGGCTGCTTTTCTTTAGGTCCTATGGCTATAGCTGTATTGAGGTGACACACCGCAAGATCCTTACGATTGAACTTCCAGGGGTTGTGTTTCGGCCTTTTGATTGTACAATGGCAAAATGAAAAACATTCCTAGAATAAAAAAGAAAGCGGCGGTTTCAAATATGGCGACGAGTGAAAATTGCTCTTTCAAAACACCTGCCGCACTCATGGTCAACACCATTGACCCTGTGAATAATGGGCTTAAGATTCCATTGACCCTTCCGATGAACTCGCCTTCGGTCCTCTGCAATATCAATGTATTGATCCCAATTTGAATACAAGGCAGCATTAGGCCATTAAAGAACTCGGCAGTAAGTGTAATCCAAAGATTTGTCGAAAGTCCCATTACCGCCAATCCAAGTGCATTCACAAGCATTCCGAAAGCCAATAATCTCTGAGGTGCCACCTTTTTGGCGAAAATCATCACCCCAGCTCCACCTAAAATCATACCAAACCCATTCACCATAAATAACCATTGCAGATTTTCCTTAGGCAATCCTAGTTGTTCTGTAACAAGGAATATAGAGAGCGGTTGAATGAAGCCCAATCCGAGCCCGGCTGCCAGAAAACATAAACCAAGCAAACTTAGTTCTTTTTTTCTCAATACATAGCTAACTCCGCTTTTCATTTCCTGCCATAAAGTTGTTTTTGCGGTCTCTTCATTCTGTTTGCGATCTTTTGGAAGAAAGGCGAGTGCGCCAGCTGAAAGGAAAAATGCCGCGCCAGTAATCGCAATCGAGATATTGATCCCAAATGATTGGAAGGCAAATGTACCGAGAATCGGACCTAAAACCATAAATACTGCGAAGACGGTCTGATAAACAGACATCCCTGTTTGAATTTGACTTTCAGGCAAATGCATCTTAAATAGCTTCATGCCTGAAGGCTGTGAAAATTGAGAAAGTATCGCCGAAATCAAAGTTGCGAAGAATACCATTTTCCAACTGCCGAAGATAAGTGAGATAAGCACAGCAAAAACGGATATTGCACTTAATATATCACACCAAACCATCGTTTTTTTCGGACTCCAGCGGTCAGCAAACGTCCCTCCAATAAATGAAAAAATAAAAATGGGTGCGAACTCCGCTACTGATATCATGGAAATGGCAAAGGCATCCCCGTTTGTCTTTTCCATGACGAATAACAAAACTGCAAAATTCCGTACCCATATCCCTATTTGTAAAAACAAGCCTGAAAAGATGATCGCCTGGAATACCCGATTTTTAAATATGTTAGGTTCCTTATTACTTAAAGTTACAGACGTGTTTTCCCCCAATATAAAAACCTCCTGTGAAATATCTGGACAGGAGGCAGTACAATACAAATTTAACAGAGCAAAATATCCCCATTGGACGGAACACAATGATCTTTGTTTGTATTTTAATGTACAGACTAATCCTATCCAGAAAAAAGTTCGTATTTAGCACGCATTTTTTCTTAAAGAATAGGATTAAATGATCATTGTTTTAAGGTCACCCTTCCATTTTATGTTAATTTCATAATAATCCATTTAATTTGATAAATCAAGGTGAAATCTATAAAAATAAAACATTTTTGGGGTAGTGTTGATCGACTTATTTAATAAAAAAGCTTCCTTTAATCGAAACCCCTTTAATATCCTTAAGTTCCATGGAATGTCGCTGAGTATGCTTCTCCTCTTTGTTACCTTTTCCATCACTTTTTTCATGACCTTTTCCCGGATTACCTCAAGCGAGTGTATTTCTTTTTTTCAATTATCCACTATACGTTCTTGATTAGGTTTGCCCTGTACAAGCAAATGGGCAGAGGGCATTAGAATTTGATGTTCATGTAAAGCTGTCATTATTTCAAACCTCACTCTTCTCGCCGTTTCAAAGTAATGTTCAGGTTTAACAAGTCCAACTAAGCATTGTTCAAAACCAACATATTTAAGGTTTGGATTTAAATCCGTAATGCCAATGTATCTGAAATCCTCTTCAGGTGTGCCATCCTCAAGCCTTAGAAGGGTTTCACCATACTTCTCATTGCAAATCAGGCATATATCTTCCATCAGCCGTTTTACCTTTTCGGGATTTTCTTGATAACTTACTGTGATGCGTTCAATGATTCGCATTCTCCCTTTATTAAAGTTTTGAATTGTCCGGATTTCACTGTGTGGGATGGTCAGTAATTTTCCTGACCATTCCCTGATTTGCATGAACCGGATACCGATTTCCTCTACGGTTCCGGAACTTGTCCCATTGAAGCTCACAAAATTCCCAACTCGGAATTCATTATCTGACAGCCTTACAAATCCCAATAAGATATCCTTAAGCATTTGCTGAGCCGCAAATCCAATAACGACCCCTACAATACCAGCTCCCGCTAAAATTCCTTTAAGGTCTATAAACTGACCAATCAGATAAATGAGGAAAAGCGCGGAAATGCCGTACCTAAGAGAAGAACGAGTCACTCCCTGTATTGTTTTTTCGACTTCTTCCTCAAAAAAATTGGACCTTCTAAAGAACCATTCAACCATTTTATTCAGAATATAATATACCGCCAATAACAGTAAAGCCAATATTAAAAGCCTCAATAATAAAAATTCTTCCAAATAATCCATAGCAAGCTCAGTAAATTTCAAGATATTCATGTTCCCACCTCCCTTTCCACTTTACTCAGAATCGATTAAAATCCAGTCATCATCCTTGCCTATTATCCCTTTATCAAGTATCAGTCTCGTTTTAAGTCGATAGGAAGCCTCCCGCTTATATGGCTCCTTCAATGTAGGAAGACAAAAGTTAAAAGGAATTTCATTACTTTCCCCTGAATTTATTTCTCCTGAAGATAAGATGGTGCTCGTTTTAAGGATCTCTTCCATTCCGGTAGAATGAGTATCCATAATTAAATCACATTCGATCCTCCTTATTCTTTGCTCCAAGGTACCACCTTTAATCAAGAAATACCCAATTATGCATTCGCCAGATTTATACGTATTTTTCGGGAGGATTAAATCTATTTGTGCAGAACCTATCCCTAAAAGTAATAATGATTTTCTAAGTATCAAAGAATACACTCCATTTATATTTATTTGTTTTTCTATTAAACCCACATGTTTATACATTTCCTTAAGGGCTTCATGATCCGGACTACAAAAAAACCTTTACCATTTTGGTAAAGGTTTATTAAAAGAAAATAGACCTTTACCCAATAGGTAAGGTCTGGCTAACAACAATATGCTGCCAACAACACCGAGAGCAAAGAACTCCGTAATGACGACATTGTTGTAAAAGCTACTCCCCTTTTAAAGAACGTATTCAAGTATATAAATTATAATACGGTAGAATTGGAAAGTTTGTCAAACCTTTATATTTTATTATTTTCGGGCTGGCCCGGGAAATTCGAGTACTTTGTACATATATTGATATTAATGAAAGGCTCTTTTCGTAAAGATTATTGTTTTTAAAACGAAACTATTTAGGGTTGATTGGAGCGGAAAGCGAGCATCTGGAGGGGAAATCAACCACACCGCACTACTTAGTAAATAGCAACAAAGTATGCGAAAACAGCCTAATGAAAATATATTGAATTAACTTGTCCCGTTATTGCAAAAGAATTAACTGCTGGGTTTTAAATAGGCCAGTTGGTGGAATATGAAGTATGTAACAGCCATTGCCCTTCTATTTACAATTCGGTGAACGTTCCATTCATAAGAATAAAGTGAACAAACTATGTATATTTAATGGAAAACAAAAAATATATTTTGAAATTAACAATATTTCTCTTTTAATTACGCAAATCTTACTGTAATATAAACGTAACAATTGTAATAATAATTAAACTTTCGTTACATAAGTATCCTATTAGGGATGGGGGAGAAAAATAATGAAAAAATTTTCAGGTATGCTATTATCCATTATCATTTTATTATTCATATTAAGTGGTCAGGTTACCGCAAAAACGACATCACAGAATTTGTCTGACGCAAATGCATTAAAGATAGCCGATAATGCCAGCAAACATTTTTGGAATGCATTACATGGGTACAAAACCCGTTCATGTTCACAAAAAACTTTCAATTATAAAGGGACCGTATATTCATACCTTTGCCAAGAGTTTAATACAAAAGATAAATTGACTAACTACTTAGCAGAGACTTTCACTAATAATGCAGTGGAAAAAGGCTTGACCAAATATAGTTACATTACCCATAAAGGGAAATTAGCCCGTCCAATCGGAGACGGCGATAGCATGTTAGAGTGGAGAAAAGCAAAAATTAAATTGGTCTATCAAAAACTAAACGTTAGATCCTACAATTTAATTGTACCTACAGTCGACGGTGATTCAGTAAAAAGAACGGTTACCTTTTATAAGTCCGGATCCACGTGGAAAGTCAATCAGTTCGATGCAGTACAATAAAAACTTGGTCTAAATGTTACGCCTCATGTGAAATATAGTTAGTTAATAACTATATTTCACATGAGGTGTTTTTCTGTTTTCCCTTGTATCTTGAGAAATAATCCTACTAACTAGTATCCATTCACTTTTCACTTAACGGAACTTTCAAACAAAAAAACACAGCTAGAATGCTGTGCCTTAACGGATTTTTGCCTTACGGAAGCCTTGATAGGAATCATAGGCGGCAAAAAAAATAGTGATTAATATGAGACCCCAGTAAATTGAGGTTTTCCATTCATCGATTGTAAACAGTGTATTTTGGTATGCAATGAATTCCGGGTTCAATAAATTAGGATTACGGATGATGATGATGAAAGTCAGAGTCGACAACAGCTGATATATAGCATGGAATAAAGCTAGTTTAAAGGTCCATTGTCTTAAAAATAATTTGTAAATAGCCAAGAGCATCCCTATGATAACGACGCAAGATACCGGCAGCCAATAGGAATTCAATACCTCCTGATTGAAAGTAGGTGTCACGAAAATGAGACTGTCATTTCTTTTTTCATAGACGCCTAAGAGGTTTGCTGCATTGAAATAAAGGGCCATGAATACTGAGAGACCTAGCAAACTTGCAAAAATCTCGATCATAGGAACAGCTTTTTTCTTTGAAATATTGGGAATATCCTTCAGGTTTTCCGGTGTCCATGGTTTCAAGTCTTTTGTTAAAGGGGAACTTTCTTTTGAAGTATCCAAGCGTTCTACAATGACAAACGAAAGCGTTAACCAGAAAAACACTTGGATACCTGTATTGATGATACTTGCAATCCCTTTCCCGATTATGGTGAAAACCGCCTCCATAACCGTACTCCCTCCCATATCCCGAAACGGATTATCCCCTACTAATGCGATCAGTGAAATGACTGCAGCGATTGGTAAAATCATTTTCAACAGACTGATATACATATCATAATAACGCGGTCCAATCAGATGCATCGGCCGGTCTCGATAACCACTTGCCAGTGTAACCGGATCTCCTAATTTTAACAGAGCCGCTTTCACGTCTTGCTCCGTATGATCCTCCGGAAGCATATCTTCGATTGTAGATTGAAGCTCAAGTGCAATATCCTCCCGGTTTTTTTCTGGAAGCCTTCGGGTCACTTCCTGAATATAAAGTTCAATCAGCTCCATCTTCTCCCTCTCCTTTTAACAATATAAAAAGCTCTTGAGAAGTTTTTTCCCATTCTTGCTTTAACTGAATGAAAACTTTTCTCCCATAATCACTTAAAGAGTAGTACTTGCGCGGTCTACTTTCAGAAGTATCCCAGCTGCTGGTCACCAATTCTTGTTTTTCCAGGCGGCGAAGCAAAGGATATAAAGTACTTTGATCAATGGCAATTCCCGACTTCTCTAAACGCTGGACAAGCAAGTACCCATACTGAGGGGTTTTGAGCTGACTTAGAACAGCTAACGTCAAAGTGCCTCTGCGCAGCTCTGTGGTTAAGGAATTCAGTAAAGTGCTCATCCAATCACCTCTTCTCTATACTATGTGACGTACACCATACCCTATACTATGCATCATACACTATTTTAGTTCTTATAACACCATGAAAATGAAAATAAATTCAAGTTTAAGCATAAAAAAGAGAAGCGTTTCACGCTTCTCCGTTTATCCATTATTGATCTCACACAAGAATGACCCATAAAATCATAGTCGTGATAATCGTGACTACTCCTTGTATTAAGGTTGCCATTGTTTGAGCTTTATAGGCATCCGTCACTTTCATTCCGCTAAATTGGGTGACCACCCAGAAGAAGCTATCATTCACATGGCTTACAGTCATCGCACCTGCTCCAACTGCCATGACTACCAGTGCAAGTGGAACAGCTCCTTCAATACCCAACGTTGGAAGCATGGGGGCAATCAAAGATGAAGTGATGACCAGGGATGCTGTGGAAGAACCTTGGGCGGTTTTCAATCCAGCAGCAATGAGGAACGGGACCAAAAGGAATAAGGAACCGCTAAAGATGCTGCCCATATCCCAACTTTGGATGATATCTGCAATTCCCGTATTTTTAATGACTGTACCAAATGCTCCGCCCGCCCCGGTGATCAATAAAATGGGCGCGGCATCCAATAAGGCTGCTCCTATCCAGTTTGTCAATGTTTCTTCATCGTACTTAGGCAGCAATGTCAAAGCGGAAATTACTCCGACAAGCAATGCGATGACCGGCTGGCCCAAGAATACGAAAAATGCCGCGATCCCCCCTTCTGTACCAATTAGCGTTAATACCGAACTGGCTCCAATCAGGACAATCGGTAAAACGATCGGTAAAAATGCTTGAAAGGCAGAAGGCATCTTTCCGAATGAACGGACAATTTCATCATAATCGTAATCAAGGTCACTTCGGTCATCTTCAACCTCTATCTTGGTCGCTACTTTCATTGACCAAATATAACCAGCAAGTGCTGCTGGAATGGCCGTAATAAGACCAAGCAAAATGACCGTCCCTAAGTATCCATCCGCACCGATATTCCCGGCAGCTGCTATTGGTCCGGGAGTTGGAGGCACAAGTGTATGTGTCGCATACAAACCAGTTGCAAGCGCAACTGACATGGAAGCAACAGCTACTTTTGCTCGTCTTGCCAATGCTTTTCTTAAGCTCGATAAAATAACGAAACCTGAATCGCAAAAAACGGGTATGGATACGATAAAGCCTATCATACTCATGGCAAGCTGCGGTCTTTTAGGACCGACAATCCTCAATACGACTTCAGCCATTCGTAATGCGGCCCCGCACTTTTCCAAAATGGTTCCGATTATTGTACCGAAAACGATTACAAGTCCAATGCTCGTCATCAGGCCGCCAAAACCGCCGTTAATATTCTCGACGATTTGATCCAGAGGCATTCCAGAAGCAAAACCCACAAATAAAGTACCTAATAGAAGCGATAAGAACGGATGCAGTTTGAATTTAGTTGTCGCAAAAACAATTAAGAACACACCAATGGCCAAAACAATAAATAACATATGATTACCCCCTATTTTTAATCGCTGCAAAAAAAGTCCGCATTACTTGCTCAGCTGAAACTTCCAACAATTCAGCTCCTCTTTCCATAGCTTCCTTTAAAGACATAGGAGCGTTCACCAAACTATGAACACTAGTTATTCCATGGTCATATAAAACTTCAATACCTGTTCCGAGCGATCCAGCCAAAACAAATACGGGAATACCATGTTTTTTGGCTTCTTGTGCAACTCCCATCGGTGTTTTGCCTGAAGCGGTCTGGTAATCGATTTGGCCCTCACCGGTAAAGACACAATCGGCATCGGACAATTTTTCACCTATTTTCGTATACTCCATAACAATATCGATGCCCCTTTTTGTTTCTGCACGGAAAAAGGCTTGAAATGCACCTCCAATTCCACCTGCTGCACCAGCACCTGCTTTATCATGCAAGTGTATGCCTGTTTCGATTTCCACCAAATCAGCCCATGATGATAAAGCTTTATCAAGCATTTCAACAATGGCAGGGGTCGCCCCTTTTTGAGGTCCGAATACACTTGATGCCCCATGGGGACCGACTAATGGATTTTGGACATCCGAGGCTATCAAAAAGTCGGAATCTGCTATTCTGGGATCAAAATCCTCCGTATTAATTTCTGATACCCGCGATAACTCGGCACCTCCGAATCCCAGCGGTTTACCCTCCTCATCAAGTACCCTCATTCCCAAAGCCTGTAGCATCCCAACACCGCCATCATTGGTAGCGCTTCCACCAATCGCTAAAATGAATTTTCGGCAGCCATCATTCAATGCTTTTTGAATAAGCTCCCCTGTCCCGTATGTAGTAGTGATCAATGGATTCAATTCCTCTTGATCGACTAGGCATAGACCAGATGCACTGGCCATTTCGATCACACATGTTTCCTGATCGCCCAAGATTGCATATGCTGCCTGAACGTCTTGAAGTAAAGGCCCTTTAACAGTCACTTCAACTTTTCGCCCATTTGTAGCTGTAACAAGGCTATCCATTGTACCTTCCCCCCCATCCGCTAGAGGGACCAATACTGTCTTCACATTCGGCAGTACCTTCCTGACTCCTCGTTCGATTGCTTTGGAAGCTTCTGATGCTGACAAACTTCCTTTATAGGAATCTGGTGCAATAACGATTTTCATGCTCAGGTCCCCTTTCAATATATTTTAATATTAATTTAATTATAATCTTCGGAAATATTTTAATCATCGGTTTCTCTATACGAAAATTAGTATGACATATTTGATTTTTTTGGCTATACTGTATAAAAAATGATCTTAAAGAAAATTTTCTGTTATTTTACCAATTTCCTAAAGTATTAAATAGCTAAATGCTTAATCTATCGACCATCCCCTATTCCATGATCAATCATAGCCTGTGATGACTATTCTGTTTTCGTAAACTGGATAACCAAATAAAAATACCCTAGAAGGATGACTTGTATGCTAACCCGAGAAATTGCAATGGAAATTGTCAAACAAACCACCAATAGACTTAACAGAAATATTAATATAATGAATGTTAAAGGAACCATCATCGCTTCCGGAAATCGTGAACGCATCGACCAATTGCATTTTGGAGCAATGGAAGTACTGAAAACAGGAAAGCCTTTAATCATTCACGAAAAGGATCGTCATCAATGGGCGGGTGTCCTTCCAGGAATTAATTTGCCTATTAATTTTCAAAATGTAATTATTGGCGTTATCGGGATCACCGGTGATCCGAAAGAACTATTGGAATTCGGGGAATTGGTGAAAATGATTACGGAAATGATGCTTCATCAAGCCTTTATGGCGGAACAACTCGAATGGAAACAACATTTGAAGGAATTGGTATTTGAAGACTTACTAAAGGAAGAGATCAATCAGTATTCGATTGATCAGAGACTTGAGCTGATTGGAATGAAATTAGAACCTCCCTATCAGGTGGGGGTGATGGAAATGAAATTAAATCCGTTAAATAAGAGTGAGCTGATTCAAATGATGGAAACTGTTTTTGGCACACAACACGCCCTTATTGGGTTTCTGAATGTGAATCGAATTTTCATTCTCACTATGGCGCTTACTGAAAATAACATCGACCAAAGACTAGATACAGTCATCAAACAATTAAAAGCAAAAGGCTTTGTTATACGAATCGGTTTGGGCTCTCTTGTGGAAAAGGAATCGAACATTTGCCACTCTTTCCGAGAAGCTGAATCAGCCCTAATACTAGGGGAAGCCAATCAAGCTTTAACGATATATACTGATGTGGAAACAAAGGCACTCTTGGAAAGGATAGATGAGCGGACGAAACAGCAATTTCAGGAAAGAATACTAGGCAGGTTATCGGAAAAGTTGATCGAGACACTGCAACAATTTTTCCTTAGTAACTTAAATATTGGGGAATGTGCAAAAAGAATGTATATCCATCGTAACTCCCTTATATACCGATTAAAAAAAATCAAGGAAAGGACCGGATATAATCCTCAAGAGCTGCATGATGCCATAACGTTACAGTTAGCCATTTGGATAAGCCAATCGAAAAGGGGGAGTTGAAAAGATGCTGTAAGTACAAGATTGCCTAATTAAATTATTTCGTTCTTTCCCTATTATAGCCTTGCGTTTGTATTCTGTATAATTGATCGAGTTACCGAGTAGATTAACAATACATGAATTTTTTGCATACCAGGAGGGATTGAATGAGCGGCATCGCAAACCTTTTTATTATCATTGGATTTACCGTTATCTTCGTCATCATCATTGTCTTGGTTTTTCTATTACTTTATATGATTTTCTTTGACCGTACGCAGAAGCATCATGCAATTTTAAGAAACTACCCCGTACTTGGAAGAATACGTTACTTCCTGGAAAAAATCGGGCCTGAAATGCGGCAATATTGGTTTAATAGTGATAACGAAGGAAAACCCTTTTCCCGGGATGACTATGAGCATATGGTGAAAAGTTCAAAATATTTACGGGATGTCATAGGTTTTGGTTCAAAGCGGGATTTTGATGAAGAAGGCTTCTTTGTTAAGAATAGCATGTTCCCAAAATTAGCCGAAGAAGAAAAATATGATCGAGAAACAAAAGTGACGACTAAAAGATACATACTAATGAAAGATCCACTTTTCTCACAGCGAGAAGAAAAATGGGGAGATGAAGTATCCTCTGCATTTTTATTGAATGATGAAGATGCCGTGATCATCGGCCCAAACACTAAGAATCCCTTTCGTGTAAAAGGTCTTATCGGCATGTCCGCCATGAGTTATGGTTCTTTGGGGAAAAACGCAATCACTGCCCTTTCTGAGGGATTGGCTGCAGCAAAAGGAACGTGGATGAATACAGGGGAAGGCGGCCTTTCTCCTTATCATTTAAGCGGCGGTGTCGATATAATCATGCAAATCGGCCCGGCCATGTTTGGTGTTCGTGATAGTGTCGGAGAAATGGATTGGGATGAGTTAAAAAGAAAAAGTGAAATACCAGAAATCAAAGCTTTCGAAATCAAATTGGCCCAGGGTGCCAAAACACGCGGAGGGCATATCGATGCTGAAAAAGTGAATCCAGAAATCGCTGAGATCCGGAAGGTCGTTCCGTACAAAGCGATCGATAGTCCGAATCGGTTTCATCAATTCAATGACGTGAAATCCATGTGCGATTTTATCGAAAAAATCAGGGACCATACTGGCATTCCGATTGGCATCAAAATGGTCATTGGCGGCAATGACAGTGTTGAAGAGCTTGCAAGCTACATGAAAGAATCCGGTAAAGGTCCGGATTTCATTTCATTGGATGGCGGTGAAGGAGGCACGGGCGCTTCTTATCAGGAATTGATAGATAGCGTTGGATTGCCGCTAAAATCCGCTTTGCCGATTTTAGTATCGACCCTGGAAAAATACGGTGTCCGCAATCGCGTTAAAATCATCGCCTCCGGTAAATTGTTCACGCCTGATAGAATAGCGATAGCTCTAGCCATGGGAGCCGACCTTGTTAACATAGCAAGAGGTTTCATGATTGCCATTGGCTGTATACAGACGATGAAATGTCAATCCAATGCTTGTCCTGTCGGGGTAGCAACCACTGATCCGGAATTGCAAAAGGCACTTGTCATCGATGAAAAGAAATATCGTGTGGTCAACTTTCTCGTTACTCTTAGAAAAGGATTATTTAGAATCTCAGCCGCCGCTGGTTTGGATTCGCCTATCCATTTTCAACCTGGGCATATTAGCTATAAGGACGATAAAGGAATCGTCACATCCCTTGAAGATATCATGCAAGAAGTTAAGGGACAAATAGGAGCCAGGCAATGAAAAAACCACCGTCCAAGTTTGATCGGCGGTGGTTTTCTCTTTATCAATCCATGAATTCATTATAGGCTGATGTAAAAGTTCCGCAATGTATCAGGCATGTAACCGAATATCCCCTGTCTCCACTTTCCCTTTCCCAATCAGCTTTTCATAGCGATAATAAACATAAGCTGCAGCTATAAAACCAGTTACAGACAGGAGGGCATCAAATATGAAGATGATTGATATATTCCCACTTTTCGACATCCACCCCGTTACAAGCGGCATAACTATAGAAGCCAATCCAGCAGCTGTTGCCACGATACCGGTCACCGTTCCTTTTTTCCTCCAGAATAATTCCGTCATTATCGTAATGGCTAATTGAAAGATCCCCGCAGTGGAAAGTCCGATGAAAAATGCTGTGATCGAAACGACGACCGGTACCTTTACCAAAAGGATCGTAAGGATTGAAATAAAAGTTATGATCGGATAGATCATGATAACCGTTATTGGCCGGACGATCTTTTTTAATAAAACGGATAAAACCAATACGGAAATAAGTGCCCCTAAACTATAATAACTTATCAATTTAATGGAACTGGCCATCGGCATGCCCACAGCCTGTTGACCATATGTCGGAAGCCAAATCTGTGAAACAGTGAATAATCCTGTTGATGTGAATCCGATAATCACGAGTGCAAATCCCTCTTTACGTAATACCGGTTCTGAAATGAACTTCTTGCTCCCGTTACGATCATCCACTCGTTTTTCCTTGTTCATATTCGAACTCGGGAAAGAAACCGTGAATAAAAACATCAAGTTCAATAGATAAATAGCAGCAGGAATAAAAAATGCATACCCATAAAACATCTCATGATTCGAAAAAAATAAAATCATGAATGGGAGAATAAATGCTCCAGCAGACATGAATGCTTTCACCAGTACACTGGCAGAACCAGCAGTTCGTGGGAAAAGCTCTGTTAACCCAGGATATGAACCGGCATCCATTGACGAATTAGCGACACCTGCAAGGATAGCGAAAACAAAAGCCAAATGATAATTTGACGATAATGGAATACCGATCAAGAAGATGCCCATTCCTAATGATGAAGCGATAATTAATGGTTTTCGCCCGATTTTATCTGATAAATATCCCGTAAAGGCATATGTAAGTAATTTCCCCACCCCTATAGCTGCGATAATATAACTTACTCCGGCATTATCTGTATCCCATTGCTCCGTTAAATACGGCATATTCGAGGCGAGCATGATATTGACCATTCCTAACAGGAAATAATTAATATACACTCCTGATGCGGTTTTCATATATGTGTTTTTCATCTCAAAACTCCCAACCTTTTTTTCAGTAATTCTCCATCAATTCAATATTCATAAGAATCTAAAAATAATCATAACATTTTTTCATTTTAAGTAAACAAAACCTCTTCACCTTATTCCTTAACTAGTATATAGACAGTGGAACTTACATTTTTAATGCAAAAAAAGCTCATATGACATGAGCTAGAATCAATATTCAATATATCAAATGGATTGATAATACCATATGCCATCACGTTTAAACTTTCTGCATTGGTCATTCAAAAGAAGAAATTCAAGATGAGCCAATGTTTCACCCACGGCAAACCTGGTTTCGTGAATGGGCAGATTTCCAAATAAGATATGGCAAGCATTTTTTACAGAAATCGGTTCTTTCATGTTTTCATGAATTACTTGCAACCGGTCCTGGTGGTGATCCAGCAATTCAGCAATTCTTTTATTAGCATTTTGAAAAGGTTTCCCATGTGAAGGTATGACATATTCAACGTCCAGCTTTTGTATTTTTTTCAAAGAAGTAAAAAACTCTTCCAATGGGTTACCAAAACCTTTAAACCAATAAGAAATATTTGGAGATATCCTGGGCAATATATGATCTGTCGAGAAAAGGACACTTTTTTCCTTATTGTATAAGGAAATCAGGCCATCAGAATGCCCCGGGGTGAAAATCACTTCATACTCATATTTGCCAAAATGCAGCTTCATTCCTTCTTCAAGATGATGAGTTACGGTAGGATAGGGTTTTACTTGTGGCATGAACCCACTTTCGTCACTGGATAAGGCAACGGCTACATCGAGTTCCATACCACATGCAATATAATTTTCTTTAAGCAGATTCAGCGAATCCGCTTCCCAATACGAAGTTCCCGCATGTTCGTCCACTTGTGTCATCCAAACATCCGCACCGGTCAGTTGTTGTAATGCCCCTGCATACCCGAAATGATCTGGGTGATAATGTGTGATGATAATATCGGTAATATCGTGTTTTTCGATAATTGGGGTCCATAAATCCCTTGTCGTTTTATTATTTAATCCCGCATCAAGGATTGTCCACCCTTTTTCACCTTCTGCCAGGAAACAATGGACATGGTCCAACCTAAAAGGCATTGGAATGGTAACTTGAGTAACTTTCAATTCATTCAGCAAGTATAACTTCCCCTTCCGATGTAACTTTTCATTTCATGCCAAATACAATCAAAATAAACCGATAAGTATGTTAAATAAAGGTATATCATTAATCAATTCGACGAATTCTTTCAAGTTCCTTTAATCAATATCCAGAGGGGGCATTGGTTAACTCAAGAAAATAAAAAAACCGTCATTAATATGAATGACGGCACCTCTTTTTACATACCTTCCTCGATTGTTTGAACAAGGATAAAAAGAAAGTGATAGATTAAATTAAAAGCTTCTTCCAATGACATGTCTTCACGAAAACCCTTTATGTTATCCAAGGCAAAATTCACATCCCATAACCCGTCACCCTGGTTAAACATTAAGCTGAACGATCCAATTCCTTCTTGAAGTTCCTTAGATAAATACGTTTTTAAAGCTTCTCCCATTTTTTTCTGGAATTTCAATCCGAACATCGCATTATATGTACCGAAAACATCATCCACTTCAAACGAAAGTGCCTCAACACCGATTAATTCGAACCAATGTGATTCAAAGTAAAGGAATTCATCTTTGTTTTTTTTCAAATACTCGATCGGTTGTGATAAAAATGAAGAGTTCTCTTCAGAGATTAATTCTTCGCTCTCTTTATTACTACGCTCCATATAGGCATCTGTAAAACGGAAAGCATTTTCTTTTTCCACTATAATGATATCATCGGCAATTAATTTATACTTTTCTACATAATCCTTTTCTTCCTTAAATAACTCAACCTTTTTTTCGATTACGGATTTTGATATGTATGATTCCATTTGTTTTTTTAACATGATATGTCCTCCTAGTATCTTTTCAAGCTCTCTCAATTTCAATCATAGCATATTCACTATCGATAAAATAACTTTGTGAACAAAAATACAATATCGGTTGTGGCAATCAATTCGTGTCTTCGATATAGTAGTGGTATGCGTTTATACATATGAGAGAGAAATGAGATGTTGAATATGCAAAAAATCATTGTAGTTGGTGCCGGCATTTTGGGAGCTTCCACTGCCTACCAGTTGGCTAAAAATGGGGCTGAAGTGATCATTATCGACCGCCAAGACGTCGGGCAGGCAACCTCAGCAGCTGCTGGGATCGTTTGCCCGTGGATATCGCAAAGGCGAAACCAAGCTTGGTATCTCCTTGCCAAAAATGGGGCGGCTTTTTATCCCGGTTTAATTGAAGAACTTGAACGGGACGGGGAAACCGAGACTGGTTATGCCCAAGTCGGGGCCATAAGTTTACATACAGATGAAGATAAACTGAATGCCATGAAGAACCGGGCGGCAAAACGGAAAGAAGATGCTCCGGAGATCGGGACGATCACATTACTTTCCACAGAGGAAACAAGTGCTTTATTTCCCCCTCTTTCCAGTCAATATGCATCCGTTCACGTAAGTGGTGCCGCGCGGGTCGATGGACGCGCGCTACGTGATTCCTTATTGCGCGCCTCACAAAAAAACGGGGCAAAACTTATGTATGGCGAGGCTATACTTTCATATAACGGTGCACAAGTGACAGGTGTAACACTTGGAGATGAATTCATTCCTGCTGATAAAGTGATTGTTTGTGCTGGCGCTTGGGCACCGGAATTACTGAAACCACTGGGCGTGAATTTTCAAGTCACTTTCCAAAAGGCTCAAATCATCCATCTGGAAACGCAAAATGAAAATACGAATAATTGGCCTGTGGTCATGCCTCCCAGTGATCAATATCTTTTGGCTTTCGATGATAATAAAATCGTTGCTGGGGCGACTCATGAAAATATGGAAGTATTCGATAACCGAATGACCGCAGGAGGACTGCAGGAGGTTTTCAACAAAGCCTTGCAAACCGCTCCCGGTTTGACAGATAGTACATTTGTTGAAGCAAGGGTCGGATTTCGTCCTTTCACGCCCGGATTCCTTCCGGTCATGGGTCCTATACCTGGCTGGGAAGGCATAATCGTAGCCAATGGTCTCGGGGCTTCAGGTTTAACAATGGGCCCCTATTTAGGCTCCCTTTTGGCAAAACTAGCACTTGATAAAAAAATCGAAATCGATATAGAAAATTATGATGTAAGAGGTGCACTTTTCACATAACTTACAAATCTCTACCTAATGGCTGAATGATGAAAGTCGACTGATCTGAATAGGACCATCAGTTTTTTCAGATGGTCCTATTCAGAAAAAATCAAGGACCATAAATGGGTCCTTGATT
>NZ_JADILK010000067.1 GCF_017355165.1 Bacillus sp. SD075 | reverse complement strand
GGACCCGATGTGCTCGGGTCCCTTCCACATCCTATTTATTCAAAAGCTCTTCCAACTCATTTAATTTTTCCTCGAAAACATTCATGGCTTCTTGCACTGGCTCGGATTTTGTCATATCGACTCCTGCCTTTTTGAGTACTTCAATCGGATAATCGGAACTTCCTGACTTCAAGAACTCCAGATACCTTTTGACAGCAGGCTCCCCTTCTTCAAGGATTTGCTTGCTCAATGCCGTTGCTGCACTGATTCCAGTTGCATATTGATAAACATAGTAATTATAGTAGAAGTGAGGAATACGAGCCCATTCCAAACCGATTTCTTCATCAATGGTCACGTTCTCGCCAAAGTATTTCTTGTTCAACTCATAATATTCCTTAGTAAGCATATCCGCTGTCAATGCTTCACCATTTTGAGCCTTTAAATGAATGGTATGTTCAAACTCTGCAAACATCGTTTGTCTGAACAATGTGCCACGGAAACCTTCCAGGTAATGATTCAATAAATAGATGCGTTTCTTTTCATCTTCGATTGAATTCAGTAAATAATCATTCAACAGGTTTTCATTACAAGTCGATGCAACTTCCGCTACAAATATTGAATAATTCCCGTATGGATATGGCTGATATTTACGTGTATAGTAGCTATGGACCGAATGCCCAAACTCATGAACGAGCGTGAATAAGTTATTGACGTTATTTTGCCAATTCATTAAAATATAGGGATTCGTCCCGTATGTACCAGAAGAATAGGCACCGCTTCGTTTCCCTTTGTTTTCATGCACATCGACCCAACGGTTTTCAAATCCCTCTTTCAAAACGTTCAAATAGTCCTTCCCAAGCGGAGCAAGACCTTTAAGGACATAATCTTTGGCCTCGTCATATGTCACTTCCATCTTCACTTCTTTAACAAGAGGAGTGAATAGATCATACATATGAAGTTCATCTAATTGCAGTACTTTTTTACGCAAATCAAGATAACGGTGCAGTAATGGTAAATTGTCATTGACCGTTTTAACGAGATTATCATATACGGTCTCCGGAATGTTATTATTACTTAACGCCGCTTGGCGTGCTGAATCATATTTTCGAACCGTGGCATTGAAGTTGTGGTTTTTCACCTCACCTGACAGGGTTGAAGCAAATGTATTACGGAACTCCCCGTACTTGCTGTATACCCCTTTAAATGCCTCCTCACGTACACGGCGATCTTCACTCTCAAGAAAACTGATGTACCTTCCGTGAGTTATTTCCACTTCATTTCCCTCTTCATCCTTGATGGTCGGGAATTTCAAATCGGCATTGTTAAGCATTCCGAATGTATTGCCCGATGCATCGAGCACTTCTGATGCTTGTGCCAATAATTCTTCCTGCTCCGCAGATAAGATGTGGGGTCTCTGAAGATTAATTTCCTCTAAAGAATGTTTATATAATTTCAATTCTTCCTTTTCTTCCAAAAACCCTGCCATTCTGCTTTCCTCAACGCTCAATAGTTCAGGAACCATATATGAAAACGCAGCCGCTGCCTGGGCGTATAAAGCTTTTGCCCGATCCTCCATCCCTTGATAAAAAGGATTGGTCGTATCTTGATCATTGCGCATATGTGAATAAGAATAAACTTTCCCTAGCTTCTCGAATACTTCATCTTGGAGTTGAAGGGCCGCAAATAATTTTTCTGCGCTTTCTCCCAACGTCCCTTTATGTGCCTCCGCTTTCTTGAGGTCTTCCTTTACCGCTTTGAAGGCAGCTTCCCAATCTTCCTCTGTTGTGAAGATATCTTCCAGTCTCCAAGTATCTTCAGGAGCTATTTCACTTCTTGTGGGTAATGTATTCGCTTTTGTTTCCTGTGCCATAAAAAATTCCTCCCCATTCTATAGAAACTTGCCATTGGGATAACTCGTTAAACCGGATTGAACGCCGCAATACTTCATTCGGCGTTCATTCTTTCTTAAAGTTTTTAATTCCCAGTTCTTATTACTATTTCTCCATTCACAAAAATAATCCTGCCATTTCATCTGAATTCAAGATAAATAGAGATGTTATCACTGATTATACTGGATATTCCCCTTTTCCATCATCAAATTATGCTTATCATAGAAATTTTTTTCCAAAATTTGAGCTTGGTCACTGGTTAAGGGAGGAGTAAATTCCTTTTCAACTTTAAAAACCCCTTCTTCCAGCTTGGATAGATAACCCAACCGCTCTAAAAACATGATATATTGACCGACTGGATACTCGATGGTTTTTTCATGAAGCAATGGCAGCGTTCTGAACTTTATTTCCCCTTTTATTGAACGCTTTCTGAAAATGTGGATAATATCAGCCATAGCAATCTTTTCCCCTGTTCTTTTCTCTTGAAACACATCCATGTATAGCCATGCCTGCCATTCGATCGAGGTAGTTTCGATCAACAGCATCCCTCTGACGGGAACACCCACTTCAATGGGAAGTGTCACAGGTGAAATATGATGTAAATAAAGCCCTTCGAAAAAAGGATCGCATCTGCGTGCTGTTTTCACTCGATTGAGGGACCATCCATTTCGTCTAGATCTCCATGCAGGCAGAAAAGGGAAACGAAAGCAGTTTTGGGGCAATGCCAGACTAGGGGGAAGGAGATTTAAGGAAGCTGTTGTCAATTCTGCAAAGACGGTTCTAGGGGTAAAAGGAGTGAGGTTCTTCAATACTGATAAATGATCAGTTTCGGGGCAATACATCCAAATAAACGGATGATGGAAGCTGCCGGTGACGAAGAGCCACTGGAAGCGGGATAAACTGAATTCATACAAGCTTTTCCTTTTTAAGAGTTTTGCAGCGAGGATCCAGATTGGCTTGATGCCTATGCTTTGGTAGGCTCTTGTCCTTTCCATGAATTCAACTTCGGGGATAATTGAGCATTGAAATTCAATTGCATAGCGATCACCTCCTATCCTAGCTAAAATATCAGCTCTTTTCTTAATTTCGGGAAGGTAGGCCTCTAGATCAACTTGATAACCATGTGATAACAACCACTGAAACAATTTTCTTTTTCCCATTAAATGATAGGCGGATTCCGGTTCTGAAAAAGCACGGCATGAAGAATGATTTTTATGGGCGAAATGCGGGATCCTGACGCTTCCCGCTTTGATGGTCATTTCCATCTTGCAGCATGGACAGTAATAATCTGCTGACTTTCTCCATTCATCAATCACGTTTGCCGGTATCTTTTCAGGGAGGGTAATCCATGTCCCATCTTTCTTTATCGCAGTTAGCATAAATCTCCTCCTCATCCATTACATTCGCCTGCTTCGCTTAAGATTCCTTTTTATCCAAAAAAAAAATGCCTGATCGGCATAAAGGATGGTATCTAAAGAAGGGGGGAAAGCAAACGGCAAGTGGACTCCAATACTTTCAAACCAAAATTCCGTTTGGAAAACGCATCGACCTTCACTTCTTGAGATACCCTTATATCTTCCAAAAAATGATTCACCAGCTGCTGAGTACTTTCCGTCCGGTAGAGAAAAGCATTGACTTCGAAATTCAGGTGAAAGCTTCTCATATCCATATTGGTTGTCCCAATTGATGCCAGTTGGTCATCAACGATGATGATTTTACTATGCATGAAGCCTTCATTATATTGGAATATACGAACTCCGGAAGCAAGCAATTCGGGAAAATAAGATCTCGAAGCATGAAATACGATACGTTTATCGGGGTTCTTTGGGACGAGCAACCTGACATCCAAACCACTTAAAGAAGCCACCTTCAACGCTTGTAAGATATCGTCATCAGGAACGAAATACGGGGAGGCAATCCAGACGGACTTTTCTGCTGAAGTGATCATCTTAAAAAAAATGCTTTTAATGATCGTCCACTCACTATCCGGCCCGCCGCCAATCAACTGAACTCCGCCATGTCCGTGATGGTTCGGCAGGCCTGCCATGAGATATTCCTCACTTAAAAAACTATTATTGGTGCTATAATACCAATCCTGCAGAAATATGAGCTGTAACGTCCTGACCGCTTCCCCCTTTATGATAAGATGCGTATCCCGCCAAGAACCGAATCTCTGATCTTGTCCCAAATATTCATCCCCAATATTAAGGCCGCCGATGAAACCGACCGAACCATCAATCACAATTATTTTACGATGGTTACGAAAGTTGAATTTATTATTTAATAAAGGGAGATACAACGGGCCAAAGGCCACCATTTCGGCTCCCGCATTCCTCAGTTCATCGATATAAGAGCGAGCTAACTTCCAAGAACCAACTGCATCATAGAGGAATCTGACCTCTACCCCTTCTTTTACTTTTTGTATCAAGATGTCCTTCAGCAGACCGCCAATTCGGTCATCCCTCACAATATAATATTCTAAATGGATATGATGTCTGGCTTTTTTTAATTCTTCGATGATATTGGAAAATGTCTCCTCACCATTCCTTAAAACACGGGTTTCAGTCGTAAATGAAATAGGGCTATTCCCCAGCCTATTTGCAAGATTGATTAACTGCTGAGGATTCTCGCCCATTTCCTTAATTCGTTCATTATATTCCGCATCACCGCTTATTTTCACGAAGCTCTGTTTATCCAAAAAGTACTTCTTGCGAAATATCCTTTCTTTCCGAAAATTACGGCCAAACAAAAAGTAAAAAATGAAACCGATGAATGGAAAGGCGCCAAAAATAACAAGCCATGTTATAGTCTGGATGGGATCCCGGTTTTCCAGGAAAATGTTGAATCCAATTATCACCAAGAAAAGAGTCAATATGAGGCTAGAATAAAAAATCAGCCTGCCATCGACGCCATTTATTAGAAAATACCAAGTGCTGACCAACAAGAGAATAAGCAGACCGATGCCAACTATATCCTTCACCTAGACTACCTCCAATTAACAAACACAGGCACATTTAAAAACCTCCCTGTTAAGGTAAAAACATTTATTCTTGGACGAAAAGGCCGATTTCTACTGAAATCGGCCTCAACAGTCTATGCGAAATATTTATCGACCGTTGTGAATACATCATTTTCGATAACTATCTTCCCGTACTCTTCAAGCATGTGCACGGTTATTGGTGACTCCTGACTATACTCCAATAAAAGGCTTAGAACATTATCGATTTCTTCCTCATCAATCTCCGCTTCGGAAAATTCGATATAAAGATAATATTTATTCTGATAAACATAAAGTTTTGTCGTCCAGTCATCCAAGCCATGACGCTTACTTAATGAAATGACATCTTCAAAATCCTCGAAAATCGTGATGAATTCGATCATACCATCTTCGAATGTCATACCGCTTTCTTCATCTTTACCATGAAAATGTTGATCAAGAAGCGTATCCATCTTGTCTGATACATTCAAATCCCTTAACTTATCATCTGAAAGAGGCAGCTCGAGTTTCTGACCATCTTTGGCAAGCTGGGCTTTTGTGACCAAAACTTCCAAGCCTTTTTCAAGGGCTTGAACTTGAATCCATAAAGGTCCTTCAATCATGAATTCTTCTTCTTGATGCACTTCATCCATCATTTCCCAAAAAAGTTCTTCACTTCGTTCGCGACTGTACCAAATTTCTTCGCGATCAAAGCCTCTTTCCTCAATATCTATATAGGAAATATAAAATTTAACTGTATCGTCATTAATGCGTTCGATTTCCATGATTCCCCTCTCCCTTCCTTTCTCATTTTGAAGGGATAATAACCCCCAAGCGAAAATTGCTCTTAAAAGCTCTTTACCCGTAAGTGAATACTGTAAATCATGATAGTCATTAAAACAGACTATTTTACATCATTTTATGACAAAACCTTGAAGAAGGGAAATAAAAAACATTACTTATCTAAAAAACAATTGTTTGCCTAATATTCCATTCATTCTATAAAAAAATTCATCCTCATGCAACTATCATAATGCTTTACTCCGTTTTAATCTTACAGAGGTTAATTCCTTATTATATACATGACATGATGAGCTGCATTCTTATTTTTTCTTTAAATGATGAGTGGTTCAAGGAACTGATGCAGCTCAGACACCTCTGCTATCGCCTATGCATCCAGTTTTGTTCCCCGTCATTTAGTTAAAAAAATCAGCGGATATATAAAGAAAAAGCCCTGCACATTTCCTGGCAGAGCTTGAAAGACCTTATTAGTTAACCATACGTTGTGCTTCCCGTAACTGGAAAGTACGAACTTTACGCGGTAAAAAGCGTCTTATCTCATCTTCGTTATAACCAACTTGAAGCCGTTTCTCATCAAGGATAATTGGACGTCTCAACAGACCTGGATTCTCCTTGATCAATTTATATAATTCTTGAAGAGGCAGACTCTCTAAATTTACGTTTAACTTTTGGAAAGTTTTTGACCGTGTTGAAATGATTTCATCCGTTCCATCTTCTGTCATTCGAAGAATTTCTTTAATCTCATCAATCGTTAACGGTTCTGAAAAAATGTTTCTTTCTTTATATCCAATCTCATGTTCCTCTAACCATGCTTTTGCTTTTCTACATGAAGTACAACTAGGTGATGTATATAATGTTACCATGTTTACTCACACTCCCTAAATATAGAATCGGTGATCTATGAGGGGAAATCTACTATTAGTATTCATAAGTACCACTCTAATTTGAAATAATTTTAAATAAGTAATTCACTTTCTTTATTATACACTAATTTATTTAAAATGAATACCCTTTTTGATATTTGGAAAAATCCTTTTAAACTTCTAGTTTTGCCTGTACTATAGCTATTTCCGTTTTTTATGTAATACATTAAAACCGCTTTTTCTAATTGAAAATACCTACCTACCATTCTCATTTAACTCTCAATACGGCCCTCATGATTTTTTAATTATCTCGTTACTTTTATTTACCCCCAATCTTTGTCAATAAACAAGATCATGTTAATATATTTTCTTTAATAAAAAGCAAATTCCTCCTTTTACAAGAAAAACCATTCTTTTAGCACATTTATTTCCAAAAGCAAAAAGGTAATTTGAAAAAAGCAGCGATAAGGGGGCAGTCTACCTTCCAAGAAGTTATAGATATTCATGTCCCTGCAAAATATGCACAATAGGAAAAGACAGTTTGCCTACGATCTAAAAAGCGGTCCAGTTGATGTCAGAAATCCGCTCCCTTTCCGCCGACTGCCTACCAAGCCTCATCAAACCAAGCACCTGCAGGGGCTCGGCATGCCAGTTATTCGGCAGAGTGCCGCCAATTTCTTCAATCCAATAAGAGTTATAGTAAAATAACATGAAGGATACTCTAGTCTTATTTAAAATCATGTTCGGAGTAAAACCATTCCGGACCTCCTTTTTCGACCATTTCTATGAAAAGACAGTTTGCCTCAATTTTTCTTTTAAAAATGATCCGGTTGTTTTCTGCTGGAGCATTTTTTCGGCCGTTCACATAATTTTTGTCCTTTACCGTACTTTTTCGACAAACTAAAAAGGGCTGGTGAACAACCGGCCCTTTTTTCTCAAACTTCCATCTCTTTAAAAATATCCGTTTCCTGACCTGCCTTCATGCTTAGTACATCTTCTACATCTTGATAAGATTTCCCATAAAGATCATCATCTTTGTAAGTATGGATTTCAGAATAAATCTCTTTCATGAAATCAAATACTTCTTCTTCATCAACAGATGGATTTGCAGGCCAATATAATATTTCCATAGGCGTATTCTCCTTGGTCGCAAGTGATTTTCTGCTATAGGAAATCGAAGAGGCATGCTTGAATCCTTCCCTTTTATAAAATTTCAGCCTTTTAAATGTATCATCATCATTTTCTTGAACTGGTTCTACTTCCAGCAAGATCGTTTTCTGCTTTTTTTGCAATTTTTGAATCAATTTCCTTCCTAGTCCCTGCCCCCTTGATTTCTTGGATACAAAAAGGTAATCAACGAATATAAACTCTTCCCCTTCCACATACAATAAAACATGGTCAGGACCTTCATCCTTTTTATATATTTCCTGCTTATCTTCTAAAAGAACTTCTATATGTTCTTTGGATTTCATTTCTTCAATAGGGAAATACTGGTTTAATTTTTCGTACCAATTCATAATTTAATCTCCTCATTTGCTAGTTTATACTTTCCAGATTTTTTCTTATCCACTACAATGGAACTTGAATAGCTTGAAAATATTAGGGGGTTTTTGATGATTAGTTACTTTTTGGACTTTTTTTTAGTCGCCGCTTGCGTTATTGGCATTACAGCTGTGAATGGCATTGTGACGAATGGCATCGGCGAAAAATGGTTTGGCGGGAAACGTCACTCTCATATTTTCGATCAATCGAAACGAATTCAGTCAGGGTGGAGTCAAGTTGGCGGGAATAAAAAGCGGTAATTCAGAGAGAAATTGGATGACCGGAAGGATCTTCCAAGGTCATCCTTTTTTTTATGGGGTATAGTCTACTCCCTTTGTATATCGATTTGCTGCATTCCATAATAAATATTCATTTATACCATTATCATTCAATGCTTTTATTTGGGCTTCCACTTCTTCCTTACCATACCTTTGGTAATTCCCCTCACCTAAATATGAGGCAGTAAAATCTTGTAGCCACGGTCTTGAAGTAGGTGGTGTTTTTAATTCCTTCAGCTTCCCGTTCTCCAATTTCGCATATTCCTTAACGAGATTATAAGGCTCCAAATCAGGCTTATCGATACCAAAATAAGATGTCCAGTGACTTGGATAGATCATCGAGGAAATTACATCGACATTCTCAGAGATTTTTGTGAAGTTTTGCCCAATTCCGGGAGCTTCAGGCAATGTTGCCGCGTATCCAAAAATATCGACTGACACTTCCACACCATATGGCTCCAGTTGTTTCCTCGCATAACTCACGAAATCTGTCACCGCCTGAACCCTTTTGGCTGTATGACTCACTTTCGCTTCATCATATTCACCGACATCATATTTCAAATCTTCTTCTTTATTTTCGAATCCTTCAGGAAAACGGACATAGTCAAATTGAATTTCTTTAAACCCCATCTTTGCCGCTTCAATGGCAATACCGACATTATAATCCCACACTTCTTTTAAGAATGGGTTAACGAAGGCTTCCCCCCGACCATTCTTCCATACCGTTTCACCATCTAAAAATGATAATTCAGGCTTTTCTTTAGCCAGAAGGGAATCTTTAAAGACGACTACCCTTGCAATCGGATAAATCTGTTTATCCTCAAATTTTTTAAGCATTGCCCTTGGGTTTTTTATGTAGTCTTTACCAATCCCAGCATATGGAGAATCGGGATCCTCGGTTTTAAACGTAACGTTCCCCCTGTCATCCTTAATGTCAATGACCATCGCATTCAAATCGGTTTCATCTACATACTTAATTAGTTCATTCAATTTATTGCCACCCGCTGCAGGTCCGGTCACATATATTCCGCGCACAGCATCCGGATAGCCGAATTTCAGCCCCGAATCAAAGACAAAACGCGGTACGCTCACAGGCAATTCTTTATTTTCTAATGCCACCTGCCTGGTTTCGTTCATGCCTTGTGCATGAACAGGCTGTTGAATCAGGAATATGCACATACCTGTCATCAACCATCTACACATTGGTTTCATTTTCTCCACCCCATTCGCCTTCAGTCTTCAATATTCAACAAATATAATAAACCCCTTTCTTTAATACCACAAACAATTAACTTTACTCCTATATCTTATAAATAATTAAAAAACCTGCCTTACTAAGTTTTAGCTCTAAGAATACGTTCACAATCTTGTATTCCCTTGTGAGTATCCTTCCCTAAAATGGTCTGCTCATTGTGATATATGTTAAACGGTTTGATTTTCCTTGAACCTTTCATTTCTTCCATAAAAAAAAGGCACGGAAATTCGGTTCTATTTGCTTGATTGCCGTTTCGATTATACATTTATTATGAATAAATGCTAAAATACAGTATAGTGGACATTTCGTATTCTCAAAATGGCATCGATACAGGACAAAACGGCCCTCCACAAGATTTAAATGAGTGTTTCCCCATCACGGGAATATACACATTTCTTTCAAAGAAAGTGGATTCATTTTCTATTTATCCTTACAATAATGAAGAGCGAATATCCATTTATCAATAAACGCAATTAGAGGAGTGACTAGCAGTTGAAAAGGATTTTCTCCGGCATTCAGCCATCCGGTTCCGTTACTTTAGGAAATTACATCGGAGCCATGAAACAATTCGTTAACTTACAAAATGAATATGAATGTTTCTTTTGTATTGTTGACCAGCATGCAATTACAGTTCCACAAGATCGCATAAAGTTAAGGAAAAACATCAAAACATTGGCCGCTCTTTATTTGGCCATTGGCCTGGATCCTGAAAAGAATACCATCTTCATTCAATCTGAAGTACCAGCGCATGCTCAGGCGGGCTGGATTTTACAAAGTATCTCCTATATTGGTGAACTTGAGAGAATGACGCAATTTAAGGACAAATCCGCCGGCAAAGAAGGGGTATCCGCAGCATTGCTAACATACCCGCCGTTGATGGCTGCCGATATTCTCCTTTATAGTACAGATGTGGTTCCTGTCGGGGAAGATCAAAGACAGCATCTTGAATTGACACGCAATTTGGCTGAACGGTTCAATAAAAAGCATAATGATATATTTAAGATCCCGGAAATCAGCCTCCCTACAGAAGGGGCACGTATCATGTCCCTTCAAGAACCAACCAAGAAAATGAGCAAATCTGATCCTAATAAAAAGGCAACGATTGCCCTATTGGATGATCCGAAACAAATCGAAAAAAACATCAAGAGCGCAGTTACCGATTCGGAAGGAATTGTCCGCTACGATAAGGAAAACAAAGCGGGTGTTTCCAACCTGATGTCCATATACTCCATCTTCAGTGGAAAATCTTATTCAGAAATTGAAGAGATGTATGAAGGTAAGGGTTATGGTGACTTTAAAAGTGATTTGGCTGAGGTGGTTCTTGGAGAAATCCTACCAATCCAGGAACGCTATAATGAATTGATCAATTCGCCTGAATTGGATGAAATTCTGGACCGCGGTGCAGAAAAGGCGAACTTTGAAGCCAATAAAATGATTAGAAAAATGTATAATGGCATGGGACTTGGCAGAAAGAGATAAAAAAAGGACGATCCTCAACGGATCGTCTTTTTTGTTCATAATATTGATGGACTATCCCCAGCCTCCACTTGCCAGAGCTTTTCAAAAAAAGGCTGCCCCTTCACAAGGTTTTCACAAAGTTGAAGGTGCTTCTCTGACCAGCCTTCCTTCATTTCTTCATATAACTCAAGCCAAGCTATCTGAAAATCCATTCCTTGAATGCTTTCATATTTCTCAGGGGCCCATTCTGTATACCAATAGCGGATTTCAGCAGTGTTTTTAGCCGTGAATAATTGGTCCATCGCCATGAATAGCAATTGCTTAAGCTGTCTTTCTTTTCTTGTCAAACCGTTCATGAATAAGGGAGACGGCGACAAAATATGATATTCTTTCTCAGATGTAGGTTTTTCAGTAAAGGTGTAATCCATCTCATCATGGTTTTCTATCATGTCATAAACAATTTGTTCCTGCCGGGGAATTATTCTGCTTTTCCTAATCGGAATATGATAACCTATCGTATCAACAGCTAAAATTCCATTTCCGTCAGTCACGATAAAACAATAGTCAAGCTGAATTCGTTCATGATTTTTCCTTGCATATGCTTTTTGATACACATCATTCAGCAATGGCTTAGGTAATTCTGACAAGTCGTTTTCTATGTAGTGGAACAATGTTGATGACACTTTCAACAAAGGAACTTGATCTAGTAGTTCAATCCCATCATCCTTCCTCCATTCATGAAAATGACAAATATTATAGCCGTTTTCTTCTCCTTCAAACCAGTTAACCCATACATCATGAAGATATAGCATCATTCATCCCTCACTTAAACAAATTTCTGTTTGTCAATCAGTATAGGCAGGAAGCATACAATTTATTCCTATTCCACAAAACAGATTAAGAAAAAAAGAACATATATATTAACTCTTTTTTGATAGGAATTCTTCAGATTGAATACTGAATGATTTTTTCACAGAGAGTTTTTCGGATTTTTTCACCAGATTATAGCCACTACAGTATCCAAGCATATATGGATATCCTTTCATCCCAAGCAGAAGTACATCATGAAGAGGATCTGTACGTTTTACCATGTGCTTTTCCTCTAAATGCTTACTCCAAAATTCTCGTAGTTTATCTTCCTGATATAACTTAGTCCATTTCGCTAAAAATTTTGCTCCTAAATATTTTCCCACCGTTCTTTCCGCCAGTCCCTCCATGATCATCGTATCCAGGAGAGTGAATTCTTTTTGGTCCTTTTTCAAATGATGCAAACGGCAAACATGATGATATTCATGAATCAATAGGGCCTCCATTTCCTTTTCGGCTATTCCCTTTCCGTAAAAAAGGAACAGTTTATCTTTAAATGCCAACCCTGACTTCATTTCAACTTTTTTATTCCATATCCCTGAAGACATGAGTGGAAAAATATATATGGGAACATCAGGCCCGCCCCATAGCTTCTTATAAGCTGTAAACAAGCTATGTGTTTTTTCCCATACATTATTTTCTATTAAGTCTTCCCATGTGAGTTTTGTTTTTTGATTCGGGGAATACATGCCATGTTTCAATAAATGATGATAAATCAGGTCTGCATCAAGGTTGTTGAATGTACTTTTAAGTCTTTCCATCATCTGGACCGGGCGGTTGAAATCCTTCCTCATCCATTCATTGGTTGAAATGACCCCCATTTCCCATCCACCTCCGCTTCTATGGACTATCGTATGATTTAAAGGGGGCGGTTGACACCTTTTATATCCTGGCATTTGCATTTTCCCTTCAACATAAAAAGAGCAGATCCCAAAGAATCTGCCCTTCCGTCAAAACTTATTGAAATTTCTTGAAAAGAATAGTCGCGTTATGTCCACCGAATCCAAGTGAATTGCTGATGGCTGCATTGATTTCGCCCTTCCTTGCTTGATTCGGTACATAGTCTAAATCACACTCAGGGTCTGGTGTTACAATATTGATGGTTGGAGGCAAAATGCTGTCCCTGATTGCCTGAATCGTGAATATTGCTTCCACTCCGCCTGCTGCCCCTAACATATGGCCTGTCATTGATTTAGTGGAACTTATTGCAAGTTTATTAGCATGGTCGCCAAAGACTTCTTTGACTGCCATCGTTTCGTATTTGTCATTGTATGGTGTACTCGTTCCGTGGGCATTCACATATTGGATGTCTTCCGGATTCAAACCTGCATCCTCAATTGCGATTTTCATCGCTCTTGCCCCGCCTTCCCCACCTGGTGCTGGAGCGGTAATATGGAAGGCATCTCCAGTTGAGCCATAACCAGCTATTTCAGCATAAATCTTGGCTCCTCTATTCAATGCATGTTCAAGATCCTCCAGAACGATAATTCCAGCTCCTTCCCCTATTACGAAACCATCACGATTAAGATCAAAAGGACGGCTAGCCGTTTGTGGATCAGGGTTGGTAGATAAAGCCGTATTGGCACAGAAGCCTGCAACCGACATTTTTGTGATTGGAGCTTCGGCCCCGCCTGTGATCATGACATCGGCATCGCCCCGTTGAATGGCCTTAAACGCATCACCAATTGAATTTGTTCCTGTTGCACATGCAGTTACCGTACATGAATTGATTCCTTTAGCACCCAGTAAGATGGAAACCTGGCCGGCTGCCATGTCTGGAATCATCATTGGAACGAAAAATGGGCTCACTCGTTTATATCCTCTATTTAAAAAGTTTTCATGTTGTGTTTCAAGTGTCTCCAGCCCGCCGATGCCCGAACCGATCCAGACCCCGACACGTGCAGCATTTTCATCGGTTATTTCCAGCTTGCTATCATTATATGCCATAACGGAAGCTGCAATTGCATAATGGGTAAAACGGTCCATTTTGCGTGCTTCTTTCCGATTTATATATGTCTCTATATCAAATTCCTTGATTTCAGCAGCCACTTTTACTGGGAATTCTTCAGCATTCAACCGAGTTAAAGGTCCTATTCCTGATTTCCCCTCGATTATATTCTTCCATCCAGTTTCTGCATCATTACCAACTGGAGAGATTGCTCCAATACCTGTTACAACTACACGGCGATTAGTCATTAAAAATGGCTCCTTCCTATTTTTAAAGCTCTTACGTTTTGCTTCTTCCTTTATTTACCCCACCTAAGAGCGATCGCTCCCCATGTAAGGCCACCACCAAAACCGACCATGACGATTAAGTCATTGTCCCTGATTCTTCCTGCTTCCATTTCTTCCACAAGGGCAATTGGAATGGATGCTGATGAGGTATTTCCATATTTATGAATCGTTTTAGTCATTTTTTCAGGCGGGAGATTCAAACGTTCCCTTGAGGCTTCCATAATTCGTATGTTTGCTTGATGCGGGACAAGCAGATCCACATCCTCCTTTGTCAAACCAGCTTTGTCCAATACGCCGAGGCTGGATTCCCCCATCTGACGGACAGCAAATTTAAATACTTCGCGTCCATTCATATGAATGAAATCTCCTTCCTGTAATAAGTGCTTCCCACCAGTTCCATCTGCGCCTAATTCAAAGGAAAGGATTCCTTTGCCATCAGATACAGGTCCAAGTACAGCTGCACCCGCTCCGTCACCAAAAAGTACAGCGGTATTGCGGTCTTCCCAATTGGTTACTTTCGAAAGTTTTTCAACACCGACAATCAATACATGCTTATATGCACCAGTCTGAATAAATTGCTGTGCCGTGATCATTGCATACATAAAACCGGCACATGCAGCACTTACATCCATTGCAGCTGCCTTCATCGCTCCTAATTTCTCTTGAATCATGCAAGCGACAGAAGGAAACGACTGATCAGGTGTAACAGTAGCTACAAGAATTAAATCTATCTCTTCAGCAGAAATTTCCGCATTTTTCAATGCAGCTTTTGCGGCTTCATAAGCCATATCTGATGTATCAATATCATCATTTGCAATTCTTCTTTCCTCAATACCCGTCCTAGTCCGGATCCACTCGTCGGAAGTGTCCATAATTTTTTCTAAATCCGCATTTGTAACGATTTTGTCGGGTAAGTAGCGGCCAAGCCCTAGTATTCCAGCATTCATCTTGCCATCCCCTTATATTTTAATGAGTTATTATAAGCATCTATTATTACCTGGTACTAATTTTATATAAAAAAACACTTCCTTGCAAGAGTTAACAATTTGAAATGCTAAAGAAATCTCTTTCCGAAGTCGGACAAGCGCCTATGCCAGGGGGAATTAGGGACATACATTATTAATAAAAGGAGATAGGAGGAATTTATTATGGACATATTCAATCGCAACACCGAGAGAAACCCGGATGATCATTTTTCGAATTTGATGTTTGGCAGGAAAGCTGAACCTGTGCAAGAGGAATCGAAGGTCGATTACATGCAATTGATGGAGAGCGTCGAAACATTGATGGGCTTATACAGTCAATACAAACCGACCATTGATAAAATTAATCTGAACCCATTGATCGCCAAGTTCTTGAAAAAAGAATAAAAAAATTCAAGGCTGCCCTTTTACCGGACAGCCTGACTTTAATTAACGCTGAGCATCTTGTTTTCCAAGCTCATAAGCTTCTTGCATTACGCTTTTAAAGAGCTCCATGAATGGCTCTGCCATCTCCATTGAGAATGGAATCCCGCTTGCTTCAAGCTTCGCTTTAGCCTCTGGGAAGTACTTCATGGCAATTCCCATAAATTCAAGAGTTTTATCTGAACTCATTCGCTTTTCCCCCTTCTTTTGTGATCATTGTAATGACCAAATTAAGCTCAATATTATCATAATTCTACATGTCCCTCTCGTAAAGGGCACACGTATAAAATCATAAATATCTTTTGAAGTTCATTCCAATCCTTAAACATTATAGTACAAGACATATGGATTAGAGGCAAATATGCAGTTTTGTCCTTCCAGAAATAACGAAAAATTCCGATTTCCTATTTGATTATGGACTCCTCCGTCAATCACGCTTTCTCCATGTTTTAAGTAAGTTTATTCGTTTATTATGTTTTCTTTGTAAAGCAATGCCTTCTTCAGGTTCCAATTTGCTTTGCACTTCAAAAATGGTTCCTTTATTGATTTTAGTTGTTGATTGGGGAGCAACTGAATCCATACTTTCACCAAATATTAACTTGGCACATTTATTCCAATGGTCATCTATACTGCTGCACAATTGGATGTCCCTATCGGAAGATGCGGTGAGCACTGCATCCAAAGCATGAACAAAATCAGTGATGTAGAGAGCATCCCCGGTATATTCGGCAGCAATTGCCGCCTTGATATCAGTCTGTTCAAGCTGATTGATTCCAGCTTCAAAGCTCATGCCTTCCGATTGCCAAGGTCCATAAATCGTCGGTAAAAATATGATTTTTGCAGAGTCTATTCCACAAATCGAGCTTAATATGGACTGAAATATACTGACATCTTTTTCAATGGGCATGAAAAGAACGAAATTTGGCGTTTCATTCTTGCCATTTTTTTTGCATTTCTCAATGAGAGAAACGATTTCGCCTATTACAAAATCGATTTTCTCCATTTTTCCGCTTTGAATATCGTAACAAGATATGAACACCGTGTCCTCCTGTTTTATATCCAATAATTTAAGTTTATTTATCGGAAAGTATATATAATTTGAATTTCTGCCTATTTCAAGTTCCTTTTCTTCCATAATATATTGATTTGCTCCGGAATCAGCCCAATCGATTCCGATTACTTCCTCACCTTTGTTCAAAAAATATTGAGTCACATAGAATCCCACGAAACGATAAGTGCCAATGACAATGTTTGTTTGCATAAATACAGCCTCCTCGTATGCCATCAAGCCGACTTCATCCGGCACGTCTAGTTTTTTTAGATGCTGTATCGTATGCAAACTACTGTAAAAATATATCTCTTCTCATAAAGTCTCTTCATTCTCATTGAAAAACTTTTGAATTTGATAGGGAATTTTATAACGTTTTTCGGGCAATATATATGTCAGCTGCAAGTCTGCTTTTCTAGCCAGCTGGATTTGCCGATAAAGGGAGGCTTGCTCTTTCCGTAAGCTTCCAAAAACCTGGATCACTTTCATGGGGATATTCTCAGCGATGACCGAATCTTCAGTGTCCAGGATACGCTGTTCACATTCTACCAGATCGAGTTCATATGCGGCAGCGACCTCAGACAGCCACTTTTTATAGAAGAACTTATTTTCCTTTTCTTTTTCCAGTTGTGCTTTCAAGGAAAATACCGGATCGATCAATACGACAGAACGTATTTTATTACCAAGTTCATTCATTAACTTTAATGCAAGGAGCGCTCCTGTGCCCTCTGCCAATATATGAACCCTTTGATTGACTATTTCTTTTTTCATGAAAAGAATATATAGGTCAAGGGAAAGATCTAGTGCTTTAGGGCTACCCCAGTTAGCTCCGTGGAAATTCGATGAAAATAGCGTGTATCCGTAATCCTTTAAATATTCCAATATCTGCAGCCTGCCAGGATGCTGCAGCCAAAAGCTGCTGTCTTTTTCGACAAAATGACTACGGTCTCCAATTACCATTACGGAAAAACCACTGGGCCGCTCTGGATAATAGATGATATTCCATTGGTCATCAATTTGAAAAGTTCGTTGTTCCATCGTTCAAACTCCTTTAAGGAATATTACTACTACTATATTAATTTATGACGAAAAATAGAAAGGGTCAGTGGAAACGCCTAACTTCTTCTCTTAAATTAACCAAGCTGGGGTGATTTTTGTTTTTATTTTTTCCCTATGATTTCCCTTTTGAAGTTTGGAGCCAACTTGTCTGCCAGAAAAAGTTCTCTTATGATTTAATGTATTGAATTATTTAAAGGTTATTATTAAAAACACGTTTTAACTGTATATTAATTATGGTAAGATAAAAATGAATGTAGTGGAATGAGGTGAAATTCGATGCGTTATGCTTGGGCAATTTTTTGGACATTCTTATTAGTGCATATGACTGTATATGTTGTTTCTTCCATGATCGGAGTTTCATACGATGCTGCGCAGGGAACGATTTTAGGATTAGCTGCTGCTATCCTGATTCTTATCATCCCTGCTATCTTGCCTGCTGGGCCAGCTAAGGACTCTCATCAACATTAAGAAGCAAAAAAGGACATCCTTTTAGGATGTCCTTTC
>NZ_JADILK010000066.1 GCF_017355165.1 Bacillus sp. SD075 | reverse complement strand
CTCGATTTTCATCGAGTTTGTCTACAGTCTGGGACACTCTCTGGAGTGTCTTTTTTTATTTGGACATAAATAGTTCATAAGTCTTGTATGAAAGAAGAAAATTTATCAAAGTGAATTAAGATTAACAGACTTTATGTCGAAATAGTATATATAGGTAGAAAAAAATGGAGGGCAATTCAATCATGAAAAGTATATGGAGAAATAAAAAAAAGATAGATTCAATGGACTATATGCAATATAAAGAACAGGTCGGTATCAATATCACGGAATATCCGAGCGTAATGAATCAAGTGGACATGATTCATTTAACAATTGGGGATTTATGCATAATTCGTTCTTTACAGGAACAAGTGAAAGAACATTTGACCCAAATTGTAGGGAATTTTTATAAAAATCTAGAAAATGAACCCTCTTTAATGAAAATCATTTCGGATAATAGTTCTGTTGATAGGTTGAAAAAGACACTGCATCGTCATATGTTCGAAATGTTTAGTGGAACCATTGATGATGCGTATATTAAACAGCGTTATATTATCGCACAAGTACATGTGCGAATTGGACTGCAGCCAAAATGGTATATGAGTGCTTTTCAGGATTTATTGCAATCATTAATCATTCATGTGGTTTCCAATGTAAAAAATATTGAGCAATATCAAGAAAACATTCTGGCTGTCACTAAAATTTTAAATTTGGAACAGCAAATAGTTTTAGAGGCATATGAACTTGAAAATGAGAAGATTCGCCAAAAAAACCTGGAAGAAAAAGAAACGATTAAACAACAGGTTAATCATAATGCAGAGGAATTGGCAGCGATTAGTCAAGAGACTAGTTCAGCAACTCAATTAATGGCAAATAAGGTAGGTGAAATTCATGATTTCACTCAAAAGGGGTCAGAGATTGCAATTCATGCAGAGGGAAAATCAAATGAGGGAGTCGAACTGTTACAGGGATTAGAGAAAAGGTTGGTAAAAACGCAGGAGCAAATGACGATCATCTCAAAAGATATGGAACAGCTATCCAATACTTCAAAGGAAATTGAAAGAATTGTCACGATAATCACTTCCATTGCAGAGCAAACGAATTTGTTGGCGTTGAACGCAGCGATTGAAGCGGCAAGAGCTGGTGAAAATGGTAAAGGATTTGCGGTTGTGGCTGGTGAAGTAAGGAAGCTTTCAGAAAATACCAAGGAATCCGTATCGGAAGTGGTGAAACTGGTTAATGGAATTGCCCATTTTACCAATGTCATGAACACATCAATTTCCATGGTTAGCGGGGAAATTACTAAAGGAACGAAACAAGGAAAAGAAACGGGCATATTTTTTACGGATATAGCTAGGTCCATGCTTTCTGTTAAAGAGCAGAATATTAAGATCACCAAGGAAATGACAGAGCTGAATGTTATATTCGATGAAATTAATGAAGCGTTCAATCAAGTGGCCGTTTCCTCGGATCAATTGACACAATTGACGATGAACTTGTAATGAAGGTAAACGGTGTTGTTTGAAGGAATACCTTATTGAGGCTCAATTATATTTTAGTGAAGAACTCGATAGAATATTTCTGAAAAAACAAAACTGTTTATAGAATAAGACAAACTTGAGAAAGTATGGAGTAAAATCAATTCCAAGGATGCCGTAAGAGGCTGGCCAATAAATCACTTGATATAATATAATTTTAATGTTATATTAATAAAGCGATGAGCTAATTTGTGTAAGTCGTAGAACATGCTTTTAGCTAAACGTCGGGATGTGGCCTGACGGTTCTGCGCCACAAACGCATCAAAGACGCCTGCTGCGTGCAGGCGTCTTTTTCATTTTATTGATTCTTTTCTTGCGGCTTGTACGTCCTCCTTGAATTCCTCTTGTATTTCTTCTGTTATTCCCTTGGTTGCATCCTTAAACTCCCTAAGCGAGGTACCGACTGCCCGTCCGATTTGAGGTAGCTTGTTCGGTCCAAAAACAATTAAAGCTAAAAGAAGGATTAAAATTAAACCGGGAAAACCAATGTTTGAAAGCATAACTAGTCACTCCAATCAAATCTGTTTGTTAATATTATAGACTTCTTCCATGTATTTGCAAATGTTATTAAGGATATATTTTAGAGTACAACATCCGAGATCTACGTAAGACAAACACTTTCCATTCGGTCCCGCAATTTTATCTTGCACATTCTATCTAAAAATATTTACTTACCCAAGCATGACATTCCTTCAGAGTGCCGCCATTAGTATTGCCGTTTGGGCATGTAACTACTTTGGCTACACTTGCTTAATTTGTAACATGAAATTTTTTGTTACTTGGGAATGATTAAACTTGCAAGATTGAAGATATTTCGGTATTATAACTATACAAGCTGCGTTGTTCGTAATGATAATTAAGTTTTAACCTTTAAGCTGTAATAGGGAGTTTTATATTGAAACAGGAATGTTATGCCTCGTCACTGACTTGGACAACAGGATTTTTTCTGCAAACACCCACTTTGAGGAGTGGTGGTTTAAAACTTTCTTACTTGAATACGGCAATGGCGGCTTTACTACTTTAAAAATTGGAAACCAGTTCCGACAGGGACTGGTTTTTTGTTGTTTTTACGCATATTCGGAACATTATATATAACAATGGCATCAGAGTACATATTAAGATATTTATGAAAATTATATGAAAATTATATGAAAGTTTTTATTGAAATATCAGATAATTAGCACTTATAATAATAAATAGATAACTTGGTTCACTATTTGTATAAAATCATAGTGATCCGATTTTTTATAACGTTTACGTAAGCGCTGTCATTTTTGTGGAAGTACAGTAGTCACCAAGAGGGGAGAAAAAATTTTATGGCTAAAATCAATACGACCGAGGTAATTAGCAATAGTAAGTTCAATCGCTTTCATTTTGGATTGCTGGCATGGTGCTTTATCATTATCCTTTTTGATGGATATGACCTCGTCGTTTATGGAACGGTAGTCCCGGTTTTGACGGAGGAGTGGAACCTTTCTTCCGTGGAAGCGGGAGCAATGGGCAGCTATGGACTATTTGGAATGATGTTCGGGGCTATCTTCTTTGGTACTTTAGCAGATCGGATTGGCAGAAAAAATGTAATTGCGATTTCACTGATTTTATTTAGTTTATTTACGTTATTATGTGGATTCGCGAACACGCCTACCATGTTTTCGACTTTCCGATTTCTAGCGGGATTAGGGCTAGGGGGAATCATGCCGAACGTCATTGCCTTATTGACGGATTATGCACCGAAAACGATGCGGAGCATGGTCGTTTCAATTGTTTTGTGCGGTTACTCATTTGGAGGGATGCTTGCACCGATGCTGGGTATCTTGCTTATGCCTTCACTAGGGTGGGAATCAATATTCTGGTTTGCAGGAATACCATTATTAATTTTACCCTTCATGATGAAGCGTTTACCAGAGGCTTCCACGCATCTGATCAGAATTGGCAGAAAAGAAGAATTGATCAGGATATTATCAAAGGTCAGTCCGGAAAATAAATTCGACATCAAGGATGAAATTGTTGAAGTGAAAAAAATAGATACGAATTTGCCGATTCTTGGATTGTTTAAGAATTCCCGTGCTCTAAGCACACTGATGTTCTGGATCGCCTTTTTCATGTGCTTGTTGATGGTATATGGTTTGAATACATGGCTACCAAAGTTAATGATCGAGGCAGGGTATCCGCTGAATTCAAGTTTAGGTTTCTTGGTCGTTCTTCAAGGGGGCGCTATCGTAGGCACGATTATCATCGCTAAACTTTGTGATCGTTACGGTTCCAAGAAACTGCTTGTGCCGATGTATGCGATTGGGGCAGTCAGTTTGACACTATTGGGGATGGGAGGAAGCTCCTATGTGATATACACATTGGTAGCGATTGCAGGAGCGTGTACCATTGGTGCCCAAAACCTTGTACAAGCTTATGTCTCCCAGTACTACCCACCAGATATGCGATCGACGGCATTAGGGGTGGCATCTGGAATCGGAAGGATCGGAGGTATGCTCGGACCCATACTCGGTGGATTCTTATTATCCATCTCGCTGCCCATCCAAATGAATTTCATTGCCTTCGCCATTCCAGGTCTCATTGCCGCGGTTGCCTTATCATTCGTTCCAGCGAAAATGGCTTATTATAAACATGATCATTCGGAACCAACTGAAGAAATAGTGATAGAATCCAATAAAATGAACGCCTTGTGAAACGATATGCATGAATTGCAGTGTTAGGATACACTCGCTGCCATTTCATGCATATTTGTTTTATTGGCCTTTTTTGCTTGGGTAATAGGTCTATGAAAACTGTAAATTGACAAGAATTAGCGTAAAGATTTTCCGGGAATTGACCTATCCTTTTAGAAAAGTTGCTTAAATGTTCATAATTTCGCAATACGATTTCACTCTTAATATAAAGAAAAAATGTTAAAATGATGGTACGGATAATTAATTCCTCCTTGAAAAGGAGCGAACTAGAAATTAATCTCATCTTTTGTGAGGAGTCTTACTTTGAAAATTTTAAAACATGTAATCTTTTGGTTAAGCATTATAGGGACATTATTCTCTATGATTTATTTCTTTGTAGCGGACATTCCGTTATATGTTAAATTGTTAGGCGGAGCCATCATCCTTTATCTTGGTTATGATTTAATAACAGAATCAAGGAAAAGAAAGCGTAAAGAAGCCATGGAAACTTAATCCATATCCTTATTAAGAGCCCTCTTATCAAAGAGGGCTCATTTTTTTGTTGACAATAAGGGGTTCGGAATGGTCTCATCCCGAATCCCTTTCACGATTTTGACCAGGGAATTATTACCCAAGTATAAAATATAACTAGGTTATCCTTTCTATATTTTTACTTTTTTATCGATGAAGCCCTCATTAGATTGAAGAAATATGCGAAACTCCTGGAATAACGGGCTTGCCGGGACCCCGCAGATGCTTGCTTTGATGCGGCTGGGCAGGCAGTTGGCTGAAAGGGAACGGATTTCCGAAATCGACTGAAACGCTAAGAAGAAAAAAATTGTAGGTAAGCTGGCTTTTCGTCGAGTTTGTCTCAATCTTAAGCCCTCTTTGGAAGAGGGTTTTAGCACCCTTATGTTTTGGATTGCATTTTTCATGTGTTTGTTCGTAATCTATGGCTTGAGTACGTGGCTGCCAAAAATCATGGGTGGGGCAGGATATGAATTAGGTTCAAGCCTGACATTCTTAGTCGTATTGAACCTTGGAGCGGTTTTAGGAGCGATCGTTGGAGGGAAGCTTGCAGATAGATATGGTTCCAAGAGGATTCTGGTAGCTTTCTTGGTCATTGGATTCATTACCCTAACGATGCTGAGCTTCAAGCCCAGCATGATCATGCTTTATATGCTGATTGGCATTGCAGGAGGTACGACAACAGGTACACAAATCGTAACGAATGCGTATGTATCACAGTTTTATCCGAATGAAATCGTTCTACAGATGTCGGCTGGGCATTGGGTATCGGCAGAATTGGCGGAATACTTGCTCCTACTTTCTGTGGGGTTCTGCTTGATATGAAGTTATCTTGCAAGTCAATTTTATAGCTTTTGCCATACCATGCATCATTGCAGCAGCGGCAATTTGGTTTATTCAGGATAATTTCAGCAATATGATCGAGAACAGGCAGGAAAAGAAATTGATATAATGTACAGTCTTCCTGGATCACTGTATAAAATGTTCACATGAAGATTGTTCAAAACGATAACGGAAGATTTTTGTAAAAAAATAAAGGGCATAATGCCCTTTATTTTTTTACTGCCTAGGGCCCCATATAATGACTGAAACCCCGACTAAGCATATGACAGCTCCAATCCAATCATATAAATCAGGCGTTTTTTTATCGATGCCCCATCCCCATAAAACTGATAATACAATGAAAACCCCGCCATATGCAGCATATACACGTCCAAAGGTAGGGAACGTTTGGAAAGTTGCAATGATGCCGTATAACACCAATCCAAAACCTCCGGCTAAACCTAGATAAATGGATTTACCTTCTCTTAACCAAAGCCAAATAAGGTAGCCGCCACCAATTTCCGCTAGGCCAGCCATAAGGAATATTACTGTAGTAACTAACATATATGTATACCTCACTTCCTTGTTGAAATTTTATCATATTTGATACTATACATGATCATACTTTACTAAGTTCTTAATTACTGAAAAGTAACTGGAGTATCACCAATGTCCTTCATTAAAAAGATATTGTCATGAGGTTGTCTGTGCGTGATCTTTTAACACTAACTTGGATTGCAATACAGATGCAAAGGGTACTATACCTAAAAAGGAATATAGTAATCTAGTTGAGGAGTTGCAGTCATGAAATCCCGAACATTTGCATACACGTTAGCCATATTTCATTCAAGTATTGTCGGCCTATCGTTCTTATTTACGAAAATGGCGATTGCAGAATCGAATCCGCTAGATACTTTGGCATTCCGATTCACGGTTTCTTTCGTTATCATTTTATTCCTGGTCGCCGTTAGAGTACTATTCCTGGGAGTCGGTTAAAAACCTGGTCCCGCTATCCTTGTTATTCCCAACTCTTTTCTTTGCCTTTCAAACTTTCGGACTTAAGTATTCGCAATCCACCGATGCCGGAATTTTGTCTGCCGTCACCCCAATTCTAACATTGGTGATAGCTGGATATTTCCTGAAGGAGAAAGCATTTTTATATCAAAAGCTTTCGATTGTTTTGTCGGTAGTTGGGGTCATTTTTATTTTTGTGGTGAAAGGGAGCACAATCAATTTTTCCGACATGCTTGGGATGGTGCTGATCCTGCTATCTTGTATTGCAACTGCCTGTTATACAACGATGACCCGTTCACTTGCCAAGGACTATACACCAGGTGAAATGTCCTTTTTCATGATGGGAACAGGCTTTGTCATTTTTAATGTGGCCGCGCTCGTTACCCATTTAAAACAAGGGACGATGACTGAATTCTTTACACCCTGGTCGAGCATGGAATTCATCAGTTCCATTTTGTATTTGGGAATATTGGCTTCATTGGTCACTTCGTTATTATCCAATGCGATTTTATCAAAAATCAAAGCGTCCCAAATGAGTGTGTTTGCAAACCTTTCCACTGTTGTCACGATAGCTGCAGGAGCTCTCATTCTAAATGAAAAGATTACAATCTATGATATATTGGGGTCGGTACTAATCATTTTAGGTGTAATCGGCACAAATTATTTTGGAGGGAAGAAAGAGCATTCAATAAAGGTGAATCTTGAATATAATGAAGGGAAAATGTGAAATGAATGAAAAGGTTCCATTCCATAAGGAATGGAACCTTTTCATTTCCACCATATTGTTTGGGGGAAATCCGTTGAACCCATCAATACTGGTTCGCCTATTTGGGGTGTGCAGACCTGGACGCCAAGATCATTGGCCGTTTTTGTTACCCGTTCTATCGGATCTGTCCAGTCATGAAATGACAAAGTGAAACCAGCCCAATGAATGGGGATCATCCGTTGTCCTTGTACATCGATATGTGCTTGAACAGTTTCTTCTGGAATCATATGGATGGTTGACCAGCGCTCATCATATTGGCCGCATTCCATTAAAGTTATATCGAAAGGTCCGTATTTTTCGCCGATTTCTTTAAAATGGCTGCCATAACCACTATCGCCGCTGAAAAAAACCTTTTCTTGTTTGCCTTTAATTACCCAAGAACACCATAGTGTCGTATTGCCATCACGTAAACTTCTTCCAGAAAAATGCCTTGCAGGCGTACAGGCAAATTGCAATCCCTTGAATGAAACTTCATCCCACCAATTATGTTCCTGGATCAGTTCTTGTTTAACACCCCATCTTTCAAGATGTCCGCCGACTCCGAGTGGGACAATGAACTGACTGACCTTATCCTTTAATTTCTTTATTGAGAAATAATCCAGATGATCGTAGTGATCATGTGAGAGCAGGACGGCATCGATAGGAGGTAGCAAATCCAAATCGATAGGCAACTCCCCGCTAAAGCGCTTGTTTCCAAACCAAGGAAAGGGAGTGGGTGCTTTCCCAAACATGGGATCGACTAAAATGGTTTTCCCATCTAATTCCAACATGAATGCAGAATGACCAAACCAGGTGATTTTATTGGAATTCATAGATACAGGTTCTTTTGTTCCAATTATGATTGGACGGTCTGGCCTCCGTTTTGGATTAGCTTTTATGTAATCACGTAAAATGGAACCAGTATGTTTAAGACTCATCGATTGACTGGCAGGAATCTGATTTTGGAATTTTCCCTTGGAAAAATTTTCTTTTGTAGTGAAACTTCTCAGTTTTTCTTTATTTGTCCGTCTACCAAGTGGAGGATAGAGGTTTAGGAAAAGTAACAGTACTATAAAAGAAGAGATGGCGACCTTAATAATTTTCAGCATGATAGTTTCCTCCCATATTAATCAGACCTTTTCTTAAAACATAGCATATCACAAAATATATAAGGTTATTTACTATGATGCACCACAAGAAAAATGATAAAGATATACCCTTCTGAGAAAAGGTCAATGAAACTTATGACAAGTGTTTAAGTTTCACCCGTCTTAGGCAGGGAATAGAAGTATATATAATGAATTATATAGAGAGCGGGATAAGGAGTGTTGTAGCCGAAGGGTAGGGTGATAAATCGATTGTTAATGTTTTTCAGAATTTTTGTATGGATAGTATTTATTGCTTTATTAGCCTATGTCATTCTTTCTTGGAGATATAAAGACAAGGTAAGTAAAAGGATTGAAGCGATTCGAAAAACCTGGTATATCATTTTTATACTGGGAGCATTGATTTATTGGAATTTCTATCCTATGAGCATTTTTAATGAGTGGAAAAATTTCTTGATTATGGCTATCGTATTCATCCTGATTGATATGTTTGTGTTCTTGAGCATGTACATATCGAAGATTGGCGATAACGAGCTGTCCTATGCAACAAAAGCCGTTGCGGAAAGTGACAAACTTTTAACGGATAATAGGGAAAAGGTCAAGAATATGTTTCATCTCCTAAAAAAAGAAGGAATACCTGAGTATTATCAAACGAATAAGGAATATTTGGCTTATTTGAGCATTCTCCTACAAGCGTATGCAGCAAAGGAAGGGATGAATGTGAAAATCCTTCCTTTCAAAACGGAACAGGACAAGCAATTGGTGATAAATGGGCATCCGAACTTGAATGGCAGTACCATTCGTGCTACATTGGAAAGAGAAGATACGTATTATAATGATGAAGAGAAAAAGGCTTTGCAGCCTGTAAGTATTTTAATGGAACCCTATATCCTTGACGTTAAATCAGAAAGCTTCGTTTCAGAAGTCGATTGTTTATTAATAGCATTATTAATCATGATGTTCGATATGGTCATAAAACAAAAACCAGGTGGTGAAGGATAAATGAGCATTTATGATAAAGCAAGCAAAGACATGTCAGTGGCTGTAATCAAACCACAGGTAAACATACCTGATGTAGGTATAAGTCCCCATACTAAAAAAGTGATGAAACAGAACGAACGCATTATCCTGAAACAAAAAGAAAAAGCTGCACGTTTCAGCCGATTAAAAAACGTTTTATAAGAAAGGGCAGAGGTTTTTCCTTTCTTTATGATATTTAATGGAAAACCCGCATATACTATTCAAAATCAAAGAATAGGAAGGGTCTTTTAGCATATGAACAAAAAACCCGAGAGAGTTAACATCCCGGTCCCCTCCGCTTCACCATCCGAGCAACGGATACATAAGGGAAACGCTGATTTGCTCAAGCTTTTGCAAAAGCTGAAAACTAAACGTTGGATTTTTTTAAGGTAAAAGAAGGCCAGTCTCTAAGGAGAACTGGTTTTTTTTATTTTTCAGGATAATCACAGTTTGTTAACGGAAATGGAGTCATTTTAGAATAAAGCGGACCGTACCATGTATAAGGCTAAAGAATCTGGACGTATGGAATATTCAATACTCCAATTGAATGGGCATGGTGGATAAATGGTTCCATAATAATTCAGCTTTTAGCTGAGTACTTTTCACTAAATCCTCACAATGGGATGGATGTAATAATACAATGAATTCATCACCGCCGATTCGAGCCACATGACTACCTTATGGGAAGGATTGCAAAAAATATTCCGCAGCCTTTTTAATAACATCCTCACCAGCACCATGGCCAGATGAATCATTGAAAAATTTAAAATGATCAAGATCGATGTAAAGAAGGGCCATTTCCTCGTTTGTTTTATCTTTATGATAATCAAAAAAATATAAATGAAGTGCCTCTTGTAAAGACCTGACAAAGAATACTGATAATCCCTTTTTCCAGAATGATTGTCTGGCTTATCAAAGCTGCCAAAGACTTATTGATTATCAGATCATATCCTTTAAAATTGTATGGGATTTAATATAGAAAGGAAGAATGTATTGACCTAAATGGTTTGAGCTAAAAATGCTAATCTTTCTTTGGCGATAGAATCGAAATTTTTATAATAGTTGATATCTTGCTGAATCATTTTCAGGCTCCTCATTTATCTATAGTCTTTTTGGATTTCGGGATGTTATTTCTCTTATTGAACGACAAAGACACAAAAGTGGAATCTGAAAACCGTGACAGTTGTGTGAATTTCCACTAAACTCAATGAAGGGGTTGGATTCATCGAGGAATAATCGAGTAAGTAGAAAAAAGGGCCTTTACTTTATTTTCGTCTTTTTTCTAACTTCATTAAATTTTAATTTGCCTGATTACCAAATAGCTTAATCTGAGTATCCTTTTCTAGATTTCCGGGATGGGCATCACTTCATTAACCCATAAAGTCTAAGTTATCAGCATTTATCATGCACTATACTGTAAAAGGAATGGTAAGAGTACCTTAAAGCAACTTGGCATTTCTGGACCTTCCCATGATAACGGGGCATATGAATTTAAATAGATTAAACGGATGTATCTGGCTCATTTATAAAAAAATTGGGGAGGATAAAAGGAAGTCATAAAGTACATATTGGATAATTCAAAAGGGGATCATTATGGGAAAATTAGAAAGTATATATCCTATTGCTATAGAGAATACAAAGGAAAAGATAATCCAGGATATGGATTTTTATTTAGAGAATCAAGAGACAATGCCTTCTTATTCAGCATATATATCAGACAGGATGTCTTTTATTGAGCAAATTTGGATAAATGTTTGGTTAAATAAAGCATCAAACGATGTGCCCAGAAAGGAAAAAAAGGCGTTTTTGAGCGAAAGGGGATTTGTAACGGAAGGTTCAGATCATAAGCTGATCAATAGCATGTTCCGGAACGAATTAAAGAAGTATCGCCCATTTGATGGCTTAACGTGGATTAAAAAAACCTTTGCTGATAATCAAGCAGATTGGGAGAATAGATATAAAAATGCAAGGGAAAAATTCTTTAGGAGACAAGAAGAACAGCGGCTTGCCAAGAAGCGTTGGAAGACACGCGCAAGTCTGCAAGAAGAGGCCAATTCATTTTTTGAAAACAACTCACTTCTTTTATATTTACATGTCAGGTATTATATTGCTGGAATCCTGACAAAAGATCTTAAGAATAAGCCTAAATTCCAATATGTCGATCCATACTTACTTGAAGAGCAATTGGTTGAACAAGGAGGCTTTCAAGCTGCCGAATACTTAATGGTCACTGATTTTTTTGAAGAGCTGACAGGCGATATTCACTCGTTAATCGGTTGGGGGAGGAACCGTTATGAATATGAAAATTACTTCTATAGGTATGAAAGATTAGTTTCGGATTTCATAAGGAAAATAGCCCCTGACAAATACTTGAACCATTTACCTGCTACACTTCATCATGATTTTTTTGAGTCATATGGGGAAAGGCTGACGGGTGAGGCCCTACAAGGTATACTAAGCGATGAATTGGCCGATTTGTCCCAGTCCTGCTTTGATGAACTTCAGGAAGAATACCTTTCTGATTTAGTGACCCTTGAAGGAATTCCTTTTAATGAAAAATTGCACGAAGAAATATTTGAAAAAGACGTGGAAAACAGAGAAAGAAGAAAAGCTGAAGTATTAGCAGAGCAAGCCAAGAAGCGGGCAGAAGAGCAAAGGATGATCGATGACATCATCGGTAAGGCTTATACTCCATCATTAGGGAAAAAAGTTAGATATGTTTTGCATATCGGGGAAACCAATACCGGGAAGACGCATAAGGCCCTGGAAAAAATGAAAGGAGCGGAAAGCGGTTTGTATCTAGCTCCCCTTAGACTGCTTGCACTTGAAGTGTTTGATAAATTAAATGCGGACGGTGTACCTTGTTCATTAAAAACAGGAGAAGAAGAAAAGGCAATTGAGGGTGCTAAGCATGTCTCCAGCACCGTTGAAATGTTTCATGAAAAAGAATACCATGAAGTCATCGTCATAGATGAAGCCCAAATGATTGCCGATAAAGATCGAGGCTTCTCATGGTTTAGGGCAATCACGCAAGCTAATGCGAAAGAAGTGCACATAATCGGGAGCAAAAATATCAAGAGGATGCTTTTGAACCTTTTGAATGAAGCTGATTTAGAACTCCACGAATACAGACGGGAAATTCCGCTCGAGGTAGAACAAAGGGAATTTGGACTGAAGTATACAAAAAAAGGGGATGCCCTCATTTGTTTTTCGAGAAGACAGGTACTGGAAACCGCGTCCCGGTTAAAGGAGAGTGGGCATAATGTCAGCATGATATACGGCAGTATGCCTCCTGAAAATAGAAAACGGCAAATAGAGCTATTCAATCGCGGGGAAACATCAGTTGTCGTTGCCACCGATGCGATTGGAATGGGATTGAACTTGCCGATACGCCGTATCGTCTTTCTTGAAAATGAAAAATTCGACGGGACACGAAGAAGAAGGTTGACTTCACAAGAAGTCAAGCAAATAGCTGGTCGAGCCGGTAGAAAAGGGATTTACGACACTGGCAAGGTAGCATTTACAGCAGACATCAAAATTATGAATAAGCTACTGGAACAGGTAGATGAGCCAGTTCAAACCTTCACTATTGCCCCAACCTCTGCTGTATTTGAACGTTTTCAAAAATATTACCGAAACCTAGGGACGTTTTTCGAAATGTGGGAGAGATTTGAGCCTCCTAAAGGCACGAAAAAGGCATCGCTATCTGAAGAAAGGGAGCTTTACGAACTGATACGGGATACTGAAATCGAAGCGCGTTTTTCTTTAATGGATTTATATGGTTTCCTGCATATTCCCTTTTCGGCAAAAGAACCAAGTCTGATCAGACAGTGGCTGGAAACGGTCGAAGCGATTGCCGAGAGCAGTGACCTCCCTGAACCGATGATCAAAACTAGAAATCTGGAGGAATTGGAGCTATCCTATAAAGCGATAGGTCTTCATCTATTATTTTTATATCGGATGGGTAAGCGAACGGAAGCTGTTTATTGGGAACGTATCCGTGAGGAAATCAGTGATGGAGTCCATGATCAGTTAAAAGACGAAATGTTGAATTATCAAAAAAAATGCAAGCGCTGTGGAAAAAAGCTGCCGGATGACTCACGTTTTCAAATATGTGATGCTTGTTATTATAAAGGGCGAAGGAAGACGCACAGATTCAATTAAATGCATTCTTTTTTGATGGTAATAACCCGACTAAAGCGCACCTTGGTGGTGTCTTTAGTCGGGTTATGAGCTGTTGTTTCAATCACTTAGTCGTTTGTTTCGTTTTAGCTATAAGTGCAGCCTGCTGTTTCATTCGTTTATCAGCTTTCTTATCATGCACCACTAAAATTGCATGAATTAAACCGGGAACGTAAAAAAATAGTGTGAGGACTAAATTACACACAGCCTGTATGGGTTTACCGGCTAGTAATACGGCTAATGGAGGGAAAAGAATCGCAATCAAATATAGAATGGTGATCACTCTCCAATATAATAATTCTTATCTGACTATTACGGTTGATTCTCTCGTTTTGAAAAAAAATTTGTATTTCTTTCTAAAACGGATGCTTTCTTTCCTTGAATCGATAAGGTACTCAGTTCCATTTTCCAGGTGATAACCTCAGCTATCGGCTTGATAAATATATGCCAAAGTGCACGATACATACCAACCGGGTATTCTGATTCTAGGATATTCTCTCAGCGGACTTATTACTTTTTTGCCGGTAACGGTCAATGTAACACTGCATTTTGTGTTAGAACAACAGAAAAAAACTGATGAAAGCGGGAGATTTATGAAAAAAAAGATAGGCATGTTTACATGCGCACTACAAATTTAGAATACATAGAAACCGCGTCGACATTCGATATTGAATGGCTCCATTTTGTAGATCCGGGATTGATGCATCGGATTCAATGGATGAAAATTTTAAGAGTCCGGATGCACAAGGAAGGGTTAAAGAACAAGAGTGGATTGCCGAATGTAAAGTGGATGCCATTCTGATAACCTGTCCGAACTACATCGCCTTTTTAACGAAGGACAACTATCCTTACCCATGCCTATCATTAAAATCGATGAACCATAATCTAAGTGAATTTTCCAATTTTCACAAACCCTGCAGGAACTCAAACGTTTAAATTCCCATGCTGAAAAATATGGGTCTATGGATTTTGAAGTGATCATCATCGCCCATGCCTTTGAATTGATTATACAGGGATTGGGAGAGAGAGAGAACCAGGAAATCATGAACTTCCTATACCAGTTTAATAACGAAAAAAGACCGCTGTCTGTAGTTCAACTATCAATGGTCTAAGCAGCAAAGAGATATGAACTTGAGACGGAAAGACAGTGATAAATCCATTGGATGCATTCGTTTGATTCCACGATCGTTCAACTGGGACTAAGTTCATTTGAGTGGTCCATGAATCAGAGGATTTTTTATGCTGCTTGAGCGAAATCATTTTTATAGTTATTGTATATGAAAAGAAAGAAAAAATCCGTGCATGATCAGGATAAATCCCAATGCGTGGATTTTTTTATTCCTTTGTGCGAATTTGTTCACGGATGTTTTCAAGTTCTTCAAGGGATAAATCAGTAAGGGATTTTTTTATTTCTTCTTCGACCCGTTTTCGATCAAGCTCCCTATATTCGCTCCACCAATCCCGCAGCCCTTCGGTGTTTTCAAGAAGATACTCTATATCAATTTCTTCTTGCTCATCATCTGATAAATAACGCATGACCGCACCTAATAATCGATTGAGTTTGACTATTTGACTTTCCTTATCAGATGAAGGAGGGGGATCTTGCACTTCTAAATCATCTATTGCCTTAATATTCCGAGGTGTCATAACATCCTCCTGTTTTTAATACTAGTGTGCCTAAAAAGGGCAATTTTCAATATGTTTTTTGGTATTTTTTATAACTTTATTATTAAAGCATTAAATAATTTCAACATATACCTCGCTAGAATATATAAAAAATATCTTCATCCTTTAATAGATTTGATAAAAAAATGGGTAAGTAAGGAGGGAGTTAAATGAAAAGGATAGCGTAGTTCTATCCCATGCATCAAGCGGCTTACTTTCCGCATATTATTGCGCATCTCAAGCATGCCTCAGCACATTTCCGATCCAAGCGAATGCATTCTACCATCATGTTTACATGATCTTCTTTTAAGCATGCGTCCTAACAATGATTACACCCAGTGATACAATCATTTAACAGATGAATATTTCTCTTAAGATGGTCTCTACCCTTACTATTATCCTTTAAACGTCTTTTATGATAAGGTGAATCGTTTTTTAATGTGACTGGAGAGAGGGATGGACTTTAGGGAATGAATGGAAGGGACAGTGCATAAATTTAAATGAAGGGAGTGGATATATGAAAATGTTAATTAAATTAAGTGTGGCCAGTGTTTCCGGAGCCGTCATGTATTTGATATATAATGTCAATCAGACGCTACGGAAAGGGATGGGAACACTTGAAGAAACAAATAAGACACTGGAAGAGGTAAGAAATGCAGTACAAGGATTGACGCATGAGTCCAAACAATTGATCCACTCTGCCAATCAAATTACAGCGGATGTGAAAGGGAAGATGGAAAATGTCGATCCTTTGTTAGAATCCGCTCAAGATGTTGGTGAAATGATTCATAATGTAACCAATTCCATGAAAGAAGCCAGTTTGGAAGGCAGCCCTAAAGATTTATCCACTCCTACAGCTCCTTCAACTCGAACTGAAGCTGAGGGGGTTCAAATCAAGATCAAATAGTATCATTTATCAATAAAAAAGGCACCCCGGGATCCACTAACATATTTGAAGTAATCGTTTCTACTATTAAATTTAGAGGGGGAGCTTTATTTTGATCATTGAATATAGTGTGGCTGCAATCGCTTTAGCCTTCATTTGGTTGGTCGTATTTTTAATCAGTACGCTTCAAAAGGGAATGGCCACGATAGGAGAAGCCAATCAAACATTGGCTGAAGTGAGAAATGCCATCCACGATCTGTCCGGCGAATCGAAACAACTATTGCAAACTGCAAATGAAATCACCGACGATGTAAAATCCAAAATGAAAACGGTTGAACCATTATTGGATTCTGCTCAGGATGTAGGGGAAGCGATACATTCAGTTACAGACTCTGTTAAAAAAGCGACTAACGGTTTCAGTACAGAGTTTTCCCCGAAAAAAATCAATGCTATCAAATCCAAAAGCCAATTTAGATAAAAAGAAAATAATAAAAAAATGAAAGACACTACCGTGATTTGGAGTGTCTTTTTTGATGGTATGTATAATAGCCGAACTCTTATGATTTATATGGAAATCGCCCGTATATCTATAAGACCCATTTCTCTCATACAGATCCCTTTACACCCTGTATGAGAATATGGAACAAACGTTAATTTTGTAAGGGTTTTAGGACAAACAGTTATTTTTCTGTCTTGTCACCTGTAGCATGACCGGATGTTTTTGAATCTTTGGAATGTTTGACGCCTTTACTTACATATGGTTTAGCGTTTTTTTTCTTGTTGGCACTTGTTTTCCAACGATTCCAGCCCTTCTTGCCTGTTCCTGTGCCCGTACCTTTACCCGTTCCGCTCTTAGCCTTAGCTTTACTCATGAAATCACTCCATTACTATTGTATGGTTAGTTTAAACCATTTTACTTGATTATTACCCAAGTATGTTGAAATATACAGTAACGAAGGTGATATGTACAGGGAAAGGCTCAATATTTTTCATCTAAATCTTTATATACGAATAACGTAAGGGATTTTGCTGGATGGATCTTGGTTTTGCCTCACTTTATCCATATCGATCTTGATTTCGTCAGTAAGAGGCTAATGCCGATTTTTTTGCAAATGGTCAAGTAGTGCATGAAAGTTAATAGTACAGCACCGGTATTCATTCCTAAAATGATTCCTCCCATATTAAGGGAAGCCTGAGACCCTAGGATATACATCATTAAAAAGGCAACAATATGGGACCATACGGTATGGATGAAGGCATCTTTCACTAAACCCAGGCCGATGAGATAGGCTTGCATAGGGATGACAAAAAAATGAAAAAGGAAATAAGGACATAATAATTTTAAATAGTATGCGGCAGATGTTGAAGAAAAAAAGAGGGAGGTTAAAGGCTCCGCAAAAAAATAAATGAAGATCACAGCCGGAACTCCATACAATACGGTGAAAGACATCGATTTTTGCAATAAAACCCTCAATTTTTCCTTATCTTGCTTCTTGTAAGCATTCGAAACATTCGGAATGAGCATGATCATTAAGGAATGTGCGATAAAAGCTGGAAAAAAGCCAATCGTCATCGCAACTCCAGTTAGCATCCCGAAATGTTCTGTAGCCACTACAGCACCGAATCCTGCCGAGAGAAGGGCAGTATGGATCAAAAAAGGTTGGATGGCATTTGTTATCGCATGAAAAATCCTTAATCCCATGGTAGGCAGCGAAACCGCCAATAACTTTTGTCGTGCATGTTTACCGGTTGTCCGCGCGTTCGTACCGCGCCTCATGAATCGCATTTGAAGAATCAAAAGGTTGATCAAGTATAGAAAAACGATGAACTCACTGCCAATCAAAACAAAAAAGGCCATCAATAAGGACTTTTCCTGGTTAAAATGAAATAAATTAAAGATAAGGAAAAGCAAGCCGAATTGAATGATATCTTTTAAAAAGTTAGATAAGGCAATCTTCCCCATTTGCTGGACACCCATGAAATAACCTCTTGCAATCGATGAAAAGGCAACTATTGGAATCAATGTTATGAGCAGCCATTTAATATAGGGATGGTATCTGTCCATTATGGATGAGAAAGAAAGTATGAAAGGCATAACTACACACATAACCAATACGACGACTGCAGCCATTTTAAGTGCATGGATGAGAAGATTATAATGCATTGCCTGTTTATTTTCCGCAACGAATTTTGAAATGGAAATATGTAATTCAAGGCTGGCAATCACATATATCAAAAAGAATATTGGCAATATGGACATATAAAGGCCCATGCCCTCTTCCTGTAATTCCCTGGCTAGGAGCATGTTCACTAAAAATTCGATACATTCACCAAAAAACGCTGCGACAATCAAAATGAGCGTTCCTTTATAAAAAGACTTCATGTTGCCCCACTCCTAACAAGGTGTTTGTATAAAGATATGAGACATGCCATGGAATATTCATGGGGAACTGCATATCCCGGCGATACAAAATCCGGTTATCCCTAGGGAAATCCTTATTAATCGTTGTTGAAAGATAAAAAATTAAATCAGGGGAAGGGAAGGGAATTGAATGAAATCGACTTGAATTTCGCTTTGAAATCCATGCTTTATTTTGCTATCCTTTAAGGGAGGGGATGATCAATATGAAATTCACATCTATTAGTCAATCAAATATAGATGAATTGTGCATTGCGTTTGAAAGTTGTCTTACGAAACATGACATTTCATTCAAATATGTAGATATGACGGAAGATAAAGGAATCATATCGTTCATTTTTTGTAATGACCCAGAAAATGCGAGATCGGTCGACATGGAAAGTGAACGTTTCATTGGATTAGATACGGATTACATAGCCAAAGAAATTTTAGAGCCTATCCTGCCTAGATTAAAGGAATATGCACAAAATAAAATCATCGATTAAGATGATTTC
>NZ_JADILK010000065.1 GCF_017355165.1 Bacillus sp. SD075 | reverse complement strand
CGTACAAAAAAATAACAAGTAACAAAATCCCTTCTGGTGTTCGGTTAGGATTAGAGTCATCTGCCGTACGAAAAAATTTTTCTCTTGGTAAAAGACCGATTACTGTATAAAAATAAATAATAATCATACATGATATCGACTAAAATATAGCTGCTATTCACGGGCGAAATAATTTACGCAGCGGGTAATTTTATCTAATATGATACTGGTCATGGTAGCAATAAAGGCACTTCCAATAATATCAGATGGATAATGATGTCCTACCCAAATACGTGAGAAGCCCGTCAACACAGATAGTACCCACATGATTGAACCAAGGACACGTTCATAAAGAAAGATAGAAGTAGATATAGCAAATACAAGCAGAGTATGTTTACTTGGAAATGAAGAATCCATTTTTGAAGGAATGAGTATGCCGACCCGACGTTTCACAAACGGACGTGGTTTAAAATAAAACAATTTAATCAAAGCGTTAATAAACAAAGTTACCCCCACAGATATCACCGCAGTGCAAGACACTTTTTTGTAAGAATCATTTCTAAACCACATGAAAATCAAAACAAAAATAAACACATAACGAATCTTATTTGATATCAATATCATCAGCAAATCAATTGGAGAACAACGTCCAGAAAGCTGATTGATTGACTTAAATAGTTTGTAGTTCATAAAGATCATCTCCTTACTTTCTAGATACAAATAAAATTCCCTCCTAAGCAAGAAATATGTAAAAATCGGGAAAAGAGAATTCTCTAAAATAAAGGAATGGGGTCTAGTCAGAATCCAGTTGTTTCTTTGTATAAATTATCAAAAATTAGACATGGAAAAATTTTACAATGGAAAAATAAATAAAATAGTCTCCAGTATGAGTTAGAGAAGATTCGATAGTCTGGTTCAATAAATAGGAGAAGGATGATCTAAGTGGCATCTTCACAAGAAAAAAGTGGCTCTAAAGATGTAACCTAAGAGTGTAATAAACGACTGTACAGTAAAGGCTGAAGAATTAATGAAGGCAGGGAAACTTAGAAATCCGTTTGTCTTTAGACCGGACAAGGGATAATTCCAGTTTAATACAATAAGTTAAAGGACTAATAAAGGAGGTACTCTCTTGCTTACAAATCATTTGGATTTTAGGTTAGAACCCCAAATCTGAGAATTATATGTGGAACATAAAAAACGATCAGAGAAAATAGATTAGGGGTATCATGATTCCTTGCCATGGGACAAAGCTCAAGATTTTCGGAGAGTACCTTGGGACTCAAGTCAAGTTACCTTGCCTGCAAACATTATCACCTCCGTGGAAACCGCTCTGTTGACAGAAGTTAATCTTCCCTGGTTCACTTCACATCTGGATCAAACCTTTAAAGGCTCTTTATCAGTTGTCCGAGATTTTGTCCATACGTGGACTGCGGAGGAAGACCAACTAAACTAAAGTGGCAGTAGAGTTGAACAAGGTAAAATAAGTAATTAAAGAGAATAGTATAAAACAAACCCCTTGGTGCCCAAGGGGTTTGTTTTATCGCCACTTCCTAAAGTTCCATGTTATGGTGACAAAGCAGATAAAGCTACTCTTTAATCTTGGATAGTTTTTATTTATTTACATGATTTTGAGAATCGCGTAATCCATCCATTCTTTCTAAGTAAGCTGTGAAGAACCAAACATGTTTCTCTAGAAAGCCCATTGCATCTCCGAAAAGATTTATTGTAAATTCATCTGTTGTTTCTCTTACGAATTTGTCGACTTCACGCAAGTAACGTGCCGTTGCTGCGAAATCATTGACAATAGCATAAGCAATAGTCGAAGTATTGTAAGGACAACTAGGGGCCTCTTCTAGAGTTGCGTAACGGAGGAATTCATGCATGGAGGCAAGAGGGAAAAACCCCAACATTTTGATTCGTTCGGCAATTCGATCGATTTCAAGAGCAACTTCTTCATAGAGCTCCTGTAATTTTTCATGAAAATCAATGAAATCAACACCAACCACATTCCAGTGGAAATTGCGTAATTTGGCGGAAACTACATGAAGATTGGCCAAGTATATATTAAGGGCATCAGCAAGTCTTTTTGCGTATTGTGGATCCAGACCAGTCAAAACGGCACGAAGTTCACGAGACACATTATCATCTCCTCTAAAGTGATTTCAAATCAATATATGTTTTAGGCTAGTATACAGTTCCTTTTCCTTTAACTGTGAATGCAACTGCATTACGTTAGAAAATCCCTAAATTGAATGAGAATCCGAGGGTTCTTCAGTTAAAGAAGAAGGCCACTAAATTGGTGGCCTTTTGAATGTACGATCTTATGCTAAATCATACATTCATTTTAAACAAAAAATATCCTTATTCAACTGGCAGGTTAATTCAACAAGGATTGCATAAAATTCTCTTTTTTTATGCAGCTGGGAGGCTTCTGAAGAAGCCTGAAACGTTGATTTATCAACGATATATAAAAACGTTCATAAATGATAAAAAAACAAACAAGCGAATCTTATGTATATCAAGGGATTCGTTTGTTTGTTGACCACTTCCGGTATTGTATTTACGATTATGTTAACTAACACAAAAACGACTGTATCAACAATCGTTTTTCATTCACTGAAACGTTTAAACTAAGTCTATACTTTGATAGATATCGACCATAAATTGCAAACCGGCTGGATTGGAAGAATAAATAGGTTTAATAAGGTAATTGGTTACTTCAAATGAAACAACAATTTTAAAAGTCCTAATCTTCGATGGGGCACTAGGAGCAAAAAAACGAGTAGAATAAACGCGAATGTGCTGGAAGGTAAAAGGTGGACTATCGATTGTTAATCCGACAGCAGGAGTATTTGGATCGCCTGCCACCAATAAAAAATCTTTTAACCCAATAGGTTGAGGGGCTACCTTCACAAAAGTACCTCCAATTTCTTCAAAAAGTTCAATTTTTGCTTCCATGGAATTATCGGTAAAGGCAACCAAAAAAAACACTAAATGTGCTAATTTCATTTGGTGAAGGAACTTCAAATCTTTGAGAAGCAATAGCAAAAGCTGCTGTTTGACCATCTGATGTAGGCTGATCCCAGATATAATCAGGGTTGGAAACACTTCCGAAGGGGGAAAAAGATTTTACAGCACTATTATTATCAAATTTTTTCAATGAAGGCCAGCCAGGATTTCGGGCAACAAGGTCTGGATGATCTTCTGTATTATTTGCTGCATTCATCGCAGCTTGATCCCTGTCAGTACCAAGAAATACACCCCCTGTATTACTGACAAGCCTTTCAAGAGGAAAAATAGTCATAGTATATGTCACCTCTTTACTTTTAGTTTTGAAACATTACTATTATTCTATGAACATACTGGACTAGCTGCCTGTGCTTATTAAAATTAGGTGCATATCTTTATGCTGCTCGTTTTTATCAAAGCCAGATATTTTGGAGAGAAAGAACGCCAGTTTTTGTATGCATCAATGGAATTTACACTGGAGCAAGAACAATATGCCGACGCAAAAATTACGAAAAGGGAGCGGATTAAATGAGTAGTGAAAAACACGCGAATTTAGGATTGCACAAGTGGGCACCGAGCGAAGGCGTGTTTTAACCGTAGTGTAACGAATAGTTGGATGAAACCGTGCGGTAACTAAAAAAAGGTAATTCCTCCTTTTTTGTCGTATATATCAGAAAAGGAGGGGTTGTCGTGGTGATTGGTAGAAATAGTCCTTGTCCTTGTATGAGTGGGGAAAGATTCAAAAATTGTTGTGGTGTCTCTGGTGTGTGGGAAGACTTGGAAACTAATGGCTTGTATTATTATGATGAATCCTTTGCATTAAAGGTGTTACTTTCAAAAGATAAAACTTTTCATAAATATTATTTCTCTGAAAGACAAAAAATTAGAAAACGAGTCTACTTTTTGCAAAGCAACAATTTACAATCCTCAGCTTCATTTGGTATTTACGATGATGGTTATATGATTGTTAATAAACATCCTCATGTAAAGGTGGAGGATTCAATTCATGTAGCGCATGAAATCGGACATCTAGTATTATGTTCAGAAGGTTATAAGCATGTTCGATTTAAAAATCTTGAACACAACAACAAAAGTATAATGCATAAGAATTTAAATGATATGGTCTATGACCCAATAATTAATGAGCGTTTATTAAAATCTGACTTTGATTTAGAATCTTATTTGACATTATCTGATTCTATCCAAATGAAAATTACAGGAAATAATCCAGCAGGTTTATTTTTACTTATGACTTTGTTCGTTAAAAGAGTATTAGATTTTAGAAACATTAATCCAAATATTTCACCGGATGCAATCATTTTTAATAAAATGGTAATTGAAAAGCATCCTCAACTTGTTCATCAAAGCAGGAGAATTCTTGAAATCATTGATGAAAGTGGTTTTAAAACTTCACAAGAAGCAGAGGCTTCACTAATAGAAATTATTAACTATCTAGAATTAAAAGATTTATTTTACCTTAATTGTATTTAGGGTTCTGGTGCAACTACCAAGGCAAATAGAAAAAAGTTGTAGGTCCACTTTCAGATACCCCTTAGATGGTTATCCTGAACAGTCTATGTATGAATTCCACTTCATTTTGGGCAGACTTCACCCCTTGATAAACCTGTTTCTTTTTAATCATATGCATCGCTTCTATACCACTCAGTATGTAAGTGGCTGTACGAAAAGATTTCAACCCTAACATAGAACGAACATGCTTCTTGATAAAACGATGATCCTGTTCTACGCTATTAGTTATTTAACTACTTCTTTTGTCTGAGCTGCATGCCTGATGGCATGTTTTTTTCTTTTGTCCATTCTTCGACTGCGATAGGGTAAGCCGTATTTTTATCCACTGTTATAACACGAGGCTTTGAAACATGAGAAGACCACCGTAAAGCTTTCTTGAAGAAGCACTTTACAGCCTTTTGTCTCTTGTTTTACTAAGATAAAAATCAATCGTATTTCCTTCGGAATCAATTACACGATACAGATACATCCATTGACTTTTTACTTTGATAGATGTTTCATCGATTCTCCAGGAGTTATTTGTTGGCTTAAGATGACGTCGTATTCTTTCATCTACTTCCGGTCTATATTGATGAACACAACGCATAATCGTTGTGTGGGCCATCGATAAGCCACGTTCTTCCATCATCTCCACTACATTACGAAAGCTCAGGTTGTACCGCAGGTACCATCTCACTGTTAACAAAATAATGTTAGGCTAATAATGTTTCCATTTGAATAAATTTTGCTTTTCCATACTGATCACGCACCTTTTTTAGAGTAATAGTATCACTATGTCCAAGATTTAGAGATTACTTGCAATTGTCTTGAAGTTTTTGCACCAGAACCAAATCACAAACATATTTTTTGTTTTTTGAAACTTTTTATTTACTTTTTCGTATATAGTTATATAATGTAGGTTTCATTATTGGTGATCACCTAATTAGGACAAAGTTTATTACAAACCAGGAGGGTCTTTATTGTTAAAACGTATTTCCTTATTTATATTCGTTAACTTTCTAGTATTAATCACCATTACAACTATCACCACGTTGCTTGGTGTAGAAAGTTATATTGGTGGCGGTGGTTATGGTTCCCTGCTTGCCTTCAGTGTCATCGCTGGTTTTGCTGGTTCCATCATTTCATTGTCAATGTCTCGTATAATGGCGAAATGGGTTATGGGTATTCAATTAATTGATGAACATTCTCCGCGTGGCGATCACGAACGCTTTGTATTGGAAGAAACATACCGATTAGCACGTATGGCTGGTTTGAAAGTTATGCCACAAGTTGGTATTTATCATTCACAGGAGGTCAACGCTTTTGCTACTGGACCAAGCAAAAAACGTTCATTAGTAGCCGTTTCAAGCGGTATGTTAGATAGGATGGATCGTAATGCGATTTGTGGGGTTATTGCACACGAAATAGCACACATTAAGAATGGTGATATGGTTACAACAACTCTATTGCAAGGTATCATCAATACATTCGTTATTTTCTTCTCCCGTATTGCTTCAAAAATTGTTTCAAGTTTTGTAAGAGAAGAAGTGGCTGGAATTGTTTACTTCGTATCTTCTATGGTTTTCGAGATTCTATTCAGCATTTTAAGCAGTCCTATTATCTTTTGGCATTCAAGAAAACGTGAATTTAAAGCGGACAAATTAGCTGCCGAATTAGGTGGAAAGGCGAATATGATTCACGCATTAGAATCATTAAGACACACCGTTAGCTTGGTTGATGACAGCCAAAAGTCTATTGCTGCTTTTAAAATTAGTGGCAAGGGAAAATTCTCTAGACTATTCTCTACTCACCCACCATTAGAAAAACGTATTGAACATTTGAAATCACTTTAATACATAAGATTTTCTACATTATTCAGATGTAGAAAGTCTTTTTTTATTTATGCAAATATCGATTCACAAAGGGACGATTAAATGAAAATGCACTCACTAAAAAGAGAATGGGAAAAATAATGACTTTCTAGCTAAGCTGGTAAAAACTAAATAAAGACCCTATTTACCCATTTGTAAAAGTACACCTTTATAAACACCTTTAAAACTATGGGAAACCATGACTTTAAATAAAACTAATGTTTTTCTTCTGAATTAGTTCGTAAAAGTACACTTTTACGAACGGGTATTTTTTCTATAAAATTCTCTTGTTTTAACGTTCGTTAAAGTTTAAAAATACTTTACGAACGTTCTTTATTTTACATACACTTTTACGAACGCTTTTGATAGAATAAGAGAGAGAAAACTAGAAGAAGGAGTAAAAAAATGGATGTCCGTAAATTTGGATACATAAGAGTGAGTAGCAAAGATCAAAATGAAGGACGACAACTTCAGGCCATGTTAGAAAAAGGTCTCAATGAACGAGATATCTTTTTAGATAAACAAAGTGGAAAAAATTTCGATCGAGTTCAATATCAATTATTAAAACGCATGGTCCGGAAAGGGGATGTACTTTACATTCATTCATTGGATCGCTTTGGTAGAAACAAAGAAGAGATACTTCAGGAATGGAATGACATCACGAAAAACATTCAAGCAGATATCGTGGTCATGGATATGCCATTATTGGATACTACTCAATTTAAAGACAGCCTCGGTACATTCATTGCAGATTTAGTTTTGCAGATTCTTTCCTGGATGGCGGAAGAAGAACGGGATAGGATCCGGAAACGGCAGCGTGAAGGAATTGATGTGGCTTTGCAAAATGGTGTGCCCTTCGGTCGGCCGAAAGCTACTGTAACAGAAGAGTTTAAACAAGTCTATGATTTATGGAAATCAGGAGAAATTACAGCAGTTAAAGCTATGGCGGAACTTGGCGTTAAAAAGACGACTTTTTATAAATTGGTTAAGGATTATGAAAAGACTTTAATAAAATAACTATATAATAGAAGAAACTCGTCAAAAAAAAAGTCTTTGCAACGGTAGCAAAGGCCTATTTTATTTTATCATTATCACAATTTCCATATATTTCTAAATTCAAAATGATTTATTAATATTGAACACATTTTTACTTCACTGGAGAAATACACTCGACATACAATTATGAAAAAGGAATGATTTTTCTCCCAATTCTATCTAGTTATAGATAGATATATTATGGAGTTAGTGCCTAGGATAAAAAAGACTTAATATTTCGAGGTCTGTTTCTCTATGAATACCTCATTAATATATATATGGTTTTTTTTCTAGATTGAATTAAGATTATTATACATACCTGCCAAGTATTTCATTAATAATGGTAATAGTAAGGAGAAACTTATGGGGAAATATAATCTACATTTGCTCGGATGGAAGGCTTTTGAGAATCTAGTCTGTAATATTATGCAACATACACTAGGCGCAACTTACACTCCCTTTTCAGAAGGAAAAGACGGAGGAAGAGATGGGTATTTTGAAGGTAAAGGTCCTTTCGATAATAATTCAGATAGAACTTTTAGCGGGAAGTTTGTCTTTCAATGTAAACGCACGACTAATTCCGAAGAGTCAATGACATTACCGATTATAAAGGATGAAATAAAAAAAATACAAAAATTAGTAAATGAAAATAATATAAACCATTATATTATTTTCACAAATCGGAAAATATCAGCTGGAAATGATTTGATAATCAGGGAAAGGTTCTTAAAAATAAGTGGGCTTGAAAGCTGTACAGTATTAGGTTCAGAATGGTTTGACTCTACAATAGATGGAGACAAAAGACTAAGAAGACTTGTTCCAAGATTATATGGGATTGGAGATTTATCAGAAATAATCGATGAACGGGTATATAAACAATCTCATGAAATTATTGAAGATCTAAAAGAAACGGTAACAACGTTTGTAAGTACAAAGGCTTATCAAGATGCAATTACTGCTGTATTAGAAAAAAGATTTGTAATTTTGTTAGGTCCCCCTGCCTCAGGTAAATCTGCGATTGCAACCAATATCTGTATGTCATCAATTGCGGAAGATGAATCTAACGAAACATTAATATTAGAAGATTCAACACAGTTCAAAGAACATTGGAATCCAGATAGTCCTAAAAAAGTATACTGGTTTGATGATGTTTTTGGCATAACTAATTTAGATAATTACCGTTTAAATGGTTGGTTAAATACCTTTGTTAAATTAAATGTTGCAATCAAAAAAGGGGCTACTGTAATTTTTACTAGTAGGGACTATATATTTAATGAGGCCCGTGAAAAGATTAAGGAAAGTGCATTTAAATTGCTCTTTGATTCACAAGTGATAATTAACGTAGGAGAACTTTCGTTAGCTGAAAAGCAACAAATTCTATATAATCATATAAAAAGTGGAGATTTAGCCAGAGATGAAAAAAAGGAATTAAAACCTCTCTTAAACTCTCTTTCAAAAAATAATAATTTCTCCCCAGAACTAGCTAGAAGATTAGGAAATAAAATTTTCCATAATAATATAAATATTAACCAACAATCTTTAAGTGATTTTTTTGCGAATCCTGTATCCCTTTTTGAGGAAGTTATCAAATCTTTAGATGAAAGCAAAAAAGCTGCCCTTATCTTAATATTATTACAGGGTAATCAACTTCATAGTCCAGTTAAGGAAGAACATATACCTGAGTATTTCAAAAGTTCATTTGATGCTACACTACCTAAAATCAAAAGTGCTCTAGAAATTATGAAAAACAGCTTGGTAAAACTATCAATAGTATCACAAAATAAAGTCTGGTCATTTTACCATCCAAGCATGATAGATTCTTTACAAATTATTTTATCTAAAGATTCAGAGATGATAGAGTTATTTATATACGCATCAAAAATCCAAACTTTAATAAGGGATCTTACTTGCAAAGAAGATACAGTGAATAAGATATTCGTGCCTAAAACTTTATGGTATGTTCTAGAAGAAAGATTTACACAAACAAAAACCACTGTTAATTTTAGAAATAGTCTAACAGGGTTCATGTTACGTGAAACTTCTGATGAATTTCTTATTTGGTTAAAATCTAAAAATAAGGAATTTCTAGAGAGTTTAGTAATGCCTTCTTTTTACCAATTAAGTGGAATTCCAACCTATGAGTTTGCTTGTAGATTAGAAGATTTAGGATTACTTGAAGATGATTGTAAAGGTAAGTTGATTAATAAGATTAAAGAAATTGCAATTGAAAACTGCGATGTAACTTTTATTACTAATGGTGACCACGTACTAAGAATATTAGGGGAATATGGTAAAAAAGAGATAATAAATACTTTGGTTGAGCTGGGTCCCGAACATTTCAGGGGTGAATTTGACGCCTTAATGGATAATATAGAAAGTGATGATCAACCTGATGAATATTTTTCGAATTGGTTCTCTTCTATAGAAATATTATTAGATGAATTAAGAACAGTTAAGCTTATTTCTGCAGCTATAGAAGAGGATTATGGTATCTTACTAGACGGTGTATCACACGAATTAAATGATTATTACAATTCAATGGATGACTATGAAGAGGATTATTTAGGGGACTATGATGACAATCATGATACTTCTTATAAGACAGGGAACTATCGCATTGAAAATAACATCTTTTCTGATGTTGATGAATAATATATTCGTCACATAAAATTAATCTATTTTTACGTTACTACCAGTAGTTCTAATAGTAATCTCTTCTTTGTTACAAATATTGTTTGAACAACCTTGCTATATTTCATTAAAATCGTACTTTGGCTGAGGATATAAATAATTCACAATTAAAATACATTTTACAAAGGAAAAAAGGGGTTTTCGATTACTCATTGCAAGATATCGGTTCTACAGCTGGATGTTGATTGGTAATGCGAAATGAATTAAGTTTACATAATACTCCTTATTAACAGTCAGTCCAGTTTCTTTCCCTCCTTGAAGTGGAAAACAAAGGGGATATATGTTATGTTTGGGTCTGTATAGTATATTTATAAAATTGAGGTGTCTAAATGAATAAAACTGAATTAGTGAAAGCTGTATCAACACAAGCTGAACTGACACAAAAAGATGCTGCAAAAGCAGTTGATGCGTTATTTGAAACGATTTCTAACACCCTTGCTAAGGAAGAAAAAATCCAATTAATTGGATTTGGTACGTTTGAAGTACGTGAACGTGCAGCAAGAACTGGCCGTAACCCACAAACTGGTGAAGAAATAAGCATTGCTGCTTCTAAAGTTCCAGCTTTTAAACCAGGTAAGGAATTAAAAGAAGCCGTTAAATAAAATAAATATAAAATTTATAATAGTGTAAAAAAATAATCTGGAGATGAGATGGTCTCCAGATTATTTTTTATTTATATAATTGTGCTTTTGAAATTTTAGTTCAACAAGTTTTTTCCTTTCATACCACCAACATTCCGTTATTCTGTGGTACACCTAATATTATTACTCAAATGTTTGTACGTTCCATTTAAGGCTACCGCCGCCATACCGAACGAGCCGAAGACCGTAAGTTAAGAGATTAAAAGAATAAAAGGTCATAAGGATAGCAGCCGTGCGGCTGCTTTTTTTTATTTTTTCCCTTTGCCTTCCGAATCGTAAAACAGCGCAGGCCGGCTAACCTCCCAGCCGGTAGGACACCCGAACCTTTCCGGCAGGAAGCTAAGGCGGCCAGTCAATCGATCAAGGGGCAAAAAAGTTTTTGATTAGGGGCGCTATCGCAACATCAAAAACTTTTTGTGCTTATCCCTTGACCGATTGCCTATGCGTGTCTTTCGTTCTACATGTCAAAGGGGAAAAATAATCCCCCTTTGGGGAACTAATTCGCTTCGCAAGGCAAATGAAAATAGGAAAGAAAAACCGACCAGAGAAAAACCAAAAGGGCAACAAATAAAAAATTAAAATGAAAAGGAGTTTTGAAAATGGATTTAACCCCAATTTTTGAAGTGGTACGAATTAAGCAGGAAATCAGGGAAATGGTTGAGCCGTTTGCGGCCTTTCAAATTCGCAATCCAGAGGATGCCCGAGAATTAGCCGCAGCGCAAATCGCAAACGAGGACAGGGAAGTTTTTCTTGTCATGATGCTCAACACGAAAAATCATGTTGTAGGTCTACATCGGGCGCATGTGGGAAGCCTAAATGCGAGTGTCGTCCATCCTAGAGATGTGCTGAAATGCGCCATTTTAAACAACGCGGCTTCCCTTATTGTCAGCCATCAGCACCGGAGAAAGGATATGTTTCTTTTTTATTAATCTTCTGATATATTAGGTGTTAACTAAAAATATTAGGTAATACCTAAAATGTGAGGTTATTAAATGGGTAAGCAACCTTTTTTATCTGTAATCAGCAATAAACAAGAAATATACTATCCTACATATGAAGAATCGAGAGAATACCAAGCAAAGTTAATGGGGTTATGGGAACAGCAACAGCGTGTTCTAGGATATACGGAGCATACCATAGCTCTCGGAACAAAATGCTTGAATGAATTCTTAGATGTGTCAAATAAGTTCATATGGGAAGTTACAATGTCCGATGCAGATAAGTTTTATTTAGGATTGGTCGGAAGAGGACTAGCATATTCAACTAGGAGAAAATATCAATCTACTATCTCTACATTTTTAGAGTATTTAAAGACAAGGCATGGTCATGAAATTTGGGAGAGGTATAGATTACAAGTTCCTAACTTATTAGATAAATTTAACCGTTACTATCATAGAAAAGATGATCATAATGGTCAGGTAATACCTCCAAAACCTGAATTACTTGCTAGATTTTGGAATGGGTTGAAGGAAGAAATGAAAACAGCTAGAAAATACTCCACTGTAGCGAGAGACTATAGCCTTTTTAGAATGTTAGAATTAACAGGTTTAAGAACACACGAAATAATAATGATGGATGTAAAAGACTGTAGGTTTGACTTGGGGGAAAAGGGTAAAATTCATGTTCGTTTTGGAAAAGGATCTATGGGGTCAGGATTTAAGCGAAGATGGGTACCAATGTTAGATGATGTGGATATACTCATAAAATGGTACTTAGAGAGGATCAGACCCCTTTTCACTACCGAAACTGCAGGTCCTTTATTCTTATCAGAAGGTGGAGTTAGGTTAAATAAACACACAGCTCGAAAGAGTTTAGCGAGAAGGCAAGAAAAGATGGGTTTTACTAAAGAAGAGATTTTTAGTCCTCATCAATTACGTCATTCATTCGCAACTCGTCAGACAGAACTTGGTGTGGACTTATTAACACTAAAGGAATTGTTAGGTCACGCAGATGTTGCTACGACATTTAATTACTCTAATCCTGGTTCAGACCATTTGGAGAAAAGGGTGAGGATGGCTCAGGAAAAGTGGCGAAATCAATTATTAAACTTTAATAAAAAGGGTGAATGAATTGTGATTGAATGGAGATTAAGAAAAGTCATGGCTGAAAGTGGAATATGGTCTGGTGCTGAATTGGGTAGGCTATTGGAAGATAAAGCAGGTTATAAACTATCTCCCCCCTCAATAAGCGCATTATTAACTGGTGAGCCTAAGCAAGTAAAGGTCCAAACAATGGATGCGCTTTGTACTGCACTAGAATGTACTCCAAATGATTTATGGAAACATACTCCTACACCTGTGAAAAGACTTGAAAGACCAACGGATAAAAAGTTGGCAAAGGCGGTTAATGAGTTCATTTCTGAAGATAAGCTTCCACCAATATAGGTACAAGATGAACAATTTTACTTGCGTATTTTGTGGACGAAAACTAAATCCGACAGAAATTAATAAAAAAGCAACCGTCTGTCAAAATTGTTTTGGTAAAGCTCGTGTAGATAAAATACAAACTGAAGGTTTTCTTAAAGAAAATTTCACAAAAACATGGAGTGTAACATTATTTAAAAACTATGTTCTTTTTTTAAAAGAATTAGGTATTAGTATAACAACAATTTGTAGGCACACTAGTAAGGTGTTACAGGTTTTACAAATAGCTGAAAATGAGCTTTTAAAGCCTTCAAATATTAATGAAGGATGGCTTATATCTACTTTAGAAAAAATCCCTAATTCTAAGGGAGTTAAATCAAGTCTATTTAATTTTTTAATTAAGGAAGGTTATTTAAGCCTTAACGCAGATGAGGGTATTCTCACTAGTATTAGAGAGGGTTTAAAGCAAGTCCCTAAAGGATTTATACGTCTCTTGGAGATATATTTCAACGAAAAAATGGAACTAAGGAATAGGCAAGTGAAGTTTAATGCGAGGAAGCCATTATCCCTATTAACAGTAAAGGCGGACATAGAAATTTTTGTTAGATTAGTCCGATGGTTTCAAATCAATTGTAAGGATATAGAATCATGGGATACTGTTCAGCAAGAAGATGTTCATGAATTTCTTTTATCTTTAACACCTAAGCATCGTGAAATAGTGAGGAAAGATTTATTAGTTCTCTTCAAGTTAGCCAAAAGAAAAAGAATAATAACCCATATACCAATCTTGGATATAAAATCTAGAGAGCTTCCTCCAACTATCGAGCCTTTGACCTTTGATGAGCAAGTAAGAGTGGCTAGATTAATAAAAATTAGCCACTATGAACAATCCTTAGAGTGTTTATTGACTACACTATGTTTATATCATGGGTTATCTTCATCACATATTAGAAACATAAAAATAAGTGACATAAAAGTTGACCAGAAGGCGATTTACATAAATGATAGACCCCCTGTTTATTTATCTAATGATGAAATGGTTTTAATTAATGAGTATATTACACAAAGATCGAATATAAGAAACGTACAGAATAAGACCTTTTTAATATTAAGTTCAACTTTATCAGAGGTATATCAGGATCGTCCAATCAATAATGCCTTCATTGCAAGAAAGGTAAAGGCTTTTTGTGGTTTTACACCTAAGTCTCTAAGAATTACTTGTTTTAATATGATAGCAAGTAATTTTGGACCACAATTACTCGTTGAAGGGTTTGGACTATCATTAACACAAGCTTCAAGATATGGGAAGTTAGAGGATTATCTTTTAGAAGAACAAATAAGAGCAGAACGTAATTTTATTAAGGAAAATGGGACTTAACTTTTAATTAAAAGGTGATCTAGTTAATGGGGAAATCAGTAATGATTGAACAGTATAACCTGTTTATATGCTGTTTTTTGATAATGTAGGATTTTTTCTTATTTAGCAATCGGGCCAGATTGTTGAGTAAGGAGTTATGTTAGGACTAACGGGTGCTTTACTTCAATAAGGGAGTTGCTTAGGCAGCTCTCTTTTTTCTTATGGCACTAACGGGGCAGGTTAGTTGCATAAGAACTGGTATAATGTAGAGAAAAGTAGAGTGTAGAGGTGAATTATGGCTTTCCTTGTATAAGTCAGGATGTATCATGCAATTAACGATGCTTGGAACTGGTATTTTTTAATAATTATCGTAAAGGAATGACCTATATGAAATTAATTAAAAGATTTATTTTAAACCGTCCTGCTGAAAAGCGACTTGCATATTTTTATGGTATAGTTGCAACGGATGAACAGGTGTGGTTACTACGCGAAAAAAATGGCGACTTATTACTATTAGAGGATGATGGAGACTATCCATTTTTACTACCTGTTTGGCCAAGCCGAAGCTTTGCTGAAATGAAGGCTGCCAATTTAGATGAGTCATACGAAGCGTTCAACATGCCACTTTCGAATTTTTTAGACGATTTACTAGTTGATGTTGAAAATGACGGTGGTGCCACAGCAATTTTTCCAAGTGAAAACGATACAACTATTCAAAAACGTGATGAAATAAAGGAAATGATTCGCAATTTATAGTAAGTAGGAGCTCCTCACATTAAATTGGAAAATAAATAAGTAAGACAAGATCGTACATTCATTTTAGATGATTTATTTAATATTGTTATGATTCATAAGAACAAAACCGCATTTAGACTAGTAACAGAGAAGCCTATCATAATTAGGTTAATTCTTTAGTAGAAATTGAATATGTTATTCAACAAACGGGCGCGATTCTTTAATAAGAATCCCTTTTCTTAATGAACTAACGGGTGCGTTAGCTGAAGATCGGAGCTGTCTTTAAGGCAGCTCTTTTCTTATGGAACTAAACCAGCCAATAGTTTGTCAATATTTTTCAATAAAACCTTAAAATATTTCATGCTATACTAAATTTGTGCATACCAAATAACCTTCCAAGTTTCTGTGTTTGGAAAGTTCTGGGTGGTTTAGTTATACTTTCAAACTAGGCTATCTTGGAAAGGTGAGTTGCTTTTTAAAAGTGCATAAATCCAATGTAAGAGTTTATTGGCACATGCTATCACAGCTACTTTAAAGGGCTTTCCTTCTTCACGTTTCTTATCATAAAACTCTCGTAATCGCTTGTTACGAGGGATGATTTCATCTGTCGTTTTCTTCTTGCGACAATCACGAATGGCACATTTAACAGCCATATACAAGGCGTGTCTTAGTCTGCCAGAACCTCTTTTGGTAATCCGATTTACTGTGCCTTTGAATTTACCTGATTCAAAGATACTTGGATCAATTCCGGCAAATGCCACTAGTTTTTTAGGGTGATTAAACCGTTCAATCTCTCCAATTTCAGAAATAATCGTTGCAGCGATTTTTTCACCGATTCCAGGGATGGATTGGATAATCTTATATTCTTCAATTTCTTTTGCCAAAGCATCTATCTCGTCTTCAAATTTGGATAGGTGCTTTTGGTATTCTAGAAGCATTTTTATATACATTTCAAGGCTTAAAATGTGACTCTGATATAAGGTTCTCTGAAAAGGGTTTCGAGCTGAGGCAGCCGTAAGTTTCTCTGCCTGTGTATTCGCCCACTTTTTAGAACGACTTGGACAAAGTTCATTAATCCTATTTGCTACAGTTTCTTCACCGACTGCTAATATGTCTTCAGAAGTAGGGAATTCTAATAGAGTAAGCAAAGAAACAACCGAATACAAATCTCCAAAAACCCCTCTATATTCAGGAAATACTTGATCAAGAACAGCCTGGAACTGTAGTTTTGTTTGTACATAGATACCTGTTATATTTTCGTGTTGTCTTGAAAGATTACGAAGATTTAAGAGTTGTATCCCTCGTTTTTTATAAGGCTCTAAATCCTCTTTATAGTACAGCTCGCAGAGGTGACGTGCATCGATTATATCTGTCTTTACATTGCGTAAACTTGAGCTCTTCGCACGATAAGAAAACGACAATTAATAAGTAGCCTCTCTCCTCAAAATACTGTACAACTGGCGTATGATAATGCCCCGTGGATTCCAATACAATCGGAGGTTTGATTCCTGTTTTATTTTCTATTTTTCTCAGAAACTGAAATAGCGTTTCTAATCCTTCAATGGTATGTGTAACTTTGAAACTGCCTTGATAAGGCTTCTTCTTTTCCAAGAATGCTTGAACCTGACTTTCACCTTTAGCTACATCCAGACCAACCACTGGATTCATTTTTTATCTCCTCCCAAAACATAATATTTGCCGGTAACCCCTAATCCTTCTTGCAGTATCATAGCTTCGCTTGTTATACGAGATCTTGGTCCCAACCAGCCAAATCATGTTTAAGCAAGTAGGGGGCGAACTGTTTAGTTGACGGGATCTTAAGCCCCACGGGCAGGTACGTTCTACCCCGGCTACCGTTATAATAAAACTATATAAAAATTGGTCAACCAGAAATATCTGGCTGACCTAATAATACGAAAGGGGCAGGTTAGTTGAAGAAGTTTTCTCAATATGTACTGTTTCCCAAAGTTGTTTCTTACAGCTACAATAATGGTGAAACACAATGAGAAATTGAGAAGGAGCTTATGCAGTTTGAATCTTATTAAATATTTTGGAATCCAATTTATTCTATTTACTGTAATAATCCTAACAGGGTTTTACTCAGATAGTTACATAAGCAAGCCATTTACTTACACTGATTTAATAGCAATAATTATTCATTTTGCTATACTAATCGTCGTGTTAAATGGATACTTTAAATTAAAAGAACGTCTAACGCCTATTCATTTATTTAATAGAGTTTTACTTTCTTTGTTAGCTTTTGTTATTACCATTATTTTTAAAGAGATTTTAACAGGAGAATGAGATTTTATCCCTAATGAACGGTGCGTTAGCTGAAGATCGGAGCTGTCTTTTAGGCAGCTCTTTTCTTATGGCACTAACGGGGCAGGATAGTTCAACATGGATAACGGTTATTTATGGTAAAATTTAGAAGGGATGATTTTTTAATTCACAGGGGGTTTTCAAATGAGTGAAGATAAAGAAACTCCTGAAAGAAGAAGGGAAAAATTAAGGCAAGAAGAGCTAAAAAGGAATCCTGGTGGGAGTCTTCACGGTGGAGGTCTTCCAGACTTTGTAGGCAGTATGGGATGGAAAAGTACAGGAATTCTTATTCTTATAATCATAATTGGCTTTATTTTTGTATCACTCTTCTTCAAGTAACAGGTGCATTAGCTGTGGATCGGAGCTGTCTTTAAGGCAGCTTTTTCTTTATGGAACTATCGGGGCAGTTTAGTTGCATAAGCTCCCTTTTGAAAAAGGATATTTTTCATCCCTAAGAGAATTTAGATTTAATGGATTTTTTATATAGAGGTGAAAAGGATGAATAAATATCTTAATCGAATTTCCCAAGACTTAGTAAATGCAAATTTGGATAATTATTGGTCAGGTTTTGAATCGGTTGCTTACGCATTATATGATAAGAGTTATGTTTATCTTTTCAACCATCCTAGAATGAAAAAAAATCAACAAAATAATTATCAAATTTTAAATTGGGATGAACAATTTAATGGTTGTACACTTATTCTTTATAATGATTATCCAACAGCAATTGTAAATGTCGAATTGTATGAGGATTATAAAAGTTTATATTCTATTCTCGTACACGAATTATTCCACGGTTTTCAATATGTTAAGGGCGAAACACGGTTTGCGAATGAAATTATGGGAATCACATATCCGTTATCAAAAGAAAGTGTGGAATTACGAAATCAGGAAAGAACCAACCTTTTTAGTGCTGTGTTAGAAAATAATATTATTAAAAAGAAACTATATCTTAATACTTTCATTGCCCTAAGAGAAAAAAGAGCTGCTAAATTTAATAATTATCTATTATACGAAAACTTAATTGAAACATTTGAAGGACCTGCGTTGTATGTTGAACTAAAGGCTTACTCGGAAAAAACCCCGATAGCTTACAAATCAGTTCTAAAAAAATATGGACAACACCTTATGGACAAATATGAATCCACTTCTGATATACGAAAGAGTTGTTATAGTTCAGGTTTGTTTATGTGTTTGTTACTAGATGAGTTTTCACCAGGTTGGAAGGAAAGTTTTTGGGGTAAAGAGGAAACATTATACGATATATTTAAACAGCTTTCGGATGACTTTATAAAAATAAGTAACGTAGAAATAAGTCCTGAAACAGAGGAAGTAATTAATTTTGCTATACAAAATAGAAAAAATACATTTGGAAATTTTGAACAACAAAAAGGAATTCATCTATTTATTGAAGGTGAAATAACTGCTAAATCTTTTGACCCGATGAATATCGTCCCATTTGAAAATAGGCTTTTACATAAGAACTTTATAAAAGTAAGAATTAACAATGAAGACTATCTTGTACAACAACCTGTTATTGCCTATTGTAAGGGTGGACTTCAAAATATAATTAAATTACATCTGATATTAAAGAATAATCCCATTGAAAATGTTGATTCGCTTACAATTGATGGTATCGGAGAAATAAAGGGAAGGTATGAGAAACAGGATAATGTTTTGCATTTATATGTGAATTAGGACCATTTCTTAATCAACTAACG
>NZ_JADILK010000064.1 GCF_017355165.1 Bacillus sp. SD075 | reverse complement strand
ATGGAGTCGTTACGGTGATGTGAACTACGTTGAGCATGTTATGCGTTATTACAACTCCGGAAACGGCAGTGTGGTTGTCGTGGGCGACGGTACACAATCCTTTAATGTAGAGGAAGTTCATACCATCATGAAAGAATATCTTGGCCGACCGTATGTATGGGGAGGCAGAACGCCAGCAGCAGGAGGATTTGACTGTTCAGGCTTACTGGAATATGCCTTTGCACAGATCGGCATTGATATGTACGGGACAGCTCAATCGCAGTACAACAAAACAAACCCGGTTCCTGAAGACCAAATAAAACCGGGTGACTTCGTTTTTTTCTCCACCTATAAGCCCGGAGCTTCACACGTGGGTATGTATGTTGGGAATGGTCAATTTATCAATGCAAATAGCAGTGGCGGTACTTCTTATTCGTCTGTTGAAGAATGGAAAAACTTATATCCCTTTCTAGGTTTTAGACGGATTTAGAAACGGAGGTGCAGGGCATGGAGCCAACCCAAAAGAAAAATTTCTTATTTTTAATGATTGTATTCGTCGCTGCTGCTTTGGTTATTATGTACGTTTTCAGCTTGCGATCACAGCTGCAGGAAGTCAGAGCCAACCAGGGCAACTATGAAGATCAGATTAAGTCTCTATCCTCTATCGAGAACACGGATGCATTAAAGATAAATCGAGAGTTTCTTGAAAGCTTTTTCACCTATCAAACCACTGCTGAACGATACAAAAAATTGAACCGTTCATGACCGATCAGGGATACAAGGCAACCCATCCTTCCGGAACGGAACTTCCGGATTCGGAAGAATCGGTCAAGTCATCCATGGTAGGCCTGAAGCCTTTTGAATATCAGTCCTCGAAGACAGAAGCTGAATTTTTTAATGAATTCAAGCTCACTACGGAATTTAATAAAGTTGCTGCCACTGACACGGTTATCGTCAAAACATCGCTCATATATGTAAAAGGGCAAGGCTGGAAGGTTGATGATGTTGAGTTTATTGGTCAACTGACTGGGCGTGAGTAAAAATAATACGTTGAAGATAGACAGCGTCTTTTTCTTATTGAGGTAGCACCAATGGCATTAGACCTAATAGAAAGGAGAAATCAAATGAGTTTTCTTGATTTTTATAAAGCACGATTACAAAATAATGTTGGTAAACGATACGAGAAGCGTAAAAACCAAAATATTTTTGCTAGTTATCTCTGTTATTTCAGTAATTTTTTTAATTATTTATAAAACCCTATTTTTTGTGATTCTTAGCGTTTTGCTGTGGGGATTGTTTTTCTTGTTGAAAAAAGCAAATGAAGCACTTAAACGGCAGTCTGAAGAACAATTGAAAAAACTTGAAAAATTAAAGGATCAAAAATAACAATGAAAAAGGGGTACCCCCGTTAAATGCGGATGAAGTATGCAATACAAATATTTCTTCCTCTTTTTTAAGAGTTTCGTGAAAAACTGGCCCAGAATGCCAAGCTTCAAAGAGAATCGGAATCTCGAGGAATTAGGAGGAAACGTAAGAACGTAAATCCGGATTATGGGGCTGTTTTCCCCTTATTTTCCGAACCCAACACGCGTAAATTTCGTCGAATCATACCAATGGTTATGGGTATTGTCTCAATAGAGCCTACTCTATTGAGATTGTGAAGGTTTCTACTTAAACTAACTGGCAGTTTAGTTGAATAAAGGTATAAAAAGAATGCCGTAGTTTTCATTTTACTTAAAAACTAAGCATTCTTATTTTATAAACAAGGACATGAATGTATGCTTTTTTTCATACTGTATTTTGGAGGTGGAAAAATGGCAAGAGTAGCTTACCGAAGTGCAGACATAATGGCAAGGATGATGAGAGCAGAAGCTGAAGGCGAAGGAAAACAAGGAATGCTATATGTTGGAAATGTAATTGTTAACCGTGCTGTAGCAGATTGTCTTGACTTTAATGAATTGAGAACAATTAAACAAGTCATTTTTCAAGTACAAGGAGGAAATTTCTCTTTTGAAGCTGTTCAAAAAGGCAATGTATTTTATCAAAGAGCAAGAGAATCTGAAAGAAGATTAGCAAGACGGAATTTGGAATATTGGAGAGATCACCCAGCGAAATATGCTCTTTGGTACTTTAATCCATATGGTCCGTGTCCTCCAACATGGTACGACCAACCTTTTTCTGGTCAATTTAAAGAACATTGTTTTTATGAACCAGCGCCTGGAACATGTGAAAGTGTTTATAGCAGATGACAAGTTTGCTATTTGAGGCAAGATTCGAATATTTATAAAAACTAAAATAAAACTTTTAGTAATAGTATTTACCCAAGAAAGATTGTAAAATATTACACTTAAACTATCGGGTGCTTTACTTGAACAAGAATCCATAAAAAAAGTCGATTCCTTGAGATGAACTGACCCCCTTAAGTTAGACAGGTTATATCGTTAGGCAGCCTGTTGGGCATGAGCTCGGTATTGTACCGGGCTCATGCCTTTTAATTTTGCCTTGATTCGTTTGTGATTATAGTATTCTATATATTTTGCTAGTTCTTGTTTAAAGTGTTCCACACTTTCAAATTCTTTTAGATAAAGAAGTTCCGATTTCATGATACCAAAGAAATTTTCCATAACAGCGTTATCGTAACAATTCCCTTTGCGAGACATACTTTGCGTAATGCCACGTTCCCTAAGGGCATCACGGAATTGTTTCATTTGATAATGCCAGCCTTGATCTGAATGAATAAGGAGAGTATCGCCGTGCCGTCTGTTAAACGTTCAAAAGCTTGATCTAACATCGTTGAAATGAGTGAGTAGGTTGGTCTTGAACCGATTGTATACGTAATGATTTCTCCATTAAATAAGTCCAATATCGGCGATAAATATAGCTTTTCTCCAAATAATTTAAACTCTGTAATATCCGTAACCCATTTCTCATTTGGTTTTTCAGCTTTGAAATTGCGATCTAAAATATTTTGTGCAATCTTGCCCACAGTTCCTTTGTAAGAGCGATATTTTTTCATACGGACAAGACATTTTAGCCCTAGTTCTTTCATGATACGTTGTACCTTTTTGTGGTTTACTTTGTGTCCTCGATTTCTAAGTTCATCACGAATACGACGGTAACCAAACCGACCTTCATGTTCATCAAAAACAGATTTAATCAACACTTTCAGTTCTGCATCTGGATCAGGACGACCGAAGTTTTTCACCCAATAGTAATACGTGCTACGCGGAATGTCTGCAAGTTGTATAAGTGCTTTCACCGGGAATGCATTCCTTAATTCATAGACTACTTGCGCTTTGTCTTGTTTGGTGATTTTTCCTTGTTTTGAACTAAGGCATTCAACTTTTTTAAATAGGCATTCTCCATACGTAAACGTTCATTCTCCGCCTGTAAAGCCTCTATTGATCCTTCATCGGGTACTTGAGTATTTGATTTCTTATTATTTTTATTTTTCATGGATGGACGCCCCTTTTTCTTTGATTGTAGGGCATCAAATCCTTCTGTTTCATAAGCAACTTTCCATTTTCGAAGCGTTTCATAAGATGGAATATTAAAAATCGCCGCTGTTTTCCTGATAGACGTCCCTTGTTCGTTCATATAATTGAGTACATCTAGTTTAAACTGTGCGGGGTAGGGTGTATAGCGTTTTTCAAAAGCATCATCACCAAAAAGTTCAAATTGTTTAATCCACTGATGAAGTAAACTCGGATGAACACCAATAGATTTAGCAATGGTTTGTCCTCCCTCATTACCATCTATATATTGTCTTACTGCCTGTATTTTTTCTTCTGAAGAAAATCTCGCCATAAAAAACTGCACCTCCAGTTGTTAGTTGTGTCTAACAATTGGGGTGCAGTTCAAGACTGGAAATCGGCTTTTTTTATGGATTGAAACTTCCTTATCGTTGTAAATCCGCATTTTCCTGATGCTACCCCATGCCCATCAAGCTAACGAAACGAATTTCCCCCAAAATAAAAAAAACGTTATTCTTTCAATAAAGTACTCCAAAAGGATGACGTTTTTTTTATGAATCTCTCGCTTTCTGAAGAATTACATCTATTCTCACAAGAATTACAACGCTTTCTATCTCCGATAGTCCTACAAGAAGTCGCCAAACAAGTTGGTTTTGTGCAGCGATCTAGTAAGTATCAAGCAGATGAACTCATCGCCCTTTGCGTTTGGCTCAGTCAAGAAGTCGCTAGTACATCGCTTACGCAACTATGTAGTCGGTTAGAGGCTTCGACGGGCGTACTAATGAGCCAAGAGGGACTCAATCAACGTTTTAATCCAGCAGCTGTCGCATTCCTCCGAGAAGTCTTTACTTCGCTCCTAACACAGAAACTCTGTGCGACACAATCGCTATCTTCACACATGATTTCTGCTTTCGAACGTATTCGGATTTTAGATGCAACTGTGTTTCAGCTACCTGATTCCTTCGCCACTGATTATCAAGGCTCTGGAGGGAGTAGTAATACTGCGGGGGTGAAAATCCAATTGGAATACGATTTACTGAGTGGCCAATTTTTAAACGTGCAGCTAGGGCCAGGGAAAAATAATGACAAAACCTATGGCACGACTTGTCTTGAAAGCGTTGAAGCAGGTGATTTATGCCTGCGTGACTTAGGTTATTTTGACCTACGAGATTTACAAACGATTCATGAGTTGAGAGCCTATTATATATCTCGATTGAAATTAAATACACGTATTTATGTGAAAAATCCTGAACCAGAGTATTTCAAAAACGGTACACTGAAGAAGCAGACCGAATATATTCAGCTCGATATGGCACAGATCATGAAAGAACTGGAATCGGGTGAGACACTTGAAATTTCGGAAGCTTACATTGGCCAGATTCAGAAATTACCGACACGTGTAATCGTCCACCGATTAACGAATGTTCAAACCGAAACACGTCTGAAAAACCAAGCCGTACGTGAGAAAAAGAAAGGCATTGTTATGAAGGACAAGAGTAAGCAGCTAATGGGTATCAACGTATATATCACGAACACACTACCAAAAGAAGTGCCGATGGATTACGTGCACGCTCTGTATTCATTACGTTGGCAGATTGAAATTTTATTTAAAACGTGGAAGTCGTTTTTTGAAATTGATGAGTGTAAGAACGTCAAGAGAGAACGCCTAGAGTGCCATTTATATGGGCAATTAATCGGCATTCTTCTTTGTTCCTCTACCATGTTTCAAATGCGACAGCTCCTGCTGGAAAAGAAAAAACAAGAGCTGAGCGAATACAAAGCGATTTACATGATTAAGGATTACTTTCCGTTACTGTTTCGGGCAATGATAGGTGGCCCAAATGAACTTGTAACGATTCTGCATCGCCTCTATCAACTGCTTAAGAAAAATGGACGTAAATGTCATCGGTATAAGAAGATGACCGTTTTTGATATTCTTGGTGTCGTGTATGAATCAACGATGAAGCAGAAACAAGCTGCCTAGTGAAAAAGAAAAAAATGCCTTTTTTTAGAGGCGTATTTAACATGCCCATTTTTCCAGCAACCGTTATTAACGGAGGCAAAATCGTTGCATAGCTAGGAAATCATATTGTTAGCTTGATGGGCATGGTGTAGCACCGACAATGTTAAAATGTTTGTGAAACTCCAATAACCTCTAAAGTCTAAACCCATAATAAAGTTTGGTATGTTCGTCTAAGACCTCAGGATAACATCTTGGACAGTATTTGCGGTTAAAGTGAAGCGAATCGTTTGGTAACGATGAAAGTTGACCTTTCCAAAAGTATCTTTCACAAAAAGCACATATTCCAATATTCTTCAAAAGAACCACTCCCTTTATAATTTTTATCTTCATAAATAAATTCAATCCATACTATGCTCCGCTATTGTCCTATGACTAGGCATTTATCCTGTTTAAGGAATAGATTCTGCTTAGTTAAGTTAAAGCAGCATGTAACTAAGCAGCACACAGTGCAGACAAAACGCGAAAAACGTACATTATTCACGAAATGTCGGGTACCTCTCTAAAGGATTATTGGGTTGTTACGAATTCCAAACAATGACCTTATGTGATGAGTTTGTTAAGTTTACTATTCTAAAAGATTTGTCTTGAAAATGGGGTCACCGACAAAGGAGTGGTGCTCTATTTTACTAAGGCTTCTTCAATACTAGGAAAGGATAAACCGGGAAAAATTGGTGAAAATACCTTGGGATTCATTCGTCATTAATTTCATTTTAATGTCGACAATAAAAAAAGATTTTTCAAAAGAAGAGGGATGTGTCATGAATTGGAGATAAAAAATGTCGTACAAAAAAGGGTTAAAATAGAATCTTATAATCAACGTCAAATAGAAGAATTAATGGGGATATGGAAACGAGGCTACTATAGAAAAAATGGTACAACTCGCCAAAAGTAAGTAAGTAACCGTGTAACTAGTGTGGTTTGGTTGTGTGGTTCTTATCTTTTAGTGGCACGCGGGGGGGAATGAATAAAATTAGAAAGTATAAAAATCCTCTAATTGACCATTCTGAATACGTGCGATTAAAAAACATAAGGAGGTGTTATTCATGACAGTAATCAATGATGTTAAGACAACTCTTGCAGGATTGAAAAGTGCTCAGGCTAGCTTTGAGACATTTTCTCTGGGTACAGACAATGAACAAGCCAAGCAACTTTATCAAGATGCTGCTAAACAAACACAAACGATTGTTGACAGTCTTACAACAAGAATGGATCAAATTCAACAAGAAGAACCCCAATACAAACAACAATAAGTAATGTAAGAAGAAAGGTTGGTTGAGTGTCAACCAACCTTTTTTACACCTTCAATTAAAGATAAACACAGAGGTGATTTCATGAAATTCAAAATAAACACTTGTCTTTTAGTAGGAATGGTTATCATTTTAGCTTCGGGATGTACCGAAAATCAAAATCAGGTGGGTGATGACAGTGAGGGTTTGAGCATTTCACAAGTACATACAATCAACCCTATCAGCCAATCTGTTGCCAACCGAGCGAAAGTAAAGGTGATGACGGAGGAAGAGACTTGGGATGTGAAGGCAGTGAATACAGATAAGGAGCTGTTAGTAGCGATAAAAGTTGATCAATTTGATCGGTTTCGATTAAAGAAAATTGAAAAGAAAGTAAAATCTGACTTAGAAAAAAGCTTTCCAGATCATAAAGTCCTCGTTTCTACCGATCAAAAAATGTATTTGGAACTGGAACAATTAGAACAAAAACTCCAAAAGGATAACACGAATATGAAGAAATTAGAAAAGGATTTCAATAAAATCAAAACCCTTATGAAGGAACAAACGTAAAGAGAAAGAGCGTGTGTACCCATGTCCAATAGTAAAAAGAAAAAATTAACACCTGTTCAACAGGAGTATCAAGGTATTCAAAAACAAAATGAAATAAAAAGACCAGTCGTTAAAAATTGCATAAAAGCGTTTTTGACGGGTGGACTCATTTGTCTTATTGGTCAGGTCATCCAAACGTTTTATATTACTTATTTTGATTTTACCGACAAAACGGCCGGGAATCCAACAGTGGGAACGTTAGTTTTTATTGCTATGCTTCTTACAGGTTTCGGAGTGTATGATCGAATTGCACAATTTGGAGGAGCCGGGTCAGCTGTACCGGTTACTGGATTCGGAAACGCAGTCATTTCAGCTGCCATTGAACATCGAACCGAAGGGTTTGTGTTAGGTGTAGGGGGAAATATGTTTAAATTAGCCGGTCCCGTGATTGTTTTTGGCGTGTTTTCCGCGTTTGTGATTGCTTTGATTAAAACGATTTTGATACAGTGGGGTGGTTTGTGATGTTAGCAGGTCATCGTACATGGATCTTCGAACAAAAGCCGGTGATTATTTCTACCGGTACAGTTGGAGGACCATTTGAGGCAGATGGAGCGATCGCAGAAGATTTTGATCTTCTACATTCCGATTTATGGCTCGAACAGGATTCCTATGAAAAAGCACATAAAGTCTTTTTTGAAGAAGCTTGTCAAAAAGCAATGGAGAAAGGGGGGATTCAAAAGGAACAGGTTCAGTTTCTCCTCGCAGGAGACCTGATCAACCAGATTACCCCGACAAGTTTCGCGAGCCGAACAATTGGAGCCCCTTATTTTGGATTGTTTGGTGCCTGTTCTACCTCCATGGAAGGATTGGCTCTAGGGGCCTATATTGTCAATACAAACGGTGCCAAATATTTATTAACAGGGGCTTCCAGTCATGATACAGCCGTTGAAAAACAGTTTCGTTATCCAACGGAATACGGTGGACAAAAACCACCTACTGCACAATGGACGGTGACAGGTGCTGGTGCGGCTTTGCTAAGTAATTCCGGGGAAGGACCGCGTGTTACTTCTGCAACAATCGGTCGTGTCATTGATATGGGAATGACCGATCCATTTAATATGGGAGGGGCGATGGCTCCGGCTGCAGTTGATACCATTGAAGCTCATTTAAAGGAACGAAACATTCATCCATCTTATTACGATTTAATCGTCACCGGGGATCTTGGTAAGATTGGACACGCAGCTTCACTTGATTTATTTAAAAAACATGGAACCCCTATCAAGGAAGAGCAATACCAGGATTGTGGGCTGATGATTTACCGGGAGGGACAACCGGTACTAGCAGGAGCTAGTGGTGCGGGGTGTTCAGCAACGGTGGTTTATGGTCATCTATTAAACCGAATGAAAAAAGGTGAATTTAAACGAATGCTAGTGGTGGCAACAGGAGCCTTATTATCCCCCCTATCCTTTCAGCAAAACGAAACGATTCCTTGTATTGCCCATGCGGTATCGATTGAATACGGGGGTGAACAATAGCTATGATTTTTTTCTGGGCTTTTGTCGTAGGTGGTTCGATTTGTGTCATTGGGCAAATTATGTTTGATGTTTTTAAGCTTACACCGGCACATACATTAACTACTCTTGTAGTCGCTGGTGCTATTTTAGATGGCTTCGGGTTATACGAACCACTTATTGATTTTGCTGGGGCAGGAGCTACCGTTCCGATTACAAGCTTTGGGAATTCACTTGTACATGGGGCCATGCAGGAAGCCGAAAAACACGGGTTGGTCGGTGTCCTTACCGGGATGTTCGAGGTGACAAGTTCCGGCATTTCAGCTGCCATCATTTTCGGTGTGTTGGGAGCTTTGATTTTTAAACCAAAGGGATAAGGAGGGTGTTAAGATGACCATTGCATCGGAAGTAAAACAATGTCTTGCCAGTCTCAAAGGCATAGAAGCCAGTTTTTCCAGTTTAGCAGTACGAACTCAAGATGATGAGTCGAAACGTACCCTGCATGAAACCATGATGGTAGTAAACGAGATCGTGAGAGATTTGAAAAAAAGGGTTGGAGAATTGGAGAGAGAGGAATTCCAGTATAAAGGATTTTAAGATAAGAGGAGGTAGTAGATCATGCCTGATTGGTTGGATGTAATTGTTCGTTCCATTTTGTTTCTAATTGTCCTGTTTTTTGTGACAAAATTGCTTGGTAAAAAGCAACTATCACAACTTTCTTTTTTTGAGTATGTCATTGGAATTACAATAGGGAGTATTGGGGCGGAAGTGGTTACGGGTCTTGAACGACAAATCCATTTAGGAATAGTGGGGATTTTAACTTTTGCGGCCATTCCATTTATTGCTGGTTATATTTCGTTGAAAAGTAAATCTTTCCGTACCTTTATTGAAGGAAAAGGGACTGTTTTTATTAAAGATGGAAAAATTATGGAAGATAATTTAAAAAAGGAAAGATACACAACGGACGAGTTGTTGGATTTGCTTCGAAAGAAAGATGTCTATCAGGTTTCTGACGTGGAATTCGCGGTACTAGAGGCAACTGGAGATTTATCCGTACTGTTGAAGAAGGAGAACCAACCTTTAACGGCAAAGGATTTGAACATCGCTGTTTCTTCCGTTAAGGAACCACAGACCGTCATTATGGACGGTGAAATATTGGATGAGCCACTTTCCACTATTGGGAGAAATCGAGGTTGGTTACAAACAGAACTGGAAAAACTAGGGGTTACGATTGAAAATGTTTTTCTTGGGCAGGTAAATTCTTATGGGGAATTAACAGTTGACCTTTTTGATGATCAGCTGCAAGTTCCATCTCCTCAAGAAAGGCCTTTAATTCTGGCAACCATGAAAAAATGCCAAGCGGATTTGGAGTTGTTTGCTCTTGGAACTGAATCAAAAGAAGCGAAGCAGATGTATAGTAAAAATAGTGAAAAATTACAAGAAGCCATTGATAAAGTGGCCCCTATTTTAAAAGGATAATGGTTGTTTCATTTACATGGTGATGCACGATCAAAAAGGATCAGTTTTCACGATACCTTAGTCGAATTTTCAAAAATATACTACATTTTTGAGCTCTTTTGGACACCATAATTTTTGGACAACATAAATACTAAGAAGGTGGTAATGGATGAATAAGCGAATAGGCAAAGGGGTTTATTTAGTATCTTCAGCAGCCTCGTTTTTATGTGCAATGTTGATAGGTTTACATAGTATGTTTTATCCGAATGTAGGCCGTCCGGATTCGGAAGACTGGAAGTGGATGCTTTTTTATTTTGCTAATGGCTTACTTTCACAGTATATTGCCTTGAATTTCTTTAACGATCAAGGCGATCAAAAGAAAAGAGAGGAAAGTAATTAAGTTGTTATATCGTTTTCAAAAAGAAAAAAAGCCTCTCAATAAATGAACTGTACCTCATTGGAAGAACATTTTCTTTCACATAAATATCAAGGAGATGCTCACAAAAATAAACAACGTACGTTGGTTAACTTCCTTATTCAATTTTATCCGCGATAACAGATGGATGTTTGGAAATAGACGTAAAAATAGGGGTAGGATGCTTTCGTTATTAGGTTTAGGAGTCAGAGCTGTTGCGGTTTATGGAATGACAAGAGGACGCAGGAATAAAATAAAACAAACAACCGTACAACCCATCCTAAATAGGTTTAATAATAGATAAATAAAAATTAATATTTTATCTAATCGGTAAAATTAGATCTTGAATTTTTGATTCATTACCCCTGTATTCAAATAGATGGCAAAAAGTTTAAAACCCTTAGTCCGATTTCGGACTAAGGTAAACTTTCTTAGAGGTGTTAGCAGTGTTTATTTTTTTAGTTAAATCAATTTTTATATATATTGTGTTTGTTTTAGCAGTGAAAATTTTAGGGAAATCGGCCCTAGCACAACTTACCCCTCACGATTTTGGAGCCATTCTTTTTTTATCTTATTTAGCTTTTGGGTCTATTAAAATAGAAGGAGTAATGGAGGGGGTTATTGGAATCATTGTTATAACATGCGTCCATCTATTTATATCAAAATTAAGTTTATTAAATTGGTTAAACCCTTTTATTATTGGGAAACCGACTATTCTAATTAAACATAGCAAAATTATATATAAAAATTTAAGGAAAAGTAGATATCCTTTAGCTGAACTATTATCGAATCTAAGAACATCAGGATACCCAGATATTCAGAATATTGAATATGCGATTTTGGAAGCAACTGGTGAAATTAGCATTTTACCTAAGGAAGAGTTAGTTCCTATTACTCCAAAGCATTTACATATGAAAGTGAAATACCATGGATTACCTATTGCCGTTGTGATTGAAGGGAAAGTTCAAAAGTATAATTTAAAATTAATCAACAAGAACGAAGAGTGGTTAAAGCAGGAACTAAAGGCAAAAGGATATCATCAAATCAAAGATATATTTTACGCTTCTGTTAGAGATACCGACAATTCATTAACAGTTAATACAATTGATGTTAACGACTAATCCAAGTAGTTTGTTTGCTTCCTTCCCGCCTCTATGTTTTATAATCTCACGAAAAGACTAAGATCGAATGACAGTACATCTCTTTTTAGGTTATACATGCACGAAAAACGAAGTAGTTAAAATAAGCCTTGAATTTTCCGAGAGGAGGGATGTTTTAAAAACAGAGGAACAAAATACTACCCTGATTATTTGGTGGAATGGTGTAATTACATTTATTTCTTTAGGAAAGTAGGAAACCGATGTTTTTAGAACTCTTTGATATAAAAACCTTAGAGGAATGGGAAGAATCATGCCGCGAATTAAAAGAAAAATTACAGTAAAAGGGACTCTCATGACTTGTAGACAGTTAAAAGGCTTATATGAACAGTGGGAATTGCTATACAGAACTCGTTACAAATCTTATCCTCCTTCTGAAATAACATGCTTGTACATATATTAACGGTAAACAAATGAAGGTGATTTATATTTTTCAGAAAGCAGCGGCTATACTTATAGGTAGTCTATTATTGAGTATAGGAATAAACGGTTTTTTAATACCCCATCATTTGTTAGACGGAGGGATTACGGGAATTGCTCTTATCCTACATTATTACTTTGATTTTCCTACAGGTTTAGCTATGTTTCTTTTAAGCATCCCTCTATGCATATACGCGTGGATCTATGAACGAACATTCTTTTATAATAGCTTTCTAGGATTGATTGTTGCTTCTATATTCATTGATTGGCTAGCGCCTTTAAGAAACCAATTTTCCCTACCTATTTTTTCGAGTATGTTACTAGGAGGGGGATTGATTGGAATAGGAGTAGGGATCATGCTTCGATATGAAGCAAGTACCGGAGGAACCGACTTGTTAGCCCAATTTATTTCGAAAGCTTTTTCCATAAATATAGGGGTTGTTATTTTCATGATAGATGGTCTAATTGTAACAGCGGCGTTTAATACGTTAGAGTTAAAAGCATTCCTTTTTTCTTTCTTAACTATTTGTATTATTGGAATGATTACTTCTTTGATGGCTAGGAGATAAAAAGATGCATGGACATTATTTCTCGTTTGAACATAATGGTGTATCGTAGTTGTGTTATCTCGTTCACCGTATTTTTGTTGGTCTTACACGGTTATCGTATTTTGGCGGAAGCGATTAGCAACTTGGGTATGGTTTATATTACCTTTTATCGGAGTTATAAAATTGTTTAGATTTTAAGTTACAGTTACGTGTTTTAGGTATTCAGGTTTTAAAATGAAGAAGTTTTATCTGGGACTTATATGTATGCCTTCACTCTCAAGCCAATCTGCGTAGAGTATACGCTTTTCATTATCATATCCATTGGCAGTTAATTGGTTATCTAACCACTGTTGATCAAATCCGAGTTCATGTAAATTATCCCATGAAATTTCCCCATCTATAATTAACGATGTTGGGAGGTCTACTGGACTTTCTGAAAGATTGAGATCTTGCTTGTCTGGTTTTTGATACTTGGATTTTAATAATATACTTATTTGCCCATTAGCTTCCAGTATACCGTATTTGACTTCGCGAACTGAAAAAACATTATTTTGTCGAAGCAAACTCAATACTTGATTTACATCCAATTTGTTCTTTTTAAGTAACTTTCGGTCCATGCCACCATCCCGAATGATGATGTTAGGATTGCCTAATAAGAGAGAACGTGTCGATTTATTTTTTAGAGTTATAAACTCTATACCTAACATGAGAAGCGTCCACAATCCGATTGCATATAAAAAATGGAAAGTCCTTACCTTATCTTCATAAATGGTATTTCCTAAAAAATCCCCAAGCACTAACACAAAAACTAAGTGAAACGGGGTTAATTGATAGATGGATGTTCTGCCTGTTATGATAATGATAAAAAATAAAGTGCCAAAACCTACCACAACTTTGATCGTCAGTAACCAAATATTAACTTCTTCCAAGGCATTTTTCCTCCCGTTTAAATTGTACTTTTTCTGAGTCCCATAATCAAATTATGGCTAATGTATCAAATTTTTTTAGTAGTGCGGAGGTTGTTTTTAGATGAAAATATTACGAATTTTTTTATATCGGCAACACATTAGAAGGAAAGAACTGTTTAACTAAGAAATTGAGTTATCCCTTAAAATGGTTGGAACTGTATATTCAATGCTTATCTTCTAATAAACGTATTTCATTTAGATTTTTAAATATATCATCTATTGATATCACTCCTATATTTAAATTAAAAGTATTTTTACAAACAGATATTTTTGTAAAAATAAAAACGATTCTAACTATTAGCGCCACCTTTTTTTATTATTACCATTTTCCGGTGATTTATTTTCATCGTAAATAAGAAAAAAACGTGCTAGAAGTTTTTAACACGAGTTTACGACTTTTTTCAACAATTCAGTAATATTTAAAAACGGTGTAAACTTCTAAATCTACATTTAGAATAGAACAAGAAAAACAGGATTTATAACAATGGAGAAAGCAGACGAGCTCCTTGCTCAATAATACGCTGTGAAAGGGAACGCTTCAGCAAATCTTCTATGTGCAACGACACAGAATCAGTAAGATCGTATTCGAATTGCTGTGTGAGTTCCCTCGCCACATGAGCACTGTACAAGACTTGACACACTTCATAATTCAGACGGAAACTTCTCATGTCATAGTTTGCAGCGCCTACTTCTGCAATTTCCTCATCAATGATCATCAGCTTCGCATGCAACATTCCTTTGTCGTACTGGTAGATATGGACTCCAGCTTCTATAAGTTCCCCGTAATAGGTACGGCTTGCAAGGCCCACGATTTTTTGATCAATGTGGCGAGGAACCAGCAACCTTACGCGCACACCACGAGCCACCGCTGTCTTTAATGCCATGATAATATCTGTTTCTGGTACAAAGTAGGGTGTTGTTATATCAATCGTCTTGGTCGCCTGTGTTATACATATAAAGTAAGCTTGCCGAATGACTGGAGTAGGAATACCAGGATTTCCTTCCAACGTATGGATGTACGCTTTTTGCAATGTCCCTGTCTTTGGGGATTTGTCTTTCTCTTTACCATCTAAGGCACTCAATTCAGATCCCCATTCGGCAGACCATCTCAAAAGATCTACGCTACTGGTTGGATTGATTTCCTGTGATTTATTTTTGGGGAATTTAGTGGGCTTTTTCGCTATCTCAGATTTTGTTTTCCAACTTGTTTTCGACTTTATCCGTTCCGGCAAAGCGATATTCCAATGAACGTCGAAGACAGTCTGCAAATCAGCTGTTGCTTCCCCTATAATTTGCAAATGAGTGTCCCGCCAGAATCCTACGTCTGGCTTTAATCCTGTATATTCATATCCCACGTTTATACCACCAGTAAAAGATACCTTTCCGTCGATGGTGACAATCTTACAATGATCTCGGTAATTCCAATTGGACATAATCCAGGGAAAGCGTAAAGGAAATATTGTCCGGCATTCTATCCCTGCTTCTACCATCTGAAGGATTTTTTGACGCGGGAATTTTTTACTCCCCCAACCATCTCTAATAAAACGAACCCGGACTCCGTTTACTGATTTTTCAATCAGCAGTTCTGTGATGCGATTACCAATTTGGTCATTCCGATAGATGTAATATTCCAGATCAATTGTTTTTTGGGCTTTTTGTAGGGATTCGATTAGTTGTTCATATTTTGCTATTCCATTATTTAGTACTTGAACTTTGCCGACTCGAAGCCCATGAACAGTGAAATGCCGTAAAGCATCAGCGATTACCGATGCTGAATCACTATATGTATCAGGCAATTTATCAGACTTATTATGAGAAGAGGTTAATCTTTTCCGATGAATAAGCTTAGGATTTGATATGCTAAGATATAGCCAGAAGCCAATGACAGGCAAAATAAGGACGATTGTTATCCAATTTAAAGCTTTGGCAGGACGACGAACTTCCCAAATTGCTATGAATAACATAAAGAACGTATTTAACAGGTACAGACTATAGATCCACTCCAAGTGAAATCACTCCCTTGTTTTTCTCTTAATATGTACAACCTGTGTAGCGAGTATACGTTTAGAATACGAAGGAATTGTTTAGATATATATGATGGGCTCACCTTTTGGGGAACAATTATAAGCTAGAAGAGTGAAAAACTCAGAATTATGGAATACCGAACGCCATGAAGCATAAAAGGGCTTTACAGGAATAAAATGAATGGAATACTATGAAGGAAAGTGGGGCCGTGCATGTGAAAATCCATGTGGTGAATAGGGGGGATTCCTTGTGGAGGATTTCCCAGCAATCTGGTGTCAGCACCAACCGAGTTGTTAGGATCAATAGCCTTGAAAATTCCGATAAGCTAGTGATTGGCCTAGCACTTTTAATTCCTGAACCTTATCTTCAGTACAGAGTTCTGCCAGGGAATACTATCCAAAAAATCGCGAATCAGTTTGGAACAACCATACAGGAAATCATGCAAACGAATCACCTCACAAATCCTTCTACTATCTATACAGGCCAAAGACTTACCATTCCGGTCTTTATCATACAGTAAGGGAACGAGATACCCTTTATGACATAGCAAGACGTTATGGAACGACTGTTCAAGGATTATGCAGACCAATCGAATTACAGACCCCCTTCTAATATTTATCCCGGTCAGATATTAAAGATTCCCCAAAAACTGAAAACCACCATTGATGTGAATGATTTTACAAACGTGTATGGGCAAGCCGGTGCGGAGCAGGTACGTGAGGTAGCCTACGATTTGACATACGTAAGTCCATTTGATTATAGAATGAGGCAAGATGGAAGCTTGGAAGTCATTGATGACAACCCGACCATACAAGCGGCGCATTCGACTAGGGTTGTTCCCGTGATGTGCATAACGAATTTTTCCGCTATAGAAGCGGGAACACAGCTTGCACATACGATTCTTTCTGATTTAAGTTTAGTGGAAAAATTATTGACCAACGTCATAAATACTATGAGAAATAAAGGTTACCGTGGATTGAATATAGATTTCGAAAGTGTAGCACCAGAGGACCGCGATTTCTACAATCGCTTTCTCCAAAGGGCAGGGGATCGATTGCATCCTGAAGGCTATTTTGTGTCTTCCTCCTTGCCCCAAAAACTAGCTCCGATCAAAAGGGATTATTAGTTAAAGCATATGATTACCCTGTGCACGGACAGCTTCTCGACTTCGTTGTGCTGATGACATATGAATGGGGTTACCAAAAGGGACCGCCACAGGCTATCTCTCCCATTAATCAAATCAAGCGTGTCCTTAACTATACAGTTACAGTGATTCCAACAAACAAAATCTTAATGGGCTTTCAAATTTATGCACGTGACTGGCTTGTTCCTCAGAATTGGGAACTACTTGGGACACATTTATTGTACGGAAATTGTAGGGTGTTTTTTAACAGCAAAAGGCAGTCCTAAAGGTTCATTGCCTTTTGCCTGGCATGGGGTCTACAGGGTGAGAGTTTTCCGATTATTGAATTTGGGCAGCTTCCAGTGCATTCTTTACATCAATTAAGCCACTGCCGAAATCGCTATCAGCTCCAGGGATTCCCAGGTCATAAGCAGTATTCTTAATAATGTCAATTACTTCTCTATTAGTTAAATCAGGGTTCGCAGAGAGTAAAAGGCCTGCTAGTCCCGCTGCATGAGGCGAAGCCATAGATGTGCCTGACAGGGCTGCATATTGCTGGTTAAAATAGGTACTAGAAATTTGGACACCAGGAGCTGTGACATCAATATAATCTCCATAATTTGAAAATGGGGCACGTTGTCCCGTGTAACTTACGGCGGCGACACTTAGAACCTCAGGATAGACAGCTGGATAGCTCGGTTGGCTGGTATTTTCGTTTCCGGCAGCAGCAATCAGGACGACGTTATGATCGTAGGCATAGTCAACTGATTCTTTCAACAAGGAAGAGGGCTGATAGTTGCCTAAACTCAGATTGATTACATCTGCTCCATGATCCACTGCCCAAATAATCCCTTTTGCTACATCAAAGGTCGTCCCATACCCTTCAGCACTCATTGCTTTAACAGGCATTATTTTGTTATACCAGGTGATGCCAGCAACGCCTTCTCGGTTGTTTGTTTCCGATGCAATGATTCCGGCGACATGGGTGCCATGGCCGTTGTCATCATCAGGGAAATCGTTATTCTCTAGTACATTGTATCCGTTTGTTAAACGTCTTCTCAAATCAGGATGGTTTAGATCAACGCCGCTGTCTACAACAGCAATAATAATATGTTCATCCCCTCTTGTAATATCCCAGCCTGCTTCTGTGTGAATGACTGGCAGGTTCCATTGATATTGTTCGTGGTACAGTAAATCATTAGGAAATTCAACTTGATTTTGCAGATAAAGATAATTGGGTTCAGCAAATTCAACATTAGTCCGTTCGTTAAAATATTCAATCAGTTCCAAAGTCGTAAACTCATTGGAATGAAAAGCAATCGTCGAATTCAGATTTTTAATGATATTGCCATTTATCTCCCTTACCATCCGATTTAAATCCTGCGTCGTTGGATGAATCTTGAACTTGACGGTTACTTCGTTCTTAATATAATGGCTCTCATTTTTTTCATTGTGTTTAATGAGAAAAACGGAAGGATCATTTCTTAAGTGATTCTTTATGGTTTCACCCATGGAAAGGCTGTTTATTTGAAGAACATTTCTTTCGTTTTCAACATTTTGGACTCTGGTAATAGGGGGATTAAATCTGTTGTTGACAGTTTCCGTTTCATTTTCCTGATTCTGTGTGTTTCTTGTATTTTGGAACAGAAATAGTAACCCGATGGATAAAAGAAAAAGTATGGAAACAGTAACCAATAAGGACCTTGGTATTTTTCTCATGAGACACCCCTAAATCATTTTATTATTAGCTTGTTGTTGTTGCAGGAATTTTAACGATGGGAATGGGTGGAAAAACAAAAAGGGGTTTCGTTTTACTTTGCTATATAGGGCTAAAAGGTTCCTTTTCGTCCTAATTGGGTAAAACGACCAAAAGACTTCACCTGTAACATAATTTAAGATTCCAAGAAGCTTAACGCTTTTTACGGTTTAATAATTTCCTAGAAATTTGGTATCTTCTAATTTAGGGGGTGGGTAGGCAAATGTCTATTATTGGGAAATTGAGGAACATAAGATAAAACTGAATATACTCAATATAAGAAAGGAAGTTAAAAGTGGTCTCTTCAGTTATCTCAACAATCAAAATAAAGTCAAACTGAAAAAACGCTGACCATGATCAGCGTTTTTTCATATGCTTTTGTTATGCAGAAAATCCTATATCGACTTTTAGGCTACCATATTTTTGAGTTTTCGTATTACATAACAATGTGCAACAGAATTGTATTAAATAGGATACTTGCCCAAGAATCGAGACAGGTAATCGCATATCTTTATTACATAAAAAATGAAATGAGGACTGTTTTTATGAATGAAGACATGCAATTGTCTCCTATAGAAAACGAAATAAAGCAATCTGACACAAGAATTTTTGGGAGAAGACCAATTAGGTTTGTTAGACCTTACTTTGTTAGACCGTTTTTTTGGAGGCCTTTTTTTGGAGGAGTATTGGGAGGAGTATTAGGTGGATTATTGGCTGGTGCATTATTGAGTAGATATAGATATTATCCTTATCCATACTACCCATACCCATACCCATACCCTCCTTATCCGTACTATCCATTGGCATACCCTTTTTATTCATACTCTCCAGTGTATTATTATTAATTATTTTAGCTCTCTATCCTCTCCATACAGAGCTAGTCTCCATAATACTGGGGATTAAGATTTATCACATTGGAAAAGTCACTCTTTTTTTAGGATATATCATTAAGTTCAATTTGAAACATACAAAACACTGTTTGAAAACAAACGGTGTTGAAACTTATTGCTGTATACCTATTTTAATCTTTATTCATCTAAATTATCTGGATCGTTTACATCTTTAGGATCTTCAATTGGTTCTTCTGTATCAGGCACTAAATCAGTTTCATCATCTTTATTTTCATCTTTATTATCCGGATCATTTGCATCTTTAGGATCTTCAATTGGTTCTTCTGTATCAGGCACTAAATCAGGCACTAAATCAGTTTCATCATCTTTATTTTCATCTTTACTATCCGGGTCATTTGCATCTTTAGGATCTTCAATTGGTTCTTCTGTATCAGGACCTACATCCACTTCAGGTGGTGGATTATTATCATCTTCTACATTGAAACTCTCGCAAAAATTTTATATTGAAATATATGGATGAAGATGTGTTTCATAGTATTTACAGAATAACTCCTATGAACTTTAATGAGCCTTAACCGGGGTGACTTATACAACATCATCGTGGAAAGTTCTGTGATTGAAGATAAAGTTGGTGCTGTAAGTTACAGTGTTCGTATAAAAAGGTGGAAAGTAGAAGATATTATTAAAAGTGAAAAACCAATAGAGAGGACGATAAAAATGAATTTTAAGTGGGTAAGGCTATTACGTTTTCTTCCTTCCGAGGGATTGGGATCTTTTGTCTTTCCATTGATTTTTTCTTCTTTCGGAATATTTCTCTTAATAAATTTCCCATTGGCTGAAGCATTGACCCTAGTACAATTCTTTTAAATCATGAAGCGACCAGTTTAAAAAACCCGTCACTTTTTTAACTTAACAACTTTTTAACTTAACAACATTAATATTCAGGCCCTTACTCACCAAACAGTAGGGGCCTATATGTATGATTTTCAAAATTTCCCTTTTAAAAAGAATTTAGAGGATCTATTTATTATCGAAAAGTATAAATCATAAAAAAAACGGGAAGGTGTCAGGCATTGGAGATAAAAAATGTAATACAGAAAAGTTTTAAAAGGCAATCTGACAGTCAACGTCAAATAGAGGAATTGATGGGGATAGGGAAACTAGGCTACTATTAAAGAAATGGTGCCATTCGTCAAAAATAATTACATAACTGTGGGTTTTTGGTCATTTAAAAACAGAAAAATTGGAATGAATAAAAAATCTTCTTATTCATCATTCTAAAAAAGGTTAAAAAAACATAAGGAGGCGTTATTCATGACAGTAATCAATGACGTTAAGAAAACTCTTGCAGGATTGAAAAGTGCGCAGGCGAGCTTTGAGACATTTTCTCTTGGTACAGACAATGAACAAGCCAAGCAACTTTACCAAAATGCTGCTCAACAAACACAATCACTTGTTGAGAGTATTGAACCACGTGTTCAACAAATTATACAAGAAGAACCGCAATATGCTCAAGATGGAAGCCAAGCTTCCCAAGGC
>NZ_JADILK010000063.1 GCF_017355165.1 Bacillus sp. SD075 | reverse complement strand
CCTTTAGATGCACCCGGGAGCCCATATTATTCTATTCTTTTATTCTCAATAACCTAAGACTATTCAAGGTGACTAGTAACGTCGCACCCATATCGGCAAAAATCGCCATCCAAAGTGTTAACCAGCCCGGTGCTATCAATAATAAGGCCAGGATTTTAATCACCAATGAAAACGTGATGTTCTGCTTAATGATTTTTAATGTTTTGCGGCTTAAACTGATTGTATAAGGCAGCTTAGATAAGTCATCACCCATCAAGGCAATATCGGCTGTTTCAAGGGCCGTATCCGTACCGGCCCCTCCCATTGCGATCCCTACCGTGGAAGCTGCCAAGGCTGGAGCATCATTGACACCATCGCCTACCATGGCCACTCGGTCATATTTTTGTTTCCATCGTTTGATGATGGTCAATTTATCCTGTGGCAATAGTTCCGCCTCAATCTCATGAACGCCAGCTGCCGCTCCAATTGCTTTTGCAGTTCCGATATTATCCCCGGTCAGCATGATCGTTTTTTCAATGCCCAATGCATGCAGTTTCCGAATTGCTTCCTTACTGCTTTCCCTTATTTCATCAGACACCGCGATGAGTGCCAGGGGCTTAACTTGATCGCCAAGCACCATCACTGTTTTCCCTGTATTTTGATAGCCGCTGATTAAATTAAGCTCTTCATCAGAGAAAACAAACCCTGCTTCTTCTTCAAAAAGGTGGGGTTTACCAATGTAATAGATTCCTTGATTGATTTTCCCCTTGATACCTTTACCGGTGATCGCAGTAAAATCCTCTACCAATAAAGAATGATAGTCCACATCGTGGTTTTCAGCCTTTTGAAGAATGGCCGTGGCAAGGGGGTGCTGTGATCTGCTTTCTAAAGCAGCAGCGATACCCAGCACGTCCTGTTCATTCAACTCATCAGATAATACCGTGAAATCAGTCACTTCAGGTACACCCTTTGTTAAAGTACCCGTTTTGTCAAACGCAATCGCCTTTAAGGCTCCTGCTTCCTCCAAGTGGACCCCGCCTTTAATCAGCACACCATGTTTCGCAGCATTTCCGATAGCTGTCACAATGGCAATGGGCGTAGAAATGACCAAAGCACAAGGACATCCGACAACCAGTACGGCCAACCCCCTATAAATCCATTCACTCCAATCCCCGTTCATCACAATTGGGGGTAACACGGCAATAGCCAAGGCAATGATCATAATGGCCGGCGTATAGAATTTTGCGAATTTATCCACGAAGGCTTGGGAAGGGGCCTTTTCGGCCTGTGCTTCTTCAACAAGGTGGATAATTTTTGCAATCGCCGTATCCTCGACTCGCTTCGTGACCTCCACTTCGAGCAGCCCTTCACCATTTAAGGTTCCTGCAAACACTTCACCCTCAACTGTTTTAAAAATCGGCTCGGATTCCCCAGTAATGGCCGCTTGATTAAGTGTCGAGGCCCCTTTCATGATCCTGCCATCCATAGCAAGCTTTTGACCCGGTTTAACGATCATGATGTCGCCCACTTCAATCTCATCGACAGAAACCATCATTTCGTGATGCCCCCTACGGATCAAGGCTTCTTTAGGTGCGATGTTCATTAATGATTCTATAGAATTACGGGCCTTATCCATCGAATATTTTTCCAGTGCTTCACTTATCGCAAATAGAATGACGACAGTCGCCCCCTCGCCCCATTCACCAAGGACGGCCGCCCCGATGATGGCAACCGTCATAAGGGTGTGCATATCAAAGCGAAGTCTGACAAGATTTTTCAATCCATTGACAAATAATGAATATCCTCCAATTATGATTGCAGCTGCATAACCAATTACCGGCATTATGCTTCCATCAGCATATCGGCTATCCAATATCCAGCTGATTAGCAAAAGGATAACCGAGAACACCACTTTAATATTTTCTTTTTGTTTCCATAATGGTTCCCTTTGCTTTACCTGTTCCTGTTCACCGCGGATCTTCAGGTTATCAAAAGCACCAGCCTTTTCAATCTCTTCGATAGTCGCGTTGCCCTGTACCGAAATCTTCGAGGCCCCAAAGTTGATTTTGGCCTCCTTCACACCCTCTAGTTCACGGACATTGTTCTCAAACTTCGCCGCACAATTCGTGCATGATAGGCCCTGGATCCGATATGTCTTCAATGGGGAATCAGCCATCGACCCTTACCTCCTGCTGATGTTCTAATGCAATGAGAATTAATTGCTTTATATGGTGATCATCCAAAGAATAAAAAGCCAACTTTCCTTCTTTTCGGTATTTTACGATTGCGTGTTTATAAAGGGTACGAAGATGATGTGACGTTGTCGCCATCGAAGCACCAATGATATTGGCCAGATCACACACACACAATTCCTCATCCGTACAGAGCGCATAAGCTATCTTCGCCCTATTTTCATCACCTATAACCTTAAACAGCTTGGATATACTGGATATATCAACCAGTCCCATTCCCTGCTGAATCCGATTAACCTTCACTTCATCATGCAGGTGGACATCACATATATCTTTAAGTTCCTTCATCTTCTCACACCTCTCATTCAAATATTCGTTTGATTATAATATAGCATAATTCCCTGAATATTCAAATCAAAATTTGAATGTTTAAGCTCCTCATCCAAGTTTGTAAAAGGACCCTTATGTCTTTATATGTGGGCCACCGTTTTTTGTTTCACTTCGGAGTTGCCATCTGGAATTTTTCCGACAAAAAGGTCATGCCGTCCTCTTCCCTATCTTCATGCGAAAAAAGGGACATAAATTCCTTCACGTCCCTTCAATCCAACGATTTCAGTAATTACCTATCAATACCTTGATACGTATAAAACATTTTATTTAGTATATTTTAGAAAAAATATGATATACTTAGTCAAACCTTTTTAAGCGTTTTACTTTACTTGTACCATTTACCCTGCTTATCGTTGAGCAGGGTTTTTTGTTATGTATTTTCAAAAAACAAAAAAAAGACAGACCCTATAAAAAGGATCCGTCTTTTTTGGTTTTTTTGAAATTATGCTTTTTGAACGTTAGAAGCTTGAGGTCCGCGTTGACCTTGTTCTACTTCAAAAGTAACTTCTTGGCCTTCGTCTAAAGATTTGAAACCTTCGCTTTGGATAGCTGAGAAATGTACGAATACGTCGTCTCCGTTTTCGCGTTCGATGAATCCAAAACCTTTTTCTGCGTTAAACCATTTTACTTTACCTTGTTCCATTGTTGTTGCCTCCTAGTGCATCTAAGCACAATGTATTACTATCCTTGCTCTAAGTCATCATCGAAAACGAAAAGTAGTACTTTTAGTATCCTTAGTACCGAACAAAAATAATTAAGACTAAGCATAACATTAAATGGTAGCGATTGCAAATGGTTTGGGGAAAATTTTTTCCAGCAATTTTTAATACTCTCTAAATTCGATTAAAAATTAAGCAGTAGCCAAGGGACCCTATCTATTACAGCAAATGGCTCATATGGATTCTCACATGCATTCATCCAAACAAAAAACCTCTCAAAAACAACGTTAATCAGAAGTTTTTGTAGATATTATATAGTTCATTTTTGGGTAATGAACTTTTCTGCCATTTCTTCTAAAATCGCCGATTCATTTGCTAAATCTTCATTTTGTTCCTTCAATCCAGTCATAATGATATTTTGTTGAATTGCAGCTGCCGAGATTTGCTCCGTTGTTGCGACCCCTTCTTCTGAAATTGCCGCAATTTCCTGTATGGATGCCAGACTTTCATCCGAAGACTCATTGATTTTTTTCGAATGGGTGGCTAATTGTTCTGTGCCTTTCAGCAATTTCTCTACGGATTCAAATATCTTATTGAAAATCTCACCATTGTTTTCCACTAAGGAAACACCATTTAATATATCCTGAAAACTCTCATCATTATTTTGGATGACTTTGGCTGTTTGTTCATTAATCCGCATAATGGATTCTGAAATGATATCGATGGATTCATCTGTTTGCACAGCTAATTTTTGTACCTCTTGAGCGACTACGGCAAAGCCTCTGCCGGCATCCCCCGCCCGTGCCGCTTCAATGGAGGCATTCAGGGATAGCAAGTTCGTTTGAGAAGCGATCACCCTTATTAAACCAATCACTTCATTTATTTTCACTACATCCTCTTCCAGGCTCACTAAATTGGCTTTATTCGCTTGGCCGTTTTCCATGATTTTATCCATCTGGCTCGTTACATCTTGCACTTGCTTACTTCCTTGCTCAGCAAGTGTATTCGTATGCAGGGTAAATTCATTCATTTCATTCGTTTGCTCGTTCATTAAACGGATTGTATCCGATAAGTCACTGACCATATTGGAAATTCGTTCAATATGATGGGCACGCTCTTCTGAAGCTTTTGCTTCTTCCGTTGTCCCCGTCACTATCTGGCCATAGGATTCCACCATCTCTTCAAAAGATTGCTGAATGGATACTGTCGTTTGATTCATCGTTTGAGCGTGTTCACGGACATTCTGGATAATATGGGCCAAACTTAATCTCATTTCTTCGAATCCATTTGAAAGATCGCCAATCTCATCCTGTCTACCAACGGGAATCGGTTTACTTAGGTCCCCTTTGGCCATTTCATTCGTGTAACCAACAAGTTCATTGACGGGGCCTGAGATCTTTTTCCCGATGACAACAGCGCATAGCACCCCTAATATAATGGCACTAGCAAGAAATAAGATATTATAGAATATCATTCTGCTTTTCAATTCACCAATGAATTTTGCATCCATATCGATTCCGACAATCGCATCCGTTCCTTCGATTGGCGTAAAGTATGACTTGTGTGTACCCCACTTATCTTTATATATTTCACTTAATACATCTTCTTTTCCATTTATCGAATTTGCCTGCTCCTGGGTGAAAGGGGATTCCACCATGTATTCTTCGCTGCCGTTCAAGGCTACAATCATGTCGGCATCGTTCTCCCGCTTCAAAACATAAACATATTCAATTCCCTTTTTATCTTTAACAAAGGCATCTAACTTCCTCTTAATCTCTTCTCCCCGTTCCGAAGCTTTGTTTATCAAAGTGGGATTGAGGCTTGCTGCTAAACTGTGGGCATTTTCAGAAAGGCGATCATCGAATTGCGGAAGGACATTCTCATTGATCATTTTATTAGTAATATAGGAAAAGCAAAGGCCCATGGCCCCTGCGAAAAGTACGAAAGGAATAATATAAAACAAGAATAGTTTTGCCAATAGAGATTTTTTAGGATTCAGCTTTGAAAATCTCATTTCCATGCCCTCCTTAATTGAAAACCAGGTGTTTTATAGTCAAATATGGTATTAAATCCAAATGGAGCAATTGGAGATTTTCTTTCAAATTCTCACTTCTATAAAAGATGATTGCCATGCTCCGGTCATTTTGGAAAGGAAGCTGCCTATATTCCAAAACATGGTCGAATTCATGACGAAGTCCACCATGGTCAATACGTGCAACATCTTCCAGATTTATTTCCAGTGGAACCTCTGCAAAGAAAAAGCTATATATATGATCGTCCATCTCTTCCAATATCCGATTCCAATCGGGCTTCGTTCCTGAAAAATAGTGTTCATACATATTCATTCCATAGGCATGGTAACCCAGGTCTGTTGTACCCGCTCCAGCGAAACGCAGGGGATTGATTTCGATGGGTATCACCTGGTTTCCTTTTTTGCGAATTTCAAAGTGTACAGGGTAATTCCTAAGTGGAAGGACCGTTTGGATATTCCTCATGAACTTTAATGCATCATGATAGATTTCATTAATGGCCAACTTCGAAGTATAATAAATTCGATCGGAAGTATCGTAATCATCCTTGAATAATCGTTTGAAGACATTCAAAATGACCGGTTCACCATCTTGATTGTAATAACCATCAATGGCATACTCTTCTCCCTGAATCCACTCTTCTATTAAAACGGTCTGGGAACCGACCACTTCTGAATCATATAATCCATCCGAATGAAGTAAATCCTCTTTAAGCTGGTCCACGGCTATATCCCAATCCTGCTCATTCTTGACTTTGTGCACCCCTACACTTGAATAGCCAATATTGGGTTTGATAACCACCGGAAACGGTATTTGATTTTTATCCAGGTCACTTATTATGGATAAATCAATATCTTGGAAATGGAAGTCAGGATATAAAGATTTCGTCAAACTTCGCACCTGACTCTTATCCTTCAATAGCTTTGACCAAATGTATTCATTGCTATTTGGTTGAAAATGACCTAATAGTGTTATGCCATTTTCAGAGTTTGTAAGAATTCTTTGGTCGTTTTCCATGGCCTTGAAAAATTCTGTATCCTTTTGAATGTTTAGCTTTTCTGAAGTTAATCTGTCCCCCCATTGCCCTTGTTCCAATACTGGAATTTGCTGTTCCTCTAACACCTTTAGGAGAATTGGCGACACAATGGACTCATTCAAAATAATCATTTTTTCCACCTAACTTATACTGTTTTTTGTATCTCCATATTTAATCGGTTAAATCCGGTAAGTATTTAGCTTATATAGGTATTTATTATCAAAAAAATACATTGAACAGCAAGAAATCGGTATATCTTTTTACCTATCCCACCTAATCCGAAAATCATTTGAAGACATGGAGACACCCAGCTCTAGCCTTTAAATCCTTTCACATACCATCGAATATTTAAATCTCTTATATCTTCATTAAAAAAGGCCGACACTATATGAAGTGTCAGCCATAGTTTTTCAACTTCATCATTCATAAAAGGTTCAACAGTAATTTCGTGGAATAACTAAAAACTAATTAGAAAAATACTTAGGAGTTCATATTCAATTCATAACTTCTTTATATACTTGCCCTGTAATAAAGATCAAGAAAGGATGTATTTACATATGTCAGAAGAACAAAAACAAAAAGGATGGCGCCAGTTCATTCGGTTAGTTCAACAAACGAAGCCTTCTAAACTAATGATAGGTATTGCATTAGCATTAAGCCTGGGTACAACAGGTGTAGGTTTATTGGTCCCTTTATTCACAAAAAATCTAATTAATGATTTTTCCATCAGTTCACTAAGCACCGAAAGGATCACACTTCTCGTTCTTGCCATTATTGTTCAAGCATTGGCCAGTGGATTTTCCATCTATTTATTAAATCGGATCGGTCAATCTGTAGTGGCAGGTATCCGCGATCAACTATGGAAAAAATTACTCGTATTACCCGTGAGTTATTTTGATGAACATCCATCTGGCGAAACAGTCAGCCGAATGACAAATGATACAACTGTAGTGAAGGGATTAATCTCTGAACACCTCTCTAATTTCGTTACAGGAATCATTTCCATCATAGGTTCCATGATCGTGTTATTCGTACTGGATTGGAAAATGACATTATTGATGTTCACTGCAATTCCACTCTCTGTTTTGATATTAATGCCACTAGGGAAAAAAATGCATAAAATTTCAAAAGGGATGCAGGACGAGACAGCAAGCTTTACCTCGGTCCTCCAGCAGGTGCTAACGGAAATACGTCTTGTTAAAGCATCGAATGCAGAAGCCATGGAATACCAAAATGGAAAAAAAGGAATCCATAAATTATTTCAATTCGGATTAAAAGAGGCAAAAATCCAAGCGTTGATTGCGCCGCTGATGAGTTTTGTCATGATGGCATTACTCGTGCTGATTTTAGGTTATGGGGGAATGCGCGTTTCTTCAGGAGCCCTGACAGCTGGAGCTCTAGTTGCATTCATCATGTATCTTTTCCAAATAATCATGCCAATGGCTCAATTAGCCAGTTTCTTTACACAATTCCAAAAAGCAACGGGTGCAACAGAACGCATCATTTCCATTCTGGATTCAGTGGAGGAAGAAGATGCGAAGCAGCCGGTTCAAAATATAAGTCAATCAATCAGCGTGGATCACCTGAACTATAGTTACAATAATGGAGAACAGGTACTTAAAGATATAAGCTTTAACGTTGAAGCCGGTAAGGTCACTGCAATTGTCGGTCCAAGCGGCAGCGGAAAAACAACACTTTTTTCATTATTGGAGCGTTTCTACAAGCCACAGCAAGGGGCCATATCCATAGGCGGGAAATCCATAAATGATTTCACTCTGCTTTCATGGAGAAGCCAGATTGGATACGTTTCACAAGAAAGCCCGATTGTATCAGGTACAATTCGAGATAATATTTGTTATGGCATCGATCGGGATATAACAGATAAGGAATTAAATCAAGTAGCTAAAATGGCGTATGCAGATCAGTTCATTACTGAGCTTCCGAACGGATATGATACAGAGGTAGGTGAAAGGGGCATGAAATTATCAGGCGGCCAAAGACAAAGAATTGCGATCGCTCGTGCATTTTTAAGAAACCCCAAAATATTAATGCTTGATGAAGCTACCTCTAGCCTAGACAGCAAATCAGAAAAAGTGGTCCAACAGGCATTAAATGATTTAATGAAAGGCCGAACGACAATAGTTATTGCCCACCGCCTATCGACCGTTATTGGTTCAGATCAAATCATCTTCCTGGAAAAAGGAAAAATAACAGGCAGCGGAACACATAAGGAGCTATATAATACGCACTCATTATATCGCGAATTTGCCGAACAGCAATTACACAAACTTGAACTGGCCTAATTCACCGAAAGGAAAGAAGAAGGATGACAAAAATATTAATTGTCGATGATGATGCACATATTCGCGAACTTATAAACCTGTTGCTAAGAAAAGAAGGATTTGATCTATATGAAGCCTCAGATGGACTGCAAGCATTGGGAATAATGGAGAAAGTGAAAATCGATTTGGCGGTCATCGATATTATGATGCCTAACATGGATGGATGGCAATTATGCAAAGAGTTAAGGGAATTTAGTGATATCCCCATTTTAATGCTGACTGCAAAAGGGGAAACAACACAGAAAGTAAAAGGTTTCGGGCTTGGGGCAGATGATTATCTTGTAAAGCCGTTTGAACCGATCGAATTGGTTCTTAGAATAAGGGCATTATTAAAACGGTATAAAATCACTATTTCACAAACATTAAATATCGGCGAATTAAAGATGAATCGCAACACGCATGAAATGTCATTCAAAGAACAGGAATATACGATTCCATTAAAAGAATTCGAATTGTTGTTTAAATTGGCAAGCTATCCTGGAAAAACATTCTCCAGGGAAGATCTTATTGAAGACATTTGGGGTTATGATTATGAAGGTGATGAACGAACTGTCGATGTTCATATAAAAAGAGTGAGAGAACGGTTTCCAGAATTGGAATTCCCTTTCCGGATTAAAACGATTTGGGGATTAGGCTACCGTTTGGAGATAACGAGATGAGAAGCAATCGATTTTTCAAACAAATACTTGGCCTGCTTTTTTTTCTTACGTTTATTTCTATTTGCTTTTCGGCCGGGTACTATATCATTCAGCTATTGCCCTTAAGGTTAACTGATTATGTTCGGTATCTGGCCACAATCATGACAAGCATCACAATCATGATATTCATTGGTTATCTCATACATGCTATCCATCACAATAAACGGGTAAATATTTACCTTGAGATCATAGATGCCTTAAGGAAAATTGCCAATGGCGATTATAATGTACAACTGGACTTTAAAATGGATAAGAAAAACGAAATGACGGACATCATTAACCACTTCAACCACATGGCCAAACAACTGAAACAAATGGAAGAAATGCGGCAGGAATTCATCTCTAACGTCTCACACGAAATACAGTCGCCCCTTACCTCCATTGTAGGATTTGCCCAAGCTCTTCAATTTAATAAGCTGACAATCGAAGAACGAAATCATTATCTTCATATAATTGAGACTGAGAGCAGGAGATTATCTAAATTAAGTGATAACCTTCTAAAGCTTACATCCCTTGAATCCGAACATCATCCTTTTGAAAGGACAGATTTCCGGCTGGACCAGCAAATACGTACCATTATTTTGGCTTGTGAACCTACGTGGTTGGAAAAAGAACTCGAATTGGATATATCCTTGGGAAAGGTTTCGATTTTCGCAGACAAGGATTTAATGAGTCAAGTATGGACAAATTTAATACACAATAGTATCAAATTCACCCGCCATCATGGAACGATCACGATTCGGTTACAACAGATTGATGATCAAGCATCGATAACGATATCCGATACCGGCATCGGTATTTCAGACCAAGATCAGTTTCACATTTTTGAACGATTCTATAAAGCCGACCTGGCAAGGGAACGCACAAAAAGCGGCAGCGGCTTAGGGCTATCGATCGTGAAAAGAATTATTGAGATGCATGAAGGTACCATATCCGTGAAAAGTGAACTCCAAAAGGGAACGACTTTCACCATTCTGCTTCCTATTTCGTGAAGGAATTTGTGATTTTAAGGTTAATGTTAAATCCATAGGTTATAAAGAGGCTGGGACATAACTAAATAAACCATCCTCAAAGAAGGATCATTCTAAGTTATGCTGCTTTCGTATATTTGGTTTTATTCATCCATTCAAGCTGTAAGAATAAGTCCATTCATTGCGCTGCAGACACTCGCTTGCCGAGGAAGCGGAGCCTCCTCGGCAAGCCTGCGGGGTCTCAGCCTTTCCTCTATTTCCCGCAGGACTCGATTGTCTTCCGCTCCATAACACTGGATTTTTAAAAATAGAATTCAAAAAGCAATAAAATCTATGGAAAAGAACCAATAAAGACCCGAACTATTAGACGGAAATTCCGCTTATAGTTCGGGTCTTATCGTTGACTAAAATACTTATGTTCCAGCCTCTTATTACTATTTGATGGTCTGTTTTCAAGTTTGATAAAATTAATTTCACCCTTCATAATCCGACTTTTTTATTTCCGCTGAACAGGCTGCCTTATCTCAAATATTAAACTCGATCATTTTCTCAAGTAATGGGAAATCAACCGGATTACCCTACTTGATACTTACCAACTGCTTTGTGTGATCATAAGCCAGCGTGCACAATTTCATCAGAAAAATGATTTATAATCACTTTCTAATTGTTGCTTTAAAATAATGTTTGGTCAAAAATACCTCGCAACCCCATATTTTACGATAAATAAAAAGAATCCATTTTGAAAAAAGATTGATCAAAATGGATTCTTTTTCATAAGATTTAAGTTTCGGTTTTATAAAAGTTTGATCATTTTCTACCTGTGTTGCTCCACAATTGCGCCCGTTTGTTTAATAAATATATTACGAATAATTATTTGAATAAACGGAAAAATACTAGAAGATCTGTTATTTTAGCAGTTCCAAAATCAGTTCAACATTTTGCATATCTAGCTAATCAAGAACATCTATTTTTATGAAAGTAAATAAGCGTTTTTATAAGTATGTGAAACATTTCACTAAAAAATAATGATAGAAAAAAGGGATGGATACTATATGGGTAGATTATCAGGAAAAGTAGCAATGATTACTGGTGCAGGCAGTGGAATGGGTGCTGAACAAGCACGATTATTTGCTAAAGAAGGTGCAAAAGTTGTTGGAGCTGATATGAACGAAGAAGCTCTTCAAAAAGTGGTTGAAGAAATTAAAGTAAATGGTGGAGATGCTATTGCTGTTAAGTTAAATATATCTTCTCCCGAAGCATGGAAAAGCGCTGTCAAAATAGCAATCGAAACATATGGCAAAGTTAATATTTTAGTTAATACTGCAGGGGTTGCAGGTCCATTTAAGGCAAAGGCACATGAACACGACGTAGATGATTGGGATAAACTTTTAGGTATTAATTTAAAAGGTGCATTCTTAGGTAGCAAATACACAATTCCTGAAATGATACAAGCTGGTGGAGGTTCAATTGTAACAGTTTCTTCTATCGGAGGGCTAATAGGTGGCCAAGGTGGAACTGGATATGGAGCTGCCAAAGCTGGCTTAGTAGGTTTAACAAAGAATATTGCAGTAGATTATGGTAAAGATAAAATTAGAGCAAATATTATTTTCCCTGGACAAATTAAGACACCAATGTCCGCACAACTTGAAGATGCTGCTGCTGCAGAAGCTAAACAATATTACATAAATAAAATCCCACTAGGGCACTTTGGTGATCCTATTGATATTGCCTATGCAGCACTATACCTAGCATCTGATGAGTCTAAATTCGTAACAGGTGCAGAACTGGTTGTTGATGGTGGAGTAATGGCAAATTAATAATTTGTCCTAAATATTATACTCTAATATAAGAAACCCTATTGTGGATTAATGACAATAGGGGTTTCTTTTGTCAGCAATAATAATTCTGATTATACAACAATCTGGCCCGATTACGGAACAACTCTATTGTCACTCAACAATTCCCTAATCCACTTTTAATTCGATGTACTTTTCCTTTCACTATAAAAACAATCCTTTAGATAACATCCAATGGGGCAAAGCATCGTAACTTTTTTGCAAACATCGCATCTACATATCGTGATTTTATTTTAAATCCACACTAAAAAGGAATATCAGAACTTACGAAACCCCAATGTCAAAGATTCCCGCTTTAGATTTTCTCGTCTTTTAGACATAAAGAAACACCCCTTTAGAAAATATTTTCTAAAGGGGTTCATTCAATATTACATAACATACATTGCATTCATTCCAGCTTACTCAACCGTTACACTTTTCGCAAGATTACGTGGTTTATCCACGTCACATTCGCGGTGCAAGGCTGCATAGTAAGCAATGAGCTGCAGCGGGATAACAGAGATAAGGGGTGTTAATAGTTCATTCACTTCCGGGATGACGAAACGGTCATCCTCTTCTTCAAGCCCCTTCATGGCAATGATGCAAGGGTTGGCGCCTCTGGCAGCCACTTCCTTTACATTACCACGGATGCTTAGGTTGACGCTTGCTTGCGTAGCAAGGGCTATGACAGGTGTGCCTTCTTCAATCAAGGCGATCGTTCCATGTTTAAGCTCTCCGCCAGCAAAGCCTTCCGCCTGGATGTATGAGATTTCCTTCAGCTTAAGGGCGCCTTCAAGAACAACATAGTAATCAAGGGAACGGCCAATGAAGAAGCAGTTTCTCGTAACGGACAAATATTCACGGGCAATGTCTTCCATCTCTTCTTTCGAATCACAAAGGGCCTCCATTGCTGTCGCAACGATTCCAAGCTCTTTGACAAGGTCGAAATCATACTCCATGTTACGGAATTGGCCAGTTACATTCGCTAAGATGGACAAGACTGCCACTTGAGCTGTGTAGGCCTTTGTTGATGCAACGGCAATTTCAGGGCCAGCATGCAGCAAGAGTGTATAATCCGCTTCACGTGACAATGTAGAGCCAGGTACGTTCGTGATAGTCAAGGCTTTATGGCCAAGCTCTTTGATGGACACTAACACGGCACGGCTATCTGCCGTTTCACCACTTTGTGAAATGAAGATGAATAACGGCTTTTTCGATAATAACGGCATATTGTAAGTGAATTCTGATGCCACATGGACCTCAACCGGAATTCCCGCCATTTTTTCGATGAATTGCTTACCAATCAATCCTGCATGATAGCTGGTTCCGCAAGCAATGATATAAATACGGTCAGCCTCACTTACAGCTTCAGTAATGCTATAATCGATTGCAAGTTTACCTTCTTCATTTTGGTATGCTTGAATGATTTTACGTATGACAGCTGGCTGCTCGTCGACTTCCTTGAGCATATAGTGAGGATACGTACCTTTTTCAATATCACTAGCATCCAGTTCAGCAGTATATGGAGCACGCATAACTTCTTCGTCGGAAAGGTTCTTGATCGTTACCTTTTCACTTGTCACGATAACCATTTCCTTATCCATCAATTCAAGGAATTGATCTGTGACTTGCAACATGGCCATTGCATCCGAAGCGACAACGTTAAAGTCTTTTCCGACGCCGATTAGCAACGGGCTTTTATTTTTTGCGACTAAGATGGTTTCATCATTTTCAGCATCCAATAGGGCGATGGCATATGAACCTTCTAAAAGGGTGAGTGTTTGACGGAACGCCTCTTCCACTTCCATACCTTCGTTCACGAACTTCTCTATGAGTTGAACGATGACTTCCGTATCCGTTTCACTTTTAAAGGCAACATCCTTTAAATATTCACGTTTTAGTATCGCATAGTTTTCAATGACCCCATTATGAACTAAAGTCAATCGACCTGAATTACTTTGATGTGGATGGGCATTTTCACGGCTTGGCACACCATGGGTGGCCCAGCGCGTATGTCCTATTCCGGTATGCGCCATGGTATTTTCATCCACGGCTTCACGTAAGTCCGCGATTCTTCCTTTTTCCTTAAAGATAGTTACTCCTGCTTCATTTCTCACTGCAATCCCTGAAGAGTCATAACCGCGGTATTCAAGTTTTTCAAGACCCTTTAATAAAATTTCCTTTGCATCGTTAAGTCCAATATATCCAACAATTCCACACATAATTTCTGTTCCTCCAACCGATTCGAGGGAACAGGAATGCACGGGGGCATCCCTGCCCCCTCATCTCTGATATATATTTTTATAAAGGAAATGCCCTAAAGCATTTTTTCCCATTGTGCATTCCCAATCCTTTGTGCAGTAAGTTGCCCTACTGTTTTAAAATTGGAATTACTGCGGCTGTGCACTTCAGCCGGGAGGTATCCGCCGATCATTCGATAAACCTCCTCCTCGTCAACTAAGCCATTTCTCGTCCGGACTTAGTTCAGGCGCTTTTGTGAATCCGTTTCTCCTTGCCTACCCTCCTTTTTAACACAACCATTTTCAGAAAATGAGTTGTAAATCAGGATAATCATACCTTAAACAAGGGATATAGGTCAATTCTTTATTACCTTTACCAGCAAAAAAGAACTTCTTTATAAAAATATGCATAAAAGGAAATTTCGTTCCCTTTATGCATAGATTGGTTATTCGTTCATACCCATTTCCGCTCTTACAACTGCGACGATGCGATCTACATAATTAGTGCATTCCTCAGCTGTCGGTGCTTCAGCCATAACACGGACTAGCGGTTCAGTACCTGAAGGTCTCACCAAAATACGACCGTTTCCGTTCATTTCCCCTTCGACTGCCTTGATGACTTCCTGTACCTTTTCATTATCGGTTACTGCGTGTTTATCGGTAACTCTGACATTGATCAGCGTTTGAGGATATTTCTTCATCTCGCCAGCGAGCTCCGATAAGGTTTTTTGGGTATCACTCATGATGTTCACAAGCTGTAAGCCCGTCAATAAACCATCACCTGTCGTGTTATAGTCCAGGAAGATGATATGTCCGGATTGTTCGCCCCCAAGGTTATAGCCGCCTTTTCGCATCTCCTCGACCACGTAGCGATCCCCCACTGCCGTCTGGGCGCTTTGTATACCATGCTCTTCAAGACCTTTATAAAAACCAAGGTTGCTCATGATCGTGGAAACCACTGTTCCCTGTTTTAGGCGATTATTTTCTTTCAAGTATTTCGCACAGATATACATGATTTGGTCGCCGTCCACTATATTTCCTTTTTCATCTATCGCAATGACACGGTCCCCGTCACCATCGAAAGCAAGTCCAACATCCGCACCTTTTTCTTTTAAGAATTCAGCAAGAGCTTCTGGGTGGGTAGAACCAACCTTATCATTAATGTTCAAGCCATTTGGCGATGCCCCCATTGTAGAGATGTCTGCATCAAGATCTGCAAACAAATGCATGGCCAAGGCAGATGTCGCCCCATGTGCACAATCAAGTGCAACATGAATGCCTGTAAAATCTTCATCCACTGATTGTTTCAAGTATTGGAGATACTTTTGCCCTCCTTCGAAATAATCATTCAAATGACCTAGATCTCCGCCAACCGGACGTGGGAGTTCATCCTTTTCCATATCCAATAGTGTTTCAATTTCCGCTTCTTGATCATCAGATAACTTAAATCCATCCGGTCCAAAGAATTTAATGCCATTATCGGCTACAGGATTATGCGAAGCGGAAATCATGACACCTGCTTCAGCACTTAAGGCCTTTGTTAAATAGGCAACTCCCGGTGTCGAAATGACACCCAGGCGCATCACTTCAGCCCCAATGGATAAAAGACCGGCAACAAGCGCACCTTCCAGCATTTCACCTGAAATACGAGTATCGCGCCCTATCAGCACTTTGGGTTTTTCTGTATTTCTAGTAAGAACGTAGCCACCAAAACGGCCTAATTTAAATGCCAACTCCGGTGTTAATTCGCTATTCGCTATACCCCTGACTCCGTCTGTTCCAAAATATTTACCCATCTTTATCGCTCCTTCTTCGAATCGTTACTGAATTTAATGATGATGTTAAAGAAGATCATGTCTCTTCGTCCTTTTGTGTGATGGTGACCGAAACCGTTTTAGAATCCAGTTCCCATTCCACTCCCTCAGGCACTGTTACCGCCAAATCCACATCATGCGTACCTTCATCTAAATTACTCACATCTACTGTAAGGTTAATGTCGTCTTTAGTTATTTTCTTCAAATCATCCGTCTCACCAAGCAAAGTGATGCTTGTTACATCGGATTCCAATTCGGCATTTTGGTCGTCCTGTATGCCCACAGGCACTATTGGTATATTGTTGAAAGTTTTAGACTCAATGGCAGCAGGTTCATCTTCTTTTGCTTCTTCTTCGACTACTTGTTCTTCTTGTTTTTGTTCAGTTTCTGGTTCTTCCTCTTCTATGACTGGCTTTGCGTTCTCTTCGTCTACATTAACTTTCTCTGTGCGAATCTTGACCTTTGCCTTACCTAAAGACATTTTTTGTACACTTTCCGGTTTATCAAGATCGAGTTCCAGTTCTGTATCACCATCTATTTTCGAGATATTTACAGGAAGGTTTATTCCATCTATCTTCTCCAGACTCGTTTCCGACCCAAATAAGGTGACCTCTTTTGGGTCGACACTTATACTCGTGATCCTGATGCCATCCTTTGCCTTGCCAGTTTGCTTCGGTGCTATCGACACCGTCTTCGAAGGAATGCTCACTTTTAAGGAAACGGCAACAGAAGATGGCTCAATCGTCACATCCAGCTTATTCAAGTCCCTATCCAGGGCTTTAACGGTTGCCTTGCCGTTCACCGTTTCGTTAAGTCCCTTACTTATTTCAAGGTTTGCCTTTACATAGGAAATTTGTTCAATCGCATCTTTAGCACCAGTTATTTTGACAGTTTTCGGGCTGACAGTTGGCTGACCAGCGGTATATCCCTCTTCAAGTAATGAGCTATTATACTCGGCTTCAACAGAGAATTCCTTCGTCACCCGTTCCTGAACGTTGACTTCCGCATATTCTGGATCGATCGTCGCCACTAACTTTTCATTCAACTCACTTATTTTAAATGTGACAGTCCTGTCCCCCATTGAGATAGCAGGATCAGAAAGGTCTACATACACTTTAAAGTCCCTTTGGTTTTTTGCATTGATCAATAGGCTTTTTGCTCCCTTTAGAGTAACATCAACCGTCTCCGGCACTCCGCTCACCACTAGATTCTCACGGTCATAGTACACTTCAACCGGTACATTTTCGATGGTCTCTGTACTGATTTCAGGGGCTGTCGATAAACCAAGGGATTTTTTATCCGACTCCATCTCAAAGTTAATGGAAATGAACAAAAGTGCTGCCAAGGCAAAAGCTACGATTCTCATAAACCAAGCGCTATTCGTGAATTTATCCATTCTTTTTCCCCCTCCAGTTAAAGATGCTTGAGGAAGTTGATTTGATGTTTTCCACTACCAGTTCACTTGTAAGCATGGCCCTAAATGATTCTTGATTCAAATCCCGGTATAGTTCCCCGTTTTTAGTGACGGATATCCCTCCCGTTTCTTCTGAAACGACAATCGTAAGGCTATCCGTAACTTCACTCATCCCTATGGCTGCCCTATGCCGTGTGCCAAGCTCTTTTGATATGAATGGACTTTCTGATAATGGCAAGTAGCAAGCTGCAGCCGCCACCTGGTTATTTTGTAAAATAACTGCGCCATCATGGAGCGGCGTATTAGGGATGAAGATATTAATGAGCAGTTCTGAAGAAATATAGGATTTTAGGGGTATCCCCGTTTCAACATAATCCCCCAGCTCCGTACCCTTCTCTATCGTAATCAAGGCTCCAATCCGCCTTTTTGCCATATAAGTGGACGCCTTTAGGATTTCTTCGACTAAACGCTCTTGCTGATTCTCTTCTGGAACGGTGCCCCTTGCAAAGAGCTTCCCGCGTCCTAATTGTTCAAGTGCCCTTCTCAGTTCAGGTTGAAAAATGACGAGAATCGCCAATACTCCCCAATTCATGACTTGTGCCATTAACCATCCGAGTGTATTGAAACCAAACAGGTTGCTTAAGCTTTTTACAATGACAATTACAAAAATTCCTTTTAGCAGCTGAATAGCCTTCGTGCCTCGAATAATAGTTAACAATTTATATATCACAAACCATACAAGGAGAATATCAATGAAATTTACTACATAGTCCCAAACAGTCAAATTGGTTAAAGACATGTTGTTTCCTCCAGTCAGCATTACTCCAAATACCAATTACAATCTTTTATACGATAACCTTAATAGTATACCATTTTTTAAATGATACATCTAAAAACTAGTGTGGGAATTTTACATAGGAAAAACGTATCGTGTAAAATGATTCCTTTCCCTTTAAAAAATAAAGCTGAGCGAAGTCACCGTAAATGAAAAACGATGCCCCTCCCAGCTTCCATTCCTTATTCCTCTTTCTCCTCTTTAGCAGGAACCAACGAGGTTGCAGTGTCCTTTACTTTATACCACATCCACTCAAAGGCTTGGTCAATAACATGGATGCTCCCAGTCACATTCCCTGCTTTAGACATATATTTATGCCCATTTATGACTGTCACATCTCCCTCTACTTCACCATCTATTTGAATATTACCATTTTGAACTACCACATTTCCCTTGATTGTCTCACCCTCAGGAACAATCACGGTTTCACCTTCGACCACTAAGTTAGGCTGCTTCGATACTGAAAAATGTTCGTCCTGATTATAAGTGGAAAAAACAGATCCTGTCATCAATATGATGAACATCGCCGCCGCTGTCATGAAGGGATGACTTTTGAACCAACGTTTGGCACCTGTTGTTTTCGTTTCCTTTGGTAATTGCGCCATAACCTTTGCTGTGAAGCCATCCGGGGCCTTTATATGGGAAGTGCTTTGTACAAGAGCGACCGCCTTTTTCATTTCATGAAAGTAATCCCGGCATTCAGCACAGTTATGCAAGTGCTTCCGTAAAACTTCTTTATGCTCCGGTTTGATGTCCTCATCTAAATAATCATGCATATATTCAATGATTTCCTCATGGCAGTTCATTTTTCTCACCTTCTTTTTATAAATGGCGTAGTTGTTTACGCAAGGCTTCCCGACCGCGATGTATCCTCGTCTTAACCGTACCGACCGGCAAATCGAGTATCTCACTGATTTCCTTTAAAGATAACTCTTCAATATACTTCAATACGATTACCGATCGGTATTTCTCGGGCAATTTCATTATTTCCACTTGAATGGTTTCCTGCAGTTCTAAAGATTCGACCTCTTCCTCAGGTTTCGCGATATCCGATGCAATTTGGGAATACATATTCAATCCCTCTGTTCCCGCCACCTCTGCATCTAAATAGTAATCCGGTTTTTTCTTCCGAAGCCGATCAATACAAAGATTGGTCGCAATCCGATATAACCATGTAGAAAATTTCATTTGAATATTGAAACTTCGAATATTCACGTAGGCCCTTACAAAGGCCTCTTGTGCCAAATCTTCTGCTTCTTGCCTGTTTCCGAGCATCCTGAAACATATTTGGAAAACTTTGTCCTTGTAAATTTCGACAATTTCCCCAAATGCATTATGGTCTCCCTTTAATACTTGATTAATTCTCTCTTTAATGAGTGCATCCATTTTCCGGTATTACCCCCGCTCATGCGGCTATACGATTACTACGAATCGTAAGCTAAAAGGTTTCAAAAATTTAATACATTAATTTTAACAAAGTTTTACATTTTATGTTTAAGAAAAAAAAAACAGGGCTATATAGTAAGAAATTGTAAAATCCAAGGGAGTGATTCTCTATATGACTGCTGAACAAATTTTAGACCATATTGAACAATACAGACAGAAAATGATGTTTTTGGCTTCCCGTTCTTCGATGGTGGATAATGAAGTTGTTGAAGTTAGCAGCAAATTGGATTCCTTAATCATCCAATACATCCATTTAACTAAAAATGGAGATCTCACAGATAGTAGTTGCCTTAAGTGAATATGGTAATACGATTCCAACCATTTATCTATAGATATGTTCCTGTTACATGCACCCTAGAAAATAAACCTACGTCTTATAGCATATAAAAAACAGTAACCCATTACAAGCCGGTTACTGTTTCTTTTATTATTAGTTATAATAACTTTTCCCCAAATAGCGAGCCCATTAGGGCCACGGCAACGATCGCCGTTTTATTTCGCTCATCTAAAATGGGATTCACTTCAACGAATTCAGCGGATGTAATCAAATTGGATTCCGCAAGCATTTCCATGGCCAAATGACTTTCCCGATAACTTATTCCGCCAATCACCGGTGTACCCACTCCGGGTGCATCCGCTGGATCAACTCCATCCAAATCCAATGAAAGGTGGACTCCATCCGTTCTTTCCCTTAAATAATCAATGCATTCTTCCATGACCCGTGTCATTCCCATACGATCGATCTCATGCATCGTGAATACTTTAATCCCTTTCTCACGTATAAGTTCTTTTTCCCCTTCATCCAATGACCTTGCTCCAATTATAACGATGTTTTCCGGTTTCACTTTTGGAGCAAAACCATGGATATTGATTAGATCCGGATGTCCAACCCCAATACTGACAGCTAGGGGCATTCCGTGTATATTCCCTGATGGTGAAGTGTCTTCCGTATTTAAATCCCCATGTGCGTCGTACCAAATCACACCTAAATTTTCATAATGCTTTGAGACTCCTGCCAGTGTACCTATAGCTATTGAATGGTCTCCTCCCAATACAAGCGGAAAGGAACCTACTTCTATTATCTCATCAACTCTTGCAGCTAACTGGGTGTTCCCTTCTGCAACAAGATGTAAGTTTTTTAGATTTGTCCCAGGCTCATCTGCATTTTCAGGACGCCCTACAATTATATCTCCTAAATCCTCTACTTCTATATTCAACTTTTCAAGACGCTCGACAATCTCTGCGCAGCGGATGGCACTAGGACCCATATCCACCCCTCGCCTTGCTTGACCAAGGTCCATTGGCAATCCGATGACTGAAATTTTCTGAATAGACATACATTTCCCCCTTTCCACCATTTTATATCGTATTTGCCAATTGGTTCAACTCGACATTTCCATGTATAAAAATGCACACTTGCCATATATTTTTCTGGCGATTAGTTTACCCAACTATGCCTTAAAAAAAAAAAGTCTTAAACCATTTTTGGTTTAAGACATAAGTTTTGGTGTATGTAGTTG
>NZ_JADILK010000062.1 GCF_017355165.1 Bacillus sp. SD075 | reverse complement strand
GAAATCGGGCTTCTTTTTAAGAGCCCGATTTTTCTTTTTATGCATTAATAAGTCCATTTTTTTAGGAATTCTTTAGTGCACTGCCTGCCCCTATTCATCAATTCACCCTTTTTTTCATCATTCAGATTGAAATCCATTGCAGAAATTCCCTTCATCGGGATAAATACAATATTATGGACATGTTTCTTGGAAATATACCGTGCATCATGGGCATCCTTCATCGTTTTGAATAGTGCGGAGAACAATTCAACCGCATTATCCACCTCATGCGGTTTCCATATCTCATCGACACTTAACCGCAAGCCTATAACCGGCCTTTCCTTTCTTACATGATCTGAATTGAATAACCACATTGGAAAATTGCTTAACACACCGCCATCAACAAAAAGGAACTTGCTTTTTCCGACATCAAGCTTGACTGGCTCAAAGAAATAAGGAATGCTACAGCTCATTCTCACTGCCTTTGCCACTGGAAAAGTGCTCGGATCAATTCCATAGTTCGGTAAATCATCAGGCAGTACCACCAATTTCCCATTTGTAATGTCAGAGGTTATGATACGGAGGGATTTCGGTCGAATATCCTTAAAGGTGACTACATTCCTTACGGCAAGTTTACTGGCGACCCAGGCTTCCAAAGCGTCGCCTTTATAAAGGCCAAGTTTCCAGTATACAAGGAGCCATTTGGCAAGCGGGATAGGCAAAAGACCACGCCTTTTATCCAGCAGGCCGCTTAAATCTATATCAAGAAAAAGCTTTTCCATTTCTTTTCCTGTGTACCCAGCTGCTACAAAAGCTGCAATTATGGAGCCTGCACTTGTACCAGCTGTCCGATGGAATACAAATCCCCGTTCTTCTAATTCCTGCAGGGCTCCCACTAAACCATAGCCTTTAATCCCGCCTCCGGAAAAAACGCCGTCAATAATCATAGCTGCCCTCCCCTAATCCGGTCTTTACATTTCTAAGCAGGATTAGAGCGATTTATGACAGTTTTACATAGAAAGTTGCCTTGATTCAGGTAAAATACTGAATTTCCGCTTTCGGGAAGAATTCCGCTATATACCCACGAATGGTCGTTTCCAGTTCTGCGGCTTCTTCGTTTTGATAAACATATTTACCAATTCCGTATCGGCCCCATTTATATTTACGATTTGTTTCGTCCAGCTCCAATTTTGTTTTTGGGTAGTTTTTTTGAATCACTTTTTTTGCTGGGCCAGTAAAGCGATGCTGGATTAATTCGAAAGTCAAGTCAGGGATTTCCACCCCTTTTAATGCCTCACTCAACCGTTCGAATAATTCATGGTAGCCCTCCTTCCATGCTTCATGACGATATATAGGAGCTACGATAAAACCCAGGGGATATCCGGCATTTGCCACTTTACGCGCCGCTTCCATCCTTTCCACAAAGCTCGATGTACCGGGCTCGAAATTCTTTATCACATAACGTGAATTTATACTGAAGCGAAATCTCGTTTTTCCATTATGTTCAGCATCCAACAGATGGTCCACATGATGAAATTTAGTAACGAACCTAAGAACACCAAATTCACTTTTGCCAAAATATTCTATAGCCCTTTTTAATGAATGTGTCAAATGGTCAATTCCGATGATATCCGATGTACAAGCTGCCTCAAAACGGGTAATTTCAGGCTTTCTTTCATTTATATAATTTTCGGCTGCCTCGAAAATCTCGTCAAGATTCACATATGTCCTAATATATGGCTTTGATCCGAGTGTCGTCTGTAAATAACAATAGTGACAATGCCCCATACACCCTGTAGCAAGAGGGATGGCATATTCAGCAGATGGCTTTGAAGAATCGAATTTCAATGTTTTTCTGATTCCTACCACAAGCGTCGATTTGGCGACACGATATTTTTGCAGATCATTTTCTCCAGGAAGATCCCTAATTTGGTTATGCGATGTGGTTTCACGGATTTCAATGTTCAAATCTTCGAATTTCTTCTTCAATTCACGGCCGAGCGGGTATTCCAATGCCCTAGGCTCGATATATACTAACTGTGGCATAAATGGTTTCATTTCGTTCTCCATTCTTTTATCGATTTGTTCATACTTTCGATTGAACTACACAATCTAATTCATAAGGATAGTTTTTCTTTATTCTGTTAACCTCATGATTGTTTTTACTTGGAAACTCAAAATGAAGGAGATGCGATATGGCTAATAAACGAGACTTCTTGACAAATGGAATGGGAAAACAAACGATTACCGTCCAAACAGATAATAAATATCCAAATCCCAGGAATATTCCTGGAGACTCGATCGATGAATTTTCGGTATTGAAGGATGGAAACCAATATCTAGCCGAAAAGGAAATAAGGCAGCAAAATGAAAATGGTTGATTGAACGCAAAAAGAAGACCGAACTTCATGTTTCGGTCTTCTATTCGAATATAATTGAACAGCTTGTCACTACCCTACATTCAAGACACTAAAAAAGCCGTTAAGATAGCTTTGCAGCATACTTAACGACTTCGCTTCCATCAGCTTATAGCCCGCATTTTAATTGGGCTCCGCAATTCGTGCAAGTATTGCATCCACCCATTTCCTGGACTTCACCTTTACGGCAGACCGGGCAAGTGTTACCCACTTCCGACCCAATCGTAACATTCGTCGAACGCAGTTCATTTATGGTATCGACCAATACAACTTTTTTCTTTACTTCAACATCTGTCAATTCATCCATTTCAAGCTGCTCGTCCATTTGGTTTTCTTCCGCTTTGAGCGTAAGAACCTGACTGTCACGGCTGCCATCCACATATACAGTACCGCCTTTTGCTCCGCCTTTGTATAGACGTTCATATACTTTTTCAACTTGTTCGACAGTATATCCTTTTGGAGCATTGACCGTCTTACTGATCGAACTATCAATCCATCGTTGAATGATGCATTGAACATCAGCATGTGCTTCTGGAGCTAATTCCATAGCGGAAATGAACCATTTTGGAAGCTCTTCTGTATCGGCTTCTGGATGACGGTCCAAGTATTCCTGTACAATATCAGCCTTAACTTCTATGAATTTACCAAGACGGCCGCTGCGGAAATACGTGAAGGAGAAATAGGGTTCAAGACCTGTTGATACCCCAACCATCGTTCCTGTGCTTCCTGTAGGAGCCACTGTCAATAAATGAGAGTTACGGATGCCATGTGCAGCAACGCTTTCCCTGATATCTTCCGGCATTTTTCCCATAAATCCGGTTTGTGTGAAACGTGTTCTAAGCTCATCCGTTTCTTTGTCCGTTGAACCGACCAGGAACGGGAAACTGCCTTTTTCTTTAGCAAGTTCCACGGAAGCCCTGTAAGCTGTAGTCGCAATCGTTTCAAACACCTTGTCAACCAGGATATTTCCTTCTTCAGAACCATATTCCGTTTCACAGTAGATCAACAGGTCATGCAGACCCATTACACCCAGTCCAACCCGTCGCTCGCCCAGTGCCTGTTTTTTGTTTTCATCCAAGAAATAAGGAGTTGCGTCAATGACATTGTCCTGCATACGTACACCGACTTCGACCGTCTGCTTAAGTTTCTCGAAATTAACCGTTTTACTATCTTTATCAGCCATTTCAGCCAGATTGACTGCCGCAAGGTTACATACTGAATATGGAGCCAATGGCTGTTCGCCGCAAGGGTTCGTGGCTACGACTTGTTGACCGTATGCTTTGGCATTCGTCATTTCATTAGCGTTATCGATAAAGAAAATACCTGGTTCAGCAGAATATGTTGCACAAATGTTTATTAAGTTCCAAAGCTCTTTAGCTCGGATTTTACGGTAAACACGGACTTTGTGACCCATTTTCTCCCATTCACGAACATCACCGACTTTATGCCATTCTTCATTGTAAATGGCCATTTGTTCGGAGTTATAGCTTTCGACATCAGGAAAACGCAATTCGTATTCAGCATCTTGTTCCGCCGCTTCCATAAATTCCTTAGTCAGGCAAATCGAAATGTTGGCTCCAGTCAGGAAGTCCGAATTATGGACACTGTATGTTCCCCCTGTACGGATCTTTTCTTCTGCATCCCTAATGATTTTCTCGCTGAATCCACCTTGGCCAGGAATCTCCTTATAATTGATGATCCCTTGATACATAGCCGTTTCCTGTTCGGTGTGCGGCGTGAATTTCAATTTATCCGTCGCATATTTCTTGATGGCTTCATCTTTAGTGTTTTCCACTAGGTAACGCAGGATCCTTGGGTTTTGCATTTTAGAAATGATGAATTCTGCAATATCAGGATGCCAATCCGCAAGCATGATCATTTGCGCGCCGCGTCTGCTACCGCCCTGTTCAACAAGATGCGTCAGTTTCGCAATATCGTCAAGCCATGACACTGAACCTGAGGATTTTCCATTTACCCCTTTTGCCAGAGTATTTCTTGGACGCAGTGTCGATCCGTTCGTACCCACTCCGCCGCCGCGGCTCATGATTTCCATCACTTGTTTCCTATGTTCTGAAATCCCTTCACGTGAATCCGGTACGAATGGCATTACATAGCAGTTGAAATAAGTGACATCCGTATTGGAACCCGCACCGTATAATACTCGGCCTGCCGGGACAAAATTAAGGTTCTTTAATTCTTCATAGAATTTATTGAACCATTCCGTTCTTTTTTCTTTCGTGGTTTCCACTGATGCCAAGCCCGTTGCATTACGTTTCGCAATTTGTTCATAGTATATTTCAAGCGGTTTTTCGATTATATCCAACGGACGGTTTACAATCCCCGTCTCCACTTCTTCCGGATTATCCAATACGCCACGGAATTCTTCATCCACCAATACCTTGGCCTTCTTTGTTTCCCAATCTATTTCAACGATGTAACCGAGACCCCTTGCCGGGAATTTCGGGTCTTCCTTAATCGTCAACACGACGAAATCGCCTGCCGAGAGTGTGATTTTTTCAGTATCCTTAAAAGAATAGCGGTCAAGCATGACTAGACGGGACACTCCCTTATGCGCCATTTTCATATCAGCAGTTACAGGGTGAACCTGGGGAAATAAAGAAATATCCTTATTCAACCTTTCTAGATCAACCTTTAAAGCTTCTTTTATTACAACCGACATAATTCCCTCTCCTTTATATGTTTCAAGATCCGTTCTTGCTGCCGCAAAAATCCTTATGTAGCCTTACATGTCCGTTTCGCTTAACAAGTACCCTAAATTTATCATAGCGAAACTCAAAAATCAATATATAGTGTCACATTAAATATTTCAACTACTACATATTGTGTTTGTTTTGAATAACTTTTAATTTTGTCAAACGATAAATCAATTAAAATAGTTAGCAAAAGGGAGGAAAATGTCGATTTACAATAATTTTTCATCAGATTTCAATTAATTTGGACCTTGCTTTTTCCCCATCCCTTTTAGGGCTTATCCCCGTAAGGAATAGTTTATTTGGTCAAACAAATCTGAAAAAACTTTTTTATTATCCACTCTATCTCGCTTCGTCTATCTCATGAAATTCCATTCATCGCTTTCATATTTGCTTTCTGCAATGGCCTTCACTTCCAGCAGCTGCTTTTCGGTGAGGACATATGGCTCTAAATCGATCGAAAGTCCTTCGGCAAAACCTTTTTCAAAAGCTTCTTTCGCTTCAGGGATGGTAACCTTTCTTCCCGCAACGTCATTTATGGCCACAGCTTTATTTTTCAAGCTTTTTTGCATTCTCTCTTTAACCCTGTCACTTGCGAATTTAAATACGCTAAAGAGCTTTTCATCATCAAGTTCAAGCAAAATGGCCCCGTGCTGAAGGATGACGCCTTTTTGCCTGGTTTGAGCGCTGCCAGCGACCTTCCTGCCCTCAACGACCAGTTCATACCAGCTTGGAGCATCAAAGCAGACGGAAGACTTGGGCGCTTTTAAAGCCGTTTTTTCCTGCTCGGTTCGAGGCACAGCAAAATAAGCATCCAATCCAAGGTTCCTGAACCCCATTAATATCCCTTCAGAAATGACACGATATGCTTCAGTAACGGTAGTTGGCATACCCGGATAGGATTCTGGAACGATTACACTATAAGTCAATTCATGCTCGTGCAGAACCGCTCGTCCCCCTGTTGGTCTGCGAACAAAACCAAGGCCCTGCCTTCTGACCTCTTCCATATCAATTTCCGTTTCTGCCTTTTGAAAATAACCAATCGACAATGTCGCTGGATCCCAGCCGTAAAAGCGTATGATTGGTGGAATTTCACCTTTGCTTTGCCAGTTTAACAGGGCTTCGTCCAGCGCCATATTAAAAGCCGGTGAACAATACCCCGAATCTATAAAACCCCATTTTTCTTTAGTCATCCTTACCCCTCGTTTCAATGAACTGTTTTTCAATCCCCCACAAAAAACTCACATGTAGTAGTTTAACAGACTTTAACACTCTAAAAAAGAAAGTGCGACCAAGTCGATGAAGAATTTGATGAAAATTCTTTTTGATTATTGGGTAAAGCAATTATATAATAAAGATTGTCTGTATTCGTTAAGGTAGAAGGGAGTTTTTATGTTTGGAAATATTATATACACTGCTCATCATCTTAGGAGTGGTTATTGCGTATTCACTTTTTAATTGGTACCGCCAGCGTAAAATCGTTAAAACATTAACACAGGACGAATTTATCGCTAACTACAGAAAAGTGCAGCTAATCGATGTGCGGGAACCGAATGATTTCGAAAATGGTCATATCTTAGGCGCAAGAAACATCCCTATGACTCAAATGAAAACCCGCTTGGTCGAAATTAGGCCGGACAAGCCTGTATATTTGTACGCTCAAAGCGAAATCATCAGCGGCAGAGCTGCAGCCATGCTATACAAGAAGGGCTACAGGGAACTTTTTCACCTAAAGGGCGGTTTCAAAATGTGGACTGGGAAAATCAAAGCAAAGAAATAAGACCCCCTCTTTGCAAGGGCCCTTTTTAATTGCCTTCAGGTACATCATGCTGGCTCTTGGAAAATGAAAGTTAATTGTTGGACTTAAATGATTTCTTACATAAACATGAAAAATCCCCGCCGGCAGGCAGGGATTTTTTTCGTCTAAGCTATTAATCTAGGATTGATAACGCAGGACAGGTTTTCTTGCAGCAAGAGTTTCATCAAGCCGTTTTATAACGGTTGTATGCGGAGCTTCCTGAACGATTTCCGGGGTTTCTTCCGCTTCCTTGGCAATCTGGACCATCGCATCAATGAACGCATCCAGGGTTTCTTTTGACTCGGTCTCAGTCGGTTCTATCATCATTCCTTCTTCCACGTTCAACGGGAAATAAATGGTTGGAGGATGATACCCGAAATCCAGCAACCTTTTGGCGATATCGAGAGTCCTTACCCCCAATTTCTTTTGCCGGCGTCCGCTTAATACGAATTCGTGCTTACAATGACGATTATAGGGTAAGTCAAAATAAGGTTCCAACCTACGCATCATATAATTGGCATTGATGACCGCATTCTCGGTGACGGCTTTAAGGCCATCAGGACCCATTGAACGAATGTACGTATATGCCCTCACGTTTATCCCGAAATTACCAAAATAAGGTTTTACCCTACCAATGGATTGCGGACGATCATAATCAAGTACGATTTGCTCACCTTGTTTGACCACAAGCGGTTTAGGCAAGTAAGGAATCAAGTCCGACTTCACCCCTACAGGACCAGAACCCGGACCGCCGCCGCCATGCGGGCCTGTGAATGTTTTATGGAGATTTAAGTGAACCACATCAAAGCCCATATCACCCGGACGTGCTTTTGACAGGACTGCATTCAAATTGGCTCCATCATAATAAAGCTTCCCACCTGCGTCATGGACAAGTTGTGCCATTTCCAAAATGTTTTCTTCAAACAATCCCAATGTATTGGGGTTCGTCAGCATCAAGGCCGCCGTATCAGGTCCGACAACTCGCTTTAAATCTTCAAGGTCCACTAACCCATTTTCATCGGATTTCACTGTAATCGTTTCAAATCCGGCAACAGTGGCAGAGGCAGGATTCGTGCCATGTGCAGAATCAGGTACAATCACTTTCGTCCGTTCCGTATCGCCATTCGCTTCGTGAAAAGCGCGAATCATCATCAATCCCGTCCATTCACCGTGAGCACCTGCTGCAGGCTGTAATGTCACTTGGTCCATCCCGGTGATTTCCGTTAAGTGTTCCTGCAAATCAAATAATAGTCCCAATGCTCCCTGAACAGTAGCCGGATCTTGATATGGATGGATATGGGCAAAACCATTGAAGCGTGCCACATTTTCATTCATTTTCGGATTATATTTCATCGTGCATGAACCTAACGGATAAAAACCCGAATCCACCCCATGATTCCGTTTGGAAAGTGCTGTATAGTGACGCATGATATCCAGTTCGGATACCTCAGGAAGCTCTGCCTCTTCTTCACGGATGTAGTCGGCAGGAAGAATTTCTTCGAGCGGAATAGTTGCCACATCCATTTCTGGCAGACTGTACCCGATTCGGCCGGAAGTACTGATTTCAAAAATGAGTGATTGATCTTGATTATTCATGTTGATCCCCCAATTCCTGCGCAAGTGCATCAATTTCTTCTTTTGTTCTAAGTTCAGTTACCGCAACCAGCATATGGCCTTTCAGCTCAGGATAAACCGTCCCTAAGTCAAAGCCGCCGATCATCCCTTTTTCAAAAAGGTTTTTATTGATTTCTGAAAACGAAGCAGGCAGTTTAATGACAAATTCATTAAACGAAGGACCGGCGAATATCACTTCCACTCCTTTTGCCATAATTGCTTTTTTCGCATAATGCGCTTTTTGAATATTTTGCACGGCCATTTCTTTGACACCCTTTTTCCCAAGCGCGGTCATTGCAACGGAAGCTGCCAAGGCATTCAAAGCTTGATTGGAACAAATGTTGGAGGTGGCTTTGTCACGGCGAATGTGCTGTTCACGAGCTTGAAGCGTCAGCACAAATCCCCTTTTTCCATTTTCATCCACTGTTTGGCCGACGAGTCGGCCCGGCACTTTTCGAACAAGTTTATTAGTAACGGCAAAATATCCACAATGTGGTCCTCCAAATGCCGCTGGAATGCCGAATGGCTGAGCATCCCCCGTTACGATATCTGCACCGAGTGCACCAGGGGATGTCAAAGCTCCCAATGCAAGCGGATTACTGGAAACGATAAACATGGACTTGACGCCATGAATGATTTCTTCCATTTCCTTCAATGGTTCGATGCGGCCAAAAAAGTTCGGATATTGCACGATCACTCCTGCAATTTCATCATTCGCCAATTCCTTTAAAGCAGCTAAGTCCGTCACACCGTCTTTATAAGGAATTTCGATCACTTCCACGCGTTGCCCCTTCGCATATGTCTTCACAACTTCTCTTGATTCAGGATGAACGGCTGCTGAAATGAGAATCTTCTTCCGTCGTGTCTGGCCTGAAGCTAGCATGGCTGCTTCAGCTAGCGCCGTCCCGCCGTCATACATGGAGGAGTTAGCCACATCCATGCCCGTCAATTCACAAATCATCGTTTGATATTCAAAAATTGCCTGAAGCTCGCCCTGTGAAATTTCAGGCTGATAGGGTGTATAAGCCGTATAAAACTCAGAACGGGATAGAACATGATCGACGATGACCGGTGCATAATGGTCATAGACACCCGCACCAAGAAAGGAAGCATAATTTTTAAGATCCGCATTCTTGGCAGCAAGCCTTGATAATTCTTTCATTAATGCAGGTTCTGATTTAGCAGGCTTGATATCGTATTCTCCTTGAAAACGAACGCTTGCAGGGATATCGTTGAAAAGTTCTTCAGCAGTGGATACCCCTATCACTTTCAGCATTTCTTGTTTATCTTGCTCTGTCATGGGTAAATAACGATGTTTCATCTAATGACCATTCCCTTCTATTTACGTGGTTTTTTATAAAAAGGTGTTTGTATTATCACGGCTTTCAAACGTTTGGAACGGATTTCCACTTCGACTTCCGCATCCAACACCGAAAATTCCTTATCGATAAGTACCAGTCCCACGTTTTTCTTCAATGTTGGTGATTGGGTACCTGTCGTGACCTCGCCAATGACTTTGTCATCGCTGTAGACCTTATACCCATGACGTGGAATGCCACGGTCAATCATTTCAACTCCCACAAGCTTGCGAGGAGCTCCTTTCTCTTTTTGCTCAGCAAGAACGGCTTTCCCGAAAAAATCAACTTCCTTATCCACTTTTACCGCAAAACCAATCCCGGCTTCTATCGGGGTGATGTCCGCTGAAAGCTCCTGCCCATACAGCGGCAGTTTCGCTTCAAAACGCAGGGTATCCCGAGCACCTAAACCAATCGGCTGAACTCCCTCTTCCTTTCCGGCATCCATAATCGCCTTCCAAAGGGCAGGACCATTTTTACTGTCGCTATATATCTCAAAACCATCTTCACCAGTGTATCCAGTACGGGATACCATCGTGGGGATACCGTTTATCATGACATTTTCCTTGAACTTGAAAAATCCAATTTCACTTAGGGAAGTATTTTCCGATAGTTTTTGTAATATCTTCTCTGCAGATGGTCCTTGTAGCGCCAGCTGTGTATAGTCACTCGATACATTCGTAATTTGGACATCTTCCGTTAAATTAGCTTGCAGCCAATTGAAATCTTTTTCTGTATTCGCTGCATTGACCACGAGCAGGTAGTCGTCCTCTGCCCTTTTATACACAATAAGATCATCAACCGTGCCTCCATTTTCATAACACATGGCCGTATATTGGGCACCGCCCTGTTGCAGCTTTGAAATATCATTAGTCAGCATCTTCTGTAAAAAGGAAAGGCTCCCAGGACCCTTGACATCGACCTCCCCCATATGGGAAACATCGAATAATCCCGCTTTTGTACGCACCGCTTCATGTTCGTCCTTTATACCCGAAAATTGGACAGGGAGTTCCCAGCCGCCAAAATCAATCGTTTTACCTCCGTATTCACGATAAACCTCAAATAGTGGTGTTCTTTTTAAATTGGTCAAAAAATGACCCCCTTCAGATTTTTTTTTATTAATTGGCTTCATTATCAAAAGCGTCTTGTCATTACACATCAGATATATCCTGATTCATGATGTGAAAAAAGCACAAAAAAGGACAGAGAAAGCCCGTTTGAGCTTTTTCTCTGTCCTGAAACCTGAAAGTTTACCTATGTAATAGGTTTTCCCCTTTGGTGGCCATCCCAAAACGGGCGGCGCTCTCCAGAGTTGCGTCCAATAAGAGTTCTTTTGCCTGAGAGATTCACTGCTAAGTTTGCTCCTTCGGCGCTACATCCGTAGTCTCTCCCCTTATCTTCACCCGCATATAAATGGTCTACCAATGAAAGGAAGCGGATAAGTCCCAAGCATCGGTAAAGCCTTTGAGCATCATCGAATGCATTCTCTGCCAATTTTCCTAAAACTTCAGAAACCGATTGAGAGATCTCCTTCAGTAATCTTGGATAAATTAGGAGCTTATAGCCCATAATAAGAAAACGCGAACTGCAAAATCGATGTATAAAGATTCTTTGTAGCGTTTGGAAATTGGAATTTTCTAAATATACTTATATCCTACCCTAAGAAACTTATCTCTGCAATATCTTTTGAAGAGAAATATTTTTCTTGCTTCACATATGAAATGTTCGGGTTTTGACCTTTTATTAAGGAAATTATGATTTAAGAGGGAGTTATTTCTATGAAAATCAATATATCCTTCAATTCTGAATGGAATGACGAGTTTCTGCAAAAGATGGAAAATGACGGACCATGGGGAAATTGGGAGCTTTATAAATTAGCGGTTCAAATGGAGGAAAATCTTATCATCCCTGATTTCGAAGGTTTACAGGCACCAAAGCACCTTCCGCAGTTAACCCCACTTCCCCATCAATTGGAAGCAGCCAAGCAAGTGGTGGAAAAAATGAATGGAAAGGCCATTTTAGCTGATGAGGTAGGACTCGGAAAAACAATTGAAGCAGGTTTGATCCTAAAAGAGTATATGATTAGAGGTCTTGTAAAAAAAGTATTGATCCTTGTTCCGGCTTCCCTTGTCACACAATGGGCTTTTGAATTGAATACCAAGTTTCATATTCCGGCAGTCGTTCAGAGAAAAAGTTATGTTTGGGAATCCTGTGATGTGGTCATTTCATCCATTGATACAGCGAAACGCGCTCCACATCGAGATATCATTTTTAATCAGGAATATGATTTCATCATTATTGATGAAGCTCATAAACTAAAAAATAATAAGACGAAAAACTATGAATTCGTCCAAAATCTGAAAAAGAAATTTTGTTTACTCCTGACAGCGACTCCGATTCAGAATAAAGTCGAGGAAATTTTTCACCTCGTTTCATTATTGAAACCAGGCCACTTGGGAAATGCCTCACTCTTTTCGGAAAAGTATAAAGGGAAAGGCCGGAACATAATTGAAGATGAACACCTAAAGGAATTGGTCAACACTGTCATGATTCGAAACCGGCGGGCCGATACTGGTATTGAATGGACAAAACGGCATGTGGAAACCATCACCATTGAATTTTCTCCAACGGAACAAGCATTGTACGACGCTGTTTCAAAATTCAAGCCCATTTCGGACGGATCAAAAGGAAACGCCTTTTCGGCTCTCACTCTCCAAAGGGAAGCATGCAGCAGCAGAGAGGCGGTCTTTTATACATTAAAGAATATGAGAGATAAATATGAGCAGCCTTCCCCTGACTTTTTGGCAAAGCTTGATGGTTTATTTTCTAAAGTGAATGAAACGGTACAGAACTCCAAGGCTGAAAAAGCTTTGGAATTGATCAAGAAGATTGATGATAAAGTAATTATCTTTACCGAATACCGGGCGACTCAGCTATATCTTCAATGGTATCTACAGCAGAATGGGATTTCTTCAGTTCCTTTCCGAGGCGGTTTTAAACGTGGAAAGAAGGACTGGATGCGAGAATTATTCCAAAAGAATATCCAGGTTTTAATTGCAACCGAAGCTGGCGGGGAAGGAATAAACCTTCAGTTTTGCCATCACTTGATAAATTTCGACCTGCCATGGAACCCCATGAGGCTCGAACAGAGAATTGGACGGATTCACCGCCTTGGCCAGGAAGAAGATGTGATGATTTATAACTTTGCCACGAAAAATACAGTAGAAGAACATATTCTGAAGTTGCTATACGAAAAAATTAATTTATTTGAAAAAGTAATTGGTGAATTGGATGATATTCTAACCAAACTGGATATTAACAACATTGAAGAATATTTAATTGATGTGGTCGGCGAGTCCAAAACAGAGGGCGAAATGAAAATCAAGATGGATAATTTTTCATCGTTAATTCAATTCGCCCAATCAATGAAGGAAGGTGAGGTACATGCAGCAACGGGAAATTCATGATTTTTTATTAACTTACTTTAAAGCCAATGATTGTGAAATACTGAATCATACACCAACGCACCTTACAGTCCAATTGACGATCGAAATGGATAAAGAATTAATGAACAGACCCTTTTATTGGCACTATCTCGAAAAAACAGGTGGCGTTCCGAACCCGGCCCAGATGACGTTCATTACGGATCCCGAACAGGCTCCATCCGAATTAAAGGGAGAAATGATTCATTTTGGTTCCCCCCGCCTTCATCAGATTGTTCAATCAACCAAAAAGCTTGCAGGGTATACTAGACTTTTTGAGGATACCCCTCCATCAAAAGGCGGAAATAACCCTTTGCTTCCTTGGCTTACCCTGAATGTGAAAATATCCTATCAATGCGACCGTAAAAAAGATACCTTCATGTCGATCGGATTGAATTTAATCTCGGGTGAAATCATGGAAGGGTTCCACCGTCGGGTTTTACCGATTAAGGTCACCCCAAAAATACCGGATTACTCCTTTACGCTTTCACCGCTCATCATGCCCAAGAGTGGATTGGCAAGACTGGATACATACATAAGAACCAGTTTCGAGGATGATGACCATACCTGGGCGGAGGAAGCAATGCTGCGCTGGCAGAATGACTTAAATTTATTGGAACATTTTTACAAGGATATGGACGAAAAAAGTGAGAGCTATTTTACCGAAAAAGAAGCCTTAAAAGCTCAATATGAACCCAATATCCGAATATCCATCATCAACGGAGGATTATTTTACCTTTCAGATAAGGCATTGGGGTAAGTAAAGAACGATTAAAAAACAGATGTCCTAAGTTCAGGACATCTGTTTTATTTTTTGATATTTTTCCTTACGAACATCGATAAAGCAAAAGGGACAATACCAAACCAATGGGACATTCCATGATTTTTATCCTCTTTTCTATGACGGCGCTTTTCTTTTCGTTCTTTTTTCGTCAGATTAAAATACTCGACAACCTGCTGCGTCAGATATTTAATATAAGCGTTTGTAGACATATAAAATCATCACCCTAATGCAAAGTATGCCCGGTTTACGCTTCTTTTATTCCCTCGCTTTTTCACTAAACACGTGAAACTGTCGCTTTCCATTTTAAAAGAGTGTTGATTTTGCGTATTACAGAGCCTGCTGCTTTTCCAACCATTCTTTCACTTCCCCCGCTTCTTTATCGTATTGAATGATGACCCTTCCCTCACGATCATTTTTAGTCGTGGAAGAAAACTCGATATAAACAAATGGACCTTCTTGCTTCATTAAGGAATACCGCACCACACCATTGGGATATGAAATTTCCCCCTTGATGATTTTTGGGGTCTCTTCGCCCCACTCCGCCGTCACATCCTTGATGGCTAGATGGACAAGATGGTCGGCCACAAGCGATTCTTCCACTTCTTTATAAAACTTTTTATCAATGATAAACTGATCGATCATTAGTATCGTGAACATGATGAAAACACTCGCAACAATCATGACCATCGGGAAAACGACCCCTTTTTGATTATTCATCGACTTTCGTAACATTTCTAAAGAAAGGATGAAATCTTCGACTGAAAGTAGTCCCTGCTTTATCCGTAATATTTATAACAATGACACTGCCATCCTTCTCAACCCGGAATTCCGAAATGTTCTGCAAGATGACCTCATGCCCCATACCATTCACTCGTCTTCGGACCTTATCTTCATATTGTTCAAACGATGATAATTGTTCACCTGAAAGCAAATATAATTTATTTCCCATTACATCCTGAACTTTTGAACTCCGGACCTCCTGCTTCATCTGCATGGTAAAGACCTCCCACTCTTTAGGATGCAATTTATCAACGGGCCCCATCTGGGTGTGAATGATTGAAAAAAGTTGCAAAACAAAAAGGGACGTCGTCATTAAAATCATTAAAGAAAAAAGCATTTCGATCATCGTAAAGCCATCATTTTTTCGCAGCATCACAAATGGATTCCTGATTACCCGATTCGTCTTCATAACGTACACACCCTTCAATCATTCCCGGAAAACCCCCATGGTCCTTCCAAACCAATTCATAGGTTCTTTTTTTGTAAATGATTTCTTGACCAACTGCTTGTATCTCCCCTTCCATGAACGCCGTCAATCTTTCATATAATAAATGATGGGCTTCTGTCCTTACGGCAATCTCTTTCCGATTCGTCAATAACTCTTCAAGAATTGGTAAAATCGCAAGGACCAGGAATATACAAACGGAAAATGCGGCGATCAGCTCAAGGTAAACGTAGCCTTTACAATTTCTCAATCCTGAACCTCCCTTTACCGATATTGAGGACCAACTTGTACTTTCCCTTTGGGGTGTCAATCATAATCGTTCCTGATTTTGACGTATTTCCATACTGATTAAAATGAAAACTGAACCCCAAAGTGCCACTTAAAAACTGGATATCCTTTGGGATGCTTCTCTCTAGAACGACCCCCTCCTTATAAGACGAAACGGTATAAACCTTTTTGGTATTATCAATATGGAGGTAAATCAAACTCTCATGACTGATGGCATACTGTTGTGCATAGAAAAGATCTTCATGGAATTGAGAAAGAAATAGCTTATTTTCCATTCCTTTAGTGAAGCTAGGATATAGATTAGGACCGATGGAAATCAAGAGTACAAAAATAACGAGGACAATAAGGGTTTCAGATAGTGTATACCCCCCATTGGAATGCCGTATGTTCACATTTCTCCTACTCAACGACCGTTACCTTTCCATTACTATCCAAACTTATATCATTCCCATTGGGACAGGATGTCTGTTTGAGATAGCCTTGACTTTCCAATTCATCGATACTTCCGGGCAGTTTAGCATTGTCGATCTCATAAGCCTGTACCTGTGCCTGGGCCATCTTCACGAATGCTTCACATCCCTTAGACTGGATCGTGGATTGGTTCTTCGTGATATTGGGGATTGTTATGATCAAAAGGATGGATATCACCAGTAAAACAATAAGCATTTCAATTAGTGTGAAACCACGTTCATTCATCATTTTCTTCAACATATCATCATGCTCCTGAAACCACCTGAATACCAGATGGCCTTCGGGCATTTTCACCTCCGGAATCAAAAATAAAAACCTATATGCCTTCGAGCAATGAGAACATCGGCAATAAAACCGCCAAATAAATGAACATGATCAAAAGACCTATAAGTGAAAACATAAGCGGCTGAATGATTTTCAAGATTGTATTCATTCTCTCTTCAATTTTCTCCAGTATAAAACGACTGTAATGAAGTAGCTCCGCATCAAGTCTGCCGTATTTTTGACCATTTGCAGCGACCATCGGTAAATTCCCATCAAAATATGGGAGCTCCCGAAAAATCATTTCAAGTGATCTACCCTCGATCAGATCATCCTTAATGATCGCGCATAGTTTTTGGTAAAAAGGCTGCTGTTGATTTATCGAGAATAATTTGATGCTATCGTTAATCGATAGCCCTCCGGAAAGTAAGCCGCTAAATTGGCTAGTAAAAAAATATGTTTCGTATAATTTAAGGAAAGTCCCGAATATCGGAATTCCCATCAAAATCCTCCGCTGCCTTAATGGGCACAATCCGTTAAACCAAAATCGTTTGAGTACATAGAAGAATAGGAGCAATCCGAGTAAAAGAAAGGGGAGTACTGGAAGAATGAATGTGAAGGCTGACATTAATCTCAAAAGTGTATGCTGATCGACATCCATCGTGAAATAGATTGTCTGGAACTTGGGAAGGAGAACACTCTGAAGAATATAAAAAACGATGCTTACAAAAAAGACTAAGAATATGGGATAAACCATTAACTTTTTTACTTTATCCATATCCTCGGTTCTTTTCTTCCAATATCGCCCCCCTCCTATCAACGCCCGTTCCAGGTCGCCATATTGTTCACCATAAAATATATAACTTACAAGCTGCGGATGAAAATTAAGATGGGCCAGCACCATATGCAACGGGTAACCGTTCCTTAAATCTGCTTTAGCCTGAGTGAAGTCTTCCGCTTTCTTCCTTGATTCCTGAAACTCAAGGAAATGTAAAGCTTCCGCCAAAGGATAACCATGATTCAATAATTCACCTAGCTTCGAAATAAAGAACGCCTGCTCTGTCACCTTCCATTTACTCTTTGGTGTCATGGTATACCAGCCGTTCATATTCCTGTGAATCCACATAGCCCATCGCAACCGCTTTTCCGATTTCATCCTTCAATTGGCGGTAGCTGGCCGCTCCCACTCCTTTTTCATCTCCCATTACCCGGAGAACCTCAGCCAGGTTTTTTCCAGATAGCAATTCATATACACTTGCCCTTTTATTCCTGGCAGTGAATTTGCGATCTGAGGCACAGTCCCCTTTACATGGAAGACATCGCAACTCCACCAGCCGCTGTGCTGTCACGCCAATCAAACTCTGTTCAACCTCAAGCAAGCTGACACCAAACTCCAATAACCTGGAAATGGCGCCTTGGGCGTCCCTTGTATGCATGGTTGTAAGTATCAAATGACCGGTTAATGCGGCACGCACTGCGATTTTGGCAGTTTCCGCATCCCTGACTTCCCCAACCATGATCACATCGGGGTCATGTCTCAGGACAGCTTTTAGACCGACAGAATACGTAATGCCCGCCTTTTCATTGATTTGGACTTGCAATACCTTTTGGGATACATTTTCAATGGGATCTTCAAGTGTAATAATATTTCGATTGATCATCTCATGGGCATGGTGAAGCAGGGAATATAGTGTCGTGGTTTTACCACTGCCGGTCGGACCGGTAAATATGAGCATGCCATGGGAATGCTTCAGGAGTGCAATCAATTTTTGAACGGTGTTTGGAAATAAGGATAGCTGTTCGAGAGGAAGGATATTCTGTTGGGGTATTAAGCGGATGACCAAACTTTCGAGATGGGCAGTCGGTAAAGTGGAAAGGCGGAGTCCGACTACCTGGTTAGCCAAATTGATGGTGATGGCACCACTCTGGGGCCTCCTTTTCTCCCCAATATCCATCGAGGCAAGGAACTTCAAATGGGCGATCAGCCTTTCAGCTTCAAAGAATGATAATGTTTCCTGGGGTACAAGCTTATTGTCTATTCTAAATTGGATGAGAGGTCCCTCCCTGCGAAAAAAAATGTGGATATCCGATGCCGATTCCTGTATTGCACGGGTTAGTATTTTTTCTGCGGTCTTTTCTATCGATATCAATCCATTCATCACCTCCTATGTTTCTTGTTGTATGAATTCGACAATCCACGACAAATTCCTGCATTAGAATAAAAAAATTCCCGAAAAAACTTCGAGAATCTTCTCACATGCCTATTTTCAAATCAATCCTTTTGGAAACCAAATTCCTTAATGCGTCAACATTATGACCAATCACCAGTTTTTCCCCTTCTATCAGGATGGGCCTTCTTAATAACTTCGGTTCTTTTGTTAATAATTGGATGACATCAAAAAGCATCATTTCGTCAATATTAACTTGTAAGTCTTTATATGCTTCACTTCTTGTTGCTAAGATTTCATCAAGTCCTTCCGATGTCAATTCAAGAATCCTTTTTAACTCCTTTACAGTTGGAGTCTCTCTGAATAAATGCCGCTCATCGAAGGGAACTTGATTGGCCCTTAACCATTTTTTTGTTTTACGGCAAGATGTACAACTTGGATACGAAAAGAAAGTTAACTGTGACATATTAATCACTCCCCGTTCACATTTTGTATACATTAATAATACATATAATAATTGTATAATATTTGTACAATAATTATATATTTACTTGTTTTATAAAACGGTATTAATTGTGAACATTTTTTAAACTAAAGGGAGTTTGCCCTTTCTCTTATTCCATTTTTTTCTGCCTGCATTATAATGAACATAGGAAAACTACGGAATTGCAGGAGGGTGTAATGGAACAAACGTTAAAAATAACAAATGTGTTAGCTGATCCCACCAGATATCATATATATCAGCATATTGTGAACAACCATGGTGATGTATCGGTACGGCAAATCGCCGATTCATTTAACATCCATCCAAATGTTGCCCGTCTACATTTGTCAAAACTTGAGGATATCGATATGTTGACCTCGGATGCCCAGAAAACAGGGAAAGGCGGCCGCCCCAGCAGACTTTATCGATTATCCGATAAAGTCATTCAGCTTCATTTTCCATATAGGGACTATCAGCTGCTTTCAAGGATTGCCATCCAGACGATGATGACATTAGGGGAACAAGGAAAACTGGCTCTTTATGAAACGGGAAAAGTATTCGGGGAGGAATTGATCAATCAGCAACTAGCCCTGAACTCGACGACGATCGATCGGCTTACTTTTGCGGAAAAAGTCAACATGCTTAAAAATGCGGCTACCATCGCAGGGTTATCTCCTGAAATACAAGCAAGCGAAGAAGAAGATAAAATATACTTCCGTATCTTCAATTGCCCGTTTAAGGAAGTTACTGAAGTGGAGCCAGGAACAATCTGCTCCATGCATAATTCGTTTTTAAAAGGTATGTTCGAAGCCTTGTTTGAGAATGCCAATATTGTGGAATTAGAAAATATGATGTCCAATTGTGCAACATGCTCTTACCAGGCTTCGGTTCTCACATAGAAACAAAAGGCATCCTTTACATTACCTTACAATTTCATTTATAATTATTTAGAATGTACACGACTAGACATAAGGAGGGATTCGGGTGGAACGCATGTTCAGAGTATGTGGATTTTGGACAGGAATTATGGCAATTTTCTTTTATCTTGGCCATATGCATCAAACGTCTTTGCTTTTCTTTGCACAAACGATCTTTTTTGTACTTTTAAGTTATTTGAAATTATCTGAGCGCATGTATATTTATGTTTTCGGCGCCTATCTTACCGTTTTCTTTGCAGGATTTTCCTACTGGAGCGTATTTATGATGACTCCGGGTACTGCGCATTAAGAACTAGCAATATTACATAACCCATGAATTTTGATTCATGGGTTTTTACTTGTCACCATTCAGGAAATATTCTTACATCTTCTGCTAAACCCTTCGATTGAAGCAACACTTTGAAATGTTCACTATATCCCCCTGGAGCGATTAGCCCCCGAATTGCACGATTGCGCTTTGCCGTTTTCGAGAATGGATCAGTTCCTTGATGGTCCTTCAATTCATCTAATATCCCTGCTTTAAGCAAAAATTCATTTTGAAGAAAAAGTCCCTGATTGGAAAGATCCTTTCTTTTTCCAATATCGATTAAAGTGTCAAAATGGATATGTGCCGTCAAATCCATTTCACCAGGATACATAAGTGCATCTTTAATCATTTGATGCTGATAATAGCCCCTCAAGCTCCCTTGAAGATGAGCCGGCTCCTTCCATTCCCTATCGGTATAGCCATAATCAATCGTAAGGAGAATACCCGATTCGATACAGGAAACGATTTTCTCATATTCACGGACCATTTTTAATGGAACTTCATATCGCTGTTTTTCATTTAAGGTGATAGTTCGTCCTGTAAGGTAAGATAGAATGTCAGGGTTGTCCAAAGGTTCCCTCTCTTCCACCAAGCCGCCGTCCTTTTCAGTGACGAATACCTCTACCATGGCTCCCTTATACTTTTCAATGACATGTACAGGCAACGCGTCGAAAAGTTCATTTGAAAAGACGATTCCATTTACATTCGTCCATTTTTCTAAACTGGCAGCAGAAACTGCCTGTTTGAATATCCCTATGCGTCCTTGCTGAATCTTTCTATGAAATGGACTGCCATCCACAAGGATATAAGTCAGAGAGTCCCATATCTGCGGTTCCATTTCCTTTATGAAAACAAGGATGTCATAAGCCAGCTTCCCCTCCCCTGCGCCGATCTCGATGATTCTTGGTGAAACTCCGCATCTTTTTATCAAATAAACGAACCATCTGGCCAGTGATCTCCCAAATGCATCCCCAACATTGCCAGATGTATAAAAATCCCCTTTTGAGCCAATCTTCTTTTTTGTGCGTACATAGTAGCCTATATTTGGCGTATATAAAACAGCATCCATATAGTCATGATAGGAGATTCTTTTTTGCGGGCTTTTTGCAATCAATTCCTTCAAGTGATTTTTCAACACGATGCCTCCGTCTCCACAATTGAAAATTAAACTATCCTTTTTCTTTATAAAACTAGGTTCGCTTACATGAATATGTTTTTTTATTGACAATCAAACTCAAAACCAATTTTAAAGTTCACAAAATGTTCATTTTTTAGCTCACGTCAAAAGAGTCATCATTACAAAATAAACGTTTCCAACAAATGTTAATATAGACAACTTACCCCAGAGAAGATTTAGAAAAGTCATACATCCTAGTGAAGACCCCCGTTTTTTATATTCAGTATAGTTCCGGAAATGAACCATTTCAATAATTTTACATAATTAAGAAGCAGGTGCCATATGGCACCTGCAAAAGTCATTATCTCAAAAAGGGATTAGTATTCTTTTCATCTAGAATGGTCGTGACAGGCCCATGACCTGGAAAAACGATAGCATCATCAGAAAGTGTCAACAGCTTTGTTTCAATACTATTTAACAGCACTGCCTCGCTTCCGCCTATTAAATCGGTTCTGCCAACGCTTCCTTGGAACAAGACGTCCCCTGAGAAGAGGAGACGTTGCTCTTTCGCATAATACGAAACGCTTCCTGGTGAGTGTCCGGGGGTTTCGAATACTTCGAAAGTGAAACTTCCAATAGTAAGTTCTTGCTCATTTGCCAAGATGTGATCGGCTGGCTTCATGCGCATTGGATTTTCGGGGAACCAGTTTTGGGAACCATTCAATGTGGGATCAAGTAGCCACTTGGCCTCTTTTTCATGAATATATGCAGGTATCCCATAATGATCGCGAATAGCATCAAGAGCACCGATATGGTCAAAATGTGCATGTGTCAATAAAATCGCCAAAGGCTTTAACTTTTTTGTTTGTATGTACTGTATGATTTTCTGTGGCTCTTCACCCGGATCGAAAATGATGCAATCCTGTCCATCGGAAACAACATAACAATTCGTTTGCAGCGGGCCTAGAGGAATTTGTGTCCATTTCATTTCCATCAACTCCAATATGATTTTCTTTCTTCATCTTACACTAATTATGCTGCTAATGTTAATCCAGATTACTCAAGTCATAGAAGTGTCACCTTTTAAACCTCGACAAATAATTGAAAAAATATTAAGATATTAACAAATGCAATCTTTTCTACATATTTTTGGTAGTTGCTTTATTCTCTGGGTATATTATTAAGGATTAGGTTTCATTACGAAAAAAGGGGGTTTTGACATGATATTAATGGTTGTTTTCGGACTTGTGGCTATTTTAGGAGTAGCAGCTGTGTTTACCTCATTAAAAAAGAGAAACTTCTTAGGATTCATTTTTGCAGCTGGCAGTGCAGTCGTGTTTGGCTGGTTCGCTGTCATGACTATCATTAACAGCGGTTTTCCTGTTGCCCATTGAAGAAAAAAGCTCGCCATCCGGCGAGCTTT
>NZ_JADILK010000061.1 GCF_017355165.1 Bacillus sp. SD075 | reverse complement strand
ACCGTTTAGGCACTTTTTTATACTGTCCGTAAAATGGGGCACAGTTCATCTTCTATTTGGAGGCTTTCCTTTTATATTTATGAGCAAGCAATGATTAGCGGACAAATGTTGGATTCCCCTTATCATAATCCCTTAAAATTGACTTTATTTTCAATTTGAATTCTGCACTTTTTTAGGTAAAAATTCAAATACCCTTGATGTTTTTCCACACTATCTGCGATAATTTTTGTACCAGCCCCTCATGCGGCCCCATTTCGTGATTTGACCGTATTTTTCAAACAATGCGCATCCAGAATTGGATTAGGCATGGGCAGACAGCTGTTATTGCAAGATATTCGGTACTTACCGCTCCTTTTATAAAATTGGAGCATGATTTATTTGGGCGTTTTCCCTCTGGCATCCTGCCATGATACTGCTTTAAAGAATTGATATATATGATGTGATTGATATTCAGAAAATCTTCCTTTCAGCCAGCTCCTCTGTCTCGATCATCCTCTACTTTGCTGTCTCAAGGATATTATCCTTAAGGAACAGATGGGTACTGAACTAAACATGAGGCTCTGAACCCTAGGCACGTCTTTTATTCACTCGATTTAATTCCATGAAAATCATTCGTTACCCACAATCATGGACTCCACCTTATTACCGGCTTTGAACATTCATAACCAAAAAACCTCCCTTTTCAAGGAGGTCCCTAAACGCTCATACTCTCAAAAGAACTCGTGATATAATGCCTGAATTGCCGTCTCTTCGTTATACCCTTTCACACCGAACATCATGCTTACCTCCGAAGACCCCTGGTTGATCATCTCAATATTCACCTTTGCTTCTGCCAAGGCTTTTGACGCTCTTGCCGTTGTCCCGACATTATGACGCATTCCTTCCCCTACAACCATGATCAAGGCAAGATCATGCTCCACATTCACTTCATCGGCATGAAGCTCTTTCTTAATTCGTGAAATGATTTTCTTCTCGGCTTCACCCTTCATCTGGTCCTGCCTTAGAATAAGCGTCACATCATCAATGCCTGATGGAATATGCTCATATGAAACTCCATAATCTTCAAGGATGTGCAACAGCTTCCGGCCAAAACCAACTTCCCGGTTCATCAAATATTTGCTAATGTAAATGCTGCAAAACCCTTTATCACTTGCAATCCCAATTACCGGCCCGTTCGTATTATCCCGTGTATTCACGATGCGGGTCCCTTGCGCCTCCGGATTGTTCGTATTCTGGATATGAACAGGTATTCCTGCACGGAATGCAGGAATCAGCGCCTCATCATGAAATACCGAGAAACCTGCATAGGAAAGCTCCCGCATTTCACGATAGGTTAATTCCCGGATTCCCTTGGGATTGGAAACCACATTCGGATTCACCGCATAAACAGCATCCACGTCCGTAAAGTTCTCATACAAATCAGCTTTGACCCCATTCGCTAGAATCGAACCCGTAATATCTGAACCGCTTCTTGAGAAGGTTAAAACATCACCGTCTAACGTATATCCGAAGAATCCTGGAAATACTACGATTCCAGGCTCATCACGCAGAGCATGTAACCGATCATAAGACTCTGGAACCACCTTGGTAAATCCACCTTCATCCGTTACGATCAAGCCAGCTTTCTTGGGATTAATATACTGTGCCTCTACCCCACGACTTTGGAAATAACCCGCGACCAGCTTCGCATTATTATCCTCGCCACTGGCCTTCAAGGCATCCAAATAGCGCTTCGGATTGGTTTGGTCTGCATGCAACAGCGCCATTAAATTTTCATGGATCCCAGTGATGACACTCTCGGATATATCCAGTTCTTCAGCAATGCTCGCATAGCGCGATACGACATCTTCTATCAAATGCTCTCCGTTATCACCGCGCAGCTGCTGTTCCGCAGCCTCAATCAATAAATCCGTCACCTTTATATCATCGGAATTGCGTTTCCCTGGAGCCGAAACGACTACAATCTTCCTCTCTGGATCAGAAACAACAATTTCGAATACCTTCCTCAACTGTTCACCTGATGCAAGTGAACTTCCGCCAAACTTTGCAACTTTCATCTCGACATCCCCTATTTTCGTAAATATTCTGTCAAAATTAACTCTCCCTATTATTACGCTTTTTCGCGAAACAATCAAGTGAAAATTCCATTGTAGAGGGACGTTTGTATACTCTAAGAGGACACGTCGATAAAAGTATGACATGAGGAAACAAAAAAACATTTACATATGACTACTTCTTTGACTTTCTTTTTCAATTTAACCACCCATTTTAAAAAAAGCTGTCCAAACAGAAACAACAGTTTCCGCTTTGGCTGCTTTTGAGTATTTACCTCAGGAACGGTGCATCATCGGAATCACCCGAAAGGAGTCATCCTCTGAAGCAGTGCTTTTCCGACCTTTTCCCCATCCAATACCCTGCCTGTAGCTCCCTAAGAGATTCTGTTCTACGAGCTCGGATTCCACGATTGAAACATTCTCTTCGGCATTAGGCGATACGTACATGGCATCCACCGGGCAATAGGCCTCACACATAAAGCAGGTTTGGCAATCACTTTTCCGGGAGATGACCGGTGTTTCATCCTCTACCTGTTCAAAGACATCTGTCGGACATACAGAGACACATATTCCGCACCCTATACATCTATCTTCACTAATAAGTTCGATCATCGGACCACATCCCCTTCCACAAACAAATCCGGTTTGACCCAAATTGTATCCAATCCACCTGTTAAAAGGTGTTGATTCTGCGTCGGATCCTGCTCTTGATAATCAAGGCGTTTATGCATCCCTCGTGTTTCTTTCCTCTCAAGAGCCGAGGCATACATCCAGCGTGCTGTTGCGGTCATTGCAGCAACCTCCCTTGCTTTAACGGCACTATCGTCTCTTAACACACCTTGCCGGATATCCTGCCAAAGTGAGTCCAGCCGTTGCAATGCAGGTCGGATGTTTGATTCAGTTCGAAACAAATTGATTTCAAACGGAGTCACTTCACGCTGGACACTTTTTGTAAGTTCCAGCGACCTTTCGTAACCATTTGATGACCGCCTAGCAATCGGAGTAGTGGAAACACTGTGAACTTCCCGCTTCTTTGCATGTCTACCAAGACTCAAAGCATACTCTCCTGCCGCTTCTCCTGCCCATGTACCTGAAGACATCGCCCATGCCGCATTATGACTGCCTCCCCCCGTAAACCCTCCGCAAATGAATTCCCGTGTAGCCGCGTCCCCCGCTGCATAAAGACCAGGGACCTTAGTTGCACAATTCTCGTTTATTAAGTGCAAACCGCCCGTGCCGCGTACCGTTCCCTCCAAACGCATTGTAACCGGAAACCTTTGTGTGAACGGATTGATTCCCATTCGGTCAAAAGGTAGGAAGAAGTTAGGCTGTGACCTTCGCATTCCCTTCTGTAGCCATTCATCCGCCTTATCAAGCCGGGCATAAACAGGCTGGTTCATCAGTGTCTTTGCAATCACACTTCTGCCTTTCTGTGAACCTGCTCCCTCAACGACCGTTCCATCTTCATAATAAAACGTTGCCCACGAATAGAAGGCTGTTTTGGTGACAGAGGAAAAAGCTGGAGAAATAGCATATGCGTTCGAAAACTCCATTCCTGATAGCTCTGCCCCTGCTTCAGCTCCAAGTAAATATCCGTCTCCCGTTAAAACATTCGTTCCCAATGCCTTACTTAAAAAGGCACAGCCACCCGTCGCAATAATTACAGAACCGGCTTTGATTTTCCACTTCTCTTTCCTTTTCAAAAAAACACCTGACGCACCGCCTACTCCATGGTCATCGACCAAAAGCTCCAGGGCAGGGCTGTGATCCCATATCTTCACCCCTGCCTTTTTTACCTGCTTCCGCATTAAACGCATATATTCCGGCCCTTGAAGACTACGATACTGAGTTTCGCCTTCATCAAAAGGAAAAGGATAATCCCATTTTCCCAACCGATGCATATTTCTATATGTTTGATCCAAAACCGACGTCATCCATTTGCGATCTGCTAAATATCCCCCAAGAGCTTCCCTACTTTTCATGGCGGCCTCTTGTTCATCCGGATTAGGCCTTACATACCAGACAGCTGTTCCGGATGGTGCAGTAGCACCACTTGTGCCACAGTATCCTTTATCGACAAGAATGACATCTGCCCCTTGAGCAGCAGCGTGTATAGCTGCCCATGTCCCAGCAGGTCCCCCACCTATTACAAGTACGTCTACAGATTCTTCTCTTTGAAATCTTTGCTGCTGCAAGATTGATTTGTCCATTAATATCCCCCCCTAACAGGAATGGTTACCTGAAAAAATAAAATCCTTCGATACTAATCGACTTTTAACCCGATCTACCAATTTCTTTTTATCGAATTCCGAATACTGGCTGGCAAATGCGCGGATCGAATCTCCTGCATAAAACCTCTCATATAATTCATGTCTTGCACCTAAAGGGCTACCCACCAAGTCCCACGATAACTTCAGTAATTTGACACGATCCTTTGCGGTTCTTTCCGCGCCCCGATAATACTTTTCAACAAACCCCTTAATAGGACCTTGAAATTCCCAAGACTTGAAGGCGTTTGAAGCATGCCCGCCGCCGACAAAAGTTGCAAGATTTCAATGGCACGCGGATAGAAAATCATTCCCAAGTTCTTCGCTGTCACCATCGGGTCCATTGCCGGGGCCCATACGCCATCATTAGATACTGAATTCTCCTCTGCATCGAGCAGCAACGCGTTGATCGTTTCAACTTGAGTGAATAACTCCGCAAGTTTTGCCTGCACATGCTGAAACCCCGTAATCCCAATCGACTCCGCTAACTCATTGCCAATGGCTGCAACAAATTCAAGCTTGCTTACTAGGCGGACAATCGTTTCATGTAGACTCAGCGCAGTAACGAATGGATCACTTCGCAATTTCCAAAGTGCTGCCGCATCTTCTTTAATAAAAACCCGTTCCCATGGAATGAGCGCATCTTCAAATACAATCACCGCATCCATCTCGTCAAAACGAGAACTAAGTGGATGGTCTTCTTGATTTACGGATGCAAAAGATTCACGACAAATGAGGTGCACACCGGGCGTATTCACGGCGATGGCAAACATCACCGCATAACCTGCTTCCGCCTCTGTCCGGGGCTTGTGAGATGAAATCATGATTTCATCCATATAAGGGGCGCCAGTCGCAATCATTTTCGCACCCCTGATTATGATACCCTCCTCCGTTTCTTGAACGATCCTGGCGGCCATATACCGGTCATCCAACTCGGATGCCGACTTGGACCGATCAATTTGAGGGTCATGACCGGCGGCCGTAATCAATAAATCATGTCCCCTAACATATTCAAAGTACCGCTTGATTTTCACTGAATAATGGGGAGCTTCCATCTGAACAAGGTCTCTTTTGACATACCATGCTGTTAACTGTGACCGATAAAACCCAGCTACTCGGCTCATTACACCGAATGTGGCGCCGCTCCATATTCGGAATGCGCAGCTCCGGCGAAAGATATCCTCCTTCGCCTCAGGAATCAAGTATGCAATATTCGCTCTTTTTCCGGGAGTCACTTCGAAAGTTAAAGCATCACGAGTATCAGGTTGATCCTGTAAATCCAATAACGATGCAACGGATTGAACCGTCCCTGCAAACGCGGGGTGATTTTCCATATCTTGAACACATTCACCGTTTAACCATATTTTACGTCCATCATTCAGCCTTTTTTTATATTCTGCGCCTGAACCCATCGTCTCGCTCCTATTCCTCTAATATTACGACTTCATCCGCAACCCTAAAGTTCTTCTTTATCAATTGGTTTTCAAAAAGGAAATCTACCTTCTCCTGCTGTTCTTGAATCATCCCATTGAAAAAGGAAGAACTTCCGTACGTTTCACGTTCAAATACAGAAAGCCATACAGCATGGGCTATCTTTGTGTTTTGAAATAAATCCTCTGCCGCTAGATGAATATCATTGGTCAAATACTCATCAAATTCAGACACAGCTTCCATTAGAGTAATAAAAACCCTTTTTCTCTCCTTGATATTGTCCTTTGTTGTCAAATACACATCGCTATTCGCCTCAAGTTCATTGTCAAACAAAAGCGGGTATTTCAAATCCTCCAGTTGGCTCACTTCTGGTTCCGATACAATCCACGCATCGACTTCCCCTTTTTCAAACAATTCCCTCGCTTCTTCGGAAGAGACCTCTACCGAATCAATCTCATCTAATGCCTCGACACCTAAACCATTTTTGGTCAACATCTGCAGCAAGAAATAATGTTCATTGGAAAACTTGGCATAAGCCACCTTTTTCCCTATTAAATCCTCAATTCCCTTAATACCGGAATCTACTGAAACAGCAATCGCCCTTGCATTAGGATTTGAGGGCTCTGCCGCTAAATACAGGGGAGCCTTCTTTCCTGAATGCAGAAAAGCCGGAACCGCATCTCCTACCTTTCCAAAATCAAGACTCCCTTGTTCCAAAGCTTGATAAATTTGTATTTCATCTTCAAATTCGGTCCATTCAACGGTAATTCCCTCACGCCTCAATTTTTCTTCGACTAACTCTCTATTCTTCAACGCAATGAACGTATCCCGATTGACGTAACCGATTCTTACCTTTTTCAAATCAAGACTGCTCTCATCATTAAAAAAGTACATTTTGAAAAAGCCCGTTAAAGCAAACAAAACGATTAAACCAATGACTAACCAAATTATCTTCTTTTTACGCTTCATTACTATATAATCCTTTTTTCCATTTAGTAAAATACGATTCAATTAATGCTAAAATATAATTCAGTCCCAATCCTATGAACGCCAATAAAATGATGCCTGCGTACATGTGGGGAATTTGAAACGTTTCCTGGGAATTCAAAATATAGAACCCGAGACCGGATGCTGCCCCGATCATCTCGGCTGCTACTAACGCTGTAATACAATAGGCACCACCAAGACGAATGCCGGTGAATATCCCTGGTGCTGCAGCAGGCAAGACCACTTTTCTGAAAATATAGTTTTGTGAAGCCCCCATCGAACGGGCTGAAGCAATAAGCAGCTGATCAACATGCTTTACACCATTAACTGTATTCAGTAGGATTGGAAAAAAAGCGGCCCAAAAGATAATCGCAGTTTTCGATACTTCCCCGATTCCCAAAAATAAAATGAATACTGGAAACAAGGCAAAAGCAGAGACTTGGCGAAATAATTGCAGCAGTGGATCCACCAGTTCTTCAAACTTTTTGAACCAGCCTAACAACAACCCTAGCAAGGTCCCCGAAGCGATAGCTAAAATCAAGCCCGATAATGAGCGCTGCAGACTGCTTTGAACATGCACCCATAAATCCCCTGTCGTGAACAAATCACGAATGGCCAGGACGACTTGAGAGGGAGGGCTTAAGTAAGTTTGATTCACAAGGCCAAGCCGCGGTAAAAGCTCCCACAATACAATGAAGCTAATGATGGCAATACTTCGATATCCGCTATTATAAAGAAATTTAGACAGCTTTTTCATTGAGCACTTTCTCCTTCTCCTTCTTGACTTCTTGTGCCGCCACTTTGGGATTACTTTGATCCTGGGCTTGCTGAACCTCATCTTTTAGAACAGACCATGCCCTCTGGCGCAGCTTAATGAATTCTTCAGAGTTACGTATATCAAAGGATCGAGGTCTTGCCAACGGAATATCAATAATTTCCTTCACCTTTCCGGGACGTGCTGTCATGACAGCCACTCGATCCGATAAATAAATGGCTTCATCCAAACTATGGGTAATAAACACAATGGTCTTTTTACTCGTCTCCCAAATTTTCATCAGCTCCGTCTGCAGGATTTCACGGGTTTGTGCATCTAGTGCCCCAAACGGTTCATCCATCAATAAAACGTCAGGGTCGTAAGCAAGGGACCTCGCAATCGCAACACGCTGTTTCATCCCGCCTGATAATTCATGCGGATACCGGTTCGCAAACGCCTGAAGTCCAACCATATTGATGTATTCCAAGGCAATTTCCTTCCGCTGCTTCTTTTTTACTCCACGTATATCAAGTCCTGTCTCAACATTCTCGATCACTGTCCGCCATGGAAAAAGTGCATAACCTTGAAATACGACCCCATGCTTTTTATTGATGCCATTGACCGGCTGACCATCCACATTCAAGTCACCGCCCGTTTTCGAGGAAAGCCCCCCTAAAATGCTCAAAAAGGTAGATTTACCACACCCGCTCGGCCCCAGGATGGAAATGAACTCCCCATCCTTGATTTCGAGATTAAATTCATTCAAAACAACTATCGTATCTTTTTTCCCCAGATCATTTTTAACCGGAAATTCCTTCCTTACATTGACCGCGCTTATTTTTGATGTCATTGCTGTTACACCTCCGTTTATTTGCTCGCTGTTTCGCCTTTTGCAAATGGATTAAATTCATTCGTATAAACATCCTTCACATCCACTGCCCCTTTTTTGATTTTTCCCTCATCTTCTAAAATGTCGATATAATATTGAATCGGCTCTTCTGTTACCACAAGATCGTCAATATAGGCGTATCTTTCAACCAAGTCGATATCCATACCTAATCTTTCAGCAACAATTTCCCGAGCGTCATCTGGATTTTCATTCACCCAATTAGCCGCTTTTGCAATGGCCTCTACAAAATCCTCTACAGCTTCCGGATGATTACGAGCAAATTCTCCATTCACAGAGTATGGAGCCATCCCGCCCAATCCTCCGTCTAAATCATAGTCACTCCATAAACGGGTAAGTTTCTCATTGCTTTCCGCGCCTCCTGAGTGCGGTGGGTGTATGATCGCTAAATCCGTTCCACCAGTTTCTAGGGTTTGCTCTGCTTTATCATCCGGTACTACTAACCATTCAATTTTCTCAACATCAACGCCTTGTTGTCTTAGCCACTTTTTCGTCACGAATTCTGCACAAGCCCCGAAACTGTTAAACCCAATCGTTTTGCCTTCCAAATCCTTCGGTTCCATAATCCCCGAATCAGCTTTTACAAAATACTTCATATGGGGCGCCTCTTCCAATGTCTTTCCTCCAGCTGAGACGACTTTAATATCAGCACCGCTCGCTATAGCGGATATTACCAATGGAACCATCCTTGATCCAAAATCGATGTCCCCGGTCCCGACCAATGGAATGATCTGTGGTGCGGCTACTTTCCCAACATATTTCGGTTTAGTACTCGTTCCATCAAAGTAACCTAATTGATCAGCTAAGTAGACTAAATCAAAAGATGGGTTATCCGGATATTTAAACTCAACAACCACATCTTTTGCCACATTTTCATCTTCACTTGCTTTATTTGATGAACATGCCGTTAATACCATTAACATTGTCGCTAATACGATGGAACCTATTTTTCTATAATTTATATTTCTCATTTAAATCTTCTCCCCTTTAGGTATCGCTGTATGCATATTTCCTGTCTCATGATATTCCCAGAAATCCTCTAGTCTTCCTTTTACTGACTCCACAGAGTAGGACTTGTAATACTCCGCGCTTACTAATTCTGGATCTCCTGAGAAATAGGAGTAATAGAGGCGTCTCCTTGATGCGGCAGGCGAATCGAAATATGTCTGTATCAACGTATAAATATCTTTCTCCTTCCCCTGCGTGCCCGACACGTGAACGTGATGTAGAAGCCTTGATCCACCAACACGCTGCAAGATGTCTATAGCCCTGCCAAAAAATGATACACTGGCATGTTTCACCGTCCGAAGAGCCTCGTATTGAGGTACAAGTACCTCAGCAACGCGTTTTGACTTCAATTCAGATTGGTGCAAAAAAGCTTTCATTATATCAATCTGCTGAATCAGTTCTCCTAGCCTTTCCTGGATATGCAGCATCTCACTCTCCCCTGTTTCCTCTGCTAACAGAAACGCTAGCCCTGTCACCCATTCAAGCTGATGAAAAAGAGTGACAATCCCGGTATATTCCGGATAAGTGGTAGCGAGGGGAACAGCAAAAAGTTGTGTTATTTTTTCCGAACTTTGCTGAAGCAGTACTTGATTCCATTTGACCGTTACATGATTAAAATGAGCACTGATTCCTTTGTCTATATCCTCAACTTCTAAGGAAAGACCTTCACTATTTAATGGCAGTATAATCAGAGCCGCTTTTTCTTCGTTTCCGACCATGGTTAGGAGCTCCTTGACAGCCAGGGCATCTGCCGGCAGCTGCTGTGTCCCTTGGAGAACCAGCCCTAGGTCAGTGGTCTCAACTACTTTAACGGAATTCACATCCAAGGAGCCATTTAAAGCTATCTCATAAGGGATAGTCACAAGTGAACATTCCTCATTAAGACGATTTAATAACTCGGATATACAATCAGAAAAACCTGGATATTTACTCTCGATCACTCCTCTGTTAATAAACCAACCTTTCAAATATGAATGGGCCAAATCTGTCCAGCCTTCGGAGAACAGAGGTCCTTCTGGAAACTCATATGATAATAGTTGATACTTTTCTTTTTCTAATTCCGGTATATTGGATGGTAAAGTAAGAGCTGAATAGGTATGATTTTCATTTAAAAAGCTTGCAATCGGATAAAGCAAATCTCTAAACTCGTTCAAATAAGCCCCTTTACCAATTATCTTTCCTCCCCCCCTAATCTTCCTTCCATCTTGTACCCGCTCTAAGTAAATTCCTTCTTTGCTTTTACTCACAAAATCCCCCCCTTAAAACATAAAAAGGCACTTAGTCAGAATGCTCTAAACTAAGTGCCTCTAGTGATCTAGTAGGCCTATTACTGCCTTTCATTCAAGCAGAAAAAGAAAAATCTGTAAAAAAAAGATACCCCGCCTATTTCGCAAAAGTATCTCTGGTAATCCAGTCGATATATTCTCAATCCCTACAATACACATCGGTATATTTATTAATTTCAAATTAACACGACATTTTTAAATTGTCAATTTTTTTCTGAATATTAAATCAATGTAAGAAAAGACAACCATCTAAGCAGTTGCCTCTATTATTAACGATTATCCACAGTTTCCGGATACAAGTCATGATTCATCAAACGGTAATTCGCCATTTCTTCAAACTTCGTTCCTGGTTTTCCATAATTCGTGTATGGATCAATGGAAATACCGCCCCTTGGTGTGAACTTGCCCCAGACTTCAATATATTTCGGATCCATCAATTCGATTAAATCATTCATGATGATGTTCATGCAGTCTTCATGGAAATCACCGTGATTGCGGAAGCTGAATAAATAAAGTTTCAAAGACTTGCTTTCCACCATTTTCACACTGGGAATATAGCTGATGTAAATGGTTGCAAAATCCGGCTGGCCCGTTATCGGACATAAGCTAGTGAATTCCGGGCAATTGAATTTGACGAAATAATCCCGGTTCGGATGCTTGTTATCAAAAGACTCAAGAATTTCAGGTGCATAATCAAATGTATATTTTGTTCCTTGATTCCCGAGCAGTGTGATATCTTTCTTTAATTCTTCTTCTTTTCTTCCAGACATTAAAAGTCCTCCTAATCCCAGGTTACAGGGAGATTCATAAAGTGGGCCTCTATATAACAAAAACCATATCTCCTCAAAGATATGGTTGATTCGCGAAAAATATCAAAGCCATAGTTTTTTTAAGAGGGTGATGCTATGAACCTCTCCCGTTTATCGGGAAATATTTTAAAATTGTCATAGTAAATATAGAAAAAAACATCTAATCTGTCAATCATACTTTTTTAATTTGGTTTGATTCCTGCACACTTTCAGCTTAAAATGTAGAAGAAGTTTATCCTACATGAAGGAAGAGAATAAGTCAATGTGGATTTTTGCAGCGCTCATCACGAGTTTATGTTTCGGAATCAATAACAGCATTTTTAAATGGAGTAGCGGAAAAGGTTACTCAAAGGTACATATCCAATTTTTCTTTTATTTTTCAGCTTTTATTTTGTCTATATTTTATGGAGTACTTGTGGATGGTCTACAGCTGAACTGGCTGTCTATCATGCTTGGTGCAGCCATTGGGGTACTGAACGCTAATGGTAATCTCCAGATGGCAAGCGCCTTTGAAAAAGGGCCGGCAAGCTTGACATCCCCATTAATCGCAGCGAATGCAATATTCCCCATTCTCTGTGCAGCTTTAATTTTTCACGAACATATTACTACCTTGCAGTGGAGTGGAATTGTCTGCATGTTTCTCGCTACCTTAGTCATTCAGTATACACCCAATGCTAAAGGTAACCATCAATATATCCCTTGGATGATGCATACATTATTATCCATCTTATCTTTTGGTGTGCTCGGCATTCTAATGACGACATCAACCCGTCTTCATTTAAACTCCCTCGATATCTTAGTATCAATGTATGGAGGAGGAATGCTGTATCTTCTTTCGGTGCTGGCCTTTAAAAATGAAAAACTCAAGCTACAGGAAGTCAAAATCGGTTCCTTAGTAGGCTTATTAAGCACCATAGGCTATGGATGTTATTTCTTTGCGTTGAACACCGGCATCGCAAGCATCATTTTCCCTGTCGTCAGCCTGAACTGTTTGGTTGTCGTATTTGCTGGATGTTATTTATTTAAGGAAAAACTAAAAACCTATCAAATTGCCGGCGTACTTGCAGCATTAATCGGTATTATCTTAACTAAAATATGAATATAGTCCATTTGCAAAAACGACCTGTCATGTGCACACAAGCCAAGTCGTTTTTGCTTTTAGCCAGGAAATGGGGTTGGCCAAAAAAAAATGTTGACACACCTCTAGAAATATCAGATAATTTTGAATACTATCCCTTTAGATTTTACATCTTTTGAAATGTTTGAAAAATCCTCTGTCCCGGGTATTAAAGAAATAGGTACAATCGCCTCATTTACTTCTGAATTAAGAAAGGAAAGATGCATAATGGTAAAAGTTACAGTAACAGTTGATTTCCAAGGAAAATCCTATCAAACAAATGTCCTTACTAATCCAGGTACTGATCATGAAGTAATTTTACAACAAGCCCTTCATCAAGTTGAAAAACAATGGAAAGCATAAAAAGGCAGGCATCGTAATAGATACCTGCTTTTTCATTACCATTTTAATAATTTCAAAATACTATTCATCTGCACTATTAAAGAACCCTCTTACAGCAATTCCCTCACTTTTAATTGTATTTCCGAAAACATACTAAAATCCAAGACTTCAGTGTGTACGTTAACCTCTCAATCCGAATAATTTAAAATTTTATAATCTAAAAAACACCTAAATGAAATGGGATTACACAATAAAAGACTGATAAAAAAGGACGGTCTTTTTAAGTACCGTCGCCTTAATGTTCCCTTAAGCTAAATTACTTATTAATGGCATGGAACGCTCTTGGAGGCTATCGGAAAACAGACTGTAAGAAATGACTTTCTTCTTGTACTGTTTAACTACATCCACGTGGTCCTTGTAAATGTACACAAATAACCTAACATCCTTTTTGCCTCTTTTAGTATCAATGACCAATGGAGACCCACTATTCTCGGGATGCAAAAACAATCGCTCGTTCCCTGGGAATATATGATTTTTTTTCAAAAATCTAGCGTTATTAAAATGACTAATAACTTGAATTTTTTCTTCGCCTTCCATACGTTGTCCGTCAAAGGTTACGATCGTATTCTCGTCACCAATTTCTGAGTGTATTTTAAATTTGCTGATAATCCAATTAACTGCATCGGTGGGAAGACAGGAAACCAATATTTTTAACAAACTCAAGATAATAGTCAAAATCAAAACCGGCAATGTCAATTTTATCATCTCCGCTACGTCTTATATCGCATATTATATCAAAAGGACTGGCAGTTTTTCTTAGAAAATGTGTCCGTTCTATTAACGTTTTACTATAGTAAAACCTTGCACATAAACGCTGGTGTGCACTCCAAAAGCGGGAAATTTTTCGTTTAATAAATATTATGTTCTGAAATGGTTATACTAAACAAGATGGGGCATCCACATCCTATGATGTGGAAAAAGCGGTATATGTTTTCTACAATTAAACACAAAAAAAATGGGCGTCATCAAGACGCCCATTTTTCCCGAATGGATTATTGATATCCCCAAATCATTGTTAGCAATGTACCGAAAATTGTAACCAATGCAACGAACAATCCGTAATAAACGTTTGTGTAAATGGATGCTTTATCTTCAGACTCTCCTGCGTGCATGAACATAACAAATTGAAGTGCAGCTTGCATGAAAGCTGTAACGAGTAGGATGATCACAGCCATTTTAAGCGAAAGATCAAACACAATAACTGATAATGCGACCAAAGTCAGGACTAGTGAAAATGCAAATCCCATAACTTGGCCCCGTGGGAATAATTCTTTCATATTACATCATTCCTTTCAGGTAGACGAAACTGAAGATGAAAATCCAGACAACGTCCAAGAAATGCCAGTAAAGTGAAAAGATGAAAGCCTTGTTTGTTGTTTCTGGAGTCATACCGCGCTTTTTAATCTGCATGATGATGAAGGTTCCCCAGAATAAACCAAGTGTAACGTGAGCTCCATGTGTACCTAGTAATGTGAACAAACTAGACAAGAAAGCACTTGTTTGAATGGTTGCTCCTTCATGTACATACTCCACGAATTCATAAATTTCGACTCCCAAGAAGCCTAAACCAAGAATAAGGGTGATAATGAAGAAACCAAGCGTTGCTTTCTGCCTGCCAAGTCTCATTGCATTGATTCCAAGACCTATGGTAAAACTACTAGTTAAAAGAAAGATTGTTTGAAACATTAGAGTTGGGACTTTAAAAAGATGTTCCCCTGTTGGACCATTTCCAGTACCATCAACCAATACAAAATAAGTGGCGAACAGTGTAGCGAAAAGAGCTATTTCTGCTCCTAGGAAAATCCAGAACCCAAAAATCTTTAAGCGATTTTCTTCCGTGCTATATTCTAGTGGCAGCGAGTTATCTATTTTCATTACTTAGCACCTCGCAATTTATTTTCAGTTTCTTCGATCTCTTCAACAGAGATATAACGTCCGTGATCTTTTTCGAATGAACGGTGAATCATACAAGCAAAGATACCGATCGTTGCAATGATTGCAATGATCCACATGCTGAATACCAATGCAAAGCCCCAAACGAAAAAGATACAGCTCATGATAAACGGCACGCCACTATTATTTGGCATATGAATCTTTTCTACTTTACCGCCAAATAATTTAAAGCCTTTTTTCTTTGAATCCCAGAAAGCTTCTGTAGAATCAACTGTTGGCACAATTGCAAAGTTATATTCAGGGATTGGTGTATGTGTAGCCCACTCTAGAGAACGTGCATCCCATGGATCATTCGAGATATTTCTTGATGCATAACGAGTACTCCAATAGATATTGTACACAATAAGTGCAAAACCTATTGCTAAACCAATCGCTCCAACGAAAGAGAGCATATTCAATGGACCATACCCTGTTGATTCAGAGTACGTATACATACGACGTGCCTGCCCATCTAAACCAGTGATGAACATCGGGAAGAATGTTACATTAAAGCTGATTGTAATGAACCAGAACGACCATTTCCCAATTTTTTCGCTCAACATGAAGCCGAACATTTTTGGCCACCAATACGTAAAACCAGCAAGTACAGCAAATACAGTACCAGGGATTAATACGTAGTGGAAGTGAGCTACTAAGAACATTGTATTATGGTATTGATAGTCAGCACTTGCCATGGCAAGCATAACCCCTGTTACCCCACCGAGCGTGAAAATCGGAATGAAAGCCAAGGAGTATAACATTGGAACAGTAAAAACGATTTTACCTTTCCAAAGTGTGAATAACCAGTTGAAAATCTTAACACCAGTCGGGACGGCAATTGCCATCGTGGTAACCGAGAAGATACCATTAACCATTGCACCGTGACCCATTGTATAGAAATGGTGAGCCCATACGACGAATGATAGAGTAGAAATAGCTACCATGGAGATAACCATCGAATTATACCCGTACAGATTACGACGTGCAAATGTCGAAATGATTTCACTGTAAATACCGAAAGCTGGAAGAATTACTATATAAACTTCAGGATGTCCCCAAACCCAGAACAAGTTCGCCCAAAGCATATCGCTACCACCATTGGCCATCGTAAAGAATTGAGTTCCGAATAGACGATCCATTGTCATCAACGCAAGCGCCACCGTCAATACAGGGAAAGCGAAAACGATAATGAAGTTTGTGATTAAGATAGACCAAGTGAACATTGGCATTTTCATTAAATTCATGCCAGGTGCTCTCATTTTCAAAATTGTTACGATAAAGTTGATACCAGTCATTAATGTACCGATACCAGCTATTTGAATGGCAATCGCGTAATAGTTCGAGCCTACTGATTCACTGAAATCGTTACTTGCCAGAGGGAAGTAAGATGTCCAACCTGCATCAGGAGAACCACCGACTACGAAAGAGATGTTAAATAGCATTGCCCCCATGAAGAATAACCAGAAGCTTACAGCGTTAAGACGTGGGAATGCTACGTCACGCGCTCCAATTTGTAATGGTGTAACAATGTTCATTAACCCAATGATAAATGGCATAGCCATAAACAGGATCATGACGACCCCGTGTGTTGTAAATATTTCATTATAATGCTGTCCATCCAAAAGACCGTTATCTGGAACAGCCGTTTGAGCACGCATCATAAGAGCATCGGCGCCACCACGGAAGAGCATAAGTAGTGCTGACAAGATGTACATGATACCAATACGTTTATGGTCAACCGTTGTTAACCACTCACGCCATAAGTAACCCCATTTTTTAAAATAGGTAATTCCGGCAACAACCGCAATCATGGTTAAGCCAATAGCAACCATGGATGCATAAATCGCAGGACTTGGATGAGGTACGGCAAATCGATCAAAGTAATCCATACTTTTGTGACTCCTTTCGGAAAATATTCCTTGTCTTGTAAAACTAGTTGTTTTATCGAACGAAATTAATTCTTAATGATCATGATTCATGTTGCTGTGTTCTGAATGTTCCTCATGTGAATCCTTGGAATCATTTCCTTCAGTATCAGATGATCCGTGGTCATGACCAGCATTTTCCCCTTCAGGAGCTGGAGAAAACTCTAAGTGAGTTCCAGTGTAAGTGGATTGTCCCACATGACCAGGTTTTAATAATTCATTGAATTTTTCTTCAGTGATCGGTTCAGCAGTAGCTTTGATTTCATCTACCCACTTATCGTAATCTTTTGGTGACAGTACATTAACGTTGAAGGATTGCTGAGCAAAACCTGAACCACTGAAGTTTGAATTTCGACCCATGTACTCTCCTGGTACATCAGCTGCTAAGTGCAACGTATTGACCATGTCCGACATCGCGTATTTTTGTCCTCCAAGTTGCGGAATCCAGAAACTTGAGATTGGGCCGAATGAGTAAAGTTTAAATTCAATTGGTCGGTCAGTAGGTAAAAACAGATAGTTGACTGTTTCAATATCTTCTTCCGGATAACTAAAATGCCACTTCCAGTTAGAAGATGAAGCATAAATAACTAATGGTTCCTGATCTGCGTATCCTTTAGGTGTTGCCTCAACTTCATTTGTTGTTTTAACAGTAACAACGGATAGGAAAGCGACGATCAAAATTGGGATCGCAACCCAAATTATTTCAAGAACCTTACTTCCTTCAATATGAGGAGGTTCATAATCATCACGCTGTTTGGAAGCACGATACTTCATTATCATGAAGATATACAGTACCATAACGACAAGGACGACAAAGGCCATTGTCCATATCGAAATCATAATAACATCCGCTTGTGTTGCAGCTACTGGCCCTTTAGGGTCCAAGACCATTAATGGGTTATCGCAACCGGTTAGCACAGTGGCAATTGTAAAAAGTATAGTTAATAGAGCCCATTTTATTTTCATAGTACTACCCCTTTCTTACATAATAAAATTCCTATTGGTAATTATTCGGACAAAGTGTTACCATGTTCACAAACCCCGACATACCAATATTAATCCCAAGTGTAAAAAAAGACAATATAAAGTGACATCTGTCACATAAAGTTCAATAAAAAGCAGTAAGAAGATGGTAAATGAGCAGAAATGTTCGAAAATCTTCAGCAAATGAAATATAATAAATGTTTAATAAATCACCTATGAAGAATTCACTTATCCGTACTGGATTGCAATAATACCAGTCACTTCCCGTTTTATATTAGTCTAATATAATGAAATGAAATTTCCACATTATATTCACCGTATATATTGCCTCAAAACTTCTTAAGATTATGAATTATATTACCTATCTTGTTTATTAGATCTCTATCGTTGTAAAATATGATTTACAATGGATTTTCTTCACTCGGCCATGGAAGTTGGCAAATGGTTGCCGCATTGTACAAAATGCTACCTTCATGCTTCACGACCCTTTTGATCCAACACTGATCAATATATATATATATAAGGAAACAACGAGTGTGAAATGTAATTGATTCTTTCTTCTCTCATTACTTATTGCCACTATAGCCTATAGCCAAGTTGTTTATCAATCAATTTCAGGAGGACAGGACAAAAACCATTTTAAAGTACATTTGGTGGCTCAGGTAGCTCCAATTTTTGGAAAACCACTACTCATAACCCCTATTGGAAACGGAATTCCTTTTGTATCTTCAAGTAAAAGTACATAAAAAAACACAAAAAAAGGACTTTTTAAAAGTGTCCTTTTCTCGTGGATATAGTTCAAAATTCAAGCACTTCGTATGTATTTCAAAAGAAAGTTTTATATAATGGGTTGCTGAAATATTTTTTTGGTACATAACGAGTGCAGTATATTGAATTAAAAAGTATCCTAGTCTTTGAAATGAAAGCGCATTCAATTATTCATATCGAATCGATTCAAATTCTTTAGAAAGGCGAACAGCTGGTTATGTTCATCCATGTTAGTTTTAATCTGTGATAGAATACCATTTCATTCGCTATATTCCTGGTTTTAGTTACTGAATTCCGTACTTCTTTTTGTTTGAGTTTTAGCCTTTGATTTAATTTTTATGATTTTAGTCGTTTCCGGTACAATTCTTTCACCTTTATGTGTATTCATTACCATTTCCTCTGTCAGGACAAAAAATATACCAACTAGAAAAATTGCAGCTGCGCTTAGTGTGATGGCAATTCCAACAGCGGTTAATATATAATCCTTATTGTAATCGCTTACAAAGAAACTTAAAGCAAAAATAATAATTCCGATTACACAACCTGTGCCCGATACCCATTTCACTGCATCTAACATCTTCTGATTAGCTTCCATAATTTCATCCCCTTTCTTTCTATTTTATTACATTTCACAAATTTGTCAAATATTTTCTATTTTTTAACATATCTATGATGAAAACCTTGACAAATAGAAGTCGCTATCATTCACTTTTAGGCATTTTAGATCATATGAAGTCTCTGCAAAACAGTGCAAATACACTATCTATTATTTCAATATTAACCTTTTGTATACTATTAAAACTACCAATGAAAGGCCCTTGGCGATAATCAGGGGCCTTTCCACTTTTTATGGTTTTTGCAAGGTTAACGTTACCGTTTTCTCTTCAGTACCCCGATATACTTTAACTTTTACTTTATCGCCGATTTTCTTATCAGTATATAAGTACTTCCTTAATGCAGTCGCAGTATTTATTTTCGTTCCATCAATCTCAATAATGATATCCTGCTGCTTAAGCCCTCCATTCGCCGCAGCCGATCCCGCTTCTATACTTGTCACCATTACACCGGACTTTGCGGCTTCAGGAACATTTTGAATGTAATATTGCGGCAATTCTTCTATACTGGCCAAGCTGACTCCTAAATACGGGCGCGTGATTTTTCCATTTTCAATCAGCTCCGTAACAATCGGAATCACATCATTACTTGGTATGGCAAAACCTAAGCCTTCCACACCGTTTTCAGAAATCTTCAAACTGTTTATGCCGATCACTTCACCAGCGGTGTTGATCAAAGCACCGCCACTATTGCCAGGGTTGATCGCTGCATCTGTTTGAAGGACATCAAGTTCCCACTCCCCGTCCGTGGTATCGACTGAAATGGAGCGTCCGGTCGCACTGACGATCCCTTGTGTAACCGATCGTGAAAAATCAAGTCCAAGTGGATTGCCAATTGCCAATACTTCTTCACCTGGACGCATGCTATCAGAATTTCCAAATTTAATTCCCTCCGGTGCTTTCGAGGCATCAATTGTCAAAACCGCTAAATCCGTCAAAGCATCCGCCCCGACAACTGCTGCCGTTGCCTTTTGTCCATCATACAATGATATTTCGACTTCCTTAGCTCCTTCAATAACATGATTGTTCGTGATGATATAGGCTTTCCCATCAGCTTTTTTATAAATGACCCCTGAGCCAGTGCCGCTTTCAACCGTTTCGCTCTCGTTTTGCCGCTGGTACGGGTTCTGGTTTTGCATCTCCTGTAAATTCACCACCCCTACAATCGATTTGGATGCTGACTCGACCATCTCTGCCCTATCATTTGAATCCGTACTTGTCGATAGCTTTTCCGCCGTGACACTTTCATTCTTTTCAACCCTTTCCGTTTGCTGTACACCTGCCGTTTTAGTTGACTCATTCACCGGACTTTTCCCTTGATCTATAAAGTCCCCGCCAAACAGAAATACAGACGATGTAACCATAGAAGCAACCGTTCCGGAAACAAGGCTGGTTATCCAAAGAGATTTACCCTTTTTCCGTTCTGCCTTGACTCTGACTTGCTCCTCACCATTATAATTCTCCATCTTTATCCCTCCTATGATTGTCCTTTACTTGGCTCAATCATAAACAGGAAATATTAAAAAATTCTTAAGAAAATAAAGAATAAGGCGACCTTTTTACAAAAATCATATACTTTTATCGAATCCTGTATTTGGCCATCAAAAAAAATAAAAAGGCCTCAACAGGGGGCCTTCAATTCGACCATTCAGTTATCCTTACATGACTTCATATACCTCCTTAGTCTTCTTATTCACGCCATACCACCCCCAAGTAGTGGTGTGACCATTTTGCTGACTGCCTTCTTCCACCTCGAAAACATGAAAAATATAATCTCCCTTTTCGGCATCATGATCATATTCGATATGCAAATGAGGAAAGTTTTCCATATCCACGTAATCCATCACCAGCTTCTCCGCCTGAGATTTACTTAATGTACTAACCTGATCCCCGCTTCCTTCTTCACCTTTGTTTCCCATTTCAACCTTGTCTTCTTCTTTGTATCCATCCTTAGCTGTTTTCTCTGCCGGTTCCACTTCGTCATTTTCCTCTACTGCTTCTATCGTGGATGAGTCTGATACCGGGTGCATTTCCACCGCCTTTGAAACCATTAGTTTACCTTCCCGGTATTTTGCTTGATATACAGTTGCTTCTTCAAAATCTCTTTTGGCCGAATCAAAATCCTGTTCGTCGTATTTCTTCATTCCACTTGCCAGAAAACCTGAAAGATCCATTAACTCCTTTGCTTCCGGTGTTTTTGCTTCTTTATAAGCTAATTCAAATGCCTCTTGGGCTTCTAAATAATTTTCCTCATTCAACTGACTTTTCCCTAGATCCATATTGGAATCATAATTCCTTGTTACGCAGCCTGAAGCAATCAACACCAAAAAAACAACCATGATTGACCTCTTCACTATATCACTCCTCAATTTTCCATAATATTCTGTAAGTCCATCTTAAACCATTTGATAGGAAATCCGATACTTCTATTTCCTATCATTTTCATTAAGGAAATGGTTACTTTCATGATTAACTTTTACAAATAGTGGTACAGAATAGATAAACGCTTGAAAGGATGATAAGCAGAATGATGCAGGAAAAACAGACCTATCAAGTCGATTTGGTCAGCGGCGACGTACTTGGACAAAAACTCGAAGAGAATCCGAGCTTCACTGTATACGCAACCGATGAGGAACTTGCAGAATTGAAAAAATGCTTGGAGGAACACCGGACAGATGACCTGGAGTCATATGCCCGTTCACATGTGCCCTACCTTCTCTATCATCATGATCGGGCAAATGATAAATACGATGCAGCCATGAAAAGGCTTTATGCCCTCATTTATAAATTTGGGGATGAAACGGCACGAAACCATATTGAAGAAATCGGAATATTGAAAGATAACAAATTCGAGGGACAAGAAGAACTGCAAAAGTTCAAATAAGAAATAAGAACAGAACCTGAAATTCAAAGGTTCTGTTCTTAATTAAATCAAACCAAAAAAATCCAGTTGATTAGAACCGGTGTTCTAGACTCCTGCGGGAAAAGCGTGTCCAAGGGAGCCCTCGCAGGCGGAAAGCGAGTGCCTGCGTTTTATCAGCAGATTTTTTTCAATCTACATATTTCTCTTTCAAATAATCTGAACCAATACCACCAATAACCATCAAAGCTAATGGTAAAAAATTCGATACAACTGGCATACTTTTTAAAATGGTAATATCTGTGCCACCAAATTGGTTGAGACCAAAAATAATAAATTTAAACACTAACAAAAATACGCCTAGTAATAACACGATATCAAAAACCATTTTCCCTTTTGGAAATGCTAACTGCTTACTTTCCCGTATTATTTTTTCTTTCAATTCCTCGTCACTCCTTAATAATTCATCTACCGTAATTTGAAATAAATCACTTAAATTAATGAGTACTTCAATACTTGGATAATTTTTTCCCGTTTCCCATTTGGACACAGATTGGCGACTCACATGAATCTTCTCTGCAAGGTCATTTTGTGACCAATTTCTCTTTTCCCGTTCATTTTTTAATCGCTCGCTAAAAATCATACTGAGTTCATCGCCTTTCCGTACTCCTAGTATTGTGAGATGAATTATGCAAAGTAAAGATAGTAATAAGCGCATTACTATGCAACTTATGAGTGACAACGAAGAAAAACTTGATATATCAAGGGAATCAGTTTAATTTTTTGGGACTGCTGTAGAAAGTTAATATTCCCTTAAAAATTGCGGCCAGTTAACACGAAAGTGGTGGCGACTTAGGAAATAACAAAAAGTGCAGCTACCCATGGACTGAAGACAAATTCGAAGAAGCGGTTTTCCTACAGTATTTTCCTTTTAAAAAACGTAAAAGGGATAAGCCCGATAGATTTCCGGGTTGATCCCCTCAAGGCTGCCTAAGTGATTAATGTGTCGGGTTCACTGCAAAGAAAACTTATTCTCCTCCTAAAATAGCAAGTGGACTAAATACTTCATAATGAATATGGTCTTTCGATACATTCCATTTATTTAGGGCCTCATTGATTGCTTCCATAAAAGGAATAGGTCCGCAAAAATAAAAATTAGCTTCTTTTGATGGAACGATAGATTGCAGGAAGTCTAAACCCACGTAGCCTTCTTTATCAAAATGTCCAGAGGTTCGATCGGCTTCTGTTGGTGCACCATAAACGACAAATGATTTTATATGTTGATGTTCATTCACTATTTGTTGCAGATGATCTTTAAAAGCATGTGTTTGACCATTGCTTGTTGCATGGATGAACGTAACCTGACGTTGTGGTTGCTTTTCTATAATGGTATTTAACATGCTAAGCAAGGGTGTAATGCCAATACCGCCACTAATTAGAACAATGGGTAAATCGGTTTTATCCAGTTCGAAGTCACCTGCTGGAGCAGAAAATTGCAGCGTATCCCCAACTTGCAGCTGTCTATGTAAATAGTTAGATACAATTCCAAATGGTGCATCTCCATGGGCATCTTCACGTTTAACACTAATTCGGTAGTAATCCTTACCAGGTGAATCCGAAAGACTGTAATGACGTATATGCGTATATTTCTCGCCAGGAATTTCAGCCTTAAGTGTTAGATATTGCCCAGCATGATAGGAAGCAATGGATTTTCCGTCTGTAGGCTTTAGATAAAAGGAGGAAACCACATCACTTTCTTTTATCTTTTTATCGATATTGAAGCTTCGATATCCTTCCCATCCCCCAGGCTGATGTTCAGTTTCCTCATAAAGGTTTTTTTCAATATCAATAAAGGCATCTGCAATATAGCCATAGGCCTTTCCCCATGCCTTTATGATTTCATCTGTGGCTGAATCACCCAACACATCTTTAACTGCTTGAAGCAACGTTTCACCTACAACTGGATACTGTTCAGGCTTGATCCCTATGGCACGATGTTTTTCAGTAACTCTTTTAATTACAGGTTTTATCGCTTCAAGGTTCGTAATATGTTCACCTGCAGAATAGACAGCATACCCCAAGGCCTCTTGTTGAATTCCTCTTTTTTGGTTCGTTTGGTTAAAAAGGTTATACAAATCAGGAGCTTTTGAAAATAGTAATTCATAAAATCTCTTTCCAATTGGTTTACTATATTCCTTGAGAACAGGTGCTGTTGACTGAACGATTTCTATAGTCTTAGCATCAAGCATGATAAAATTTCCTCCTTAAATTCCAGGGATATATACTGTAAATAGCATTCCCACTAACTATTGGAGTAAACATGACATTTTGGCCCTGTTCACTTATCACTAACTAACCCCTTAAGATAATTCAAAGACACCGTACCTATTAGTACGG
>NZ_JADILK010000060.1 GCF_017355165.1 Bacillus sp. SD075 | reverse complement strand
GAAGGTTCGCTTATTAGCGAACCTTTTTGTGATAAAAATAAACATATTACTTTATTAGTGCTTCAGGAATGGGGTGCCTTCAGGAGTACCAATTAATTTTTTTGAAATATTGACAAATGAAAAAAGTCGGTTTAACATGTAATAAATATTATTTATTACAAAAAACTGATAAATAATATTTATTATAAGTGAAGAGGGGTATTGAAACACTTTACAATGGCTAATCACAAGGGGAGTGTTAATAAGCCGATTTTTAAAATTATTTTAACTAGTGAATGAAAACGGTTACCTATTGTTTTAAAGCTATTCAACTCCCAATCTGATTTGAGACAGATTACCTTGTATACTAATGGTTAGGGTGTATAAAGTTAGGGAGGTATAGCAGTAATGCAAAATAGAAGTGAAGAATTAGTTCATGAGCTCGGCCGGAAAATAGTCACTGGGGAGTTTGTCTCAGGACAAACATTACCAAAAGTAGAAGTTTTGAGTGAGATGTATGGAGTTAGTCGAACTGTAGTACGTGAAGCCCTTAAGGGGTTAGCTACACGTAAGCTTATCAGGTCTAATCAACGGTCAGGTACGAGTGTGCTTCCACGATCGGTTTGGCAATGGTGGGATTTTGATGTATTAACCTGGATTATTGATGATGAGAATAATAGTGATTTTATATTACATTTGACAGATGTTCGAATGGGTCTAGAACCAATGGCAGCAGCCTTGGCAGCGAAAAGGGCAACGGACGAAGACATTGTCAAAATCAAAGCTTGTTTCTATAATCTTGAGCAATCTGTTGGGGACCCAAGAGCATGGGCAAAGGCGGATTATGAGTTCCATCAAAGTATTTTGCATGCTTCTTATAACGACTTAATGATTGGTACCATCCAGATGCTTCATAAAGCGCTAGTTATAAGTCGCGAGAAAACGTATTATGCGATGAAGGAATATTCAGATCCGTCCTATGATTCTACAACAAACGAAGTTTTAGAAAGGCATCGAGCAATTTATGAGGCTATCTTGGCACGTGACGAGGAGTTGGCACGTCAAAAAATGACAGACCTAATCCAGCGTGTTAAGAGTTTGTTAGAACAGATATACGATCATCATTCTTGAATATTATCTTTGAAATATCATTATAAATTTTCCTTGGAGAGGAGTAATAATCATGGGTATACAAATTGTAAGATTTGAAAAAGAAGGTAAAGACCAATGGGGAGTTGTATCAGGAGAAAAAATACTCGTCCTTAACGGTTCGTATAGCACTTTAGCCGGTTTTCTGGAAGAAGGCGCTGAGGAAGCTAGAAATATAAAACAGCAAGGGAAAGCTGAGTCCATTTTAATTAATGAAGTGAAAATATTAAGCCCAGTTACAAAACCCGCAAGAATCGTTTGCCAAGGTGCGAATTATTCCTCACATCGTGCAGAGGCAGGGCTTGAAGCAGCACGTCCGCCATTTAATATGATTTTCAGTAAATCAGACAGCTCACTTTGTGGAGCATATTCAGATATAGTTCGTCCAAAACAGGTGCAATTACTAGACTACGAAATAGAGCTCGGACTCGTAATTGGTACTGATATTTCCGAAGCAGCCCAAGTTACGGATGAAAATCTTCATAAATATGTAGCAGGCCTAGTCATCGTGAATGATGTTTCTGCTCGGGATATTCAACTCCCTCAAGGTCAATGGCTAAAAGGGAAGAGCTACCGAACATTCGGTCCTACAGGTCCTTATTTTTACTTGCTTGATGAAGAAGAAATTCCCTTAATCCACGATTTAGAAGTAAATCTTTGGGTCAATAATGAATTACGTCAATCTGCGAACACAAGCCAACTGCTGTACAAACCAGCTGAAACATTGACTGAGTTATCGGAGATTATGGATTTATCAAAAGGAGATTTAATCATTACTGGTACAACTGGAGGGGTTGCATTAAATCTTTCTACAGAAGTTATGGGGAAAGTTTCAAGTCTGGCCGTCCCTGGACAGGAGAAGCTGGATCTGCTAGTTGAGAACCAAAGAACTAGTGAAAAATATCTACGGGATGGGGATATAATCCGCTGCACTATCAAAAGCTTGGATGGAAGAATTGACCTTGGTGAGCAAGTAAATAAAGTAGTTCCAAGTCAAGTACTCTTAAATACCTAATTAGTTTAAAGGGTTGGGATAATACTTAAAAGTTAAAATAAAGTATATCCCAGTCTTATCTTTCTTGATACAATTTTTAAGTTAATTAGTTTGTATGCGCTTACAGTGCGCACTTCGATTTTTTGAATAAGTGATAAGGAGGGGTTGTATGAAGAAAGAAAATCTCGATGTAGCGATCGTTGGCTATGGTCCCTCAGGGAAATTGTTAGCTACTTTACTTGGTCAGCAAGGCTGGAAAGTTGGTGTGTATGAGAGATTTCCAGAGCCCTTTACACTGCCGAGAGCTGTTCATTATGATCATGAAATAGCCAGGATATTACAAGCTATACTCCCTACAAGTGAAATCGAAAGGATTTCAGAAAAGGTTCCTGATTTTTATGAATGGTGTAATGCGGATCGTCAGGCCCTTTTGAAAATTGATTGGTCCGAGTTTGGTATCTCCGGGTGGTCCCGCGACATGTTTTTTAACCAACCAGAACTGGAAAAAGTTATGGATGCAGCGTGTCGGAATCAGTTTACAATAAGTATCCACCTTGGGTATGAGGCAGTGGGGCTTACGGAATATGAGGATAGAGTAGATCTGGTCGTCAAAAATCTACAAGGGGTTCAAACAAGTGTTACAGCCCGATATGTTATAGGTTGTGATGGAGCTAATAGTTTTGTACGTCAACAGATGGAACATACAGTGACAGATTTGGGTTTTCAATCAGACTGGCTCGTTGTTGATATAATTCCTTTGGAAGATAGAGAGTGGAAACCTAGTAATTTGCAATTATGTGATCCAGCACGGCCTACAACCATTGTTTCCGGAGGTCCTGGACGAAGACGATGGGAATTTATGACTCTTCCTGGGGAAACAAAGGAACAACTCAATCATGAAGAAGTCGCTTGGCGCTTACTGGAACCATGGAATATTTCACCTGATAACGCGATTTTAGAACGTCATGCCGTTTATACATTTAAGGCAATGTGGGTCAATGAGTGGCGAAAAGGAAGACTGATGATAGCTGGGGATGCTGCACATTTAACACCGCCATTCATGGGGCAGGGACTATGTTCAGGTCTTCGTGATTCAAAGAATTTAGCCTGGAAGTTAGACCTCGTTTTGAGCGGGGAAGTTGATGATTCTATTCTAGATACATATACGTCAGAACGAAAGCCGCATACACAAGCTGTCATTGAAGCTGCCTTGTATCTAGGGAAGATGATTTGTGTAACGGATCCTCAAGCTGCCAAGGAAAGGGACGAAGCCTTTTTATCAGGAAACGCACCTGAATTTCCTGAGTTTCCAATTTTGACTGACGGAATTCTTTTTCAAAATGGAGAAGAAGCTAGTGAAACATACGCCGGTCAATTATCTTTGCAAAGCGAAGTGACATATAGAGGGAAGACTGGCCTTCTGGATGATATAGTCGGTCAAGGATGGACGGTTTTAAGTTTAGTAGACGATCCAAGAGTGGTTTTAAGTACTGAGGAAATTGAATTTATTGAAGAGCTAGACGCAAAATTCATCCGAATTTATCCGAAGCAAGAAACAAGTTGGGATGCAGTAGTGGACGTGCAAGGGAAGTACGAACAGTATTTTAAAGAAACTGGTTTTAAAGCGGTCATCGTCCGTCCAGACTATTATATTTTTGGAGCTGTTTCGACTCTTGACCAGCTGCCTTCCATTATCGAAGATCTCTCTAACCAAATCAAGAATAAGAATACAGATACGACTAGATACATTACTCAATAAGTGAGGTAAGGGTGTGCCATCACCCTTATGTATCTAGCCAACATAGATTGTTTTGGAAATTGACTGTGGGAGGCAATTCCAAAAGGGTTATAGACAAAAGTTTGTCCATTTATAAAGTATATCATATTTTGGATCTAGTATTAATGTTACTGATTGCATAAGAGGAACCAGAAAATCCAACTTACAAGTTTATAAATATATCAAACATATTGGAGGAATGATGTATGTATAAAGTAAAAGTATTTCGATTAGCGTATGCCGATTTTGTTTCAGAAAATGCAGAGAGTATGACGGAATATTACACAAATACAATGGGTTACCGCATCACTGAAAAGAAAGACGGTATTATTTATTTAAGTAATGGTTTAGATCATCATAATATTGTGATTACCCCAGCTGAAAAAACGGCTATCCGTAGCTACGGATACCAATTGGATGGAAAACTATCCTTGGAGGAGGTGCAGGACCAATTACACCAGCAAGGCATCGCCTCCAGAATTAAAACGGATGTTAAGCCTGGAATTTCAAAACTAATTGAATTAAATGATCCAGCTGGAAATGTCATTGAATTATTTACTGAAATGGAGCAATCAGCTATTGGGTATGGATCTTCAGGGATTGTTCCTCTGAAACTGGGGCATATTGCTTTTTATGCCAATAATCACAAAGAAGTGGTTCAATTCTATCAAGGTGCATTAGGCTTTTGGTTTACTGATCAAATTGGCGAAGATTTCTGTAACTTCTTAACATGCAATTCAGATCATCATGTACTGAATATTGTGGCATCTAAAGAGACCCGTTTGCATCACATTGCTTTCCAATTAAAAGATGCGAGTCATCATTTTGCCAGCTCTGATGTATTGGCGAAGCATGGTCGTTCCATTCTTTGGGGGCCTTCCCGTCATACAGCGGGACATAATGTTGCTACGTACCACTATGATCCGGATGGAAATGTAATAGAACTTTTTACAGACCTAGATGTGTTTATCCCTGAACTTGGTATCTTTGAGCCGCGGCCATGGCATAAAGATCTACCACTTAAACCAAAAGTGTGGGAAGGTTTGAGCTCATGGGGAACTGAATTTGAGGTGGACTTGGCAAAAGTTTGAGATATGAAGTTGAAAGAAGAGAGTTGAATTTATGGTGCAAGAAACTTTTTTACTTGAAGTGAAGCCGGGAATGGAGCGGGAATCAGAGAATGACGAAGAAAAACAATGGTTGATACAAAACTTCTTTTCTTCAAGATCTTACGGAAACATCATTTGTTTCCTTAGAAAAGCAACCAAAATCTATTCATACAGGCAAATCGTAATCTCCTCCTATCTTTTCATTTATCTAATTTTGATTTGCATTTCTTTTTTGTCTATATTTCCGTTCGTAAAAGTACACTTTTACGAACGGGTCATTTTTTTATATAATGGCTGTATTTTAACGTTCGTTAAAGTTTAAAAACACTTTACGAACGTTCTTTGTTTTGCATACACAATTACGAACGTTTTTGATAGAATTAGAGAGAGAAAAGTAGAAAAGGGGGTAAAAAAATGGATGTTCGTAAATTTGGTTACATAAGAGTCAGCAGCAAAGATCAAAATGAAGGACGACAACTTCAAGCCATGAAAGAAAAGGGGCTTGATGAACGAGATATCTTTATGGATAAACAAAGTGGGAAAAATTTTGACAGAGAACAATATCAACTATTAAAACGGATGATCCGGAAAGGGGATGTCCTATATATTCATTCACTCGATCGTTTTGGCCGGAACAAGGAAGAAATTCTACAAGAATGGAATGACATCACGAAAAATATCCAAGCAGATATCGTTGTTATGGATATGCCATTGCTGGATACAACTCAATTTAAGGATAGTTTAGGGACCTTCATCGCAGATCTTGTTTTACAAATCCTTTCCTGGATGGCGGAAGAGGAACGGGACCGTATTCGAAAACGGCAGCGTGAAGGAATTGATGTGGCTTTACAAAACGGTGTGCCCTTCGGCCGACCGAAAGCCCAAGTAACGGAAGCGTTTATAGAAGTCTATGATTTATGGAAAGCAGGAGAGATGACAGCAGTTAAAGCCATGGCGGAATTAGCTGTTAAAAAGACGACTTTTTATAAGTTGGTTAAGGAATATGAAAAAGACTTTTAAAAAATTTACTATATAATAGAAGAAACTCGTTTCTAAAAAAAAGCCTTTACTCAAAAATAGCAATGGCTTTTTGAGTAAAGGAGAAACTGTGATTTTTCCGGAACGCTTTTAATTCGATGGAATATAATTTGTGAAAAGTAGTAATGAATAACCGTATTTCTATAATCGGAGTTTTACCAAGGTTAACAATTTAATATTTTATAGCAATTGAAAACCCGACTGCATTAAGTTCTTTTATAATATCTAGCTCTTTTTCTTCTACTGAGTTAGAGTAGGGTATGTAAGAAATACCATCAATATCAGAAGGATTTACGGGCCTTTCTACTCCCGACTTAAGTAAACAACACACGTTAGACCGACCCAATTTTCCATAAAAGAAACCAAGTTCAAAAATAACATTCTGTCTCGCTCTAAATTGATAATGAGGAGTAGGTTCATTTAATGCCCCTACATCATCAGGAGTCAATAACACTATTGCATATTTTACATCCGAATGTTTCTCAAATTTTTCTATGAGAGTTAGACCTTGATTAGCCATTCGTTTCAAAACTATAGGTTCGAGTCCTAATCTTGAAACAATATTTTCAGTTTGTAAGAGAGCTAATTCATCTCTTCCATGTACAATGAAGATTTTATTGTTATTAAGTGGACTACTTTGTTTCTTATCAACATTTTGATTTGTATTCAAGAAACAATCTTCAATTTGTTCAATATAGAAAAGTAAAGATTCGTAACCTCTTTCATTAATAGTTTTACCAGTACTTGAATAATGATCACTTTTAAAATCAAAAGGAACAAATCGTTTAAAATTTGTATTATTACTTACGTTTTGCAAATAATTTATTCCTTTATTAATATCTCTAACGTAACGTTCGAAATGTTCTGTTCTTTTCCAATCTTCTTGAGGGTAGGTCTTTATCTCTCTTATTATCCTTTTTAATTCAAGATTAACTTGCTGAATAGTTGGCATTGATTCGTTTTCCCCTTCCTTTAAGAAATATAAAATATCATCTATTATCGGTGATACATAAGAATGTGCATCGTAAGCATCATAAATAGATTCTAATTCTATGGTTATACCTTTTATTCCAATTTTCAAATTACTTTGTTCTATTTTAGAGCCAAAATATTTTAATCTCGAAAGGAGATATTTATAACTATAGATAACGGATGTCTGTTCGTCAGGATCATCACTTGGGCCACAAAATTTAAAATTTCGTATGTCGTTAATCACCTGAAGAAGAAGTTCTTTATCTCGTTCCTTCATAATTTCCCCCTGAAATAAAAAGACTTTATATTGTTTAATTATAACATTATTGGTATATTCGAAATCTAAATTGTATTAGTTGGAATAAATAAAATTAAATAATTTTATTACCTTATTTCTAGGAGGAGCAATGCTAACAAAAGTAAAATTAAAAAATTGTAAGTCTATAAAAAACTTAGATATTAAGATAGATAAGACAAATTGTTTAATCGGAAAAAATGGTGTGGGTAAAACAACTTTTATCAAATCAATTGAGTTTTTTTATGATTCCCTTGTTGATAAACAGAGTGATTTTACAATTTTTGACCAAAATAATCCCTATAATGAATTTGCTGAAATTGAAATGAACTATGATTTTACATATTTCTATAAAGTATTAGAAGGATATAAACTCAAGTATCTTTTAGGTGAAATAAAAAAAAGTGAATTTATGCACACTTTAAAAAAATTAGGGGCTTATGTTGATACGGATAACCAATTAAAAATAAAGTTATTAATTAATAAGAAGGGGGAAAAACAATGGATTCCAAATTTGACATATGACTTAAGGCGGATATTGAAAACAATATATCCATTTTACTTTATATCAACGAAAAGTTATGACCAGACAAACTGGGAGACTTTGTGGGATATGATTGGTGATCTTGCTAAACTTCCAAAATTTAATTTTGAAGAGGATTTTGGGGGGGGCTTAGAAAATAGTAATTTTGGATCTTCGTTTGGAAAAATCTTAGATATTATAAAAAAAGAACTTTACGATTCGAATATAATTATAAACTCCTATTCAAACCAAGAGAAATTTCTAAATACACTAAAATTACAATTAGGAGGAGAAATTTTACAATATAAATATAAAGATTTAAGTTTCTTTTCAGATGGTACTAATTCATTTAATTATCTTAAACTATTTTGTAGTTTAGTAAACAAAATTGCTGAACAAAAGCTAAAAATCCCACTTTTATTTTTGGATGAACCAGAAGTGGGATTGCATCCCAAATACATCGATGACTTAATGATAAACTTATTAAAAACCTCTAATAAAAATCAAATTCTTATTGCAACACATTCTTCTAGAATCCTAAAAAATGTGATAAAGATGACGAAAAATTATAACGTTTTACATGCAATACATGAAAATGATTATACTAATTTAACAGTTGTAAATCAATTTCTAGACCATAGAGAAAAAAATGTCCTATCCGATGAAGAGGCTAGTTATTACTTTTCTAATAAGATAGTATTTGTAGAGGGAAATACTGAATTAGAGCTTTTTAATAATCATAATCTGTTAAATCTATATCCATTTCTGAGAGATGTAGATTTTTATTCTTTTGATGCTGATACAGTAAATTTATCAACGATTCATCCTAAAGTTAGAAATACAAAAATCCCTTTTATAATCCTTATAGATAATGATTATATTTTTGAGGTCGACGAAACAGGGAAAGCAAATATAAAAGATCAAAGTAAGAACTTTTTAAATCCATTAGATTTGGATAAATTTAAAATGGAGCATAAAAAAGAGTTATTTTACTTTGGTGAACAAAAAAAATTATATTACTTGCGTAAAAGAATTAGAAAAATGTCTATTTCCAATAAGTATAGTTTCAATAAGTACTGGTTTACAATCTATGGATCGCACTATGAAAAGTTTATAGAGCTTATTAAATTATACTGTATAAACTATAATGTTTATCCAGTATCTACAACTATAGAAGGAACTTTAATAAACAATGGGAACGTAGAAATCTTCAAAGATTGGTTAAAAGATAGGCATCCATACTCTCAACAGGATATAGAAAAAATAAATAATATTTCTAAAAATCAAAACGTTAAAACTTCAGCTTTTCGATTAATTGTAGACGGTAAATACGACACGTTAAAAAAGATGTCAGGGAATAAGATAACAAATAGTTATCCAAGTGACATAAAAAATAGTTATCTCACTATTAGCAAACTAAAAAAAAATTATGTAAAAACGTCTGGATGGGTATCAGATTGGCTTGATTACGTATTTGTTATTTTTATTAACGAAAAGGAATCTCAAGTGGAAAAAGAAGAAGTATTTTGTGTTTACTTTCCGGAATTATTCGATATAATAAAAAAAGTACATAATTGTAAATAGAGGGAGTAGCAAGGAGTATTATCTGATAATATTCCATACCCTGAGACCTGCTGTTGAAATTTTCTTCTTTAAAGAGAAAGATTTGACTGTCAAAAGCCAGGGGTCTAGTGTTACTATAGGAAACCCTGCCTATAAATTTTCATCATATTTACGAAGGGTTTATCGGATATTTATACTCATATAGGTCGCCATGCGTAATATTGAGAAAGTACTCCCTCTATTAACTAAGAGGTTAACTATGCAAATATTTTTATATAGAGAAGATTTTTTTTATAACAAAGTACTATCTAGTTCCAAAAAGGCTGTTGATGAAATAATTAAAAATAAGGATAAATTTTATCAAGAAAAAATAATACCTAAAAAAAATGGATATCGGACCCTTTCTTGTTTAAAAAAAGATTCTTCTCTTTCAAAAATTCAACAAAGTATTCGTTCGAATTTTCTAAATAAAATATCGATTCCTGACTATGTATATGGATTTGTACCAAAGCATTCTTATAAAGATTTTCTTTCTCCTCATACTAAAAGAAAATATTATATAAGGTTAGATATAGAAAATTTCTTTCAATCTATTGATCCTGATACACTAAAAGAAGTTTTTGCTTATTATTTTCAGATTAATCATGTTACCAATGAAGAACTGTTAAAGCAATTTATTGAGTTAGTGACCCTTGATAATAAAGTTCCGCAGGGAGCAATTACTTCTCCTATAGTATCGAATATTGTTTTTAGGCAGTTAGACTTGAGAATAAGAAACTATTGCAAAAAGTTTAATATTACTTATACCCGTTATGCAGATGATCTGTTATTTTCTTCGGATAACCCCTATATTCATAAGGATTTTTTTATTAAGAAAATTAAATATATTATTTCTACAAAGGGATTTAAGTTAAACAAAAACAAGATTAGATATGATAAAGAGTTTATTTCATTAAACGGTTTTGTAGTAGAAAATAATATTAGGTTATCAAGAAAAAAACTAAAAAATTTATCTAGTAGTCTCTTTATTTTAGACAGATACAAGAATAAATTTAATTTAAACGAAGTGTTAATGGAAATAAATAAAATACCATTTAAAAAGGAAATTAATAGTATAGGTTCACTTATAAACTATTTATCAGGATATCGAGCCTTCCTAATTCAATTATTGAATAGGGAAAATTTAGAAGGTGATGAAAATAAAAAGTTTTTAAGATATATAGAACGTATACAAAATGCAATAATATTTCTAGACTCCCAATAATATTATTGGGAGTGTTTTTCGGTAATATCCGTAATTTTGGAGGTCATATGTAGTTTACATAATACTGATTATCGGGTTTTGCAAAGAGCTAGTGCAGGTTTTATTTTCCTATTTTCTCTCTTTCAAAGTGACAAGATTATAAAAGATATGTTATAAGCCAATTGAGCATATCTCTCGGAGTGCACACTTAAAAGAAAAAGGAGAAGACTAGAAAATCTTCTCCTTTTTCTTTTAATCCTTTTCACGATAATTGGTTCTTCTCTCTGCTGTTTCGCAGCCTTTTTCCTTCTCCTGCTCAGGGTTTGTATATAAGGCAGCCGCTGTTGTTGAAGTATGACCAAGTTGAGTCATCAGTAAATGGATGTCTCCTGACTGCTCCCAAATTTGTCCGGTAGGTATGCCTTAGGTTGTGTGGGACATCTTCATAGATTTATAATTAGAGACTAATAGCAATTGTTTTAAAGTTTTTGAATCAGAATTGGTTGGGTTGACGAAAACTTATTTTAAATGATATTATTTACGTATGAAATTAAAACCAATTATTCATATCGGATATATAAAAATGATTCAACTGCCTATTGGACGACCAAGGGCGCCTGTGATTGCACACAAGGCGCCTTTTTTTTATCTTTTGGGGGAGGTGAAAACTTGTATCGATTCATGTAGCTGTTAGGAAAGGTAGACGTTTTGACGTTGATGGTAACCATCCAGACAGCTATCAAAAGTATCACATTATGATTAAATACCAAATTCATATTCAGTGCTTCATCAATTTCAAACAAACTGCTTCATATATTTCGGTGTCGGAAAATTTTAATGGCTTACAACCCAAATACAGTATGATCTTATACGGGCTTTGGGAAATCGTAAATTCGATTCTATCCATCCAAATCATGAAGAAGCATGTCAAAGAAGCGAAACAGTACACTAAGAAATTGGGAAGGGTATTCCCACCCAATTGGTAGCCCTTTAGATTCACTTCATGAACTTTATGAACGTTTTTATGCGGGGAATCACATTCGTGCTTCCGCCAATCAGTATAACGAGGCAGACCAAGCTTCATTCACAGATCCGATTTGGCGGGTATTAAATGAAAGAAGTAATTAGGTTGAAGCATACATGAGAAGTTGAGGATTTTACTTCACGACAGAAAGTGAAAAAAAAAAGGAAATTTAATTTCCTTCTATGGAGCGTTCTAAAGATCAATTAGTGAGGGCGTTGGTGCCAGAAGCAATATAAGCTGAATAAGGGTGTATATACCACGATTGATCATTGGTTTTATGATTACGGGATTGTTGATATTATTCACCGTCGAATTTACTTGTTAGCCTTTTTGGAATTTGTTACAGAATCAAATTTGAAACCTGATAATCATAAATATATAAAATTTGGAAATGGTGGACTGACTATAAAGCTTCATCAATTTATTAAGGAAACTGAAGTAGGAGAGTTTATGATTTGAATTTTCTAGTACCTATTTTTATAAAAAATAATTAACAAAGACGAATGGAGGCGGCATTCATTCATGAAGGTAGCAACAGGAATAAAAAGTGATTACTTGGAAATCGTTCAAAAGTTAGTTAAGGAGTTTGCTAAAACAGCGGTTGAGAGGGATAAACTAGGCGGAACGGCAAAAGTAGAGCGTGATCTCATTCGTCATAGTGGTTTACTTCGTTTACCAGCACCTGAAAAATACGGTGGTTACGAAGAAAATTGGAAAACAATTCTACATATTACACGTGAAATTGCTAAAGTAGATAGTTCAGTAGCTCATTTATTTGGTTATCATTTTTTATGTCTTGCGTCCGTTGAGCTATATGGTACAACAGAACAGGTTGAGCATTTTACAAAGGAAACAGCAGAAAATGATTATTTCTGGGGGAATGCGTTTAATCCTCTGGATTCCCATGTAGCTGCTACAAAAGGTGATAACGGCTGGATTATTAACGGTAAAAAAAGTTTTTGCTCTGGTGCATCAGATTCAGACCGGTTACTCATTTCTGCTCAAAAGGATGATGGCTCTGGTGTATTAATTGCTGTCATTCCAACAAATCGTGAAGGTATTTTGTTGGGGAATGACTGGGATAGCTTTGGACAACGTCAGACAGATAGTGGTTCTGTGACATTTGAACATTTAATTGTACATGATTCAGAAGAACTTGATGCTTACGAAGCGACTGATCGAAACTTATTCGCCACAGTACGTACACATATTGCTCAGTCGATTTTGATTCACGTTTTACTCGGGACAGCTGAAGGTGCGTATGAAGCTGCCAAAAACTATACAAAAACTAAAACGCGTCCGTGGGTGACATCTCATGTCGATGCAGCAATAAATGATCCGTACCACATTTATCACTACGGTGAATTATTTGTCAAATTGAAAGCTGCAGATGCTCTTGTACATATTTCCAATGAGTTATTGGAAAATACATGGGCGCTGAAGCATCGTATTACCGAAGAACAACGCGGGGAATGTAGTATCGCTGTTGCAACTACGAAAGTGCAAGTCATACAAACGGCCCTTGATGTGACAAGTCAGGTGTTCCAAATGATGGGCGCTCGTTCAACTTCAGCACAATATAATTTTGATCGCTACTGGCGTAATGTACGTACACATACATTACATGATCCGATAGACTATAAAATTCGTGATATTGGTCAGTACATATTAAATAATCAATACCCAGAAATTTCATCATATTCATAAGGAGGAATTGTTAATGGTAATATTTTGGTTTATTCCCACAAAACAAAAAACCTAAAGTATCTAGTAGCGGTGCGCCTAGGTTTAATGTCACCAAGCTTTGCAGCACGTATGTCTGCCACATTAGACCGATTTTCTGATGGTCGATTATTAATAATGTTGCTGGGGGTGACCCAGTAGACTTACAGGAGAAGGTGTATTTTTAGATCACGATGCACGCAATGAGTTAACAGATGAGTTTTTAAAAATTTGGCGTCAATTATTTACAGAAGAAGAAGTGGATTTAAAAGGAGGCCATTTACGAATTGAAGGGAGGGAATTACCATACCCTACGGTTCAAAAACCATATCCACCACTATACTTTGGAGGCTCTTCACCTGTTGCAATGGATGTGGCTGCAGAGCACGTCGATATATATTTAACATGGTTTCGTCATCTACGTGTTCAATTAGCTTATTAGCCGCTTCCCATGCTTCCTTTACTGTTGGACGTACAATGACGTGTAGTCGTATACCGAATTTTAATGTTGCTCAAGCGCAAAAAGTATTTAAGCGTATGGATTCAGAAGGTCAACGCTTAATGACAAGCCTACATGAAGGAGACCGTGCTCGATTAGAGGTGAGTCCAAATCTATGGGCCGGCGTAGGATTAGTGCGAACAGGTGCAGGTACAGCACTAGTAGGAGATCCCGATACTGTTGCTGCACGATGAAAGAATACGTTGATTTAGGTATCGAAACATGTATTCTATCAGGTTACCCACATTTAGAGGAAGCCTATACAACAGAGGAATTATTATTCTCTAAACTTCCATTAGAAAAAAGGATACTTCGAATCACGAATATTCCTTAGTCCATTTGGTGGTGATATTAGACCGACAGTTGTTAAATAACAGCATATGATGTCGTATTGAATTTTTTTATAAATCAAAAAACGATTGACAATAAATAGAAAATGATGTTAATTTCATATATAAATTAATCCATAAAAATAACAGGGATAAAAATTATCTAGCCTATTAGTCAACTAAAGGCATCTTCTTTTTCAATGAAAATTGAAGGAGGAGATGTCTTTTTTTATTAAAAAATGTTCAAGGGAATAAAAAGGAGGGAAAGAACATGACGACAGAAAAAGAGCTTCAATTTGAAACATTGGCTCTAAACCACACTATTTAGATTGAAATAATAATATTTTAAATAAAATTAAGGAGTGAAACATAATGACTAATCAAGAACAATTAAAATATGAAATTAACCATAACAGTAAAGACCACTCAACCTTGTTGACGTTTACTACACCAATAAAGGCTGGTTCTCCTGAATTAGACCTTTTGATTGTCGAAATCGCAAGAGATGCTGAGAAACGTAGAAGGACTGATGATAGATCTCATCCTTATTATGCCATCGATTTAATTAGGCAATCTCGACTTGGTGCTTTGCGTTTGCCTGAAGAACTAGGTGGTGGTGGTGCAAGTATTCGTGACCTTTTCTATGTCGTGATACGTTTAGCTGAGGCTGATCCAGATGTCGCACACATTCTTCGGACTCACTTTAACTTCGTGGAAAAATTTCTTCTTAGCCCTAAAAATGAAGTACGTGATACTAGATTAGTTAGAGTGGCTGAGGGAGCAATCTTTGGTAATGCAATAACTGAGATCTCGTCGCGTAATGTGGGAAGTTTGGATGTAGTATATGAAACGACTTTATCTCCGGATTGTGATGGGTACCGATTGAACGGTACGAAATACTTTAGCACTGGTACATTGTACGCAGACTTCGTAGGTGTTAGGGCATCAACATCAGAGGGTTTACCCGTAAATGTAATCATCCCGACGAATCGAGAAGGTGTCGTACTTGAGGACGACTGGGACGGTATTGGACAGAAATTGACTGGTAGTGGTACGACTCGTCTAAACAACGTCTTTGTTAATACTGAAGAAATTCTAGAAGGTATTCATGATCAGTTCCAATTCAATTCGCTTCTACAGCTCTATCTACAAGCAATCATAGCAGGTATATTGCGTAACGTAGTGTCAGATGCAAAAGCCTTAATTCAAAGTCGATCCCGCACATATAGCCATGCAGCTGCTGATACTGGGCCAGCAGATCCTCAGCTTCAACAGATCATTGGGCAACTCTCAAGTAGCGCATTTGCTGCTGAGGCGATTGTACTTGCTGCGGCTGATGCACAGGACACTTTAGTGAATCATGTGGATGATGGAGTAATTGATTATGCACTGGATCACAATGCTTCGCTTCAAGCTGCTCAGGCTAAGGTAATTGTAGAGGATTTTGCATTCAAGGCTTCGACGCTACTTTTTGATGTCGGTGGAGCATCAGCAACGAAGCAGTCGGCCAATCTTGATCGTCACTGGCGTAACATCCGTACCCTGGCATCTCACAATCCTACAGTTTATAAATCGCGTACTATCGGTAACTACATTGTTAACGGTACTGATCTTCCGATGAACGGATACTACTAATCTATTAAAGACTTTAGGGCAGAAGTATTGTGATATCAAGAAAAATTAACTTTTTTAAAATGAATGAAAAGAGGTAGAAAAATGAGAAAAAAGAGAATTTATTTAAATGCTTTTGATATGAATTGTGTGGCACATCAATCACCAGGATTGTGGGTACATCCAGAAGATCAGTCGCATCGCTATAATGATATAGAATATTGGGTTGAGTTAGCGCAAATATTGGAAAAGGGACGGTTCGATGGTCTATTTATTGCGGATGTAATCGGGATTTATGATGTGTATGGTGGAGATAAAACAACTGCAGTTCGTGAAGCAACACAAGTACCAGTTAATGATCCGATTCTGCTCGTTTCAGCTATGGCTCATGCTACTGAACATTTAGGTTTCGGAATCACGTGCTCAACAACATTTGAACACCCGTATACGTTTGCACGCAGAATGTCTACATTGGATCATTTAACAAAAGGTCGGATTGCCTGGAATATTGTGACTTCCTATTTAGAAAGTGGAACGAAAAATATCGACATTGGTGATAAATTCCAACATGCTGAAAGATATAATATTGCCGACGAATATTTAGAAGTTTGCTATAAATTGTGGGAAGGTAGCTGGGAAGATGATGCCGTCGTGAAAGATAAGGAGAAAGGAATTTTTACAGACCCTATAAAAGTTCATGAAATCAATCATCATGGTAAATATTTTGATGTACCGGGCATTCATTTGTGTGAGCCTTCACCACAAAGAACACCTGTGTTGTATCAAGCGGGTGGGTCATCAATTGGACGGAAATTTGCTGCAAAACATGCCGAATGCACGTTTATCTCTGCTCCTGGAAAGGAAGCGACTTCTGCATACGTCAAAGACTTAAGAACACAAGCAGCCATACAGGGAAGAAATCCTCAAAGTCTAAAAGTGTTTGCATTATTTACACCAATTGTTGGACGGACAGAGGAAGAAGCTTGGACGAAGTATGAAGAGTTATCTAGTTATATAAGTTATGAAGGTGCTCTTTCTTTGTTAAGTGGGTGGTCAGGTGTGGATTTTTCCGAATATGATCCAGATCAGCAAATTGAATATATTGAGACAAATGCAGTTAAATCTATGCTAGAGAACTTAACAAAATCCAGCCCGAATAAAAAGTGGACAGTGCGAGAATTGGCCAATTTCGCTGGAATTGGTGGGATGGGTCCCGTCGCAGTTGGAACGCCTGAACAAATTGCTGACACGCTTGAAGAGTGGATTGATGAAACGGATATTGATGGATTTAACCTTGCGTATGCAATAACACCTGGAACGTTTAAGGACTTCGCAGATCTTGTTATTCCAGAACTTCAACGTCGTGGAGTAGTGAAAATGGAATATGAAGAGGGAACCTTAAGGGAAAAACTTTTTGAGAAAGGTAAACCTCGTTTATCGGTAAATCATATAGATGCTAAATATAGAAATATTGGGTACCATTTTCAGGATAAATAGGCCATTTAAATATGAACATTAGAGAATGATCAATTATTTAGTAAATACAGATAATGATAATATAAAACCAAGTAATTATATTAGTTTAATAAGATTTTGCGTGATATAGATAATCTTAGATTAACAGGTTTTAACTGTTAAACAAGCTCTTTGAATATCAAAATAATGAATTTTTCTAAGAAATGGGGACGAATGAATATGACAAAACCATTTTCATTTTCTGCTTTTGTTATGAATACTGCTTCTCACATTACTCACGGATTGTGGCGTGATGAGGAGGGTTATCAGTTGGACTTTAATGACGTAGATCTTTGGGTATCCTTGGCCAAGCGACTTGAAGAGGGAGGTTTTGATGCCATTTTTTTCGCGGACGTAATCGGATTATACGGTGATTATCGTGGTGGCAGGGATTTTCATGTAAAAACCGGTTTGCAAATACCTAGTAACGATCCGATGGTTTTAATGTCCGCTCTGGCAGTGAACACGAAACAAATCGGTTTAGCTTTTACGGCAGCTCCACTCCAGGAGCCTCCCTTTAATTTTGCACGCCGTGTTTCCACGCTTGATCATATTTCTAAAGGTCGTATTGCTTGGAACATGGTTACTAGCTCTTTGGAGAATGCTTTTCGCAACTTTGGTTACGATGCACTTGTCCCGCATGATGAGCGATACAAATGGGCGGATGAATATGTAGATGTTTTGTATAAACTTTGGGAAGGTTCATGGGATGACGGGGCGCTATTGCAAGATCGAGAGAGCGGAATTCATGCAGATTCATCTATGGTTCACAAAATAAACCATGTTGGGGAGCGCTATAAAGTCGAAGGTCCGCATCTTGTTGCGCCATCACCACAGCGAACGCCAGTACTATTCCAAGCAGGATCATCATCTGCCGGCCGAGACTTTGCGGCTCGTAATGCGGAGGCTGTCTTTATTGTAGCACCTGATCCTGAAAATGCTCGAAAGCTAATCAATGATACCCGGAGTCTAGCGATTCATAATGGTCGGGATGGTCATGATCTTCACTTTTATCAAGGGTTGTCCTTTGTTGTTGGTGAGACCGAGGAAGAAGCTCAACGTAAAGACTTCGAACTAGATCAAAAGACTGATTTCAATATGATGATCGCTCATATGGCAGGAGGTATGGGGATTGACCTAGGTAACGTTGACCTTGATACACCGCTTGAAAATATCGAAACTGAGGGAGTAAGAAGCACATTCGAATGGCTGAAGCAAAGCACACCAGGACGTACCCCAACTGTTAAAGACCTTGCCAAAATGCGCAGTAAAACAAACCGCATCGTAGGGACTCCTGAAACAATCGCAGACCAGCTTGAACTGTGGAGAGATGCTGGGGTCGATGGAATTAATGTAATCAATGCAACCATTCCTGGTTCATATGAAGAATTTATTGGTCAAGTGATGCCTGTTCTTCGTAAGCGAGGTTTAGCTCGTGATAAGCATGATGAACCAAGCACTCTTCGCCATCAGCTTTTTGGAATGGATCGTCTCAATGAGCGTCACCCTGCTTCACGATATAGAGGTGCTTTTGCCATTAAAGATGTCGTACAGTGATGTGAGCTTAATACTTTCTATTTCAATTTACAACTTATTTACGAATAAATATAACTAAAAATATAAGAATAATTATATTTATAATGAAAACTTAAGGAGTGCATAACATATGCCTAATCAAAAAAAATTATATATCAAGGATCGTTCTAAAAGCAATGAACACTCAACCTTTCCGACGTTCACTGCGCCAGTAAAAGTTGAAACGCCTGAATTTGATTGCTTGATTTTAGCCATTGCACGAGATGCAGAGGAACGAAGGAGTTCTGGTAGCGAAGCCAACCCTTATTATGCGATGGATTTAATCCGTCAATCCCGACTTGGTGCTCTACGTTTACCTGTTAAATTAGGTGGTAGCGGTGCTAGTATTCGTGATCTTTTCCATGTCATTATACGCTTAGCTGAAGCGGATCCAGATGTCGCGCATAGTCTTCGTGCTCATTTTTCCTATGTGGATGAATTACTTCGAAATCCTGCTAGTGAACTACGTGATACGTGGTTGCAAAGAGTGGCAGAAGGAGCGATCATTGGCAATGCCTTTACTGAGCTTTCATCGAAAAATGTTGGGAGTTTGGTTTTTGAAACAACTTTATCCTCGGAAGGTGATGGGTACCGATTGAACGGCACGAAATACTTTAGTACAGGTACAATGTATGCTGATTGGGTCCTTGTAATGGCGTCAACTCCAGATGGTAAACCTGTTTCTATGATCATTCCAACTGATCGCGAAGGTGTCATAATCGAAGACGATTGGGATGGCATCGGACAAAGGTTGACTGGGAGTGGCACGACCCACTTTAATAATGTTTTTGTCAATAAAGATGAAGTAAATGTAATTAGAGAGGACAAGACACCATTCAATTCTTATGTACAGCTCTATCTGCATGCGGTAATAGCAGGCATTTTACGTAATGTAGTGACAGACGCATCAGCTTTGGTTCATAAACGAACTCGAACATTTAGTTTTGCAGCTGCAGACACGGCATCTGCTGATCCACAGCTACAGCAGGTTATTGGACAGCTCTCAAGCAGTGCGTTCGCTGCCGAAGCGATTGTACTCGCTGCTGCTGATGCACTGGATATTGCTGTGAATGCAGCGGTCGACGGCGTGATTGACTATGCTTTAAGTCATGATGCTTCGCTTAGAGCTGCTCAGGCTAAGGTTATTGTGGATGATCTTGCTTTGCAAGCTTCCACGCTACTATTTGAAGTAGGTGGAGCATCGGCGACGAGACAATCAGCGAACCTTGACCGTCACTGGCGTAATATTCGTACCATTGCTTCTCACAATCCAACAGTCTACAAAGCCCGTGCAATTGGTAACTACGTGGTGAACGGTACGGAGCTTCCGCTGAAGCACGTTTACTTTTGATTAGGTGTATTTTTAAATAATTTGTTTACTGGTCAACCAGAGACAGTTTCTGAACATAGAAGTCGTCTCTGGTTTTTTATTCGAATTATTCCTAGATTCGCAAATTGTTTCATAGATAAATGCTTTTTACTACTATAAAACTATTTATTCTTGGCAAGTTGAATAAAATTTGTTTTGTAATATTGAATTGGAGGATCGATAATGGCAAAAGTCCTTGATCGAGTTTATAAGGTAAAAGAAGATATGGTTACTGTTCGAAGTAAAATTGAAGCTAAATCAATTGCTTTTGATTATGATGGCATAGAAATTCTACAAAGTATAGATCTAACTATTAAAGAAGGGGAATTTGTCGTCTTTATGGGTCCTAGTGGTTCTGGAAAAAGTACGCTTCTTCGCTTATTAACAGGGTTAGCTCAACCTAAAAAGGGTGAAATACTTGTTAACGGACAATCAATTGCAAAATCACTGCCCGATAGTGCAGTTGTATTTCAAGATTATTCATTATTCCCTTGGTTAACGGCAGAAGAAAATATTATTCTTGCCTTAAAGCAGAAATTAAAAAAATCTAAAACAAAAAAGGAGTTGGAACACTTAGCTCAAGGTTATCTTGAATTAGTTCAGTTAGGTCATGCGTTTAAGAAATACCCTGGAGAAATGTCAGGTGGGATGCGGCAAAGGGCGGCAATTGCGAGGGCGCTTTCGATAGGATCAGATTTAATGTTCATGGATGAGCCATTTGGTGCATTAGATCCAGTTACAAGAATTCAACTACAAGATGTGATTCTCCAAGTGAATCGTGAACAGCAGCGTACTGTCATATTTGTTACACATGATGCGGAAGAGGCTATTATTTTAGCAGATCGTATTGTGATGTTTACACCTGGACCACCTGGAAAAATAGCTGAGGTTATTGATGTTCCTTTTCCTAAGCCAAGAAATCGTAAAAAGATAATTGAAAGCTCAGATTTTATCCAATTTAGAAATTATATTTTAGGCGTTATGAACAAAGGAATATTTGAAAAATTAGAACAGGATCATGCAATTCGTTCAAGTGGGGAAGGAATTTAAATAATATAAAAAAATAGTAGGGGGAAGTAGAGTGAGAAAAAGAAATTGTGTATTGAGTATTGTGATGTTATCCTTTTTAGCTTTAGCAGCTTGTGGGGAAAATGAAGAAAAAGCGTCAACATCAACGCAAAAGAATGATAGCGAGAAAACTTATACATTAAAGGTTGGATATGGTCAATTATATGGGGCACCTCTAGCTGATATTGCTAGAGCGGAAGGATTCTTTGAAGAAGAGAATTTAGACGTGGAAATGGTTTCCTTTACGAGTGGGGGGTTGGACGCTCTTCAAGCCGATAAAATTGATATTGCATTAACTTTTGGTACAGCAACTCCTTTAAATTATATTGCTCAAGGTGCAGATTTTAAATTTGTTGGAGGACACATGGAAGGTGGACAGCCAGTTGTCACTAAAGAAGAAAATGCAAGTCAATATAAAACATTAGAAGATTTTAAGGGAAAGAAAATTGCGACGATTCGATTAGGAACACTTGATGTAATTTTTAAGTCAGCACTTGACGATGCGGGAATTGATATTCACAAAGATGTTGAATTTGTAGAAGTAAAAAGTGTGGCAGATGTACTTGAAGCGGTTAATTCTGAAAAAGTAGATGTTGGACTTTCTAATACAGGGCATTTGACAAAAACAGAAAAATTGGGAATAACCCCTATTTTTTGGAGTAATGATCTTAGTCAAAATGATCTTTGCTGCCGGGTTACTGTAAGGGGCAATATAACTGGTGATAAGGCAGTTGCTTATAAGAAATTCATGAAAGGGCTAATAAAGGCTGAACGTGTAAAATTAGAGAATCCAAAGAAAAATTTAGAAGCTTCAATTCCTACTTTTAAGCAATTACCTAAAGAAAGAGTGAACGAAATAGTTAATGAAGAACATTTAATTAATTCTGCAGATCCAAACAAAAGAGAAGTTGTTAATACATGGAAAAAAATGCAAGACATCGGTTATATTTCAGACGTAGAAGATATTAATCTTGAAAATCACTTCGATCTTTCAATGTATGAAGAAGCTTTAGATGAGCTTATTAAAGAGAATCCAAACGATGAATATTATAAACAAGTATTACAAAGATATAATGAACAAAATTAAATTTATAATGATAAGGAGAATATGATGAAAAAGTTTTTTTCTCTATATATATATACAACGATAATTATAATTGCTTTACTTGCTTTTTGGTTTTATATTACAAATTTCACGAGATGGTTAAGTCCGATTATTTTCCCTTCTCCAGAAATTGTTGTTATTGCATTTTATAAAGCATTAATTGAACTATTTCAAGGATTTGTAAGTTCTATGAAATTATTAGTTCCAAGTTTTGTGTTAGCTATAGTATTAGGGATAGGCGGGGGACTGTTTTTTGGTCTTCATCCAAAATCAAGGCAGATCTTAACACCATTTTTCAATGCTTTTAGTCCACTGCCATTAACATTATTTATTCCATATGCTATAGCCTTGTTACCGACTTTTGAATTAGCGTCCATTTTCATTTTATTCCTCGCAGCTTTTTGGCCCATTTTTTTAGGCACGATACAAGGTGTGTTATTAATTGATAATCATTATTGGGATAATGCAAAAACAATCGGTATACAGCGGAAAGACTTAATTTTAAAAGTAATCATTCCAGCCAGTTCGCCATTTATCTTAAGTGGTACAGGAACAGCCCTTAACTTGTCCTTTCTGATATTAATGACTGCAGAAATGTTTGGAGCCAAATCAGGGATGGGGTATTTTATTCAGTTCTACACTGATTTTACTCAATATGATTTTGTTCTAGCTGGATTAATTTTCAATAGTATTGTTATCTTATTGGTTATGTTTACTTTTGAAAAAATCAAAAAACGTATGCTTTTTTGGACAAACTTGAAAAATGAAGCCAGTTAAGAGAAAAGAGTGATTATGAGTCTCTCTCTTCAACTTTAATAATAGAAGAAGAGAGAAACTTTAATTTTAATAAAGGAGCTATTTTGTGAGATCGATAATATTTATACTAGCAATTTTATTGTTAATAGGATGTTCTGATTCAGGAAAAAAACAACATGAATTAGAACAATCGAAAACGTTGGAAGTATCATTGGAAAGCAACCCTAAAAAAATTATGCTTAATGAAGCAGTCACTTTTACTGCAGAAGTGAAATATGGGACTGATGATATTAGCAAAGAGGCTAAGGTACAATTTGAAATTATTGAAAATGGAGTATCAATTGGATTAGTCTCTCCTAAACATATAGGAGACGGAAAGTATTTACTAGAAACAAAGTTTTTTGAGCAAGGAAAGAAAAAAGTGATCGCTCATGTTAGTTATAAAACTTTGCATGAAATGCCGGTACTGTCTTTCCAGGTAAGTAATTGAAAGGAGCCAGGACATTCAATGAGTAAAGAAAAAAAGCCACTGAACTTCTTTATAAAAAGTTTAGTGACTGCGATTTTAGTGTTGGGACTAAGTTATACAATTTACACGAATTTGATTATAAAAAAAGAAGCAGCAGCTTTAGATCAAAGTAACCTTGCTCCTGATTTTACTTTGCAAGATTTAAATAGTAATGAAGTGAAACTGTCGGATTATCGGGGAAAAGGTGTGTTACTTAACTTTTGGGCAACCTATTGTCCACCTTGTGAAAAAGAGATGCCTTATTTGAATAACGTCTATCAACAATATAAAGATAAAGGAATTGAAATCCTTGCAGTAAATGCGCAAGAACCAAGAATCATCGTCAGTCCATTTGTCTCAGAAAAAAAGTTAAGTTTTCCTATTTTACTTGATCGGACTGGGGAAGCCGTAGATCTATATAAAGTTAATAATCTCCCTGTTACGTATTTAATTAATGAAAATGGTGAGATCACACAAACAATTTTTGGAGAACTAACAGAAAAAAAGGTTCGTATTTATTTAGAAAGTATTATTCCGAAGGATAAAAAACTATAAAAGCCAAGTAATTTTATTTGAATAATTATATATTGGTAGGTAAAAGAATGCGGGCAAGGAGGGAGTGAAAGCAGCTACTAAGATAATTCCACTTATCGGTGGGACAGTTATGGGGTTTGGAATCACTTATAACCATTTATTTTTTACCATCAAATCAAACCTTTATTTTAACCATCAGATTTTCCTTCTTGACGATGCCTTTCTTTTTCTCCTTTAGTGCTTGATTTTCCCACCGTTTTCTGACCGAATGAGCCGGAAACCGTAAGAATTATGGATTAAAGATTAATAGAATAAAAGGTCACAAGGATAGCAGC
>NZ_JADILK010000006.1 GCF_017355165.1 Bacillus sp. SD075 | reverse complement strand
TTTCCGGTCTTTTTTTGGTTGATAATACAACTGTCATAATTGATTCAATCTTACTTTAATAGACCTAACCGAAAACCATAAACGACTACCTGTGTACGGTTTTTAGCTTTAAACTTTGTCATTAAACTGCTTACATAATCTCTGACGGTATGCTCGCTTAATTGCAATAATTCGGCCATTTTTTTATTGTTATAGCCCTCAGCCAGCAAATTTAAAATCATGGATTCCCGTTCCGTCAATTGTATGTCGGTACCTATTGATCCCTCATCATCTTTTCTTGATAAATATAAACCGAGCCGCTTTCCGACCTGTTCAAGTAAAGTCTGTTCATCTATTGAATAATCGAATTCCTCCCCTAATTGATCAAAGGTCAGCCAGCCGAACACTTGCGTGTCATGAACAATCGGTACAAAAATGACAGATGAAAGATTAAATAGCTGTATATGTTCCTCTTTAATGTAATTATGCGGATTCTTTAAAAATACCGGTTTTTTTGAATTGAACACCATGGATTGCCTGGAGTTGAGTTGTCCCCTCATGCTTTGGACTTTTGGCAGCTCCGCTCCTATGGTGCCGTAGAATTGATTGGACCAAGGAATATAAGCATAAAAAACACATCTTTTATAGTTAAAGAACTCTTCACATTTTTTTAGGATAAAGGCAAAATCCTTAAATCCTGATGAGTTAATTAGAAGTTCATCTAATTGGTCCAGTAGCTGCAGTCTTTTAAGTTCTGCATTCACTTGTTTGGTTTTGGGATGTTGCTCCGATTCGTCGCCCAACCACTTGTTATAGCTATGGATAAGATGAGAGAAAATGGATAATAAGTACATAAGAATGGATAGGGTTTGGGCATGTTTCAGGTTTACCATTAAGGTAACAATGGACTTTTCAAAGATTAAACGGAACATGCTGAAATGATTCTCATTTAAAAGGGGTAAAAGTGATTGAAGCCAAGTATCCAGATGATCTTCGTATGTGTCTTTTATCTCCTCGATGTTTGGGGCGGATAAAAATAGTAAAAATGATTCCAGTACTGTTTGTATCATCTTACGTTCAGGCTCTAATATGAAGGGCTCTAGATTCAAATAAATATTGTTATTTTCTTCAATCTGTTTGTGATGACTTTTTATGAATAATATGAATTGCTGAAATGTTATTTCTTCATATGCATGAAAGGGCTGAGCCATGTAAATTCCCACTCCTTAAAACAAAATACCCTATAAAAAGGGGGCGCTAACCCTATTATTATACAGCACTTTATAGGATAGTAATTCAAATTGTAAGGAGTAAAATAAATGTATGAACACAGAATGAAGCCATTGGGTGGCCATTCTATTTCACATGGCAGTCAGCTTTTTGCTTGTATAAGACTGGTCGTCTAGGGAGAATATCTAGGGATGGGGATTTCTGGTGCTCAAGTAATCTGTTGCATAGAAAAAAAGGAGATCTGGTTATATGATGAGACTTGAAAACAAAGTGGCAATCATTACAGGCGGGGGTACAGGGATCGGGAAAGAAACAGCTTTGCTATTTGCTAGGGAGGGTGCAAAAATCGTCATCACAGACATAAACCAGGAATCCGGTGATCAAGCTGTGAAAGACATCCAGGCAATCGGCGGGGAGGCCCTATTCATCCGTCATGATGTCAGCAATGAAGAAGATTGGAAAAGGGTTGCAAAGGAAACGATCGATACTTTTGATAAAGTGGATGTTCTGTTCAACAATGCGGGTATTTATATCATTAAACCGGTTGCAGAGATTGAATTGGAGGATGGAATCTTCTCATGTCAATAAACGTAACCGGCGTATTCTTGGGAATGAAACATATTATGCCACTGATGGCGAAACTAAATAAAGGTTCAGTCATAAATGCGTCTTCCATTGCAGGCTGGATTGGCGCCCCTGGTCATGTTTTATATGGTGCAAGTAAGGGGGCAGTCCGGACAATGACTAAAGATGCTGCCATCGAGTATGCTTCAAAAGGAGTCCGTGCAAACTCGATTCATCCAGGATATATCGATACCGGGATGGCGGACTATGCATCAGAACAATCAGGCAGTACAAAAGATGAATTGGGTAAAGAATTCCCATTGGGGCATCTGGGAAGCGTCAACAATGTGGCGAATACAGTACTTTTCATTGCCTCAGACGAATCTTCCTATACGACGGGTGCCGAATTTGTGATAGATGGCGGAGCAACAGCTCGCTAAAAATGCCTACCATTCTAGCGGATATAAAAAACCAAAACCAAGGAGTGTTTAAATATGAGATTGGAAAATAAAGTGGCGATCGTAACAGGGGGAGCAAGCGGAATTGGTGCAAGTACGGCTTTATTATTTGCAGAAGAAGGAGCCAAGGTGGTCATTGCCGATTTTGCTGATCATGGACAAGCCGTGTCAGATGAGTTAAATGGAAAAGGGTATGATACTCTTTTTGTTAAAACCGATGTTACGAATGAAAATGACGTAAAGAATATGGTCGAAAAGACGGTTAATAAATATGGAAAACTGGATATCATGTTCGCAAACGCAGGTATTGCAAGAGACGGAAACATCCATGAGTTAAGCTATGATCAATGGCAAAAAACGATTGATATTAATTTATCCGGTGTCTTCCTATCCGATAAATATGCGATAGAGCAAATGCAAAAACAATCTACTGGCGGCGCCATTGTCAATACAGGCTCCATCCATAGCCATGCAGGGAAACCAGGGGTAACTGCCTATTCTGCTGCTAAAGGCGGGGTCAAACTGTTAACACAAACGTTAGGTTCGACTTATGCCAAAGATGGCATTCGTGTCAATGCAGTTTGCCCTGGCTATATTGATACACCACTTATTGCAAAAGCACAAGGTGAGATAAGACAAGGGTTGATCGATTTACATCCAATCGGCCGTTTAGGCAGAGCGGAAGAAGTGGCGAAAGCTGTTCTCTTTCTTGCAAGTGACGATGCATCATTTGTTACAGGCACAAGCCTTATTGTAGACGGAGGTTATACGGCCGTATAAGTTTTATTTGCTGGTTCAGAAAATGAATAAATATAAAAGGCGTACACGATGTATGCCTTTTGAAGAGGCTGGGACATAACTAAATAAACCAACCTCAAAGACGGATCATTCTAAGTTATTCTACTATTAAAAATAATGCTGTTTTCGTATATGTTGTTTTTATTCATCCATTCAAGCTAAGAACACGTTCGTTCCATTGCGCTACAGACACTCGCTTTCCGCGGGGAGGAAGCGGAGCCTCCTCGGCAAGCCTGCGGGGTCTCAGCCTTTCCTCTATTTCCCGCAGGACTCGATTGTCTTCCGCTCCATTACACATAGGATGCAAGAAGCAACAAAATCCATTGAAAAGAACAAATAAAGACCCGAACTATTAGCCGGAAATTCCGCTTATAGTTCGGGTTTATCGTTGACTAAAATACTAATGTCCCAGCCCCTTTTTTATGGCTTGTACCATTTGGACGTTGATTTCCTGTCCCAGGCACTCGTTTCCGCGGGGGCTCCCTTAGACGCACTTTTCCCGCAGGAGTTTCGAACACCCGCTCCTATCAGCTTTGTTTTACCTTTAAGATAGACCACTTTTGACTAGAGTATTTTTTGTTTTAAAATACGGGGTATAGTTACTTTTTTTAACTTTGACCAATCACAGTTTTTGTTTACTTAGCATCCTCATCATTAGGAACAGAATTTATTTCGCTACATATATTTAAATATGGTTCACATACACCTCCAATAGGGTTCCATCTTTCCCCTGAGTAACTATTTGTCTGCGAATAGTTGCTTTTTTGTGCAGTGTTTATTGGTAATGCTCCACTTAAAATGTATTGTTTTTTATGATGCATCTATATAAATTCGGCGTATGTTAAATAAAAGGAGTGAAATGAATAATGCAAAGTTTCCCTTATGAACCTTATCGTGAAACATTGCCACCTGGTCAATACGCTTATACAAGTGGTTTTCCAGCAATGATGAGAAATTTATCCCCGACCTATACGATACCTACTGAACCAGTTTTTTTAGATCATTTACTAATGAATTTAGAAAAAACAATCATTGTCGTAACAACAAACGGTACATTAGAAGGAAAATTAACTGGAGTGGCTATTGACCACATTCAACTCACCGTTAGAAATTTAAATCACCATATTCGTTATCAACATATTGTCTACTACAGCGGTAAGCCCTAATTGCGTATTAGGACGCTTTTTTCACGGAATCATTTTTTCGTACTGTGTAAATAAAGTTTGTCCATCTTTTTTTTGCATTCCGTGCAAACAGGATTATGAGTGTTGAATTTTCAAAGAGATTTTCCAAGGGAAAAAAGATATGTTCTCTAAATCCTCTTCCAGTATCGGCCCCGCCAATAAGACGATCAACCACTTGGAACCAAGTAGTTGATTTTGGGTGTAGCTGGATTTAACTTGAAGAAAGTGCTGTAAATCAGAAAAATGGTTGCTAGAGTTACTGGTTTTAAAGGTCAGATAAGGGAGGAATCGCTAAACAACTAGATTACTATCGAGGTTTCTAAACGAAGAGGCTGGGACATAACTAAATAAACCATCCTCAAAGACGAATCATTCTACGTTATTCTACCTATTAAATATCATGCTGCTTTTGTAGATGTTGTTTTTATTCATCCATTCAAGCTTGTAAGAACAAGTTCGTTCCATTGCGCTACAGACACTCGCTTTCCGCGGGGAGGAAGCTTGAGCCTCCTCGGCAAGCCTGCGGGGTCTCAGCCTTTCCTCTATTTCCCGCAGGACTCGATTGTCTTCCGCTCCATTACACATAGGATGCAAGAAGCAACAAAATCTATTAAAAAGACCAAATAAAGACCCGATCTATTCGACGGAAATTCCGCTTATAGTTCGGGTATATCGTTGACTAAAATACTTATGTCCCAGCCTCCTTTTATGATGCTTATTTATTTATTCGATAAAAACTCAGTAATAAATTTATTGAAAATTACAATTGCCCACTAATTTCACTCTTGACTTTTCCCGCATAAAACCCTCCAATTCGTTAATAATATCCATATCTTACAATCAAAGGAGTGGAGTCTTATGGAAAGGTTTTCATTTTTTAAAAAGCAAAAAATACAAAAGACTACAGACTTCACTGATGTACTCAAACAAATGCAAAAGTCAAAGGACTTCATAAGCTTTACACTCGATTTTGAAAATGAAATATACTGTGTATCTTTTTTCGATACATTAATTGATAAAGATATACTGCATAGAGACCTCCTTCCCTTTTTACATACAAATTCTTCAACTCTGGAAGAACTTGTACACAACTTGCCAATAGAGGGGCTTATTTTTACAAAAAACCCTGCTGAACTACAAGGTCAGCTGTTAATAGGTTATATAGCCATTACATTAAATAATCAATCTGATCAAGCAGTTTTAATTAAAGCAGCAAATAACACTTCGAGGCAAGTTACACTGCCAGAGGTAGAATACAGTGTTGTAGGTCCGAAAGAAGCACTGGTCGAATCACTGGATACGAATTTATATTTAATCCGAAAACGGCTTCCAATTGCAGAATTGGCTGTTGAAGAAATTATTGTTGGGAAGTTATCCAAGACAAGGGTAGCTGTGCTTCATATAGAAGGAATTGCAAATAGGGAGAATGTAGAAACCGTCATACAGCGCATATCTGATTTAAGGGTTAACCAAATAATTGATAGCTCCTATATTTCACAAATGATAGAAGATAATAAAAATTCTCCTTTTCCTCAATTTATCGATACAGAACGACCGGATCGATTGGCTGCAGTACTTGGTGAAGGCAAAGTAGTGATCTTGGTGGACGGAGCTCCGCATGGTTTACTTGGGCCTTCCACACTCATTGAATACTTTGCTGCATTCGAAGATTATTTTCTCAACTGGACAACTGCCTCATTCTTTAGGCTTATTCGTTTTTTTTCTGTATTGTTTTCCATCTTAGTGACACCCATCTATGTCGCGGTTCTCACCTATCATTATGAATTAATCCCAAAGGATTTAGTCAGTACACTTGTGATTTCACGAAGCGGAATTCCATTTCCACCGATTTTAGAAGCATTAATCTTGGAATTAGCCATTGAACTTCTTCGGGAGGCAGGAGCTAGACTGCCGACTAAAGTAGGTCAGACGATAGGTATCGTAGGCGGTATTGTAATTGGAACGGCATCTGTAGAAGCAGGGCTGACAAGTAATGTATTATTAATTCTTGTTGCATTGTCTGCCCTTGGTTCTTTTACTACACCTGTCTATCAAATGGGGAATACCATTCGAATGATTCGATTTCCTTTCCTGCTTATGGCTTATTTTTTAGGATTAGTGGGTATAGGAATCAGTTTTTGTTTTTTACTTGTGCATCTACTAAGGATTACTTCCTTGGGGAGGCCATTTCTTGAACCTATTTATCCGCCAAGGGTGTATGATATGCGGGATGCCTTGATCCGTTTACCATTTTTTCTTCAGGCTAAACGTCCAATTGAGGTTCAGACGGAAGACACTATCCGATTAGAACCCAAGGAAGATTCTAAAGACTAAGTGAAAGTGGAGGTTTCATACATGAACGATAAAAGTGATCAAATCTCACCATTTCTTGTCTTTTTTTTAATCGTTAAGATTCAGATAGGTGTAGGGGTTCTGGGCTTTCAGAGGTTAATCATTCAATCTGCTGGCCATGATGCTTGGATGGCTGTCATTATAAGCGGTGTAGTCTTTTCATTTGGCATTTGGGGTATGTATAACGTATTAAACCGCCACGATATGGACCTAATAGGCATACATAAACGCCTTTTTGGTAAGTGGCTTGGGGGTTTGCTAAATATCATCTGGATACTGTATTGGCTGATGGTGGGTATTTCCGTTTTAAGATCCTATCTCGAAATAGTTCAATCATGGGTATTCCCTCAAATTAACACATGGCTGGTGACCACCATATTTGCTTTATTAATTTATTATGTGGTTTTAGGTGGGTTTAGAGTGGTCACTGGTATTTGCTTTTTAGGGATCACTATACCATCTTATTTAATTTTAACTTTTTATTTCCCCCTAGAATTTACACATTTTCGCAACCTATTACCTATATGGAATCATTCTCTTAAAGACATGGCCCTTGCATCCAAGCAAATGTCATATAGCTATTTAGGTGTTTCCACTTTAATGATGTATTATCCATTGGTTAAACATCGAAAAAGTTCACAAAAGTGGGCGCAACTAGGAAATCTTACTTCTGTTTTAGTTTATTTATGCCTAACGATTTTGACGATAGGGTATTACAGTGAAGGCCAAATTAGCAGATATATTTGGGCAACTTTGTCCTTTTGGGGCATTGTTCAAATGCCTTTTGTTGAACGGTTTGAGTACATAGGTATCGCTACATGGATCTTAGTTTTAGTACCCAGTGTATGTCTCTATATGTGGGTTTGTGCAAGAGGGATTTCACAATACTTTAAAATGAAGCAGAAAAAAATTTATGCTCTACTATTAATATTATTGGTAGTGATGACAAATATGATTAAAGGTAGGGAAAGGATTAATCAATTTGTGGATTATATTTCAAATTTGGGATTGATTATGGAAATTCCTTATGTCTTATTTCTAGTATGTTTGTCTACTGTCATGTCAAAAAAAAGGAAGATTAAAAAATGAGAATTTTATTCGCGAAATTGGCCCTGATCCTTCTTTTAATCAGTATTCTCTCAAGTTGCATGGGGGTGGATAGTAAAGTTCTCGATGAAATTAACTTGGCAACAGCCTTGGGATATGATTATGTCGATGAGAATCATTTCGAAGGTATCGCTGTAACACCGCTTTATTATCCAGATAAAACCATTAAAAATATTACCTTTAGTTCGAAATCATCACTTAGTAAAGACGTACGGGATGAGATGAATCAGCAATCTGAAAGACCCATCCTTAGTGGGAAAATAGAGGTGGTCTTATACGAAAAAAAGCTTGCAAAGCAAGGGATATTCTATCTAGTTGATACATTAATCAGAGACCCTTCAATTGGAACAACGTTGAAACTCGGAATTGTAGAAGGAAGTGCGAAGGAGGTGTTAAGCCATCAGTTTGGCAACATAGATAAAGGCATTTATTTATCTAACACTATAGAACAAAATATAGAAATGGGTATGCTGCCTAGAACTAACCTCCATCTTTTTTTGTATGCTCATTACTCCGAAGGAATGGACCCAATTTTACCTATCGTTAAAGCATTGGATGGGAAAGTTTATATTAAAGGAAATGCCATGTTTAATAGTAAAGGGGAATACGTATATCAGACTAAGAGCCGCGAAAATGTTATTTTCAAAATGTTGTATGAGAATACAACAAGTAAAGAAGGTTTCTCTACAAAAATTGAAGGAAAAAAATATGCTTCCGTCAACAATATAAAAACAAAAAGGTCATATAAGATTTCAAAGCCAATGACAGATACCCCAATAACGATTGATCTTGAGATAAAGGCAATATTACGTGAATATACCGGTAAAGAAGTAACCCCTAAAATGATTAAAATTATAGAAGATAAAATGACGAAAGATGTGAAGGAACGCTCGGAAAAATTAGTGCGGAATTTTCAAAAACTACATGTGGATCCCCTGGGGATTGGCGAACAAGTACGAACAAGGACTAGAAATTGGGATAAGAAAAAATGGGATGAAATCTATCCTTTTATCCCGATAAATGTGGAGGCTAAAGTGGAAATTTTAGAATCGGGCGTTGTAGAATAAGAGTAAACTGAGTAATGCTGCGGATTTTTTGGGGAAATAAAGCGACAGGAGTTCTTCGCTATCGCTCCATGAGAAAACAGCTAAAGGTTACAAAAGGCTTGCGAGGAGAATCTTTCCTAACTTTGGAGCAGCTATTGACTTCCTCATTGTGAGTGATGAGGGGAAGAGAGAGAGACAAAGTGGATATCTATTCAAAAAACTTAACAGCCGTTACCATGCTGGCCTTATACCGGAAGGAATATATGGCCAAAAAAACTCGATCTGAACTGATCGGAACGCTACAAACGGAACTTAATAAACATTTCAATAAAAAGCTTTTTGTAGGCGGGTAAATGTAAGTTAAGGCTATGGTAAATGAACTGGATTTCTATTCCAGCCATTAAACCCTAAACGAGATATAGTAAATTTTTTTATTGGTGTCCTATTACTGAAACACTCAGTGGAATTTTTGGGACCTACCGGGACCAGCGTCGGGATGTGCTATTCGCTGTACAAATTGTTTCGTAAATATAAAACTAAACTATCCATTATTCACCTTTATTTTGAAAGCCGCATTCCTCCGTTGAAAAATGCGGCTGTTTCAATATATATGTCTTGAAAGCAAATAGCAATAAGTATTATATGGTTTAATACCCTCGATTCCGATCTACCAATCCATTTAATGGTTGTTCACTTAAAAATCTCCTTAAATTTTCTATAAAAAAGTTGCTCACTTCGTTAATCGTACTTGGTCCTGACAGATGAGAAGTGACAAACACATTCGGCATTGACCAGAAATTATGTTCTTTTGGCAACGGTTCTGTCTCAAATACATCGAGGACTGCTCCTTGAAGATGCCCTGCTCGCATGACAGAGATTAAATCACTTTCATCTATCAATGCTCCACGGCCAACGTTGATAAGGTAAGCGTTGGATTTCATCGCCATAAGAAGGTCCTGGTTAATGATATGATAAGTGGAATCCGTTAAAGGAAGGGTTAGGACCAAATAATCTAGATCTTTTACAAATTCCCCCCATTGATCTGGAGTAAAGTGGAGATCCACTAGTGTTGCTTGTTTTCCACTAAAGCTTAATCCATGCACATTCATATCAAATGCTCGAGCTTTACGTACAAGTTCAGTGCCAATCGATCCAAGTCCAGCCACCCCGATTGTTTTCCCCTTTAGGGTTTCAGAAATGAAAGGATCCCACCTCCGCTCCATTTGTGATTGTTTCATTCGAGGACCGTCTTTCACTATTTGCAATAGAAACGAAAATACATATTCTGATATGTAAGCTCCAAATTGGTCAATAATTCGAGTTAATATAATGTTATTAGGTATCGATTTGTCTGCAATCAAATCATTGACTCCGGCTCCCATTGACTGAAACCAGCGAACAGATGAGGCAATTGGTTTACATAGTAATTGTGTAGGGAAATTCCATCCCAAAATAACTTCAGTATCCGGTAAATATTCTTCTGCTTCCCTCAAAGTTTTCGCTGCCTTCACCGATAAAAACCCATTATTGCGGATACAATCAGCATAAGCTTCAACCTCTGTCTGAATAGGACTAAATACAAGAATGCTTGGTTTTTGTGTACCTCTCATTGGCTCTCTCCTTATTGGTTTTTTAAATATAGTAAAAACTTCCCCCAAAGATATTAACTTTTAATCCTACTTTAATAACTTACCACAAAAGTCCAATTCAAACTAAAACTAACCAGCTTGTTACTTTTAGTAGAGAGCTGGATTTGAGTCAATATTTTGGACGCTAAAAGGTTAAATCCTAAGCTGTATTCCTAATTAAATCCTCAATGGCTTGTGGGGTTTAATTGCTCAAGCTACTGTCAAGAAGCGTAGTGTATTCGTACTGCGAAGTTTTTTCGTTACATCATTTAAACAATACAGGCACCCATTTTCTCTATTTCAATAAGATGTATTTGAAGGAGTGATGACTATGCCCTGGCAACAAAAAATCAGATATTTGATTGGTCAACCTGTTGGTGTTTCATTAGCAAATGGACAAGGGACGTCAGGTATTTTGTGTGGTACATCTGGTGAAAAGCTACTTGTTATTGAATATTTGTATCAAGCACAATTCGCCTTAAAACAATACGATTTTTATATGATTCAAGATATAAATGGATTTCCACCTTGTCAGAACCCACAACCATTATATTAATGAAACTACGTCACAGTTTGTGTCAACTCTACAATTAGTCTAACGGAAAGGAGGGTACATATTATACATGCCTAGTATGTACTGATAAACGCACTCGATTCTTAATGAAGGTTCGTTTTCTTATAGAACCACATGAATATTAAACACCTATAATCAGGAAAAAGATCATGTTAAATAAAACGAAAGTTTCGAATTTTTCTAAAAAGATCAGCGTGCTATTTAAGACTTCCTAATAAAACGGGGGGAGGGTGCTTCGCTTCAGTTGGGTCTAGAAAATCTGAAAAGATACGGAATGTGCCCATCAACGGAAAATCATAAGTCGACGAGAATGCGCTTGCTACCGGTGCAGAACTTTATGATCAATATCATGGGAATGTTTGAACGAATGCATCGAGAAAAATTGCGCATGTCCTTATATATCAGGGGTTAAGAGCGAATACGGACAGCATTTTCATTCTACGACATGATATGCGGAATGAGGTCTTTCACCCACTTGCCACCTAAGGGTGAGTAGGTTGGAAAGAAGCTGAAGATCGTCCAATTAATTAGCTGTTGGGTTTTGTGCGGGGTTCCCACTTTTAGGAGAATCAAGAGTTTTTTATGACTACAGTTAGATAATGAAAAGAAAAATATAAAAGAGATTTTATTGTGCTATTACTCCAAAAAGCGCATCCCAAACCGGGAATGCGCTTTAAAAAACTTATCAAAGACCAAGAGATATATATTTAAGCTCTAGGAATTCTTCCAATCCCCAATGACCACCTTCGCGACCAAGGCCACTTTCTTTAAAGCCGCCAAATGGTGCTTGTGCAACAGAAGGAAGTCCATCATTTAATCCTATGATTCCATATTCAAGACCTTCGGAAATTTCAACAGCCTCTGAAATATTTTCGGAGAAAATGTATGCAGCAAGGCCGAAAGGAGTATTGTTAGCACGCTCAATAACTTCTTCAGTTGTACTATAAGTTGTAATTGGAGCAAGAGGGCCAAAAGTCTCTTCAAACATGCACTCCATATCATCTGTTACATTTGTAAGGACAGCTGGTGTAATGAAATGCCCAATAGAATTTGCTAATTCTTCGCCACCTAATTCTAGGACAGCACCTTTGCTCTTAGCATCTTCAAGCTGAGCTTTTACTTTGTCTACTGCATCAGCATCAATCAGAGGACCGATCTCGACACCTTTTTCCAACCCGTTACCGATCTTCAACTTACTTACTTCATTTTTAAAGACTTCTGTAAACTCTTTTTCAATCGATTCGTGAACAAAAACGCGATTAGCACATACACAGGTCTGGCCGGCATTACGGAATTTTGAACCTATTAATCCTTTAGCAGCTTTTTCAATATCTGCATTTTGAGTCACAATATATGGTGCGTGGCCACCAAGTTCAAGAGAAACTTTCTTCATTGTATCCGCAGCTTGTTTCATTAAAACTTTCCCAATTTCAGTTGATCCTGTGAAAGTTACTTTACGAACTCGACTATCATCCATCCAAGCACCTACTATTGTTCTTGAATCGCCTGTTACAACATTGATTACTCCTTTAGGAATGCCAGCCTTATGAGCCAATTCAACAAGTTTAAGGGCTGTAAGTGGTGTCAGCTTGGCTGGCTTAACAATCACTGTGCAACCGGCTGCTAAAGCTGGAGCTACTTTTCGTGTAATCATGGCAGCTGGAAAATTCCAAGGAGTAACAGCAGCTACAACACCAACTGGCTGCTTTATAACGAGTAAGCGCTTACTCTGATGGGACGAAGGAATCGTTTCTCCATAAATTCTTTTGCCTTCTTCAGCATACCAGGAAATAAAACTATTAGCATAATTAACTTCACCAATGGCTTCCTGTAAAGGTTTCCCTTGTTCTTCAGTCATGACACGGCCAATTTCTTCCTTGTTCTCATCAACAAGATGAAACCATTTCATCAATAATTCAGAGCGCTCACCAGCAGTTTTCTTAGACCAGGTTTTAAACGCATCAGCTGCAGCATCTGCCGCTCTTTTACCTTCTTCGGCACCACCATCAGGAACAGTAGCAATCACTTCTTGTGTAGCTGGGTTTTTGACTTCAATTGTTTTTTCCGTCTCAATCCATTGGCCATCGATATACATTTTCCAAGTCTTCATAATAATTTACCTCTCCTTTTTTAGTGTGTTGACCAGTATCAACTACTCCCATTATCAGACTATTCAAGCAAAAACGTCAAATAAAAGAATGAGATACATAGTTTTTCAGCAGTTTTCGGGTTAACAATATAAGAATCTTATATTGAAAAATAAACTAGTTTACTAATAGTACAAACGCCTTCAAGAGTTAGAAAACTTAAAATAAAATTTGAAAAAATCATAAAAACGTTTATAATCATAGGAAAGCGCTTAACTTTTTGTAACTATATCATATTTTATGTTTTCAAGTAATGCAAGATAAACTTATTGAAAATGGAGGAAACATTAATGGAAATGGTTAACTGGGGAATTATGAGTGCAGCAAACATCGCTTTTGATGAAGTGGTTCCGGCTCTACGCCGATCAAGCCGAGCAATAGTAAAGGGAATTGCTACTAAGACGCCTCAAAAAGCAAAGCGATTTCAAATCCAGAATGTATTTACTAGTTACGAAGAATTAATAAATGATGATCATATTCATGCTGTCTATATTCCTCTCCCGAACTCTCTTCATGCTGAATGGGCAATAAAAGCAATGGAAAAAGGAAAACATGTATTACTCGAAAAGCCGGCAGCACTAACTGAAAAAGAAATGAATAATATGAAAAAAGTTGCTGAATCGAGTAATGTAATACTGATGGAAGCTTTCATGTACCAATTCCATAAGCAACATAAGCGTGTCAAAGAACTTCTAGAAAGTGAAATAATAGGTGAATATCGTCATTTAAAGGCACACTTTTCCTGGATGCTCCCCGATGAAAATGATATTAGATTAAACCCAGACCTTGGGGGAGGGGCAATGAGAGACGTGGGCTGTTATGGATTTCATGCACTTACACAGATTATTGGCTTTAAGCCGGTAAACGTTTCCATGACTGGGAGTCTAAAAAATGTCCGTCCAGATAATCCAGGTGTTGATTTAACCTCTACTTGTGTTCTTATTGATGAGCAGGAACGTACGGCTACAATTACAGCTTCCATGGAGCTTCCCTTTTTAGATCGATACGAAATAATAGGAGAGCTTGGAACGATTACACTTAACTCTTCTTTCCGGCCAGATTTGTCTGTAGATAAGCAAGGCAAATTAGTTGTAAAAGATAAAAATGGAATAGTCACGATTAAAGAAACTTTTGAAGATGATCAATATCTAAATCAGATTGAACATTTCCAAGACTGCATTTTAGAAGGGGAAAAGCCGATTTACAATATGGAACAGTCGGTTGAAATGTCTCGATTTCTTGAAAAAAGCTACAAATCACTTTACAATAATTCTAGTTTGACAAAAATTTAAAGTATAAATCTTTTTTTAATAAAACGCCAATAATATAAAAAGAAAGGGTGGTGGGATATGAAAATTACAATTTACGATGTTGCAAAAGAAGCAAATGTATCAATAGCCACAGTATCAAAAGTAATTAATAAAAATGGAAGAATTAGTGAAAAGACAAAAAGAAAAGTGTATAAAGTGATGGAAGAATTAAACTATCAGCCCAGTCTCATCGCATCTGCATTGATGGGTAAGCAGACTAAAACCGTTGGGTTGTTTATTCCTGATTTGGCTAACCCCTTTTTTTCTGAGCTAGCCAGAAGTATTGAAGACCGCGCAAATGAGTTAGGCTATAATGTAGTGATATGTAATACTGACTATTTGATTGAAAAAGAGAATAAATATATATCTCTCCTAAAACAAAAAAGTGTAGATGGATTTATTTTGGCATCGGGATTTGAAAAGTTGAACCAAGTCGAAGAATTAATGAATGAAGACTTACCAGTTGTCATAGTGGCACGTGATTTTCCAATGTTCCCTGTAAATGCAGTAGCAGTGGATGACTTCATGGGAGGTTTTGAAGCCACAGCTTATTTAATTGATTTAGGACATAAAGATATTGGTATTATTGCCCGTGATGTTTGGAGCAACAGAGAGCGTTTAAGAGGATATAAAGAAGCTATGGAAGTTAATGGTTTAGAAATACCCGATTTCAAATTTGCAAAAGATACCACTATAGCTGCAGGAGAAGAAGTTACAAATGAATTTTTAAAAAGCAAAAAGCCTCCGACTGCCGTATTTGCTTGCAACGATTTATTAGCAATAGGGGCTATTCAAGCAGCAAAAGCTCAAAATGTAAAAGTACCTGATCAATTATCAGTTGTTGGTTTTGATAATACCATGATCGCAGGCATCGTCGATCCTCCTTTGACTACTATAGCCCAGCCAATACAACGTATGGGTCAGGAAGTTGTGAATCTTATGATTAAAATGATAAAAGGAGATAAGGAAAAAACACGAATTACTTTGCTGCCGGAACTTGTAGTCAGAGAATCAACAAAAGAAAAAGACAATAATGATAATTTATCTATTATAAAATGAATTTATAAGTGAAAAATGATTATTCCCGAAGCTTATTTTAATACGTTAGGCTCCGGGATACCCTTTTACTTAGGCATAATCTTAAAAAAAAAATAAAAAAGTTGCATTTTTCTAAATAATTAAATAAAATGGTAATTATAGAAAGTAAAGCGCTTAACCAAAATACATAAACGCATCGTGGCGCTACTTAACAAAAGAGAGGGGGCCAAGAATGAATGGAAATTGTATGATTGTTCAATCTGGAGGTCCAACAGCTGTCATTAATAATTCAATTGTTGGCATTGTTGATGAAGCCCTCAAAAGTCAATTTAGTGGACAGGTTTACGGTGCTGTAGGTGGGTTGCACGGCCTATTGAATGGAACTTTCACAAAGTTACATGAAATGAATAGCAAAGATCTTTATCATTTGCGTCGTACACCAGGTGCAGCTTTAGGAACCAGGAGATACAAATTAACTCCAGAAGATTTCGGAGAAATTATTAGAATTTTAAAAAAGAATAATATTCGATACTTTTTCTATATTGGCGGAAACGGGTCAATGAGTGTTGCAAAATTGGTTGATGAATACGCTAGAGCTCGGAAATATGAATTAACAGTAATTGGAGTGCCAAAATCTATTGATAATGATTTAAATGGAACAGATCATTCGCCGGGTTTTGGAAGTGCGGCGAAATTTCTTGCAACATGTGTTTTGGATATTGAAATGGATATGGAGAGTTATCCTGGAAGCAATAGAATAACCATTCTAGAGGCAATGGGCAGACATACTGGCTGGTTGGCTGCAGCATGTTCGTTAGCTGATACTGAAGAAAGTCCATGTCAGCAAACCATTTATATACCTGAAAGTCCATTTGAAATGGGAAAATGCCTAGAAATGGTTTCTAAAGCTTATAATGAAAAGAGAAATTCTATCATTATAGTATCTGAAGGAATTAAAGATACAAACGGGAATCTTGTTGGAGGAAGCAACATCAAAGAAGATGTTTTAGGGCGTCCGAAATTAGGCGGTGTTTCCTCATTCCTAAAAGAAGTTATTGAAACAGAGTCAGGAATCCAAACACGATGCATTGAACCAAGCATTTGGCAAAGAAGCAGTATGATGTTTGCTTCAAAAACGGATGTAAACGAAGCGTATGAAGCAGGTAAACAAGCGTGGATTCTTGCTCAAATGGAGTACAATGGAGTTATGGTGGCATTAGAGAGAGAAAAGGTAAAAGAGGATTATCATATCACTTATAAATCAGTTGAATTGTCAGAAGTAGCGGGCAAAGAACGGTTTTTACCAATTGATTGGTATAATTCTGATAAATGTACAATGTTGAAAGAATTTAAGGAATATGCCTCTCCTATAATTCAGGGTGAGATGTTTGTTCCAACACATGATGGGCTTCCGAGATATCAGCGAATTATTTAAGTAAGCGCTTTATCAAATATTATTATTTTTAGTAAAGGTGGGGTTAACTTGGAAGGGAAAATCCGTTGCGCAATAATTGGTGTAGGCAGGCTAGGATATGTTCATGCCGAAAATATTGCAAGCCGTATTAAAGGAGCACAACTTGTCACGGTAGTCGCATCAAGAAAAGAAAGTGCAGAAAAGGCTGCACGCGAATTAGGCGTAGAAAAGTGGACGACAGATCCACAGGATGTGTTTGAAGATTCAACGATTGATGCTGTAATTATTGTAACACCTACTAAAACACACGCTGATCTTATCCTACGAGCAGCTAAGCACGGAAAACATATTTTTGTAGATAAACCACTTACAGAAACACTAGAAGAAGCAGATGAAGTAATTAAGGCTATCCAAAAAAATAACGTAATTTGCCAAGTTGGTTTTATGCGTCGTTTCGATTTTTCTTATGCTGAAGCAAAACGCAGAATTGTAAACGGTGACATTGGACAACCTCTTTATTTTAAAGGGTTGAGCCGGGATCCTGGGTCTCCACCAGAAGATTATATTAAGACAAGTGGCGGAATCTTCATAGATCTTAGTGTTCATGATTATGATATTGCTCGTTTCTTAGTTGGAGATGAGGTTGAATCTGTTCAAACTTACGGCACTGTTCTGGTTCATCCATTTATGAAGAAATATGGGGATGTAGATCAGGGCGTAACAGTTATACAATTTAAAAACGGTGCACGAGCAGATATTGAAGGAAGCCGCAATTCTACATTTGGTTATGATATTAGAGGAGAGGTTGTTGGAACAGAGGGGGCTATCCAAATAGGATCTCTTCAAAACCATAATAATATAATTCTTACTAATAAAGGGTCATACCATGATAATATTCCAAGTTTTCCATCAAAGTTTAAAGCTGCATTCTTATTAGAACTTGAGCACTTTATCGAGTGTTTACTAGAAAAGAAGGCCCCTCTTATCAATGAAGTAGATGGAAAGATAGCCTTAGAGATTGCGATTGCCGCAACGGATTCATTTAAAACTAGCAAAAAGGTCTATCTTTAATATATATAAAGGAGAAATGAAAGATGAAAACAATTCGTTTAACAATGGCTCAGGCCCTATTAAAATTTTTGGACAATCAATATGTAGAATTTGATGGCAAGGAAACAAAGTTTGTAAAAGGCGTTTTCGGTATTTTTGGACACGGTAACGTAACGGGTATGGGAGAAGCTCTTGAAAATCATACGGGTGATTTGGTATATCTTCAAGGGAAAAACGAGCAAGGTATGGTTCATAGTGCAGCAGCTTATGCAAAACAAAAAAATCGACTTGAAATTTATGCGTGTTCAACTTCTGTTGGTCCAGGGGCATTAAACATGGTAGCCGGCGCTGGAACAGCGACAGTCAACCGTATCCCAGTATTGCTTTTGCCAGGTGATAATTTCGCAAATCGTCAGCCTGACCCAGTTTTACAGCAAATCGAGAATCCTGTTGATTATACAGTAGCGGCAAGTGATGCTTTTAAGCCAGTAAGCAAGTACTGGGATCGTATTACACGCCCTGAACAACTCATGACAGCTGCGTTAAATGCTATGCGCGTTCTAACAGATCCTGTTGACACAGGCGCAGCCACTTTATGTTTGCCACAAGACGTACAGGCAGAAGCTTTTGACTATCCGGAAGAGTTCTTTAGAAAACGTGTACATTATATCGAAAGAAGAACACCTTCTGAAACTGCAGTACAGCGTGCAGTTAAGCTAATTTCTGAAAAGAAAAATCCTGTCATTATTGCAGGCGGAGGCGTCCATTATTCACTCGCTACAGAGGCATTGAGCAATTTTGCAGAGAAATTTAACATTCCTGTTGGAGAAACACAAGCTGGAAAGAGCGCCCTTTCTTGGAAACATAATAGGAACATGGGCAGTATTGGGTCAACTGGATCCTTAGCATCTAACATTCTTGCAAAAGAAGCAGACCTGATTATAGGTGTTGGTACAAGATTGACAGACTTCTCAACATCATCAAAAGCAGCATTCCAAAATCCAGAAGTTGAATTCTTGAATATTAATGTTAGCTCGATGGATGCATTAAAATTGGATGCGCAAATGCTAGTAGCTGATGCAAAAACAGGTCTAGAATTGTTAACAGTTGAGCTTGAGAAACAAGCATACAAATCAAGTCATGAGGAAAGCCGTCTTGAAGAGTTGAAATCAAATTGGAATCAAGAAGTTGACAAGTACTATTCTGCTGAACATCCTGATGGTCTGGCACAAACAAGAGTACTGGGCGATATCAATAAATTTATTGATGAAAAAGATATTATCGTTGCAGCAGCTGGAAGCATGCCAGGGGATTTACACCGCCTGTGGAGAAATACAGTTCCAAAAACATATCACATGGAATACGGCTTCTCTTGTATGGGATATGAGGTTGCGGGAGCACTAGGAATTAAGATGGCTGTGCCTGAGCAGGAAGTATATGCACTTGTCGGCGATGGAAGTTATTTAATGCTACATTCTGAACTTGTGACAAGTATTCAGGAAAACAAGAAAATCACAGTGCTTCTTTTAGACAATAATGGTTTCCAATGTATTCATAATCTTCAAAGAGGTCAGGGAAGTAACGGGTTTGGTAATGAATTCCGCTACCGCTCAGAAGAGGATAACAAGCTGACTGGTGAATATTTAGAAATTGATTTTGCTGCAAATGCTCGTTCAATGGGGGCAAAAGGATATACGGTCCGTACACTTGAAGAACTTCAAGATGCCCTTGAAAAAGCAAAACAAGAAACAGTTTCTACATTAATTGATATTAAAGTTCTTCCTGGCACTTGCACAACAGGATATGAGTCATGGTGGCGGTTAGGAGTTGCAGAAGTGTCTACAGATGAAAAGGTACAAAAAGCACACAAAGCCATGGAAGAAAAAGCTGCAACTGCGCGTAAGTATTAATTAAATTTTTGGGAGGAAAAAAAATGTCTAAATTATTAGTGAAACCAAACCAAGAAGTTGGCCGGGACGGTAATTTAATCAACATCACCCCTGAATCTGCAGGATGGAAATACGTAGGTTTTGAAGTCTATAAATTAAATGAAGGCCAGACATTTGAACAAGAAACAAAAGATCAAGAAGTAGCGGTTGTTATTTTATCAGGTCGTGCAAATGCATCTACAAAAGAAAAGTCATGGGATAACATCGGAGAACGAATGAGCGTTTTTGATAATATTCCTGCTTATACAGTATATATCCCAAGTGGCGACCACGTTAACCTGGAAGCTTTAACAACATTAGAAATTGCTGTATGTAAAGCGCCTGGCAAAGGGACTCATGAAGCAAGATTAATTACTCCTCAAGATGTAGGAGTAGCGAAACGCGGCGCTGGAAGCGTTCAACGTGAAATCCATAATATCATTCCAGAAGATCAGCCAGCAGACAGCTTGTTTATTTTTGAAGTATTTACACCAGAAGGCAACTGGTCTAGCTATCCACCTCATAAACACGATGAAGATAATTATCCTCAAGAAGCATATTTAGAGGAAACATACTACTACCGTATTGATAAGCCTGAAAATGGATTTGCAGTGCAACGAGTATACACAGATGACAAATCATTGGACGAAAACATTGTAGCAAAAGACGGAGACGTTGTCCTTGTGCCAGGAGGTTATCATCCTGTGTCTGCACCTCCAGGATACAATTTATATTACTTGAATGTCATGGCTGGTCCAATTAGATCATGGAAGTTTACACCTGATAAAGACCATGAATGGGTAACACAGTAAAAATATAGCAGGGTAAAGTAATTATGCTTTTCATAGCGCTTTACCCTTTCTTTTGACACTAAGGAGGCATTAAGATGACGGAATCCCAAATTCCCTTTAACCTAGGCATTCACCCAATTAACTGGGTTGGAGAAGATGTATTAGAACATGGTGACTTTTATACGTACGAGCAAGTCATGGAAGAAATCTCTTCTTTGGGTTTCAAAGGAACAGAGGTCAGCCGCAAATTCCCAAAAGACCCAGTTGAACTCAAAACTGCTTTAGATAAATACGGATTACAGCTCACTACGCAATGGAAGTCCGTCTACTTTTCTGACCCAGCTAGACATGAAAGTGAACTAAAAGCCTACCGAGAACATGCAGAATTTTTATCAAAATTCGGATGCAAGGTTATCAGTACAGCTGAAATTGGCGGATCGATGCTGAATCAAGACCCTACGCGCGGGCAGGATGAAACGGGTGTCCGCCGATTAGATGAAGATGGTTGGAAATACATGGTGGAAGGCTTGAATAAAGCAGGAGAAATTGCAAATGAGTATGGGATGTCGCTTGTTTATCACCATCACGCGGGGACGGTTGTGGAACAGCCAGAAGAAATACAGCGTTTAATGGAAATGAGTGATCCAAACCTTGTTTCTCTATTATATGATACAGGGCATGGTTATTACGGTGGGAATGATCCGGTCGAATTGCTTGAGAAATATTATGATCGAGTACAATATATTCATTTAAAAGATATTCGTCAGCAAGTGCTTGATTCCGCTCGAACTGAAAAATACACAATTAAGCAATGCATCAGTAAGGGCATGTTCACAGTTCCTGGGGATGGATGCCTTGATTTTGTATCTGTTTTCAAAATATTGAAAAATCAGGGTTACAACGGCTGGGCATTGATTGAAGGAGAACAGGATCCTTTGAAGTGCAATCCTTATGAATATGCAAAGAAATCAAAAGATTATATTGAGAGCCTTTTTAAAAAGGTCACCCAATGACTTGGGTAAGTAAAAGTTAAGCAAATGAAGTATTCAGACTAATAATTTAATAATTATCACTTACATAGCCTGCAAATTTATCAAAAATCAAAATATAAAGTAGAAAAATTTGCAGGTGAACGTTAAAAATTAAAAAGGAAAGCGCTTCATCTATTATAAATTAATTAGTGCGAAAGAGATTGATCAATGGGGGAGAGCGTTTAACATTTGTTAACGCATGTTTCCTGACTTCAAAAGAATAACCATATTATTGAAATTCATCTGAATCCACCGGCAACCTACTCGCTTACGTTTTTTTAGTTCCTTAAAAATTGGGGAATCAGTGCTTTCACTCGTGACGAAACAATAAGAGGTGTACCGAAAATGAATAATAACGCAGCACAATCTACATTTTTACGCAAAATAATCTTAATTTCAACCTTAGGAGGACTCCTATTCGGTTATGATACTGGTGTCATTAATGGTGCACTCCCATACATGACAGAAGCATTTGGTTTAACGTCTTACACACAGGGTCTTGTGGCTAGCTCGCTTTTATTAGGAGCAGCAATTGGTGCGTTATTTGGCGGCCGGTTATCAGATTATAATGGGCGACGAAAAAATATATTAATGCTGGCAGTTATCTTTTTCATTGCCACTCTCGGATGTACGCTTGCCCCAAACCTTACAGTTATGATTATATCCCGCTTCCTGCTTGGACTTGCGGTTGGTGGTGCTTCTGTTACTGTTCCTGCTTATTTAGCAGAAATGTCTCCAGCAGAACGCCGCGGCCGAATTGTTACACAGAATGAATTAATGATTGTCAGCGGTCAGTTACTTGCCTTTGTTTGTAATGCAATTCTAGGTAATACCATGGGACACAATGAACATGTATGGCGTTATATGTTAGCAATTGCAGCTGTCCCGGCTATCTTCTTATTTATCGGTATGCTTCGTGTGCCGGAAAGCCCACGCTGGCTCGTCTCAAAGAAGAAAAATGAACAGGCATTAACTGTTTTAAAACGGATTCGTACAGAAAACCGGGCTAAAAAAGAGTTAGCTGAAATTAAGGCAACATTTGCAGAAGAATCAGATATGGAACAAACAGGATTGATGGGTATCACTATACCTTGGGTCCGACGTATTTTATTTATCGGTATCGGAATCGGTGTCGTACAACAAATTACCGGTGTTAATTCGATCATGTATTATGGAACAGAAATACTAAAAGATGCAGGTTTTGCAACAGAGGCGGCGCTTATTGGAAATATTGCCAACGGGGTTATCTCCGTCCTTGCCACATTTGTCGGCATTTGGCTGTTAGGGAAAGTCGGACGCCGGCCAATGCTGATAGTAGGGCTTATTGGCACAACAGCATCTTTACTATTAATGGCTATCTTGTCAAGTGTTTTAGAAGGATCCAGCTCACTTCCATATGTTGTTCTTTCATTAACAGTTACATTCCTTGCCTTCCAACAAGGAGCCATTTCTCCAGTGACATGGTTAATGATTTCTGAAATTTTCCCACTCAAAATTCGCGGGTTTGGAATGGGTATAACTGTATTTGGTTCGTGGATTGTTAACTTCTGTGTTGGATTATTTTTTCCAATCATGCTTGCAAACGTTGGTTTATCCGGAACATTCTACGTTTTTGTTGCATTCGGTATTTTGGCTATCACTTTCGTGAAAAAATACCTCCCAGAAACACGCGGGCTAACACTTGAACAATTGGAGCATCAACTCCGAAACCAAGGAAAAGACCTAAAAACTCACAATACCTATATTAATAAGAAACGTGCATAGAAATAACCTCAAAGTAGTAGATATTACTAGTTAAAAGGAGAACTTTAGTAGTTCTCTTTTTAACTTTATTAACCTATTTCACTTGTAACTGAAGAATGATTGAAGACAATGTATTCTAGCTATGCTATTCGAAAAATATAGAGTAATTTATGAGAGCGCATTATATTAGGAGAGGAGGCTGTGATTTGGAAACACCATTAATAAAAGAAAAAACTACAGTTATCCTTTCAAAGGATCATTTTAACTTTTTAGCATCTATTTTTTGTTTCTGGTTTGCATTTTATATTTATGCACCTGTTTTTGGCATATACTTACAATCCATTGGATTTACTTTTTCGGCAATTGGCATTATTTTTGGAAGCTACGGTATTACTCAAATCTTGCTGCGTTTTCCGCTCGGGGTTTTATCTGACTTCCTCCAAGACATTCGTAAGTTACTCTTAGTAGCTGGTTTTATAGCAGCGCTATTAAGCAATCTAATTCTCGTTTATTTTGAGTCGTTTTTCTATGTCTTAACTGCCCGCCTCCTGGTTGGGATAACTGCTTCTATGTGGGTCATGGCCACAGTATTGTATTCCCAATATTTCACCGCGGATCAAGCACCAAAGGCGATGGGGATTATACAGTTTATAACAGTAGCAACGCAATTCATCAGTATGGGCATTAGCGGGTGGCTGGTTCATCACTTCGGCTGGGATTTTCCATTTTGGGTGGGCGCTGTAGCCTCAATATTAGGTATTTACTTTGCATTAAATATTAAAGAGGTGAAGCATAATCCAATTTCTATGCCTGAAAAGCCCGTTGATTACTTTAAAAAAACAATTAAAATACCACAATTAAAAATGCTGACACTGTTATCGCTAATTGCCCATGCAGTTTTATTTATCACGATTTTTGGATTTAGCCCTATGCATGCAGCAGAGTTAGGGATGAAAGAACAGTCACTTTTTTGGCTAACCAGTGCATTTTTTATCCCACACTCCCTTGCTTCGTTAAGCTTTGTTTTTTTTAAGCTGGATAGACATTATAATAAAATTGTACTTGCTATATGTTTTTTCCTATCAGCTTGCTCTTTAATTGCAATTCCGCTTACCGAATCAATTTTTCATTTTAATCTAATGCATATTTTGATAGGTCTATTCCTCGGATTCATTTTTCCAATTCTGCTGGGTGAAGTCATTCACGTCAGTCCAACTGAATATAAAATGTCTGCAATGGGATTCTTTCAGTCATTTTATGCAATGGGCATCTTTCTTGGCCCACTTATCGCAGGTGTTATTACTGAAAATAGCAGCTTGGGTACTGTTTTTGTTTTCACTGGAGGGCTTGCTTTATTTGCTGCTGTATTAGTCTTATTATTTTCACGGGCAAAAGTTGACAACTCCGACGCATAAACAATGTAAGCTTCTTAGCTAAGACCTTCCGGACCACTAACTCATTTTAAATTATACGAACGTTTCAGCACTCTGCAGGAGCTATTTTGATTTTTAAAAATCTCGATATTATTCATGTCGAGGCCACTGCTTGTGAAAAGATAATAACCGTCTTATAAGGTTATGGAACTTTATTATAATGACAAGAAAATGTAAGTTTTTTAAATCTGAATGAAATTACTGAATATTCAATCAAAAAAAGTGTTGAAATTGAATGAATATGGTTTTATACTAAAATTGTCAAAGAAAGTGCTTACCAATAAAAAGTTAAGCGCTTTCCTTGAGTTTAAGGGTAAGGGAGGACTTATTTGGACATATCCAGTAAAGCTAAAGAATAAAACAGAATGTTGGCACTTAAAAACTCCTGTAGGCGCTAAAAGTAGCAAACAAAATAATCAACTCGATAGATATGGGTTAGGAGGGAACTGGATGTCTTTAGAACTGAACGACGTGATAGATCCTTTTTTAGGAAAAAACGTTATTTTTAAAGAAAAGAAGACAATTCTTAAGATGAAGGATGTCAGTAAATCTTTTTCCGGGGTCCAGGTGCTTCACGATATTAATTTGGATGTAGAAAAGGGAGAAGTTCATGTACTATTAGGCGAAAATGGCGCCGGAAAATCAACCATCATTAAAATTTTAACGGGTGCATACACAAAAGATGCCGGGGAAGTTCATTGGGAGGGAAAAACACTCCCAGTTTCAAAACCCAAAGATGCCATTGATGCAGGTATCGCCACCATTTATCAAGAGTTAAACCTTATACCTCAGTTATCTATAATGGAAAATATTTTTCTAGGGCACGAAATGAAAAAGGGAAGTAAGTATTCTTTGCTTGACCGAGCAAAAATGAAAGAAGAAGCAAGAACATTAATGAACCGGCTCGGACAAAAAGTAGATACGGACGAATTAGTGGGCAATTTAGGAGTTGGACAACAGCAACTAGTCGAAATTGCTAAAGCGCTTTCCTTAAATGCTAAATTAATCATTATGGATGAACCAACCTCAAGTTTAAGTGCCCAAGAAGCTGAACAGCTGCTGACAACCGTAGAAACACTCCGTGCACAAGGTATGACATTTATTTATATCTCCCACAGATTAGAAGAAATCAAACGAATAGGTGATCGTATTACCATCCTACGAGATGGAACAAATGTAAAAACGGTCCATGTTGCAACCACAAGTATAGATGAAATGATATCTTTAATGGTTGGCCGGACACTTGACAATAAATTTCCTAAGAAAGAATTTGTACGTGGCAAGGAAGGATTTAAGATTCAAGGGTTTAAACTAAGCCCAGAGTCTAATCCAATTGATTTTACAGCCTATCAAGGTGAAATACTAGGATTCTCAGGGCTGGTAGGATCTGGCCGAACAGAGCTGGTTAGAGGGATTTTTGGTGCTGATTCTATTGCTGATGGAAAAGTGTTTGTATTTGGAGAAGAGAAAAAAATTAAAAGCCCTCGAGACGCCATTCGGGCGGGCATCGCTTTTATAACAGAAGACCGCAAGGAAGAAGGGCTATTTCTGGATCAGTCACTCATCTTCAACAAAACCATTGCCAAGCTTCAAAAAGTAAAAAATAATGGACTGATTAATCCGAAAAAACAAAAAGAAGTAGCTGATCAATATGTGAAAGATCTTAAAATTAGACCAGATAATATTAATTTATTGGCACGTAATTTAAGTGGTGGAAATCAACAGAAGGTAGTTATTGCAAAGTGGCTCTTTACTGGAGCTAAAGTATTTATTTTTGATGAACCAACGCGTGGGATAGATGTTGGTGCCAAAGTGGAGGTTTACAATCTCATTAACAATCTGGTAGAAACGGGTGCCTGTGTTATTATCATTTCCTCTGAACTCCCGGAAATACTAGGGATGTGTGATCGGATTCTAGTTATGCACGAAGGATCTATTACTGGGGATTTACGACGTGAAGAGGCAGATCAAGAAATAATAATGAAAGCGGCTACAGGAGGCTGATTATATGTCACAACCAGCAAATACATTGGAAACAGTAACCCCTCAAGTCAAAAAAAGCACAAACTTTAAAAGCATTATTAATAAATTTGGTGCCTTGTTTGGATTAATTGGCCTTTGTATCATTTTAGCGTTCTTATCACCAAGTTTTATTCAAGTAGACAACGTCATGAATATCGCTCGACAATCGTCCATCAACGCTCTGCTCGCTCTTGGAATGCTTTTGCCGATTTTAACAGCAGGTATTGATTTGTCGATTGGTTCTATCTTAGCTTTTTCAATCATTACTGCAGGGATGGTTTCTGTTACATGGGGAATGCACCCTATTCTCGGTGTCATTGTTTGTCTGGGAGTGGGAGCCTTGGCAGGTACATTAAATGGCCTTTTGTTAACGAAATTGCGTTTGCCCCACCCATTTATTGCAACATTAGGAACTATGAATGTATTCCGTGGACTGGCCCTAATTGTTACAGGGGCTTCTCCTATATTTGGATTTCCCTACTTACTAAATTTTGTTGGCCAAGAAAATATCGGGATAATTCCATTTAGCTTCTTGTTAGTTATCATTGCATATGTATTTTTTCACATATTTTTAACTCGCTCATCTACCGGAAGATATATCTATGCGATTGGTGGAAACCCTGAAGCAGCACGCCTATCAGGTATTCCAGTAGATAGAGTCTTGATAATTGTATACACACTGAGTGGATTTATGGCAGCTTTAGGAGGCCTTGTATTGATTGGCCGTACCAATTCAGCTTCTCCAATTGCAGGATTATCCTATGAACTAGATGCCATTGCCGCAGTTATTATCGGTGGTGCTAGTTTCTTAGGAGGGGTAGGTACCGTATGGGGGACACTTATTGGAGCGTTAATCATTGCAGTACTCCGAAACGGTCTGAACTTGCTTGGAACATCATCTGACTTACAAACAGTCGTGATTGGAGCTGTTATTATTGCAGCCGTATTTGTAGATGTTCTTCGTCGTCGCTCCGCAAAAAAATAGTGAGTAAGCTATTGTTAATAAGAGTAAATATGTCCAGGATAAACTGATTTAGTTTTTTATAAGGAAGTTTGAAGGGCAAATATCTATCTACTAATTTCAAAAAATATTCTTACTAATATGTATGCCTGGTGCAAGGGGCATTCCAAAATTTTAAATGGGTAAGTTTTTAAAGAATAGGAGAATGAAGTATGTTAACAGCAGTATTCGAAAAAGTAGGCAGTTTAGTATTACAAGAAAGAGAAGTCCCTGCTTTAAAATCCAATCGTGATGTAAGGGTGAAAGTTGAAGCAGCGAGTATCTGTGGCACGGATGTCCACATTTTAGCAGATCCTCCGGGACACCCAGCTACGCCTGGCGTTATCCAAGGACACGAATATGTAGGAGAAATTGTTGAAATTGGTGAAGAAGTAACAAATGTAAAGGTTGGGGATCGTGTAGTTATAGATCCTACTATCACTTGTGGAGAATGTCATCATTGTCAGATAGGCAACCAAAATTTATGTGAAAATGGCTCAAGTATCGGGATTTTTGTGGATGGGGGATGGGCTAAATATAGTGTTCTACCATCAAAAAATGTTTATAAAATTTCAAAATCAGTCCCATCCGAAATTGCCGTATTGGCTGAGCCGCTGTCTTGTGTAATTGGGGGCACTGAAAAATTAAAAGTTCAACCAGGTGACAATGTCGTCATTATTGGTGCGGGACCAATGGGACAATTATTTACTCAGGTTTTGAAAGCAGCAGGTGCAACTGAAATTATCTGTGTTGACTTATCAGAATACCGCCTGAAAGTTGCAGGCTCATCCGGTGCCACGCATCTTGTGAATCCAGGGAGCCATGATGTTCAAATGGCCGTAAAAGAAATCACTGGAGTAGGGGCTGATGTGGTAATTGATTGCGTAGGTTCCTTATTTGGACAATGCATGAATCTTGTCCGCCGAGGCGGGCAGATCTTGTTGGTAGGAATGAATGAGCATGCGCAACCAGCGATTAAACAATACGATATTACACGACATGAAATTACTGTAAAAGGAACATTTATTCAAAATCATGATTTCCCTAAAGTAATTAAAATTTTAGAATCAAACCAACTAAATTTAGATGTACTTATTACCCATAAGATTTCACTAGAAAACATACATGAAGGAATGGAAATAATGGGTAAGGGAGATGCTATCAAAATCGTAGTATATCCAAATTAAATAACTAAAAAGTATAGTTGAGACTAAATTTATGTAATTTAGTCTCAACTTAATTAACTTTAATTAATTTATAGCTTTGATTTCAAATAAAAAAGCTCTTAGCAGGAGGAAGTTGAGTGGCAAAATTTAAAAAGTATTTCTTTATAAATGTATCAATGATTCTTTTTCTTCTTTCATTGGCTGCTTGCGGGAACCAAAATACAGAATCAAACAACTCAACTTCCGATTCTAGTGAAGGAAGCAGTGAGGGGAAACCTAAAGTTGCAGTTGTAATAAGAGCCTTAAATGCTGAATATTACAAATTGATGGAAGCTGGAGCAAAGCAGGCATTTGAAGATTTAGGTGTTGAAGGTGAGGTTTTAGCTCCTACTAATGATACTGATTTTATTGGACAAAATAATATGCTTGAAGATTTACTTAGTGAAGGTGTTGATGCATTAGTTGTGATGCCCACTCAGTCAGAAGCAGCGATTCCAGTTTTACAAAAGTATAAAGAAAAAAACATCCCAGTTCTTTTGGTTGATAGTGATGTAGACTGGGAAGGAAAAACCACTTTTATTGGAACAGATAACGTGACTGCTGGTGAAGAAGCAGGGAAATTGTTGGCATCAATGCTTAGCACTGGGGCTGAAGTTGCGATAATTGAGGGTGTTTCTGGCACTCCTACTAGTGAACAGCGCGTTAGTGGAGCGGAAAAAGGGTTAAACGATGCTGGAATGAAGATTGTTGCGTCACAAGCAGCTGATTCTAGCAGAGATAAAGCAGTTTCTGTTATGGAGAATATCCTGACTGCCAATCCAGATGTCAAAGGTGTTTTTGCTATTAACGATGAAATGGCACTTGGGGCTCTTCGTGCAATCAATTCCAAAAACTTAGATATTCCAGTCATTGGATTAGACGGAATTACTGAGGCGGTAGAATCAATACAACAAAGTGGCATGGAAGCCACTGTAGCTCAAAAACCTTATGATATGACATATACAGGTGTTGAAAGTGCTTTGAAAGCAATTAATGGTGAGACTGTTGAGAAACGTGTTGATAGCGGGTTTGACGTTATTACAAAAGAAAATAGTGAAGAACAAATGAAAAAATTAAAAGAATATTTGGAAAAGTAATCACTTTTCCAAATAACAATTGATTAAAGTGAAAATACAACAAAGAAGGTGGGTAGGAATAAATGAGTGAAAACAAAAAGCAAGTCAGGATTGGTATGATCGGATATAAGTTCATGGGGAAAGCGCATAGTCAAGCTTATCGGAATCTTCCATTTTTTTTCGATACAGATGTTGAACCGGTTCTGCAAGCTATTTCTGGTCGAAATAAAGAGGAAGTTAAAAAGGCAGCTAAGAAAATGGGATGGGCTTCCTACGAGACTGATTGGCGCAGATTAATAGAGCGGGATGATATTGATGTAATTGACATCGTTGCGCCAAATAGTACACATTTCGAAATGGCAATTGCGGCAGCTGAAGCAGGAAAACATGTCATTTGTGAAAAGCCGCTTTCAATGAACATCGAGCAGGCGAAAAGAATGTATGAAGCTGTACAAAAAAACGGTGTAGTTCATATGATTTGTCATAACTACCGTTTTGCGCCTGCTGTTCAATTTGCTAAAAAGTTGATTGATGAGGGGCGTTTAGGTGAGATTCGCCACATACGTGGAACTTACTTACAAGAGGCACTAATTGATCCAAATCTTCCAATTAGTTGGCGTTCTAAAAAGGAGATTACTGGATATGGAGTGCTTGGAGATATCGGCTCTCACAGTCTCGATTTAGCGAGGTTTTTAGTAGGAGAATTTCATGAACTAGTCTCTATTATGGAAACTTTTGTTAATGAAAGACCGGTTAATGAATCAGATATCAACGTGCTGGAAAGTGAAAGAGTTATGGGGGACGTAAATGTAGATGATGCTTCTTTAGTCCTTGCCCGTTTTGAGAACGGCGCACTTGGAACATTTGAAGCTACGAAATTCGCTGGTGGAAATATGAATGGTAATCGCTTTGAGATTAACGGTGAAAAAGGATCAGTTCGGTGGGACTTAGAAAACATGAATAATCTTGAAGTATATTTTACGGATGATGAACCTGGGCTTAGAGGTTTCAGAACCATTAATTGTACCGAGGAATACCATCCTTATGCAGATGCGTATTGGCCAGTAGCACATATTATCGGATATGAGCATACGTTCATTAATTTGATGTTTGAATTTATGATTGGGATTGTAACTGGTGTAAGCCCGAAGCCTAATTTTGAAGATGGGTTGCGTAATCAGGTAGTGCTTGAATCAATAGAGAAATCAGCTCTGCAAAAATCATGGGTAAATGTTTCAGAAATCACAAGTAAAAGTTTCCAGCTCCATTTAGTTTAAGAATAGCAACTTTTAAGTTTAATCGACATCCCTGGTTTCTGAAAATGAAAGAGAGGGATGCTATTATAAATAATTAAAATATTTAAAAATGTGTTACGGCCTCATTGAAACAGCATTGATAGACTATTAAGTTAGCTTATGAACATATGGCATGTATGAGGGAATAATAAATATCGATATTTCGGAGGGGGTTTGGTTAATGAGAAACATAAAATTGTTGTTTACATTATTCAGTGTAATGTTATTGCTATTGGCAGGTTGCAATGGAGGAGTAGATTCTGAAGCAGGAACACAAAACAAAGAGGCTAATGACAAAGAAGGTGGAAAACCAAAAGTAGCGGTAGTTTTGAAAGCGCTTAACTCGGAATATTTCAAATTGATGGAAGCTGGAGCGAAAAAAGCATTTGAAGACCTTGGTGTCGATGGAACAATTTTAGCCCCATCTAATGAGACTGAAGTAGAAAAGCAAATTAATATGCTTGAAGATTTGTTGAATCGAGACCTAGATGCGCTAGTAGTAATGCCCAGCCAGTCGGATGCGGCTATACCAGTGTTAGAAAAATACAAAGCTAAAGGCATTCCTGTGCTGCTTGCTGACAGTGATGTGAATTGGGAGGGGAAAACAACGTTCATTGGAACGGACAATTACACAGCTGGATTGGAAGCAGGAAAAGCCCTTGCATCACAGCTTAAAAAAGGTGACAAAATTGCTGTTCTTGAGGGGGTACTTGGTACTCCAACAAATGAAGAGCGCGTTAAAGGGGTTGAGGACGCGACTAAAGAAGCTGGGTTAGAGATAGCTGCATCTCAGGCAGCTGATTATGATAGAGTAAAAGCTGTTTCAGCAATGGAAAATATTTTAACAGCAAACCCTGATATTAAAGGGATATTTACCGCAAATGATGAAATGGCACTCGGTGCGTTAAGAGCGACAACTTCTCGAAATATGTCGATTCCGATCGTTGGCGTTGACGGAATCACAGAAGCAGTTGAATCAGTAAATGCTGATGGTGTTTATGCTACAGTTGCCCAAAGACCATATGATATGACCTATAAAGGTGTTGAAAACGCTTTAAAAGTATTAGCTGGAGAAGAACTCGAAAAACGAATTGACAGCGGATTAGATGTCATTACAAAGGAAAACAGCGAGGAAAAACTTTCAGAATTAAGTGAGCTTTTAGGAAAATAATTAGAACTTAATTGGAAATGGGGAATCGATATGAAAATGAAAAAGAATAAATTTATCCTCCTTATAGCAATGATGTTCACACTAGCTGTACTAGCAGCTTGTTCTTCAGAAAATGAAGCCTCAAATTCGGAAAGTGGTCAGGCTGGCTCAGATGGAAACTTGAAAATTGGAGTTGTTTTAAAGCAGCTCAATACTGAATACTGGAAAATTGTTATGGCTGGCGCAAAAGATGCGGCAAAAGAGCTTGGGGCAGAGGTTAAATTTTTAGGGCCGCAAGCTGAAACGCAATATGAGCAGCAAATTAAAATGATTGAAGATCAGATTGCAACAGGAGCAAATGCATTAGTTGTAGCACCAAGCCAACCCGATTCTGTTATCCCTGCTTTAAACAATGCTCATCAAAGCGGCATACCAGTTGTACTAGTCGATACAGATGCGAATTTTAAAGATAAAGTTTCATACATTGGTACCGGTAATGTGGAAGCCGGGCAACTGGCTGGTAAACATATCGCTGAGGTACTTAAAGACGGTGATAAGGTAGCAATTCTTAGAGGGCAAATGGGAAGTCAAACATTTGATGACCGGGTTAATGGTTTCCAAGAAGCTTTGGCTGACAAAGACATTGAGTTTATCGTTCAAGATGCGCAACATGACCGTGAGAAATCGGTAAATATTATGGAAAATATTTTGACGGCGAATCCCGACATTAAAGCTGTGTACGCTACTTCAGATGAAATGGCACTTGGTGCAGCTAAAGCACTTGCTAACGAAGGAAAACAAAATATTCCGCTTATTGGATTCGATGGAACTCCAAATGGGCTTGCTGCATTACAAGATGGTGTTATGGTGGCAAATATTGCTCAAGATCCATATAACATGGGATTCCAAGCCATTGAAGCAGCAGTTAAGGCTGTGAAAGGTGAAAAGGTAGAAAAACGGATTGATTCAGGAGCAAAAGTAATCACTGAAGAAAATGTAGCGGAAGCAATTGAAGAAATAAATGGAAATCTGGGAAAATAATGAATTTCGTTGTAGGAGAAGAGTGGTAATCACGATAATGTAAAGACTATAAGGGCGAACAGCTCTATAAAAGTAATGGATAGGGAAACAATAGAAAAACGTACTGGTAATTACAATTGTATTAGTATTTTTGACATTATTATAGAAAAATAAAATTGGGGGGATCAAAATATTATGAAATATAAAAAACACTTAATGACTAGTTTATCAATATTTATATTAGTTATTTTGACAGCTTGTTCTACCGAAGAATCAGGAGGCGGTGCTTCATCTGATAGTGGAGAAAATAATTCTGAAAGTAAATACAAATTTGGCGTAGTGTTAATGACACTAAATAGTGAATACTGGAAAATCACAATGGCTGGTGCAAAAGATGCTGCTAAAGAATTAGGTATTGATGTTGAATTTTTTGGGCCTCCTGAAGAATCACAATATGAACAACAAAATAAGATGGTGGAAGATCTCGTTGTTTCTGGCGCAGACGCAATAATAGTAGCACCAAGTCAGGCTGAGGCTATACTTCCAGCATTGAATAGTGCCGATCAACAAGGTATTCCTGTGGTGTTAGCAGATGCAGATGCGAATTTTGATAATAAGATTTCTTTCATTGGAACTGAAAATCAAAAAGCAGGAACCCTCGGAGGAGAATATGCAAGTGAACAACTTAAACTGAAAGATGGCGATAAAGTTGCCATTATTCGCGGACAACTAGGAAGTAAAACTCACGATGACCGCACAAATGGTTTTATGGAGGCGTTAAAAGATAAAAAGATCGATTTTATTGTTCAAGATGCTCAAAGTGATCGTTTAAAAGCAGTTAACATCATGGAAAATATTTTGACAGCAAACCCTGATATTAAAGCTGTATTTGCAACTTCAGATGAGATGGCGTTAGGAGCTAGCAAAGGGTTAGAAAACAAAGGGAAATCAGATATTCCCTTAATTGGATTTGATGGTACGCCAAACGGACTTGATGCACTCAATAACGGCAAAATGACAGCAAATATTGCACAACAACCCTATCAAATTGGTTACTCAGCGGTAGAAGCTGCCTACAAAACAAAAAAAGGTGAAGAAGTTGAAAAACGGATTGATACGGGTGCATTGGTTATTACAGAAGAAAATGTAAAAGAAGAGATTGGGAAAATTAATGGATATCTAGGCAAGTAGGATATTATATACGAATTTTATCCTCATAAAGTTGGATTTGAGTCAATATTTTGGACACTAAAAAGTTAAATATTAAGCTGTATTCCTAATTCGATCTTCAATGGCTTGTGGGGTTTGATAGCCCAAGCTGCTGTGAATTCTTTTTCGGTTATACCAACCCTCAATAAATTGAAACACCGCTAATTTAGCTGTTTGATAGTCTAGATATTGTACATGGTTGACTTCTTCCTTTTTTAATAGGGAATGAAAGGATTCAATACAGGCATTATCGTACGGGCAACTTTTCTGACTAAGGATTGCTTAATATGATGGTTTTGGATATGTTGAGTAAACTCACTGCTTGTATATTGTAAGCCAAGATCCGTATGAAGAACTAAGCCCTCCGTGGGCTTTTGTGAAGAGTGAGCGTTATCGAAAGCTTTTATGACCAGTTCTGTCGTCATAGAACGTGAAAAAAATACCCTACTATTTTCTTGGAATGAAGATCCAATACAGAAGCTAAATAACCCCATCCGTCTTTTAATGTGTGGATATACGTAATATCAGCTACCCATTTCTCATTAATGGTCTGGGTAGTAAAGTCTCGTTTAAGCAAATTATCTAACTGAATAACCTTTTCTTTTGATGGATAAGGACGGTATTTTTTCTTCGTGATAGAACGAATACTCGCCTTGCTCATTAGACGTTGAACACGTTTTAGACTTAGGGAAAATCCTTTGGTTAATAAGCTTTCATGAACCTTTGGAGCCCCATATCGTCCCTTGCTTTCCAGGTAAATGAGATGAATTTCCTTCGTGAGTTCTTGGTTTTCCTGTTCGCGATTGGATACGACTATTTGAAGGGACTGATAATGGCTGCTTCTTGGGATTTCTAGTATTTCACACATCTTCTGTACGGGATATTGTTTCTTGTGTTCCTCAATAAATTCGGTAAGATCTGTCTCGGTTACTTTTTCGCGAATATGGCCATAGCTTTTTTAAGATTTCAACATCTTGCTTTAACCGAAGATTTTCCTTCTGTATGGCAGCTAATTCCTTTGGAGTCATAGACTCTTCCCCTAAACCGATAGGGGTAAATTCTTTAACCCATTTATAAATGGTAACTTCTGATACGCCATATTCGCCGCTTCATTCTTTAACTGAATTACCCGAGTGATAAAGATCTACAATAGTCTTCTTGAATTCATTATTATATTTTTTACCTGTATTCTTACGTTCCAAGACGGACACATCCTCAAAAATCATTGTAGAGTTAAAAGATGCTTAGTAAACTGATAATTTAATAATCGGAATATACTACCTTATTAAATATATTCTTCATTAAGCTAAATTGGGCTCAAAAAAGACAGATAAAAGACTTTAAGCAACTAATGAGAAGCGAGTTCTCTGTATTCGAGACAGTTCTCCTGATTTTTGCAGCATATGATGAAATGGCTTTGGGAGCTTTAAGAGCTGTTAAAACTCTTAATTATGTCAATACCAGTCTTCGTGAGGCACTCGATTATAAACAATAAAAGCAACCCAATCTTTAAAGATTGGGTTGCTTTTATTAATTTTAGCATAAGGGCTGCCTCCTAAACATTAAAAAAAACTATCAGAAAGGTTGTCATTTATGGTGAAGGTTTAAAAGTATTCAAGTATCGTAACTTTAGGTAAATAGAATATGTAATTATAATAAAATAAGCTATTTCAAGAAAGTATTGATGGCACGCCAAATAAAGAAATTAATAAAAAGAGAATTATAAAAAAACATATTGAAATTTTCCGAAAATTGATTTATATTAAACACATAGGTAAGCGCTTTATCTAGAGGCAGGATATTTTTTTCTCAAATATTTAGCTCCTTTGTTAACCAATTATATTAATGAAAGCACATACTTTTTTTACCGCTTTTGGTTAAGCGCTTTCTTTAATTTGGGCAAGCAGTTTAATGAGAATATTAGGAGGAGTTTTTTATGAAGATTGGTGTTTGTCATTGGTCTATTCCTTTAGAAGGACCAGCAGCTATGGATATTTTAGGAGACCTCAACCTAAAGGGAATACAAATTGATCTTGGAAGTTATGAAAGAGGATTTCAATTATCCTGGCCATCTGTACAAGAAAAATACAAGGAATATGCTAAGAAAAATGATATCACATTTACTTCTCTTGCGGTAAGAGAGCTGGATTTGCATGGTATGACACGTCCTGACGGATCAAAAGAAAAGGATATTGTTATCGAAGCAATTTTGAAAGCGATTGCAGTGGCGAAACAAATGGACATTCCCGTTGTAATGCTTCCTAGTTTCTTAGATGGAGAAATTAAAACAGAAGAAGACTTTCAACGAGTAGTAAAGTGCCTTAAGTTTGCTTGTGATAAATGTGAAGGAACAGAGGTAATCATTGCAACAGAAAACCTGCTTTCTATAGAAGAAAACAAAAGGCTTTTTAAAGAAGTCGACCGGCAAAATTTGAAGCTTTACTTTGATACACAAAACTACTATTTGAATAAAAAATATAATACTGCTGAAATGGTTAAAGAACTTTATCCATACATTTGTGAAGTTCATGTGAAAGATGGAAACAATGCATTAAGCGGTGCTTTATTAGGGCAAGGAGATACAAACTTTTTCGAAACGATAAAAGTTTTAATAGAAGAGAATTATACAGGTTGGGTGCATCTAGAAAATTATTATGATCAAAAGCCGTTATCAGATTCAGGTGAAGATCCTTTAGCGTTGTTGAAACAAGATGTAGAGATTTTAAAGTCAACTATCTCATAATTTATTAATTAGGGATAAAAAACATGGGGGGATGTTTTGTGAAAAAAAATCTTTCTGTCCTATCGTCTATCTTTTTGGCATCATCAGTTCTTATGGCAGGTTGTGTACAAAGTGAAGAAGATATGGCAGCGAATAATAAGGTGACTAAGGAAGATGATGGTAAAACAGTAATAGGCTTCTCCGTTGGAACAACAAAAGAGGAGCGTTGGCAACGTGAAGTAGAGATGGCCAAAGACTTTGCGAAGAAAAATGATTTTGATCTTATGGTTCAATCCGCGGAAGAGGATGCTTCAAAACAGGTAAAGCAAGTAGAAGATATGATTACTAAAGGTATTGACGTCTTGCTTATCTCAGCTCAGGATTCTGAATCGGCAGGAACTGTTATTGATGCAGCTCATGAAGCAGGTGTACCCGTAATTGCTTATGATCGTCTTGTACGTAATGGAGATCTTGATTACTATGTTACTTTCGATACCTTCAAAGTAGGGCAGCTTCAAGCACAATCCCTAGTTGAAAAATACCCAAAAGGAAATTATATATGGCTTCTAGGTGGGCCTGAAGATTTTAACGCACATTTAATTAAAAAAGGTCATGAAAGTATATTAAATCCACTTATCAAAAAAGGTGACATAAAAATTGTTGCAGAGCAATGGGCAAAAGGATGGAGCCCGGAAGAGGCGTTAAAGCACACCGAAAATGGTCTTACTGCAGCTGATAATGATGTAGTTGCTGTACTGGCTTCAAACGATGGGACAGCCGGGGGAGCAGTTCAGGCATTAGCTGCACAAGGACTGGCTGGCAAGGTTGGAGTGTCTGGGCAGGATGCAGCGTTGGAAGGCGTGCAGCGTGTAGCAGAAGGAACACAAACAAGTACGGTATATAAGCCTCTCAAAGAGTTAAATACTGCTGCGATGAACCTTGCGCTGTCTCTTGCAGAGGGCGATGAAGAAGCAGCTAAAGCTAAGGTAAATGGTGAAACTGATAATGGAACGAAAGAAGTTCCAAGTGTCCTGATTGATGTACAGACAGTAACGAAAGAAAACATGATGGATACAGTTATTAAAGATGGTTTCCAGAAAATGGATGATGTATATAAAAACGTTCCAAAAGGCGAATGGCCCAAGCAATAAACTTTAGAGAGTGTACGGGTGTTTCACACCCGGCTCTCTTACCTGTTTCCATACAAACAATAAGAGAGGAGGAGTAAGGTGGAAAATCAAATCTTAGTGAAGGAAGTTAGTGCAAAAGAAAATTCAGCAAAAAAACCAGTTTCTCACAGCGGTGATTATATATTAGAGACAAGAAATGTGAAAAAGAGCTTTCCGGGTGTTATGGCTTTAAACAATGTAAATCTTAAATTTAAAAAAGGTGAAATCCACGCATTATGCGGGGAAAACGGAGCTGGAAAGTCAACACTCATCAAAATCCTCAGCGGAGTTTATCCAAGCGGTTCTTACGAGGGAGAGATCCTGCTAAACGGAGAAAAAGTTGAATTGTCAAATATTGATGATGCAGAGCAACGAGGAATCGTATGTATTCATCAAGAGCTTGCTCTTGTAGGAGAATTAACGGTTCAAGAAAATATCTTTCTTGGAAATGAGCCAAATGTAGCAGGTATCATTAAGTGGGATATAATGTATAGCCGGACAAAAGCTTTGTTGGACGAGTTAGGTCTAAATATCAAGCCCGACGAGCAAGTGAAGAATCTTGGGATTGGGCAGCAACAGCTTGTAGAAATCGCTAAGGCACTTTCGAAAAACGCAAAAATTCTTATTCTTGATGAGCCAACTTCTGCTTTAACTGAAAGAGAAAGTGAAACGTTATTGAAGATTATTCGCCAACTTCAGAAAAAGGGTGTTACTTCTATTTATATCTCGCACAAACTTGATGAAGTATTAGAGATTGCAGGCTCAGTTTCTGCTTTGCGCGACGGCCAGTATGTTGATACTAAAAGCCGGAAGGAAATTGACAAAGACACAATTATTTACATGATGGTCGGACGGAAATTAGAAAAACTTTATCCCCGAAAAGAACGCATGAAAAGTGAGTGCGGTTTTGAAGTGAGAAACTTTACCGTTTATGATCCTGATGTGCCTACAAAAAAGGTAATTGATAATGTCAATTTTAAGGCGTTTAAAGGAGAAATTCTAGGTATCGCTGGTTTGATGGGAGCCGGGCGGACAGAAATGGTTTCCAGTATTTTTGGTGTATATGAAGGAAAACAGCAAGGCGATGTCTTGATAGAAGGAAAATCAGTAAAAATTAAAAATGCAGTAGATGCAATTCATCATGGACTGGGCTTAATTTCAGAGGATCGTAAGTCTGAGGGACTTGTTTTAAATATGACCGTGAAAGAGAATATTACGATGGCAAGCTTGGGCAAAGTATCTAATTTTGTCATGGATAATAACAAAGAGTCCTCTATCGCTACTCAATATTCAAAGGATTTAAATGTAAAAGCACCAACTATTGAATCTGTAGTTGGAAATCTAAGTGGCGGCAACCAACAGAAAGTAGTTATTGGCAAGTGGCTTATGACCAATCCAAAAGTTCTTATTTTGGACGAGCCGACCCGTGGAATTGATATTGGGGCAAAGTTTGAAATATATGAGATTATCAATAAGCTTGTGGACGAAGGTGTAATCGTTATTATTATCTCCTCAGAACTTGAGGAAGTTTTGGGAATGAGTGACCGTGTCATTGTCATGACAGAAGGCAAATTAACTGCAGACCTTAACATCCAGGATGCCACACAAGAAAAAATTATTTATTATGCTACAGGAGGTGTGTAGGATGGAATTACGTAAAGCTGAACCCTCGAATAATAGTAGTCCTATAAAACAGAGCTTACTAAAAAATGTTGATGTTAGGGCTTATACCATGCTCGTTGGGTTAATTGTTATTTGGGTTTTGTTTTCCATTTTAACCGATGGAACATTTTTATCAGCCCGTAATATTTCCAATTTAACTTTGCAAATGGCGGTCGTTGCGATTCTTGGAACTGGAATGGTTATGGTCATTGTAACAGGTCATATCGATTTATCCGTCGGGTCATTAGTCGGCCTGGTCGGAGGGGTTGCAGCTGCTTTGATGGTCTGGAATGACTGGGGTACGCTTCCGACAGTACTAGCTGTCTTGGCGTTAGGATTAGTAGCTGGTGCTATTCAAGGATTTGCCACCGTTTACCTAAATGTTCCGGCATTCATTGTGACACTCGGAGGGATGATGGTTTTTAAAGGCATCCTGCTCGGTATTACAAAAGGGGTATCCATTGCTCCAATGAATGAAGGCTACAAAGTATTTGGACAAGCTTATGTAACTAATATGACGACTTATCTCTTTGCAATCCTTACTATTGCTGCGTTATTCTGCTTAGAGTTTAGAAAACAACAAAGCAGAAAGAATTTTGATATAGCAGTCAACGCAGGTTCGGCATATTTGAAACTGGCTCTTATTAGCTTGCTTATCCTTGGCTTCTCATACATTATGACTTCATACAAGGGGATGCCAGTGCCAGTATTCATCATGTTAATTTTAGTCATTATATTTACATTTCTTGCGGATAAAACAAGATTTGGCCGAAGTGTTTATGCAATCGGTGGAAATTTACAAGCTGCGACTTTTTCAGGAATCAAAGTAAAAAAAGTTGTTTTATCAGTTTTTGCGTTAAATGGGTTAATGGCTGCTATGGCCGGGATTATTCTATCAGCCCGATTAAATACGGGATCTCCTTCAGCAGGAACAATGATGGAACTTGACGCCATTGCTGCAGCAGTTATCGGAGGTACAAGCCTTGCAGGTGGACGCGGTAAAATTTACGGGGCAATTTTAGGCGCACTCATTATGGCAAGTTTAGATAATGGAATGAGTTTATTGAATATTGAAGCATTCTGGCAGTATATTGTTAAAGGCGGTATCTTAGTTTTGGCTGTATGGTTTGATGTATATACCAAGAAAAAAGGCAAATAACCGAAGTTCATACTTTATTTTTTGAATAATTATAAGAACTAATGATATTTTAACAAAAAGTTATTGCAAACCTTTGATAATTGATCTATATTAAAGAAATAGATAGAATTTTTAAAATTTAAGCGCTTTACCTCATAAATAGGTAGTAAATAATGAGATTGTTTAAAAGATAATTTCATTTTTTTATCACTAGTTGATTAAGCGCTTTCCTTGAAAGTGAAAACTATTAAATTATTATTAAGGAGATGATTGAAATGGCAGAGGTAATTCGTTGTGCCGTATTAGGACTAGGGAGATTGGGATACTGGCACGCAGAAAATTTGGCTTCAAAAGTAAAAGGAGCAAAATTGGTAAAGGTCGTAGATCCACTAGAAGGGCGTGCTGAACAAGTCGCTAAGGAGCTTGGTGCTGAAAAATGGTCTCAAAATCCAATGGATGCTTTTGAAGACGATCAAATAGATGCAGTTGTCATTGTCACTCCAACCAGCACACATGCAGAAATGATTAAGCTAGCTGCAAACCATGGAAAACATATTTTCGTAGAAAAGCCGATTACGCAAACAGTTTCTGAAGCAGACGATGTAATTCAAGTGATAAGAAAAACAAATGTAACTTTACAAGTTGGATTTATGAGACGTTTTGATCCAGCTTATGCAGAAGCTAAAAGGCGTATCCTGGCTGGTGATATTGGGACGCCATTGTACTTTAAAGGTGTAAGCCGTGATGGAAATGTTCCCCATGAGGAATTTATTAAGCACAGCGGCGGCATTTTTCTTGATGTTTCCATTCATGATTTTGATATTGCTCGCTTTTTAATGGGGCAAGATATCACGTCTATTTCTTCATCAGGAAGTATTATCAATCCATCGAATCTGTTTATGAAAAAATATGATGATGTAGATCAAGCATTGACATTCTGTACATTTGAATCAGGTGCTGCCGGTGATATAGAAACTTCCCGTGTTGCTCCATATGCGTATGACATTCGTGGGGAAGTAGTGGGAACTGAAGGTGCCATCCAAATTGGCTCTATGAGAAATAATGATGTTAAAATTCTTACAAAGCAAGGCTGTCTTCAAGATACTATTCAGGATTTCCCTTCTCGTTTCCAGGATGCATACTTGCTTGAAATGATCCATTTTATTGATGCATTGCATAAAGGTGAAGAAACTTCTTGTACAGCTGAAGACGGAAAAGCAGCATTGGAAATTGCTATTGCCGCTACTCAATCTTTTAAAACTGGTCAAACGGTTGACCTGAAAAAAGTTCTACAGTAATTTTAGGCGCTCTGATCATTTCAGAGCGTTCTATCAATAAAATTTACACAGCTAAAAAAGCAGGGCGGCGATGTTAGGTGTTATCAAAAAAAGAGTTATAAATTAAACTGATTAAAAAAAATTCAGATACTCAAAAGAAAACGCTTCAAAAGATCGAAAATTTAGATTATAATGTAATTGTAAAGGAAAGCGCTTTCTCAATCTGATTTTGTAAGTAGGAATAAAATCATTCTTAAGTAGGTGTATATTATATGGAAAAGATTACAATTGGGATTATTGGGGCTGGAAGAATTGGCCGTCTTCACGCGGAGAATATCATCCATATTCCCCAAGTTAAAATTAAAACAATTTCGGATTTATTCGCAGCTAACGTTCGTGAGTGGGCACAACAAATTGGAATTGAAAATGTTGTAGAAGACTATAAAGAAATCCTGAATGATCCTGAAATTGATGCAATTTTTGTATGCTCACCGACTACAACTCATGTTCCAATCATTCAAAAAGCTGCTGAGCATGGAAAACATATCTTTTGCGAGAAGCCAATCAGCTTTTCAATTGAAGAAACTGAAAAGGCTCTAGAAGCAGTGAAAAAAGCAGGCGTTAAATTTCAAGTAGGATTTAACCGCAGATTTGATACACAATTCTCTAAGGTAAAAGAAACAGTACAAAACGGTGTAATCGGAACTCCGCATATTATTAAAATTACTTCTCGTGACCCTGAGCCGCCGCCAGCTGAATATATTAAGAGTTCAGGCGGGTTGTTTGTAGATATGTCCATTCATGACTTTGACATGGCTCGCTTTGTTTCAGGTAGTGAAGTAACCGAAGTTTACGTTCAATCAGCTAATCTTATAGATCCTATGATCGGTGAACTGGGTGATATTGACACAGCAGTTATTACATTAAAATTTGAAAATGGTGCTATTGGTATCATTGACAATAGTCGGAAAGCTGTATATGGATACGATCAACGTGTAGAAGTATTTGGATCTAACGGGGTTATTACCACTGAAAATGTAAGACCTACTAACGCAGAGATTAGCACCGGTGAAGGTGTATTTAGAGATAAACCGCATCATTTCTTCTTAGAACGTTATAAAGAAGCTTATATAACGGAAACATATGCGTTTATTGATTCAATTCTTACCAATCAACCGCTTGTGTGTGAGGGTAATGACGGTCTCCAGGCCGAAATTATTGCACATGCAGCTGCTGAATCTAGAAAAACAGGTTTACCCGTTAAAATCAAAAGCAAGACATTGACAGTTTAAAACAAGATAAGAAATTATCTTGTTTCCTTTTTCAACATTGGATAAGCGCTTAACCAAAAATAATTATTTGGAGGAGTTCGCATGAAAACACAATTAAGTCATGAAGAGTTAACATCGCTGAAGAGACAGGCGGCTGAGGCAAGAAGCTTAATCATCAAAACAGTTCATCACGCCGGAGCAGGGCATGTGGGAGGCCCAATGTCAGCAGTAGACTTGCTGGTAAGCCTTTATTTTAATGAAATGAAAGTAGATCCGCAAGATCCGCATGCTGAAAACAGAGATCGTTTTGTCCTTTCCAAAGGTCACTCGGCTATTGGTTTATATTCAGTGTTAGCTGTAAAAGGATATTGTCCTATTGAAGAATTAAACACATTTGATTCTATCGATTCTCGTTTGCAGGGTCATCCCGATATGACAGCACTGCCAGGGCTTGACATGTCTACTGGATCTCTTGGACAAGGTATATCAGCTGCAGTAGGTATGGCGCTAGGTGCCAAACTTCAAAATAAAGCATTTCGTACGTATTGCATGATTGGAGATGGAGAATCTCAAGAGGGGCAAGTATGGGAAGCGGCAGACATTGCTTCAAAATACGAGCTAGATAATCTGGTAGTCATTATGGATTACAATAAGCTGCAGCAATTCGGCTGGGACGGAAAAGAAACAGTCCGTGAAGTTCCTGTTATTAACCCTGAAAAAAGATGGGAAGCATTCGGATGGAACGTCATTACATGTGATGGTCACGATTTTACGGAAATTAAACAGGCTTTTGACGAAGCAAAACAAACGAGCGGCAAACCGACAATTATTATTGCAAATACAGTTAAAGGAAAAGGAGTAAGTTTTATGGAAAATGCTTACTTATGGCATTCACGGGTTCCAACTGACGAGGAACTAAGCTCAGCTATTAAAGAACTTGAAGTGGGGGTATAAAAATGACAGAAGTTAAAGTAAAGAAAAGTGTATCAATGCGAGATACGTTCGGGGATACGATTTTAAAGCTTTCAATGGAAGATCCGGCAGTATATGCAATTGATGGTGATTTGGCGAATTCTACAAAAGTCGATACAGTGGCAATAAAAAATCCATCTAAGTTTCTACAAATGGGTATTGCAGAACAAAATATGATGAGTGTAGCGGCTGGTTTAGCCACCACGGGCTTACAGCCATGGGCTACTACATTTGCCGCGTTTCTTTGCAAACGGGCTATTGACCAAATTCAGGTGCAAATTGCACAACCTAACTTAAATGTGAAAATGGTCGGTGCATATAGTGGGCTTCTCACTGGTCTGACAGGTAAAACCCACCAAGCGCTTGAAGATATCGCCATTTTTAGAAGCCTTGCACATATGACTGTTTTGGCCCCAGCGGATGCTGTAGAAGTAGAAAAAATGATGAGATGGGCACATAAATATGATGGGCCGGTTTACATCCGCCTTGCTCGTGATAATTATCCGATTATCTTCGATGAAGATTACGAGTTTGAACTTGGAAAAGCTGTTCCCCTTAAAGAGGGTACGGATGTCACGATTATATCCACTGGTACGGAAACAAGCAGGGCTCTTGAAGCGGCCGAAATATTACAAGCAGATGGAATTTCAGCTGCGGTATTACACATATCTACTATTAAGCCATTAGATAAAGAAGCTATCATTAAAGCTGCTCAAAAGACTGGTGTCATAGTTACTGCTGAAGAACATAGCATTTACGGTGGGCTTGGCAGTGCGGTTGCTGAAGTTTTAGTTGAAGAAACACCAGTACCAATGCAGCGTGTTGGAGTAAAAGACCGTAATTCTGAGTCTGCTGGAAATAATGAACTGCTTGAAAAATATGAAGTTTCAGCAGGCCATATCGTAAAGGCTGCTAAAAACGTATTAGAAAGAAAATAAAAGCACTAAAAATAAAATTGAAGTTTAGCGTTGCTAAACTTCAATTTTATTTACATATATGTAGTGGTTCTTTAAAATGATATAGTATTTTATATCTAATATTGATTAAGCGCTTTCCCTGTTTGGAAGAACATTTTGGTTTAACAAATGCAAAGCCACAAAATCTTCAAAGAATATTTCTTAATATCTTAAATGAGGTGAAAATATGGTTGTCGATTTATCAAAGACTTCTACTAAAGAGTTAGCGATCAATACCATCCGTACGCTTTCGATTGATGCAATCGAGCAAGCAAAATCCGGTCATCCTGGAATGCCTATGGGTGCTGCTCCAATGGCTTATGCACTTTGGGCCAATGAAATGAATCATAATCCTTATAATCCTAAATGGATAAACCGAGATCGATTTATTTTAGCTGCAGGTCATGGATCGGCTTTACTATACAGCATGCTCCATTTATTTGAATATGACGTTTCAATTGAGGATTTGAAAAATTTTCGTCAATGGGGAAGTAAAACTCCCGGCCATCCAGAAGTAGGACACACTCCGGGTGTAGAGGCGACAACTGGCCCACTTGGACAAGGAATTGCCATGGCTGTAGGGATGGCTATGACAGAACGTCATTTAGCTACTAAGTATAATAAGACAGGCTATGAAGTAATAGACCACTATACCTACAGCTTGTGTGGTGATGGCGACATGATGGAAGGGGTCACTGCAGAAGCTGCGTCCCTTGCAGGTCATTTAAAACTTGGCCGCCTAATTGTTTTATATGATTCAAATGATGTTTCGCTTGATGGTGATTTAAATCTTTCGTTTTCAGAAAGTGTGAAAGATCGATTTAAGGCCTATGGCTGGCAAGTGATAATTGTCGATAATAACGATGATGATGCTGCGATTGATAAAGCACTAAAGGAAGCAAAATCAGACTTGGAGCGTCCAACATTAATCGAAATCAAAACGACAATCGGGTTTGGATCCCCTAATAAATCAGGCAAATCAGATTGTCATGGTGCGCCTCTTGGTGTAGAAGAGACATTACTAACGAAAAAAGAGTACAAGTGGGCATATGAAGAACCATTTTCAGTACCAGAAAGTGTAAGAGGTCATTTTAAGGAACTAGCAGAAAAGGGCCGTGAGAAAGAGAAAGAGTGGAATGATCTTTATGAAGAGTACAAACGAGAATATCCTGAGCTGGCGAAAAACCTTGAAGATGTGCTAGCTGGAAAAATTCCAGAACAGTGGATAAAATCAATTCCTTGTTTTACGGCAGGTGAAAAAATGGCTACCCGCGATGCTTCCGGGCAGACATTGAATGCTTTAGCGAAAGCAATTCCACAGTTAATTGGAGGTTCGGCGGACCTTGCAGGGCCAAATAAAACGCTCATTTTCTCGGAGAAGAATTTCGGAGCAGATGGATATGAGTTCAGAAATATTTGGTTTGGAGTACGGGAATTTGCAATGGCTGCCGTAATGAATGGTATGTCGTTGTATGGAGGAGTAAAAGTATTCGGAGCAACCTTTCTTGTTTTTTCGGATTACTTAAAGCCAGCTATACGGCTTGCAGCGCTTATGAAACTGCCGGTCACATATGTTTTCACTCATGATAGCATTGCTGTTGGTGAAGATGGACCGACCCATGAGCCAGTCGAGCAGCTTGCCTCTTTGCGCACAATTCCTAACTTATCTGTAATTCGTCCGGCAGATGCAAAAGAAGCAGCTGCCGCTTGGCAATTAGCTATTGAAAGCGTCAATACGCCTACAGCTTTATTGTTAACTCGACAGGCACTTCCGGTACTTGAAAATGATCAAAGGTTAATCGCTGAGGGTGTGGACAAGGGTGCATACATTGTTTCGAAAGCAAAAAATGAGGTGCAGGGATTGCTGCTGGCTTCTGGTTCAGAAGTGTCACTCGCTATTACAGCTCAAAAAGAGCTTGAGAGGGAAGGCATTTTTGTAACGGTTATCAGTATGCCAAGCTGGGATCGCTTTGAAAAACAGTCAGCTGATTATAAAAACATGATCCTTCCAAGTCATATAAAAGCGCGCCTTGCCATTGAAATGGGTGTTTCATTTGGCTGGAGGGAATATATCGGTGAAAAAGGGGCTAGCATTACCATTGACCAATACGGAGCCTCTGCACCTGCACAAAGACTAATGGAAGAATTCGGCTTTACAGTCGAAAACATTGTAAAAACATTTAAAGAGTTAATTTAGTAAATCAAATCACCCTTTCTATGATTAAATGAGGAGGATAAAAATGAAAGTGGCAATTGCTTCAGATCACGGAGGTATAACGATTCGTAAAGAGGTCATCTCGCTATTAAATGACATGAAGATTGATTATGTGGATTTAGGATGTGACTGTGAAACATCTGTTGATTATCCGGATTATGCTGTTCCTGTATCCGAAATGGTTGTAAATGGTGAAGCAGACCGTGGGATATTAATTTGTGGAACAGGAATTGGAATGAGCATTGCAGCTAATAAAGTGAAAGGAATTCGCTGTGCTCTTGTACATGATACATTCAGCGCTAAAGCAACAAGGCAGCATAACGATACAAATGTTCTCGCAATGGGTGAACGTGCGATAGGGCCTGGATTGGCCAGGGAGATTGCTGAAGTGTGGCTGCGTACAGAGTTTGAGGGAGGAAGACATGCTAATCGCATCGGGAAAATATCTTTATTTGAAGATGCACATATTAAAAGATAAATAACACGGAAACCTCTAATAGACCATTTTTCAGAAGAAAACAGGAGCGTATAGTACATTGGTTGAAATTGCGCCTTCTATATCGTCAACAGATCTTTCTCGGCCAGCAAATGAAATCAAAGAAGTAGAATTAGGTGGAGCTCCTTATATTCTTGTTGGTGCCATGGATGGTCTTTTTGTTCCTAATATCGCCCTCCACTCCTCATTGTAGAATCCATAAGTTCTGTTACCGGTTTGACTTTAGATGTCCAATTGATGATTGAAAATCCGGATTTTTAACTTCATTTACAGACGAAGCGGACATTGTATGGAATAGGACAGTCCACCTAGAATTCGACTGACAGGCGTATATTGAAAATATGTTTTATTCCAAACATTCATCAATTAGCGAAACGAATTAATGAATGTTGGTATGTAGTTGAGATTGAAGGTGATGGCTGTGATAATTTGCAAATTGATCAGGCTTGCATAGAAGCAGGCGCAAATGTGCTTGTAGCCGGCTCAGCCATTTATAATGCGGATAATCGAAAGTCAGCAATTGAAAGACTTTTAGAAGCTTATGAAAATTTGACAGATATGCTTTTAATACAAAAAAAACATATTGAGGGCAGAGAGGAAGAAAACATGTTTAATTTAAAAGAAGAATCATTGAGAATGCATAAAGAAAAACAAGGAAAGCTGGGTGTGTACTCCAAGGTGTCGGTTAATGACGGCCACGACCTGAGCCTTGCCTATTCGCCAGGAGTAGCAGAACCATGCTTGGAAATATTTGAAAATGAGAACAAAGTTTACGACTACACGATGAAAAGCAATATGGTTGCAGTCGTGTCTAACGGAACTGCAGTATTGGGACTTGGGAACATCGGGCCTAAGGCTGCGTTGCCTGTTATGGAAGGAAAAGCTATTCTGTTTAAATCATTTGCGGACGTGGATGCTTTCCCAATTTGCTTAGATACCCAAGACACTGATGAATTGGTGAGGTCGGTTGAACTGTTAGAACCTACATTTGGGGGAGTGAATCTAGAGGATATTGCAGCCCCTCAATGTTTTGAAATTGAGCAGCGCTTAAAGGAGTCATGTAATATCCCTGTTTTTCACGATGACCAGCATGGCACGGCAATTGTCACTGTTGCTGGGCTTCTTAATGCACTGAAGCTTGCAGACAAAAAAATGAATGAAATTCGCGTAGTCATTAATGGTGCCGGCTCGGCTGGGGTCGCTATTGTAAAATTGCTGCTTCGTATGGAAGTAAAGGATATTTTGCTTTGCGATACAAAAGGGATTATCCATAAAGGACGTTCAGAGGGTATGAATGAGTTTAAAGAAGAGCTGTCCTTCATAACAAATATAGAAGGGAAAACCGGTTTACTATCAGATGCTCTTGAAGGTGCTGATGTATTTATCGGCGTATCGGCAGCAGGTGCCGTAACACAAGAGATGATTCGTTCAATGAAAAAAGATCCTATCATATTTGCTATGGCCAACCCTGTTCCCGAGATTATGCCTGCCGAAGCGAAGGAAGCCGGTGCGCTTGTTGTTGGTACTGGACGCTCGGACTTTCCTAACCAAGTAAATAATGTGTTGGCTTTTCCAGGGATTTTTCGAGGCGCCTTGGATGTTAGGGCAACAGAGATCAATGAAGAAATGAAGATAGTTGCAGTCCATGCTATCGCTAACCTAATTTCTGAAACCAATTTACATCCAGACTACGTTATTCCAGATCCTTTCGATCCAAGAGTTGCAGCATACGTCGCCTCAGCAGTTGCTGCTGCAGCGATTGAAACAGGAGTTGCTCAAAAGACTATAGATCCTTCGGACATTAAGTATCGTCTTTTAGTTATGGGAAATGCGAAAGAACGAGTCGGGGAATATTGAAGAAAATTAGAGTCTAAAACAAAAACAATAATTCGAAATTTCAAATGAGGCGGATGCGTCGTTTTATGATTAAGTGGGAATTAACAATGCAGAGTTGCTAAATCTAGTGCTGGTAACGAGTCCATCATATGGGATTTTTAATAAAAAGCGTATTGTTGAAGGCAAAGGTTTCTGAATGGGCTCCCATGTTTGAAATAGAAAATATTAATGGCTCATTACAATACATTTCTGTCGGTGCAAGAAGGACAATTAACAATAATAAAGTGAAAAGCGTGTCAACAGTTTTTCCGGGCACAATTAAAAGAAGATGATACTTTTAATAAAGTTTATGTATTTTACAGAAAAAGCAGCGGTAATAAACTGTTTTTTCTGTTTATTCATGACTCGTTTAATTACTTTAGTTTTTTCATTAAATGCCTATTGAACTTGAGAAAATAAAGGAAGAAAAGTTGAATGGTCAGTATGCTTTAGGCCAAGGGCAAAAGCATTGGGCTGGCTTATTGGTAAAGATGTAGCGTTGATAATTTTTATACTAGAGGAAATTGTGACAAAAGCGAGCGCAGATATAGATATTTACAAAAGTGGTAATGAATCATACACTTCATTTCACAGAAACCATCTGACCTGACTGTTAGTCAGGTCAGATGGTTTTTCTATCACAATATAGAAAGCAATAACTTATAATGTTTTTTTAAAAAAACATCCTATAAATCGATTAGCCCGCTTGAGGTTTCAGCAAATATTTCCTTAATAAACGATTTGATGTTTGTATAATTAATCCGAGTGTAAGTGCGACTATAATTGTACCTATACCTACTGGACCTCCAAGCAAATAACCTATAAATAAACCGCTTGACTCAATAAACAGCCTTGAACTAATAATACTCAGATTAAATCGTTTACTCAAAGCAATCATTAACCCGTCAATTGGAGAACTTGGAAATTTTGCCTCCATATAAATAGAAATCCCAATACCAACTGTAAATACACCAAGTGCAAAAATAAACCATTGAAGGACAAGAGAATGAGAGACATTAAGGTTTGCCAGCGCAACGTAGTACCAAAAATCTAAAAACCAGCTACGAATCACAATAACAAAAACAGATTCGATTCTAACCCTCGCTTTTTCTACAATTGCTGTAAGTAGAATAAGAAAAACTTGAGAAATAATTGACCACATTCCGATTGTTAAACCAAAATGTATTTTTAAACCCACTGCTACAGAATCCCAAGGGCCAGCCCCTACGATAGACCGGACGATGAGGGCAATTCCAAAAGCTGTAATTGCTAATCCAGTTATATAAATCATTAGTCTTATTCTCATGGTATCACCTTTTCCTTTTATAGTTCCTTCCGTCTTTCGGTTAAAATCAAGAAGAATATTTTATTGAAATTATCAAAAAATATTGATTATTCTAAACTAATCATATAGAATTATTGGTAAAGCGCTTAACTAAAAACTAAAAAATAATTTTGATCTCTTTTTATATACTAACAAAAACGCGGATTATACAGTGAGAAATTTAAAAAATCATGAAAAATACTATATTAATTATAGTTCTTTTTACGAAAATGGTAAACCGCTTAACCTTGTAATTTATAATAAGAAACAAAATTCGGTAAATAAGTTTGTTAATGAGAAATGCATTCTATAGCGAATTTAGGAGGAAACAGACCAATGGGAATCGTTTCAATGAAAGACATGTTAAACAAAGCATTAAGTGAAGGATATGCAGTAGGACAATTTAATATAAACAATTTAGAATGGACCCAGGCAATTTTAAGTGCTGCCGAAGAAGAAAAATCTCCTGTTATCCTCGGCGTTTCTGAAGGAGCAGCACGTTACATAGGCGGTTTTACGGTTGTAACAGCCATTGTTAATTCATTAATTAATGAGATGAACATTACAGTGCCAGTAGCTATTCATTTGGATCATGGATCTAGCTTTGGGAAGTGTAAAGCAGCAATCGATGCTGGATTTTCTTCTGTAATGATTGACGCATCACATTTCCCTTTTGAGGAGAATGTAAAAATTACGCAGCAAGTAGTGGAATATGCACATGCTCGGGGAGTGTCTGTCGAAGCAGAGTTAGGAACCGTAGGTGGCCAAGAAGATGATGTTGTAGCCGAAGGTGTGATCTATGCTGATCCATTGGAATGTGAGGAACTTGTAAAGCGAACCGGAATTGACTGTCTTGCCCCTGCCTTAGGTTCGGTGCATGGGCCGTATAAAGGAGAACCGAACTTAGGATTCAATGAAATGGAGCAAATTTGCACAACAATTGGACTTCCGCTGGTACTTCATGGTGGAACAGGGATTCCAACAGAGCATATCCGAAAATCAATTAAGCTAGGAACGGCTAAAATAAATGTAAATACAGAAAATCAAATTGCTTTTACAAAAGCAGCCCGGGAAGTTTTAAACACGGATTCTGAAGTATATGATCCGCGGAAATTTATGGGCCCGGGAAGAGATGCGATCAAAGCTACGGTGATTGGGAAAATGGAAGAATTTGGCTCATCTGGAAAAGCAGTATAAAATCAGTAGAGCTCAAACTTTATTAGAGGAGGAGTTACAGAATATGACTACCTACAAAATTAGGTTTTGGTGCAAAAATCACTCGTTAGAAACATAGAGTGTGGTTTCCTTACATTGCTAACTTATGAAGCTAATCCAAACAATTTATGGATGAATTCTTTTTGATTTTGGACAGACTTCACCCCATGAACCTGCTTCTTTTTAATCATATGCATGGCTTCTATGCCACTCAGTATGTAAGTAGCTGTACGAAATGATTTCAATCCTAACATGGAACGAACTCGCCTCTTTATAAAACGATGATCCTGTTCTACCATATTATTGAGATATTTAACTTGCCTTATTTGTATGCCTTCAGGCATTCGTTTCTCTTCTTTTAACTCTTGAATCGCTACAGGATAGGCTGGATTTTTATCCACTGTTATGACGCGAGGTTTACAAACATGAGAAGTAGCCAAGGCTTTCTTGAAAAAGCACTTGGCTGCTTGTTTATTTCTTGATTCACTTAGATAAAAATCTATGGTATTCCCTTCTGAATCGACTGCACGATATAAATACATCCATTGACCTTTTACTTTGATATACGTTTCATCGACTCTCCAAGAGTCATTTGTTGGCTTAAGATGACGACGTACTCTTTTATCTAATTGAGGTCCATATAGATGAACCCAACGCATAATCGTTGTATGAGCCATGGATAAGCCACGCTCCTCCATCATTTCCACCAAATCACGAAAACTTAAGTTGTACCAAAGGTACCATCGTACTGTTAACAAAATAATGTCAGACTGATAGTGCTTCCATTTGAACAAATCTTCTTTTTTCATACCGATCACACACCTTTTTTAAGATTAATAGTATAAGTATGTCCAAGATTTAGAGATTAATTGCAATTGTCTTGAAGTTCTTGCACCAGAACCCAAACAATTATTATCAAAGTCATTCTGGAAATTCGTGTTTATAATAACTGTAATTGAAGTGCTAGCATACACAATGTTGGATGTGCTTTATGATCCAGAACTTGGAGTAGGGGGAATGATTTTCGTTACAGCTTTCACGCTTATCATAATGTATCCTTTCTTTCTAGGTTTATATAGATATGGATTCCGTAAGCAAAATTTAACTTAGTGACTTCAGAATAGCAGGTGCATTTGTTTGAATAAGGCATTAAAAAAGGAGACCATAAAATATGTTAACAGTCGATAATTATATTGATTCTATTAAAGATAACCTTGAGAAACATTCAGATTTGTTAGTAAGTAACCTTAAAAATATCATTACATACAACTATTTTTTCTGAAATAGATTTGTTGGATTTTTACCGCATTTATTGAGCCTACAAATTTTGAAATTTCAATATGTTCTCTATGGATAGAGAAGCTAACGAAGTATTCTATGAAGGTAATGACACAACAGTTTTTGCAGGTAGTGTTGATGTTATTCCTGATATAGATGTCGATCCTGTAGGAGCATGGGCATTAGCTAATCCAGACTTTGTTGAACAAGTATAAACGGGTGCACAATTAAATAAACCAGGTCGCACAGCATTTTACGGTGGAGATAGCAAAGGCTTGATTACCCACTATTAAAATCTAAGTAAGATGAATTGAATTAAAAGGGGGGGAATAGTTGGAAACATTATTTTAGTCATTTGATAATATTTGGAATAAGCCTACTCGAGAACAAATCTCGAGTAGGCTTATTTTCAAAAAGTGCCTTTACTTATGGTTGGTTCACCGTAATGCATCTAAATGATATTTTTATTTTTTCTTTATCAAACTATCAATTGAACAATTTTTGTTTGATACCCTCTTGTTTATTTTTCGGAGGTGTAAGCTCTTTTGGGATTAAGGATGTATAAGTTTCCCCGCCGAGCCTTTCAGCTAACTCTTTTTTAGCATTATCAAGTAATTCTGGGTTTTCAAGAGCCGAAATAGCGGTACATGCCATTGCTTTTCCAGCTAATAACATGGCATCATGGGCATAGCTTTCTTTACCTTGCGCGACAGCCTGCCAAGTATGAAATGGTGTTCCAAACGCCCAGGTGGAAGTAACACATTGTGCTGTTGGAACATTCCAGCTAATATCGGCAACATCTGTAGAACCCCCCATAAATGTTTCTTTTTCAGAAAAAGGTAAGATAAAGTCGGCAATGGGTCGTTCTGCTAATTGTGAAGCTTCCTGTTTCCCAACTTGTAAAGCTGCCGTACGCTTCTCCTCGTCAGTCAACGTTTCATAGATTGTTTTTGCATAGTTTAAATCTTGTTCAGTAGCAAGAGGAGCTCCTATTTCCTGCATATATTGGTGCATCACTTTTTCAAGGGTCAGATTAGGAATTAAATTATGGCAGGAACCTTGAATTTCAAAATCAACCTTAGTTTCCGTCATAAGTGCCGCACCTCGGGAACATTTTACTACCCTGTCATAAAGCTCTTTTACTTGATCTGGTTTCGGTGCACGGATTAAGTATGTCACTTCCGCATCAGCCTGAACGACGTTTGGAGCCAATCCTCCTGTATTGGTTACAGCATAATGAATCCGAGCTTCATCAATCATGTGTTCTCTCATATAATTGACTCCAACGTTCATAAGTTCGACTGCATCTAAGGCACTTCTTCCTAAATGTGGTGCTGCAGCGGCATGGGCACTTCTCCCTTTAAATTTAAAGTGTGCATGGATGACCGCATTGGCAGTGGAGTTCATAACAGTATTCATTGTTGCAGGATGCCATGAGAAGGCAGCATCAACATCTTTAAAAAGACCGTCTCTTGCCATAAAGGTTTTCCCGTATCCACTTTCTTCTGCTGGACAGCCGAAATATTGTACTGTTCCAACAAGCTTATGTTCTTTCAAATAATCCTTAACCGCAATAGCTGCCGCTAAGGAACCTACTCCCAGCAAATTATGCCCGCAGCCATGACCATTTCCATTTTTAATAATGGGCTCAGATGTACTGCTGCGTGCTTGTTGGCTTAGCCCCGCCAAGGCATCATATTCCCCAAGAATCGCAATGACAGGATGACCAGATCCATATGAGGCGATAAAGCCTGTTTCAAGACTTGCAATTCCCTTTTTTACGGCAAAGCCTTCCTTTTCCATTGCTTCGCTAAGCAAATCAGCTGAACGGAATTCCTCAAATCTGGTTTCTGCAAACTCCCATATTTGATCACTTAGCTGTGTATACAAGGTGCGTTTATTTTCTATTAAATTTGTAATTTTTTCAGATAGAGTAGTCAATTTTTCCATCTCCTAAATTGCATTTTTTTTGAAAGAAGGAACCTGTTTCTTAGAGCGAATTAAAAATAAAGATCCAGCACACAATAGAGCAAACATAATCAACATAATAAAAGCAACTGTATAAGAACCGTCAAAAGCATCGACTAAAAATCCTATTAACATCGGAGTAAGGACACCAGCGAATTGTGCACCAGTATTAATGAACCCATTTGCAGTTCCTACAACCTCTTCAGATAGCATTTTTAATGGAGCTGAGATGATCAGAATAATATTAAAAGACATGAATACAGTAACAACACTTTGATAGACAGTAAACATTGCTATGTTTGGCGCATAAGCCATTAAATATAGAAAAACCGCCGTAAATACTGCAAATACGGCTGCAAGTACCTTATCTTTCCCTTCAGGTAATTTATCCAAAATATAGCCGCTTACAATCATTGCAATAATTCCCGCAAACGCTGGAATAGCCGAAATATACCCAACTGATGTTAAGTCGAGATGGCGTTCCTCTACTAAATAAGTTGGCATCCACGCCATTAATCCCCATTGCACTGCATAAATGGCAAAATAGGCAATGAATAAATTCCAGATAATCGGAGTTTTTAAAACTTCTCTTAATGGCGCTTTATTTTTGGAATGGTATTCACTTTTTCCTACAGTTGAATCTTTCCGTTCTTTTAGGAAAAATACATATAGCAAGGCAAATATAATACCAATGGCACCCGCTATAAAAAAGATCGTTCTCCAACCGATACTTTGCATGGATTGGGTACCAATTATTGGTGTTATTACCCCCATAATTGTCCCAGAAGTGAGCATGAAGGACATGGCACGGCTCCGTTCATTTTGTGGAAACCAACTCGCAATACCTTTTGACGCAGATGGAAAAAAGCTGCCTTCCCCAAGTCCAAATAGAAATCGAATGAGGATTAAGGACATGAAGGACCATGCCATTCCTGACAAAATCGTAAAAACGGACCAAGCAAAAACAGCCATGATAATGATTTTTCGGAAACCGAAACGATCTGCGAGCCACCCACCGGGAATTTGCATTAAGGCATAACCTGCAAAAAAGCTGCTTAAAACAATGCCTGTCTGAGAGGCACTTAAATGGAGATCCTTTGAAATACCTAAAATCGCATAATTCATAAAAAATCGATCAAAATTTCCAATTGACCACCCTAAAAATAGCAAGATGATAATGACATACTTCCAATTCTGCGACAATTTGGATACCATATAGTTCCTCCTAGCGAAATTTGTTGAACTCTATATAAGTATAAAAAATTCTAACTATTCAAACAATGTGTGTTTCTATATAATAATTACATAAACTATGTTGAGGTCTACATATTCCTTTGGGGGTTGTAAAAAATGGATACACTGATGAAAATTAAACAATTTTTAATGGATGACTGTTGCCTTTCTCATTTTCAGCTGTGGCAAAGTCTAAAAGGATTAGATTTTTCACTTGTTTTATCTCATCATTTTGACAAAGAAACTCCCGCACCAGGAGGATTTTTCAATGAAAATATACGCACCTATGAAAATTTCACCGATATTTACCATCATTATGCCAATCATACAACCATTGTCTTCAGGCTCAGTAAATCATCCGTTTTAAAAATTGACAGTATGCAAAAACTTAAACCGATAATCGATTTATATTACTTGCAAGTAATGCTAGATAGAGAAAAATATATTAGGAATAAAATGATGGACAGCATTCGTGATATATCCTTACTCGAAAATTTAGATGACTTGTTAAAAAAAATATTAGAAAACGCCTTATCTGTTATACCTGCAGCAGATATGGGAGTTCTATGGATGTACGAACCAAGTTTAGACGTGCTTTTTCCTAAAGCTTGGACGGGCGGTCCTAACGAAGAAATTAGAAAAATGAGGATGAAGGTTGGGGAGGGAATTATCGGGAAAACATTTAAAGATAATAAATCTTTTATTCTTACAAATGTAGAGGGAATTCTTTCAGAATCCTCTAATATTTCACCAGATAATCTTTTTCATCTGTATAACTCTGTTAAATTTGACGATTTGAAATCCATTATTTCAGTTCCAATAAAGATTGAAGAGAGTACTTTATGTGTATTGATCGTCTACCAAAATGGTCCTTATCCTCTTTTAACGAAAGAAGATCAGCAACTGTTAGAAAGTTTTTCTGATCAGGTTTCTATTGTATTAAGAAATTCGAGGCTATACCAAAATCTCAAAAAACAAAATGACCTTTTAATTCAACGAGATACCATACACAATTCTTTAATAAAACTGTCTCTTCAAAGTAAAGGTTTACAAAAGATCGCAAATGAAATAAAAAAGATGATAAACCATCCATTAATGATAGTAGACTTAACAGATGAGCAATTATATTCTAGTCCAAGCCTATGGAAAATGGAGCTTCCTTCAGAGCTGATAAAAATAAATACAAAATTACAAACTCAATCTTTTTTCACTGAGACTTATAATAGTCAGTCATTGTATATTCACCCTATTATTGCTATTGATGTTCCGATTGGAATAATGGCCGTAGAAATGGAGGAAGATGATCTTTTTCCTTTAAACAAAATGATTATTGAACAGGCAAGTTCAGTGATTGCATTAGAGATTATCAGAAAACAAACATTAGTGGATTCTTTTTATCAAAAAACAAATGATCTATTTAATGATTTTATTCAGAGCGGAGAATATAACCTGATACGAAAGAAGGCCGTTGAGCTTAGAATCGATCACCATTCCTATTATATGGCAATCGTAATCCACCTACATCCTCATGCAGATTTTCATTTTCTTAATATGCAAATGCACAAACTAATTGCCCAAATTAAAAAAAAATTAGGAATATTTGTTTCAATCGTTTTTGGTTATGGAAATAAAGTGACGTTGGTATGCCAATTTAATAACTATGCAGATCATGATTATATAAAAAAGAAACTAGAGCTTATTCATTCCAACTGGATTAATGTGCATGAAGAATCGCTAAAAATAGGGATTGGTACTTCTTATCCAAGTATCGATAATATAGCAAAAAGTTACTCCGAAGCGGATAAAGCCCTTTCTTTTCTTATCTCGAGGCAGCTTAAAAGTATCGTGAGTTATCAGGATATTGGCATAAATCACCTTTTTATTCACCAACCCATTGATGACCTGAACTCTTTTGTAAATGAAGTTTTTAATCCCCTCCAATCTGATAAAGATGGTACTTTGGATTTAGAACAAACCCTGCTTGCCTATATGGAAAACGACCGTCAAGCTACACAAACAGCCAAACTTTTGCATATCCACGTTAATACTTTATATCAAAGGCTAAAAAGGATCGAAGAAAAGCTTCAAATTTCCTTTTCGAATCCGGAAGACATTTTAAAAATTCAACTTGCCTGTTATTTAAGAAATTCAATCGTCTCCCTAACTTGACAGCTTGATAAGCACTCAATATGTTAAAAAGATCTCCAAAAAAAATTAAATTATCTGTATCTTTAAGAACTAGGAGTTCAATGATAGCACCTTCAAATCCTTCAACACCTAATGGGGCACTTAAGAAAGCTCTCGTTTTAGCAACAGACGAGGTAAAGTGTTCACTTGAATTATGGCTGGCAACAGCTTGCAGGTCCTGCCAAACTCCAACCATTTTAAATAGATCTTCTTTTTCTGTCTCTGCCATGAATGTAAAGAAGATAGCAACAGGACTTTTGAAGGGCTAGAAATGGCCTGAATAACATCCGAAAAATCACTATTCTCTATATCTGCTTCAAATCCAATAAAAAATCAAAAAGGTTCGGAATGAGAACATTCCGAACCCTTTTTGTCTACAAATTGGGGATATTAAAAAATAAAGCCTATTTTATTACTTTTCACAAGCATAGTTGTCTTTATCTCGATCCATACTTGGTACATAAGCAGGGTGTCCAGCTGGAACGCCGTTTGGATATGTACCTCGTAAATCTGTGCAGTTTGCGAAATCTTCCCTTTCTCCTGACGATGTAGAAGCAGTTGGTTGATTTGTATTTGCTTTAGCGGTAGAGGTATCTTCCAATTGAGTATTCAAACTGTCCACTTTGTTTTGCAAACTTGTATTTTTAATTGTTAGATCACTTATCTGTTTATTTAATGAATCTTTTTCTGATGAGAAAGCCTTTTTTTCTTCTTCCAATGAATTTAAATTATTTTCATATTCTGTAATATTAGAAGCGGTTTCTTTAATATCGGACTCAAGATCAGTAATTTGTTTTTCAAGCTTCTTATTTTCTAATTTTAAATGTTTATTATCGGCTGTTAATTTTGTATTTTGTTTTATTTTATCATCAAGTTTAGCTTGGGCTCCTGTATCCAAAAACGATATTCCAACAATAAAAAATATTAATCCGCCAATGAGAGAAAAATAAAAAATCTTCTTAGATAGTGCTCTTTCTTTGTGCTTCACCTGTTTAATAAAATGGTGAATGAGGTGAAAAAGTGAATATATAATAGCGAGAAAACCTAATAATGCGATGACATTCATAACTAATACTCCTTTAAATATAATCATTGCTAAACACTAAGATTTATATTTTATAGATAAAACTAGTATTAATTCCTTTAAGTTCTGAAATAAACAGGTTCTTATTTTATTTTTATACCTTCCTTCCTGGTAGTATATATCTATTATTCTACAAAAAGGTTCAACTTCCTTTTTAAATGTAATTATTTTCTAAATAATGAATGGCACATCTGCTTACACAATACTTCCATTGAAACCATCCTTTATATGGCCAATTATTACTTACAGCTTTTATTAAATGTTAAACAAATGTTTGAATAATGAATTTTTTTGGTTATAGTAATAATAGAGGTCCGTACTTCAGTAGTAATCAGTAATATTTCGTGTTACTCGAGGTTCTCTCTACACCTTGAAAAGGGGGACTTCCATTAATAAAATACCCATTCGTTCCCGTTGTATTTAAATATAAGTGAACATAAAAAGGAGGTGTGATAAGAGTGAGTAAACAACACCAATATATAATTAGTAAAGTTGAAGAAGATGACATTTGTCAGGCATTGGAGTTTATGATGAGAATACGAAAAGAAATTTTTCCAATGCTATCTCAGGATAAACTTCCACCTGACTTACTTCACTTTAAAAAGCACTATATTCAACGGGGAAACTCTACGGTTTATGCAGCGCGTATTCATGATGGGACTTTGATCGGTACAATCGGAATTTATCCTTACGATGGAAGATTTGATCAATTAATAGATGTTTACAACCATACTCATACCGCAGAAATTGTAAAATGCTACATAGATTCGAAGTATAGGCGCTTAGGAATTGGAACAACATTATTTAAGAAAGCGTTAAAGTTCAGTATGGATGCTGGATATCAGAATCTTTATTTACATACACACCCATTTTTGCCTGGTGCTATATCATTTTGGGAAAATCAAGGGTTTGAGATTAGATTAGCTGAAGAAGATGCAATTTGGAAAACCGTACATATGGATAGGAATTTATGATTTTTATAGATTTGTAGAAATAAAAAAGTTTTTTTAAAACGTTAAGGAGTTACAGCAGTGAAGAAAAATACAATACTTATCTTCATACTATGCTTTATTTTAACAACAGGTTGTCAGGGGAAAAGTGGATCCCAAAGTGAAAATAGTAAACGTGATGAGATTGTATATGCTAGTACAAAGGACATACGTGATATTAATCCACATTTATACAGTGGAGAGATGGCTGCACAATACATGGTTTTCGAATCCCTTGTTTTGAATACAGAGGATGGAGTCAAACCTGCTTTAGCTGAAAGTTGGGAGATTTCAGAGGACGGATTAGAGTATACCTTTCATTTAAGAGAGGGAGTTACATTCTCAGATGGAGAACCATTTAACGCTGAAGCTGTTAAATTGAATATGGATGCTATTTTAGAAAATATAGAGCGTCACGCTTGGTTGGATATGGTAAATGAGATAAAAGAAAATGTGGTAGTAGATGAATATACATATAAACTAGTATTAAAGCATCCCTATTACCCGACTTTAACGGAATTAGGCCTTACTCGTCCGTTCCGCTTTATTTCTCCAAAGTCTTTCATAGATGGACAAACGAAGAACAGAGTGAAAAGCTATGCTGGAACAGGTCCATGGGTTTTATCTGAACATAAAAATGAACAATATGCCGTTTTTACAGCTAATAAAAATTATTGGGGGGAAAAACCGAAAGTTCATTCGATAAAGTGGAAGGTTATGCCTGATCATCAAACAATTCTACTTGCTCTTGAAAAAGGAGAGGTTGATCTTATTTTCGGAGCTGACGGAGACATGATTGATATTGATTCGTACAAAGCCTTAGAAAATCAAGGGAAATACAAAACAGAGATAAGCCAGCCGATCGCATCTCGTGCGATATTATTAAATTCAAATAAGGGAATTACAGGGGAACGTAAAGTTCGAGAGGCCTTTCAATTTGCAATTGATAAAAAAACAATTGCCAATGATATTCTAAATGGATCTGAAACTGTGGCAGATATGCTACTATCTTCTACCGTACCTTATAGCGATTTGGGTTTAGAAAAAAAATCATTTGATCCTGATAAATCAAATGATTTGTTTGAAGAAGCTGGCTGGAAATTAGCAGGTGATCAATATCGCTATAAGGAGGGGGAAAAACTAGAGGTCTCCATTAACTATAATTCAGATAATGCTCAAGAAAAAACCATCAGTGAATACATGCAAAATGATCTAAAAAATGTCGGTGTTAGTCTCAAAATAATCGGTGAGGAAAAACAGGCGTTTTTGGATCGCCAAAAAACAGGAGACTTTGATTTAATGTATTCATTATCTTGGGGAACACCATATGACCCTCAATCTTATTTATCATCCTGGAGAATACCGGCTCATGGTGATTATCAAGCGCAAATAGGATTAGATAAGAAAGAATGGTTAGATGATACAATTACAGCAGTTATGATCGAGGCTAATGAAGAAAAACGTAAGGAAATGTATGCAGACATTTTGACGTATATTCATAACGAAAGTGTATATATTCCGCTCACTTATTCACGTACGAAGGCTGTTCATATTCCTAAGTTAAAAGGTGTTACATTTAACGTTTCTCAATACGAGGTACCTTTTGAAAAAATGTATTTCGAAAACTAAATTAATCATTGAAAAGACAGATCCACATATCTGTCTTTTCAATGATCTTGGGAGATTTGAAGTGGATAAATGAAAAATTACCTCCTTAAAAGATCTTTGAGTATGATACCGTTACTGATAGGTATATCATTGATTTCTTTCATTATGATTAGTCTAAGTTCCAGTGATCCTGTAGAAGTTGCACTTCGATTTTTTGTTTTAGTAGCTGTTAAGTATTAGAAAACATTTCCAAGCTTGGACTATTGTGATGATGAAACTATCTTTACTCCTGCAGTATAAATTTGATGAATATTTTCCTTTTACTTCTATATTGTATCCACGTTTTCTTGGAGGATAGCAGTAGTAGCCTTTTCTACTCTCATTTCAGTGATAATCAAATATTGTGATTTTTTTGAAGGTATTTTTAAACTGGAAATAAATATTGAAACAAAGAAGCTTGTATGTTAGGATTTAAATCGTAATAATATCGATTTGTGCACTAAAATCCAACGGAAAACGAAATGGTTTCGATTTATTAACGTTGAAGGAGAGAGGGATATAGAGATTTCACTTATGTAAATGTAAATAATTTGGAATGTGAATGAAAATATGTGAAAAAGGATAATTAAACTATGAAAAAAATTACAGCTTATTCTTTAATTCTAACGATACTGACTTTATTTTTACTCTCAGCTTGTTCCAGTAAAAATGAAAAAGTTGATACTGCTTCAAATGACGTATCAAATGATGAACTGGTTTTTGCGAGTACAAAAGACATCCGCGATATTAATCCTCATTTATATACTGGAGAAATGCCAGCGCAAAATATGGTTTTTGAATCCTTGGTAATTAATACGGATGGCGGGATAAAGCCTGCCTTAGCGGAAAGCTGGGATATTTCGGAGAATGGGTTAATCTATACATTTCATCTTAAAGAAGGAGTCACTTTTACTGATGGTGAGCCTTTTAATGCAGAAGCTGTTAAGAAAAATATAGACGCTGTCTTAAAAAACATTGAAAAAAACTCATGGTTGAATCTTGTGGCGGAAATTAAAGAAACAAAAGCTATTGATGAGCACACTTTTCAATTAACTCTAAAAAATGCATATTATCCTACACTTGAGGAACTAGGGTTAACTCGACCATTCAGATTTATTTCTCCTAAAAGTTTTATTGACGGAACGACGGCTAATGGAGTAAATGGATATGCAGGCACTGGCCCTTACGTTTTAAAAGAACATAAAGAAAACCAGTATGCTATATTTACAGAGAATGAGGATTATTGGGGAGATAAACCCAAAATTAAATCTATTAAGTGGAAGGTAATGCCTGATCACCAAACGATACTTTTAGCCCTTGAGAAAGGCGAAATTGATCTTCTTTTCGGTTCAGATGGAGATATGATCGATAGCGATTCATTCAAAATACTAACAGAACAAGGTAAATATAAGACAGTGGTTAGTCATCCTGTTGGATCAAGGGCTATTGTTCTTAATTCCAAAAAGCCAATTGTCAATGACCCAAAGGTTCGTGAAGCTTTTCAAAAGGCTATAAATAAACAAGTTATTGCTGATGGCATACTTAACGGTGCTGAACATGTGGCAGATACTCTTCTTTCCCCAACAGTTCCATATGCTGATGTTGACTTAAAAGCGCAAAAGTATAGTAAGGATAAAGCAAATAAATTGTTAACAGAAGCTGGTTGGGAAATAGGAAAAGATGGATATCGTTATAAGGATGGAAAGATGTTAGAAGTCACTATTTACTATAACTCCGATAATGCTCAAGAACGGACAATTAGTCAATCCATGCAGAATGATTTAAAACAGGTAGGTGTTAGTCTTAAGATTGTTGGGGAAGAAAAACAAGCATATTTTGATCGACAGAAAACTGGTGATTTTGATTTAATGTATTCTCTTTCTTGGGGATTACCTTATGACCCTCAAACTTATGTATCGTCATGGCGTGTTCCTTCACATGCGGATTATCAAGCTCAATTAGGGTTGAAAAAAAAGAAGTGGTTGGATCATACCATTTCTGACATTATGATAGAACAAAAGGAAGATAATCGTAAAAAAATGTATAAAGAAATATTAACGTATATACATGATGAGAATGTTTATATACCGTTAACTTACTCAGTGACAAAAGCTGTACATGCAAAGGGATTAAAAGGCGTTGGTTTTAACGTTTCTCAGTATGAAATTCCCTTTGAAAAAATGCATTTTAGTAAATGAAATAGTTTTTCAGATGAAAAATCCCCACTCTATACTTTCTTTATGAAGTAAGCTGGGGATTATATACTAGTAATCCAAGTTAGGAGAAAAAGTTTTGAGCCTGTATTTATTAAAGCGAGTACTTGCAATCATACCCATTATTCTTGGCATCTCTTTCTTAGCTTTTGTATTGATTAATTTAAGAGCAAGTGACCCTGCTGAAATTGCACTAAGAGTGAATCAAGTAACACCCACTGATGAAATGATTGAGGCAATGAGGCTCTCACTAGGTCTTGATAAACCATATTTTGTTAGATATTTTTCGTGGCTTGTAAATAGTCTTCAAGGAGATTTCGGAATTAGTTATGTAACGCATGAACCAGTTTCCAATCAAATAGCAATGGCTTTGCCCGCAACGTTACAGCTTGCTGCAGTAGCTCTAGTAATAATTATCTCGGTAAGTATTTTCATTAGTATATTATGTACGATCTATGAAGGTAGCATCTTTGATAAAGTGATGCGTGCAATAGTATTTATTAGCACGGCTATGCCGAGCTTTTGGATTGGAATCCTCCTTATATGGCTATTCTCAGTCAAACTAAATTGGTTTGACACAAGTGGTATGGAAAAGCCATCTTCCGTTGTTCTCCCTGCTATTACACTTTCTCTAGGCTTTATTTCAACTTATGTCCGTCTTATAAGAAATAACATGATTAAGAATAAAAACGAAAATTTTGTTCTTTATGCTAGAGTTCGTGGCTTAAAGGAACGAACGATAATTAAAAAGGTCTTTAGAAATTCTCTTCAGATTTCATTGACTGCTTTAGGTATGTCCATACCTAAATTAATTGCAGGGACCGTTATTGTGGAAAATATTTTTGCATGGCCAGGTATTGGACGGTTATGCGTCACGGCTATCTTTAATTCGGATTTTCCGATTATTCAAGCATATATCTTGATTATGGGTGTTATGTTCGTAGTGTGTAATCTTTTGGTTGATATCCTAAATACCGTAATTGATCCACGGATGAGAAAGGAATTATAGTATGCATGTTTGGAATCGTTTGAAGACTGATAAAATGGCTATGTTTTGTTTAACTATCATTCTCTTTTTTATAACAGCTGGAATCTGTGCTCCAATTCTTGCACCACATAATCCGCTAGAAATGAATGTCCTTCAAAAATATGCAGGCATTAGTCAAACGCACCCTTTGGGTACTGACCAATTAGGCAGATGCATTTTATCTAGGCTTTTATACGGAATTCGCACGACCATCTTTTATGCTCTAGTTACGACTGTCATTACCATAACGATTGGAACGATACTCGGAATAATGGCGGGGTTTTTTCGTGGGAAGGTGGACGAGTTCATTATGAGAATTTGTGATATAATGCTGTCCTTCCCAGCAGAAGTTATGATTTTAGCGATTGTCGGAGTACTTGGCCCCGGATTATTAAATGTGGTAATCGCGAACATCATTGCCAAGTGGGCTTGGTATACTCGTATGATTCGTTCTGTAGTAATTCAATATACAGACAAAAACTACATCCGCTTTGCCAAAGTGTCCGGTTGTAGCACCGGGCATATCATGAAGAAACATTTATTTCCTGGTGTATCAGGCGAAGTGTCAGTATTCGCCACACTAGATACAGGGTGGGTTATTTTAAATATATCTGCACTTTCCTTTTTAGGATTAGGGGTACAGGCACCAACTCCAGAATGGGGAATGATGTTAAATGAGGCGAAGAACGTAATGATTACGCATCCGACCCATATGCTCGCACCAGGATTTGCAATTTTAATTATCGTTGCAGCATTTAATTTCCTTGGTGATAGTTTACATTCGGCTATTAATCCTAAAATATCCAAAAAGAGGAAAGGGGGCCAGGTGAATGTCTTTATTAGAAATAAAAAGGTTGTCAGTTAGTGATGCCCGAGAAGGAATTGATATTGTCCGTAATCTAAACTTTTCTCTTAAAAAAAATGTTTGCCTAGGAATAGTTGGAGAAAGTGGAAGTGGGAAATCCTTGACGGCCAAAGCTATCCTTGGATTAACTTCTCCATGGTTAGATGTGAGAGGGGAAGCTATATTTGATGGAATGAATCTAATTGGACAGCCAAACAAAGTATTGAAAAAAATTCGTGGTCAAAGAATCTGTATGATTCTTCAAGATGCGATGACTGCTTTTAATCCATTAGATACTATTGGAAAACACATGATCGAAACGTTTTGTGGAATTTTGGAAATAAAAAAGAAGAAAGCTAAAGAAATGGCGGAAGTTGCACTTCATCGGGTACATATACATGAACCTGAGCAGGTATTGAAAAAATATCCACATCAACTTTCAGGAGGAATGCTACAAAGAGTAATGATATCTATAGTGATAATGATGGAACCGGATATAATCATTGCTGATGAGCCCACTACCGCCCTAGATTCCATTAATCAAAGGGAAGTGGTGGAGCAATTCAAATTGCTACGTGAAATAACAGGTACATCCATTATCTTTATTTCCCATGATTTAGGGGTCGTTCAATATTTGGCTGATGAGTTACTCGTAATGAGAAATGGAGAAATAGTAGAATCAGGAAAAGCAGAAGTGTTATTTTCCACTCCAAAACATGAATTTACAAAGTATTTAATAAATACACGCGTTAGTTTGGCAGAGCCGTTTCAGCAATCTATGGCAAGGAGGTGAATTTATGTTTGTTAGCGTTAAAAATGTTTCAAAAAGTTATAATAAAGATGGCGGATTTTTAATAAAGTCTAAGAAAAAGATTTTAGAAGATATTAATCTTCAAATTAACAAAAGTGAATGTGTAGGTTTGATAGGAGAAAGTGGGAGTGGGAAGAGCACACTCAGCCGGATTATCCTCGGTTTAGAGAAACCTGAACAGGGTACTGTTGAGATTGAGGGTGAATCAATTTCCAAGTGGATTAAGCAGAATAAAGGAAATATGAGCGTGGTTTTTCAGGATTATACTACTTCTGTAAATCCTCAATTTACAGTGGGCAATATCATTGGAGAGCCATTAATTGCCGTAGGAGAATATAAAGATGTAGACAACCGAATACATGTACTTTTGACTAAAGTTGGACTCCCTCATTCGACCTTTCATAAATATCCGCATGAGCTGAGTGGGGGTCAACTTCAGAGAGTATGTATTGCTCGAGCGATAGCGACAGAACCAAAATTCATCGTGCTTGATGAGGCCATCAGTTCACTCGATGTTTCTGTTCAGGCACAAATCCTTCAACTGCTTCATGAGCTAAAAGATGATATGGATATGACCTTCCTCTTTGTAGCCCACGATCTTCAGGCGGTTGCAAATCTTTGTGATAGGATTCTTTTCCTATATAAAGGAAAGATAGTGGAGGAACTACCGAGTGCAGAACTTGTACATGCCCAACATCCCTATGCAAAAAAACTTTTGACTTCAGTGATGCCTCTAAATATCCATAAAAATTGATTATATAATAGTTTTCTCCAATGCATTAGAGGAGGGATGAGGTTCTAAAAAATATTCAGCCCCAAAAAATCAATGCGCCGAGATCTTGAATGTGATTTTTAAGATGTCGGCGCATTGATGATTGATCCTATTTAGATACGGGCTGTACATTATAATATTCTTCGAGTGTCATCCCTTGTGTTTCAATTTCTTTGGCTATCTCTATGCCTACATAACGGATATGCCAAGCCTCATATTTATACCCTGTGATTTCTCGCTTTCCTTCAGGATACCGAATTATAAACCCATAATCACTTGCATGATTAGATAACCATTCGGCCTCTTTTGTTTGTCCAAAACATTCCTCTGCAGCACAACTGCCATTAATGTCACTTATATCAATAGCCAGCCCTGTTTGGTGTTCGCTGGTTCCTGGATATGCACTATAAGTTTTAGCTTTTTCAAGCCCATCCTTTTTTACATAATTATTAAAAATACTTTCTTGTGTTTCTTGTGATCTAAATGCTGATACTCCCGCTAATTTTATATCATCTTCTCCAGCCTTCTTAAATAAATTTTCCAAAGCATGGGCCGCCTCTTCTCGCATCATTCGTTTTTCGATTCTTTCCTTGAAAATAAAAGGCACATTTGGATAGACTAGATCATCAGGCCTGTATTTATCAGGTAGAGGATTTAACTTGTTAACTAGAACGGGAATGCTATCAGGTGTCGCAGAGGCGTTAATGGCTTCCTGCTGTACTGTGCTAATACGAGGTTCAGCACTCTTTGTACTAGAAACGGAATGTGGCGTATTTTCACCTTTATCGGAATTATGTTCATCTTCGGATGTTTCCTTAACAGTACACCCAACAGTGAATGATAAAGTAAATAATAGTAAAATAATAGTTTGAATAGATCTTAACATAGTACCGCCTCCAAGTTCATTCAGAAAATATACATGAGAAATGTTAGTGAATAGAAACAGTGATGAATTCTTATTCGAGATAACAGTTAAGTATTCATTCATTCGTATAAAAATAGTTTTATTAAAAAACTAAATTGTCTTGGATTTTATTAATCCAAAAAATTCCTTATCTATTTATAAATCGTAAAAATTACGATTTATAAATAGATAAGGCTTAGACTATCAAATTGGAGGATAAAAATCAATATATTTCGTACAATCCTACTAATAAGAATGGTTGGTTTACCTAATGCTTGGATTTTAAGGGCAACAATAAATACAAGAGCTTTCCGTAGTAGTTGGGTATTGACTACTACGGGGAGCTCTGTTTTTTAGAATATCTAAAAATATCAACTTCGGGACTTATAATGTTATCGGCATTCATCATCAATTCACTACAAAACTTGATTTGATAAGGTTTTCCCGTTTTAAGTGAACGGTCTATAATTTCCAGCAATTCCGTTAATGGAAAAGAATAGTAAACTTATGGATACGTTGTTGAAATCAGCTATTATCTGCTTCTCAAAATGAGAAAAGTTGTTCGGCATAACGTCATATTTGCTTGAGTAACGTATGGAGAAAATTAAGTTTGGGCATTATCAAGCCTAAAATTACGAAAATTTATTAAATTTAAACTAAAAAAACAGAACCAATTATTGACACTATCGAACAATATGCTATAATTCATTTTGTGATTGATAATCGTAATCATTACTATTTGCGTTGTATATTCTATTAAGAAAGGAAAACTTAAAAAAGAAAAAATACTGTAAAGGGTAGTTGCGATGATAAAGGAAATAGATTTTGTAAAATTTAATCCCACACAAAATATGACAGTTCTTGTTAAAACAAATCATCCAGATGAAGAGTATAAGCAAATTGCTTCAAAAATCATGTCATATGATAGCCTGAATGCAGAACAAGTAGGCTTTATAGAAAAGTCGACGAAAAAAGAAGCGGCTGCTCATCTAAAAATGGCTGGAGGGGAGTTTTGCGGCAATGCTTGCATGTCTTTGGCCACTTTAATTGCCTCGGAAAAAGGACTAAATCATAATCATATGGCGAAAATCTCATTGGAAGTTTCAGGTGCGGATAAGTTAATTATGTGTCAAGTCAAGAAAAAATCTGATGAATATTACTGTCAAGTTACTATGCCTATTCCTAAAAGGATAGAAAAGAGAAAAATAAAACTTGATGGTAGCGATATGGAAATAATTATGGTGAATTATGGTGAGTTTGTACATATTGTGATGGAAGTAGAGCAATTCAACAGAAAGATGAGGGAAAATGCGGAAAAATTAGCAAAGTTAATTGGATCACCTTCAAGTTACAACTTAATTGGCATTTTATTGTATAAATCAAAAACGCATGAATTGGCTCCGCTCATATATGTTCCACATCTAGATAGTTTGATATGGGAAAGGGGATGCGGTTCAGGCACAGCCACATTAGGAGCCTATCTAGCTTGGAAAAACAATCGGGAGATTACAGCACAAATAAAGCAACCCGGTGGCATTATCACTGTATTTGCCAATTATTTTAAAGAAGAGTTGACCAGACTTGAAATTGAAGGGTCTGTCGGAATAGTAGCACAGGGCAAAGCATTTATTGAGGTATAGATAATATTTAACAGGGGTGATTTGAATGATAGGATTAAAAACATTCCACAGTCATTTGGATGAATTTTTGGGGAAATTCGATGATTTAGGAAGACGTTATGATCATACAATAAATAATTGTTCGGAGTTAGAGAAAGTAATAGATGACTATTCAAAATTTATAACGAATAAACGGAACAAAGAAACGTGGGAACAAATGGAACATCTAGAATCCATTGATTTGAGCCATCTTGTGGTGGATTTAAGAAAAAAGTCTGCACTTTGTGTGGCTATCATGGAGAAATATCGTGCATTGAAGTTGCAAAATGGAATGGATGATGTCAGCGATTATTTCGAAAATATAGAATCATGTATTGAAAAAGAATTTGGTAGTTTCCAAATTACTTCTAAGTCAAAAGTATTGCTAGTAGGCTCGGGGGCATTTCCGATGACACCGATATTAATTGCAAAACGAACAGGAGCAGAAGTAGTAGGCATAGACATTGATGAGGAGGCCATTCAACTTGGACAAAACGTTGTAAAAAAACTAGGTAATGGCTTAAATATCAAGTTAGAAAAAACATTGGTTGAAAATCTTGATTTTACGGAAGAGGCAACCCATATCATATTTAGTTCAACTGTTGAAAGTAAATATGACATATTGGATCAATTATATACTTGTTCGAATGATAATGTTGTAGTGGCCATGAGGTATGGTAATCAGTTGAAATCTCTATTTAATTATCCATTGAGAGAGGTGGACGGGCAAAAATGGATAATGGTTGAAAAAATACTGCGTCCAGAACATGTTTTTGATATTGCATTGTATAAAAAAGCATAGATTACTTGTCAGTAAGAAAGGGAGGTTTATATGAATGAATTTAAGCGAGTCTTACTATTAGGAACTGGTCCTGCATCCATCCAACTTGCTGTGAATTTAAAAAAACAATTAAAATGCCATGTGGGGATCGTTGGAAGAGAATCTGTGCGTTCAGAAAAATTCTTTGAGGCGCTCAAGCAAAGTGATAACCTCATTCGTGTAAACATTCAAAATGATAAGCATAGAAATATGGAAGGTGAATGCTTCATCGATCACGTTTTTAATGGATATGAAACAATTAATGGAGAATGGGATACTATCATTTTATCTGTAACGGCGGATGCTTATATTGAAGTATTAAAAAAAATGAATGATGAGGTTTTAAAACAGGTAAGGTGTATTGTTTTAATTTCTCCTACTTTGGGTTCCAATAGCCTTATAAGTAATTATATGAATAATTTTAGTTCAAAGGCAGAAATTATTAGCTTTTCAACATATTATGGTGATACTCGATGGATGTACGATAGCCCTTCTAATCACGTGTTAACCACAGCTGTAAAGAAGAAAATTTTTATAGGCTCTACACACTATCCTTCTGAAAACGTCCATAAACTTGAAGAGGCATATGAAGAATTAGGAATTGCACTAGAAGTCATGAATTCTCCAATTGAGGCGGAAACAAGAAATATTTCTTTATATGTCCACCCGCCGCTATTTATGAATGATTTATCATTAAGTGCAATATTCGGAGATATAGATACCAAGAAATATGTTTATAAAATTTATCCTGAAGGGCCCATAACACAATATTTAATTCGAGATATGCTGGCTCAGTGGAAAGAAATTATGGATATTATAGGAAAAATGAATATAAAAGGCATTAATTTACTTAAATTCATGACAGATGATAATTATCAGGTGAGAACGGAAAGCTTATCCCGTCGGGACATTGAGGATTTCAATCATTTAGAGACTATTCATCAAGAGTATTTATTGTACATACGATATACCTCGCTCTTGATTGATCCCTTTTCAGAACCAGATGAGGAAGGGAAGTATTTTGATTTTTCAGCAGTGCCAATTAGAAGTATGTTTGTCAACAGAGAAGGACATTTGGATATCCCTAGAATGCCTAAGGAAGACTATTACCGGATAAAAATAATACAAGGAATTGCAAAATATTTAAACTCTAAATGTCCTACGATAGATAAGATCATTAAAACATATGAAAATAAAATTAAAATAGTTGCTCAATCTTATAAAGGTGAATTGTTATCTAAAGCATTTGTTGTTCAAAGCTTTGATGAAGATTTGAATATGATATGCAGTGAAATCGATAAAAGTATAGAAGCTAAAACGTTGAAATAATACTTCATCTATCGGAAACGAGAAGAGCCACTTTCTCTTGCATATGCACTTGGAAAGAATTATTAAAAATTTTTTATTTTTATCAGGAGGAAATATTGTGAAAAAAGGAAGTATGTTTGTGTTTTTATCTATTATTATGTATTCAATTATAATGCTGGTTGGCTGCAGTGATGGAAGTGATACGGTTACAACGAATATTAAAAAGAAAACAGAATTAGTTTATGCCTCATCGAAAGATATTAATGATATGAATCCCCATTTGTACACGGGTTCAATGCCGGCTCAGGGGATGATATATGAATCATTAGTTGAAAATACGGAGGAAGGAATTAAGCCGCTACTTGCAAAATCATGGGAAATTTCAAAAGGTGGAAAAGTATACACATTTCATTTAAGAGAAGATGTGAAATTCCATGATGGAGAACCCTTTAACGCAGAAGCAGTGAAGCAAAATATAGATGCAGTACAAAAAAATGCTGAAAAGCATGCGTGGATTAAGCTATCAACAAAAATAGTGAGCTGTAAGGTAGTTGATGAATATACAGTTGAGTTAGAGCTATCAGAGGCATATTACCCTACTTTGGTCGAGCTGTCGATGACTAGACCATATGTGTTTATATCACCCGGAAATTTCATGAACGGGGGAACAAAAGATGGGGTAAATGGTTACAATGGTACGGGCCCATATATTCTTACTAAACATAAAACCGATGAGTATGCCACTTTTGGAGCGAATGAAGACTATTGGGGTGGTGCACCTAAAATTAAGAAAATTACTTCTAAAGTTCTTCCGGCAGGGGAAACGACATTTTTAGCTTTAAAAAAGGGAGAAGTGGATTTTGTATTTACAGATGATCGGGGTTCAGATAGCCTCGACGTCGAAGCAATGAATCAATTGGTTGATTCAGGTGAGTATCAACTTATTAGAAGTGAAGCAATGAATACGAAAATGATAGTGGCCAATAGTAGTAAAAATGATAATGCAGTGAGTGAAACAGCCGTTCGTGAAGCAATTTGGCACGCTATTGATAGAGAAACAATTAGTAAGGATATTTTAAATGGTACAGAAGCAGTAGCCAACTCGTTATTTTCACCAAACGTCAATTATGCAGATGTCGATTTGAAGAAACGAGACTACGATTTAGAAAAGGCGAAAGAGATTTTAGAAAAAGCAGGCTGGATATCGAAGGATGATTCTGTAGTTAGAATGAGAGACGGTAAAAAATTAACTATGAAATTTTATTATGATAACAGTTCATCTTCCCAAAAAATAGAAGCAGAATTTATTCAAAGTTCATTAAAAGAGATAGGTATGCAAGTGGAGATTATAGGTGAGGAATCAACTTCAATCGCCAATAGAAGATCAACAGGGGAGTATGATTTATTATTCAATCAAACATGGGGACTTGCATATGACCCGCAAAGTACTATTTCTGCTTTTACATCTAAGTCTGCTTATTTATATACTACAAGCGGCATTGCAAAAGCAGCTGAACTTTATAAGGAAATTGATGAGGTTATGGTGTCTGCGGATGAAGAAAAACGAAAAACGTTATACGCTGATATTATGGAAACTGTTCATGATGAAGCAGTCTTTATTCCCATTTCAAATGGAAGGGTCACTGTAGTTGCTCCGAAAAATTTAAAAGGCATTGCATTTAAGCAGACCCAATTTGAGTTACCGTTTGAGTTAATGGACTTTGAATAGAAATATAAAAAGGGGATTTTCCCCTTTTTATTTATAAGAGAGTGTAAATCATCAAAGGTAAACTATATAAATAATGAAAAATCCCTAGTTGATTGCACACATACAAAATTCCGCCATTTTTATACAGAGACCCAGCACAAGATGGGGGGTTCCGTATATAATAGGTAATCATTCTTATGGTCAATTAAACATGGATTAATAATCAATGAGGATGGAAAGTATGTTCTAAAGAGTTTTTCTATAAAAAGGAGATTTTCCATGGGAATTTACGTAACTAAAAGACTATTAATTTCAATCCCTTTATTGCTGATTATTTCGTTTTTAACGTTTGGCTTAATTAATCTTTCTCCCTTAGAACCAGCTGAGGTGGTTTTGCAGGCACAAGATATTCCAAATATTACAGATGAATTAATTGCTCAAACAAAAGAAGAGTTAGGACTGGATAAACCATTTATAATACGGTATTTAAAATGGATCATTGACTGCTTACAGTTGGACTTTGGGAATTCATACGTTACAGGAAAACCAATTTGGTCTTTAATAGGTCCAGCTTTTCTAAACACGTTAAAGCTAACATTAGTTTCATCGGTCATCATTATTGTTTTGTCAATAATATTGGGTGTCATCTGTGCAATGAAAGAAGGGGAAATCATTGATAAATCCATAAGAGGTATTTCATTTTTCTTAACCGCTATGCCATCATATCTGCTTGCGTCTATTATGATTTGGTATTTTTCGGTAAAGTTGGATATGTTGCCAACAAGTGGGATGGAATCGTTTAAAAGTTATATATTACCCGTCACTGTAATAGCGATAAGTTATGCAGGCATTTATTTTAGAACTGTTAGAAGTTCAATGTTAAGCCATTTAAATGAAGACTATGTACTGTATGGAAGGGCATGTGGCTTACCGGAAAAGAAAATCATCATCCATATTTTAAGAAATTCATTGCAAGTTGCCATTTCAATATTTTGTATGGCTATCCCTATTATATTGGGAAGTACGGTCGTGATAGAAAATGTTTTTGCATGGCCGGGATTAGGCAGCCTAAGTGTTAAATCCATTCTCAATAGGGATTTTCCCGTAATTCAGGCGTATGTTCTGATATTGGCAGTGTCTTTTGTCATTTTCAATACAATCTCTGACATTGTAAATGCCGCGATGAATCCTAAATTAAGGAATGATCTTTAAATGAGGATATTAAAGAACTTAACTCAAGATAAGCTAGCTATTATCTCTTTACTGGTCATTATTGTGACGATTGTCGTTGGTATATTTGCTTCTATATTTGCGCCACATGACCCTGAGGAAGTAAACATGAGCCTCCGGTATGCCAACCCATCTTGGGAATACCTATTAGGTAACGATCACTTGGGAAGATGTATTTTATCCAGATTGGTTTATGGAATTCGACCTAGCGTTTTATGGGTTTTAGCAGCATTATCAATATCTATCTTGATAGGAGCTGTTATGGGCTTTATGGCCGGCTACTTTAGAGGAAAGATAGATGCCTTTATTATGAGAATTTGTGACATTATGCTTTCTTTCCCTGGGTACGTTATGACATTGGCGATTATCGGCATTTTAGGCGTAGGGCTTGAGAATATATTGATTGCTTTTATTTTGATGAAATGGGCATGGTTTGCACGAGTAATTAGAACATCTGTTATGCAGTATACCGAATTGGAATATGTGAAATTTTCAATAGCCTCCGGTAATAGTGCCATGCACATTATATTTAAGCATATTATTCCTGTGACCTTTTCTGATATAGCAGTCATTTCAAGTAGTTCTATTAGTTCGATGATCTTGCAAATATCAGGGTTTTCATTCCTTGGTTTAGGAATTCAAGCTCCAAATCCTGAATGGGGAATGATGTTAAACGAGGCGAGGGAAGTTATGTTTTCAAGACCAGAGTTAATGTTAGCACCTGGCTTAGCCATTATTATCGTAGTGTCAGCCTTTAATTTTTTATCTGATGGGCTGCAAGTCGCTCTAAACCCTATATTAATGACCTCTAAAAATAAGCTTCAAGAAAATGAGGTGGCAAAATAAATTCATGAATATATTAGAAGTGAAAAATTTAAGGATATGGGATAGCAGTACCGGTAATATGATTATTCATAATAGTTCCTTTAATTTGAAACAAGGGAGCTGCCTGGCCATTGTAGGAGAAAGCGGAAGTGGAAAGTCTGTAACTTGCAGGTCAATCATGAAATTAAACAAAGCTTCGATTCACCAATCAGGAGACATTCTATTTAAAGGAGAAAACTTAAACAATCTTCCTGAAAAAGAAATGCGAAAGAAAAGGGGGAAAAATATATGTATGATTCTACAAAATGGGATGAGTGCATTTGACCCTTCCTGTGTGATTGGGGTTCATTTAAAAGAGACACTTGTTGAACATTTTGGCCGGGGAAATAAAGAGGTGGAAGGAAAAATGAAGAATGCCATGCAAAGTGTAATGCTGGAAAACCCCATAGAAATCCTGAATAAGTATCCCCATCAGCTTTCAGGTGGAATGTTACAGCGAATTATGATTGCTTTGGCATTAGTATTAGAGCCTGATATTATTATTGCGGATGAACCTACAACTGCGTTAGATACAATCTCGCAATTTGAAGTGATAGAACAATTTATTAAATTACGAGAAAGAATTGGTTGCTCGATGATTTATATTTCTCATGATTTAGGTGTTGTAAGGAAAATTGCGGATGAGGTTTTAGTAATGAGGAATGGTGAGATTATCGAAAGAGGGAGTATTGGATCCATTTTCACAAATGCCCAACATGAATATACAAAATATTTAGTATCGACTAAACTGCGGCTTAATAATAATTTCAAGAAAATCATGGGGAGGAGTTATATTGCTGAAAGTTGATAGTGTCGAGAAATCTTATGAAAAGGGTGAAATCTTTTCTAAAAAAAGGAATAAGGTCTTGAAAAATATTAGTTTTGAATGTGGGTATGGTGAATGTCTAGGTATTATTGGAGAAAGTGGAAGTGGGAAATCAACACTGGGACGTTTGATATTAGGAATTGAAAACCCTGATAGTGGTAACATTTTATTTGAAGGAAAGAATGTAAGCGATCGACGAGTGAGGTTGGGTAATATTAGTGCAGTATTTCAAGATTATATTTCCTCACTTAATCCATTTTTTACAGTTGAAGAAGCCATTATGGAACCTTTAAAAATAAAGAAAAAAGCCCTGAAGGATAATCAAAAAAAGATTGAACACCTATTAAATCAGGTTGGTTTAAACCCAACTTATAAAAAAAAGTACCCACATGAATTATCGGGTGGAGAGGTTCAGAGAGTATGCATTGCTAGGGCAATTTCAACAGAGCCGAAGTGTATTTTATTGGATGAAGCAATCAGTTCCTTAGATGTATCCGTGCAAATACAAGTACTTGAATTATTGATAGACTTAAAAAAAGTCTACAATATGAGTTATTTATTTATAACACATGACATACAGGCCGCTGCGTATATTTGTGATAGAGTCATTATTTTTAGAAAGGGTCAAATCGAGGAAATGGTAGATATTGAACAATTAAAGAATGTACAGACAGAATATTCAAGGAAATTATTGAAGATGTTAATAACCATTTAAAAGATAGATTTATGACGATTAGAATGATTTGATAAGTTAATTGTCTTTTTCTAACTGTGCTTCTATTGCCATGTGAAGTAAATGTTTAAGAAATGCACAGTCTTTATAAATAGTGAAATGTCATTAGAAAGGATTTGCCTAAATACATAATAAGTTACGAATATCATTAAAAGATTAGGAGGAGAAAAAATTGTGAGTGGAGCAATGTCTTGGCCCTTTATGCGTTTATATATGTTGGCTCTTCTTTATTTTAGTGCCAATTCTATACTAAATGTTATTATTCCTTTGCGGGGTGATACATTAGGTGCTAGCAATACAACTATCGGTTTAATCATGGGAGCCTATTTATTTACGACCATGTTTTTTCGACCGTGGGCAGGTCATATTATACAAAAGCATGGGTCGATAAAAGTGTTACGCATTATCCTTATTATCAATGGTTTTGCTTTGATATTATACACATTTACTGGGCTAGGGGGCTATTTAGTTGCTCGTATTCTACAAGGAGTATCGACAGCATTTTTTTCAATGGCCTTGCAGATAGGCATTATTGATGCACTTCCAGAAAAAGATCGTTCACAAGGTATATCACTTTATTCTTTATTTTCTTATATGCCAGGTGTTTTAGGGCCCCTACTGGCGTTAGGCATTTGGCAAGCAGGTGATATGAATTACTTTACAGTGGTGATGATTACAATTGCCATCTTTACTGGGGTGTTTGGTTATAGTGTGAAAATAAAAGAAGAAAAGGTTGAACCTGTTCCCAATAATACTGAACAAAGCGTAAACATATTTAAGGCATTTGGTCAGTTGGTAAAGAATCCGTATTTATTTAAATGCAGTGTATTGATGTTGGTAGCTTCCATTGTATTTGGTGCTATTACGACCTTCATCCCCTTGTATGCTAAGCAAGTAGAGAACGGTAATGCTGGAATATACCTAATGCTTCAAGCAGGTACTGTTGTCTTTGCGCGTTTTACATTAAGAAAAAAAATCCCATCAGACGGTAAGTGGCATTCAACATTTATCATGGGGAATATGCTCCTAGTAGCGGCAGCAGCACAATGTGTAAGTTTTTCCATAACGGGAGGAGTTGTTTTTTTATATGTTGGAGCAATTTTACTGGGAATCTCTCAGGCACTCATCTATCCAACGCTAACCACTTATTTGACCTTTGTTTTACCAAAAATGAATCGTAATGTGTTAATTGGTTTATTTATTGCTATGGCTGATTTAGGTGTTTCGTTAGGTGGAGTCATTATGGGCCCTATAGCGGATTTATCATCATACTCATTGATGTATATGGTTTGTGCTATCTTGGGTGCCGCTATGATTGTTTTCGCCTATGATCGAAGAAAGATATTTGAACAGTAAACTAAATAATTGAAAGAACACGTTTGATTTAAACGTGTTCTCAGAATGTAGACAAACTCGATGAATATCGAGTTCGTCTACATTTTTTATGGCTTGTACCATTTGGACGTTGATTTCCATTCCAGGCACTCGCATTCCGCGGGTCGGTATTCGTTCCATGCGTAAAACGATGGAAGAAGTTGAAACAAATATGGCTTACCGTTGGTTCTTAGGCTATGGTTTCCATGATAAAGTACCTCATTTCTCTACGTTCGGGAAAAATTATGAGCGACGCTTTAAAGATACAGACCTGTTTGAACAGATTTTCTATCGCATCTTAATGACAGCTGCTGATAGAAAGTTAATAAGTGCTGAACACGTATTCGTCGATTCCACACATGTGAAAGCCAGTGCGAATAAGCGCAAATTTGAAAAGAAAATCGTTCGCAAAGAAACACGAGCGTATCAAGGACGTCTTCAAGATGAAATAAATCAAGATCGTGAAAACCATGGAAAGAAGCCTTTTCCACCAGATAAATTTAGGGAGAGGTCAGATTAAAACCAACGTCAGCTGGCCTTTTAGAGTGAGAAGCATTTGAAATAAAATCCAGCTAGAGTGTAAATCGTAATTATTACTATTTACAAATCGTAATAATTACGATATACTACAAATGCTAAAATATGAGCGAATATATCGGAGGGTAATTTCATGAAAAAGTTTAAAAGAGTGGTAGCTCTTTTAATTGCTATCCCACTTATGCTGGCAGGATGTCAACAAGGAGTGAGTAATGAGTGGGCGGAAAAACAAATAAAGAAGGATACTGAAAAGATTCAAATAGTCACCACTTTTTATCCAATGTATGAGTTTACAAAAAATGTTGTTGGCGATCTTGCTGAAGTAAAGTTATTGATACCTTCTTCTATAGAGCCTCATGATTGGGAACCTTCACCTAAGGATGTAGGGCAAATACAAAATGCAGATTTATTTATCTATGATAGTGAATATATGGAGACATGGGTTCCTGATATTGAAAAAAGTTTAGATACTAAAGAATCCACTTTTGTTAAGGCGAGCGAAGGAATCACATTAATGGAAGGTGAAGAAGATGAACATGACCATGGGCAAGAAGAAGGTGAAGAAGATGAACAGGCTGAAGGCGAACAGCATGAACATAGTCATGAAAAAGATCCTCATGTTTGGTTAAGCCCTGTACTTGCTCAAAAAGAAGTGGAGAATATTAAGGACGCTTTAATTAAAGTGGATCCAGACCATAAGAATGATTACGAAAAGAACAGTGATGCTTATATTGAAAAACTAAAGGCTTTGGATAAAGATTTTAAATCAACACTAGAAGATGTTAAAAGTAAAGATATTATTACACAACATGCAGCTTTCGGTTACTTAGCAAGAGAATACGGGCTTACACAAGTCGCCATTGCCGGCTTGTCGCCTGAAAACGAACCAAGTCCTGCAAAACTTGCAGAATTGAAGGAGTTTGCATTAGACCATAGTATTAAAACCATTTTCTTTGAAGAAGTAGCATCCCCAAAAGTAGCACAAACTTTAGCTACTGAAATAGGTGCCGAAACCCAAGTGCTAAATACCTTGGAAGGGTTAAGTAAAGAAAATCAGAAAAAAGGCGCGGATTACATTCAAGTAATGCAAGATAATTTAGATAAAATTAAGCTGGCATTAACCGAATAGTTTCAAAGGATAAAAGCGTGAATCAGGACATAGTCACGCTTTTATCTTTTGAAAAAACTGGAAAGGAGTGTCATGTTTGAATCTTATAGAAGTAAAATCGATTAAATTCGGGTATGGCCATACACCGGCTCTTGCTGATATTTCATTTCAAGTAAATAGTAGTGAATTCATTGGTGTTACAGGACCTAACGGTGCTTCTAAATCGACTCTGCTGCGATTGTTACTAGGCTTATTAAAGCCTTGGAGCGGAGAGATAATGATAAGCGAGATTAATGAAAAAGGACAACCATTAAAAATCGGCTATGTACCTCAACAAATAGCTTCATTCAATGTTGGTTTTCCAAGTACTGTTTTAGAGTTGGTCCGTTCGGGGAGGTTTCGGAAAGGGAAATGGTTTACTAGATTGACTGTTCATGATGAAAAGGTTGTAAAAAATGTTTTGGATATGGTGGGGATGTGGGAATTTAGGAACCATAAAATTGGTGCATTATCTGGTGGTCAAAAACAAAAAATCTGTATTGCACGTGCATTAGCAGCTGAAACGGATTTTCTTGTACTAGATGAACCAACAACAGGAATGGATTTTGAAAGCAGAATAAAATTTTATGAATTTATGAAACACCAAGTCAAGGAGCATAACTGCACGGTTTTAATGGTGACACATGACCAAGAAGATGTTAAACCATTTCTTGATAAGATCATTCATCTTGAGAAGGGGGAACGGGATACATGGAAATGTTTGACCTTGAATTCATGCGAAGGGCATTTTATGCAGGAGGATTAATTGCGATCATTGCACCAATATTGGGAGTCTTCCTTGTATTAAGAAGACAATCGTTAATGGCAGATACCCTATCACACATTTCCCTAGCTGGAGTTGCGGTCGGATATTTCATTCATACTGATCTAACGCTTTCAAGCTTTCTTGTCGTTATTATGGGCTCCATTGCAGTAGAGTATATGCGCAGAGCTTACCATTCATATTCAGAAGTTTCCATTGCTATATTAATGGCTGCTGGTTTATCTCTTGCGCTCTTTTTAATGAGTATTAGTGCTGGTGGAATGACAACTAATGTGGAGCAATATTTATTTGGTTCCATTATAACTATCAGTGATCGGCAAGTATATACGATGCTCATTATAACCTTGATAGTACTCTTATATTTCTGGATATTAAAAAGGCCACTATTTTTGTTAACATTTGATGAAGACACTGCATTTACTAGTGGGATTAATTCACATATTCTATCACTCTCTTTCAGTATTTTAACTGGATTAGTCATAGCTGTCATCATCCCCACAATTGGTGTTCTGTTAGTATCAGCCCTGCTTGTCTTACCCGCTGCATTTTCAATTAGGATAGCAAAAGGTTTCAAATGGGTAATTATTATTGCGGTAATTACTGCATTTTTTGGAATCATTACCGGTTTAAGTACTTCTTATTATTTGGGAACTCCTCCTGGTGCAACTATTACGTTGCTTCTTGTTGTCATCTTATTACTGGGATTTTTTTTTCAAAAGCTTTATCTATTAAAAAGAAAAGGGCATTGATATGCTTTAAAATGTTACTTGGGATATCGCAAATATTTGTAAGGGAAGGAGTGCGGATAATCACCCTACATTGGTAAAATGCGTACCTTCGCACTGCAAAAAGGATAACTGCAATATTTTCAGTAAATTAAATTAGCTATTGTGCTGCAATATGGTGTATATCTATATTACTATTTTAAGAATAAATATGAGTATGTATATAAAATAAAGAACTATACTTCTTTGATTTTCTTGTGAAAATATGATTTAATTTTTAATGTAAATCGAAATCATTACGAATTTACGAATGGTGAAATGTTGGCTCATTTAAGTCATATAGTTTGGATGGATGATTTAACTTTATTTAAAGGAAGGAGTTAATAATGATGAACCTACAGTATGAAATAAATTCTGTTTTAATTAGAACGGGTTATAGGATGACGAATAAAAGAAAACTATTAATTACATTGATAAGTAACAAAAAGAGTGAATTTATTTCCGCGAGAATTCTGCATAAAGAGGCTAAAAAAAAAATCCCCGGTATCAGTTTAGATACGGTTTACAGAACTTTGTTTTTGCTAGAAAAAAAGGGGTTCATTGAGAAGAAAGGTATGTGGGAAAGAGAGTGTAAATATCAACTAGTAACTGAAAATACAAGGAGTATGTTAAAATGTTTGAATTGCGGGAAAAGTGAATCCCTGGATAGAGATAAATGTCCCGTAGACTTCTCAAAGGTTGCCTTTAATAATCAATTTAAACTGCAAAGGTTTGAGTTTTATGGGTACTGTTACGATTGTTTAGCGAAATAGATAGTATATCCCGATATAACGAGTGACTAAGGCCCCGCAGAATATACACAAATAAAGCTTCAAACAGTCATCGTAGTTATGTCTAAATCTTGTCGTTAACTATATGATACAAATCGTAATCGTTACGATTTGTATGTGGTGAAAATAAGTAAAATAGGTTTTATAAAGCAATAAGCTTTTGATAAAGGGAGGAAAAAAATGATTACAATTATAGGTGGAGGCCCAGCAGGGATTGGTATGGGTGTTCTATTAAAGCAGAATGAAATAGATGATTTTATTATATTGGAGAAGGACGAAATTGGTTCAACATTTTTTCAATGGCCAGAAGAAACAAGGTTTATTACACCATCTTTTACTGCTCATGGTTTTAGTCACTTAGATTTAAATGCAATATTACCTGAAACGTCACCTGCATATACTTTTGGAAAGGAACACTTATCAGGGGAGGAATATGGAGATTATTTAGGTATGATTGCTGAACACTATAAGTTGCCAGTCAGTGAAAATACACAAGTACATAAAGTAGAAAAAAGGGAAGAAAAGTATTGGGTACAAACAAGCGAGAATGGTGATGGCTTCTTCTCGGATTCAGTTATTATTGCTTGTGGGGAATTCCAATTTCCAAAACGCCCTTTTAAATACGGTATACATTACGGCGATGTTACCTCATGGAAAGAAATTGAAGGGGATAGAATCATTATTGGTGGTGGTGAGAGCGCAGCGGATGCGGCCTATCACCTAATTAAAGACGGGAATAAAGTGGATGTATATTACCCTGCGAAGAAGTGGTTTAATATTGAGGTGGATCCTAGTAGGACCTTATCACCATTTACGAGAGAAAGGCTTAATTCCTTAAAATTGCAAGATCGAATTTTTGAACATCCTATGAGTAGAGTCGTTTCAATCGAAAAGGACAATGAAAAAGACATGTTTCTCATTCAACTCGAGAATGGAGATGTTGTAGAAACTATTTGGGAACCGATTATCTGTACTGGCTTTGGGAGTGGAGCGAAGCAATTCAAGGAGTTGTTTGAATGGAATGAAAAAGGTCTACCAATCTTAACTGAAAAAGATGAGTCCACGCTAGCTCCTTCAGTATATTTGATTGGACCAAATGTAAGACAAAGTAATACAATTTTTTGTTTTATATATAAATTTCGTCAAAGGTTTGCAATTATAGCAGAGGACATTTTTTTCCATCATAATCTTTCTCGCAATCAAGAGGTTTTTGACATGTATAAGAAATCTGCCATGTACCTTGATGACTTGTCTTGTTGTGAGAAAGATTGTGCCTGTTAGGAGATCCATATGAAAATTGTATTATTAGGGTTAGAATCATCAGGAAAAACTACACTACTTAAAGGGTTACTACAAGAAAAATTTCCTGCTCAGGGATCTAATGTTAAAGGATCTACCTCAACAATACTAGAAGTAAATGAAAACCAGACCCGATATATGGATACACCAGGTATCCGTATAGGAAGTGAATTAGTCTCAAGTGAATATACAAGAAAAAAGATTAAATCTGCTAATCAATATTGGTTTGTAGTTAGAGGAACCCATTTTAAAGAGGAGATGGAAGCTTTATCAGAAGTTTTCCATTTCGGAGATAAGCCAATTGCGGTCATCGTTAGCTTTGAAGATAAAATGGATCAAGAATCACTGATTCAATTGCGGGATTTTAGAGAAAAAAATAAATTCCCTTTATTTATAGTGGACACACGAAGAGTGGATTCAAGGGACGGGGATAAAATACGTGAGTTAGCAAGGCCCGTTACTTTAGCTGAAAGTATTGAACTCAATAATTTGCGTATAAAAGGAATAAAGGAATTTAAGACCCTGTATCAAATGAAGGGCTTAGGGCCATATGTGGCCCTTTTAACTTTACTCGTTATCTATTCCCTCCCTATTTTCTTAGCCTACCAATTTTCTAAAAGAGTTGAGAGCATTATTGAATCAACTATTCTGAATTCTCTCGTTAGATGGAGCAGGGGGGCTCCTGAAACCTTGCAAACTGTGCTTTTTGGAGATTTTGGCCTACTAACATTGGGTATTTACTCTTTCATTTGGGCTTTTCCGGTAGTGATTTTATTCGGTTTAGCTCTAGCAATTACAGAAGAAAGTGGATTAAAGGATCACATTACAGATGTGCTTGATCCGCTCATGAGAAAATTTGGTTTAACTGGACAGGATCTAGTTCCTATCATTAATGGTTTTGGATGCAATGTTGTTGCCATACAATCTAGTCGGAGTTGCAACATTTGTACTAGGAAGAATTGTATTTCAGTTATTTCCTTCGGCTCTGCCTGTAGCTATCAATTAGGAGCATCCCTATCTGTCTTTGGTGCTTCAGGCCACATCCGCCTTATTTTCCCGTATATATTCATCTTGATAATAATATCACTAATCCATGGGGAGATATGGAATGAAAAAACAATAGTCCCACTATTTAAAAAAAGAGAAACTTTCTTACAATGGCCTTCAGGACAAACCTTGTCCTATAGACTAAAACCTATTATAATTCAATTTCTCGTCCAGGCTATGCCTATATTTTTAATTATCTGCCTGGTTGCTTCATTATTTGATTTTCTGGGATGGATGGACATTTTAAAAAGGCTTGTCGCACCATTATTGGTTGTTATTGGTTTATCTGCTGATATAGCACCCGCTTTCGTTGCAAGTTTATTCCGTAAGGATGGAATATTATTATTGAATGAAGGTAACGGAATAATGGCGGATCAATTAGCAGTAGGTGAATTATTTATTGCCGTTTTCCTTTGTAGTACATTTACTGCCTGCTTAGTAACCTTAGTGAAAATTATGAGAGAACTTTCTTTTAAAGAGGCTCTCTTATTAGCAGGTAAACAAATGATAACAAGTATTTTAAGCGTTATTTTGTTTTCCATAATTTTATCGTTGTATAACTAATTTTATCAAGGACGACTATAAATAGGAAAACAAAATAATGAAATGAGAAGGATTGCATTATTGTTTATTATTCAATCACTTTATAAAGAGGACTATATATTATTTGGATCACTGAACGGTCTCACCATTATAGCTTCCTTTTGTTAATTTCCCTTGAATATGTACCAATTATTGTTTTCCATTTTTTGTATATGTCCGTTAACCTGGTAACCATATAAGTTAGCATCAACGATACAACAGGTCATGGAAAGGCGAACAATCGCAATTTGATTTTTCGGTAACTGATTCTCTCGTTATACAATATCTGGAATTTACGTTTTCCTTCCTTCGCTATCTTCCATATTTGTCATTAAATAGTCAAAAAATTGAAAAACATGAATCCTTTTTCATGAAGTAGACTGAGCTGATTAAATAAAGAAGCACAAAAAGGGGGATTTGAAATTGTTAATAGTGTACTTGCTAGCAAATTTAGTGGATTTTTTTCTTAACCTCTAAATAAATAATTGATTTATGAAAGTAAATATTATATGGTTAAATTGCAAAACGTAATGATTACGATTTATTATATTCCAATCTATCCAAGTAATCCCAAAATAAAATTGATTAGTGACATGTTTAGGAATTACCTATAGTCACTTATTGTTTAGGCGAAGATAAAATATGCTCATTCATTTCTGGATAAACGGTTAAGAATCAATAATGAATAATGAATGGGAGTATGAAAAGATGCCAATTCTGGAACTACCTAAAAAATCAAATCGGCTTCAATATTTTGGATCAAGCTATCCTATTATTGGAGATAAACCAACACAAAAACAACATATGTCGAACTTGCAAAATATTGAAAAAAATGAGTTCTTTAAAATCGACCGTGTAGGAATTAAAAAAATTAAGTATCCAGTCATTGTTAAAGCAGAATCTGAACCGGTAATTCAACAAGCCATTGGTGATTTTACACTAACTACTGAGTTGTGCAGTAGTAAGAAAGGGATAAATATGAGTAGGCTCCCAGAAACTCTTCAAGAAGCCTATTCAAAGGGAATAGAAATGAACCCACAGTCATTACGTCATTTGGCCAAGAGTATGGCGGAAAGGATGGAGCAGAAAGCTTCAGCTGTCCAAGTGTCATTTCCATGGTTTTTTGAAAGAAAAAGTCCTGTAATGGGTAAATCAGGTCTGATGAATGCAGTTTTACATATAGAAGTAAACTACCAAGAGCCAGCTAAGTGGATTGAAAAGATACGGATGACAGCAACAGTTACTACACTGTGCCCTTGCTCTAAAGAAATCAGTGAATATAGTGCCCATAATCAGAGAGGGATTGTATCTATTGAAATTGAAACTTATTCAGACAGGGGCGCCCCTGGGAATTTCAAGGAAATCATGTTAGAAGTAATTGAATCGAATGCAAGTGCAAAACTTTATTCCATTCTAAAAAGGCCTGATGAAAAGAAGGTGACGGAACAAGCGTTTGAAAATCCAAGGTTTGTGGAAGACCTTATTAGGCTGGTTGCAGCGGATTTATATGAATTAAGCTGGGTTCAGTCCTTTCATATTGAATGCCGAAATGAGGAATCCATTCATTTACAGGATGCATACGCTTCATTATCTTATAATAAAGAAAAGGTGGGGCCATGATACTCTCAGGAAAATCGATTAAAAGGAAAATACAAAGTAAGGAAATTTTGATTTACCCTGTAGAACCATTCCAATTCCAACCGGCTTCCTTAGACCTTCGTTTGGGAGGACACTTTTTATTAATTGATGAATATAAATGCACTCAATTATCCACGGAAACGTCAGCAAAATACCGTGAAATTGTTATGGACGATGGGCAGTCCATTCATATACCGCCACTCTCATTCCTTTTAGCCACTACTAAAGAAAGGATTAAACTTCCGGGTAATATTACCGCGTTCGTAGAAGGGAGAAGTTCAGTAGGGAGGTTGGGACTATTTATTCAAAATGCCGGGTGGGTTGACCCAGGTTTTGAAGGGAACATAACACTTGAGCTTTTTAATGCCAATAGAATACCGGTACAGTTAACTATTGGTCGCAGAATTTGTCAACTTGTCTTTTCTGAAGTTGATCAACAAGCAGAATTATATAATGGCAAATACCTTGGTCAAAAAAATGCGACATCAAGTAAAATTTATAGGGATTTAGAATGCTAAGGAAAGAGAGCTGAAAATTTATTTATAAAAACACTTGTAAATAGTAACGGTTACGATTTATAATGGTATAGCTATTAATAATGGCGGGAGAGAAAAAAACAGGCCTTTATAATAAAGCATAACTGGTTATTCTTACTTTGTAAATCGTAATAGTTTCGATTTGCACGAGAGCGAAAACACTTTATGACTTAAGGGTGCATTGTGAAAGGAGTGAAAAGGTGAATTTTGAAAAAATACCGGTTACGGTGCTTAGTGGTTATCTTGGTTCAGGAAAGACAACTCTGCTTAATCACATTTTAACTAATCGGGATAATCTTAAAGTAGCCGTTATTGTCAATGATATGAGTGAAGTGAATATTGATGCTGCCTTGGTTAAAAAAGGGGGGGTTGCTAAAACCGACGAGAAACTGGTAGAAATGCAAAATGGCTGTATTTGCTTCACCCTTAGAGAAGATTTACTCATTGAAGTGGAAAAGCTTGCACAGCTAGAAGATATTGATTATATCGTTATAGAATCAAGTGGAATAAGTGAACCAATACCAGTAGCTCAAACCTTTACCTATGTTGATGAAAGTATGGGTATCGATTTGTCTAAATTATGTAGGCTGGATACAATGGTTACCGTTTTGGATGCTAATCGATTTTGGCATGATTACGCTTCTGGAGAAACTCTATTGGATCGGAAGCAGGCAGTGGATGAAACCGATGAGAGGGAAATAGCCGATCTTTTAATTGATCAAATAGAATTTACTAATGTGATTGTACTGAACAAAGTCGATTTAGTCTCGTCAAATAATGTTCAAAAACTAAAATCAGTTCTACAAAAATTCAGTCCTGAGGCACGAATTATAGAAAGTGAATATTCACGTGTACCTCTTACTCAGGTTCTGAACACTGGACTTTTTGATTTTGAGACATCGAGTCAGGGAGTAGGTTGGCTTAAAGAATTAAATGAAGAGCATGTTCCAGAAACCGAAGAGTATGGCATAAAATCATTTTTATATCGTCGCAAAAAGCCATTCCATCCAGAAAGGCTGATGAATTGGATAGAAAATTGGCCAGTCGAGGTGATACGATCAAAAGGATTTCTTTGGTTAGCTTCCCGGCACGATATTTCCGGACTTCTCTCCCAAGCAGGTCCTTCCCTGACGATTCAGGCAGCAGGTAATTGGATAGCAAGTTATCCGGAAAAAGAACAAGTACAAATTCTAGAAGATGAACCAGAACTATTAATTAATTGGGACGAAACATATGGTGATCGCATAACTGAATTGGTTATGATTGGAATTGATATGAATCAAAAGGAAATTGAAAAAGCTTTAGACGAATGCATACTTACTGAAACAGAAATGAAGCAAGTTTGGTCTGCATTTAAAGACCCACTACCTTCTTTTTTAACAGATATGAATAATATGAAATAATGTGGAGGGAAAAAGATGAGAATTAATATTACGTTAGCATGTACGGAAACTGGAGATCGCAATTATATTACGACAAAGAATAAACGAAATAATCCAGATCGGATTGAACTAATGAAATACTGTCCACGATTGAAAAGACGTACATTACACAGGGAAACCAAATAGGCATTAAGAACTTAAAATCAATATGAAAGAATACGTATGATAAAACGTAATCCTTCCGATTTGTAAAAAGGAGAATTAATATGGCGAAAAAATCAAAAGTTGTTAAAGAGCAAAAAAGGCAGGAAATGGTGATGAAATATGCAGCCATTCGTGCAGATTTAAAAGAAAAAGGTGATTTTGAAGCACTAAGAAAACTCCCTAGAGATTCTTCGCCTACTCGGCTTAAAAACAGATGTGAAGTAACTGGAAGGCCAAGGGGATATTTAAGAAAGTTCAAAATGTCTAGGATTGCTTTTAGAGAGTATGCTCACAAAGGGCAGATACCGGGTGTGAAAAAAGCTAGTTGGTAAATATATTTAAACATCAACTACCAGATGTGAAAATCTGGTAGTTGGTGTTTTTATAGTAATAGTTAAGAGGTGAAAATATGGAGCAATTTAATCCCATCTTAATGGAATTTTTACTTCGAAGTGCGATCAAAAAATTACCTGATATACAGAGAGAAGTTTACCAGTATATTGAGAGTATGGAATATCGATTAGAGGATACTGCCGTGGATGAAAAACAATTTCTTCAATTAATGATTGCAAATTCTCCATTTAAAGCGGCAGCAGACCACTTCTCTCTTCCTATCTCTACAATAAAGAAAATAATGGATGAGGCACAATTAGAAATAGATACATCCATTGATGAACGGTGTAAACGAATAAAATGGATTGATTACACCGATAAATCGGATAAAACCAAACAGAGAGTATTCATGTTCTTATCTTAACCTAATAACCTTCTGCGCAAAAGAAGGTTGGACCATTCTAATAATCAGTATTCAGGCACTATGATAACAGTAAGAAATTATAGGTAATCCTTATAAAGGAATTAACTATGTTTAAGTGGATTATTATTGGAGACGGAATATAGGGGACGACTTTAGCCACATTCTTTTTAAAAGCTGCCCCCCCCCCTTTAGAATCCGTATCTTTGAAAGCGTTCCAGCGTGGCTTGGGCCAAAGAATCAGACGGGATACATTAAATAACGAAATACCGAATACGAAGAGAACCAATTAAAAAACTTATATGTGACAGCTCCATTAGCAGAACTTGAAATGGTCCCTAAGCACGTAACATTTCTGGAGCCCATCGAGCGGTAAGTATAATCGTTAGATCTTTATGATAAAAAATTTCGTATAAATCGAAATGATTACTATTTAAATGAGGTGAGTGAAATAATATGAAAAAAATTCCGGTGACTGTGTTAAGTGGATACCTAGGTGCAGGTAAGACAACTTTACTGAATTATATTTTAAAAAATAGGCTAGGCTTAAAAGTTGCGGTTATCGTAAATGACATGAGTGAAATAAATATTGATAGCGAACTGGTCAAACAAGGTGGTCATGTTTCTCGGGTGGATGAGAGGCTTGTAGAATTATCCAATGGTTGCATTTGCTGTACTTTACGTGAGGACTTACTTCAAGAAGTAGAGAAGTTGGCTAAAGCAGGAGATATCGACTATATTCTGATAGAATCAACGGGGATTAGCGAGCCTATACCAGTGGCACAAACCTTTTCATATATAGATGAAAGTATGGGTATCGATCTAACTAAATATTGCCGATTGGATACGATGGTTACAGTTGTTGATGCGAATCGATTTTGGCATGATTTTCAATCAGGGGATTCTTTATTGGATAGAAAGGAAGCTGTAGGTGAAAGTGATGATAGAAATATTGCCGATTTATTAATAGATCAAATTGAGTTTTGCGATGTCCTCATTCTTAATAAATGTGACATGGTTGAAGATGAAAACTTGGATCAATTAGAGAGTGTATTACGTAAATTACAACCTGATGCTAAGCTGATCCGTACAGAAAATTGCAGGGTGGATCCAAAGTACATCATGGATACAAACCGATTTGATTTTGATAAAGCAAGCGCCTCCGCAGGGTGGCTTCAAGAATTAAATGAAGGACCGGCCCTTCATACACCCGAGACCGAAGAATATGGAATATCATCCTTCGTTTATGCAAGAAGATTGCCTTTTAATTCAGAGAAATTTTCCAATTGGATACATTCGATGCCTAAAGAAATCGTCCGTGCTAAAGGGATTGCATGGTGTGCGACGAGGAATAATGTAGCATTGCTTTTATCACAAGCAGGACCATCCGTGACACTTGAGCCATTGTCTTATTGGGTCGCGTCTCTACCGGAATTACAACAAGAGGAAATATTTAAAAATGAAACACAAATCCTTAAAGAATGGGATATTGAGTATGGAGATCGTCATACTAAGCTAGTCTTTATCGGGATAGATATCAACACAAGGCAACTCACAAAAGAATTGGATGCATGTTTGTTAACGGAAAGAGAGCTAGAAAGCAACTGGGAATACCTTCCGGACCCGTTCACTTGGAATATATAAGAAGAAAGGACACACGCCCTACGATTAGTAGCTTGAATTTTTAAGGAGTAGTTAAAATGACACAAGTAGAGGTAGTTATCATAAGCGGATTTCTTGGCAGTGGAAAGACTACGTTGTTGCAAAATTTATTAACAGATGAAAAAGCTAGCGGAAGAAAAGTGGCCGTTTTAATGAATGAATTGGGGGAGAAGTCCATTGATACAGAAATAATAGGTGATAAGGTTCCTCTACAGGAATTGTTGAATGGATGCATATGCTGCACGGCGAAAGATGATTTGGAAATCTCTTTATTAACCTTATTCCATATGCATCAACCAGATGTAATATATATAGAGGCGTCTGGTGTTGCCCATCCGATTGAAATCCTGGATGCCTGTCTGTCGCCGGTCATTGCTGACCGCATATCCATACGCTCAATCATTTCAACAGTTGATGCATATCGATGGTTACAAAGGAACAGTCAAAGTCCTCAGTTGAAGCGCTTATATGAAGAGCAAGTAAAACATGGAGATACCTTAATCATCAATAAAACCAATCAGTTAAGTAAAAATGAATTACAGCAAATTACAACAGAATTAAAGTCTTTCAATCCAGATGCAACTCTTTTTATGACTAATTTTTCTCAAGTACCATTATCTGATATTCCTTATTCTAATCGCACTTCCATTTGTGAATTTGAGAAGGTGAATGTTCAACAACACTTACATATCCAGGCAATAACCTATACCTTTACTAATGAAATTAAAAAAAACGATTTTGAGAAGTGGTTAATGAAACTTCCTGATACGATTCATCGAATAAAGGGCTTTGTTCGATTCGTGGAAGAAAGGGGAAAAGTCAATCTATTTCAATATACATACGGAATGCCTTCTTATTACCCACAAGATATTGCTTTTACAAATCATTTAGTTGTTATTGGAGAAAACCTGGACAGAAAAAAAATTCATTCCCAATTAAACAACCTTGAAAATATCTATTTAAATAATTGAACGAATAATATTTAAAGAAAAAGCTATCCTTTATTTAGTTAGCTTTTTCTTTATTGGAAAAATGCCCATACTTAAAAAGACCCTGCTCAATTGAAAAGGCGTAATGGGCGGCTTTTTAAATGAACGATTCTTTCAATTAACGTTCATTCAATCGAGAGGTGTTTTTTACTTTTTCGATAAAAAAAACTTTTACATTATGTATTGTATAAAGATAGCTGCTATAATAATAGCTATACCAAGCACTAAAACAGGAAGAACCGTGATGAAAGGACTGCAAATCCAGAAATCATACATCGAACTCGGCTCATTTTTTGTTTTCATTGAATATGAATACTAGACCGACAATTATCCCTAGGAAGTAAGCCCCTTGTCAATTTTGATAAACCGTATAAATCATATACCAAACAAATATACCCGAAAATAAATCCAATTATAAGAGTAATGTATTTAAGTATTTTCATCATGGTGATATAATGGCTTTTACGATTGAAGGTTATTTCCAAGAAGACCTTGGAAGCTTTCTTTAAGTAATTTTAAAAATTCTTTCAATACATGCCAGTTTTTTATATTATCTAAATAGGAGGTCATTTATGGTTAAAGAAGAAAGTTCCCTTTACGATAAATTACCGTTAGAATTATTGGCTGGGTTTTATTTTGAAATAAGTAAGAACATTGAAAAAGGCATCTTGTCTGATGCTATGTATCATGAAATTAGATTAATGGAACAAGCAGCTTTAAGAAAGGGGATCTCACTTGAATACTTACATGACAAAGGTTCCTGTATGATTGAAGATGAGAAACTACTAAGAGGAACAACCATGCAATACAAAATCGTAGAATAAGAGTTCAATTGTTTTCTAGTAACCTCGAAATGTAAGCGTTTTCTATTGTGAAAAGAATGGATTGGATGGCATGTGTGGCTGTCATAATATCTGGCGTAGGCGGCTGGGCCGATATTGGAAGAGGAATTAGAGAGAATTTCTATCGAGACAAATGTTTATAATCTAATATTTCTATCTGTTACTTAGAGACAAAACAACAGAAGCATATCTCTCAGAATTTTGTTCTGGATTTTAAAATTTATGGTAGAGCTTCCTCCAAAATAAGGTTTTGTGTTTAAGGGTGGTGCCTTATTTCAATAAGCTGACCATCTGGTGGCTTAAAGTGGAGAATTACATTTGTATATATGTTTAACAACAAATATCCCGTAAGAATATATATTATTGCCTAGTGTAAAATATCAAAAATACAATTCTGTTCGGGAAAAATTGAAATTCCGAAGCTAGAAATTTGATTTTAATGGGGCTAAATACTAATACTGCATGATCTTCACTAAACTCAAATGTAGTTTCATTCCTGAGATTGTGTTTAGTTTATTGAAAGGATAGCTGAAGAAGAAAACAGTAAATAAAGGGATAGTTTATTATATCGAGTAATTTAAGATTACTTAGGATTCAGAACTTTTTTGAGTTCATTAATTTTAAAGGGATTTAATTCATAGGGTTAATAAAAAGATGGGTAAAGGTTATCCATCTTTTTATTTTTAAATTGATATCTTCTTGGTACATACATAGCTTTGAGGGGAATAACTCTCAGGTAACGTAATACCTAATTCCTTGTTTATTTCTTCAACCGTCATATTGATTTACTCTTTTTAGTGAGTAACCTGAAGGTCAGCAATTGAATATGAAACAGCTGTTCCCCTGATTTTTACTCCGCCTCCTTTAATATACAATATAACATTCCACCTCTTTCGAAAAGCTGTCTTGCTATCATTTCATCTTAGCTCAGGCGTTGCGATCAATTAGGAATGAAATTGCAATGTGCAGAGCCACAAACGGGATCTTCATTCACGATAACCTTTGGATAAAAGCATCAAGAAACAAAATCATACTTTTCAAGCTCTCCATTCATCGTTTGAAACGGAATTGTCCCTACATTATCTTCATAGTAGTTAGCAATTATATAAGCTGTTGCCAAAGTAGAGTGACAGCATAGATCACCCCCTCCTCCTGGAGTAAAATAACGAGTTGTCATTCATTTGCTATTGAGCGCTAACGTACCCGCTAGCTGAAGGTCGGGGCTGCCTTAAAGGCAGTTTTTTCTTGTGTGCCAGGCATGGCAACTACCTAGGTGGTGATAGTTCTCTATGGGGGTACACATCGACCAACCACTAAGGAAATCAAGTTCGTTTAACATTATATTACTTAATAGTGGACTGAGGTTGCCTCCTTGCGGCGTACCGACAGGTGTGTCTTCATGTTTTCCATTCACCATGACTCCACTGACTAAGTATTTTCTGATTAACGAGATGACATTTTCGTCTTTTATTGTATTGGATAAGGAACTGGAGAAGAGGACTAAGGTTCGTGAGGTACGCTGATGATGCCCTTATCTTTGTGAAAAGTGAAAAGGCAGCGAACCGAGTAATGAGCACAATCGTGAGATTTATAGAAGAGAAATTAGGCGAGATAATCAACGTAGAGAAGAGTAGAATCTCACGTCCAAAAGAGTTGAAATTCTTAGGATTTGGGTATTATTACGACACGAATAACAACAACTACAAAGTGAAACCTCATCCAAGTTCTGTACAGAAGTTTCAAAGGAAACTTCGACAACTGACAAAGCGAAATTGGAAAGTTCCACTAGACTACCGAATATTGAAATTGGACCAAGTAATAGTTGGATGGGTAAACTACTTCAGAGTGGCAAACATGAAAAAAAAGATGGAACGAATAGACACAAAGCTTCGCTCTAGAATTAGGGACATCATATGGAAACAATGGAAAGTAGCGAAGAAACAAATTAAATCGCTTATTCAACTAGGAATTCCGGAGGAAGAAGCGAAAGGATTAACCCACTGTCGAAAAGGTTACCGATTCATAGGAGTATCCAAAGTCGTCCAAAGAGCAATCTCAAACAAAAGACTAAAGCAGAGGGGAGTCCCCTCTGCTTTAAACATTATCTAAAAGTATATAAATTGAAACGTCGTATACGCGAACCATATGTACGGTGTTGTGAGAGGGGGGGAAAATAATACACTTATTTTCCCCCTACTCTATTTATGCAACTGACGGGGCAGGTTAGGTGGAGAAGGAAGCATTTTGAACGATCTGGAAAAAAAATAAAGGCGATAAATAAAAAAGATAATGAGATGTTTGTATAGAAAAGATACGTGTTAAAAGATTTAGCAAATAGAAGAGGGTATTGAAAAAAATGATTTAGGGAAATAATTTCAATTTATCTGGTGCTGGCTGATTAGATGAAGGATGAAACGGTTACGGGGGTAATTAGCAGAAAAAAAGTTTAGTTGCTAATAATTGAGTATATTGAATTTTCTAAATATTATTGGTACTATTATGATGATTATACTCTGAGATAAGGGCTAAAATCGATATTTAACCATTTATTTGAAATGAAATACTACTATATTAAAGGAGTGGAATTAATGGATCAATTATTTAAAGGATTGGATGATATTTATAACGAAATCGTCGATATTCGACGCCATCTTCATCAACATCCTGAACTTTCTTTTGAAGAAGTGAATACAGCAAATTATATTGCGGCCTATCATGAAAAACTTGGGCACAAAGTACGCAAAAGTGTGGGAGGAAATGGGGTTTTAGCTTATCTGGTAGGAGATAAACCCGGGCCGACGGTTGCTTTACGGGCAGACTTTGATGCACTTCCGATTCATGAACAAACAGACGTACCGTTTAAATCAGTTAATGAAGGAGTCATGCATGCATGTGGCCATGATGGGCATACAGCAACATTATTGGGCCTTGCAAAAGTTCTAAATGGCATGAAGTCGGAAATTGAAGGGACAGTTGTTTTTCTCCATCAACATGCTGAAGAGCTACCACCAGGTGGAGCCATCGCTATGATAGAAGATGGTTGCTTAAATGGGGTTGATGTGATTTTTGGAACGCACTTACAGGCACAGATGCCATTAGGAGAAATTGGTTATCGGACAGGCCCTCTCCAAGCAGCACCTGATCGTTTTGATATAACAATTCAGGGTAAAGGTGGACATGGCGCTGCCCCGCACGAAACAAAGGATAGTATTGTAATTGGAGGACAGCTTATAGGTAATCTACAACAAATTGTTAGCCGGAAAGTAGATCCATTAGAATCTGCTGTTGTATCAGTTTGTGCTTTTGAAGCCAAAAATCCTTACAATGTTATTGCAGATACAGCTACTTTAACTGGTACAGTTCGAACATTTAAAGAAGAGATTCGTAATTTTATAGAAAAAGAAATTGAAAGAGTCGTTAAGGGAACATGTATTGTATCCGATGCAACCTATGACTATAAATATACGAGAGGATATCCGACTACAGTTAACCACAAGGAAGAAACTGAATTGGTAGCGAAATTGGCTCACTCAGTACCTGGTGTCGAATCTGTTAAAGAAACCCCACCTATTATGGCTGGTGAAGACTTCTCCTATTATTTAGAACAAGTAAAAGGAACTTTCTTTTTCACAGGAGCAAAAAGTCCTGATTGGAAACAAGCCTATCCACACCATCATCCAAAGTTTGACATCGATGAACGCTCGTTATTAATCGCTGCAAAAACTCTTGGGGTAGCGACATTACAATACATGAAGAATGGTGCAAAGACTTTATCATCACAACAAGTATAAAAAATAGTGAAATTAAGGGGCCTCTTTGTATATGGCCCCTTAATCAAGACCAAAAATGAAAAGGGATGATAAAGATGACAACTGAAACACAAAAACTTTGGAAAGATTGGCGAGTACATGCCACGGTCTTTGCTATCGTATTACTGTCTGAAACGATTGGCACGCACCAAATTCCCTTAGGACCAGGAGTTATTTTATTATTGCCAATGCTTTATGCAGTTATAATTGGAATTTTATTATTCTTTACACCACTTGTTAAGGAAAAGCAATCCAAAAGTGCCGAATCACTTGTTTTTATATCGGTTACATTACTTATTGCGAAGTTTGGTGTACAAGCAGGTCCAGCCTTGCCTCTGTTAATTGAAGCAGGCCCTGCACTACTCCTTCAAGAAATAGGAAATCTCGGCACTATTTTTCTGGCCCTTCCAGTGGCAGTTTTACTAGGATTGAAACGAGAATCTATCGGAATGACACACTCTATTGGACGTGAGCCCAATGTCGCTTTAATTACAGATAAATACGGTTTTTCCTCACCAGAAGGTCGCGGAGTTATGGCTGTATACATCTTTGGTACCGTTTTTGGCGCTATTTTTATGGGATTAATATCTGGATTGTTAGCAACTATTACGCCCATTCATCCATTATCCTTTGCTATGGCAACTGGAATAGGAAGTGGAAGTATGGCGGCTGCTGCATTAGGGCCTCTAGTTACAGCGTTTCCAGAAATGAAAGATCAAATTATTGCTTTTTCAGGTGCAAGTAATCTTGCAACATCTGTAACAGGTTTATATGTGAGTATTTTTATTGCTTTGCCATTAACAGAAAAAATTTATGAATGGATGACAAAAAGAAAAACTAAAAATATGAAATCGAATGTAGGGGTGTAACCAATGTTAAAGAACATCCAAGAATGGGTATTAGTTTTGGTTATTATTGGAGTTGTGGTGTTAATCGGAAATTGGATCGGCTATGATATACTCCCAATCACTGCTTTACCAGGAATGATTATTTTAATCCTTATTTCTTTAGCTGGCCTGATTATCGGCAAACTAGTCCCACTTAAAATTCCAAGTATAGCTTACATTGGAATATTAGGTTTTATACTTACTGTCCCTAGCATGCCTGGATCAGATCAACTTGTAAAGTGGACGGCAGATGTCAGTCTTTTAGCAATAGCTACACCCATCCTAGCCTATGCGGGGATAGGTATTGGCCGTTCATGGGCAGACTTTGCTAAACTAGGTTGGAAAACGATTGTTGTAGGAATGTGTGTATTACTTGGGACCTTTTTGGGTTCTGCAATTATTGCTGAAATTGTTCTACGCTTTCAAGGGATTATTTGATTTGAGGGTGAATTGATATATTATCCATGGCGTCACACGGACAGCCTCTCATTTAGGCCAGGGTGAATCCCTTGCCTTAAATGAGGTATTTATAACAACATAGACCTCGCTAAAATATTTAAATAGTATATTATGTAGTAATCAAGATTTAATGTCATACAGAACATCATGGATTTTGAATCTTAGGAGATCCACTTGCATTTGAAAATAATGAAGATGGATTTGCTAGTTTATTAAAATGGATGGACAAGCTTCAAAGATTAAATAAACTGGTGGCAGCCCTCGTGGGAATGGAACCTACAGGCCATTACTGGATTAATCTTTCAAAATGGCTATTTATACAAGGAATTGATGTAGTAACGGTAAACCCTCACATAAAGTCTGTATGCGTTTGATGTGCTTGTGAAAATCCAAATTAAAATGACCTGATGGACTTTAAGAGTCAGGTCATTTGTTGTTTTTACATGTTTATGTTATCTATAAATAGGAACATCATTTTCATGTGATGTAACGATAGGATTCATTGCATATGTTTCACTTGCATAACGATTTCTTTTTTGCTTGCCGATATCTGTGCCGTATATATGAATGGTAATTGCTATATCATTAAAAGGATTACGGACACTGTGAATGTCAGCATTAGGTGGATAAACAAAAGAAATATCTTTCGTTTTTGCAATGACAGTTTCCACAACTTCTAGATTAAATCCAACTTCACTTTTATCATTGGGAATTTTACGATATCTAGTTTCTTCAATGGTTCCTTCATAAATACCGACTAAACCCCATACTAAATGATCGTGAATAGGTGCTGTTTGACCAGGTCCCCACACAAAGGCAACGATAGAGAATGCTTCATCCTCCGGTTTGTAAAGTAAAAATTGCCTGTACTTATCGGGCTTTGACTGTTTATATGATTCGGGCAATAAGTCTTCGTTTTCCAGTAGTGATTGAAAATAGGGTTGCATTTGGTTAACAATCTCTTTTTCGGATTTTGCCACATGTAGCACTTTTCTTATAGATTCCTCAAAGGTTTGGATAGATAGATGTGTCATTTTTTCCTCCTTTATCGCAAATGCATTTTTTTGGTAAAATAACTTGGAATTAACTCTCTCTAATTATAATAACTTGAATGCATGCTCTTGTATAATTGAAAAAGAGGAATAAATAGTTCAAAAAAAATGAATTGAAAATAAAACCAACTTGATTTATCGGGAAAATGGATATATAGTAAAAAAAACAAATTTAATAAGCCCACTAGACAACTAGAGGCCATCGAGTGGTTATATAACCAGTGTTTGGACTAATGGGCATAGATTGAATAAATATAATCTATAAAGAAAAAGCCTATGAATCTAATTCCAAGATTCCTAGGCTTTTTTAGTTAAAAAATATGTGGGGTGGAAGTTTGTGGATTTAAGAAACATAAGAACCTTTCAGACGATAGCGCGTCTTGGAAGTTTTCAAAAAGCAGCAGATGAACTGAAGTATGTACAATCAACTGTTACATTGCAAATCCAAAAGCTGGAATCGGATCTTGGTGTAAAATTGATTGAAAGGGGGAAAAAAATTTACTTAACAGAAGCGGGAAGAGTTTTTCATGAGAAAGCAGATATCTTACTAAGAGATCTAGCGTATATTCAAAATACAATGGCTGAATGGCTGAATGGTGAAGCTGGCAAGATTAGAATTGGAGCGATAGAACCAATGGCCATTTACCGTCTGCCAAAAATTTTGGGGCCATTTTGTAAAAAGTATCCCAAAGTGGAAATCAGCATTCAAATAAACAATACACAAAATTTAAATCAAATGATACTAGACGGCGAACTTGATATAGCGCTTTGCAATACACCAATATTAAATCATACAACAGTATTTGAGCCATTGTTAACGGAAGAAGTATCTCTAGTAATTCCTGATAATCACCCTATAGCCCAAAAAAAAGAAGTCTACCTATATGATTTAAAGGAGGAAAGACTCTTATTAGGTGCTTTAGTATGTAATTATCGAATTAATTTAGAAAAGTCATTAGTAGAAGCTGGTGTCATTCCCCATATTGGTTTAGAGGTAAACAGTATGACCGCATTAAAGGAATATGTACAGGCTGGACTAGGAATAGCCGTAGTCCCGGATGTCATAGTTGAATCCCCTCCAGTAGGTACCATGGTCAGAAAGATAGAGGACTTAAAAGAAGGTGTAGTTACAGGAATATTACGCAAGACAAACACCATTACAAATGGTACGGCAATTGAAAGATTAATAAATTCAATTAAAGATAGCGTTATTCAAAAAAAGTCACATCAGTATTTCTGAACGATACGTTTTTATTTATCAATTATACAAATTGAATTTGCTAATATATAATTTGGAAAACACATTATTCCGAGTCGCAAACTTGTTAAATTTGATTAAACCAGATTTTCTTAAAATGTTCTGTTTCTTTAAGAAGGGAGGAAAGAATAGTAATGGTAACTGTGAATGATCATCCATTATCTGGGATAAAGGTTATTGAATTCGGTCAAATTGCAGCTGGTCCATATACGGGCATGTTATTAGCCGATCTAGGAGCAGATGTCATAAAAATAGAGAGACCAGATGGTGGAGATGGTATGAGAGCATGGCCTCCTTTTTTTGAAAGTGATAAAAAAGGGGATTATAGTTCTAATTTTTCATCTTTAAACCGTAATAAGCGAAGCGTCGTTATCGATTTTAAAATTAAAGAAGAATTGAAGTTATTAAAAGAACTTTGTTTAAAAGCAGATGTTATTGTTGAAAATTTCAGGCCTGGAGTGTTAGAGAAATTTGGATTGGACTATAATTGTCTTTCTGAATTAAATCATAAACTAGTCTATTGCTCTATTTCAGGATATGGCCAACTAGGCCCCTTCGCTAAAAAAGGAGCTTTTGATGTGTCAATACAAGCATTTAGCGGCCTAATGAGTGTCACCGGCGAAGAGGATGGCCCGGCTGTAAAGTGTGGTGTTCCAATTGCCGATTTTTCCGTAGGCCTATATGCTGCCTATACGATAGCAGCCTCCATTCATAAATCAAAACAAGAGGGGAAAGGTGCATATATTGACTGCTCAATGCTTGGAAGCGTAATGGGGATTTCAGCGCTTCAAACTAGTGAATATTTTGGGAATGGGCAAGTACCTAAACGTTTAGGTACTGCCCATCCTCGGAACGCTCCATATGAAGTATTTAATGGCCACGACAAACCTTTTGTTATTGCTGCAGGAAATGATAAACTTTGGTACGAAGTTTGTGAAGCAACAAATCTAGAAGATTTATTTACCAATCCAAGATTTGTGACACAGACTTTGCGGGCGAAAAACCAAAAATCACTAAAATCAATACTACAAAAAGTATTTATTACAAAAAGCGCAGCTGAATGGCTCGATGAATTTGATAAACGAGGTGTCCCTTCAGCACCAGTTAATGATTTTCAAGAGGCTTTGGCCAGCCCTATTACCGAATCACTTGATATTGTAAAAAAGATGGAACTACCTAATGGTAAGCAAACACAGACAATAGGATTTCCAGTAAAAATGACCGGGTACGAGTTTGAGATTTATCGAAATCCCCCTATTATAGGGGAACATAATGAAGAAGTAATAGAAGAATGGCTGCATTCAACTGGATTTGAAATGAAGTAAGATAGAAAGGGTACCGGGACATTAATATTAATAAACCAAGTGTTAATATATGAATAATATGATTAATTTAATGTAGAATACTGCAACAGAAACATTATCTGTAGGTACATGATTAGTTTCTGCAGTTAAAAAAAGGAGAAGGCTCACATGACTATTGCAATGGTCTTATCAGGAGATAAAGAAATAATTGTGCCGATTGTGGTGGGAGATGTTATCCGCTTATTCGATGTTGAAACAGGAGAGGTCAAGGACTTTGAAAATCCTGCTCTTAAGCTGCAAGCTGGAAAAAGAGGAGCTGTTATAAGATGGCTTAATGAAAGAGGAATACATATTTTATGTGCTCCTCCTAGTATGCTTTGTGAGTTGTCGTATGAGACTGCTCAAAAAGAAAAATTTCGTTACTACCGTGTTCAAAATAATACAGGTTTCTCCGAATTGAAAGCTTTAATCTCGAGTAACTCTATAAAACTGTCTATTGAACTCCCAAAAAATGAGATCGAGCCAAGTTTATTTAGTTCCTGAAGTAAACAAATAAGTATGATACAAAACATGAAAGGAGCCGCCATGGAAACGTTAAAATTGAACATTGACTGCTTAGGCTCATCAAAAAAGGTTGCTCGTATTTCTTTAAACAAACCTCACAATCTGAATGCAATTGACATTGATCTATACAAAGAAATAAAAATGGGCATGGAAATGATTACTGCTAGGGATGATATAGGTATCTTAATTTTAAGTAGTGACGTATCTCGTGCCTTTAGTACGGGAGTAAATGTTAAATACATACAGACATTAACAAATCAAGAGGCAAGTCAGTTTTTTTATGATTTATCCATCTTGTTGAATGAACTAACTCATTTTCCGATTCCGACAATTGCTATAGTGAACGGATATGCATATGGAGCAGGAGCTGATTTGGCAATTTCGTGCGATTTGAGAATCGCAACTGCTACAAGTTTTTTTCGATTTCCTGGTCCACAATTTGGACTGATCTTAGGCACACAGCGTTTAATCAATGAAATTGGCGTTTCAAAAACCCGGTTTCTAACACTGACAAACACAAAGCTTGATGCACGTACGGCCCAAAACTATGGGCTGGTCCATGAAATTTGTGTGGATGTAAAAGATGCCCTTGAAATTTCATCTAAATGGGCAGAAACACTGCTGAAAGTGCCGATAAAAACAGCTCAAAAAATAAAGGGCCTATGCTGTGTAGAACAAAACGATTCTCATGATTTAACGAGTGAGTCAGTTCTTCAAGGTGATTTTAAGAAAAGATTCCATGATTATTTAGCCAAATAGTTTGAAAGAAGCGAGCGTGCATAAAGAAATGATGGATTTAATGGAGAAAGAGAAGCAGTTACTTAAGTTTATATTTGGCCTCGAATTTTCGTTAACTGTCGTTATGAAAATTAATCAGAATATCCTGTGATTCTATAAATTAGATGCAGAAACCACAGTACGATATTTTCAGAATAATACACCTAATCATATCGACATACCAAATTTTCTCCATTAGAGTTTTGTTCAGGAAGATAACTTACATCTGATCATCAGTTTATCCTAGGAGTGTGAGGAACATGTTTGAGAAAAAGGGTGTAGAGCTAAGCATCCATCAATTGAAAAAGTCGTATGGCCATTTAGAAGTTCTCAGCAATGTTGATTTACAAATTGCTTCAGGAGAATTTGTGGCGATTGTGGGTAAAAGTGGTTGTGGAAAAAGCACATTGCTCCGGCATATTGCAGGGCTGGAAGAAAAAACAGAGGGAGAAATTAGACAGAATCAAACCGCCATTAATGGTTTAAATCATCAAGCTAGAATCATGTTCCAAGAAGCACGCTTATTACCATGGCAATCGGTTGCTGAAAATGTCGGAGTAGGATTAGGCCTTAAAACAGGATGGAAAAAACGGGCAATTTGGGCGCTGAGGGAAGTAGGACTTGGAGAGCGTGCTAACGATTGGCCTTCGGTATTATCAGGGGGGCAAAAGCAAAGGATAGCTTTGGCGAGGGCCCTTGCTGCTGAGCCGCAATTATTATTGCTGGATGAACCGTTAGGGGCTTTAGATGCTTTAACGAGAATTGAGATGCAGACACTCATTGAGGAGCTTTGGCAACAGCAGAAATTTACGGCGTTATTAGTTACTCATGATGTAACCGAAGCTATTACTCTAGCGGATCGAGTTGTTTTAATAGAAAAAGGATCAGTGAAAATGGATTTACCAATTCCATTACCGCGCCCGCGAAATCGATCCAACCCAGATTTTGCTGAATTAGAGGAAAAAGTTCTGGAGAGGGTATTGGGGAAAACAGGTAGGTTTAAACGAGCTGTAAATGAATAATCTATAAATCTTACTAAATTGGGGGAATTTCAAATGGTCGAATTTATTACAATGGCACCAACAGCAGGAGACGGAGAATTTGTGGGTGCAGTTCACAATTCAACTACGAAAAAATTGAACAGTTGGACTGGAACCGATGAAAGCTCTGATCGTCCTCCTACTCATGAATATATTAAGGCTGTGGCACAGGCAGCAGAAAAGGGAGGATTCTCGACCTTACTCTTGCCGACTGGTGCAGGTTGCCTTGATTCCTTGGCAGTTGCCGCAAACTTAATTGCTTATACAAGTAAATTAAAATTTCTGTTTGCGGTCCGCCCTGGTTTTATCGCACCCACAACATTTGCTAAGCAATTTGCGACTGTGGATTATTGGTCTGGTGGAAGAGCGTTAGTCAATATCGTTACCGGCGGTTCGCCAATAGAGTTAGCAGGAGAAGGAGATTTTTTAGAACATGATGTCCGTTATCGTAGAACTCGTGAATATATTCAAGTACTGAAAAAGTTATTTACTAAGGATAGATTTGATTATCAGGGCGAGTTTTTCAACTTGAGGGAAGCTTCTCTATTCCCAAAACCACTGAATACTCCACAAATTTATTTTGGGGGAGCCTCTGAAATTGGGAAGGAGGTCGCAGCCGAAGAATCGGATGTTTATATGATGTGGGGGGAAACGATCGAAAATACAAAGGAAAGAATCGAAGAAATGAAACAACTGTCTACTAAACGAAAACGAGTATTAAGCTATAGTATTTCCTTTCAAGTCGTACTTGGTGAAACCGAAGAAGCTGCTTGGGAAAATGCCGAACGTCTGCTTAGCAAAGCGCCGCCCTCTGTATTACAGAAGAAAGGAGAAATGACCTCTAAAGAGGATTCGGTCGGAGCAAAACGGCTACATCAATTGATGGAAAGCGGGATAGAAAAAAACTTTAAGATCGGTGCAAATTTATGGGCAGGGCTGACTCAGGTAATATCAGGTAACTCCATTGCTCTTGTGGGAACATCTGACCAAGTGGCAGAGCGTATAGTTGAATATGTGCAACTGGGATTTGATAAGATTTTACTTAGAGGATTTCCACATTTGGAGACTATCGAACAAGTAGGACAGACAGTGATTCCGAAGGTTCGGGAAAATCTGGCCCAAAGTCAACTTGTTTAACAGCTGATAAAGAACAAAAAACTATTGTTTAGATTGGAGAATGTTCAATGAACCACGTTAATCAAGGTAAGGCATTTCTCTCATTATTTAGCATTCTGATACTGGCATTATTTCTTACAGCGTGTGGGAAAGCAGCGGGAACGGTTGGAAATAATAAAGAAATTAATATAGGCTATCAAAAAAATGGCACTTCGCTTACATTGAAAAACAAACAGGCACTTCAAAAGGAGTTGGAAAAAGAAGGATATAAAGTGAATTGGTCTGAATTCAATACAGGAAGTTCGATCCTCGAAGCTTTAAATGCTGGAAGTATTGATTTTGCAGGGGCAGGAGACATACCGTCCATCTTTGCTCTTTCGAAAGGCAGTGATTACAAATTTATAGCAAGTGAACCCTCATCCCCATCGTCACAAGGAATATTAGTTGGCATAGACTCTCAAATAAAATCACTTGAAGATTTAAAAGGAAAAAAAATAGCTTTTAATAAGGCCTCTATCTCTCAATATTTATTAAATCAATCCTTAGATTCAGTTGGTTTAGACATGAGTGATGTGGAACCTGTGTATCTCAATCCGCCTGATGCAAGTGTTGCTTTTGAACAGGGGGAAGTGGATGCATGGGTTGTATGGGATCCTTATATGACAGTTTCTGAAAGTAAAGGCAATAACATTCTAAAGAATAAAGCTAGTGTTCCATATAGAACCTTTTATTTCAGCAGTTCTAAACTGGCAAATGAACATCCTGAAATAGTGGAAAAATTTGTGGAACATTTAGCAGATGCAGGCAAAGAAATTGATCAAAATCCTACTAAAGCCGCTGCATTACTTCAAAAAGAAACAAGTATCCCGAAAAAAACATGGGAAAAGGTCTTGAATAGGAAAATGTCAGACGTAAATTTCATAAATGAAGAAGCTGTACAGGATTTGCAGGCACAAGCAGACATTCTACTAAAAATCGGTCTTACCGAAAAAGCAGTTAACATCGATGATCATGTTTGGAATCCAAAGGATAATTAATTAACGTTTTCATGAGAGGGGGATTATAATGAAAAAAAAGAGATCCAGGGCCTATCACCAGGCTGCACCATGGATTATCCCCATTTTGCTGTTGATCTCTTGGCAGGTATTTTCTGTTACCGGCTGGATTTCAGGGAAAGTATTACCGTCTCCTCTTGATGTGATAAAAGCAGGAATTTCTTTGACGGGAAATGGAGAGTTAGTTACGAATATATGGGTCAGTTTTACCCGTGCGTTTATTGGATTTGTGATAGGTGGAGGAATCGGGTTGATACTCGGACTATTAAATGGGATTTATCCAGTTGCAGAACGACACCTGGATACAACCATTCAAATGCTCAGAAACATACCACATTTGGCCTTAATTCCAATCGTTATTTTATGGTTTGGTGTAGGAGAGGAAGCCAAGATATTTTTGGTGTTAATCGGTGTATTTTTTCCTATATACATAAACACGTACCATGGTATTCGTTCGATTGATAAGGGATTAATCGAAATGGGCAAGGTTTATGGTTTGTCCAGATGGAAGCTATTTTCCAAAGTGATTTTCCCAGGGGCACTCCCTACGATTCTGGTTGGCTTTCGATATGCTCTTGGCATTATGTGGTTGACACTTATTGTAGCTGAAACTGTGGCAGCAAGTTCTGGTATCGGATATATGGCCATGAATGCCCGCGAATTTATGCAGTTGGATATTGTTGTGTTGGCAATTATTTTATATGCATTACTTGGCAAACTGGCAGACTCTTTAGCGAAACTTCTTGAATGGCATTTGCTAAAATGGAATTCGGCTTATCAAAAGTAATAAGACAGTTTTTCTGATTTTTTTAAAGAAGCTTTAAGGATGGGCTAAAATAAATTGATTAGGCACTGAAAAAGGCTTCAATCAATAGTGCAGAAAATCCACAGTAACAACAAAAATCATGCTTTCCACAATGCAAACAAGATTCGTACCGTCCATGAAGGGATCAGAAATTGTGAGAGGTGCAAATATTAAAAAACGCAAAAAACTCTAGAAATCTTTATATATAAGGATTTCTAGATACAGTCGGTAGCCCTAAATAACTAGAAAGAATACAAGACTCGTCCTTGACAGGGAAGGGGGCGGGGGAAGAATCAGGTCATTAATACAGAAATATCAAAACCTCTTGTTTATCAAGGGGTTTTCTTGTTTTCGGATGTCTTTAGTAATATACGGTTTTGAATGAAAGTATAAATTCTTCGATAAATGAAGTTGTTTCTTTTAAAATGGGAATCCTCTAGGGCGTTAGATCACATTGTTTTTCGTGCTGAGGCTCATACCTCTTGTGACAGCGTTATGGTTCTTGTCATACAAGTACGCATAATACGTTAAAATCAAAGTTTATATTTACTAAGCGGTATCCTCTGTAGGATGAAAAACGCAAGAACCTTTCACGTTCTAGAGGAGTTCTATGATACGTTCTCTGATAGGTGACTTTCAAAAAATGGGAATTGAAGGCTTTACTTAAGGTCTGTCTTTTTTGATTAAAATTTTCGCTTGATTTATTTGCCATTATACGCTGTCACTTGTTCGTTAGTAAGCCGTCCATACTAGTGATGAAAGGGGAGAGTAAAGATATAATGTTAGGCATGATCCAGAATTGGAGATGCCTGGCATCTTCTTGTTAGAAGGATGTCGGTACGTAGTATTATCATGTTTTCACAAAATCCAATTCCTTTAAATTATATTTTTTAAGTTTCCGATATAAGGTGGATCTTGCCATTTTCAATTCTTTTGAAACAGCCGAAATATTCCATCCACTTTGAACTAAACGTTTTCTTATTTGCTCCATTTCTTCTTTTTCCATTATGGAAAAGCTTGCATGTTCTACCTCGTCAGGGGATTGTTGGGTTTGAAAGTTAGCTAAATAATCGGGTAGGTGACTTTTTTCAATTTCAGCAGAACTGCTAAAGATGACGGCATGTTCAAGTGCGTTCCTTAATTCTCTTATATTGCCTGGCCATTTATAGCTTAAAAAGAAACTTTTTGTTTTCTCTGCTAAACGAAAAGGCAAAGGTTTATGATACTTTTGTGCAAATAGAGTTAAATAGTAATCGCTGATTGGGATGATGTCTTCTTTCCTTTCCGATAACGAGGGAACCGTAATAGAGATCACATTTAGCCTGAAAAACAAGTCTTTTCTAAAGTGTCCTTCCTCAATCATGGCCTCTAGATTTCTGTTTGTTGCGGCAATTACTTTTACGTCTAATTTTATGTTCTTTGATGAACCTAATCTTGTAAACTCATTTTCCTGAAGTACCCTTAGTAAATGCACCTGCAAATCAATCGGCATTTCTCCGATTTCGTCTAAAAAGATCGTACCACCGTTTACTTCTTCAAATTTTCCTTTTTTCCCTTCTTTTTTTCCTCCGGTAAATGTACCGCTTTCATAACCGAATAGTTCACTTCCAATTAGTTCCTTTTGTATGGCACCGCAATTAACGGCGATAAAAGGTTTATCATTTCTCGAACCTACTTCATGAATATACCTAGCAATAACCTCTTTTCCCGTGCCTGTTTCTCCGGTTAATAAGATCGGGGTGTTGATTGATGCAAGCTGCCGACATTTATGTAAAATATTCTTCATTTCTGCGGACTCAACGATCAAATGATGATCCTTTGTATGGGTTAGCGCACTGGATGTGGAATTACTGTTAGATTTGAAAATAGCTAAGTACCCAATTTCTTCTTTATTGATGATGATCGGTTTCAAGTCGATAAATTGAAATCCTTCTACTTGATTCATGAAATGATTGGGATGTTGAAGAAGTCTTTTCATTATTAAATGGTTATCAAAGGTGTTCTCTTTTTTCAAATTTAAGGCATTCAGTAACGTGGGGTCTCCATTAACAAGAACGGATTCGTTACTAATGACAAAGACAGAATGATCCCTCCATTTGAATGTACATTGATGATAATATTCTTCAAGTTGTGTAAATTTTGTTATATAAATGGTTAGAAGTTGTTGTTCAATCATCTGTGCGAGGGAGACGGCTAACCCAAGTGTGTGTGGTTGTGTGCTTGGCCAAAATCCAGTAAAGTCGATGGCTCCAATGACATTTTTGGTATAAGGATGAAAAATAGGCGATGATGAACAGGTCAGGGGATGGAAGCCTTCACAGAAATGTTCAGCAGATAAAACTTGAATGGGCTTTTTAGAAACAATGCTTGTACCGATGGCATTGGTGCCGGCAGCGCGTTCACTCCAATCCATTCCAGGTGAAAAATTCATTTTTTTCGTTTTCCTCATAATATCCGGTTCGCCTTTTAAATAGATCATTTTCCCACTTTCATCATTAAGTGTAATTAAGTAGCCAGTACCAATTATAGTATTATAAATATGATTAATAATCGGTATGGCTGCACGATAAAGGTCGGATTCAGAAAGAAGTTTTTCCAGTTCATAAGAGGTAAGGGCCGCACTAGCTTGTTTTTGATTTGGATTTAATCCGCTTAATAGACAACGGTTCCATGAATTTAGTATTTCACGCCGAACGCCGTTTTGCAGATCTTCACTATTTGGAGGATTTGTCATAAAGTTTTCCCATTTATGTTTGATTTCGCCTACTTTATTGAGCAAGTCCTGTGTGGAAAAAATAGAGAGAAAAGGGTTTTCCAACTTATTAAAACCTCCTCAGCATATATACGTAACATTTTTTCCTGAAATCGGTTCATGAAGGGGATGGAAATGAAATGATTATTAAAAACGATTACAACAACGGAATATTTAATAATTTGAATATTTAGTATATTCAAAATGTTAACCTAGCCTGTTATCTAAATCAATAGTTAATTAGTTGTTTTAAGAAAAAAATTTGTATCGCTACATATGTTGCAAAAAACTACAGTTTTATGAGTTCTGCTTTGATCCACGGATGTAAGGTTCACTTAATAGAATTCATCATAGAGCTATTTTTATATAAAGTTTGCCGATTTTGAGTTGTTGGCACACTACTTGCAATATATTATCAATAACAGCAAAAATATGACTATCATATTTGTACATAAATCGCTGTTTCATTCATTTACTTACGAAGGGAGAGTTTTATTTGGCCAAATCTCAAATTCTTGCCATTGATGCCGGCGGTACAATGACAGACACATTTATTATTGATTCAAAAGGGGATTTTGTTGTAGGAAAGGCACAGACTACTCCACTAGATGAACATATTGGACTATTAAACTCTGCTAAAGACGCTTTGAGCCAATGGGATGTGAAAATGGAGGAGGAATTCCCTAACTTACTTGCAGGTGTTTATTCCGGAACTGCGATGCTTAACCGCCTTGTTTCACGGGTAGGGCGTCGTGTTGGATTAGTGGTTAATAAAGGGATGGAGGATAACCATCGAATGGGCCGTGGGCTTCAGTCATTCCTCGGCTATTCCTATTCAGACAAAATCCATATTAATACACATCACTTTGATCCGCCTCTTGTTCCAAGAAAGTGGACAGTTGGAGTAACAGAAAGGGTGGATCTTTTTGGAAGCGTTGTCATTCCTCTTTACGAGCACGAAATTGAACCAGCTATCCAAAAACTGATTGATGAGGATGTAGAAGCGATTGTCATCAGCCTACTTCACTCCTATAAATACCCTGCTAATGAAAGGAAAATTCGCGATATTGCAGAACAGATCGTAGCAAAAGCAAATAAAGACATTAAAATTTTTGCCACCGTAGATTATTATCCAGTACGAAAAGAATCCCACCGAACCAATACAACGATTGTCGAGGCATATGCTGCAGAACCTTCACGTAAAACATTAGAAAACATTGATACAGCATTAAGGGAAGCAGGAACCAATTTTGACCTGCGGATTATGGCCAGTCACGGTGGCACAATCAGTATAAAAGCAAATGAATTAGCAAGAACCTGCGTTTCGGGTCCGATCGGGGGAATGGTTGGAGCCAAATACTTAGCAGAACAGCTTGGATTGAAAAATGTCGCATGTTCCGATATTGGCGGAACAAGCTTTGATATTGGTCTGATTACGCAAGGGGAATTAGCGATTAATGCAAGTCCTGATATGGCTCGCCTTGTCCTGTCGTTGCCGCTTGTTTCTATGGATACAACCGGTGCGGGTACTGGGAGCTTTGTTCGAATTGATCCTAACTATGGAAATATTACTCTAGGACCAGACAGTGCGGGATCCCGCGTCGGTGTATGTAACCCTCATGGTGGTCTTGATACGGTTACCGTTTCTGATTGTCACGTCGTACTTGGTCTAATCAATCCAGATAATTTCATTGGCGGAATCATTAAGCTTTCAAAGGAAAAGGCTTATGAAGCTGTTAAAACACAAATTGCCGATCCACTTGGGTTATCGGTTGAGGATGCCGCATATGGGGTAATCGAACTATTAGAATCACAGCTTCGAAACTACCTTGAATCTATGATTCTAGGAAAAGGATATTCACCTTCACAATATGTTTGCTTCTCGTACGGTGGTGGAGGTCCGTTGCACACGGCGGGATACACGAAGGGGCTAGGATTTGAAGACGTTTTGATCCCTGCTTGGGCAGCTGGATTCTCAGCATTTGGTTGTGGGGCAGCTGATTTTGAATATCGTTATGACAAAACATTGGATCTAAATGTCGATGACAGGCCAGAGGATAACGATATCATCTTAGCGGGTAGAGTGTTACAGGCAGCATGGGATGAATTAAAGAAAAAGGTGACAGAGGAATTTAAGAAAAATGATTATGCACCAGAAGAAGTTGATTTCCGTCTTCTTTACCGGATGCAATATCAGGGTCAATTAAATGACCTCGAAATCGAGGCTCCCATTTCTTCTTTTAAATCTATTGATGATTGGGAGAATCTTGTAAAGACCTTCGAAGAGACCTATGCACGGGTCTATGCAAAATCAGCTCTTTCTCCAGAGCTTGGCTATTCCATCACAGGTGCCATTGTTCGGGGTGTTGTTGAAGTAGCAAAACCCCAAATTCCTAAGGAACCGTTATCTGGTGAAACGCCACCTTTCGAAGCCTTTCTAGGACTTCGTGAAATTTATTGGAAAGGGGAGTCTCTTCAAGCAAAAATTTATGAAATGGAAAAATTGTTACCAGGTAACCGAATTCATGATTTTTCAATTATTGAATCAACAGCCACCACATTGGTCGTTCCGATTGGGTTTGAGGCATATCTCGATGAAAATCGTATTTTCCATCTAAAGGAGATCAAGTAAAGGGTTGAATTTTAAAAACTTAAGGGGGTACCGAATTTGGTGAAAATAATTACGGACGTTCAACAAAAGAAAAATACGATTGGCTGGGATGGGAAAACGCTAAAGGAAATGCGAAAGGAAATAGATGAAATTAGTAAAGAAACAGGTCATTATGCTGGTTTAACGACGCTTCCATTTAAGGAAAGCGAACCGATTCGTTTTGAAAAAATCTATTCCAAGCTTCGCGGCGGAGTCGTTCATGCAAGGGAAACGGCAAAAAAGGTAGCTGCGTCGCCAATTGTTGAGCAGGAAGGCGAATTATGCTTTAGTTTGTACACACCTGAAGCCGATTCGATTGTGACATCAACCGGGATTATTATCCATGTAGGCACAATGGGTGCTGCGATTAAATTTATGATTAAAAACGATTACGAGGATAATCCTGGTATTGCCGATAAAGATATCTTCTGTAATAACGATAACCATGTAGGAAATGTCCATACATGTGATGTTCATACACTGGTCCCGATTTTCTGGGAAGGTGAAGTGATAGGCTGGGCTGGCGGTGTAACACATGTAATTGATACGGGAGCATCTGCACCAGGAAGTATGCCAATGGGCCCGGTCCAACGATATGATGATGGATATCAAGTAACCTGTCGGAAAATTGGGCAAAATGACGTGTTATCGAAAGACTGGCTGCTTGAAAGCACAAGGTCAGTACGTGCGGTTAAATACTGGACATTGGATGAAAAAACGCGTATCGCTGGATGTCATATGATCCGTGACCTTGTATTAGATGTGATCAAGGAAGAGGGCGTCGACGCTTATAAACAATTTATGCGTGAAATTATTGAGGATGGACGCAGAGGCTTTGTAAATCAGGTGAAAACCATGTTAATTCCGGGGAAATACCGTCAAGCTTCATTTGTAGATGTCCCTTTTAAAGATTTGGATCTCCCATCATTTGCCAAGCTTAATACGATTATTCATACACCATCCGAAATCACGGTTCATAAAGATGCCAAGTTTGAAATTGACTTTGAAGGGGCAAATCGCTGGGGCTGGCACCCATTCAATGCAACACCTGTTTCGATCACGAGCGGAATATGGGTCATGCTTTCACAAACGCTTGTACCAAATGACCGGATTAATGATGGTGCCTATTACGCAAGTAAATTTGGAATTCCATATGGATCCTGGTTTAACCCAGACGATATTCGTTCAGCCCATTCCAATACATGGCATGCGCTGGTAGCAGCATGGTCTCCGCTTTGGCGCGGATTGAGCCGTTCTTACTTTGGACGCGGTTATTTAGAGGAAGTAAACGCTGGAAATGCACATACATCTAACTGGCTGATGGGCGGAGGATATGATCAATACGGTCAATTATCTGCCATGAATAGCTTTGAAACCTCAGCTTGTGGGGTTGGAGCAAGTGCTGTTCAAGATGGAATTAGCCATTCTGCGGCTCTTTGGAATCCAGAGGGAGACATGGGGGACATGGAAATTTGGGAATTGCTTGAACCGCTCATCTTTTTAGGAAGGCAAGTTTTACCTGGATCAGGAGGGTCTGGCAAATACCGCGGAGGGAATGGCTGGCAGTCGCTCCGTTTAGGATGGGGGGCAGAAGAATGGACCATGTTTGTGGCTGGCTCTGGAGTAATGGCGACAGACTGCGGACTAATGGGAGGGTATCCAGCATCTGCAGGGTATCGATTCCAGGCGAATAAAACAAACATCAAGGAACGTATTGAGAAGGGTCTCCCAATCCCTTTAGGCGGAGATGTGGATCCAGACAATCCAACTTATGAGGAAAATATGGATGCTGAGGTTGTATACCGTGACAGACAGGCGGTATCTACACAAGAACAATTTGGTGATTACGATGTGATTATGAACTACCTTCGTGGGGGTCCGGGATTTGGCGATCCGCTTGAAAGGGATCCTAAGCTTGTTGTAAACGATTTGAATGAAAAGTATATCCTTCTTCGTTATGCTGAACAAGTATATGGGTGTATCTTTACGGAAGAAAATGAAGATTTTACGGTTGATTTACAAGCGACTGAACAAAAACGCAAGCAAATTCGCAAGGAACGTTTAGATCGCAGTTTGCCAACAAAAGAGTGGATGGAAGGCGAAAGAACGAAGATTTTGAATGAGGATGCTGCGATACAGGTTAAACATATGTATGCACAAAGCTTTGCTTTAAGTGAAAAGTTTACAAATGAATTCAAAAGTTTCTGGAGCATTCCTGAAGAATGGATGATCTATGAAGATGATTTAGGTGTACCTACGCTAGGGGCACGTATCAACAGATTCAAAAAAAAGAAAAAATAAAAAGATGAGACAAAGAGGTGAAGAAAATGGCAAAATATGATAAGAAAAGAATTGGCGAGTTAATTGATGGAACATTAGAGTTTTATCAGTTGAAAGATATGATGACAGGCCATAAAGACCCTGAGCGTTTTGAAATTTATAGGGAAGTGTTGCAAGATCGTGTGAGCTGGGATGATCCGATCCTGCTTCCATATGGATTGCATCTATATATTGTGCAAAAAGCAAATGGAGCTCGTATGGTCAAATGCGACTGTGGTCATGAATTCTGTGATTATAAAGATAATTGGAAGCTATATGCGCGCATTTTTGTGAGGGACACAGAGGAGAAAATGAATGAAATTTATCCTAAATTAATGTCTCCAGATACAGAGTGGCAGGTGATTCGCGAATATTATTGCCCAAGTTGTGCAACACAGCTGGAGGTTGAAGCAGTCCCTCCATGGTATCCGATTATTCTCGATTTCGAACCAGATATCGATACTTTCTATAATGAGTGGATCAAGAAACCATTGCCAACAGTTTAATAGTTTTCAAGCGGCGTTCCCCCGGAATCGTCGCTTTTTTTATGATCGAGTTGAGTGACCAGTGAGACGATTCCGAAAGATGGAGAAATTTTGGTTTTGGTGCAAAAAACTTCAAAATATCTGCAAGTATACTCTCAAGCTTGGACGTACTGATACTATTTCTCTAAAAAAAGGACGTGATCAGTCTATCCAAAATCAGAAAGAATTCATCCATCAAATGTTTGGGATTGCAGCATAAGATACGATTCCGCTAGGAATAAATGCGCTTTATTCTCTTTTGCTTTATCTTTGCACCAGAACCCAAAAGAGAGACTATCTCTAATTCCTAATTAAACGAACTGAAAAGTCTCTCTGTCATTATAATTTTTTCAAGATACTCCTGGCATTATTTTTATATCATGATCATGGCTGCACTAGTCTAAAGCCTGCTTGAGATTCTTTCTCTGGCGAATTTAATTTTATTTTCCAAGTTCCTGGTTCATTAAATACCTCTCATACTCAGAACTATCGATTCATATGAAGTAGAAAAATTAGTGTGTTTTTTGACGACTTTCTTCTATTATATATTCCCCAAACACATCTGATTTCCACAAATGAATCGCATGGCGTTCTTTTTCAAAAATCTTTTCCAAATAAATTTCTGTAGTGGAAAGCTGCTCATGCCCAAGACTCTTCATAATTTGATAGACATCTACTCCATGTAAGTGATAAATAATTGCAAAAGCATGTCTAAATGTATGAGGATCAATGGAAGAAGTACGAAACTTCAAAAAAGGTAATCCACTCTCTTTAATAACTTTTGTTAAGTGTTGGGATAAATGGGAGGGAGAGTATGCACGGCCGGTATTGGTCGTAAAGAGAGGGTCGTCTCCGTCTGCAGTTTTAATATAGTCAACGCCTCTTGCTGAACGGAACATTCGAAAACTATTCATTCCTTTTTCTTTCAGAGGTATTTGACTGCGTTTATTTCCTTTACCTAGTACATCTAAAGAATATGTGCCGCTAATGGAATCATATTGAAGATCCTTGACTCGGAGTCTTGTAAATTCCACATTATGCATGCCTGTCATCGTTAGAATGTGAATGATTGAAAAAGCAATGGAGTGGTGGGTTTCGCGGAAGTAATCGAGCAGTTGAATCACTTCCTTTCGTTCCAAATCACGTTTGGGTCGATCATCTTTGCGAACATTGATTTTAAAGAGACCCTCATGATTGGGTTCATTGATATAACCTGTTTTGAACAGGAAAGTCAAAAAACTCTTGATGATAGTCGTTTTTCTCGATAACGTAGCAACCGAATAAGCTCCTTTTGTCAAGACATAAGGTCTTTTCTCCGATAACCATTCTTGATACCTTCGAATGTGCCGTGTAGAAAAAGATTTAAAGGGGGAACCGTCTATAATGTTTTCCACACCGAAATGTATTTCTATCGAATAAGTAAGTAATTGTTCAATAAATTGGATAAGTTCTCGCTCATAGGCTTGTACGGTAGGGCGGACTTCATGCTGCTGCTGTAAATGCACTCCCCGATGAAGAAACCACTGTAGTATTTCCATATCGTTAAAATCTAAAATAAAGAAAGAACTAGAAGGGAAATATAGAATTGAATTTCACCCTCTACAATGACAAGAATGTATGCAAATAAAAATTATTAACTCCATTTGACTAAAGGGTGCTTTACTTCAATATGAGAGTTGCTAAGGAATGTAAGCGCAACTGTAAGCGCAACTGACGCTAAGAGACATGGGAGGATACGTCATCATAAGTTCGCAGAGATCCATTGTGCATTTGATTGGTAATAAACACCATAATTTCAGTTATCTGTTTGAAAGTGAGAGATTAAAATTTTTCCCCTTGATTCACCGAGTTGTGCAAACCGTTGATACATCAATGTTTATAGAGGGAGGATAGTTGAATAAGGATAAAATTTTAGATATTTCCACAAACTAAAGTGAATAACACTTTAAGGGGAAATAGAATGATTAAAAATGAATTGCAAGAATGCTTTCAAGAAAATATTAGCAATATAAAGAATACATTTCATCATACATCTGACCTTATCGTTAGAAAAATAAAAGCGGGCTACAAAAGTTCTTTCGAAATCAACATTGTCTATTTGGATGGAATTATTGATACAGACCGAATACAGGAATATGTTGTCAAACCATTATTAGAGCCGTTCAAGACTGTAAAGTTTAATGAAGCACTTATTGATCAAATTGTCGAAAGAATGATTGAAGCAGCTGATGTGAAAACCACAAATCATTACAAAGACTTAATAGAAGCTATCGTACAAGGAAATACCATTATATTGATTAATGGGTATAGAAAAGGAATTATCATACCATCAGCCAATTGGAAGGAAAGAAGCCTTGAAGAATCACTAGGAGAACGGTCACCAAAGGGACCAGTTATTGGGCTAACAGAACAAATGAAAACAAATATTAATTTGTTAAGAGGTACAATAAAAACTCCCGATTTCTGTGTGGAGGCAATGGAATTTGGGTCAATCTCCAAAACAGCAGTTTCGATAGTATTTATAGAAGGTATTGTTGATAAAGGCATTTTAATAGAAGTACGAAAGAGGCTAAAAAGTCTGAAAATAAAGTATGTACTAAATTCAAACGTTGTGGAAGATGTATTGGAAGGAAAACCAAGAACAATTTTCAATTTAGCAAGAACTTCAGGACGAATTGATGGAGTTGTATCTTCATTATATGAAGGAAGAGTAGCAATAATAGTAGATGGTTTCCCTCATGCTATCATTGCACCCACACTTTTTATGGATTTATTACAGGCACCAGATGAATATCACGTAAAAGCGGGTAGGTTTACAAATCGAATAATAAGAATGATTTGCTTTTTCTTAGCTGTATACTTACCTGGTGTTTATATTGCGATAGCAAATTTTCATAAAGAAGATTTAACTAACAAAATTTCAAAGGCCCTTATATCCAAAAGTGAGTTATTACCAACCTTTTGGGAAATTGCCCTTCTATTATTTATCATAAGAATATTATTAGATGCTTCATATCGTATTCCGAAAAGTTCAGTGATTTTGCTTTCCTTAATCGGAACAATCGTAATAGGCGAAACAGCTGTCACGGCAAACCTAATTCATCCACTTAGTCTCATAATAGTAGGTATAACAACCATTTCTAGTTTTCTACTCGCTAACAGAGGAATGCTTGCTGCTGAAAATACTTTAAGACCTCTTTTTTTGATTACTGCTTATTTTTTTGGATTTAACGGATTAATCATCGCTGCAACAATTCAAATAATTTACATGGTAAACCTTAAATCATTAGGTGTTCCCTATCTTTCTCCTTTGATTCCGTTTAGGATACAGGAATTGAAAGATACAATCTATAGGGGAGATTTACAGACACTAATTAATAGCAAACATACTTATCCTGAGGATGATGATTAATTTTTTTGTTATTATGGTCACAATTTGCAAAGAACACTAAAACTTCTAGCTTCGGTTCCAGGTTTAGGAGATGTAACAATAGTTGATTTACTTTCAAGAGTGGGGAGTTTTCTAACTATAGGAATCCGCGCCAATTCATTAAACTAGCGGGATTAACATTACGTGAAAACTCCTCTGGTCAACATAAGGGGCAAAAACATATCTCCAAACGAGGATGAAAGAGACTTAGATATATTCTTTTCAAAGTAATAGTACCACTTATTCGTCATAACGAAGCGTTTAACCAGCTTCATGAATCCTATACAACGCGCCAACAAAATCCTTTACGCGGAAAGCAGTCAATGGTGGTCACATAGTGGAGGGTGAGGGTGAATCCAATTAATTCCATTGGAGGTAGCGAAGCGTACGCTTAAGTTGGTAATAAACACTAAAATTTCAATTCCCTGTTTAAAAGTGAGAGGTTAAAAATATTTTTCTTAATTCACCGAGTTGTGCAAACCGTTGATACATCAATGTTTATAGAGGGAGGGTAGTTTACTAAGACATAACTAATGAAATTAGTTAAAGAATAAGGAGTAAACAGAAATATGAGGTGAATCTTGATGGCTAAGCGATATTTAATCTTATTAGGATTTTTTTTATTAGCCTATACTCCTATGCAAGCAGTTAAAGCAGAATCGGTTTCAAAAGTGGAAGGATGGTATGGAACAACAGAGGATATTTTTGGAGATATTGTGTTTCCAACTCTAGATAAGAAAATTGAAAAAGAGTATGGACGTAATTTGGGTTGGCAATGGCAAAGAATTGTTGGCATAAATTACAATGAAAATCATTCTTACGATGTCGATATAAAAATTCAAGTCACCTCCGAACGTAATGAACCATTGAATTATGTAGATGACCAAGTTAAATTAAGAATATTTCCATCCTGTGACAGTGAAAAGCTTAATCAACTGAAATGTAATCATGGTTTTAAGATAGAAATATTAGATTACAAACATTTGTCTCAATAAGAATTTCGAGCAGCTATTAAAGGGAGATTTTTTTCTTTAACGAATGTGTGCGTTAGTGAGGTCAGGGGCTGTCATTTGGTGGCATTTTTGGCTTGATGAACTAACGGGAACGTTAGCTACATGGAAAGTACCAATAATTTGTAAAATAAAAAGGAGGATTATTACAAAACCTTTAGTAAGGAGTTGTTTTTGGAAGGAGGAAAAAGATTAGACATATGTTTTCATTACGTGGAGATGCTCATAAAATTTATCTTCAATTAAAAAAGGTCTCATACAAAGACCGATCTTTTAAATGTATGAAGAAACTTAAAGAAGTGGAAGAAATTCAAAATTTTTATAGTTCGATTGATAGCGATACGTTAAAAAAAATTTATTATTGTATGATAAAAGAGAAGAACGGATCGGGAATCATTCCTATTATAATATCCTCTGGACCTTGGCTTTTTTTTCTGTTTTCAAAACAATTACAAGATTTCCTTTTCAAAGATGGGAGTTTGCTTTGGGTTGTCTTTGTCTTAACTTATATTTCCATTCTCGCCATAAGTGTATTTCTTCATTTTCATGAAAAATCATGGGCTTTTGTTCATATTGAAATCATTCAAGAAATTTTACATGAACGAAAAGTGATAAGTGAAAAACCCTTAGGTGAGAACTTATAACGGATGCCTTCAATGGGGAGTTTGGCGAGAAAAACATATACTTTCGCACTGTTTCCATGTGTATTTTTCAGCGCGAAATATTACAGCAAAAAAAAGACATCGACACCAATGCTCTTTTACATATGAAATAGTGATTATTTTTACATATTAAACCTTAATCCCATTTACTCTTTCATCCATTTCGTAAGTCTCAGATGTTTTTTTTATAAGGGCGCGATTCTTTAATAGGTATCGCTTTTCTTAATGAACTCCCTCAGTTAAATTGATAATGCTCACGAATAAGCAAACTTCCGTTAAATAACAATGTAAATTACGCTGCTAGTTGTTAAAGGGGGAAGACCATTTACGGTTTATGAGCAGAGCCTTTACGAGCAATCGCTACTAGGACACGGGCGAGTTTTCCACAAAGTTTCATGATGGATTTCATTTTTTAAATCTTATTCACTATAATTATTCGAGTGTAGGCTTTAAACTCGGGGTGATTCATCACCAGACTCATGATCTTCCACGTTTGGAAAGAACAATTTGGCCTTTCCACTTTCCAGAGCTTGCCTCAGCGAGATGAAATCCTGCATACCCGAATCTCGCTTCCTAAGAAGAGGGATATTCTTTTTCTGAAATCCCACCCTTTTATCCTATAATTCAACAATATTGGAAGATGATGAGTGCGATGAGGATGAGTCTATGAAAGCTTATGCGCGTTATTTTTTTATTTATGCAGGTTATTATACATCCATGATTTATCAAGCTTTGTTCTGTTCTCCACTATAAAAAGTGCATAAGAGAGAGAAATAGCTTTTATGCACTTTTATAGTATCAATTATAAGTTGTTTGGGGTTCGTTTTTTAATTAGGTTTATTTCATGAGAACATATTAAATAGCTAGAATATATCTGGTATATATTCTTCTGAAAAATCATTTATGCCTTTACAAATACGGTTTTAATAGAAGTGAAAAACTCAATTGCAGCTTCTCCTTGCTCACGAGAGTGGGAGCTGGATTGTTTCATTCCCCCGAATGGGGCTTGCAGTTCAACTCCTGCAGATTCAGCATTAATACGTACGAGACCAGCATCCATCTCATTAATAAAAGAAAGCATGTGACCAATATTTTTAGTGAAAATAGAAGCACTTAGTCCAAATTTCACGTCGTTTGCAATTTGTAATGCTTCTTCTAAAGTCTCAACTTTGATAAGGGCAAGCACTGGTCCGAAAATTTCCTCTTGGGCAATAGACATGCTATTACTTACATTTTCAAAGACAGTAGGTTCCATAAAGAATCCATTGACTAGTTCATCTTCCTCCATACGTTTACCGCCATAAATCAATGACGCGCCCTCTTCAATTCCTTTCTTTACGTAAGAAAGTACTGTATTCAACTGGTTCTCACTTGCACATGGCCCCATCCATACATCTTCTTTTAAACCATTCCCAATTTTTATTTCCTTTATCTTTTCAATAAGTTTATTTTTGAACTGCTCGTAAACTTCACTTTGTACGATTACACGACTTGTAGCGGTACATTTCTGTCCCGTAGAACGGAGGCCTCCACTAATAGTTGCTTCTACTGCCTCTTCTAAATCGGCATCAGTGGCTACAATGACAGGATTCTTCCCACCCATTTCTAACTGATATTTAGCACCACGCTTTAGAGCTCCTAGTCCAATTAATTTACCAACCGCATCAGATCCTGTGAATGTAATTCCATTAATATCCGGGTGATTAGTAATCGCTTGACCAATGACAGACCCAGGGCCTGTTACCATATTAATAGCCCCCATTGGAAGCCCTGCCTCGTCAAAGCATTCTATTACTTTGGCTGCGGTTACTGCGGCTTCTTGGGCTGGTTTAAGAATAACAGTATTTCCATATATGAGGGCCGGCGCTATTTTCCAGATGGGGATTGCCACTGGGAAATTCCAAGGTGTGATAACACCTACAACTCCAAGGGGAGTACGAGTAGTGAACATCAGTGCTTCTGAATCCGACGAAGGAATCACATCACCTATTTTTCTCATCCCTTCTCCTGCATAATAACGAAGGATAGCGACACCTCTAGCTGTTTCCCCTTTTGCTTCCAGAAATGTTTTTCCCATTTCACGAGTCATCGTTTCCGCAATTTCATCAATACGTTGCTCGAGTGCATTCGCGACCTTATACAAATACTCTCCACGGGCAGCACCAGATAGCTTCCTCCAGAAAACTTGTGCTTCCTTCGCAGCAAGAACAGCGTAATCTAAATCTTCTTTTTCAGACTGTTGTACATAACCGATGATTTCATGACGATTGGCTGGATTGATACTAGTATCAACCTTTTGAATAGAAGCAGTTACCCATTTACCATTGATATAGTTTAAATACGTTTTTACGTCAGTTTTTACGTTCATCTTATATAACCCCCATATTCCTTGAAATAGTTGCTTAATCCTGAAACATTGAATGCCAAAGTCTTTATTGTAGTTCAGTTTATTGAGTATTTGGAGAACTCTCATTAAACTAGTGTTATTCTAAGAATTCAATGAGTATTTTTCTGCATGATTAGTCTGTTATCGGATTTACTCAAACTAATATGTGTTTTGGTAACTTTACACTATTTTTCAAGACACCTATATTAGAGACTTCAATTTCAATTTCATCGCCATCTAATAAGGTAAAGTCATTTGGTGGAATTATACATGTACCAGTCAATAATACAGTACCGTCAAAAATTTCATTATCGCGTATGAGAAAAGATATTAATTCATCAAATTTTCTTTTTAACTGGCTAGTATTCGCTTTTCCCTCTACTTTAAGCTCGTCATTGCGATAGATTCGACATGTGATGTCAAAATTGTAGGGATCTTCCACGGAATCTGCAAGGAGAATTGCCGGTCCAATGGAACAAGAATTTTTCCACATTTTTGCTTGTGGTAGATAAAGAGGATTCTCTCCTTCAATGTCACGACAACTCATATCATTTCCAATCGTATATCCAAGGATTTCACCATCTCGATTAATCACAATGCCCACTTCTGGCTCAGGAATTTGCCAATTGGAATCACTGCGTATATAAACTTCCTGCCCTGGACCAACCGTACGGGCAGCCGTAGACTTAAAGAAAATTTCTGGACGTTCAGCCTGATATATCTTGTCATAGAAAGTAGTTGCATCAAGGTTTCCACCTGTTGCTTCATAGTTACGTGCATCGCGACTACGCTCATATGTAACACCGGAAGCCCATACTTCTTCAGCTACGATAGGAACAAGTAACGATAAATCTTCTACAGAGTATGGAATGGGCTTTGACTTGGAAATGGTAAATTCTACATAAGAGAGTGGAGAAACATTTTGTTCATTTGCCTGTTGGATTAATTCAATCAATCCATCTTGAGGAAGAGGGTATACTTTTCCCTCATTTGTAACAGCTGCTAGAGTTGCTTTTGAATGCTCATTTAAATATCGGATAATACGCATAAAAATAGCCTCCTAATGTTTTATATTATAAAACTAAGTTTTTATATATAGACAAAAGAGAAGGGAACCACCTCTATGAAATTGGTATCCCATTTCCCATTTGTTCTGATAATTGGAAAGCTGCCTGTTTCAGTTGTTCAATAAAAATTTCTAGCTGAGCCTCATCTATACGAGCTATAAGTGTAGAAAGGCTAATAGCGGCAATAACTTTATTCTCATGATTACGAATAGGTGCTGCAATACAGCGAACACCTGGCTCGTTTTCCTGATTATCAACTGCGTACCCTTGAGATTGAACTTGTTGGAGCTCACGCAAAAATTCAGATTCACCTGTAATGGTACATTCAGTTTGTTTATAATAGACATATTCATTTAGAATTTTTTTAATTTCTTCCTGATCTTTAAAAGCTATTAAAGCTTTACCAACAGCGGAGCAGTGAAGTGGAATTCGTTTCCCTATTTTTGAATAAAGAATAACAGCCATAGGACCTTCAACTTTATCAATATAAACTCCTTCTTTGCCGTCTAGTATAACCAGGTGGGCTGTCTGTCCAGTTTTTACCGATAAATCCATTAAGTATTTTTTTGAAAAATCTCTAACGTCTAAAGACTGAATGACATAGTTTCCTCTTTCAAAGAGCTTCATTCCCAATCCATACTTCCCATTCTCAGGATTTTGACTGATATAGCCATGATTTAAAAGCGTTTTCAATAAAGAATGAACCGTGCTTTTATGAAGTCCTAACTGATTACTTATATCTGTTATTTTCAATTCTGCTGTATGTTCGTCAAACAAATCAAGAATACGAAGAGCACGATCTACTGATTGAATAACAGGCATGAATTTCACCTACTTGTTTTAAATTATAAAACTCGTTTTTACTATTACAAACATTCTTGCAATTCAAATATAATACTAGTTTTTTTAAAATGTCAAGAAACATATGAATATATGGATATCTTTTTTCAAAAGAAAAATTTTAAAGAATTCATTTATTATTCTATAAGGCGAAGTCATTAAGTCATACATTTATCTACGTAAGATTTATAAGAGTTAATATATTGTACAAAAACAAGTATTTTTTTAGAATTATACCTTCTATTTTTAAAACAATTAGATTCCTTACGTATAAATGAGAACGTTTTTTGTAAATAACATGAAATCTTACTCTATAATCGGCTCCTGAAAGTTGATTGACTTTTCAGAAAAAATGTGATTATTTTAAATGGCAACCAAAGTTTAATATTAATAAACATAGTTTTATAATATAAAACTAAAGGAGGGGGGGGATAGTGAGTATTCACAGATAACAGTCCTATGAAAATTCAAATCCAGATGATAAAAATCGAAATAGCAATATGCAAGCATGATGCTATAAATTAAGATGAAAATTTGCAGATTATTATGTCAGCTACATAAAAAATATTTCTTTTTTTGAAATGAAAAAATCTTATTAACGGAGGATTACATATGTCATTGCAATCGATATTTGGCGAAGAGGATGTATCTTTTTACAAAGTTCAAACTCATTCAAAAGGGGCAGATGGTTCACTTCCACTTACATCAGAAATGTTGCTAGATTCACCAAGTGGTGACCTTTTTGGATTATCTCAAAATGTTGGAATGGGATGGGCACCTTCAAACCTCCTTGGAAAACAAGTTCTAATCCTCGGTACTCAAGGTGGAATTAGGAATCATGATGGTACGCCCATTGCATTAGGCTATCATACTGGCCATTGGGAAATAGGCTTATTAATGAAGGCGTCAGCTGAAGAGATTAGTAGACAAGGAGGGGTTCCTTTTGCAGGATTCGTAAGTGATCCATGTGATGGTCGTTCTCAGGGAACTACCGGTATGTTTGATTCACTTCCTTTTCGAAACGATGCAGCTATAGTTTATCGAAGATTAATTCGATCATTGCCTACGCGTCGTGCAGTTATTGGGGTAGCTACATGTGATAAAGGTCTTCCAGCCATGATGGTAGCTCTAGCATCCATGCACAACTTGCCAACCATCATTGTCCCTGGAGGTGTTACTCTTCCACCTACAAATGGAGAAGACGCAGGAAAGATTCAAACAATTGGGGCAAGATACGCTAACAACGAAATTACTTTACAAGAAGCAGCTGATCTCGGATGTCGTGCTTGTGCTACACCAGGTGGGGGATGTCAATTTCTTGGTACAGCAGGCACCTCCCAAGTAGTTGCTGAGGCCATTGGAATGGCTATACCTCACTCGGCCCTAGCCCCTTCAGGTCAGCCAATATGGATGGAGATGGCTAAGCAATCAGCGCGTGCAGCTTTAGAATTGGAGAAGAAAAAGATATATACCAAAGATATTGTTACGGATAAAGCAATAGAAAATGCTATGGTGATTCACGCAGCTTTCGGAGGTTCAACAAATTTATTACTTCATATCCCAGCAATTGCTCATGCAGCTAATTGTAAGATACCCACAGTTGAAGATTGGACTAGAATCAATAAGAAAGTTCCTCGCTTAGTCGATGTACTGCCAAATGGTCCTGTTGGTCACACAACTGTTAAGGTATTCCTAGCAGGTGCGGTTCCAGAGGTTATGCTTCATCTAAGAAAATTGGGTGTCCTGCATGAAGATGTACTAACCGTTACCGGAGAAACCCTTGGTGCAAACCTTGATTGGTGGGAAAAATCAGAAAGACGTGCAATGATGAAAAAACAATTGTTAGAAATTGATGGAATCAATCCTGAAGATATTATCATGGATCCAGTCAAAGCAAAAGAAAAAGGTCTAACTTCTACTGTTACATTCCCGAAAGGAAATATTGCTCCTGAAGGATCAGTAATAAAATCAACCTCCATTGATTCATCTGTGGTAGGAGAAGACGGAGTGTATCGGCATACAGGAAAAGCTAAAGTCTTTACTTCAGAAAAGACAGCAATAAAAGCTATTAAAACAGGAGGCATTGAAGCAGGAGATATAATGGTTGTTATGGGCGGTGGCCCTTCAGGAACCGGGATGGAGGAAACATATCAACTAACATCGGCATTAAAACATTTGTCTTTTGGCAAACATGTCTCCCTGATTACAGATGCGCGTTTTTCGGGTGTTTCTACTGGCGCGTGTATTGGACATATTGGACCTGAGGCATTGGCTGGGGGTGCAATTGGGAAATTGCGTGATGGAGACGTTATTGAAATCATTGTTGACCGCAATCAGTTAGTGGGTTCCGTTAATTTTGTTGGAACTGAGAATGAAAGACTTTCTTTAGAAAAGGCAACTAAAGTCTTGAAAGAACGTGACCTTCATCCAGACCTCAAACCGGATCCTGGTCTTCCAGATGATACTCGTTTATGGGCTGCGCTTCAATCAGTAAGTGGAGGAACTTGGCGCGGAAATATCTATGATACAGAACGAATTATTGAAGTTCTAAATGCGGGAGTAAAAGCATTGGGTGAAGAAAAAACACTAGTTCAAAATTAACCTATAATTGCACAGCTTTAAAGCACATTTAAGACTTTACTGTTTAAACTTCATCGTTTATTCTCCCATTTTATTAAAGAGTAGTGCACGCTAAATTTTGTAATAGTTTAAAATGAAAGCGATTACCATATTTCGTTTTTTCAAATAACTACACTTTATGACTTGTAAAAAAATAGCATAAGCATCCTAGAGTTACTTACTAATTAAAATATAGGTTCGGTATTTTGTAAGTTGAGCAAATAGTAATATTTTAATTATTTTTTTGGAGGTTTATTATGCCATTACTTATCGTAGCGATTGGGATTATCCTGTTGCTAATTTTGATTACTGGATTCAAATTAAATACATTTGTTTCACTAATTATTGTATCTTTTATTGTATCCTTAGCACTAGGAATGCCGCTTGAAAATGTTGTTGCATCAATTGAAGGTGGATTAGGAGGTACACTTGGTCATATAGCTTTAATATTTGGACTTGGTGCAATGCTTGGTAGGTTAATTGCTGATGCAGGGGGGGCCCAGCGTATTGCAATGACCTTAATTAATAAATTTGGAGAAAAAAGAATTCAGTGGGCTGTTGTAGTTGCTTCGTTTATTGTGGGGATAGCACTATTTTTCGAAGTAGGGTTAGTTTTATTAATTCCAATTGTATTTTCAATTGCGAAAGAATTAAGAGTTTCTATTTTGCACCTAGGTATTCCCATGGCTGCAGCCTTATTGGCAACTCATAGTTTCTTACCCCCACATCCAGGGCCAACAGTAATAGCTGGTGAATATGGTGCAGATATTGGATTAGTTTTACTTTACGGTATCATTGTCGCAATACCAACCGTCATTATAGCAGGCCCACTATATACTAAGGTGGCTAAAAAAGTTGTACCTGATGCATTCAACAAAACAGGTAATATAGCTTCTTTAGGCGAACAAAAAACATTCCAACTTGAAGAAACACCAGCTTTCGGTATAAGTGTATTGACTGCAATGTTCCCCGTTTTATTAATGGCTATATCTACAATTGTTGATATGATTCAAAAATCAGTAGGATTTCAAGGTAATGCATTATTAGAAATTGTTCGTCTTATAGGAAACCCTTCGTCTGCAATGTTGATATCTCTATTGCTTGCATTCTATACAATGGGAATAGCAAGAAATATACCAATAAAAGTAGTGATGGATTCTTGTACATCATCAGTTGCAGCTATTGGTATGATGCTATTAATTATTGGAGGTGGGGGTGCTTTCAAGCAAGTACTAATTGATGGTGGTGTGGGGGATTATGTAGCAGAATTATTTACAGGAACTTCGATGTCACCTATCATACTTGCTTGGTTAGTTGCTGCGATTTTACGGATATCTTTAGGATCAGCAACAGTTGCTGCTATGTCAACTGCAGGTTTAGTTATTCCAATGTTGGCTCAATACGATGCTAATTTAGCCTTAGTAACTCTTGCAACTGGGGCAGGCAGCTCTATTTTTTCGCATGTTAATGATGCAGGATTTTGGATGATTAAAGAATATTTTGGGTTAAGCATGAAGGAAACATTTTCAACATGGACAATACTTTCCACTATTACTTCTGTAGCAGGATTAGGGTTTATTTTATTATTAGATGCATCCTTAATTATCTCGGGAGCAGTAATAATTCTCATTAGTTTAGTAGCAATATATTTCAGTATGTTTGACCGATCTAAGGCTAATAACGCTTTGGGGGATATAAAGGCATAAAACCTTCTGGAAAACAGGGGACGGTTTGAGACCAGTGATACAGTCTATTTAAATAAGAAATGGAAGTTGATCACCTACTATTGTGTAGATAATCAACTTTTATTTTTTTATAATGTATTGATGAAAATGTCTGTTGCAACTCCTTCAACAATCTTTAACGTAGCTGTACAAAAGATAGAAACAGGAAGACCACAATAATGTAAGTCGGGGGAAGGATTGCTCGTGATGATTGAAGAACAGCGAAATAAGTTTATAAAGCTTTTCCAACAAGATCTGCTCGATTAAGCAATGGATTAATGACAGGATCTTCAGGTGCCATTTCTAAGAAGTATTTAAACGACATATCATATTTTGATCGTTCTACTACATCCACATCAAAAAGATTTTAATAATAAATACTTAAACATGCGAATTGGCGAAACGGCATTGCGACCATTATCAAGGCAATATTTATTTTTTAATTCTTCTAAAATAAATGAAAAATCAACGAGTTCATTGATCCGACGAAGCATATTGTCTTTTGGGGCAACGAAATCGTAAATTGCCATAAATGGACTAAGATTGAGAGATGCTTGATTTGAAATCATTTTGATACCACCTATATACTTTAATATCCTTAGTATAAAACATAAAAGAGACGGAAAGCTCGAGCTTTTCGTCTCCTTTATGTAAATTGACTTTTTCAGTTCCCTCGGCGAAAGCCGAGGGGGCTCCTGGACCGTCCGCGGAAAGCGAGTGCCTTCCGTTCCAATCAACGTCCAAATTGTACAAGCCATAAAAAACGGTAGTTTTTAGTGACTATCGTTTTTTCATTTCATTTCTTTTTGCTTTCTAAAAAATAAAAGGGTACTTAATGCATTAAGTAAATCAAGCCCCCTAGAGAAGCAGGGATCTTTTCAAATCTGTCGTTTCAATTAATTTCCATCTTTTAATGGTTATCTTCTTCTGCTGGATTTGCATTCCGTCCATTCAATTTTGGATTTAAAGGTAAAAGAGTCATTCACCTACGACAGAACTTTTGCATTGTTTTCCCAAACAACAATACCGTCTAAAATGGTTGCTAGAACTGGAATGTCCTTTATCTCTTCTAAAGGGCAAGTTAGTGGATCCTTGGCCAATACAGCAAAGTCAGCTTTTTTGCCTACTTCTATTGTTCCTTTTTCATTCTCTTCAAAGTTTAGTTCGGCTCCATAAATAGTCATTGATTTTAGCGCTGTTAACACATCAATTTTTTGATTTTCTCCTAAAACACTCCCGTTCCTTGTCATTCGGTTCACGGCTGCCCAAACAGAAAATAGCGGTGAGATTGGTGTGATTGGACAATCGGAATGCAGTGTAAACAATAAATCTAGATCAACCGCTTCGGCTAATGGATTTATCCTTGCAGCGCGCTCTTCTCCTAAAAATATATCGCGATGTCGGTCTCCCCAATAATAAACGTGATTAATAAAAAAAGAAGCAGCAATTCCCAATTCCTTCATGGTCTGCAAGTCATTAAAGTTTGCTGTCTGAACGTGTTCGATTCGGTGGCGATGATCGTCTCTAGGACTGTCCTTTATAGCTCCTCCCAGAGCTTTAATATTAGATTCAATCGCTCGGTCGCCATTGCCATGTATGGCGATACGGAAGCCTTTGTTATGCAAATCTAATATTTCTTCATTGAAGGCTTCTTGTTCGTTTAATAGTTCACCATATTCAGAGCTGTTGTTGGAATAAGGCTCCCTAAGCGCGGCTGTATATCCTTGAATGGAACCATCCTGGAAATGTTTGACGCTATCAAGCCGAATGTGGTTATCTGACCTTTTTTGGAGTTCGTTTTGTAGTTGTTCGAATGTGTAATGAGCAAACGGACCATCTTCACGTAACAGATGATTCATAATCATCAATCGCATTTTTAGTGGGTTTTTACCTGAATTGACCGCATCTAAATGAGCCTCAAGTTCGAATAGCCCTTTATCCAACCCTACTCCGGCGTCTGTGCAAGTAGTTATCCCTTGAGATAAATAAACTTTTGCTCCTTTAGCGATATTATCGATACTTTCTTCTTTGGTTGGGATAGGTAAAAAAGGATTAATCATTTCCAGTGCGGGGATTTCATGAACCACTCCATCCAGTTTGCCTTCCTCATCTCTCCCAAAAAAGCCGCCGGCAGGGTCTAAAGTAGCTTCTGTAATTCCAGCAATCTCTAGTGCTTTAGAGTTTACAGTAGCGAAGTGTCCAGAGATATGCCTAATATAGACAGGGTTGTTTGGTGCCACTTTATCCAAATCAGATCTCATTGGATGCCTTTTTTCTTCCAATAATGTATCATCGTATCCCCAGCCCATGATCCATTGACCTGGATCAGTTTGGCTAGACTTTTCACGTACTTTTTGTGAAATGTCTTCAATATTTTTATTTTCAGGCGAACGGCAATCGATAAAATTCAACATTTCCCCATACATTAATAAATGGCTATGTGTATCAATGAAGCCTGGTAGAAGGGTCGCTCCGTTTAAATCAATTACTTGTGTATCGGAATTAACTGTATATCCTGATGTATCTGGTTCTGCTACAGAAAAAATTTTCGCAATTTCTCCATTTGATACAATTAGTGATTTTGCAATAGTGTTGCTTTCATCCAAAGTTACGATATTTCCATTCTTTATAATCAGATCAAGTTTCATATTTTAATGACTCCTTTAGAATAATATTGGGTTGTTAAAGAACTGTATATCCCTTGACGAATTTCAGCATTTGTAAAATAAATAACCAAGTAGAGCTGAAACTCCACGGCTGACTTGAATAAGTAGAAATGTTAACTGATGGCTAGATTAACTTCCATTGGCTGCATGTTGTTTCAACCTTAGGGGGAGGGGAGGAGGCCCCTAAGGTTGAAACCCATGCCTTGGAAGAAGTCAACCTGCGTTCATGATAAGAAGGACTAATGGGATGTCTTTACTTCCTCTTGAATTTGCTTTAAAATAGCTGATTTATAATCCAGAAATTCAAATGTTGTAATTACATCAATTGTTCGAGGTCTAGGAAGTTCAATCGTATACTCTTTTTTAATAAGACCAGGATTTCGCGACATCACGCCGATTCGATCACCAATAAAGATGGCTTCATCAATATCATGGGTGATGAAGAGGATGGTTGTATGGAATTGCTCCCACACATTCATCACTAATTCCTGCATTAAGGACCTAGTTTGAGCATCTAGGGCAGCAAAAGGCTCGTCCATAAGCAAAACGGTCGGATCATTGACTAAAGCCCTTGCAATCGCAGCGCGTTGCTGCATCCCTCCAGACAGTTCGTGTGGATAATGGTTTTCAAATCCCTTCAATCCAACTGCCTCAATGAATTTAGAAGACTTTTCTTTCAGTTCATTAGGTGGGGATTTTTTCATTCTTAGGCCAAATACGACATTTTCAAATACCGTTAACCAAGGAAATAGATTAGGAGTTTGGAATACAACCGCTCGATCTGGCCCAATACTTTTTACAGTTTCTTGATTTACTGTAACTATGCCTCTTGTTGGACTTTCAAATCCCGCAAGCAATTTAAGTATGGTACTTTTCCCGCAGCCACTCGGACCTAAGAGGCAATAGATTTCCCCTTTCTTTATTGTTAAATCAATATCATGGAGAACATGAGTCTGTTTACGATCTGAAGTAAAGATCATATCGATATTTTGCATGATAATTTGCGATGGCATAATTCTCCCCCTTTTTATTTCCCGCTCCAATGACAGCTTTTCTTTTCAATGATGGAAATGATATTTTCAAGGATTAATCCAATTAATCCAATAAGAACTATGCCGACATAAACAACAGGCATTCTAAAGAATGTAGCAGCATCCATGATCATATAGCCTAGCCCTTCTTGTGCAGCCATTAATTCCGCAGCCACTACAATCGCCCAACTGACGGCTAATCCAGCTTTTAATCCCGTCATAATTGATGGCAGGGTGGCTGGAAAGATAACTTTGCTAAATAGTTGAATCCGATTTGCCCCAAGGTTTTTAGCTGCCTGGATAAGACCATTCGGGATCGTCTTAACACCGCTAAACGTATTTAAGACGATGTACAAAAAGGCTGACATGAAAATAAGCATAACCCTTGCGACTTCACCAATTCCAAACCACATGATAAACAGTGGTAAGAAGGCAATTGCTGGTATCGGGCGGATAACGGCGAATACTGGGCTTAATATGGCTGAAACATATTTATTCATACCCATCCATAACCCGATTGGGATAGCTAGCAATATGGCTAATACGTATCCCCCGATCGTACGGAAAAGACTTGCAACAATATGAGTGGTTAAGTTGGTTCCTACGTATCCATCAGTAAATAATTCCCCCATAGTGGTAACAATTTTCCCTGGAGAAGTGAGATACTTCTCTCCTACGGCTAAGGAAACCATCCACCACAAGAGAAGCATAACCATAGGTGTACAAATGCTTACGATTCGTTCTGGTGACAATTTACGCCTTTTCACTTTTATTGGGATTACAGAATTAGGCTGGACTGTCGTTCGGCTCATCTTATTAGATCACTCCCATGGATACTTTAATTTTGAAGCTTTTCAATAAAAGAACCGTTAATATGCTCTTCTACGTCAGGTTTTTGGGTTATTTTACCGTTTTCATCCAAGAAATCAGCTAAGTCATTCAGAACTTTTGCTAAACCTTCATTTTTTTTAAGTGCTTCCGGATTCATCGATAATTTATAACCAGGGTCCCATAATTCCTGGTATGTTGGATACTCTGAGTTACTTAAAACAGACTCCGCTTCTTGTTTTTCTAGTGCTAGTGCATCTTGCAATGCCTTTTCTGATTTTTCCTTATCCTCATCGATAATCTTGTTCGCATCAGCTAGACTTTCTAGAAAAGCTTCTACAGCTTCTGGATTTTTCTCAACCCATTCATTGCGTGCCATCCACACTCCTGAAGCTCCGACTCCTACATCAGCATCCCGGACAATTACTTTTCCACCCGCCGTAACGAGTTTGCTAACCCAAGGATCCCATACCCATACCCCGTCTACATCCCCTTTTTCAAATGCTGGGATAATGGTTGTAATATCAAGATTAATTATTGTTAAATCCTTTTCAGTTAATCCAACTTTCTTTAAAGCTTGCATCATGGCATATTCAGCTGAACTTCCTCTTAAAACAGAAATCTTTTTACCTTTGATGTCTTCAAGTTTATTAATCCCGCTTTTTTCATTTACAACTAATCCCTCTCCATTTGAAGAGTCTACTTCTACTGCAATAATACTAACTGGAAGGTTTTCCGCCATAGCAATGATAGCTGGTGGGTTTCCCATATACGCCACATCGATGCTTCCGCTATTGAAAGCAGCAAACATTGGTGGACCTGCCGTGAATTTTGTATATGTGGGCTTAATGCTATTTTTCACGAATAATTTTTCATTTTGAGCAATATAGAATTGAGTTTCGACACTAGGCTGCCAACCAATTTTTATTGCATGATTCCCATCGCTCTTGTCATTTGAGGATGTCTCTTCATTTGATCCACAGCCTGCTAACAAAGCGAGTACTAATAACAAAATGATCCCAATATGAAATTTTTTTTTTATGGTTTTCATTCCAAGCCCCCATTGAATAATTTTTTATTTTTTGATAGACAAAACTGTGATAAGTTCCCAAATATCGATATTTTCAAATAAGAAAAGAAGGTAGGTTTAATAAATCGCATCATTCCTTTTTCATCAAGGAACTCGTTCGCTCAACCCCAATCTTTCCAGTATATAATCATCGATTTTTAATGGCTGGCACCTCAGAAAGAAAGTATGAACCATGGTGTTGACTCTTTTAGTCTTGAAAAGAAATAGATAGTTTTGTAGGGTAATATCTGCAATTAATTTATGCTGATATCTAAGAAGAGAGAAGGAATGTGTATTTCACAGGTGAGGTTTTTTGTTCTTTAATTCTCTACAAAAACATTACATATCAATCCCCTTCTGGTAAGTTAAATCCTGGATGAAGAGCTAAGATGAGAAATCATTTATAAAAAAAGTGTAAGGTTGCGATGGAAACATGATCCTCCTTCCTGTAGTTCATTAGAATCATGACATCATGACATCATGACATCATGACATCCTGATAACTAGGATGTTATATAATTCTAACAACTATATTCAGAATATTCAATAAGATTATGAGTCAAAAACTTCAATATCTGCAACTAATCTCCCAAACTTGGACATATTAGTACTTTAAAAAAAGGCCAACTTGCTTATGGGACAAGGCTGTAGTAGGGGACCTGTATTTGGTTTACCAGTTATCCTTAATAGCACTTTAATCCCGAATTTGGAGTTCGTCTCACTACATTTTCTGATCAAGGGGGAGGTAATCAAATTGTTACAACCATTTTTGCTGAGGATAATAACGGGGTTGTAATAAAAGTTCAAAAGGTATTACCAGGTGATTTTGGAATTCCTGCTAATCCTGCTTTGCAAGATGTTAATGAAGGACAAATACCTGCAGAAATGCGTGCTGTTATTGAAGACCCTTCACTTGGTCTTGATCTGGCAAATTATGAAACGTTAAGTGAAGCTCAAAAGAATCAAGTTGCCGAGATTCTTTTGGAGAATCGTCCTCAAATAGGCTATCACAGTATTAGGAATGTTCAAATAGCTTTAAATAACGCTGTAGAGGATGTTACTTTCGATCCGAATAATATTTATGTGGAATCCGGTTCAACAGGAGGAGACGGGAATGGTGCTAACCCTTACGCAACTATTGAGGTAGGAATGGAAGCTGTTAATAATGTTGGTATTGTTCACATATTAGAAGTACCTATAACATAGATACTCAACTCGTAATTAACAAATCATTAACTTTACAAGGTGAAGGGGAGGTTCGTCCACAAGTCGTTTTCAATCCCTCAAACACATTGGATGGGATCAGTTGTTGTCGGCATATGAAAAGGGAGCTCTCATTGATGATCCTTTTTGTTGCTTGTTCTACTAAAACAGCTAAAAGGAAGTCAATATCTTTCTCTGAAATTTTCATTTCCCTTATGATATACTATTTTGGGCCATGCCAAAAATCCTTCCAAAACCCTTTTGGAAGGATTTTTCTCTGTTTCACAAAGCCGTTAATTAAACTAAATCTAGGATTGAATTTCTTATGCCGCATAGTATGGCAAGATACAGAGAATGACGTAGTTTTTTGGATTTTTTCTCGTATACCGGGAATCGATTGGATGATCTTATATTCTTCCCGTTCATTTGCCGGAGCCACTATACGATCTTCCCAATATAGGGGATCACTTAAGAAACAGGGCCGTCATTGCAATTGACGAGAGTCTGCTGCATCATATTTAGCCAACAAAAGACTCCTCTTAAGTAAACAAGAGACAAAAAGACTGCAAAGCGCTTATTCAAGTAAGCATTGCAGTCTTTTTATGTCTCTAAGCCTCATGTCATGACGGTCGAGACTTGAATCCGGCTTATCCATTAGTATGGGAGAGTTGAAAAAGAGTAGAGCATACCTGATGATATGCAACTTGGACAACCGTATCACTGGAATAACATAGTGGAGCAAAATCATCGCTCTATTTAAGAAGAGAGTCCGTTCTAAGCTAGGATTAAAAACATTTCGAACAGCCAAACAAATCATCTGTGGAGTGGAGGTGATGCATATGCCGAAAAAGGACAACTTAACAAGGTGGGAAGTCTGTCCAGAGCTCACACATAAATTATTTGGAGTAGACTCGTAATGCATAGATGAAAAGGACATTGAAATTCTATGTTTCTAACAGGTGATATTTGTACCAAAATCCTGTTTTAATATAATGATTTTGAAATATTTTCTGTAGTTTTTAATAATGAAGGGATATGTTGTTCCATCGATTCTTTATTCCATCGAAAGACTGGGCCAGAAATAGAAATGGCTCCAATGACTTTTCCTTTTGCACCAAAGACAGGAGCTGATAACGCAGCTACATTCTTCGTGAGTTCTTCCTCATTTATTGAATAACCGGTATTTACAATCGTTCCTAGTTTTTGTCGAAGTATCTTTTTTTCTTCTTCAGGAAGGGTGTCTAATACTTGTGCCTGTAAATCTTCATTAAGGAATGCCAAAATTACTCGTCCGCTTGATCCAAGATGTAGTGGAATCCTATTGCCTACTCCTGCCTTTCTGCTTATTTCCTGATTACTTACATGTTCGATTACACACATCCTAATCATGCTTGTTAACATATACAATCCTACCGTTTCCTGAGTGTCATCTCTCAATTTAATTAATTGGGAATCAATTAAAGAGATAAAAGGTAAATCGGTGATTATTTTATTTGCATAATCAATAAAAACCGTACCAAGTGAATATTTTTTAGAAACTAAATCTTGGAATACCATACCTTCCATTTTCAGAGTAGTTAGCATGCGATGTGTGATAGGAGGAGAAATGTTAAGTTTTTCGCTAATATCTTTAATTCCTTGTGGACCTGGTGTCTCATTTAAATAATTGATAATTTTAATTGCACGCTGCACTGTAGATGAAATCTTAGTGTTCATAAATAAAATCCTCCGTTAAATCCCATTTATATTAATTGCGTAAATTTCATAATTGTTATTTTAAATTATTAAACGATCTCTTGAAACGTCAAATATTAAAAATATTATATCATACCAAGATGATAAGCCCATTAACAGGGTGTTTTTGTCACGATAATAATTTGAAAGAGAGATACCTATAAACCACGAAAAGTGACCTTTTATACCATCCAATTTTAACAAAATATTATATTTGTATAATTGTATGGATTTCTGATAATTAAAATTCCATTTTCATGAGTAGGTTGGTGGCTTAAAAATAAATTGACTTTTTAGATAATAATCCAGTAGTATCAAATATAGGAATTGACATTCCGTTATTGTTAATTAATACTTTGAAAATGTTGAATGGGAGGAAAATTTATGAATTTAGAACTGTTAACATCTAATTCTATAAAAGCTGAGGTTGGTGCGATGCCAGAGACAAAGGGTTTAAACTTTTTTAAGGAGGATCTCAATCTTCCCTTTATCCTACAGCGTTATCTTTCTAAGGAAGAGTATGATCGCGCCCTATCTTACCTAACAGAATTAGGTGAAATAGCTGGAACTCGTTTAGATGAGTTATCTCGTATTTCGGATAAGCATACTCCTGAGTTGATTGCTTTCAATGGGAAGGGGGAACGTGTAAACGAAGTTGACTATCATCCAGCCTATAAGGAAATGGAATATTTAGGATATAGCAAATTTGGTCTCGCGGCTATGTCTCATAAACCAGTGCTAGGATTTTCCACGAAACTTCCGCACGTACTAAAATATGCATTTTGGTATTTATTTGTACAATCCGAGTTTGGTTTAGCTTGCCCAATGAGTATGACAGATTCTGGTGCGCGTGTTTTAAGGAAATATGCCGATCAAGAAATGCAGGATACCTATTTACCTCATTTGACGAGTACAGATATGAAGGAACTATGGACATGTGCCCAATTTATGACTGAAAAGCAAGGTGGGTCTGATGTTGGTGCTAACACATTAACGGCAAAAAAAGTTGGCGATCAGTGGGAACTTTGGGGCGATAAGTGGTTTTGTTCCAATGTATCAACAGACCTTGCATTAGTTTTGGCTCGTCCTGAAGGTGCTCCAGCTGGCACGAAAGGTCTTGGCATGTTTTTAATGCCGAGAAAATTACCGGATGGATCTCTAAATAAGTTCAGCATCAATCGCTTAAAAGATAAGTTAGGAACACGGGATATGGCTTCGGGGGAAGTAGCGTTTGAAGGAGCGGTCGCTTATGCTGTGGGTGATGTTACAAATGGTTTTAAGCAAATGATGTCGATGGTAAATTCCTCTCGATTATCGAATGCCGTCCGTTCTACTGCAATGATGCGAAGAAGCTTTTTGGAAGCGCTTATTTCAGCTCGGGGCCGAGTAGCATTTGGTAGCTCTATAGCCGAAAAGCCGCTTATGAAAGAAACACTTTTTGAATTATTACTAGATTCCGAGGCAGCTGCGGCTATGACATTCTTCACAGCTTCTGTTTATGATAAAGGAGATCAAGGCAGCAAAGCCGATGAAAAGCTATTACGAATTTTAACGCCATTGTTAAAAGGCTACATTTGTAAACGAGCGAGAAATTCCACCTCTGAAGGGATGGAAGCAAGAGGAGGAAATGGGTATATCGAGGATTGGGTTGAACCGAAACTTGTGCGCGATGCTCATTTAGGTGCTATTTGGGAAGGAACCACAAATATTGTGGCCTTAGACGTAATAAGGGCATTAGTGAAGGATCAAGCAGGGGAGGTATTCTTTAACACAGTTTACAATATGATAGAGGGCATCTCTAATTCTTTGGCGCAGCAGACTGGCAAGGTCCTTCTACAAATTACCAATAAAATCGAATCACAAGCGAAAAGAATAATGAATCTGAAAGGTCCAGAGAAGGAATTGCCTGCGAAGCAATTAATGAACCGCATGTATCATGTTTGTGCAGCCAGTCTTTTACTGGATGAAGCTTCTGTACAAATTACAGAACAAGGAAGTTACCGTAAATTATACATGGCTTTGCAGTATCTCCATCGTCATTTGCTTACGAATGGTTTGGATGATTTCAACTACTCGGATCCATCGTTATTACAATGGTTTGATGCCATAGTTGACTGGGAACAAGTTCCGGATAAGGCTGTAGTAGGTTTATTGAAACAAGTTCAACAATCCGTGAAACTTTAAACAATCAATCTCTACTATAAGATGTATGGCAACGATAAAGAATGGGGGAGGGCATCATGGCTAATAAAGCATTAAGCGGGGTCAAAGTTATTGATTTAAGCCGGGTGGTGGCTGGTCCAACTTGTACTAGTATGTTGGGAGATTTGGGCGCAGATATCATTAAAGTGGAGGGACCGGAATTACTAGATGAAACGCGGACGTGGTTTCCTCCCGATGTTGAAGAGATAAGTTTATATTTTATGGCAGTTAATCGAAATAAACGAGCAATCACGGTGGACTTAAAGACAGAAAAGGGAATACAAATCATAAAAAAACTTCTGAAGGAAGCGGATGTTGTCGTAGAAAATTTTAAAACAGGGACAATGGAGCGGTTAGGATTAGGATATGAAGAATTGAAAGCGTTAAACCCTCAATTAATTCACTGCTCCATCACAGGATTTGGTCAAACAGGACCTTACAAACATTTGCCGGGATATGACTTTATTGCTCAGGGGATGAGCGGGTTTATGAGTGTGAATGGCGCACCAGATGGTGAACCTACAAAATCTGGAAATGCTATGGCCGATTTATTCACAGGTCTACATGCTATCATTAGCATACTAGCTGCTTTGCAGGCAAGAACTCATACAGGTCGTGGCCAGCATTGTGATATTTCTCTTTTGGATACCATGGTAGCTACAATGCTTAATCTTGGAACAGGCTATTTAAATACAGGGAACCTTCCTAAAAGATATGGGAATCAGCATCCCACCCTAGTTCCTTATCAAAATTTTAAAACAAAAGATTATGAGATTATTATTGCAGTAGGTAACGACAGACAGTTCCAACGTCTTTGTTCCCTGCTAGAGGTGGCCAAGCTATCTCGTGATAAGCGTTTTTCAACAGCCAGCGCACGCAACATTAATAGGGAGGCATTAATTCCTCAAATACAAGAAGCTCTGTTAACAAAAACGGCAGATGAATGGCTCATAGCCTTCCAGGAAAATAATATTCCTGGTGGCCCTATTAATACCTTAGATAGAGTTTTTGAAGATAAGCAAGTACTTGAAAGGCAGATGATACAGGAAGTTGAACATCCACAAGTTGGAAAGGTTAAACTTTTAGGTTCACCGATCAAACTTTCAGATACACCTGTCTCTATTGAGAGGCATCCCCCTTTACATGGGGAGCATACTGAAGAAGTATTGTTAGAGCTAGGGTATGATAGACAAGAAATCGAATCGTTCATGCAGGACAAGGTTATTTAAAGATAAATTGCTTAGTTAACAAATAGACCATAAATCAATTGAACCACGTACCGTTAAGTTAAGGAAGTGCTTAGATTGTAATAAATTCCATCTACATGAACAAAACGAGTGTCGGAAAATGAATCGGTGGAAACTACTCTTCATTACACATTCCTATCATCCTATGTTTTTACATGCTTTAATAGGTAGCGCTTACAAAAAAGGAGTTGCTTATCATTTCCAACAAGAGCATATAAAGAGGTTGAATTAATAATTAAGGCGGTGTTTTATGGATAATGTTAGATCAGACCGGACTTGGATTGTAGTTTTCATCGCTTGCTTTTTAGGTCTGATGGTAGATGGCATGGATTTAATCATGCTGTCTATCACGATGCCTAGCCTAATGGAAGAGTTTAATATTGGTAATGCAGCTGCAGGACTCATTGCTACATGGTCCTTAGTGGGTATGGGTGTCGGCGGAATCTGTGGTGGTTGGTTAGCTGATCGATTTGGCCGGGTAAGAATGGCGACCTGGATGATGGTTCTATTCTCAGTTGGAACATGCTTAATTGGATTTACCCAAACATACGAGCAATTTATCGTTATTCGTTTCATTTCTGCTATTGGAATAGGGGCGGAGTATACGATTGCTACGATGCTTATGGCTGAGTATGTACCTACGAAAAGGAGAACGACGGTCTTAGGTGCAATACAGGCGGCATATTCATTAGGATATTTAGTTGCAGCTTTACTGGCGGGTGCTATCTTGCCTGAATACGGATGGCGGCCTCTATATTTTATTGCTGTATTACCTGTTCTTTTGGCCATTTATATCAGATTCAGGGTTCCAGAACCTCAAGGATGGAAAGAAAGAGCACAAGCGCAAAAACAAAAGGGGAATAAGAAAAACGAGTGGGCTACGATCTTCAAAGATTCAAAAACAAGAAAGATTTTTATATTATGGGGTATTACTGCGACCTTCTTACAATTTGCTTATTATGGTGTGGGTACCTGGCTGCCGACGTATATTGTAGCTGATTTAGGTATTGATTTTAAAAAGATGACAGGGTATCTTGTAGGAACCTACACAGCCGCAATCTTAGGTAAGATCATTACAGGTTGGCTGGCAGATCGATACGGTCGAAAAACGATGTTTATTGTTGGTGGTCTATCTACTGCAATTCTCTTACCAATCGTTTATCTTTACAATACACCGACCAACGTCATTGCATTATTAACGATACTGGGATTTCTCTATGGTATGCCATATGCCGTCAATTCCACTTACATGAATGAGAGTTTTCCAGCACATATTCGTGGTACGGCTGTAGGGGGATCGTATAATATTGGTAGACTCGGGGCAGCGATGGCTCCATTTATGATTGGTTTCATTGCGGAATCCCAATCAATCGGATTGGGGTTAGCTACTCTAGGTATTGCCTATGTCTTAGCAGCGGTGATTCCAGGGCTTTTTATCCGAGAAAAAATGTATGATCCATTTGAAAAGGAAGGAAATGTTTTGACTGAACAAAAAGAAAGCGTTATCAAAACTAAAACTATGTAAGCCTCATGATAGTAAGTTTTCATTTTAATCGTACTTAAAATAGGAGGGGAAAACGATGAACAGTCTTATTGTAGTAGGTTCTGGCGTTATGGGACGTGGAATTGCTTATGTTGGAGCGATAGGGGGATTCACGGTTACGTTGGTTGATGTCAACGAAACTTCACTTAAAAACGCTGAAGCTGAACTGAACATTATTTTTGAAAAAGCACTTTTAAGAGGGAAACTTTCCAATGTACAGGAGCAGAAGGCAAAAGCGAACTTGTCTTATTTAACCAATTTGCAAAAGGCGGCATCATCGGCTGATGTCATTATCGAAGCGGTCCCTGAGAAGGCAGAAATTAAAAGGCAGGTGTTTGAAACAATTGAACAATACGCACCGGCTCATTGCATTTTTGCAACGAATACTTCCACAATGAGTCCGACGGAAATTGCTTCCTATGCAAAACGTCCTGCTCAGACCATCGCCATGCACTTTTTTAACCCGGTGCATAAAATGCCGCTTGTCGAAATTATACGAGGTCTTGAAACGAGTGATGAAACTGCGAAAGCTATAGAAACTTTGGCGGAGCAGATGGGGAAAGAAACGGTTGTCATCAATGAGTTTCCTGGTTTCGTGACGAGTCGGATCAATGCATTAGTTGGCAATGAAGCTTTTTATATGCTTCAAGAAGGACTTGGGACACCAGCAGAAATTGATAAAGCGATCAAGCTAGGGCTTAATTACCCAATGGGTCCCTTTGAGTTGGTGGACTTAGTGGGTCTTGATACACGTTTAAACAATTTAAAATATTTACATGAAAAGTTGGGTGAAAAATACCGTCCAGCTCCATTACTTGAGCAGTATGTAAAAGCAGGACGTCTTGGACGTAAATCTGGAAAAGGTATCTATGACTATACAAAGAAAGAAGAGTTGATTGGAAAATGAGAGAAGTGGTGATCGTGGATGCTGTAAGAACACCAATTGGGAGATATAAAGGAGCGTTAAAGAGTGTAAGACCGGATGATTTGGGGGCTGTTGTCATTAAGGCCCTTATTGAACGGAACCCCAAACTGCCTCCTGAACAGATTGCTGATGTCGTTTTCGGTAATGCCAACCAGGCTGGTGAAGATAATCGCAATGTGGCGAGAATGGCCTCTCTGCTTGCCGAACTTCCAGTCAATGTGAGCGGAACAACGATTAATCGGTTATGTGGATCAGGGCTTGACGCTGTAATGTATGCTGCTAGATCCATTGCGGTAGGCGAAGGGGATATTTACATTGCCGGTGGAACGGAAAGCATGACGAGGGCCCCTTATGTAATGGCAAAACCAGAAAGTGATTTTCCTAGGGGGGCGATGGAACTTCATGATACAACGATTGGCTGGCGCTTTACGAATAAAAAGCTAGAAAAGATGTATGGAGCGGATTCAATGCCGCAAACAGCAGAAAACGTAGCCCAACGCTGTTCGGTGTCCCGAGAAGACCAAGATCAATTTGCGTTGCAAAGTCAGCAAAGAGCAAAACAAGCAGTTGAAAATGAACGTTTTGCGAATGAAATTGTACCGGTTCGTTTTATAGATCGAAAAGGGAATGAGATAGTCGTCGAGCGGGATGAACATCCACGTCCGGATACAACGATTGAAAAGCTGGGAAAACTCAAACCAATTTTTGAAGGCGGCACTGTAACGGCTGGGAATGCTTCCGGTGTAAATGACGGAGCTTCAGCCTTACTGTTATTGAGTGCAGAAAAGGCGAAGGAATTCGGGTTAACACCTCTAGCCAAATATGTTGCCGGTGCAGTTGCCGGCCTGGAACCATCGGTTATGGGCCTTGGCCCTATTTATTCAACGCGCAAATTATTAAAAAGGGTGAATTTGGGGTTGGATGATATTGGACTTGTCGAATTGAACGAGGCGTTTGCTTCCCAATCTATTGAGTGTATCCGTCAATTAGGATTGGACCCGGAAAAAGTGAATGTAAACGGTGGTGCGATTGCATTTGGCCATCCGCTAGGGGCAAGCGGCGCACGCATATTAACAACACTACTTCATGAAATGAATAAGCAAAATGTCCAGTATGGGCTTGCCACCATGTGTATCGGTGTTGGGCAAGGCATATCAGCAATCATAGAAAACATGGAGAAGTAAAAATAAGCCCTTATTAGTTTGGTCTAGTAAGGGCTATTGTTCTAAGAAAAAGGAGAGATAGTTTTCATGTCTAATGTAATATATAAAGTGGAAAATCATATTGCATATGTAACAGTGAATCGTCCAGAAGTATTGAATTGTTTTAATTATGAGACCCTTATTGAACTTCAGGCGGCAGTAGAGGCAATTTATACTTACCAGGACATCCGTGTTGTTATTTTCACAGGTGCAGGTGATAAAGCATTCAGTGCCGGAGTGGACCTGAAAGAAAGAAAGACATTAAATCTAGTGCAAGTAAGAAGAAATGCCAAAGTAATTCGAGATGTATTTAACAGTATCGCGGGGCTTCCTCAGCCGACAATTGCTGCCGTTAATGGTTATGCATTGGGTGGAGGATTTGAATGGCTATTGTCGTGTGACTTTGCCATAGCAGTCGAAGAGGCATCAGTAGGCTTAACGGAAACAAGCTGGGCCATCATACCGGGCGCCGGTGGTACACAGCGGTTACCAAGATTAATCGGTGAAACAAAAGCAAAGGAGCTTATCTTTACTGCAAAAAAGGTGACAGCGAAAGAGGCACTTGATTTAGGCATTCTTTTAAAAGTGGTGCCCCGTTCCAGGCTGAATGCTGCCTGTGAAGAATTAGCTGCAGATATGATGCAAAATGGTCCCGTTGCAATAAAACAGGCAAAATATGCCATCACTCATGGAATGAATACGGATTTGCAAACTGGACTAGCCATTGAGGCAAAGGCATATGAGCTGACGATTCCTACAGAAGACCGTATAGAAGCTCTTAATGCGTTTAGTGGACGGAGAAAACCACAATTTTCAGGTCAATAAGATTGCACTCCGATCGCTTCTAAGTTGCTCATTGATTATTACCCTGAAATATAGCGGGGGCAAAGGATGATTTTAAAGATATAGCAAAAATCATCAAAGAGAGCATAAAGGCCTTATAAAAGGCTCGAATTTCATGGAGCATTTAAAGCTAATTTGGTTTTTAGCTAAGGTTGGTTTTGTAACATTGGAAAAATATAAATATGCAGTAAATGCATGCCGGGCTTTGGATTACAATTTATCGAAAAAAGGGGGAACAAGTCGTCTGGATGACGTGTTCCCCCTTTTAATCCCATGACTATGTATACTTATAATAATTTATCGTAAATGGCGCTGTTAGTGATAAAGTTATATAATAAAAGAATGATGTTAAAACTCATAATCCACGTATATTTGGAGGGAAGATTCTTGAAGAAAAAATCGGTCAATGCGATGGAGGTTGCGAAATTAGCTAACGTTTCTCAGTCAACGGTTTCGCGTGTGTTTACTCCAGGATCGAATGTGTCTGAAAAGACCAAGAGAAAAGTGAAGGAAGCCGCATCAACTTTAGGTTATCGGCCGAATGCTTTTGCCAGGGGATTGATTATGAACAAATCAAACATGATTGGACTGGCCATGAAAGATATCCAAAATCCGTTTTACCATGAAGTTTTAGGAAAGTTTTCTAAGGGGCTTCGCGAAAAGGGATATCATGTATTGTTTGTTTATACCGAAAATGATGAGATTCAACAAGAGGAGATTGCCCAATTTCTTGAATACAATGTAGAAGGTGTTATTGTAACGGATGCCTTTTTGTCCTCCAATGTGGTTTCCCATCTCCATGAAAACAACATACCTGTTATTTTATTTAACCGATATAGTAAAGACATTCCGTGTAACTCCGTAAGCTGTGATAATTATACGGCTGGTAAGCGGATTGGTGAATACCTGCTTGAACAAGGGTACAGCAAATTAGCCTTCATTACAGGTCGGAAAAATACATCGACGAGTCAAGATCGGCAAAGAGGATTTTGTGAGTTTTTAAAGTCAAAAGGGATTGATCCGGTCATTGAAGAAGGGGACTATACGTATGACGGGGCTTATGAAGCCGCATTAAAGTTATTGACACGAGCAGATCGGCCTGAGGTCATTTTCGGAGCAAATGATATAACCGCATTAGGCGTAATAGATGCAGCAAAAACGTTAAATTTATCCATTCCTGAGGATATTGCCATTGTTGGATTTGATAACATTCAAATGGCTTCGTGGCCGTCTTATTCGCTCACTACATGGGAACAGCCTGTCGATGAAATGATTGAATTAACCATCAATACTCTATTAATCGAAATGAACCAAAAGGGTTCCAATTCCAAACCGACTCTAGTATCAGGGAGATTGATCGAAAGAAATACAACAAAATCTTAAAATATTAAAAAAACTTGACAGATGAAAGCGATTTATTTATTCTATGTTTAGAGTATTTCTTAAATTCTTAATTTTCCCCATTCAAATGCATACGTATGCATTTTAGATGGGGAGATAGTTAACTGAAAAATGCATACGTATGCATTTTGGGGTTTTAATCATAGTTTTTTAAAAACAAGGAGGATTTATATGGCAACTTATTTAAAGCAAGGAAAAGCACAGGAAGAAATTGCACAGAATGACGCACAAGTATCAGAAACGGTACGTCAAACGATACTAAAAATTGAGCAAGAAGGCGACGCGGCAGTTAGGGAATTATCTGAAAAATTCGATAAGTGGTCGCCAGAAAGCTTTCGATTAACTGCTGAGCAAATTGGAGAAATCATTAGCCAGGTTCCTGATCAGACTATCGAAGACATTAAGTTTGCGCAAAGTAATGTGAAACGATTTGCAGAAGAGCAAAGGAAATCCATGATAGATATCGAGGTAGAAACACTTCCTGGTGTAATCCTTGGTCATAAAAACATTCCTGTCAATAGTGTTGGCTGCTATATTCCTGGTGGACGATATCCAATGGTGGCATCGGCCCATATGAGTGTATTAACGGCTAAAGTAGCAGGAGTCAAACGGGTAATTGCATGCACACCTCCTATAAGTGGGGAAATCCCTGCAGCAACTGTAGCTGCAATGCATATGGCGGGAGCCGATGAGATTTATATTCTGGGTGGCATTCAAGCAATGGCTGCAATGGCTGTCGGAACTGATACTATAAAATCGGTTGATATGATTGTCGGACCGGGTAATGCATTCGTTGCTGAAGCAAAACGACAATTATACGGACGCGTGGGAATCGATCTTTTCGCCGGCCCTACAGAAACACTAGTCGTAGCTGATGAAACGGCAGATGCAGAAATGATCGCAACGGACATTCTCGGTCAGGGCGAACATGGACCCACATCACCGGGAGCACTTATTACTACTTCTGAAAAGCTAGCTCAAGAAACCGTTGAAGAAATTGAACGCCAATTGCAAACTCTTCCAACAGCGGATGTAGCACGGGCTTCATGGGAAGATTATGGATTCATTATTTTAGTAGAAGATGAAAAAGAAGCATTGGTAGAAGCGGATAAATTAGCGTTCGAACACGTCGAAATATTGACGAAAGATCCGGATTATTTTCTAAATAATATGAAAAATTACGGCTGCTTATTCCTTGGACCAGAAACGAACGTTGCTTATGGTGATAAAGTGATCGGTACCAATCATACACTGCCAACCAAAGGGGCTGCTCGCTATACGGGCGGACTATGGGTAGGGAAATTCTTGAAAACTTGTACGTATCAACGAGTGGCAGAGGAAGCAAGTGCCTATATCGGGGAATATGCTGCGCGTCTTTGCCAATTAGAGAATTTTGCAGGACATGCTGAACAAGCCCTTCTTCGTGTACGTCGTTATGGAAAAGTACCGGTTAATAACAAGTAAAAAGATAGATAAATTAACTAGTGAAAGAGGATACATAAGCTTTTTATGCATCCTCTCTTTTTAAAAAAGTTTTTGAATTTGATTTTGCTGAAAGTGCAGCCATTATGGGAAAGTGCATTCAAGACAATTTAAAACTTAACATAATACAGAAAACGCTTACAACATAAGCCAAACAAATAAAAGGAATTTCCGAGTGATCCAATTTACCAATAACGAGGCGATCACAATTCAATTTTGCAGTTTGAATATCCTGCAGAAAAATATGGAAAATACATCTGGATTTTAAGCGATATAGGGGGGGGAATAATGGATTTATTCATCATAATACTTGCTTTAGGGCTATTAATGTTTATTGCTTACCGTGGTTTTTCTGTCATTCTTTTTGCACCACTTTGTGCGCTACTTGCTGTCATTCTAACAGAGCCCAGCTATGTTTTGCCGTTCTTCTCTAATATTTTTATGGAGAAGATGGTTGGATTTATTAAAAACTATTTTCCTGTGTTTTTGTTAGGAGCCGTTTTTGGAAAGTTAGTCGAAATGTCGGGAATTGCTGAGTCTATCGCCAAGACGATTGTGAAGCTAGTCGGCAAAAAAAGAGCAATTTTAGCAGTCGTCCTAATGTGTGCCATATTAACTTACAGTGGAGTGAGTTTGTTCGTCGTTGCATTTGCAGTATATCCATTTGCTGCTAACCTTTTCAGGGAAGCCAATATTCCTAAACGGCTTATTCCAGGGACGATTGCTTTAGGAGCATTATCTTTTACAATGGATGCGCTGCCGGGAACACCGCAAATCCAAAATGTAATTCCTACTTCTTATTTTAAGACAGATATATATGCAGCACCGATGTTGGGGATTATTGGATCGATTTTCGTTTTATCCATGGGTATGATTTACTTGGAAAGACGTCGAAAAAAAGCTCAAGTAGCGGGTGAAGGTTATTTAGGATTTAATGGAGATGGAGGCGAAACGGCAGTTGCTGCAGAAACAGTCAATCCAATAACGATTCCTATAGCTGTTAATACAAGTATAGGACGACAAATACTTGCATTTATACCGCTAGTTTTAGTGGGCGTGGCGAATAAATTTTTTACTATTTCTATTCCGAAATGGTATCCAGAGGGGTTTGACTTTTCAAAGATAGGATTAGATATGTTTGGGAAAGTAGATCTTGCGACAGTAACAGGTATTTGGTCTGTCGAGCTAGCTCTAGTATTAGGCATTATTGCAACAGTTGCTTACGATTGGGGACGTGTTACAACGGGGTTTCAACAGGGCATTAATGCCAGTATTGGTGGAGCGTTACTCGCAGCTATGAATACTGCTTCAGAATATGGATTTGGTGGGGTCATCGCTTCCTTACCAGGATTCGCAACGGTACGTGATGGTATTTCACACACTTTTACGAATCCACTTGTTAATGGGGCCGTTACAACAAACGTGTTATCTGGTATTACTGGTTCTTCGTCTGGTGGAATGGGAATTGCACTTAGTGCGATGGGAGATAAGTATATACAAGCGATCAATCAATATAATATACCTCCCGAAGTCATGCACCGTGTCATAGCGATGGCCTCAGGCGGGATGGATTCGTTACCTCATAATGGCGCTGTTATTACCTTACTTGCGGTTACAGGCTTAACACACAAACAATCATATGGAGATATCTTTGTGATTACAATTTTTAAGACACTGGCAGCATTTGTAATTATTCTAGTCTACAGTTTAACTGGATTAGTCTAATCATAAAAAGGAATTAGAAAACCATGAAAAATCGTACTTAAAGTAACGATACTTTACTTCAATACCAGGAGCTGATTAGCAGCTCTTTTTTGTATGAAAAAATAAGCCCTCCCTATCACAATTTTTGAATTAGGGAGGGAAACGTTACCATCCCTTCATGTATTCAGGAGGAATTACTGTTTGTCACCCGCCTATGAATGACATTTCGATTATTTCCTGTTTTTTCACTGTTCCCGCTGATCGCGCATCTTAATAGCGGTCGTCTCTCAGGTTTCAAAGTGAAATGATGAAGCCAGTCAATTCTTCATCTGACATCTTGGAACGGACCTATGACTTTAAGTCATTTCCGTTTCCATTAAACAGGGATGTATATAAACTTTCGTTAGCAGGGAGACGAGCACGAGTGCAAATGAACAAAAAGACTCAGGCGTGGATGTTATAAACCCCACTTCTGTTAATGTATATTCATCTATCATCAAATAATTAAGAGTATCAGTAAAAATTTTTACAAACCCCTCAAACTCTATGCTACTTTGCTTACTCTTAACCCTTTTAAAATCCTCCTTACCTTAAATTTGTAGATTGTTTTCCATTAAACGGACTGACTCAAGGTAATCTGGTTATTGTTAAAGGTACATCAAAAAAACATCAAGATGAGGTCATTTTACCTTCTGAAAAGGACGGAAAAAACTTTACTCTGGGAAATAATTTGGGGACAGTGCCCGATTATGGCAGCATGTAAATGGTGGTGTGCGGCGGCTGTTCCAGTTTTGATTGGCGGAGACGTCCTTCTTGTACTAATTCCTGCAATCCCTTTTCGATATGGGAGATGGAGGTTTCCAGGAGGTCTGCAACTTTTACCGTAGAGATACTCATGTATTTTGGTTTTTTTGATGAGGACATAATCATTGATTGAACTAGTTGCAAAAGCATTTCTTTTTCCATAGCTTCAGTTCGCCTGCCTTCAGTTAAATTTCTTTTTATATGTAGATTTGATTTGCTATCACGCCCAACAAATCATCTCCTATAAACTTGCCAAAAAAGAAAGGATTAATGCACAGTGGTTTTAGAATGATTTTTAAGGGCAGTTAAAATATATTTTATTTTATTCATATCCTTTTTGGGAATACTAGGATGAATCAACAGCATTTAGCTGGTGTATGGCTTTATTAATAAAAAAATTCAGCCTAATGGCAGCAAAATTGGAGGGAATCACATGTCTGACCATTCTTTTTCCATCCGAATCAACGAAAAGGAATTAACAGCACAGCCAGGTCAAACGATATTGCAAGTCGCCCAAAGTCATGAATTGTACATTCCGAGCATTTGTTATCATCCCAACCTGGGGACGATTCAAACCTGTGATACATGTTTTGTGCAGGTGGGTGGGGAATTGGTCCGTGCTTGTTCGACAAAGGCTGTTCCAGGTTTAGCGATTGATACTACGTCAAAGCCTGTCAAGGATGCCCAGTATGAAGCGATGTCACGGATCCTTGAAAATCATGAACTGTATTGTACTGTTTGTGATAATAATAACGGCAATTGTACCGTCCATAATACTGCCGAATACTTAGAGATTGAGCATCAGAAATATGAATTTAGAGAAAAACCCTACCCTCCGGATAATTCCCATCCTTTCTATAGGTATGAACCGGATCAGTGTATTTTGTGCGGCCGGTGTGTTGAGGCCTGTCAGGATTTACAGGTCAATGAAACCTTAACTATTGACTGGGGAAGAGAAAGACCAAGGGTTATTTGGGATAATGATGTTCCAATTGATGAGTCTTCTTGTGTATCCTGTGGACACTGTGTGAACGTATGTCCATGTAATGCTTTAATGGAGACATCCATGCTCGGTGAAGCAGGCTTCTTAACAAAGCTGCCGGCTCCAATTTTAGAGCCTATGGTTGATTTAATTAAAGAAGTGGAGCCTGGATATAAAGAAATCTTTGCGATTTCAGAAGTGGAAGCTGCCATGAGGAAAGCACGGATTAAGAGGACCAAGACGGTTTGTACGTACTGTGGTGTAGGCTGCAGCTTTGAAGTATGGACAAAGGACAGGCAGATTTTAAAAATTCAGCCTACCCATGAAGCACCCGTTAACGGCATTTCCACCTGTGTTAAAGGAAAATGGGGCTGGGATTTTGTTAACAGTGACCAGCGCTTAACAAAGCCTTTGATTCGGAAAAACGGAGAGTTTGAAGAAGCAACCTGGGATGAAGCGTTAGATCTTATTTCAAGTAAGCTCATGGAAATAAAGGAAGAGTATGGTCCGGAATCCATTGGAGTGATTGCTTCTTCCAAATGCTCCAATGAAGAAAACTATGTGGCGCAAAAATTTGCACGTGCGGTTATCGGAACGAACAATATCGACAACTGCTCTAGATACTGCCAATCTCCGGCTACTGCAGGACTCTTAAGGACTGTAGGATTGGGGGGCGATTCTGGAACTATCCAGGATATTGAAACGACAGATTTGGTTATTGTTATTGGTGCAAATCCAGCAGAATCTCATCCTGTCCTCGCTACACGTGTAAAACGTGCTCATAAGCTATTTGGACAAAAATTAATAGTAGCTGATATAAGAGAGCATGAGCTAGCACAACGTGCGGATTTCCTCTTGCATCCTAAGCCAAGTTCTGATTTAATCTGGATTTCTGCCGTAACGAAGTACATTATCGATCAAGGGTGGCATGATAAGGAATTTCTGGAAAATCGTGTATCAGGCGTAGAAGGATATATTAAGACACTGGATAAATTCACCTTAAGCTACGCAGAAGAGATGACCGGACTTTCGCAGGAGGAATTAATCAAGGCAGCTTCAATGATTCATGAGGCTAATTCAGTCTGTATCCTTTGGGCTATGGGAATTACCCAGCATTCCGGCGCAACAGACGCAAGCACTGCCATTTCAAATTTATTGCTGGTAACGGGAAATTATGGCCGTCCAGGTACAGGTGCCTACCCGTTAAGAGGCCACAATAACGTACAGGGAGCCTGTGATTTCGGTACAATGCCATCATGGTTTCCTGGTTATGAGCCAGTCGGAAGCGCAGAGGTTAGAGAAAAGTATGAAAAAGCATGGGGCGTTGAAATTCCAAAAGATCCTGGAATGGACAACCACCACATGGTAGAGGCAATCCAAAAAGGAAAATTAAAAGCCCTGTATCTATTTGGAGAAGAAATGGGGCTTGTGGATGCAAACTCGAATCATGTTCAGAGTGCATTTGAAAAATTAGACTTCTTTGTCGTACAGGATATTTTCTTCTCGAAAACGGCACAATTTGCCGATGTTGTGTTACCGGCATCACCCTCGTTGGAAAAAGATGGGACATTTGTAAATACAGAAAGGCGCATTCAAAGGTTCTATAAGGTGTTTGATCCGCTGGGCGATTCGAAACCGGATTGGCAGATCTTCCAGGAAGTAGCGAACCGAATGGGGGCCAATTGGAATTATTCACACCCAAGTGAAATTATGGATGAAGCAGCCAGTCTTGCTGTCCTATTTGCAGGTGTGAGCTATGACCGTCTAGAAGGCTTTAACAGCCAAGTTTGGCCGGTGCATAAAGATGGAACCGATACACCTCTATTATATGAAGACAAATTTGCCTTTGCGGATGGAAAGGCAAGGTTGTTCGCTGTTGACTGGACTCCACCATATATGGCAGGAGAAGAATATGATCTTCATTTAAACAATGGCCGTTTGCTTGAGCACTTCCATGAAGGAAATATGACGTATCGGACAGAAGGGCTTATCCATAAGGTGCCTGGCACATGGCTGGAGGTATCGCACGAATTGGCGGAGGAACGCAATCTCAGTGACGGTACATTAGTTAGATTAAGTTCACCATATGGACAGGTAAAAGTAAGGACGCTTGTTACGGACCGGGTTAAAGGCAAGGAAATTTATCTCACGATGAACAGCTTTGAGGACGATGAAGCAGTCAATTATCTGACAAGTAGCTATCATGATCTAGTTACACATACTCCTGCATATAAGGAAATCGGTGTTAAAATGGAGATTTTAGAAGCAAAAGGTGAACCGCCATTGCCTAAGCATAACCACCGGTTCGGTAACAGGAATCCGCAGATCAGTGTTCGGGTTGAGGAAAAGTGGCAGCGTGACGATTTTCAAGCGATAGAAGAGTTATTTGGAAATGGAGGGGAAGCATATGGCGAAAGCAATCAGGCAAATTAATAAACAGGTTCCAAATGTGATGGAAGAACAAGCTCAGTCAATCGGGGAAATATTAAAAGCCCTTGCTGATAACAAAGAAGGGATTCTTTCCGCACTCGCCATATTAAAGAATCTACAGGAAATCGGGATTCTCGATGCGCTTCATGCCATTTTGGAAAATCGTACAGATGTCGGAGTTATTGCCATGAAGCAAGTTAACCAGCCTGGTATGCATAATACCATCAAAAATGCCATTTACCTTTTCAATTTCATGGGCACCTTAAAACCAGACCAGCTGCAATCTATGCTAGGGGGTGTTACAAAAGGTCTTGATCATATGGGCGAAAGCATCAAAAACCATGAAAAACATAGCTTATGGAAATTAGGCAAAAGCTTGAGAGATCCAGAAATCAAAGCGGCGATGACAAACATGGTTGAATTCCTGCATGGCATGGGTGAATCATTTACACAGCATCCTTCACAGGAACTTCATCCAGAAGGAGGACAAGGGTAATGGAAGAACAAGCTGTTATCAAGATTCATGGATCGCTTTCTGAAAAAGATTCCGACAAAATCATTCGGTCATTAAAGAACGTATGGGGCATTCTCCGGGCTGATGTAAATAAAGAAAGCGGAGAAGCAAGAATTGGCTATGACAAAAATGCCGCTTCATTCCAGGATTTTCAACAGGCCATCAGAGACTCTGGTTACGATATAAAAACGGAAAACCAAAATTCACCTCATTAAGAGGAGGAAGATCATGCAGATTTGTGAATTATGCGGCAGTGAGCAGGAAATGGGAACAGAAGAACCAGAATCAGAAAGAACCAGAATTCTTCATGTCTGTGAAAACTGTCAGAACGACAGAGCGTTTAACTATTTTGACCAATAAAAGTAGAAGTGAGAAAGGGAATCCGATTGTCGAATTCCCTTTTTTTATAGCAATGCGGTAAGAGCAGCCCCCATTTTGGCCGTTTAAAGCAGTGATTTAAATCAAATAGGGAGTCAGCCATATGTGAGAGTACTTGAAGCTGTGACTCAGTCAGCATAAAGAGTTTAACCACCAAAAATTGCAGCTTGACAATAAAAAAGTCATTTAGAGTTATGCTTAGTCTTACCGGTTTAACCTTACGTTCCATACCCTAAGGAACCAGAACCTTCATAAAAAAAGCGATATAAAATCTATATCGCCTTTCATTTTATTGAGCATCCTTATATAACACATCTTCTGCCAGCGATCGGAATAGCTCCCCTACCAATGAGTCTTCATCATATACAGAAGAACCTGCTGCTTGTAAAGGGCTCGCAAAGGGGACTCGTGCGATCACATCTGTTTGAAGCCTTTCAGCCAGGCGTTCTCCGCCGCCTCTTCCAAAAAGGTAATTCCGTGAGCCATCGCTTTCTTCATAGTAGGCCATATTTTCAATTACGCCTAATATGTCATGTTTCGTATGACGCGCCATGTGCCCAGCTCTTGAGGCAACATGCGATGCTACATTATGAGGAGTAGTCACGATCACTTCTTTTGCCTGCGGAATCATGGCAGCCACATCAATTGCCACGTCTCCTGTACCTGGAGGCAGGTCGAGAAGCAGATAATCCAGTTCGCCCCAATGGGTATTGGCAAGGAAGTTTTGAATCCATTTATTCAGCATCGGCCCCCGCCACGTAACCGGGTTATTATCCTCTGCAAAAAAGCCCATGCTCATTACCTTCACATTATGACTGAGAATTGGGATTGCGGTTTTGCCGATCATAGTCGGCTTTTCATTAATCTGCATCATGGACGGGATGCTGAATCCATAAATATCCGCATCCAAAATTCCTACCTTCTTCCCCATTCGGGCGAGGGCAGCAGCCAGGTTGATGGTAACGGTCGACTTCCCTACGCCGCCTTTGCCACTGGTTATCGCGATAAAGCGTACCCCGGAATCATGGCGCAGCATCGACGGCATCCCACTTTCCGTTGTTGAATTCTTCTTTAATACTTGAGTTAATGAAGCTCTTTCTTCAGGACTCATGACCCCAAAGCTCACATACACATTTACAGCACCAATGCCCTGAAGAGCAATTTGAACATCTTCTTTGATCTTCGCTTTTAAGGGACAGCCCTGGATGGTTAATGCAACTTCAAGACTAACATCTGATTCTTCTATTTTTACGTTTCTAACCATTTTTAACTTAACAAGGCTTCTATGGAGTTCTGGATCCTGCACGCCACTTAAAGCTTGCATCACTTGTTCCTGTGTCAGCATTTTACAACACCCTCTAATGTTTTTATCCTCAGTATGGTCATTTTATATAAAAAAAAGACTGAAAAGATCAGGTGTCCTTTAAATCTTTCATCAAAAATTGTGTAAGCGGCAGAATGGTCTGTATAGCCGATATTCACATTCACAAGGATCAACCCTATAAATGAAACATCTCCCTGCCGATTAATGTTGAAGAAGATGGGGTTTCTCCGATTGAACTGGAACTACCGCTTCAAAGCGGCAGCCTTTTGTCAGGCTTATCATAATCCCCTTTTATTTGTAGGGAGAGTTATTATTTAATGCCGGCTTTTTTGCTATCATTTTAATGGCAAATAAGTGGATATCTGATGTAATTTCGTGTAATCTACAAAAGTATGTTTATTCCTAATCGTAAAGGGGGACCCTGATTGAGTTCGACGAATAGTAAACAGACAACAATTGTTGCCCTTTTACTTGCGGGTACATTTATTGCGATCTTGAATCAAACATTAATGATTACCGCGATTCCTCCTGTAATGGAGGAAATGAATATTACGGCGAATAGTGCACAGTGGCTAACTACCGTTTTTATGCTGGTTAATGGGATCATGATCCCTGTAAGCGCGTTTTTACTGGAGCGCTTTACCACCAGACAGCTCTTCCTTTCAGCCATGGGGATTTTTGCTACTGGTACATTGGTTGCGGGGCTAGCTCCTAATTTTGGTATGCTGATGCTAGGACGGATGATTCAGTCGAGCGGAGCTGGAATTATGCTTCCGTTAATGCAAACAGTCTTCCTAATGATTTTCCCTGTTCAAAAACGGGGTGCAGCTATGGGACTGGTCGGTCTGGTCATTTCTTTCGCACCCGCTATTGGACCCGCTTTGTCGGGCTGGGTTACGGAGAGCTACTCATGGAGGGTGTTATTCTTTATCATTCTTCCCATTGCTATTATTGATATCATAGTTGCGTTCTTCGCTTTAAAAAATGTAACAGTAGTTTCACGGCCAAAAGTGGATGTGCTTTCGATTGTTTTATCTTCCGTGGGTTTCGGTGGATTATTGTATGGATTTACAGCTGCTGGTAATTATGGCTGGACAGACGAGAGTACAATCATATCCCTAGGCATTGGAATAATTTCACTTGTTTGGTTTATCAAAAGGCAATTGCGATTGAAGCATCCAATGCTGGAGTTCCGTGTGTTCACGTATTCATTATTCCCGCTTGCTATTATTATTGGAGCCATTACCTTTATGGGTCTGATAGGTGCTGAAACGCTCATCCCGCTATTTATGCAAAACATGCGCGGATTTACTGCATTTGAAGCTGGTTTAGCCATACTTCCTGGGGCACTTATTACCGGATTAATGTCCCCGTTCATTGGACGTATTTTTGACAGGATTGGGGCCAGGTGGTTGGTTATTGGCGGATTACTCATCATAACCGCTTCTTCCTTTACTTATATGGATGTTGGTCCTTCGACAAGTTTTACATTTATTATGGTTATGTACAGTATTCGGATGTTTGGATTGGCCATGGTTATGATGCCTGTTACTACGGCTGCCTTAAACCAGCTGCCTAAACGATTAATTGCCCATGGTGCAGCAATGGATAATACAATGAAAATGATTGCCGCATCTGTAGGTACAGCCATACTTGTTACTGTGATGACATCAGCAACCGAAAATGCTCAGCAGCGTCCCGAGATAGTACATCCTGATATGTATGGCGCGCAAATCTCATTTATTGTCATCGCTGTACTTTCGTTAATTAGCTTCCTCATTTCTTTTAAAATAAAGGATCAGAAATCAGCAGGAAAAGAGTTCGGAGAGAAGAATTAAAGATGTGAATCCAAGTTTTTTCAACTAATTTTTCGAATCCATTTCTTACCTGGTTATGAACATTTTCCAGTGCTGCCATGGAGGCTTTCCCTCCCAGTCCCTATCATTCCTTCGTCATGCCTATCTAGGGGATTCTAAAAAAGAGGGAGAACAAATCATCCAGATAATTTGTTCTCCCTCTTTTATCTTTTTCTTTATAAAAAGAAGAAAACATGCATGAGTTTAGATGTAGGTGTGGAAATATTTTTTATAAAACTTAAGAGACTTTTTAAAAAGATATGAGAAGATAATACAAGCTTTATCGAAGATATAACGGCTGTTTATTGCTTTAATCAAATATTAGATGGAATAGAATACGTGCATCAACAAGGTATTATTCACAGAGATTTAGTACCTGAAAATGTTTTAGTGTTTAATGATGTAGGGGAAAAGTGTATTAAAAATATCAGATTTTGGTTTAGATAAGTTTATTAATGGTCAAACCATTTTAACGCCAACGAGAGCTGCTTTAGAATCAGATGTATAGGCTGCACCAGAACAATATGGAAATTCAAAAAATGTTGATGAAACAGCCGATTTCTATTCACTTGGTAAGATGTTATACGAATTATTAACCTATGATTTACCTGTTACAATAGACTTTGAAAAGATTAAATAATTCAAAGTTAAAATATATTATTAGAATAGCAACAAATAATAAACCTGAAAAATGTTCAGAAATATTAGTGAAATGAAACAAAGCTCAGATTTTATTTTATACTTACAAATCGTTATGAATATGGATGAAACAGATTTTGCAACCATGGATTCTTACTTTCAAGAAGAATTATATGAAATTGTAGAAAGAAAATTATTTGGAACTTATAAAAGGTGGTCATCCATTTAGTTTTACAGATAAAATCGTTGATTTTATTTTACAAGTTATTATTCATTATAGAAGACAATTCAGACTTGTATGAAAAAGCCATTGAAGCCGTATTAAATATAGGTCATGCTCACAATCGGTTCTATATCGCTAGAGAATTTGCAAAGGAAATTTCAAAGGTAAAAGAGGAATCTTTAATAATTACTATCGGAGAAGTTCTTGATAATAATCGTCATGGGGGAAGTTGGATAAAGCCATACTCTACAGATTACCAAATAAGTACCTTCAAGATGAACTAGACAAACTATAAATCATTTACTTTTTGAGGCTGGGACATAAGTATTTTCGTCAACGATAAACCCGAACTACAAGCGGAATTTCCGGCGAATAGATCGGGTCTTTCTTTGTTCTTTTCCATAGATTTTGTTGCTTTTTGCATCCTATTTTTACATCTAGTGTAATGGAGCGGAAGACCATCGACTACTAAGGGAAATAGAGGAAAGGCTGAGACCCCGCAGGCTTGCCGAGGAGGCTCCGCTTCCTCCCCGCGGAAAGCGAGTGTCTGTAGCGAACTTCTTCTTTCAGCTTGAATGGATGAATAAAAACAAAATATAAAAACAGCATGATATTTAATAGGTAGAATAACTTAGAATGATTCGTCATTGAGGATGGTTTATTTAGTTATGTCCCAGCCATCTTTTATTATGCTACCTATCCCTAAAATTGAGGAGGGCGAAGTAAATAATATTTCCTTTCTTGAAGTGAGGTAGATAGGTGGAGTACTTAACTTCTGATACACAATATTCGGCAATTAATACAAGAAGAATTACTTTAAGAAACCCCATAGAAAGAGCTAAGCATGTCACCTTATATGGTCATTTATCATTAATTTGCAAATTAGTTATTTATGTTCAATAGTGGATTTTTTTAAAATTTATATAATCGTCCAAGCATTCTCCATCAAGCTACATAACTTTAATAGGAAGGGGAGGTGTTCGTATGTCAATGTTTAATGAAAATGACCAGTTTATTAAAGCTGCCAATATACCTAACCCATTATTTCAGTCTTTACAGGGGAGGTATTTTGTTGGACAAACCGAAACGATTTGTTTAGGTAAAGGAAAAAATGCTTGGGGAGGCTTAGTTAACCCCTGTAATTCAGATGTAAATATATTTGTAAATGCGTTTACTATTACTAATCATTCTAATCAACCTTTTACAGCTGAAATATGGATTAATCCAATACCGGCTGGGAAACCAATGTTTTCAGATAAGGTGACCCCTACAAATACAACTCTTTGTCCACTTCCAAAACCAAAGGGAAAAATCGCATTTGCAGAACTGGTTGAAGGGTTTCCTAAGAGAGGGGTGAATGCATTTAAGAGAATTGTACCACCAAAGAGTACCTTGACGAGTGATGAAGATGGAAAATTCATTTTTTCACCAGGTGAGTCATTTGTCATTTTTTTAGTTTCACCAGATAATGAAATCATTAAGTCAGAAGTTGCCTTTGGTTGGATTGAAAAAAAAATTTAGAATAAAGGAGCTTTTAGGTTCCCTAAATAATGTCGTAAGTTCTAGAATGAGTAAAAATCACTTACTTAAATCCTGAAGATGAGGAGTACATCGCTTTATATCCTGAAAGAACAGAATTTAATAAGGGGGTATAAAAAATGCCCCCCCTAGACTCCTGGTTTATGGGCTTAAATGCTTATAAATCATGGGGTTACATATAAGATTAAACAACTGATTTTCCATGCTTATCAAGAATTAGAACGGTATTATGCATGTCCAATGTTGCAGTACTAAAGGACTTTGTTTATATTTATCATTTGACCAAATCGAGTGAAACGTCTCATAAGAATAAAAGGGTTCGGCTTTTCTTATGAGCCCTGGAAATTATGGCATTTTGAACTTAAATTTAAAAAAACTTTCTATATGAGAGGGCGCCCATTTGATCTTTTGAAAAAGTATCAATCACCTCATCTATGGGCTTCAATGAAGTTGGTGAACATTCCGTTATGTGAAAAAAAAAGAGAGATTAATTGGCATGATCAGAAAATTACCACACAAAAACATCATGCATAGGCAAAAATTAAGTCGTTCCGCCTTCTAAAAGTTTAACAGGCAGATATGTCTCAAATGGAAAATCGTTAAATTCACCTTCAATTTCTTTTAATAAAATATCAATTGCCGTCTTGGCAATTAAATTAATTGGTTGTTGTATGGTTGTCAATTCTGGTAGTAAAACTTGAACTGCTTCTGTTCCATCATAACCGACGACTTTTAATTGCGTTGGTATATCCTTTCCCCGCTTTTTAGATTCAGCTAGAACAGATGCCGCGATTAAATCATCACTTGCAAAGATACCATCTACTTCCGGATGTTCATCAAAAAGTCGAGAGATTACTTCTTTATGATTTTGATGAGGTGAAACTTCATATGTAATTGGTAGTCTACCATTTTCCTTCATAATATCCTCATAGGCTTTTCTTCTTAAGTTTGCTGGTGTTTGCAGCTCAATTGGTCCATTTATATGAACAATATACTGACAGCCTTTCATTACTAATAATTCTGTAGCTTTTTTTCCTCCGCCGTAATTGTCAGAGCCAACAACAGGGATGTTTTTCGATAAATAGTGGTCAATCGCGACAACAGAAAGATTCTGCTTCTCATAATTTAAAATACCCCGATTATATGTCACAACGACTACTCCATCTACCTGATTACGTATGAGCATTTCTAAATATTTTTCTTCTTTATCTATCCGGTTTAAGCTGTTACAAAGTAACAATTTATAGCCTAATGAAGCACAAATACTTTCAATATGAAAGGCTAGTTCACCGAAAAATGGGTTACTTGAATTAGGGATAATTAGTCCTATTAAATGAGTTCGTTTATTAAATAGAGAACGGGCTAAATCGTTTGGAAAATAATTAATCTCTTCCATCGCTTTATAAACCTTTTCTTTTGTTTTTTCACTTATGTAACCGCGGTTATTTAATACACGGGAAACAGTTGTTGAAGAAACACCTGCTATTTTTGCCACATCGTGAATGTTAGGCTTCATTTCATATCCTCCTATCTTATTAAATAACATCCATTATTATTTATATTGAAAACTTTTTTGTTCCTTTTTTGAATAAAGTTTTCATGTGTTGTCCATTGACTGGATATTGAGATTTTTCAGTTGGCTCATAGATATATAAAACATTGGCATCATATTGTATAAAGAATCCATTAATATACTATTTAATAGCATATCATAATCTGTCACCTACTAGGAAAACCCTATAATAAAATAACTTCAGGCCAGTAGTCCGTGTTCCTGAATGAAGTTTACATAGTCAGGCGGATCATGCACCTATTTTAGAGAAAAGTACTATCATCTGCAAGGGTTGGAGATGTTCAGTTGTGTTGAAGTTTTTCAACTGAATTATATGGATTAATATTCATTATCAACGAAATCAACGAACGGTGATGTCTGATTTTTCAAAAAATAACTGTCAATCGGTTGACATATGTAACCGGTTGACATAAAATACTGTTGAAAACGCTTTTATAAGGTGTTTATGACGAAAGACAAATGAGGGGAAGTGAAAAGGTATGTATGGTGGCTCAACGTTATATTTAAGAGGGGATTGGTTGTTTAGGTACAGGCATTACATAGAGAGTGCATCATCATAAAAATCGACAACCATGTATGGGGTAAAATTCACATGTCCATTTCTTCTTTTTCATATCGTTAATTAATTTTTCATTTCTTTTCACATGTCTAGCAAAAGGAGCAATTAAATTGAAAAGTTCAAAAAATCTGTATTGGATGTTAAGTGCGTATTTTTTCTTTTTCTTTTTTACTTGGTCTTCTAGTTACTCTTTATTTTCCATTTGGTTAGGACAAGAAATAAATTTAAGTGGGTCAGCTACAGGTATTATCTTTTCTGTAAACGCTATCTTCGCCTTATGTATGCAGCCACTATATGGTTATATATCTGACAAAATAGGTTTAAAGAAAAATATATTAACATTCATCAGTTTACTGCTCGTATTTGTAGGCCCATTTTATATTTTCATTTATGGACCATTATTGAAATACAATGTCTTTTGGGGCGCAATTGTTGGAGGAATCTATTTAGCAGTAGCTTTTCTAGCAGGTATTGGAGCGATTGAATCCTATATTGAAAAGATTAGCCGTAAATATGATTTCGAATATGGAAAATCTAGAATGTGGGGCTCTCTAGGGTGGGCGGCAGCTACATTTTTCGCAGGACAGCTGTTTAATATTAATCCAAATATCAATTTCTGGGTGGCATCTGTTTCGGCCATCATATTAATGGTTATTATTATGTCTGTGAAAATAGAAATGACAGATCAAGAAATGAATCGAGCCAATTCTATTACATTAAAAGACGTTGGGACTCTTTTTCTATTAAAAGATTTCTGGTTCTTCATGTTGTACATTATTGGTGTAACATGCATCTACAGTGTTTATGACCAGCAATTCCCTCTTTATTACGCATCATTATTTCCGACTGAAGCGTTAGGCAATCAAGTATTTGGATACCTAAACTCGTTCCAAGTATTTTTAGAGGCTGGAATGATGTTTCTTGCACCGTTTATCGTAAAAAAGTTTGGTATAAAGAAAAGTTTAATTCTAGCAGGATTTTTAATGTCCTTCCGTATCATCGGTTCTGGAATTGTTGTTGGACCAATCGGAATTTCTTCCATGAAATTAATTCATGCTCTAGAATTGCCTATTATGCTAATTGCCATCTTTAAATATTTAGCAGCAAATTTCGATACACGTCTATCTTCTGTGCTCTATCTAGTTGGTTTCCAATTTGCCTCTCAGGTAGGTGCATCTATTCTTTCACCACTCGCAGGTAAATTATACGACAGTGTAGGATTTCGCCATACCTATCTCATCATGGGAATCATGGTTTTTGGTTTTACCATTATTTCAATCTTTACTTTATTAGGTTCGAAAGAAAGCAAAGGCTTAAATGGCAATGTGAAAAGATTACGAAAGATTATATAGGAGGATGTTAGGATGGTAAAAATTAATAGAATTCAACAAGCTGAAGAGGCACTGAAGGATGCCAAGAAAAAAATGAATGATCGTTATCGACTAGGTTACCATATCATGGCGCCAGCCAACTGGATGAATGACCCGAACGGTTTCGTACAGTATAAAGGGGAATATCATGCATTTTATCAATGCCATCCATATGATGAAAATTGGGGGCCAATGCATTGGGGGCATGTAAAAAGTAAAGATCTCATTCATTGGGAGCATTTGCCTGTTGCTTTAGCTCCTGGAGATGCTTGTGATACAGGAGGATGTTTTTCGGGAAGTGCCGTTGATAATAATGGTGAACTAACCTTAATCTATACAGGACATCACTATACAGACAAGGAAAAAGATCTCTTCTACCAAAATCAAAATATTGCGGTCAGCACGGATGGCATTACATTTGAGAAAGTTGGAGAAAATCCGGTTATTGCTGAACCACCAGTGGATAGTGCACATCACTTCCGTGATCCAAAGGTGTGGAAGCACCATGATACCTGGTACATGGTTTTAGGAAATTCCACAAAGGAGAATGTCGGAAGAGTTATTTTATACGGTTCTTCTGATCTACGGAGGTGGGAGTACATAGGAGTTCTTGCACAAAGTGATGGTGCTCATGGATATATGTGGGAATGTCCGGATTTCTTTGAATTAGATGGAAAATATATTCTAATGATTTCTCCTCAGGGTATTAAAGCAAATGGAGATTTATATAATAACCTATTCCAAACAGGTTATTTTGTTGGAGATTATAATTACGGAACAAACGAGTTTGTACATGGGTCGTTTACTGAATTAGATAATGGACATGACTTTTATGCGGTTCAAACACTGTTGGATGATAAAGGTCGTCGAATTGCAATTGGTTGGATGGATATGTGGGAGTCAAATATGCCTTCAAAAGCAGATGGATGGTGTGGGGCTTTAACATTACCCCGTGAAATAACGCTGGATCATAACAGAGTTTTAATGAATCCTGTTGAGGAATTAACCTTATTGCGTGAATCTGAACACAATGAGTGTAAAAATCAGTCCATTTCTGAAAGCTATTTGGTAGAAACTAAAGAGGATCTACTTGAAGTGAAAGCTGTGTTTGACTTAACTAAATGTAGCGCTCAATCTGTAGGTCTAAAGATTCGTGGAGTTAACCAAGAAGAGACGGTATTAACGTATCATTTGGATAAACAACAGCTAACACTTGATTGCTCCAAGTCAGGAAAAGTGGAAGATGGTGTTAGAAAAACCATGCTTGAAACAAATGAAGAGCTTTCCCTACGTGTATTTATTGACCGATCTTCCATTGAAATCTTTGCTAATGATGGACAAACGACCATGACAAGTCGCATCTATCCGAATGAAGAAAAATTAGGCATTGAGTTATTTACTGAGAATGGTGATGTACAGGTCAAGGAAATAACTTATTGGAACCTAAAGGACATCTGGTAATAAAAATACAAGGAACAAAGTGTCTAGACTCTCGTTCCTTGTTCAGGGGTGAATACATTGAAAAAAGTTTTTTGTATTGGTGAGACGATTATTGATTTTATTCCTATTCAAAAAGAAAAATCGTTAAAAGAGGTTACTAGTTTTGAACGTGTTGCCGGTGGAGCTCCCATGAACGTTGCGATTGCAATTGCAAAATATGGTGGAAATTCAGTCGCACTAACCAAGATAGCAAATGATAATTTTGGTGATTATTTAATGGACGTGCTTCAAGAAAATGATGTAGACACTTCCTATATTATTCGAAGTGATGAAGGAGAAACTGGATTAGCATTTGTATCTGTAGATAGTTTCGGAGAAAGAAGTTTTAATTTTTATCGAAAGAATACAGCTGATCTATTGCTTTCACCAGATGAGGTGAAGTCAGAGTGGTTTAATGAAGGAGATCTTCTTCATTTTGGCTCAGTCGATTTAGTTGAAAGTCCAATGAAACAAACCCATATAAAAGTGATAGATTGTTTTAAAAAAATTGGTGGAATTGTAAGTTTTGACCCTAATGTCCGGCTTCCTTTATGGCATGATGAAGAAAGCTGTCGACGTACCATACTAAAATTTTTGCCTCTAGCTGATATTGTAAAAGTATCCGATGAAGAATTGTATTTTATTGCCAATATTCATAATGAAAAAGAAGCGATTAACTCCCTTTTTGTCGGTGACGTGAAAGTAGTCGTGTATACAAAAGGAAGCGATGGCGCAAATATTTATTTAAAAAATGGAGAGGAATATGAAGATAAAGGATTTAAAGTAATTGTTTCAGATACAACGGGGGCAGGTGATGCATTTATAGGAGGTTTCTTATCCGAACTCATGTCACTGGAAGTATCTAAAGATAATCTATGTGAAAGAGTGAGTGAAAATCATCAACGTTTACTTACTTTTGCAAATGCAAGTGGAGCGCTTACTGCTTCCATAAAAGGTGCTATTCAGGCAACACCTGGAAAACGGCATATATTGAATTTTATCTCTATTCAGCAATCCATAACAAAGGGGGAGGAATCAGTTACACAGTATAGTGAAAAATAGTGATATAGAAAAAGCCATTAAGACTAATAACTATTGATAGGGACTAGGACTGATGATCAATAACTAATAACGCCTGTTTATTGACACCAGGAGTTTAAGAATCAGAAAGTGGATCAAGAGATTTCTTTAGTTCTGCTTATCGATATAACATACCTATTACTTTTAAAAGTAATGAGGTGGATATCATGGTATGAACAAGTAATGACTACATTCAATTAAATCAATTTGTGACCTTAATAATAGTTTCATTTCAATGTGAAAAACTAAGGGCAATACTACAGTTCGAAAATAGTATTGCCCTTCATCATGGGGTGGGCTTATAAGGCGATAAATCGAATACGCGGTCTCCTTCAAATCTCTTGAATTACTTTCTTGATTATAACTTTAGTTTATTTATTTAACAAAATTGCTTCTGCGTTACGAGGTTGTAGAGCCAATTGTAGTTCCCCTTTTTCTTCATAGGTTAAAGGGACCAAAGGTAAGCGGACACCCCCAACAGTTACCCCCCTCATATTTAATGCTGTTTTTACCGGTGAGGGGTTTGGTGCAGCAAATAATGCTTTCATAATGGGAAGAAGGTTACGATGGATAGAAGCAGCACCATGAACCTCACCCTTTTTAAAGCTATTGATCATTTCTTGCATTTCATTACCAATTATGTGTGAAGAAACCGAAACAATCCCTGTCCCACCGATAGCTAAAACCGGTAATGTTAATCCATCGTCCCCGCTGTACAATGTAAAATCACTAGTGGTTTTGCTTATGATTTGTGCCATGGCATCCAAGTCACCACTTGCTTCTTTTACTGCCACAATATTGTTGATTTTTGAGAGACTGACAATCGTCTCTACAGACATGTTTACAACACTTCGCCCAGGGATATTATAAAGCATTACCGGTAATGCTGTTGAGTCGGCAATAGCCTTAAAATGCTGAAATAATCCTTCTTGAGACGGCTTGTTATAGTAGGGGGTAACGAGCATAATTCCGTCGACTCCTGCTGCCTCTGCTTGCCTTGTTAAGCTGATTGAAGCTTTCGTGTTATTTGAGCCAGTTCCAGCTATGACTGGAACTCTTCCGTCAACAACTTCTACTACAATTTTGAATAAATCTACTTTTTCTTCAGCAGTTAATGTTGGAGACTCTCCCGTTGTACCAGCTATAACTAATCCATCAGAACCATTAGCAATTAAATAATTCACTAAAGTTCTCGTAGCATTAAAATCCACCTCATTATTATGATTAAACGGGGTAACCATTGCGGTTAAAATTTGGCCGAAATTCATAACTTCACACCCTTTTGTATAGTTTTTTTAAAAAAATCAGAGTTGTTTAGGGATATACAGGAGTAAACGCAAAAAAGCAACAACGAGGATTCGCTGCTGCAGTAGAAACAACATCTATCAAAAAAATGTTTCCGCGCATAAGATAGCCCTCCATATAGTTTCCTATATGACAGTCCTGTATTTATTCAATAGCAGAACCAGCTTCCTGAACATGAGATTCTTTCCGCTTCGGCAAATTCCCCTTTCCACAATAGTCATAGGATCTCATTCTCCTCACAATGTGTACTAATGGTCTTTGCTCCTCTATCCTCACTTCAAAAAGTATGAAGTAAGAAAATATTTAATTGACTGTAATATAACAGGGAATCCTATCTATTGCAAGACCAATTTTGAATTTTTTTTAAGAATACATGAATAATCGATGGAAAGGGCTGAGTTTCACCCTTTTATAGTCAGTTTTTACAATTGATATATCTGTGATAGAAGGAATTAGTATTTATCTTATGAAAACCTAGAATAAGGATCAAGGGGGGGAGGATTGCAAAAAAACTAGGGATTGAGCTGTTGTATGCATTTCAAATCGAGTACAAAAAAAAGCAAAAGTAGATTCATTAAAAAGACTGGGAGCTCAATTTGAGATAGTTGATGATAGCCAAGATGCCGCAGGAGAGCGTTGCTATGAGCTGGAAATTAGGAGGGAGCGGAAGCAACGGGAATTGCGAGTGTTTTAGGAAACAAAATGCCTCAGCAAGATGGTGATATCGTCGCCGTTATTATAATTGGGCAAAACATTGATATGTGGATACTGCTTAAGTTAATCCAAAATTATACTTTTGAAAATAAAGGGTGAGCTTATGTCCAATAGCAGGGACATCACTCTTGAAAATATGAAAATTGAAATTGTTTTTTCAGAATGGAGAAATAATATGGCATCCAAACATTACGTGTCATTGAACTTTAATTAAAGCATAAACAATCGTGATAAAAGGATTCCATATGGCTTCCGACCTTTACTCAGTTGTTGAACTTTTTATTAAGATATTAATGTTACTGTTATAGGCATTTTAACAATTTTTAAAGAATAAATTGAACTATGGAATGAAATCCGAGAGGAGAAATAGTGATGCCTTATTTCGTATATCCTTATATTGGTTGGAAGAAACAATGTAACAATGTTCCTGTTGTCTTTCCGCCACAGCATCAAAATAGACATCCAGGGTTTGAGTATTTGATGAATCCACGTCCCATATCAGAAAATCCGACCTATCTAGGTAGCCAGAAGCTGAAAGATAAGGTGGCGATTATTACAGGCGGAGACAGTGGAATTGGTCGAGCCGTAGCCATAGCTTTTGCCAAGGAAGGTGCTGACGTGGTCATAGCTTATCTCGATGAACACCAGGATGCGGGAGAAACGAAGCAAATCATTAACAATCTTGGCCGTCAATGTTTCCTTGTTTCTGGGGATTTAAGACAGGAAGAAAACTGTAATTCTGTTGTAGAAGTAACGCTAAAAGCTTATGGAAGACTGGATATTCTAGTAAACAACCACGGTGTTCAGTTTCATCAAAAAAGCATTATGGATATTACGAAAGTGCAGCTGATGAATACATTCCAAACCAATATTATTTCATTTTTTGATATGACGAAAGCTGCTTTGCCTCATCTTCGTGAAGGAGGGTCCATTATTAATACGACCTCTGATACCGCATTTTCAGGTATGGCCAACATGATTGACTATACTGCTACCAAAGGAGCCATTGTTTCTTTTACCCGCTCTTTATCCCTCTCACTTGCTGATCAAGGCATCCGAGTAAATGCAGTAGCACCGGGACCGACTTGGACACCGTTAATTCCATCTGCATTTACTGCAGAAGAAGTAACCACATTTGGGACGGAAGTGCCATTGAAACGCCCAGGTCAGCCATTTGAGTTGGCTCCTGCATATGTAATGCTAGCTTCAGATGATTCGTCATATATATCAGGACAAATAATTTTCGGAAATGGAGGTTCAATTGTTACTTGATAAATCATTTGAAAGTAGCATTGGAAAATCCAAGAAGTGAATAAATTGGTTAAACTTATGCTGGCACTAGCCAAACAATTGCTTGAGATTGCAGAACAGAAGTCTCGACAAAGGAGTCTCGCTTAATATGGCAATCGTTGATGAAGGAGCATATCTTATGTACCAATAGGGTGAAGCAGATTCCTAGGGATGCATTGAAAGGTTTTTTAAATGTATAATTTTGGTGAAAATTGAGTGTAAAAATAACCATTGTCCTTAGGGAGGAAGCAAAATGAAGGTTGAAAAAATACATCATGTAGCATTAATATGTTCCGATTTTCGTTATCCTGAAGCAAGAGGACTGAGACATCTTGCTTTTGAAGTGGAAGATATTGATCAAGCGCCGATTGAAGATTTTGAAAAAGAAAACAGCCCAGTCGAACCCATCCCTGTTGATGAGTTAACAGGAAAAGGTATGCTTTTTTTGTGATCCGGATGATTTGCCTCTTGAACTATATGAAAAATAGCCATTTCCAGTTGATATTTACGGATGACTTGTAGGCATGATGGAGGTTACTTATATTTCATATTAAGTTATGAAGATTCCCTTCATTGATGTCGATAGTATGTAATTGATCTCCATTTACATATTCCGAATTTCTATCCGAAATAAAAGGAAACTGACACTCATTTCATTCTATATGAGTGTTTTTTTGTGCAGTAATCCACTAAATTATCTAAATTTTCCAAAATTATAATTGACCCAATCGGGATAGCTGATTTAGAATTGATATGTATATGAAAATTAGTTTTGTATATAAAACGAATTAAGGGGGCATATAGATGACAACTTGCAATTGAGTTATCAGTGTGAGTGAAGAAGTGTAAAAAATATATTTGATTTAGGGAGGTAAGTTATATGTTTAAGAATAAATTATTGGTTCTGCTTTGTTTGGTGTTTATAGTATCTGCATGCAGTCAAAGTGACGAAACAACTACAAATAAAGGGGATTCAGGAGGAAAAGAAGTAAAGCTTACTTTTACAGAACCTGCACGGTTGTTGTCAGTTGCCCCTTTGTATGTAGCTATCGAGCAAGGATTTTTTGAAAAAGAAGGAATTGAAGTTGAGATTGTATCTGGTGGGGGCGGAGCACAAGTAATTGCTTCCATATTATCCGGTGAAGCTCAGTTTGCGGTATCAGGTCCTCGAAGTATGTTTACTCCTCTTGACAAAGGTGAAGATTTATTGGCGATTCAATCTTTAAATTCGGCGCTAACCTATCAAATTACTCTCTCTAAACAATATCAAAAGAAAAAGGGTGTTTCTAAAGACTCATCATTTGAAGATAGAGTTGCTTCATTGAGTGGCGCAACCATTGGTACAAACCTTGTTGGAGATTCTGGAGACGTATACACTCGTTATTTAATGCAATTACATGGTGTTGATCCTGGTTCTCTTAAAACCGTCAAATTAGCAGGAGATGGATCGAAGATTGGCGGTATGCAGGAGGGGATTGTAGACGGGGGTATAGCATCACCACCAATGGGTTTACAAGCGGGAAGTAAAGGTGTTGGTGAAATTGTAATTAATACAAGTGAAGAGCCGATGTATGGGAATATGGTCTGGGAAGCTGTTTTTGCTAAAAAAGAATACTTAGAAGATAATCACGAAACATCTTTGAAAGTAGTTCGGGCAATTGGGAAAGGTATGGAATTTACACGTAGTAATCCAAGAGAGGCAGCTGAATCAATCGTATCTTATTTTGATGGAATTGATGTTGATATTCTAGAAGAATCAATAATCGGATTGAAAAACACTTTTAAAGGCAATGGAGAAATGAATCAAGAAGCTTGGGATAATGCCCAGGATCCATTAGTTGAATTTGGCAAGTTATCAGGCGTTTCTACTAAACAGGATACAACTGAAGATGTTATTTGGACAAATAGTTATATTCAAGAAGCTTTAAAAAATAATTAGAATAGAAAGGAGATGATAATGAAGATGGAAAATGCACAACTGGAAAATTACAAATTGTCTACTCGATTTTTAGACGTTACCTACGTAAATAATAAAACGGGTGCAGAAGTGATTGCCCTACAGAATATAAACTTAAATATTAAAGATGGAGAATTTATATGTATTGTAGGGCCGAGCGGCTGTGGAAAAACCACTTTTTTAAATACTGTAGTTGGCTTACTAAAGCCAAGTAAGGGAGAAATTCTATTAGATCAGCAAAAAATTGATGGACCAGGCAAAGATAGGGCAATGGTTTTTCAAAACCCGAGTCTATTACCTTGGAGAACAGTTTTGGAAAATGTTCTCTATGGAGTTGAACTGCTAAAGCAAGTAACCGCAGAGAAAAAGAATGAGGCCAAAGAATATATTGAAATGGTCGGTTTAAATGGTTATGAAAATCATTATCCCCACGAATTGTCAGGGGGGATGCAGCAAAGGGTAAACTTGGCCCGAGCATTAACGGTAAACCCGTCATTAATATTATTGGATGAACCATTTTCGGCATTGGACGCACAAACTAGGGAATTTATGCAAGGTGAGTTACTTAGAATATGGGATGAGACAAAAAAGACAAGTCTTTTTATTACACACCAAATTGATGAGGCGGTCTTTTTAGCTGATAGAGTTTTTGTTTTTGGGGCAAGACCAGGACGTGTAGTGGAGGTTGTGGATATTGATATACCTAGACCGAGAGATCTCCATGTGAAGCGGAGCCCAGAGTTTTTAGAGTTTGTAGATCATATATGGTCCATTATTGAACAGGAGTCTTCAAAACAAGGTTTCGATAATAAAGAAAAACAATAAAGTGAAAGGAGAATAATATGACAAAGGGAACTATCCAACTTACACAATCAAAGCACAAGATAAAAAAGGAGAAGAAAATAAAAAAAGAAAAAAAGTCATTTTTTATCAGTGTTGCTTCTGTTTTAATATTCCTGTTGCTTTGGGAAGTTGCCTCTCAAAATGAATGGATAAATCCATTGTTTATTAGCTCACCAATTGAAATTGCAAAAGCAGCGGTTTTAATGATCCAAGAAGTTTCTTTTTGGGAAAATATGAAAGTAAGTGGTTACGAGTTTGTTACAGGCTTTATTTTAGCCATACTTATTGGAATTCCAATTGGTGTGTTATCGGGCTGGAATTCTAACTTTAACGCAGTAGTTAACCCTTTCATTTCAGGATTATATGTAACTCCAAAAGTCGCCCTTTTACCAGTGATCATAATTGCATTTGGAATAGGACCAGCATCAAAAGTTGTTATAGTATTTTTGATGGCCTTCTTTCCAATAGTGATGAGCGCTCAAAAAGCTATGTTAACATTAGATCAAAACTTAATAAAAGCAGCAAGAACATTTAATGCAAGTGAATTTCAAATTTTTAAAACAATTGCATTGCCTTCGACGGTACCTTTCCTTTTAAACGGCATTCGCTTAGGTATTGGTCAAGGGTTAATTGCTGTAGTTGTAGGTGAATTATTCGCTTCGACAGCTGGTATCGGTTATCAATTGACAAGCAACGGTCAAAACCTGCAAACAGATCGTATGTTTGTTGGAGTGTTAGTCATTACCATTACAGGCATCATTCTTACTTCATTATTAGGCATTATTGAAAGACGCTTTTCATCTTGGAAACCAGAAAATAGGTAACTGAATTAATTATGTAAACGATATCTAGCAGTATTGCTGTACAAAACGGTTACAGTGAGACCCAAGACGATATTTCAAGTAAGCGTAAATCCCTGGATATTATAGATTATGAAGGGTGTCCGAATTTTACAACAAAGTTGATTGGGACAGGTGTGTGAGACTCCTGCGGGAAAAGCGTGTCCAGGGGAGAACCCGCAGGCGCAAAGGAGCCGAGGGCCGACCACCCGCGGAAAGTGAGTGCCTGGAGGCAATGTTTAATGGTGCAAACCCTTAAAAAACTGTAGACAAAAGGTGCTTCCTTGCTAAGCACCTTTTGTTTAGCATGCATTTCTAACCTGATCCATCTTAAATGAAGGTTTCCTATCCAATCCCATATGAAATAGACTTTCTTCAGAATCTCAGAATGTACTCTAATCCGCTATTTTACTATGCCGCTTCACAGCGAGATAGAAATTTTATTGAAGTTCTCGCGTATCCATGATACCTTCAGTTTATAGTGAATGGTTGGGAGGAATAGGTTTTGAACACTAAGGCATTTTTACTGGCATCAATTACAGTTATTATTTGGGGATCTACATTCGCTGCTATTCGTGCAAGCTTACATGGCGGGTATTCAGCTGGCCATTTGGTACTTGTTCGTTATCTTATAGCATCAGGGATTTTTGTTTTATATGCTCTATGGCCAGGGGTGAAATTTCGCCTCCCGAAAAAAGAGGATCTGTTGAGAATAACGATCCTTGCATTTATTGGTATAAGTATTTACCATATCGGGGTGACATTCGGGGAACAAACCGTTTCGGCGGGAACGGCAGGAATGCTGATTGGTTCAGCACCTGTTTTCATTGCGATCATTGCTGTTTTCGTTTTAAAAGAACACCTCGGCCTATTCGGATGGATGGGTTTAGGAATAGGATTCACAGGGATCTCCTTAATAACATTAGGTACTGCAGGCCCTTCCTTGAATATTTCTGAAGGAGCCTTTTTAGTGCTGATGTCTGCTATCGCTTCAGCGGTGTTTTTTGTTTTTCAAAAACCTCTGTTTAGCCGCTATAATCCGATTGAATTGACAGCTTATTTCACATGGATCGGTACAATACCCTTTTTTATATTTTTTCCTGGGCTATTTAAAGAAATTCAAAATGTTACAATGGAAGGTCATTTATCCGCGATTTTTGTGGGTGTTTTCCCTGCTGCCATCGGTTATGTAACTTGGGCAATCGCCCTTTCATTAGGAAAGGCCAGTTCCGTTTCTAGTTTGTTATACCTTGAACCTGTGATTGCCATTTTCGTCGCTTGGGTTTGGCTGAGTGAAGTACCTAGCACTCTTTCGGTCATTGGCGGCGGAATTGCGATATTAGGGGTACTTGTCGTTAACGGGTTCGGAAAGTATAGATCAGTAATGAAAAAAGCAGCATGATAGTTGTTTGAAAAATCTCAGCATTTTAAATTCAACATGAAGAATGGACGTTTATTCTTCTTGAACGACTCAACTCATAAGAGGGCCCCAAAATGGGAATTCACCCAGGTTGCTGAGATCGATCAGTTATACCTGGGGATTTGTTTTTTTTCCTCTTCTTTTAATTACCTGAAATTAAATCTATTTTTAAAGTCCCAATCCAATTTAAATGAATTATTTTCACCTGTTAAAAATTTATAATCAATATAGGATTTTTCCTTTTTAGACATTTCGTCGACAAATGGGGAATAGGTACGGAAAACCAATACATTTTTCTTTTCATCAAATTCTACAAGTCTTAGCCAGCCATTCCCCCCTCGATAATTCGTTTGGTAATTGACCAGCATTTGTATGACATCATTTCCTGCTGAGTTTTGTTTTACCCGATGTGCTATCCCAAAATAATGTCCATTAACCGTCATGAACACTTGATTATGGTTCTTTACGAGTTCATCCCAAATCAGCCGGCCATTAGACGACTCGACTGCGGTGGTTTTATCTTCCTTAACCTTCGGAAATATAATATCATGCGAGACGAGGATCGTCGGTTTATCTTTATGCTGATTTAGAACCGTTTTTGACCATTCAAGGTCCTTATGCAGATTTTTCATATCCACTATTAAAACTAAGTATTCATAACTCCCAGCCTTAGCGATTGCATATGAACTATACCCGGAGTGAGAAGACCCCTTATAGTATTTTTTATTCAAAAAACGCTGCGGCCCATAATGTGTTAAGAAAGGATCTCCGTCCGCATAGTCATGATTCCCAGCCGCCATCATATATGGAACCCCCTTTTTATCCAAATGGGAAATGGCCCCGAGGGAATTCTGCCATTGTTTTTCTGAATCACTATCGACAATGTCCCCAACAAATGTATTCATGATAATATTGTTCTTCTTGGTGTTATTGGAAATCCAGTTCATTTGGCTATTGAAAATCTCTGGATTTTGGCTTGAATATTTCTGGGTATCTGGTACAAAAAGAAAATTATAATTCTTTTTATTCGTTAGAAACGGTAAAGCTTGGTTTGATCCTTCGAATGGTTCATCGTCACGAGCATCCTGCACAAGCCATTCTGTTTCAGTTAAAGCCTTATTAGCTATTCGTATTTCCTGGATATTTCCTTTGAATAGTGCATTAAACTTATTTCCCCACTCAGATGCTCCAATGTTCCAGCCTTTACCTTTAACTGCTGCAATACCTATTACTTTTTCTGATTTTCCGTAATCACTAACGCCATTCAAAGTTAAAGTCGTCGTGTTACCATCATTAACAACTGCCAAATGATACCATTCATCAGCATTTAATGATCGGGACCAGTTGCTTACATTATAATTTAAATTAGATGGGTGGCTTGTCCAGTGGATTTTTTGATCATTGGATACAGTTAAAGCAGAAAGGATTTTCTTCTCGCCTTCCATTTTATTAAGATCGGCAGCCTGTCCTTGCCTGGAAAAAAGTCCTACAACACTCTTGGAATCACTTGGCAACTTAAAAATCGCTTCTATGGTAAAACCTCTATCGAATTTTTCCGAATTGATAGGTGAACCCTTTTTGGTTTTGAAATATCTTCCTGAAGGGGCGTTTTCATAATTAGCGAACTTCAAGCTATCCACTTTTTCTTGATCATGATAATCTTCGTCAGACCATTGAATCATATTTTTTAATTCAGTCGAGGCAGGATCACCTATCGTCACCAACTCTAAATCATTTCCATGTTTGCTTGTATCTTCTATAATTAAATTACCTTTATCGATTGAACCGCTTTTAACATGATGTTTAGTGAATTTCCAATTTGCCACGATATTGCTTCGATTTTTTTCAGCAACGGAATCAGCCGATTTGGCAATACCAGGAACAATCATACATAAGAGTGAGAGACCTATTATTGCTTTTTTCATTCTCATAAAAACATTCACCCCATTAAATTTTGATTAAGCGATATACATTTAGCCTTTTTACTACCTGGATTAATTTGTAACGAACTTAAGCCTAGGTAGATTCCGTATAACTGCAATATGGTATAGTTTGCTTATCTTTTTGATAACTTATTAAGGATGAGTAAAAAAGTCTTATTCCTAAAAAAGACATTAGGAGATAAGGCCTAATATCGATGATCTATCTTGTTGAAATCGAGAATTACACCTTATTGTCAAAAGGAATCAATATGAAGGGTTGGTGTTTGAAGTAATATGAACTTCAGATGTGAGGTAGGGAAATTAGCAATATCTTAGGAGAAGGACAGGAATTCATCAAGAAAAAGAGGTGAAAAAATGGTGAGAAGGAGATAGGTAGCCTCCTGTCATAGAAGAGGTATAAATCGTAGGAGGCTATCTTGAATTAAAGGGGATGTATAAATATGAAACAAACAAATATGATGATGCAAATTTCTTTTCTGCATTTGAGCAAATGCCTCGTTCAGTCAAAGGACTGGAAGCTGCTCTAGAATGGCATATATTAAAAGGGCTACTGCCAAATCTGCGTAATAAAAGTGTACTTGATTTGGGCTGTGGTTTTGGCTGGCATTGCCGATTTGCCCGTTAGCAACAAGCTAGTTCCGTCGTTGGTGTGGATATTTCCGACAACATGATTCAAAAAGCACGTGAGAAAACGGTTGACCCTTTCATTTCATATATTAAACGCCAACGGAAGACATTGATTTTTCCGACTCTGAGTTCGATGTGGCTTTCAGTTCGTTGGTTTTTCATTACATTGAGACATATGAGGGCATTTGTAAAAAGGTCCATGATTGTTTAAAGCCTGGGGCTTTTGTATTCTCGGTTGAACATCCAATCTTCACTTCTCGCAACGAACAAGATTGGTATGTGGATGATCAAGGAAATCAACTGCATTGGCCAGTTGACAACTATCAAATCGAAGGTTTAAGAGAAACAATCTACTTATCCGAAAACGTAGTTAAGTATCATCATGCGATTTCAACATATATGAATAACCTGATTGGTGCTGGTGTCAGCATCATAGCAGTAAAGGAACCGATGCCTTCAGATGAATTATTAAAAAGTGTTCCTGAAAAGATGAAAATCGAAGGCTCATGTTTTTAATGATTTCAGCAGTAAAGGAAACGAATTCTGTAAATGAAGGAATCAAGTAAACGATATAAGGCGTTTCTATGAAGGTAGGGCGCCTTTTATTTATTATCAAAAGCGTTGATTATCGGCTTTAATTAGGTAATGATTGAAGCAGTAAAATATGAAAAAGGGGACATTAGAGGAGGAAAATTGGATGGGGAAAGTATTTCCGCTTATTGAAACAAAGCGATTGATTTTAAGGGAAGTTACAATGGAAGACGCGGGTGATATGTTTACATATCTATCTGATACAGATGTAGTGAAGCCAATGGGGTTAGATCCATGCCAAACAGTAAATGACGTAGGGGATGAAATTAAATGGTATGAATCTATATTCCAAGAAGGTTCGGGAATTAGATGGGGAATTACATTAAAAGATTCCGGTAGGGTTATAGGAAGTTGTGGTTTTCTGAATATGGTCACCAATCATCATCGAGCTGAAATTGGATATGAATTAAGTAAAGCTCATTGGGGAAAAGGCATTGCTAGTGAAGCGTTGGAAGCCGTTGTTATGTATGGCTATCGTCACTTTCACCTAGAAAGGATTCAAGCTTTAATTGAACCTGATAATTACCCATCCCAAAAACTCGTGGAAAAACAGGGGTTTAGTAGAGAAGGATTGCTAAGGCATTATGAATATACTTGTGGCAAATTCGATGATTTATATATGTACTCACTCATAAAAGAAGATCTAAATGACATGCCCTTTACTTCATTATCATGATCTTAAAAGAAATTTAGGTTATGTTTTTTACTCCTTTTGATGGGATGTAAAAATTGAACGTTGATTGGAAAGTAGGGCACTCTCTTTCAGCGGGCGGTCCGTCCTCTGCGCTCTTAGCTCCTATTGGACGCGCTTTCTCCGCAGGAGTCTGGACACCCGCTCCAATCAACTTTGTTTTGAAGTATAAATCGTATATTTTATTTATACTTAGGAATATGGTAGAGGGCCGCTAATACGTCAGCCGTAAACTCAGCAGGGATTTCCTTCAACAGTTAGGGCTTTTGCTGGCGCAGCCTTTTTCTCATGCAAGGAATCTTCATTCGGAGTGGCTGAATAGCAGCTCAAGGGATTTTCTTATAGTAAAACTTCCATCAATATTATTCTTTTCAGATAGTTTACCTTATGCAACATAGTTATATATTACTTACTTATATAAAGCGATACAAAAAGGTTGCTATAGACCCACCCATTTTTAAGTTGATATTATATTCAAGTACTTAATTGTGGGGGGAAGTTGAATGGAAGAACAAAAATATAATGACCTCAAATTAGGCGAACGTGGTGCAATCATTAGTATAATTGCTTATATTTGTCTATCAATCATGAAGCTGGCTATCGGATACATAAGCGACTCAGCAGCCTTAAAAGCGGATGGTTTGAACAACACGACTGATATTATCGCGTCCATCGCTGTACTGATCGGTTTAAGGCTAGCTCAAAGACCCCCCGATAAAGATCACGGTTATGGTCATTGGAAAAGTGAAACCATTGCTTCGATGGTAGCTTCATTTATCATGTTTGCTGTTGGTGTACAAGTTTTAATAGATGCAGTTGCTTCCATGCTTAAAGGTGGTAAGGAATCACCTGACATTATTGCAGGGTATGTAGGTGTATTATCAGGCATAGCCATGTATTTTGTATACCGATATAATAAAAATCTTGCTATAAAAATTAATAGTAAGGCCGTTATGGCAGCTTCAAAAGATAATATTTCCGATGCTTGGGTAAGTGTTGGAACAGCTATAGGGATTTTCGGTTCCCAATTAAATATGCCTTGGCTGGATTCCCTTACTGCCATCATTGTTGGATTATTAATTTGCAAAACAGCCTGGGATATATTCATTCAAGCCTCGCATGAACTTTCTGACGGATTTGATGAAAATAAAATTCATCTATACAAGGATGTAATTACAAATGTGGATGGAGTCAAGGGCATAAAAGAAATTAAAGGGAGAAATTATGGGAATAATGAAGTGATTGATGTTGTGATCCTAGTCAATTCTACCTTGGATATCAAAGAAGCACATGATATAGCGACACATGTAGAGAAAGTGATGAAGAAAGATCATGGAGTGTATGATGTTCATGTCCATGTTGAGCCCAATTAAGTCACTCGTTTTCATGAGCATTAATAAAAAGGGAATAAATTGGCTTTACAAACATATGAATAATATGCAATCATTAATTCATTACATTGGAAGGAAAAGGTACCTCATACAATGAAGCAGTAATCTTATCAAATAAACAGTAAATCTAAATCTATTTCAATGGGTGTTATCGGTTAGATGTATTCAATGAAAATAAACTTCACCATGTTTACTTATCGGATTTATTGGTGAGTAAAGTGAATTCACTTTTTCATTTGAACAAGAATCTTTTTGATACCCATGTGAGATTTTTAATGATTATGTTTAGAGATGGGATTCGTCTGTTCGTTTATAGGTACTAATTCATATACAACTACTTTTTCTGTTATCAAATCAGATGAGGTATATTTGGTTTATGTATATTAATTTAGTAACAGGCGATCTCTCTCTAGAAAAATAGAGGGGGATTTTTTTATGTTATTTTTAAAAGCGAATGATTTAAAGAAAAGCTACGGGAACCGTGAAGTTATATCCGTTGATTCACTTCATCTTTACAGTCATGACCGTGTTGGTTTAGTTGGTAGGAATGGAGAAGGCAAAACGACCCTTCTTTCTATACTAGCGGGGTTTAGGGAACCCGATTCCGGTCATATAGAGAGCCATGGAACAGTCAGCTATATTCCGCAAATAGAAGAAACTGAACAAGAAATAAGCGGGGTATTGACGAGCATATGGAAATTGCCCGATGAGAATCAAGAAATCATAAGCGGCGGCGAACGTACTCGAAGAAAAATCGCCGCAGCTCTGTCTTCCAATGCGGATGTATTGATTGCGGATGAACCTACCAGCCATTTAGATGTATCTGGAATTGAACAATTGGAAAAGGATTTAAAGTCTTTTAATGGCGCTCTTTTGCTTACTTCACATGATAAAGCATTCTTAAATCATCTGTGTACTACAATATGGGAAGTTGAGCAAGGCAAGGTAACTGTATATGAAGGGAATTACGAGGCGTATATCAAACAAAAGCAAGCAAAATCAGAAAAGGAAAATCAGCAATATGAAGAGTATACCCGTGAAAAGAACCGGTTGAAACAGGCTGCACAAAACCTCCAAGCCAAATCGGATTCAATTAGGAAAGCCCCTAAACGAATGGGCAATTCAGAAGCAAGGCTGCATAAACGCAGTGCTGGGAAACAGAAGGCGAAATTGAACCGTTCTGCTGAAGCGATTGAAACTCGAATCGAAAAACTAGCAAAAAAAGAAAAACCGAGGGAAGATCCCCCTATCATCTTTGATATTTCAGAATTTCCATCCTTGCATAGCAAAAGGGTCATTCGATTTAATGGCTGTTCCCTGAAAGTCGGATCAAGAATCCTGAAACAGCATATTTTTGGAGATGTCCCCCTTTCATGCAGACTCGCCATCAATGGTCAAAATGGTTCAGGAAAAACGACATTATTGAAAAAGATAGTAGAGGGGCACCCAGATTTATATGTCGCGAAGCCAGCAAAGATTGGATTTTTTGCCCAACAACAAGAAAATTTGAATGAAAGTAAAACGGTTCTTGAAAATATATTGGATGACAGTCCCTACAATCAAGCCTTTATTCGTACGCTATTATCACGATTAGCTTTTAAAGGAGATGACGTTCACAAACAAATATCACTTTTAAGCGGTGGGGAAAGAGTCAGGGCTTCCCTAGCAAAAGTTTTTTTGGGAAACTATAATGTCATGGTTTTGGATGAACCTACAAATTATCTGGATATTCATACTAAAGAGGCTTTAACCGAAGTGTTAAAAGCATATCCAGGAACCATCGTTTTTGTTACTCATGATCGTTCATTGATCCAATCGCTTGCAACACATTCACTTACATTTGAAGATGAACCTTCGAGAGTAAGGACTATCAGTCAGGAATCAACAAAATTGGCTAAGCGCAAGGATGGTCACCAAGATAAACAGGCTGAACTTCTTATGATTGAAGTGCAAATCATCGAGACACTTGGGAAACTGTCCAGTGTTATGAAGGAAGAGGAAAAAGGGGAATTGAATAAGGAATACCTCCAACTCTTGAACAAGAAAAAAGAGCTTGAAGATTAAAGTGGGTAGAGAGTTATTTTCACTTAAAAAAGTAATAAAATGGATTAATTAAATGAATGAAAAAAAGGTGGGTAATGTTAAAATTAACCAAACGTATGTTGGAGAGACTCATATTGATTGGGATTAAATCAGATAAAATGAAAGTTTGATCATTAAATGGCAGTTTTACGACGTGACAATCCCGATTCCGGAATTCATAGCTAGCATATAACCATTGATGACACTCAAAGGGGGGAAGGGGAAAGTGCGGTTAAAAATCAGTTGTCCGTATCCTGCCACGGTTAGATTTGTGAATTAAAACAACTGAAGAAAACCAAAATATAAAGGAATTAAGGTTCAGGCTCAAACTTCAGTAATTTGGGGGAGAGCTTTCACTTGGTCTTTTTTAAATGGCGATTATTACAACAATCAAAAAGGAATGCCAATTATTATAAGCATTCCCATACATTCAGGTTTTGCTGCTATCGCTCTCGTTTTCCGGTTTCTTTATGATTGCGTATGCAAGGTATCCTATTAAGCCCATAAATAATCCGGTGCCGCCTACAATATAAATCATTGTAAACATCTTTCCTAAAGTTGTCTCTGGTTCAAAACTTGGATGCCCAATCGTACTAAGAGTAACAACACAGAAGTAAAGGGATTCAATCACAGTTAGACCTTCCTGCTTAACATAGAAAATTGTGCCGGAAAATAACATAACGAGGACCAATACGAAAAGAACCTGGAAGTTCTTCAATTTAAAAGCGGACCACAGGGCTTTTAGGAAACGTTTCAAGGTGAGGATAAATGAAATCATTGGTAATCGCTTTTCCTTTCGGTTTCATTACAATTCAAATAAAGTGTCAGTAAATCCTGATATTCGAATTTGATCAGTTAATCATTATACTATACAGGAATTCATTTTAGATTGGCAAAAAAACGTGTTTATTTTGATCTGGTTTGAAATAAAAGCGTTTTTTAACCAATAGAAAGAGAAAGTAAGTAGAAGGGGGCACTTATGAAACCACGTATTACTGTCATTACATTAGGTGTGGAAGATTTGGAAAAATCGCTGGAATTCTATCGGGATGGCCTGGGATTTCAAACAGAAGGAATAGTGGGCAAAGAATTTGAGCATGGAGCCGTTGCCTTTTTCGACTTGCAAGAAGGCCTAAAGCTTGCCATTTGGGGTCGAAAGGATATAGCGCATGAGGCCAAGGTTCCTTTGTCTCCGACAAGTCCTACTGAATTTACCCTTGGTCACAATGTAGGTAGTAAAAAGGAAGTGAATATTGTGTTGGAAAAAGCAAAAAAAGCTGGCGCAATCATAACCGATCCCGCACATGACACTTTCTGGGGAGGATACTCTGCACACTTTCAAGACCCTGATGGACACATTTGGGAAGTCGTTTGGAATCCGCAGTGGGATATCATGGAATCATGAATGTGATCTCACGTTGCTCCTGGTGAATAGAATCATATTTAGAAGGCATTTTCATACCTTAAGTTTTCAATCCTTCGATAATAATATAAAAAGGACCATGGGCAATTGGAGTCTATCTAAATGTTAAAACAAAGTGGATTGGAGCGGGTGTTCGATACTCCAGCAGGAAAAGCGAGTCTAGGTGAGACCCCCTCAGTCGCAAGCCGAGAGCGGACCGACCGCGGAAAGCTAGTGCCTATAGTATGAAACAAGCACTTTACTTAGGAGTTGAGTGCTTGTTTTTATCAATGAATTCTCTACTTTTTGCAATCATTTCTTTATTCTTTTCAATCGCTTCGATATTACTGTATTTCACCTGATTAACGGTTTCATTATCCTCCATGTATTCAAGTAACAAGTCTACAGCTTTATCCATCAATCTTTCGATGGGGATATTTCTTTCTTCAACCAGGTTAGCGAGTCTATTAGTCAGGTACGGATTGAGGGTAATGTTTATAGGTTTTCTCGTTTCATAATTGATAGGTCGTTCCACCTTCAGTCTTTTAATCTATCATATACCTAGAATGGAAGGTAAACAAATATAAGTATGCTAAATGAATATGGCATAAAAGGATCACTCATGATTAGGATTCTCCGAAAATTTAAATTATACTTAAGTTCATGACAGTAGCAAATGATACTGACACAGATTACAAAGGATAAACGGCTATTAAGCAAGACCAATCAAAGTAAAAAAGGGGAGAAAAGCATGCAAAGAATCAATCTAACTGAAGATTTTAGTCTTTCACGCATTGTACACGGTATGTGGAGATTGGCAGATTGGAGATTTTCTACCGAGGAAACCCTATCTCTCATTGAACATGGAATGGATCGCGGCGTCACTACATATGATCACGCTGACATATATGGCAGCTATACATGTGAAGAGATTTTTGGGAACGCACTTTCATTAAAGCCATCATTACGAGGTAAGATGGAGATCATTACGAAATGTGGCATAGTACTTAAATCAGAAAACCGTCCATCTCATAAAAGTCACCATTACAACACTAGTAAAACCCATATTATAAAGTCTGTTGAACAATCCCTTATGAATCTTAAAACGGATTATATTGATCTGTTACTTATTCATCGTCCGGATCCCCTGATGGACCCGGCAGAAACAGCTGAGGCGTTTAATCAATTAAAAGAATCAGGAAAGGTCCATAACTTTGGAGTATCGAACTTCAAAAAACCGCAATGGGATATGCTTCAATCTTATCTTGAATATCCGCTTGTGACGAATCAGCTGGAACTTTCTGCGTACAATCTTGAAAACTTTGAAGATGGAACCATTAACTTATGTCAGCAAACGGGCGTGACTCCAATGGCATGGTCACCACTTGCTGGAGGAGGCATCTTTGAGCAATCGAATGAAAAGGCTGTTCGATTAAGAGAAGCGTTAGAAAACGTAAAAGAAGAAATCGGGGCTAATGGAATAGATGAAGTGATGTATGCATGGCTGTTGAGGCATCCTGCAAAAATCATTCCGATCGTTGGATCCGGTAAGAAAGAACGATTGGACAGTGCCATTGATTCACTAAAATTAAGCATGGAAAAAGAACAATGGTTTAACATTTTAACCAGCTCGATGGGACATGATATTCCGTAATGATCCTTACCTTTGAACGCAAAGAATGGAACTCCCGATGGGCTCCCCATTCTTTTTGTCCTTTTATAAGTTCGTTATCTTCATAATGAACTCCCTCAGTTTAATAGATAATGCTCACGAATACTCGCTTATTCGCAGGATTTCAT
>NZ_JADILK010000059.1 GCF_017355165.1 Bacillus sp. SD075 | reverse complement strand
GCAGCGACCCGTCATGGGTCGCTGTTTTTTTGGTCAATATCAGGCGATAGAAACGCAGGAAAATTAAATAACACCTAGCGTAAAGATATGTATTCCTGTTTCATGGAATAGCAATTTGCGATAAAACGGTTTGTTTGTGACATAACTTTGGTGCACCTGTACGCGGAATTAAAAATATTGAATCATCTATACCCTTGTCTTTTGAGAAGCAGGTGCATATTTCTTCATCGGATTTTTAGCAATGACATCCTTTAAATAAGGATGACCAGAAGGACCTGGTTTTCTCATAAGTTCCATTAGGTAATAAATATCGTCCAGAGCCCTGTGTGTCTGGAAATTGGTGATATTATGTGCCTGCAGTAATGTTAAGAGTTTACTATTCTCAAACCCGTATTGCTTCCAAGGTACATTCCGCATCGTACAGAACCACTTTTGATCATTGATTTCCGGATACATTTGGTAGAGAAAACTTCTATCGAAAGAAGCATTATGTGCAAAAATCGAATCGGTTCTGGCAAAGAAGGATTTAATTTTTTCATCGTGAAAATTTTTTCCTTCGACGGAGCTGTATGGAATTCCATGAATTCTGTATGCTTGATCATAATTCCTTCTTGCTCCATAAGAGAGAGGCTCCCTTAAAAATGATTCCTGATCAATAAGATTAATAATTTCGCCTGTTTCACTGCTATATGTAAAAAGTATAAGAGCAAGCTCGATAATTTCATCGGAAGAGGGACGTAAACCAGTTGTTTCCACGTCAAGCACTAAACCTAATCTATTAGACAATTTTTTTTCCTCCAGTTGGGCTACATTCTTCTATTATAGCTGACATAGGATAGCTATTGAAAGTGTAATGATTGTTTTAACGTATCATTTTTAACATGAAAAAAGGTTAGGCATTTCCTGAAAAATGGTTGGTAAGAGCAATGTTGGACTAACAAGGATAAAAAAAGATAGAGGTTGCTTTTTTCCAAGCAACCTCTATCTTTTTTTATCCATTGATGTTCATAGGCATGGCAAAATGCTTTCCAATTCATGCTCGGCAATTTGTATGAATTCCTCGTTTTTTTGAAGACTGAAAATGTTCTTGGATCGCTTATATATCGCAGTCCTTCTTCAGGTTGTTGAAGATGAACCAGATTCTTACCAGTTAAAAGATGGAGTTCCGCAAATAAATATAATGATTCTATCGAATTATAAATGTTGATCCATTAAAGGGTATAATTTAATGATTTCTGATAATAATGAAGTTCAGTCAATGTTTGTGCCAATCCGTGAATGATCTTCACGATAATGGTACCTTCTTGATTCAAATGGGGGGCGATGGCCTCTTCATAATTCCACGTTTTAAAATGGATGATTCCGACACTATTTAAAACTTCTATCTCCTGTTGATGAAGAATGACTCGTTTACCCATGGTAATCTGAATGGCCTCATTCAATAATTCTATAGCCTATTGTTTGTCATTGTACAAATAAAAAAAGAGATACTTTCATGCCATTTCAAGAATTGATAAAATGATATTGATTTTTCCAGTGCCGTTGCCATTTCTTTTTGGACGATTTTATAAATTGCTTCATAATTACGTGTGCGTTTGTATTTGTTAATCAAAAGTTTGATGGTCTCTATGTAATTATAAATCGTTTCATTTTTGCTAGTGAAGAAATACGGCAGGTCAACTTACGTCCATCTGCAAAAAGTGCCAATTCATCAATGGTTGGTGAAGTGATACTTCTTTCATAAACTGACAGGGCATTAGGTTCACATATATCATTATCCGGTTCTTCCCTTGTAAGATTTTGTTTTATTCGTAATTCGTTGATAACAGAGCCAACCTCTATTTTCATGACAGTTGCCCCTTTGTACTAACATAATTTTATTTTTATCAGTAAGTTAATTGAAAGATAGTTTGATCCACTTTACGTGTTTTCCTTTCGATCCAACAAAAATATGGAAGCGATCAAACTGCAAGACGTTTGTTCTATATAAAATAAAGTGAGAAATGTCCCTGCATATTTTTACTTAGAGTCTATAGTCAAGGGATAATAGCAAACTTTAGACTTGGAATATAAGATAAAAGGAGGCGGCAATATGCCGCCTCTACGTTTTTAGTTTCCAATGAATTGCTGGGTCCAATAATGGGTGTATTTTCCTCCTGCTGCATACCCGATTCCCATATGTGTATAGTTCTTGTTCAGGATATTGGCCTTATGTCCGGGGCTGTTCATCCATGATTTCATAACAGCATCCGCACTAGGCTGACCTGCTGCGATATTTTCCCCTGCGTACTTGTAACTGATCCGAAAGGATTTCATCATATCGAAAGGCGATCCATAACTGGGGCTTGTATGATTGAAATAATGACTATCCCGCATATCCTCAGATTTCAGAATTGCCACGTGGGAAATGGCTGTATCCATTTTAAGTGAAGCAAGGCCCGATTTTGACCGTTCTTCGTTCACTAAACTAAGGACCTGCTGTTCAACGGATTGACTTTTTTCGCGTTTAACTGTGTGGTTGGATGTAGGAAGATTTATGATTTGTCCGATTTGAATTTGATTTGCATCGTTTATGGCAGAGTTCGTTTTAAGCAATTCGTCAATGTTGACTTCATAATCAGTAGCAATTTTCGTTAAGGTATCCCCTTTTACTACCTCGTAAGTCTTGGCTCCGAGAGCAACTTTTGGAGATAGTAAGGTAAGCGACAGTGCTGATAATAGGATGACTTTCTTCATTTTGATTCCTCCTGGTAGATTATCTGGATTGGAAGTATAGTATGCTATAAAAATAGTTTTGTGTAAAATTCACTTATTCACATTCTTTATTGGTATGGGAAAAAGGTATCGAATGGGAAGATGAATGTTAAGGGTCCATATAACCCGGAAGTGTTAAGGATAAACCAAAATCATAGGGCTTTTTGATAGATTGGAAGAATTATTTCATGTAGAAAAAGAATCATTTTACGTTTGCAGGACATGTTTGTCTGGGTAAATAATAAGAACATCAAAACGATACAGTTATATGGAACTAAAAGATGGAATTTATAAATTATCCTGAGGGTGGAGCTTGTATGGATTTAAAGGCCGGGAAAGTGTTTTGGAAAGATACATTTGAAGCTAAAAAATATCCAGTGTTGGATGAGGATCTTTCATGTGATGTTTGTATAGTAGGAAGTGGTTCATCGGGGGCACATTGTGCCTATTTTTTGGCAGAGACGGGTCTGAATGTTGTCCTGGTCGATAAACGGGATATCAGTGAAGGGAGTACGGTTGCGAATACTGGACTTTTACAGTATTCAAATGATAAAACATTAACTTCCCTCATCCGTAGTTTTGGAGAAGAAGCTGGGACGCGGCATGTTCAGCTTTGTTTGGACGCCATTCGGACACTTGAGAAAGAGGTTGTTCCAAGTTTAAAGGAAAATCCGGATTTTAAAATTAGAAAAAGCTTGTACTATGCATCCAATACCAAGGATGTTTCTATGCTTAAAGAAGAATATAGTAATCTTAAATCCCGCAATTTTCCTGTTGAATATTATACTGAAAAAGAGATTAACCGAAAGTTTTCGTTTTTAAAAGAAGGAGCGCTGGTTACAGGTAATGATGCTGAAATCAATCCTTATAAACATGCACATTTATTGATTGAAAAGGCATTTTCGAAAGGCGTACGTGTCTATTCAAAAACGAAAATCAATGGGAAGATATTAAAAGAGAATCAAACCCAGTTATTTACCGAAACCGGACATACGATACACGCACAGACTGTCATCTTTGCAACGGGGTATGAAGCACAACAGGAAGTGAAGGATAAAAATGCAGTGATACTCAGTTCATATGCCATTGCAACGAATCAAATAGCCGATCATGCTAAATGGCATGATAATATGATGATCTGGGAAACGGCACGACCTTATTTATATGCAAGAAAAACGCCTGACAACCGAATTATCATTGGTGGTCTTGATGAATCGACCGGTTATCTGGAGAAGAGGGATTCAATGATTTTGAACAAAAGAGATAAATTATTAAAGCAGCTTATCAATTTTTTTCCAGAATTAGAGAATCGGATTACGGCAGATTATTATTGGGGAGCTTTTTTCGGTGAGACCCATGATGGTTTACCGACAATAGGAATGTATCCTAACCATCCTAATTGCTATTTTTTATTAGGGTATGGCGGGAATGGTACGGTTTATAGCGTTATCCTTTCCCAAATCATTAGGGATTTGATTACAAAGGGAGGACATAGGGACTCGGCATTGTATGTTAAGGAAAGGAATTTTTCAAAAAGTATTATCCATTAAGACAGGTATCTCTTCATTGTGAATAGAATAAAGTAGACAGTTGAATATACGGAGGGATTCTTCGATGTGGTTTAAGGAATTGGAAACAGAAAGGCTGCGTTTAATCGAAATAGGTCACCATCATGCGGAGAGTCTGTTTGAAATCCTCTCAAAAGATGAAGTGACCAAATATGATGGAATAGAAAGTTTAACCCGTGTTGAAGATGCCCGCCGCTTAATCGACGCGTTTAAAAGTGCTTATATAAATAAACGTGGGATGCGGTGGGGAGTTATTTTGAAAGATTCAGATAGATTCATCGGTACCGTTGGTCTGAATCAATTGAGCCTTGCCAACAAACGCGCCGAAATAGGATATGAAATCCATCCTGAATATTGGAGGAAATACTTTACATCTGAAGCTGTAAACGAAGTATTATGCTATTGCTTTGCAGAATTAAGACTAAACAGAATCGCTGCATTAACTTTTAAGAATAATATTGCATCCAGAAACTTATTGAAGAAATTTGGTTTTAAAGAAGAAGGAAGCCTCCGAAGTTATCTATTTCTTCGTGAACAATCGCATGATGCCCTGGTATTTTCCTTGTTAAGTTCAGAGTATTGCAAGTTAAGACAACAAAGTGTTCATAGATCATTTTAAAATGAATTTTAGTTTACTATATAGAAGATTGCAGCTGGCCGATAGGGCCAGTTTTTATTTGTAGGATATCTCTCCTATTGGGATCATTTAATATCACTAAGGGACAATATACATATTTTTCATGTTGGACATAAAAAGGGGAAAAATCATGGTGAAGATATTATTTCCGTTGCTTGTGGTCCTAGGTGGTAATACCCATTGCCATACAAGGACAAATCAATGGTTGGTTATGGAAAAAGTGAGGGGTATTGAAGCTTCTTTCATTTCGTTTGGGATCGGGAGACTCGCTTCATTATATTATTTATAGGAAATGGAAGTGTTTCCTCCGTCGGACTGTTAGGAGCTATTTATGTCATTGGGATAGTATTGGTCGTCCCTCAGGTTAGAGTGGCACCTGCATTGGTCGGGGTTATCGCCTGGCAGATACTAATTGGGGCAATCATTGACCACCTCGGTTTATTTGGATGCAAAAAAGGTGGCAGGCATTTGCTTACTTTCCGTGTCAATACCCATTAATTGGGATATAATTGAAAAGAACTCAATATTTTGTTGAGAGAAAATACTATTCTACTAAAATATATTATTGAAATAAGAATGGTTTTCTAAGAAAGTGGTCTTAGTAACCAGTCTGACTTGAATTATTAGAATGTTTAGAAAACGATAGACGGGTGAACTTATATGAATACTGATATGAATGATTTTGTAGAAACCCTTGGAAGTCGGAAGTCATTTTCCATCAAATAGGCTATCATTTCTTTTTACCTAGTATCTAGATCGAATTGATTAGCAAAAAAATACTATCTTGTGAAAAAGTACTCATCGGTTTATTGATTTTTTGTTTTATTCGTAATATACTTAAAATTCAACATCTTTAATTCGAGGTATAGTACCCTTAGCGAGGTTGAAAAGAGGGTGATTTTTTACTAGTAAACTGTATGAATGCTTTTTTAGGGAGAAATACAGATTTATGCAAACGGTTCGCTAGTTGTTTTTGGTGAATTCCTGCAATGAATGCATCTAACTTTCCTCGCTGACATTATATGTACTATACGGAAGATTAATAGGTGGTAGAAGGATAATCTCTTAAATGAGATTATCCTAAGAAAGATTAAAGACGAGGGGGAATATTTTTTGAAAAAGTCTAAATTTTCAGTGCTTGCTCTTCTTATGGCCATCATGCTTATGCTTGCAGCATGCAACGGCGGTTCGAAGGAAACTTCGAATGAAAAAGAAGGCGGCTCGGGTGACTCATCTGGATCAAAAGTATTAAACGTAAACAACTCAAGTGAACCTGGTTCACTTCACCCTGCCAACGCGCAAGGTACTCATGAATCATGGATCCTTGAACACACGTTTGAGGGACTGACAAAGAAAACAGAAGAAGGCAAAATCGTACCTGGTGCTGCAGAATCATGGGAAATCAGCGAAGATGGATTAACTTGGACATTCAAATTGAAAGATGGCTTGAAATGGTCAAATGGAGATCCGCTTACTGCCAATGACTTCGAATATGCTTGGAAATATGCTTTGAAACCGGAAACAGCTGCTGATTATGCTTACCAACTTTATTATCTTAAAGGCGGGGAAGCTTATAACAGTAAAAAAGGGAAGGAAGAGGACGTAGGTGTTAAAGCGACAGACGAACATACATTAGTCGTTACTTTGGAACAGCCTACACCATATTTCCTTGACTTGACTTCATTCTATACTTTCTATCCAATCAATAAAAAGGTACAGGAAGAAAATCCAAAATGGGCTTTGGATGCAAAAACTCATGTTTCAAATGGTCCGTTCAAATTAACGGAGTGGAAACATAAGGAAAGCCTGAAAATCGAAAAGAATGAAAATTACTACGATAAAGATAATATCAAATTGGACGCGGTTAACTTTGCTCTAATTGAAGATGAAAATACAGCTTGGCAAATGTATCAGAGTGGTGAACTGGATATCGCTTATCCACTGCCAGTAGACGTGCAAGGTCAATTAGTTAATTCTGGAGACAAAGAATTTAAAAACGGTGCAGAACTTGCTGTTTACTATTACAACTTTAATACGGAAGTAAAACCTTTCAACAATGCAAAAGTCAGGAAAGCGCTTTCGATGGCTGTCGAACGCAAAAAAATTACCGAAAATGTTGCTCAAGGCGGTCAAAAGCCTGCCTATGGAGTAATCCCGCCGGGAATTCCTGATGCAACTGGAGATTTCCAGGAAAATACAGGTAACCTATTTGAGGAAAACGTTGCTGAAGCCAAGACGTTGTTAAAAGAAGGTCTTGCTGAAGAAGGCATGAAAGAATTACCTGAGTTTTCAATTTTGTATAATACTTTAGATACTCATAAGAAAATTGCAGAAGCCGTTCAAGGAATGTGGCGTGATAACTTAGGTGTTGAAGTGACACTTGAAAATGCAGAGTTCCAAGTTAAGCTTGACCGTGAAAAAGCTGGCGACTTTGAAATTTCCCGTGCAGGATGGGTTGGTGACTATGTTGACCCAATGACCTTCATGCTTTGGGAAACGGACGGTGCCTATAATGATGCAAATTGGTCGAACAAAGAATATGATGGTTTATTAAAAGAGGCAAAATCCACAATGGATCCAAAAAAACGCATGGCTGCTTTACATAAAGCAGAGGAAGTTCTGATTGAAGAAATGCCGATCCTTCCGGTTTACTTCTATACAAAACCATATATGGTTAAATCGAATGTTACTGGAGTTTTTGCTCCGATTAATGCTTATCCGAACTTTATTTACGCGGATAAAAAGTAAGAGAAGGATGAAAGTAAAATGGGAGGTATGTCCGATTAAGGACATCCCCCATTTTTCAATTGCGAATTTGAATATTTCATGAATTCATTTCCGTTTTCAACTCCTTAGAAAATCGATGATTGGGGTGATTACCATGTTGAGATATACATTAAACCGTTTTAAATGGGCGATTATTACTTTATGGGCTGTTATTACATTAACGTTCATCATAATGCATACGATTCCGGGAAATCCATTTGCGAAAGAAGGAGCAATGCCTCCTGCTGTTTATGAAAACCTTCAAGTTCACTATGGATTGGACAAGCCATTGTTGACCCAATATGGGAATTATTTATTGGAAGTCGTTCAATTTGATTTTGGTCCTTCATTGAAATCCTCATCCATTTCTGTGAATGATTACATTATGAAGGGATTCCCTGTGTCCTTGCACTTAGGGGCACAAGCATTGGTGATTGCCATCTTCTTTGGGCTAATTCTGGGAGTGGTGGCTTCACTGAAAAGAAATAAATGGCCTGATTATTTATCAATGGTCATTGCCATCGTAGGGATTTCCATTCCTAACTTTATCTTGGCGACTATTTTAATCAATTATTTTGCGATAAAATGGAATATATTCCCTGTTGCTACATGGGCGACATGGCAGCATACCATTTTACCATCCATTGCCCTTTCAATGATGCCGCTAGCTTTCATCGCGAGATTAATGCGGACAAGTATGCTTGAAGTAATGGGACAGGATTACATTTTGACAGCGAAGGCCAAAGGATTGAAACGGAGCGGTGTCATCATTAAACATGCGATTCGGAATGCATTATTGCCGATTATCACGATTCTGGGCATTCTTACAGCTAATATCGTGACAGGCAGCTTCATCATTGAACGTATTTTCGGTATTCCAGGCATGGGAGATATGTTCGTGAAGGGAATATCCAACAGAGACTATCCGGTCATTCTTGGTTCCACAATTGTGTATAGTGCGGTGCTTATCCTTCTGATATTCATTGTTGATATAGCCTATACGTTGATTGATCCTAGAATTAAAGTGACGGGGGAGAAAAAATAATGGCAGATAAAATGCATTTAACCGAAGATATGTTCCAACCCGCTGAAGACAACTTTAAGGAAGCTGAAAAAATAGCCAGACCTACAGTTTCATATTGGTCTGACGTCTGGCGTCGTTTTAAAGAAAATAAGCTGGCGATGACGGGATTTGTTCTTATAATCCTTTTGGTCTTGCTGGCGATTTTTGGTCCATATATTAACGGATATACTTATTATGGACAAGATTTCGAGAAAAAGAATCTTAGGCCCAATGCCGAGCATTGGTTTGGAACGGATTCATCAGGAAGGGATCTATTTACGCGAGCTTGGTATGGTGCGAGGATATCCTTGTTCATTGGATTGATGGCAGCGCTGATCGACTTTTTAATTGGTGTCCTTTATGGAGGGATTTCAGCCATTCGCGGTGGACGCACAGATAATATCATGATGCGGTTTGCTGAGGTAATCTATGCGATCCCATACCTATTGATGGTTATCTTAATGATGGTCGTATTAAAACCTGGTATTCTGCCGATCATCATTGCGATGTCGATTACAGGATGGATTCCGATGGCGCGACTGGTACGGGGACAGGTTTTACAACTAAAAGAGAATGAATATATCCATGCTGCAACCATCTCTGGTGCCAATACGAGCTGGACATTAAGAAAGCACATGATTCCAAATACAATGGGACCGATCCTTGTCAATTTAACGTTGACTGTACCTACTGCTATTTTTGCCGAAGCTACACTTAGCTTTTTGGGACTGGGAGTGCCGGCTCCTCAAGCGAGCTGGGGAACATTGACAAGTGATGCGCTGGGAAGCATTCTGGTAGGGAATTTCTATCAACTTTTAATCCCTGCAATATTGATTTCCTTAACCATGTTCGCGTTCAATGTGGCTGGTGACGGATTACAGGATGCCCTAGATCCAAAACTACGGAAATAAATGAGTCCTAACATAAAGATTTGATATTACTAGAATAGGAGGGACGATGATGGAGAACCTATTAGAAGTCAACGATTTACACATCACCTTCCATACTTATGCAGGAAAAGTGCAAGCGGTTCGCGGCGTCAACTTTGATGTGGAAAAAGGGGAAGCCGTTGCCATAGTTGGGGAGTCCGGATGCGGAAAAAGTGTTACGGCGAAATCTATCATGAGATTACTGGAAACACCCCCAGCAGAGTATGGAAAAGGGTCGATTAACTTTGGCGGTAAGGACCTTCTTAAAATGAGTGAGAAGGAAATGCAGAAGATTCGCGGGAATGAAATCAGCATGATTTTCCAGGATCCGATGACTTCACTCAATCCTACGACTAAAATCGGCAGCCAGATCATGGAAGGCATTGTAAAGCATAATAAAAACATGTCTCGAAATGATGCATACGAACGGGCGTTGGAGACGCTCAAACTGGTAGGTATTCCTCAGCCGGAAAAAAGGATGCAGCAATATCCGCATGAGTTTTCAGGTGGTATGCGCCAAAGGGCGATGATAGCGATGGCCCTTGCTTGTGAACCGAAATTGCTGATTGCCGATGAACCTACAACAGCATTGGATGTAACGATACAAGCGCAAATTTTGGAACTGATGAAAGATATCCAGCGAAGGATGGATACTTCCATCATTTTAATCACTCATGATTTAGGTGTGGTTGCGGAAACTTGTGAACGGGTAGTTGTCATGTATGCAGGCAAGGTTGTTGAGACTGGTACGGTAGAAGCTATATTTTCAAACCCGCAGCATCCATATACAAGAGGTCTGCTTAAAACGGTGCCAAGGCTGGATATGGAAAAAACGGCTCCGTTGGTTCCGATTATCGGATCACCACCGGATTTATTGGATCCGCCAAAAGGATGCCCATTTTACCCAAGATGTGAATCAGCAATGAAAGTGTGCAAAGACCATGATCCGGAGCTTGAAGTAGTGGAAGAAGGTCAGACAGCCGCATGCTGGCTGCACCATCCAATGGCAAAAGCAGCACAGGTACAAGCATCGACTAATGTATAAAGGAGGAGAACCAATGGTTTCACTGAAAAATAAGGCCGTAAAAGAAAAGACAGACAACAAGAATTCTCCTCTTGTTGAAATAAGGAATCTAAAGAAGTATTTTCCAATTGGTTCTCAATCACTGAAAGCGGTAGATGGTTTGGATCTCAAAATCTATCCAGGGGAAACTGTCGGTCTTGTTGGGGAAAGCGGTTGCGGTAAGTCGACTGCAGGTCGTACAATCACTCGGCTTTATGAACCAACAGATGGAGAAGTTCTTTTTCAGGGGAAAAATATTTTCGATTACAAATCCGGGGAAATGTCACATATCCGCCGTGAAATACAAATGATTTTCCAAGATCCCTACGCATCCTTGAACCCAAGGATGAAGGTGGAGGAATTGATTGGGGAACCACTCGCCATTCATGGGATATCAAAAGGTAAAGAGCGAAGAAAACGGGTGGAAGACCTGTTAAAGCTGGTTGGTTTAAGTCCGGAACATATCACTCGTTTTCCGCATGAATTCAGTGGTGGTCAACGCCAGCGTATTGGAATCGCAAGGGCTTTGGCTTTAAATCCTAAATTCATCGTTTGTGATGAACCAATTTCTGCCTTGGATGTTTCGATACAGGCTCAAGTGGTCAACTTATTGAAAGAGCTTCAAAAAGAAATGGGATTGACTTATTTATTCATCGCGCATGATTTATCGATGGTCAAGTATATTTCAGATCGCATTTTAGTCATGTACCTTGGAAGGATGATGGAACTTTCGGATAGTGATTCTTTAACGAAAGATCCGCTTCACCCTTACACGCAGGCCTTGCTTTCTGCAGTGCCGATTCCAGACCCCACTATTAAACGGGAAAGAATCGTACTTAAAGGCGATGTACCAAGTCCAATCAATCCGCCGAGCGGATGTGTATTCCGGACTCGCTGCCCTAAAGCGATGGAGATATGCTCCAGTGCTGTACCTGAATGGAAAGAACAAAAACCGGGGCATTTCGTTGCTTGTCATTTATATTGGTAAACAAAAAACCAGTCGCATTTGCGACTGGTCTTTTTATACACATTTATGTAAAATATGTTACTAATAGATGCGATTTTCCTGTAGATAAAAAATTATTTATCAGTATACAAAAATAAATAACTAGGAATCTGAAAATAAAACATATAATATGTAATTATATGTAAAAATTAAATTCTGTTGAATGTTTCAATTTGTTAAAGAAGGAGGGACTGTTATTGTATTCCACGATAACTAGTGAAATCGTCGATCGAGTCATGATTGTTACTCTTAATCGTCCTGAGAAAATGAATGCTTTCAATGAAAAGATGTATGAGGAGATGATTCACGCTTTTGATGAAGCGGATGAAAATGATGACGTACGAGCCGTCATTTTAACTGGCGCTGGGGATGCTTTTTGTGCTGGAATGGATTTGGAAAAAGGTGCCGAAACCTTTATGGATCACACTCCTTTGGTTGAATATCGCGATGCAGGCGGGATGTTGTCATTACGGATTTTTGAGATGAAGAAACCAATGATAGCGGCTATTAATGGAGCGGCAGTAGGCATTGGGATAACAATGACTTTGCCCATGGATATTAGAATTGCTTCAACAGATGCAAAAATGGGTTTTGTATTTGCGAGGCGTGGGATAACGATGCAGGCATGCAGCGGATGGTTCTTACCCAGGCTTGTCGGAATGGGGAAAGCTTCCGAATGGATTTTTACCGGTAGGATGATTTCGGCCAGTGAAGCATATGAGGGAAGGTTGGTAAATAAGATCGTCGAGCCAAACGATTTGATGTCTGCTGCCATGGAAATTGCAACAGACATTGCGGAAAATACATCTTCCGTCTCTGTGACGCTATCCCGACAGTTAATGTGGACCATGCTCGGCGCAAGCCATCCTGTAGAATCACACAAAATAGAATCGAAAATGATTCATTGGACCGGAAAACAAACGGATGCAATAGAAGGGATCGAAGCTTTCCTCGAAAAAAGGAAAGCCGATTTCAAAATGAAAAGCAGCACTGATATGCCCCCGTTTTATCCATGGGGAACGGATCGAACATATGAAGTGGATAAAAAATAAATGGTTAGATCAGGGAATCCAGGGCTTTGGAAGTGCGTGATAATTTTTACTTTTCGGATAAATTAGGGTTTCTTTTCTTAGTGTGTTATACTGGGTTTACCATTTACTAAACTTGTTTCATGTTCCCTATTCCCTGTGAATAGGGTTTTTTTATGATTGCTTTTCAAACAAAAAAACAGACCCTACAAGTAGGGTCCGTTATATATTGTATTTAAAATTACGCTTTTTGAACGTTAGTAGCTTGGGGTCCACGTTGACCTTGCTCAACTTCAAAAGTAACTTCTTGACCTTCGTCTAATGATTTGAATCCTTCGCTTTGGATAGCTGAGAAATGTACGAATACATCGTCTCCATTTTCGCGTTCGATGAAGCCAAATCCTTTTTCTGCGTTAAACCATTTTACTTTACCTTGTTCCATTGTTGTTGCCTCCTAGTGTGAATCCACACATTGTGTTACTACCCTTGCTCAATCATTAGACGAAAAGTTTTTCACTTATCAATCTTCCCGAACAAAAATAATTCTTTTTAAATATAACAGATAATGTCGGAATCTGCAAGCTAACTAGGGAAGATTATTTATGTGCACAGAGAATGAAGAATTCTTAATACCCTTTTTTGTAATCAAGTAAATTTGTTGAAGGTGTTTTTCCATTTAGATAATTCTTTAAATTCGGCATGAAAATATCCCGAATAAGCCTTTGGTCGTAAAATTCCGTATTTCCGGATGTATGCGGGGTGATGATTACATTGTTCAACTCCCATAAGGGGCTATACTCAGGAAGTGGCTCCGTTTCAAACACATCAAGTCCAGCCCCCGCAATTTCTTGGTCTTTAAGAGCTTGAACCAATTCGTTCTGAATGACGATATTTCCCCTTCCTATATTAATGAAAAAAGCGGAGGGTTTCATTAACTTGAATTCCTTTTTCCCGAACATATTCTGTGTTTCTGGGGTCAATGGTAATGTCACGACAATATAATCGCACCTAGGAAGAAAATCATTCAATTGTTTTTGTGAAAACATCTCATCGACAAATTCTTCAGATTTACCTGAATGGCGAATTCCTAATACGGTCATGCCAAAGGCCTTGGCAATTTTAGCTGTTTCCTTTCCGATTTTTCCGACACCGATGATCCCGATGGTCTTTTCATGAATTTCCTGCTTCATATGTGCGTGATGCCAAGTCTTTGCCTGCTGTTGCTTAATATATGTATCTACTTTTCTTGTTAAAGCAAGCATTAACGCAAAAATCGTTTCTGAAATGGGATACGCATGGACGCCATTTGCAGTTGTGATCTGTACATCCTTTTGTTCTAAAATTTTCAGGGGTAAAGCATTCACTCCTGCACTCCATGTCTGGATCCATTTTACATCGCTTGGGCCAATCGATTCAGACATTTCCGCTTTCCACCCTGCAATCACTTCAGCATCTGCTATATGATCCCTCCATAGTTCCGGTGATCTTCCGGTGATAACAGTCCACTCTGGAACCAACTCTTTGACCTTCTTTAATAAGAACTCATTCAAATTTTGGCTTATTATTAGTTTTCTTTTTGGCATAATTATCCTCCTGCATCATTTTTCTGAATTATACGTAAGTTTCGAAAATATTTCAATTGGGAAAGCAAGAGCTTAACAATCTTGCTATAATACTAATAATCAACGAAATGGGGTGTTTAGATGAACGTGAAAGACATATATGGGCAGCTGCCTACTATGGAATCAAAACGTTTGGTTATGAGGAAAGTCACCATGAATGATGCCGAGGACATGTTCGCTTATTCATCTAATGGTGAAGTTTCCCGATACGTCACATGGGAAGCACACCATTCTCTAAGTGATACAAGGGATTTTATCCAATTTATCCTACAAAATTATGAAGATAAGAAAATCGCTCCATGGGGCATAGAACACAAGGAAAGTGGTAAGCTGATTGGTACTATTGATTTTGTTTCATGGCAGTTTGATCATCGTAGTGCAGAAATCGGGTATGTACTTGCACCCGAATATTGGGGGAGTGGCTTGATGACGGAGGCAGTCCAAAGGATAATCGCCTTTGGATTCCAAAATATGAACCTAGTTCGAATACAGGCACGCTGCTTCGTTGAAAATTTGGGTTCAGAGCGCGTCATGCAAAAGGCCGGTATGTCTTTTGAGGGAATCATAAGAAAAGGAATGTTTGTTAAGGGAAAACATCAAGACTTAAAGCTATATTCCATTATTAAATGATGGCTGTTTATCTCTGCTGATTAAAGTGAAAGCAATAAGGAAATATACATTGGTTTTGGAAGTTTGAATTTCCGTTCCTGATTATTAAGAATATGGGAAAAACAAAAAACAAACAATATGTTCAAATATTGAATCAAATCCTATACATAACGTCTAATGAAAAAAGTCTGTTTGAAAAATATAATGAAATTATGAAATCGTGTTGAAAATGGAGGTTTTTTTAAATGGCAGTTATCAATGATGTAGAAACGTTGAAAAATTATATTGGTGGTAAATGGGTGGATTCCACAACTTCTAAACATGAACAAGTGCCTAATCCGGCCACAGGAGAAGCTTTGGCAATCGTACCCCTTTCAACAAAGGAAGATGTAAACCAAGCGGTGCAGGTTGCAAAAAAGGCGTATAAAGAATGGAAAAAGGTGGCCGTTCCAAAAAGAGCTCGCTTCTTATTCCGTTACCAGCAATTATTGATAGAACACTGGGATGAGCTTGCAAAGCTGGTCACGATTGAAAATGGAAAAAGCTATACAGAAGCATATGGTGAGGTTCAGCGTGGGATTGAATGCGTGGAGTTTGCAGCAGGTGCGCCTACCTTGATGATGGGCAGTCAGCTTCCTGATATTTCCCCAGGTATTGAATCTGGAATGTATCGTTATCCAATGGGTGTCGTTGCCGGGATTACGCCGTTTAATTTCCCGATGATGGTGCCATGTTGGATGTTCCCGCTGGCAATAGCTTGTGGAAATACGTTTATCTTAAAACCTTCAGAACGGACACCGCTCTTGGCCAACCGTCTTGTGGAATTATTGACAGAAGCCGGAGTTCCGGATGGTGTTGTCAATATTGTCCATGGTGCCCACGATGTCGTGAATGGGATTTTAGAACATGAAGACATTAAAGCGGTATCATTTGTTGGATCCCAGCCCGTCGCAGAGTATGTATACAAAACGGCGGCTGCCAATAAAAAACGTGTTCAGGCTTTATCAGGGGCGAAAAATCATTCAATCGTCATGCCTGATGCCGATTTAGATAATGCGGTAACGAACATAACGAATGCCGCTTTCGGATCTGCAGGCGAGCGCTGCATGGCTGCGTCAGTTGTTGTGGCGGTGGGGAAAGTGGGAGATTCGCTTGTTGAGAGATTAAAGGCTGCTGCAGATAACATCAAAATTGGAAATGGAATGGATAAGGATGTTTTCCTGGGACCTGTGATTCGTGATACTCATAAAAAGAGAACAGAACAATATATTGAAATTGGGGAAAAGGAAGGAGCTGTCCTCCTTCGTGATGGCAGGAATGAAGGCAATCAGGAAAATGGCTATTACGTTGGACCGACATTATTTGATCATGTAAAAACAAACATGAAAATATGGAAGGATGAAATTTTTGCTCCTGTCCTTTCCATAGTACGGGTTAATACCCTGGAAGAAGCAATCGAATTGACCAATCAATCCGAATTTGCCAATGGTGCCTGCCTCTATACGGATAGCGCAAAAGCCATCCGCGAATTTCGCGAAGAAATTGATGCAGGGATGCTTGGTATCAACCTTGGGGTACCCGCGCCAATGGCATTCTTTCCATTTTCTGGCTATAAAAGTTCATTTTATGGAGATCTTCATGCAAATGGAAAAGATGGCGTTGAATTTTACACTAGAAAGAAAATGTTAACGGCAAGATACTGATAGGAAAGTGGGGGTCGACGCAAGTTGTGGTCGGCCTTCCTTTATACATCATTTTAGGAGGAGTGTAACTTATGCAGGTTGAAAAACAGGGTCAGGATCTTAAAGCTTTGGATGGTAAATATGTGTGGCATCATATGAAAGGGGCTGACCCCATCCCTGGGGCAATGGTGATTAAAAATGGGCAAGGAGCATGGATTACGGATGTTGATGGGAATCGCTTCCTGGATGGGATGTCAGGTTTATGGTGTGTCAACGTTGGTTATGGCCGCACGGAACTAGCTGAAGCAGCTTACGAGCAGCTGAAGGAACTTCCTTATGCCCCTTTAACGAATAGTCACATTCCAGCTATTAAGCTAGCAGAGAAATTAAATGAATGGCTTGGTGGGGATTATGTGATTTTCTTCTCAAATAGCGGTTCAGAAGCAAATGAGACTGCTTTTAAAATTGCGCGGCAGTATCACCAGCAAAAAGGGGAACATGGACGTTATAAATTCATTTCCCGTTATCGCGGCTATCATGGAAATTCATTGGGAGCCTTGTCAGCTACCGGGCAGGCGCAGCGAAAATATAAATATGAACCACTTGCCTCAGGGTTTCTTCATGTAGCACCGCCAGATTCTTACCGTAATCCAGAGGATGAAAGCGGTGAAAAAAGTGCAGCGGAAATTGAACGTACCATTACATGGGAGTTGAGGGAAACGGTGGCTGCGGTCATCATGGAACCAATCATCACTGGGGGCGGAATTTTGATGCCGCCAGATGGTTATATGAAACGTGTAAAAGAAATTTGTGAGAAAAATGGAGTCCTGCTCATTTCGGATGAGGTCATTTGCGGGTTTGGCCGTACTGGTAAGAAATTTGGATTTATGAACTATGATGTAAAACCAGACATCGTAACTATGGCTAAAGGGATCACGAGTGCTTATCTGCCATTATCCGCTACCGCCGTCAAACGTGAAATTTATGAAGCATATATTGGTTCAGACGATTATGACCGCTTTCGGCATGTAAATACATTTGGCGGCAATCCAGCTGCCTGTGCCCTTGCTTTGAAGAATATTGAAATATATGAAAATGAAAAACTAATAGAACGGTCTAAGGAATTAGGGCAACGCTTATTGCAAGAGTTTGAAGAAATCAAGTCTCATCCCAATGTTGGGGATGTCCGTGGGAAAGGTTTGTTGGTAGGCATTGAACTAGTGGAAGATAAACTGACAAAACAGCCGATCGAACTTTCTAAAATCAATAAAGTGATTGCATCGTGCAAAGAAAAGGGGCTGATCATAGGTAAAAATGGTGATACAGTAGCAGGTTTCAATAACGTCCTGACTCTTGCTCCCCCACTTAGTATAACTGAAGAGGATTTTTCGTTCATCACAACGACGGTAAAGCGAACGCTAGCTGAACTATGAAAATAAGATGATAGTAAAAAACTGAAAATTCAGCATGCATTAAAGTTTCTGTATGTACGTCTTGATACACGACATGATTTATTTAAGAAAGATTGCATCCATTTTTTGCTTTTTAAATGAGACTGTTGTGTTTAGTTTTAGCACCGTTCAGAACTTTGAACGGTGCTTTTCCATAGGGTAAAGGAAGAATAGGAGGAAAAGAAATCTATTATGAATGAAAGGCGTTATTTTGGAATCGTTTTCCTTGCTTAGTTATAGCGGATGTTCGAAAATGGAATGATAAGGTGTGGTAGAAAATCAATATTATCCGGCAGAAGAGGTGAGGGACATGAATAATGAAGATATAACAAAAAAACTAACATTACATATCCCTGAAATTTTAGGGAGTGGGGATTTTTCAAAGTATGCTGTATTGGTACCGCTTATAGAGAAAGAAGATGGAATTCATATTCTTTTCGAAGAGCGTTCACACAAACTGAGGAGGCAGCCAGGGGATATATGTTTTCCGGGCGGGAAAATAGACAAGCTGGACCACGATGAACAGGCGGCTGCCCTAAGGGAAACATATGAAGAACTTAATTTGAGAAAAGAAGATATCGATAATGTCTTTCCAATCGATTATTTGGTATCTCCATTTGGCATGATTGTCTATCCATATGCAGGATTTGTTCGTAACCATCAACGGATAATACCTAATCCAGCTGAGGTAGAAACCATTTTTACGGTCCCGCTATCTTTCTTCATGGAAAAACCGCCAGAAATTTATCATGTGAAATACAAAGTGGAACCGCATGAAAACTTTCCCCATGATCTAGTCGTTGGCGGGGAGAATTATAAATGGCAGCCAAAACAGATGGAAGAATATTTTTATTTATATAATGGTCGGGTAATCTGGGGAATGACAGCGAAAATACTTACTCATTTTATTGAGATTCTCCGTTAGGCCCTTCCAAAGCACCTTTTTTTTTGGGGCGATTTCTATTAAAATTTAATTATGGTAAAAGTTAGGATTTAATAGAAGCGGGGGGATGAGTGGATGAAGTATAGTTTTGAAGTACTTGAAAAAGAACGGGAAATGGCAATGGCTGCACTAGTCAACTTCAATGAAAACCGTGAATACTATAATGAAGCCAAAGATCAAGAACTTAAGCTAGCCTACTACAAAGATGGTTCCTTGGACCGAGAAGGATTAAAAGACCTACTTGTAGCAACCCATAAAAACCAGCTGAACTACTCACCACATCGCCATGTTTACCCTTGGGTAGACATACAGGAAAATGGCCAGCTGAAAAGTCTGTATTCCGGTAAAGGGATGGATCCTGTTCAAGTCATAGAGGAGGATATCCGTATACTAGAAATGTTGTCAAAAGGCATTGAATCAACAAATTCGGAGAACATTCTCGTTAATTGTGAACATGTCGTACCTCAATCATGGTTTGATAAAAAAGAACCGATGAGGGGGGATTTGCATCATCTGTTCGCCTGTGAACCAACTTGTAACAGTAGCCGGAGTAACTATCCGTACCATGATTTTGAGGATTATATCCCTGAAAAATCAGCTACCGGTATAAAAGCGGGTTGCGGGAAATCACAGGAAGGTAAATTCGAACCTGAATACGGAAAAGGTATCGTGGCGAGGGCTACTTTGTACTTTTTACTCAGATATGAGGGGATTATCGATAGCGGCAAAATTGACCCGGCACTGCTTTTGGAATGGCACCGGCTTTTTCCGGTCAGCACTTATGAAAAACATAGAAACCAGGCTATATATGAAATGCAGGGTAATCGTAACCCATTTATAGATTTTCCCGAAATGGCGGAGAAATGGAATTAAAAAAGTAAAAAAGGATTGAAGCTGTAATGCAAGCTTCAATCCTTTTTTATTGATTATAAGAATTTAACGCAGACAGGGAAGGGAACTTGAACATCTTTTTGCAATAATGTTAATTTTCCGTCATGTCCATTCCGTGCATATAATGTCAGGTTTCCGGATTCTTCATTAGAAGCGATCAGGAATTTTCCGGTAGGGTCCAATGAAAAATCACGTGGCCAATGTCCTTCTGTAGAAACCAATTGCACGAATGCCAGTTTGCCTGTTTCTTGATTGATTTGGTAAACGGCAATACTGTCATGTCCGCGGTTTGCGGCATATATGAATAGCCCGTCATCAGAAATATGAATTGCGCTTCCTTGGTTATTTTCCTTGAAATCTTCTGGGACACTCCGAACCGTTTGTAATTCAGAAAAACTTCCGGTTTGACTATCGAAGCTCAAAACGATGACTTCAGGTACAAGTTCTGCCATAACATACGCAAATTTTCCGTTTGGGTGGAAGGTCAAATGACGTGGTCCGCTGCCGGGAGAAACAGATAAACTGTTTACTTCTTCCAAAACGCCGTTATGTATTTTATAGGTCATTACTTTATCCATACCGAGGTCAACAACAGCAATGAACTTTTCATCCGGTGTGAAACCAGCGAAGTGAGTGTGTGCTTTTTCCTGACGTTCTTCATTCGGACCTTGACCCTCATGTTGTACAGTGGATGATACAGGCAAAGGGGTCGCATCGTCATGAAGAGGATATGATTCAATTAGGCCATCTCCATAACTGGAAGTGACCAAGACCTGTTTATTGCTGTCGACACTTATATGGCAGGAAGAGCCATTTGGTGACAGTTGTTTGCCCAAGAAGGTAAGTTCACCCGATTCTTCATTAATCGAATAGGCTGAAACTCCACCGCTACCCGCTTCTTTTAAAATGGCGTAGAGATTCTTTTTGTCCTGGCTGACGGTGACGTAAGTCGGATCGGTTAATTCTGCGGCAAGAACCGGTGTACTGAGTTTTCCTTTTGCTGTATCTAAAGTAAAGCGGTAAATACCTTTGCTGTTCCCTTTTGTGTATGTTCCGATATATCCAATTATGGCGTGTTGATCATGTTTTACCATATTTATCTCCTCCAAGAAAGATTTGTGTTGATTTTTATTTTAACATAGATGATACCCATTATATCCTTTTCCCGGTTTAAGTTGTGTTGGAACCTTTTTTATATAAAAAATTTGGGTGAGAAGAAAAAAAACCCTGCTAGGGGTCAATGTTTATCGACTGGATTTGCGGCTTCAATAGGAATATACCTAAACTTAGTAATGGAAAATATACCCCGATCAGTCAGTTTAATTTCAGGGATGACAGGTAAAGCCAAGAATGCAAGTGTAAGGAAAGGGTTGAGTTTGCACCAAGTTTCAATAGGGCTCCATCGATTTTTTTCAATGAATGGACCACATCCATATAATTGCATTCACTCATCAATCCAGCTATTGGAAGGGGAAGGGGAAGCGAGTATTTCCCCATTGGATTACGGTCAATCCACCATGCATTTTTTTGATTTCCTTAGCTGCTATTAGCATATCCTGGTCATTCGTCCCGGCAATGATCAAATTATGTGAATCATGGGCTACTGTCGTGGCAATTGCACCTGATTTCAACCCGAGCCCTTTGACGATTCCAAGACCTAATTGTTTCGTCATATGATGCCGTTCAATAACAGCAAGTTTTATATGATCAACATGTTCGGAGAAATAGTCCATCATGGTTAAGTCTGACAGGTTCAATCGAATGCTTTGTAATCAAGCTGTTTGGAGTTATCTCAATTATATTAGCGAACTCATTTGTTAAAGGTATCGCCAAATCATTCTCAGTTATTCCATGAAATTGAACTGAGTGCTTCAATCCGTCGTCAATAACCTGTTCCAATACATCTGGAAATTTGAGTAAATGATTATTTTGCACCATGAGCCTTCCCCCTTTAAAGACCGAGTGGATGATGATAGAATCAAGATCATCCAAAAGAAGAAAGTCTGCCTTGTATCCAGGTGCAATTGCACCATGTTCCTTTAGACCAAAACATTCAGCTGCATTAATGGTAGCCATTTGAATGGCGGTAATTGGCGGGAGACCTGTTTCTATGGAAAGTCGAACGTTGTGATCGATGCTCCCCTCGGATACAATATCATCTAGGTGCCGGTCATCGGTGACGAATAAACAACGGCGGGAGTTCTTCTCATTAATAACTGGAATCAGGTTTATTAAATCTTTGGCAACTGTGCCTTCCCTGATCATAAGGTACATTCCTTTACGCAGTCTTTCTTTCGCCTCTTCCGCTGTAGTGCATTCATGATCCGTTTTAATGCCAGCACTCATATAAACATCTAGCTGTTGTTCGGATAATCCTGTTGCATGGCCATCAATGCTTTTTCCTAGTCTATTTGCATCGTATAATTTTTGCAGCATATCCTCATCCGTATTTGAAACGGCTGGGAAATTCATGACTTCGGCTAAACCGAGCACTCTCGGGTTTTGATAAAAAGATATTAAATCTTCACTTTTTAAAACAGCACCCGAATGTTCAAACTCCGTAGCGGGTACACAAGATGGCATCATGAAGTAAAAGTCAAAAGGGAGTTGACCAGATTGTTCAATCATATATTCCATGACCTTTTTGCCAGAAACATTGGCAATTTCATGAGGATCTGCAACGATGCTGGTCACACCATGTAATAGGAGGATTTTTGCAAGTTCAGAAGGCCTGACCATTGAAGATTCAATAAGGATATGGCCATCAATGAACGTAGGGCATACGAATTTTCCAGCTGCATCGATTTCCGAAATACCCTCATAATGCCCAATTCCAGCAAAAAAACCATCGACGATAGCAATGTCGCCTGTAAAGGTATCCCCGGGAAAACATCGATGATTTGCCCGTTTTTAATGACGCAATCGGCAGGTGTTCTGCCCGCCGCAACGTCTATTCTCCTTTTAAGCAAGTTTTTTTCATATTCGTAACCCCTTTGGCAAAATATAACCGGTTAATATTTCACTTTTTCAGTATTGGTTTCCCATGTTCGGAATGGTAAATCGTGGTTATTAAAAGAAATTTGTTTCATTTTAATCGTGCGATTTTCCATTGGCAGGGCAAGTTCCTGGTATATAAAGTGATCATCAAAGCCAATAAGTGCAGCATCTTCTTTAGTGCATGCGTAATAAATGGCTTTTGGACGTGCCCAATAAATAGCACCGATGCACATCGGGCAAGGTTCACAGCTAGTGTATATATCACAATCTGTAAGCTGGAAGCTGTCGAGGTTCCTGCATGCATCACGAATCGCCTGAACTTCGGCGTGAGCTGTTGGGTCGTTGGCTATTGTCACATTATTGCATCCTCTTCCTACGACTTTGCCATTTTTTACGATTATAGCACCAAAAGGTCCTCCGTTCTTTGCTAAAACATTTTCATATGCAAGCTGAACAGCCATCTCCATGAATTTTACATCCACTAAAAAACACCCCTTCATATATTAATAACCAAAAAAATGTTAATGTTACATTTATTAACGTTAATATAATAAATAATATACCATATGGACGCTGGAATAGAATAATATTTTCTGAAAATAAAGAAAATTCATTTTGTGTTAGATTATATGACGACAATTAAAAGTGGTTTAAAAGAATTTTTACAAATAATTATAAAACTGATATTGTTAGAAGAAAATCATTAGAATTATGAAGGTGATATGCATGGGGTTTTTGGGAGTTCTATTACCGATTTTCGGTATATTTGTTTTAGGTTTCATCGGTCAGAAAAAGTTTAAACTTGATACAAAATCGATTTCCACGATGGCATTATATTTAATGTCACCTTTTCTTGTATTCCGAACTTTTTATTCCGCAGAATTTACGATTAATTATTTTTACTTGTTCTTATTCACTATAGTGCTTTGTCTTTCTCTCATACTGGTAGTCTACATCATATCTTTTTTCCGCAATTATACAGTCACTGAAACAAGCGGCATGATATTGGCATCGGCCTTCATGAATAACGGGAATTATGGAACACCCGTCATCTTCCTATTATTCGGGGCAGCAGGACTCGACTATGCAATCATCCTTATGGTGGGACAGCAGTTAGTGATGTGCACGATAGGCATATATTTTGCAGCAAAGGGCAGCCCGGAAGGTAACGGTGTTCAAACTGCGATTAAAGCAGTATGTCGGATGCCTATTGTTTACGGAGCTATTGCGGGTACAGTATTTCAGTTCGTGAACATACCTTTAAGCAATTCGGTTATGGAAGCTATTAACCTTGTTGCAAATGCAGCGATCCCAACAATCATGATTACACTGGGAATGCAGCTGGCCAACATTTCCCTAAAAAAAATTGCCTATCGAAAGCTATCAGTTTCGCTTCTTCTTAAACTTGCCGTTTCACCAGCCATTGCCTTCCTGTTAGCACTTGCCTTACCAGTGAGTGAAATGGTCAGGCATATCATGATCATCGTAGCAGCCATGCCAACGGCGGCCAACACTACGATGTATGCGCTCCAATTCAATACGGAGCCAGAATTCGTATCAAGTGCTACGTTCATTAGTACATCATTAAGCCTGATTACGCTTCCAATCATCTTTTTCTTTGTATTATAGGAGATTATCATTCTAATTATGTGGGCAAACTTATTATATACACGAAGCGGGCTATCTAATTAAAATAAGGGACCGGACAGAGTGCATGTATTGCTCTTGATGACCAAGTCTTGGGCTAGTTTCCCATCGCGATTAGTAAACGAACTCAGGGACTTGGATTTAGGTGTTAATTGGAAAATGGTTCTGCAATTTCCTTTACTATTAATAAAGGGGGAGCTTGTTAAACTGGTGTTTACTTTTTTAAATGCCTGTATTTGATTGGAGGGGTTTTGTGTTACAGACTAAAGTTAAACTGACCAATACTGGAAAGATTGATGCCATATTAAAGGAGATCGTTCTGAACACCTATGAAGAAGCATTAGAAGAAAATCTCTTGCTATGCATGGAGTGCGGAGATGTCGATTTTTTTATCGCTTATTCAAATAATGAGGAACTTCAAGATGCGATTAATGAAAACTTTGAAATTGATGAATTTGGCGAAATCATGAAAATAGATGAACATCAGGAACTTATGGATGATTTATACGATTATTTCTTGGTCATACATAAGGAAAGTGAAATGTTTGATTTTTTTCCAGCAGGTCCATATACACTCGGTGGGGAAATACGCGAATCGGAAACGGATATGCTGGCACCAAGAGGTTTATATTCAGCACCATTTGAAGATGCACTAAAGGAATGATGAAAAAGACAGCAATAGCTGTCTTTT
>NZ_JADILK010000058.1 GCF_017355165.1 Bacillus sp. SD075 | reverse complement strand
ATCTACAGTCTGATTAATTAAGGATTAAGGTTTTTTTACTGCCTCGATACTCTCCATTACTCTTTTTAAATTTTCAACATCATTCAATCTGTTCCTTGCATGCAGCAAAACCGGTCTAACTGACTCCACCGAACGCCAAAAATCGTACATCCATTCATATAGAGGAACTATCCAAGTATGAAAGTGGCGGGTAATATCCTCATTGTAAAAATAATAAACGTGTTCTACCCCTAATATTTCCCTTTGAACTTTTCTAATTCTTGGCTACTAGGTTTATGTAGTCAACCTTTTCTGGTTCATTTAATTCATCAAAGCACTTAATATGGCGTTAAGATGCTAAAATACTAAACCTTCAATGGGACAGGCAACGTCTTGGTGAGCATGAAAATATTCAGATTCGACTATTACATCACCCTCGGCTTCCATTTCCCCACTTGTCAAAACAAGCTTAAACGTTCAACTTCCACCGTTTTTCCATTAGATAAAGTATTTTTCCTCATAAGTCCCCCTAAAGATTACACCTTAAAAAGCCGGCTACGTTAAATAACTCTAACTCAGATGATATTCAGGCACATGAGTGTTCAAATGTAAATGCTTGTCTGGAGGTTTTTGAACGTACATGTCTTGCCTTTCATTAATGCAGCAGTCTTAATATAGTTGCAGAATCCTTTCTATTTAACTCTACATACTGGCTATGTTGATCCTTCGTCAATTCTACAATATTTTCATCAGTATTAACCCAAACATAAAATACAGCTATTTTACCTTCGCTTTTTTCATCATTAAAATAAAAGATGAAGTCAGCTTTAGGATGATCCTTCTCCAATGCGAATTGTTCCCAATCAGCATTCTGTACTATTTCTTTTGCTTTTTTTGTTTTCCCCATTTCAATCTTCTCTTTATATGCTTCAAATTTGTAGTGTTTACCTTCATATTTTTGTACCGAAATATGTTCTTGCTTTGGTGTGCAACCTGAAGCTAACGTTATTGATATTAGGCTTAGTGCAACCAGGAACGGTTTCCTTTTCATTACATGTCATCTCCTCATACCCAAATGGATTAATTATCCAATATAATTCATTATACTAGTCCACTCAAAAGAGTAATAGGAAAGTTTCTCAATTTATTAACAGCAAAAAACCCTCAAGCTTTTGGCTTGAGAGTTCATGAACCTTGTATCCCTTGCATATGGCCTGATTCAACCAAACCATACAGAAAATAGTTCCTCGTTGATGCCCAGATTGTACATATAATAGATTCCGAAAACCGTGCTTATCACACCTGTCAATCGGATGAGTGAACGATTGACCTTTTTGGAGGAAGAGCTCGTGACAAAGGGGATGCTTAAAATCGTAGTGAACAGAAGCATGCCTATACAAGTACCTACACCAAATATGATGATGTAGATTGCCCCCTGCCACGCTGCATCTATCGTACTTATTGTAAGAAGGACCATTGCAGCACTGCCTGCAAGTCCGTGAATAATTCCCACTAACATCGATTTCAGATATGTAGCCCTGCCTGTATGGTCATGACGCTCCGTTCGCTTCCAAGAAAAAATCGTCGTGATACCTAAATATACCAGCATGATTCCCACTAGAAATTCCAATGACATTGCCCAAGCTTCCGGAATTTCGTTTTTCAAAAGGATCAAGATGACACCGAACAACAAAAGAGTAAGTGTATGCCCGATTCCCCAGAATATTCCTGCAAGTGAAGATTTCCATATTTTCTTGCTTTGGCTCGCAATCGTAGAAACGGCAATGATATGATCGGGTTCCAGAGCATGCTTGATGCCTAATACAAATCCAATCGCTAAAACCAGCAATAAACTCATTTCCATAAAACTCCTTCTTCCCTTTACTAATATTTACGATAAAAAATTGGATCCACCTGACGGCTCCTCCTCCGGAAATGATCCTCACAAACTGAAAATACCTTTTCTATCTGTTGAGTTTGATTGGCCAATACCCGCAGCATCAAACCACGTATTGGCAGCCGGGAAAAACCTATTCTAACATTGCTTCCCAACGGGGAAAGCATTTCTTCGAGTTCGGTAATGAATTCCCCATCCACCTCTTGATTTATCAATAATAGCGAGCCAAAATGACTATATCCTTCCAATAAAAGGACAGAGTCCATCTCGTCTGAAGGATTCAGAAACAAGTGGTCCATTATCAGCCTTTTACCATCATGAAACACGTTCATTTTGGAGCGGATCCAATCATATGTAAAAGCCCCCCTGCTCTCTGACCATCCCGGTGTAAATATATCAGTCATCAACAATCCCGCTCCGCTTTCCATATGTATCGTCGTATCCTGAATATATCGAGAGGATTCATAGGCAATTACAGGGTCCTGCACATAGGTAAGGAAACTATTCTTTTTTAAAACTAACTCCGTTTTCTGCACTGCCGGCTCATCCATCGTTTTGTATATCTTTGTCGCAGACTGTGTCGTCAATGTCATTGTAGCCCCTTCTTCCAAACAAAAAAGCTGATGGTACTTGTCACCGCCTACATAGCCGCCTCCAACATGAATGAGAAAATAGGTAGGTGAAAGTTCATCAAGAAACACAGGACGGGACAATTTGAACGCCCCGTCATAATAAGCATCACTCACTATCGTTCGAGCATTTTTCAGTACCGCCTTTAAGCGGATGCTTCCAGTCCAACTCACTGCTCAAGACCTACTAGAAACGCCTCTGACTTTATCCAGTTCACGACGTCTGTCAAACCCTTTTCGTCTTTTAAGTTAGTAAAAAAGAAAGGTTTATCCCCTCGGGTCGTTAATGTATCCCTCTCCATCACTTCCAGGCTTGCCCCTACATACGGGGCCAAGTCCGTTTTATTTATGATGAATAAATCCGATTTAATCATTCCCTGGCCACCTTTCCTGGGGATCTTCTCCCCTTGTGCGACATCAATGATATAGATTGAAAAGTCAACGAGTTCAGGGCTGAAGGTTGCCGCTAAATTATCACCGCCGCTCTCCACAAAAATCAAATCCAGTTCAGGATGGAGTTCCATCAACTCATCAATGGCTGCAAAATTCATCGAGGCGTCCTCACGTATCGCGGTATGTGGACAGCCTCCGGTTTCCACACCAATGATCCGATTTTCAGGTAGCACACCATTTTTCATTAAAAACAGCGCATCTTCTTTTGTATATATATCATTCGTTACAACTGCCATGCTGAAGTCATTTTCCATTACCCGTGTCAACTTCTCGACAAGCATCGTTTTTCCGGCACCAACCGGGCCGCCTATACCTATTTTGACTACTTGTTTCATCTATTATCGATTTACCTCCATATGAGGCAAACCTCTCACCTCTTTTCTGGTTAACTCATAAATAGTCTTACATGTAAACCCTCATGCCTCATTTGGGCGATTTCCAATCCCGGCAGTGTCCGTCCGACTTCATCTGCAGGAAGTCCTTTAATGAATGCAACGGCTGTCTGGATGACCTCATGTGTCCATGATAACAAGGATTGTCCAGCTGTCTGACCCAAAGGGATTCCTCTTACTGCATTTTGGATCAGCGAGGACACGGCTGCATACAAACAGGCATGAATGGCCATCTCTACGGTAAGGTTCAGTTCGGCACACACAAGCGCAAATACAATGGCCGGATGTCCATAGCATTGTTTTCCTTGGATTTTCTTCAAGTATGCCGATAACTCTTCGGACGGGTATAAGTTCGAGCACAGTTTAGCCATCTGCTGTCCAATTCTTTTCGAGGCCTCCCTTGATTCCCGGGCAGAACATGCCGCATAAAGCAACTCATCCAGGTCCCATATCCCTTCAGCCCTATGACTCCTTACGAATTCATATGCAAGCCGGCACCCCAGTCCATCTGTATAGGTTAAAGATTTGGAGATGTATACCTTCAAAAACGCCTTTAAAGAATTTGCATCATGGATCTTCCCTTCTTGAATGTAAGTCTCCATCCCGAATGAATGGGAGAACGACCCAGAAGGAAAATTGGAATCACAAAGCTGGATCAACGGAAACAAACGTTCAATCATGTGAATGGCCGATATGACGAAATGCTTGCTTCACCTTTCTCTTTTCACGACGAAACGGTATATCCAGTTCCATTAAGAGCTCTTCCACCAGGTAATCATATTGAACAAGCATTTCATCCCCATCAAATTGGGCAGGTAAGTGGCGATTTCCCAATTGATGCGCTATATCGCCCATCTGCCCTAGAGTTGTAGGCAAGATCGTCAAAATATCGTCATCTATCGTATGGATCACGATCATATTATTTTCATCCATATAAAGGATGTCGCCATCCATCAAATCCTTGTTTTCTTTAAGGCGGATCCCAATTTCATTTCCATGGTCCGTTTTAACCCTTAGGATCCGTTTTCTTAATGCATCGCTTTCCAGATAAACCTTTTCCATATGTTTCGCTTTTTTTTCAATAAACTCTATATTTCCCAATACTTCTTCAACTATCATGTCATCACCTCAGAATAAAAAGTATCGCTGCGCCATAGGCAGGATTTCCGCTGGCTCACACGTAATTAAATCACCATCCACCGTCACTTCATATGTTTGCGGATCAACTTCTATGACGGGGGTCTTCCCGTTTAACTTCATATCTTTTTTTGTAAGATTGCGAATGTTCGAGACAGTCTTCATTATTTTTTTCAAACCAAGGTCATCATGAATTCCCGCTTCATATGATGCTTTTGATAGGAACGTAATCGACGTACTCGCAACGGCCTTGCCAAAGCTTGCAAACATCGGACGGTATAACACGGGTTGAGGCGTCGGAATCGAAGCATTCGGATCTCCCATCATACTGTGCGCGATCATGCCCCCTTTAAGAATCATGTCCGGTTTAACCCCAAAAAAGGAAGGATCCCATAGCACCAAATCTGCGAATTTCCCTTCTTCCACTGAACCGACGACATCAGAAATCCCATGTGTAATTGCAGGATTTATCGTATATTTGGCAATATAACGCTTAACGCGGAAATTGTCCCCTTCCCCTAAATCCTCAAGCATTTTGCCACGCTGCTTTTTCATCTTATCGGCCGTCTGCCATGTTCGCAGTATAACTTCCCCTACACGCCCCATCGCTTGGGAATCGGAGCTGATCATGCTAAACACGCCCAGGTCATGAAGAATGTCTTCAGCTGCAATCGTCTCCTTTCTTATCCGGGAATCGGCAAAAGCAATATCCTCCGGAACGGATGGATCCAAATGATGGCATACCATCAGCATATCCAAATGCTCTTCCAACGTATTGATGGTGTATGGACGGGTAGGATTTGTCGAGGAAGGGAGAATATTCGGATAACTAGCCGCCTTGATGATATCAGGGGCATGCCCCCCGCCCGCTCCTTCGGTATGATATGTATGAATGACACGGCCGTCGATCGCTCTGATCGTATCCTCGACGAAGCCACCTTCATTAAGCGTGTCGGAGTGAATCGCCACTTGAACATCGTATTCGTCAGCCACCATTAAACTTGTATCGATCGCTGCAGCCGTCGTGCCCCAATCTTCATGTAATTTCAGCCCGATAGCACCAGCCTCTATTTGCTCGGCAAGCGGTTCTTTGGCCGAGGAATTACCTTTACCCAAAAAACCGAGATTCATAGGGAAGTGATCTGCTGCTTCGAGCATTTTATGTATATTCCAAGCTCCCGGAGTACATGTCGTGGCGTTCGTTCCCGTAGCAGGCCCGGTTCCCCCACCGATCATTGTCGTGATCCCGCTTGACAGTGCAGTCTCGATTTGCTGCGGGGCAATGAAATGGATGTGGGCATCAATACCACCAGCTGTAACGATCTTTCCTTCAGCTGCAATTATTTCAGTAGCTGCTCCTATCACCATTGTCACCCCATCCATCAATAGGGGATTTCCCGCTTTTCCTATAGCTGCAATATTTCCATCCTTCACGCCTATGTCCGCTTTATAAATGCCTGTATAATCGATGATGATCGCGTTGGTGAAAACAAGATCCATCACCTCATCTCTTGAAGCGGTTGGATGTTGCCCCATACCATCACGGATCACTTTACCCCCGCCAAATTTCACTTCATCCCCGTACTTTGTAAAATCCTTTTCCACTTCTACGAAAAGCTCGGTATCTGCCAATCTAATTAAATCCCCTGTTGTCGGACCAAACATGTCGGCATATTGCTTACGTGACATTTCAAGACTCATATTTTCACTCCTTATCAAGCGGACCATTCGTTTTATTGCTTAATCCATAAACTGCCCTCTTGCCGCTGAATGGGACCAGCTCGATTTCCTTTGCATCGCCCGGCTCAAAACGCACAGCTGTACCGGCAGGAATGTTCAGCCTTTTTCCAAAAGCATTCTCACGAATGAACTCCAGTCCAAAATTCACTTCATAAAAGTGAAAGTGTGAGCCAATCTGTATCGGACGGTCTCCCCTGTTGATGACTGTCATGACCGTTGAAATCTTTCCCTCGTTACATACGACCGGTTCTTTTTTCAAGATATATTCACCTGGTATCATGGGTCTCCTCCTTACTGAATTGGATTATGAACAGTCACAAGCTTTGTACCATCCGGAAACGTTGCCTCAACTTGAATATCATGAATAATCTCAGGAATCCCATCCATAACATCTTCACTTGAAAGAATTGTCCTGCCAAATTGCATCAGTTCCGATACTGATTTCCCATCCCTAGCCCCTTCGACTATTTCATAGGTAATCAAGGCAATGGCTTCTGGATAGTTTAATTTCAAGCCGCGATCTTTTCGCCTTCTAGCCAAATCTGCCGCCACTACAACCATTAGCTTTTCCTGTTCCCTTGCTGTTAAACGCATACCCTCTCTCCTTTTGCCAAACTATACCGCCAAATGTTCAAAGTACTCCCATTAAATTCGGATGCACGCTCCCCTTGCCATAAATGCATACACAAACTTCAATAACCATCCTCTTATTACTCTTTTAACTTTACATGGTTATGTAAGTTTATCTGACATTATTTTAATTATAATTAATTATCTGACAATTACAACCCTTAAAATGAAATAAATTGTAAATAAAAAAGCCTTTCTCTTTTGAAAAGACTGATCTAAAATTTGATAACCTAGAAATATACTTGCTATAATTTCATGAGTAGCAGTAAGAAAAATAAGATTGAAAGGGGAATGTAAAATGAATTATGTTAAAAATCAACTGACAGCCATGCGCGGCAATCTTTTAAAAGAAATCGAGGGAATCGATCCGGAGTATATGGATGTGCAGCCTGAAGGTTTTAATAATACAATCCATTGGCACATTGGACATGTCCTTACTGCAGCGGAAAAATTTTTATTGAACTCCAGCAGCCATTTGCCAGCGAATTACAGCCAGCTATTCGGATATGGTTCAAAACCTGCCGATTGGACCGGGGATGTACCTACCGTTGAAGTTTTAAAGCAACAGTTACATGAACAACTTGGTCGACTTCTTGAAATTCCGGAAGAAAGATTGACAGAAAAAACGGCACAGCCTTTCAACGGAATGGAAACAGTGGGGGAATTCATTAATTTTGTAGTCTTGCACGAAACCAATCATATAGGCCAAATTCATGCAATGAAACGATTCATACAATCCAATAACTGAGATTAAGTAACTGTCACTCTGTTTTTCTTAAAAAATGAGGGGCAGTTTTTTTATTTAAGATGGAATTTCACCAGTCAAATATGCTATTTTAATCACTAATGGTTTCTGACATGTGAGTATCGGTGCGTTTACACGTAAGTGTGAGCAAATACTCGTGAATTTGGAGCCTTTTATGGGTCCAATCGATGCAAAGCTACGTTTGTTCGGCGCTCTAATTTAATAATTGAGCCCCCGCTCTTTAAGCGAGGGCTTTCATCTGTTCATTCTCTTTCCGTTAAGCGAAGTTTTAGCCTCTTCAAGTCATCAGGCCCTGGTTATCCATATAATCACTGTATGCTTTTTTCGCTGAGGCTTCCGAAGTGAACAAAGCATCATCATCCTCAATCGTATGAAATGTATCGTTCAGGAACAAGGCAACTGCATTGGGATCTTTGGGATGCGGAACAATTTCCGCTGCCCTTATATTCGAAACGGTAGGAACATGGGGATTATTATAAATCACGAATACCTCGTCACCGACTTGCACTTCTTTTGCATGGATTACACCCATTGAATTCTTCCTTTCCATTGCTGATTTTCCTTTAGTTTATGGAAAGAAACTTATAATTATTATGAAAGATAATAGGCCTCACATGCGGCATTATTGAATGGGGGCCCCTTCTTTATAAGGGAGCCCCACCGTTCACTTAAGCATATTCATCTTTTGTAAGAAATCGATTGGATGCTGTTTCCGGAAAAATTCCCTCAGCATATAGGCAACGCCATCTTGATCATTGGAGCGCGTCACCCATTTTGCCACTTTCCTTACTTCCTCATCCGCATTGCCCATGGCAACTCCCAGACCTGACCCGGCAATCATCTCCATATCATCCAATCCATCTCCAATCGAGACGATTTCCGTTCTTTTCACCTCTAAATGGTCAGCTAAATACAATACACCACTCCATTTGGAAACACCCTTCGGAACGATTGTCATTTTATGTCCAGGGTGTAAGATTGCATCCACTTCAGGGAACATTTCCTTTATCAATTTCAACATATCATTTCGATCACTTTTTTCTGGAAATATTATGTCCATCTTCGTCGGGGCCATCGGCTGGTCAAAAAGTTCTTCACTGATATCATCCACATAATTTTGCGCATAAATATTTTGATCATTCATATACATAACCGTTTTACCAAGCAAATTCTCCGGAAGGTTTACCCGGTTGCCCAGCGAGTATTTTTCATGAATGAGCAATATTTGGCACGTGGTCTTTTCAAGCATTTGCACGAGCTCTGCAGTCAGTTCTTCTGATATTCTTTTTACCATAATAGGCTTTTCTATGGAAGCTCCGACAAAAGCTCCTTGCTGAGCAACGATCATCGGATTTATTTTTAGGGCTTTGGCCACTTTTTTTGCTGAGTGATAGTTTCTTGACGTCACAAGTGCAACATGGACACCTTTTTGGTGAACATAATCTATTGCTTCTTTAGTCGATTTATTTAAACGGCCATTCGATTGGAGCAATGTCCCGTCGATATTGACCGCAAGTAATCGATATACCATGCTGATCTCCCCCATCTGTAATATCCTCTTTCAAATTTATGACTAAAATTTCGAGAATAGAACAAATAGTGGTTCATGAGCCTTACACTGGTGCTTTCAGGGTACAAAAAAACTCCCAACCATTATAGAAGGGAGTCTCTCCAACTGCTTATTGCTGTTGTTCAGGCAAGCCATATAAATCTTCAAGCGGCTTCATGATAATTTTATTGAGGTCTGCGATGACCATGCTCATCCGTTGTTCAGCTTCCATCAATTGTGAAATGGTTGGGTTTTGTTGGACCAGCTGTACCGTCTTTTGTGCTTGCTCAACCTCTTCCGGTGCAATCTCCTGCCCCATCATTTGCTTTTGCTGCAATGACATTTGCAGATTACGGAAGTTTTCAAACATTCCTTTTGTTGCTTCATCAGAATTGACAAGATCATATAAGCGTTGCAAATCGGCATATTCATTACTTGCCCTAATCGCCTTTTCCATTTCATACGCTGCATCATATACGTTACTCATTTTTTCCCCTCCCGGTAATCAATGTATTCCTACACCTTTTCCACTATAACAAATCCGATTGCGAATTACACGTCATCCTATTAAAACAGTTACGAAACCTTGAAATAATCCGATTATTCCACGAAACAGAGCCCCAAGGTATGTGATCATCGACCATTCCCTCGATTTTCTCTACATCCCATTTCTCGAGATTTCCCCACTCTTTCACCATCATCACTGACAATATTTCAATCGTTCTCGATTGTTCCAAGAATTTAATGATTTCCGGCTGAATCTTATCAATTAACTTTTCGTTTCCAATGAACATCTGAATTAAATTGATCAGCTTTCCCCGTTCCTTGAAAAAATCATCCAACATGTCTTCAAGACAGCTTTTGCCTTCTGCACTGTCAAAATATTCTTTTCCCTTTTCCACGATGAAACGTGACAAATCAGGAATCGAGTCGAGGGCTTTTTGCTGAATGTGAGGCGGGACGATATCCTTCAAGCTCTTGCTCTTGCTCTTGCTCCTGTTCTCTTCCGACCAGGTTTCATATTTACCAAGAATGAATGTTTGTAATCCCTGTCCTAATGTATATGAAGAATTCTTCATTCCCAATTGATCAAGCAATCGATCTGTACTTTTTTCCGTGGACAATGCTTTCTTTACTTCTGCCTTGACGACAATTTTCATATTCTGTATAGAGACATCATTGATGACTTTACTTTGAATGCTCTCTGGCGTGATTAAATGATCAACCACCAATTTACCTAATTGTTTGGCTAACTCACCCTGTCGCTTCGGAATCACCCCTGGTGTCAACGGCAGCTGTTTCCCGAAAATGCAGATTGGTTTATAAGGTCTGAACAGCATTCTGATAGCTAATAAATTCGTGAAGACCTATTACAGCACCTACGACAACCATAAACAGGATCGTCATCCAAACTCAACCATGAAATTGCTCCTTTTATTGCTTGAAATAGAGGCTTGATGACACCTTCTTATTAAAAAAACATAGAATGTGTTATCCACATTTGCCCATCATTTAATTATTAAGGATAACAAACTTTGTGCAAACGGGGAATTATTATGAACCTTAACCATCAAAAAGTTTTCATTACGGTAAATCCCGCAGAGACTAGAAAGAAGGCACTACTGTTTATCGAAGAAAAACTATTTGAGGAATGGGGCCTTCAATTTGGAGAACCCGTAACGATCATGGCTGGATGCCGTTCTGTCCCGGTACTTGTCCAGCCATTCCCGTCACCCCAGCCTACATTGAAACTTTCATATGATATGAACCAAATTTTATCCTTACCCGTTTTTTTTGATCCAATCTCCGTCTCATACCATGCGGAGGGAAGGGAAATTAAAATAGGCCCATTCTTCGCTTCACTCATGAACCAGAATCCCTTACAAGATGGGAAATTCGGGGAGATGGAAAAATTTTATCAGGAAATGAAATCATATTGCAATCAGCAAGGCATCCCCTTCTATTTAGTAAAACTGCAGTCTCTTCAAGATGGGGTTGTGGATGGTTACCTGCCAGGGCAAGATGGCTGGCAAACCTTGCCCCTCCCCATTCCTGATGTACTTTATAACCGGATTCATTCGCGCAAACTTGAGGAATCGCATTCTTTCAAGCTGTTTAAAACTGAACTGGAGGAACGGTCGATACCGATGTTCAATGGAAGGTTCCTCTCCAAACATCATGTACATGAACTGCTAATCTTAGAAGATGAGCTGTTGCCCAATTTACCAGATACGATCCTTTTTAACGAAAAGGAATCTTTCTTCACATTTATAAAAAAGCATTCGGTAATCTACTTTAAACCCGTATCAGGCAGCCAAGGCAGGAATATTTGCAGATTAACGCAAGTAGCTGAAAAATGGAAGATCGAGCAATCTGGGCATATCCAGGATGTGCATTTTGCTGATACGGATGAAAAGTTGTATGAAACCTTAAAAAGGTTTTCCAGAAAACAATCCTTCATTCTTCAAAAAGGGATTTCCCTATTCGAAACCGATCAGAGAAAAGTTGATTTCCGCATGCTTCTTCACCGGAACGATCAGCTTGAATGGAGAGTATCATCAATGGTTGCCCGGATCGGGGACCCTGGTACTATCGTTTCCAATATTGCACAAGGCGGATTAATGAAAAATGGGCCGGATTTTCTAAAGGAAGCATTTGACCTTCAGGACGCCAGCCGCATATATCAAAAGCTCGTACGGCTGGCTAAAAACACTGCCCAGGCCTTAGCGGAAAAACATGACGATTCATTCGGTGAGCTAGGGATCGATTTAGCACTGGATACCGATACCCATCCATGGATCATCGAAGTGAATTCAAAACCTTCGAAAAAATTTCAAGGCAACTATGAAACCTTTCGTCCATCAGTAAAGTCAATCATAGATTTCATGCTTGCCCTTTACCGCGAAAACCATCCATAAAAGGAGTTGCTAGCACGTGTTAATAGGATTAATGGCCGCGTCGGATACACATGAAAACAACTACTTCACCGAAATAGCCAAAACCGCTAAATCATTTAATATGAAAGTTTGTAAATTCTCGCCGGATAATATTGATATGGGTCTAAAAAAAGTGCGGGGCGAGCGTTTTGATGCCGAGAATGAAACGTGGATCGCCGCATCTTTTGAATTACCTGACTTTGTATATGATCGCTGTTTTCACGGATTAGTTCGTGAGTCAACGGAAACGCGACACAAAATCGATTGGTTAAAAGATAACTCGAATTTCTTAGGGCTGGGCCTTCCTGGTAAGTGGGAAGTGTACCAAATCCTAAAAAAACATCCACACCTACAGGCATTTTTTCCAGAGACCGTACAAGTGACGACACCAGAAGACATTACCGGCCATTTGGAGCGCCTGGATAAAATCATCATCAAACCTGAATTCGGTGCAGGCGGTACAGGGATCTATCTTCTTTCAAATACCGAAGACGGCACATTGGTATCCATGACGAAAAAGGGCACCAAATATGACCGCCCATTCTCCTCCAAATCTCAGCTTAACAAATGGCTGCAGCATTTATTAAATCGATACCAATACCTCTGCCAGCCATATTTGGAACTTTGCAACCAAAATAACGAGCCATTTGATTTACGGATTTTACTTCAAAAAAGCGAGAAGAATCACTGGATGGAACGGGGCCGCGGAATTCGGACGGGACCAAAAGATGGAATTACCTCAAATCTTGCCACAGGCGGGGAAGCCATTTCACTGGATACCTTCATCAAAAGAAACCCGGAAACGATTACGATTGCTGTCGAACGAAAGATTCAGCATATCCTTCGCACCCTGCCCGTAGAAACCGAAGCTGTCTTTGAAAGATTATTCGAATTGGGGATTGATCTAGGCATCGATAAAAAAGGCCAAATATGGATAATGGACATTAACTCGAAGCCCGGAAGGAAAATCATTCAGGCACTCCAGCCGGAGACCATGAAAGTTATTCATCGTGCACCGTTTCAATATAGCCAGTATTTAGCCGAACATCTTCAGAAAGCAGGTGAATAGAAAGTGAGAAAGACTTATCCTGCCGAAATTGCCGCTATCCCAGGCAATGTTCTCTTCTATCCTTCAGAGCTTGGGGATTTGGCAGAGATTGAATTGATTTATTTCGGACGACATTCATGTCCTGCCATCGTCAAACAAAACCCGGCAACCACTCAATCAATCGTCCTATCGGAAAGTCTTGCGGAATCTCTAATATTCGATCATATCGATATTCCCCTTCATTTGTTCATATACGGAAAGGGCATCCATATCGGACCACTTGTCGGAATTTTTTCTTCAGGCTTCACCGGGCTTTCAAACAAACCATTAGGGGAGAGATCGGAATTTTTCTCAAAGCTTCTTTCACTTAGCAGGACCACAGGCTGTATCCCCTTTGTCTTTGGAGAGAATGTAATCAATTGGGATGAGGAGACAATCAAAGGCTATGTATTTGATAACGGTGACTGGCACATTAATGAATTTCCTTTTCCTAATGTCATCTATGACCGTCTCCCAAATCGGTTGACTGAAAACCGCGATGGACCTAAAGAAGTGAAGCAAAAATTCCAAAAAGAGTATACCATTCCATGGTATAATCCTGGTTTTTTCAATAAATGGGATGTAAACGAAAGGCTATGCGCAGATGAGCGGGCACTATCATATTTGCCGGAAACGTATCCATTTCAATCCATGTCCGTGGTGGAAACCCTTCTTTCCCATTACCGGCAAGTTTATATAAAGCCCATTCACGGCAGCCTCGGTCTAGGGATTCATCAAATTCTTTATGATAAGCGCGAGGATGTTTACTATTGCCGCTATACAAATGAAGCAAAAGAAAATAAACTGCAAAAGTTTTCAACACTGGAATCTATCGTTAAACATATTTTTCACGACCGACCGCTTGAGAATCTTATCGTGCAGCAGGGCATCCCATTAATTCGATCTGAAAAACGTCCAGTGGATTTCCGGGTCCATACGAACAAGGACAGTAATGGAAAATGGCAGGTAACCGCGATCGCGGCAAAAATCGCCGGCGCCGGCAGCGTCACGACCCACATTAAAAGCGGGGGTGTCATCAAAACGGTTGCCGAACTGTTTGGAGATGACGATGAGGCCCAAGAAGTCGAACGAAAGTTATCAGAAGCAGCACTGATTTTAAGTGACAGTATAGAAAAGAACTTGGATGGCATCATTGCAGAAATAGGATTTGATTTTGGGTTGGATAAAAAAGGGCAGGTTTGGATGTTTGAAGCCAATTCCAAACCGGGACGTTCCATCTTCTCCCATCCAAAGCTCAAGGATTTCGAATTGCTGACCAGAAAGCTAAGCCTTGATTATGCCATTTATCTTACGGAACAGACGATTACGAAATCAATCAGTGTGCCGCGATGAACATTTTTTACGATATCCCCACTGAAAATTGGTACCACACTCATGAGAATGCGGAGCTTTTCGCCGGCTCTGCCGAAGAGGAAATCAGCTATAAAAAGGACCATTCAAATCAACTCCTAATTCCAATCACAATATTTCCAGGTAATCGGATGCTTGCCGTCGGAATTTTAACTATTTCCAATCCCAAAAAGGAATCAGGTTTGGGTGGAAACCTGAACCTTTTTCGGGACCTATCCTTATATTTATTGAAACATGGAATATTGGCGTATGTATTCACAGGAAATGCTCTTCATACCAAGTCGATGAGAGCTTATGTTTTTTCCTCCATTTCAAATAAGTGGATCGAATGTAAGGTGCCCTTACCTGACATCGTCTATAACCGTATCCCCTCGAGGAGCTATGAGGCTTCGAAGGAATTCCAAGATCTCATCAAAAATTTCAAAGAATGCAAAATGAATCTATTCAATCCCTGTTTTATAGATAAATATGTGATGTACGAAGCATTAATGGAAGATGGATCCCTCACCAATCACCTTCCGCCCACAATGGTCTTACGAAACAGCGGTTGCCTTGATGCTTTCCTGGAGACCTACAGGCATATTTACCTTAAACCCTGCAAAGGAAGCCAAGGAAAGGGCATTTATACCATAATCAAAAATGATGATGATACACTATTGTTCAATAGCTTAAGGCATAGTGAGTCCTTTCCGGACTTCATGTCATTCTGGGAAACAAAAAAAAGGGATTTATTAAAAAGGAGCTACATTGCTCAACAGGCGATCCTACCAAAAAAGCTTTTTGGACATCGTTACGATTACCGGATTCTCGTCCATTATGAAAAAGGTTTTTATAAAGTGACAGGCAAAGCGGTAAGGATGTCACAAAATCAGGAAATCACAACCCACACTCCCCGAGGAGGTAAGCTTTTTCCTTATCAAGACCTGCAATCTAGAAGCCTGAATCTAAAATTAGCGAATATCGCCCAAAAATGCGGAGAAATACTTTCAAAAAAAATCGGATTTCTCGGGGAGTTTTCCATTGATATAGGGGAAGACGAATCAGGTTCTCTCTTCATATACGAAGTGAACTCAAAGCCCATGCAATTCGATGAGGAAGAAATTGAAACAAACAGGCTTTTACATTTAAAAAATCTTTTCATTGAATTAACTTTTCCTAACCTGAAAATTAAATAACACCTCCAGATGCTGTTTTCCATTATAATTAAATGAGAAACTGTATATATGGAGGTAATACATATGATCACTCATTTTCAATGGGCACCATTGCATAAGAATCTGCCAGGATGGAAAATTTCCTTTTACTTCAACAAGCAGGCAGTCCAGGCCTTGTATCATAAAGATGGATCCATCGAGTGGACAGCCAATCCGCCCTCTGAAACAGATGAAACCGAACTCAAAAGCATGATACATGATTTAATGATCTTCCATGTTTACGAATGAACCCCCTAAACGGAATAAAAAAAACTCCTTTGCCTAAACTAAAGAAAAGGCTAGGAGGGATTTATCTTGGATAAAGAAAAAATGACATTTTTGAAGGATACCGAATATGAAGGAAAGAACTCCGCTTTCTTAGACATCGACCGTTACATCAATGAAGGACTCGCTGGTGGAAATGTTTATTCAGCCGCTGACCTTCAAAACATTGAAGAAGCACATGACTTTTATGATGAAACAGATCCAAACGAAAATAAATAATAATGTCGGAGCCTCCTTTAGGTGGCTCCTTTTTTATAAAACTGCCGACTCTTCCTCTAGCCCGAACATTTCTTTATTGATTATTACATAAGCCTTTTGAAGATTAAGTAAATACTCAACTTTTTCTTTTGAATCTTTTGCCTTCACATTAATTTCCTTGTTCAACCTTGCATAATTTTCACTTAAAGAAACCATGTCTTCGCCAGAAAAATTATACATAACCTGAGCTTTTAAAAAATCCGTATAATACCTAACAGTTCCAAACATGCATGACACCTCTTCTAATTTTATTCATAAAGAATTCTTTTCTCCGTTCCATAGGAAGATAAGCTCTCTTTATGATTTTGTTAAAAATCTACTATTGTATCGGATTCCTTTCTAAAAAAAAAAAACAACTTCCCGATTAGAAGTTGTTAGAGTGCAAACGAAAGATAACAAAAAATAAACATGAATTTTCCATTTTCCAAAAAATGAAAAACATGCTCTTGTCAATTTTCGCACTTAACACCTCCTATCCTCGTAGGCTTATGATGCTGTGCTAAAAACAGGCAGGTATCCTGGCTCATGATCATCGCTTTTCGAACCTTCCCATCCTCTTTTGTAGAAGACAGTGGCATTCTTCGAATCGCTCCCATATACAGTTGCGGGACAGCGCCGGACTCTAACCGGACTTCCCTTTTAAGCAGACAATTTTCAAAAATATTGCCTGCACCTTTTTCTAGACGTATTTAATTTTCAGGTTAAATGTATCAAATTATCCCTTAAATTACAATTCGCGCTGCTACAGAGTTCAAAAAGAAATTGCTTAGGACCACCTCCATCCTTACGATATTTCTTCTTCCATTAACAAGATCACCAATTAATGTTTTGCCAGACTATCCTTATCAATCAATACTTTTTCTTTTAATATCGAGGTAATGATATGCTCTGAATCCCATTCATGCCCAGATATCTCGATAAGGGGATAGCGGTTCGGTAAAACGACCTGCTGGATTTCATGAACGGTCAGTCCTTGAGAATGTAATCGTAAAATTTCACCTTGGAGGTTTTCCAAATAATCAAGTTTTTTTCGAAACATTTCCTTCCCATCAGGCACATGCCCAGCATGGCAGCAAAACACTTCCCCGAAGTCATATTGAAGTAATTTTTTTATGGAATCGATGATGACCGGGACAGACTCTTCTCGTAAGATAAGCTTTGTTTTTGGTGTTACGAAAAGGTCTCCTGAAAAGAGCATGCCATTACTGTGATTCAAATACACCATATGGTCCTTCGCATGACCTGGGGTAAAAATCGGCTCCCACGTTTGGGTACGGGAATGAATGGCCTTCCCTAGGGGATCTGCTTTAAATGACTCTCTCTTTCCCCAAAAATTTTTGCGATATTCAGGATATACAGCATCCTTTGCACAAACCTCAACCGACATAGGGTGAATGAAAAGCGGGACCTTTTTATGCTCCTGTATCCATGCAGCACCCCCCGTATGGTCTTCATGATAGTGAGTCAGGGCAACTGAGTCGAAGTCTGCAGACTCATAGAATGGAATAAGTTCTTCCAATAAAATCTCTGCACCAGTATCTATCAATAGGCGATCCGTTAAAAAGACATAAACACTCATCCCTGACTTGTTCCTGCCAGGAGTACCGTGCACACAAACCACATCATTAATCTTCTTAATCTCTATCATTCAATTCCCTCCCCCATTTGTACAAAAAAAGAGTCATCTTCCTTTTTTTAACTTTACTATAATAAATGTAGTTCCACTTTACCTTTTTGACAAGGAAATAGAAGAATAATCAACCTGGATAGAAATGCTGGATTATTGCATAATTGCGCTTTTTCCATGAATCTTTTTAGCGGACCGTACCAAATTAAACGACAAAAATTGATCTCAAAATCACAGAAACGATTGACATTGTCGAATTTTACAAATAATATAGATTATATTATAAACTTGAAATATTCTAAAATAATAATTTACTTATCAAGAGTGACGGAGGGATCAGGCCCTGCGATGTCCGGCAACCGCCCTAAGGGAACGGTGCCACTTCCTGCAGAATGATTGCATTCTGAAAGATAAGACGAGATATAATTTCGCTGCCTCTTTCTGAATGATAGATGTAGCTTTTTTAATGTTTAAGGAGGAAAGCTTATGATTGAAATCCGTTCAGTCCGAAAGGAATACGTCTCGAAGAAAAACCGAGTTATCGGAGTGGATAACGTTTCTTTGACCATTAAAACTGGCGAAGTGTATGGAATTGTCGGCTACAGTGGAGCTGGAAAAAGCTCATTACTCCGCTGCTTGAATTTGCTTGAACGTCCGACAGGTGGAAATATCATCATCGACGGCATTGATTTAACATCTTTATCAAGCAATGAGCTTCGTAAACAACGCCAAAAAATCGGAATGATATTCCAGCACTTTTCCCTTGTCAGTTCAAAAACCGTTTATGAAAACGTCGCTTTCGCCTTAAAGGCCGCGCATCGATCGAAGGACGACATCAGGTTACGTGTATTGGAATTATTGGAAATTGTAGGGCTCAGCGATAAGAAAGATGTCTATCCGGCGCAGCTTAGCGGTGGACAGAAGCAACGGGTCGGCATCGCTCGCGCATTAGCAAATGACCCCACTGTCCTATTATGTGATGAAGCGACCTCAGCACTTGATCCAACAACTACAAAAGCGATTTTACAGTTATTGAAAAAGATAAGCAGTGAGCTGGGTATCACCATCGTTTTGATTACACATGAAATGGAAGTGGTCAAAGAACTGTGCCACCGAGTCGCCGTCATGCAGGATGGACGGGTAATTGAGGAAGGTCCCGTTTATGAAATATTTTCACAGCCTAAGCAGGAATTAACGAAACAATTCATTAGCAGTGTACTGGATTTCGAACTCCCTTCGCACCTGATTGAAGAAAGTAAAGGTACGATTCTTAAAATTCAATTCGAGGGGCATACCGCCGGTGAGTCGATTCTTTCGGATACTCTCCAATCCCATTCAGTAAAGGGTAATATTTTACACGGTAAAATTGAGTATATCCAGGATGTCCCTTTAGGCATATTGATCATCGAGTTAATTGGCGATGCCGCCCAAATTCATTTGGCATTGGAATATATAAAAAATCGTTCCAGTTCTGTGGAGGTGTTAAAACATGTCACTGCTTGATCCCATCGTCAATATTTTACCTGATCTTAATAAAGCCTTTCTTGAAACGATTTATATGGTCGGCGTTTCCCTTGCAGTAGCTTTGCTGATCGGTTTACCGCTTGGAGTATTGCTGTTTACGACAACCAGAAATTTATTTTTTGAAAATAGCATCGTGAATCGCTCTCTCGGTTTCGCAGTCAATATTGTCCGTTCAATCCCGTTCATCATTCTCTTGGTTGCCCTCCTTCCTTTAACGGACCTTCTTACGGGATCGACGATAGGGCCAAGAGCGGCTTCTGTATCCCTGTCCGTATCCGCAATACCTTTTTTTGCAAGGATCGTTGAATCAGCATTACGTGAAATAGACAGAGGAGTGATTGAAGCTGCAATTGCCGTAGGTGCCACACCATGGATGATCATTAAGGATGTACTTCTTCCAGAGGCAAAACCGGGAATCATTCAAGGACTTACATTAACGACCATTTCGCTTATCGGTTACTCCGCAATGGCAGGGACAATCGGCGGAGGCGGAATTGGCGACCTGGCCATCCGGTATGGATATTACCGTTATGACAATACAGTCATGATCACGACGATCGTCGTACTGATCTGCCTTGTGCAAATCATTCAGATGGTTGGTGACAAAGCCTCCTACATAGTTAACAAACGATAGGATCAGTCATTTTTTCAATGATTCAATACATTTCATTAATCAGGAGGAATTTCAAATGAAGAAAATAGCTTCGTTATTATCAGTCTGTGCACTTGCCCTTGGCTTGGCAGCTTGCGGGAGTGATGATGCATCCCCAAAAACTGATGACAAAAAAGAATTGAAGATCGGGGCGACTACAGGGCCCTACGCCGATATGGTTAAAGAGGCCATCAAACCAGGTCTTGAAGATCTCGGTTACAAAATAGAGATCGTCGAATTCACCGACTATATCCAGCCGAATAAGTCGCTTGGCAACCATTCGATCGACGCCAACCTATTCCAGCATAAAGTGTACATGGATAATTTCGCTAAAGAAAATGATTTAAAGCTTTCCGACCTTATCATTGTTCCAACAGCACCAATGGGCATATATTCGAACAAGTATAATTCATTGAAGGAAATTAAAGACGGTACATCCCTTGCGGTGCCCAATGATCCGGTTAACCTCGCACGTGCACTTAAAGTGCTGGTGGATGAAGGGTTGATTGAAGTCGATCCAGATGTCGACCCTTTAAAAATATCTGAAAAGGATGTAACGAAAAATCCCAAAAACATCCAACTCAAACCATTGGAATCCGCACAATTGCCACGGGCAACAGACAGTGTTGACCTATCAGCAGTCCCTGGCAACTTCGCTCTTGCAGCGAAAATGGACCTAAAGGATGCCCTTGTTTTAGAAAAGATGCCAGATATGTATCGAAACGTTGTTACAGTGAATACAAAAGATGTAGACGCTCAATTTGCCAAGGATATTAAATCAGTAGTGGAATCCGATCAGTTTGAAAAAGTGATCGATGACAAATTTGTCGGATTCGGAAAACCAAACTGGATGAAATGATCAAATAATCGAGGCCTGATTCCCCTTTACTGGGAACAGGCCTTTCATTAAGGAGAACGAATATGAATACCTTACTGGAGGTCCGCAGCGGCCCCGCTTATTACGCTTGTAAAGCTAATGTCCTTGAAAACCTGGAAGAAAAACTGAGTAAAGGGAACATTCGTAAAGTGCTCGTTATTCATGGAAGAAAATCATGGAAAGTTGCTGAACCCTTTTTTCCTTCCTTAGAAAATATTGAGCCGATCTTTTTCACATACAGCGGGGAATGCAGTGATGCGGAAATTGAACGCGTCAAGAAGTCTGCTCTTGAACACGGTGTGGATGCATTAATCGGCATTGGCGGCGGTAAGCTGCTCGACTTAGCCAAATCGGCCGGAAACTCGCTTCAAAAGGAAATCATCCTCATTCCAACCCTGGCTTCCACCTGTGCTGCCTGGACACCGTTGAGTGTCATTTATGATGATAATGGTTCATATATCCGCTATGATATTCATGAAAAAAGCGCTTGGATGTTATTTATCGAACCAGGAATTCTTCTGAATTCGCCTGTTAACTATTTACGCGCTGGAATCGGTGATACATTGGCGAAATGGTACGAGGGAAATGCACTGGCCGAAAAGCTTGCCTCCAAGTCCGTTTGTATTGAATTGGCCCATATAGCCGCAAGGCAATGCCAGGAAGTTTTATTGACATATGGCGAGGAAGCCTTAGCTGATTTGGAAAATGGTAAATGGACAGACGCGCTGCAGCGTGTAATCGAAACGAACATCATCACCAGTGGTCTAGTTGGTGGCTTTGGCGACCAGTACTTGCGCGTTGCCGGTGCCCACTCCATTCATAATGGCATGACTTCCATCACGCAAACGCATCCGTTACTTCACGGTGAAAAAGTGGCATATGGCATTTTAGTCCAACTTGTTTTAGAAGGGAAATTCTCAGAAATCAAACAATTGCTGCCAATCTACCTGGTGCTTAAACTGCCTATGACATTGCTTGATATTGGCCTGACGGCTGAACATAAGGAGGAACTTCAACAGATTGCAGCTCACTCTGTCAAAGAAGGTGAAGACATCCATCTTCTTTTCCCTGATATCAACAAGGAAAAAGTGGAAGCCGCCATGGAAAACCTTGAAATTCTCACAAATCATGTAAGCACATTGATAAACTGAAACGATGGGATTTATTCCTTAGCTTCAGTTTATCGATAAGAGAAGGGGTTCGGAATGGTCTCATTCCGGACCTTGATTAAGGCTAGGTTACGCTTTGGCCATCTTCTGTTTTATGAAACCCTCATTGGATGGAAGAAGTTTACGACAATCCTGCCGATTAACTGGCTTGCCGAGATTCCACAGGCGCTTGCTTTGATGAGGATTGGCAGACAGTCGGCGGAAAAGGAGCGGATTTCTTAAAGCAACTGGAACATTTTCAAACTCGTCTTCTTCGAATTTATCTACAGTCTGAAGCGATGAAGTTTTTACCCCACCGCTTTTTTACCATCCTTCGAGAAGTGAAGGGATTGAATCATAACTCCAGTATAATAAAAGAAGGTTTCAACCTACTGTCTGTTTCCATAATCCATGAAGATCACTTTCATGTTGTTTGCTGATATCTGCTGTTCTATCGGCAGATTCGGGACGGCCCTTTTTCCAACTCCATATAACTTCGATAGTTTCTGAAAGGGGGGCGGAATGCTAATCCAGCATTGATGGCTTTATCGTTATCGACAGCAAAAAACCCATTCAAAGGTTTCTTAGCTCCCGGTAAAGGGAGCCCTTCTGTTATCCATAAAGGCATCTCTCCCCACGGCTCCACTTTATTGCCATTTAAAAACTTTTCAGATATCCATGTAAAATCCGCCTTACTTCTTGTTACCTTTTTGCAGACGACAAGTGATTGCCCCTTAGTCAGTGTGTAATCTGGTCCCACAGCCTTATATGTTCGCGTCATATTTTTCCCTATCATTTCCAAGTCCCTTGCATCGATAACTTGGCTTGGACGTCCAGGTCGTCCAAGTAATCTCTTCTGCTTTATCATTTAGTGTATGAACTTCTCGATTTTCATCGATACCTGGTTCGGTTGGATCACTATAAACTGAGATTCTTGAAATGTATACTGTTTAACTTGATTAAACAATCTGCAAGATATCGATACAGTTCGTCGGTTAAACCTGATGTGTCAATGACTGCTCCCACTGTCTTCCTTTCAACTTTTCCTTATCCCCGTCACAGCCCCTCTTAACTGTTCTATTTCGGGAAAAACATCAGGATTGCTTCACGATTAAAAAGTGTGACACCATGCCCTTTCACTATCGCAACTTTTGCTAAATCTGCCTACAAACCGTGTACCCCCCAATATTAAATCCATAAATCTCCTCCTTTTTAACGATATTCATAAACATACACAATACCCTTTCCTAAAATTAATAATACTTGCACCTTTTCTTTGAACTCTATGTTTGAACCCTGAATTTCCCCTATCGGAAAACTGGCAATATCCTATTCTTTTGAACTTTATTCTTTTTCGCTATAATGATATGGAAGGGGAGAAAGAAGGTGGAAACGATGCTAGAAAATCTCAAACAAAAATTCCCGAACGCTCTTACCAATAAAAGGGTTACTGATGATATTACTGACTATGTTTGGATCGAAGACTCAAGAAGTATACTTGGCATTCCACGTTCAGAAATCACAGCCGACGAAATCCGTTTATTGGAATTGCTGTTTGCTCCTTCCACAAAACCAAATAACCTCAATGCACATCAGGACCCATCATGGAAAGCTTTTTTTGCCGAACCGAATGCACCATTGCCTTTAACGAACTGGGAGAATGTTCGATTTCTTCATTTTAAGCTGACTCATGCTGATTTTTCCAACTCGGATTTTGAAGAGGCCTTCCTCGCTTTCGTTCCATCTGACTCAGCATTGGTCTGGGAAAATGAAACGGCAGGAGTCTTAATTGAAACGGACAGGGATGAACCATTATCAAATAAAGAACTAATCGCCATTTCTTCCACCCTTGAAAGTGACTTTTATGTAAAGACCCGTATGTTCACCGGGCGCTTTCACCCTGTAAATCAAGACCTTCATCATCACTGGACTCAGGAGAAAAAGTGTTTTGATTTGGCACAGGTGCATCTTCCTGATCTTAAGGTCGCTGAATTGGCAGACATCATTCCTCACTCATTAATTAATGATCCATCCGTCAAAAACGCAAAGTGGTATATCAATGAGATTCTTGGCAAGACCAAGCAGGATGCTGAACTTATCAAAACGATCAAGACGTATATCGAATGTAATTCCAATGCCACCCATGCCGCCAAACAGCTTTATATACATCGGAACAGCTTACAATACCGGATAGACAAATTCTCTGAAAGAACTGGTCTCGATATTAGAAACTTCCGTCATGCCCTTACTGCGTACTTGATTTTTTTATTGACTGATTAATTCCCCTTACAAACAGGTAATATCATCCTTTTTTTGTGCAATGTGCCCATATTTTTTTCTAAACCGATCGTTTAGACTATAGCTAATTGGTACAAGTAATAGGAGTATAAAAGGGGGATTTTTCATGGCAGAGTTAGTGTTAGATCATATATTCAAGGTTTATGATAAAAAGGTGACGGCTGTTAAAGACTTCAACCTTCGTGTTGCCGATAAGGAATTCATCGTTTTTGTAGGACCTTCAGGTTGCGGCAAATCGACGACTTTAAGGATGATTGCCGGACTGGAAGACATTTCACAAGGGGATTTATACATAGATGGGAAGCGAGTCAATGATGTCCCCCCTAAAGATCGTGATATTGCGATGGTTTTCCAGAACTATGCCTTATATCCTCATATGTCCGTATATGACAATATGGCATTCGGGTTAAAGCTCAGGAAAACGCCAAAAGCGGAAATCAAACTAAGGGTCAATGAAGCGGCGAGGATTCTCGGACTTGAAGAGCTTCTAAACAGGAAACCTAAAGCCCTTTCAGGAGGTCAGCGCCAGCGTGTGGCACTTGGCCGCGCAATTGTAAGGGACGCAAAAGTTTTCTTGATGGATGAGCCTTTATCCAATCTTGATGCAAAGCTGCGGGTTCAAATGCGTGCCGAAATCGCTAAACTACATAAACGGCTAGACACCACGACGATATATGTCACGCATGACCAAACAGAGGCAATGACCATGGCGACACGTCTTGTTGTAATGAAAGATGGAATCATCCAACAGGTCGGTGCCCCAAAAGACGTATACGAGAAACCCATAAACGTCTTTGTCGGTGGTTTTATCGGATCGCCTGCCATGAACTTCTTTACTGGAACATTAAAAGAAGGCACAATAAAAATAGGCGAACAAACGCTTGAAATACCTGAATTGAAGATGAAAATGCTGCGTAACCAAGGATATATCGGGAAGGATATAATCCTTGGCATCCGTCCGGAGGATTTCCATAATGAAGGAACTTGCTTCACGGAGTCCCCTAACACTAAATTCACGACCCAAATTGATGTAGCCGAACTCATGGGCGCGGATTTCATGCTCTACTCCACGTTAGAGGGGCAGGACTTCGTCGCACGGGTCGATGCCAAGAATGTTATCCAGGCAGGTGAAAACATCGAACTGGCCCTCGACATGAATAAAGCACACTTTTTTGATAAAGGGACTGAACATCGCATTTTAGTTGAAGAAGATGAACAGATGCAGGAAAGCATGAAGTTACCTGCCAATTAAACGTAAAAAGACCCGTTC
>NZ_JADILK010000057.1 GCF_017355165.1 Bacillus sp. SD075 | reverse complement strand
AAGCTCGCCATCCGGCGAGCTTTTGTTTTAAGTCATCATATTTATTTGAACAATCTTTGTATTTGATGGGTTTTCATATCAATGATTTTCTCAAATTGATATCCATATAAGCAGAAGTTGCCATCAAGCGAACAGCTTAATGGTTCATTTTCCATGTCCTTCATCAATTCTTCTTGTGTGCCTTTTTCCCAATTAAATTTAGTTAAGGTAAACCTTCCCTCATATTGGTCCGCATCTTTTGATTCATTAGGAATAAACGTTATGAATTCCTTGTTTTTTTCAATGAAATCATAGGATGGAATCACCCAATCTGAAAAGCTTTTCAATAGTGGCACGGAAAAAGAGTGGATCGGCTTGTTTGTCTGATCATAAAATGCATATGTACCCCGATCTTGTTTTTCTGTCTCCACTTGAATCGTCATCAGCGCTTGTTTCATTTTTTTAAAGTGAATGACATCGAGCATAAGGCTGTCAGCCCCCTCCTCATTCAGCGCTTTTTTTTCTAGGGGAGCCGTCAAAGCAGGTTCTTCCCTGTCCCAATCAAGAAACATCAATTCATTTTCACTTGCCCATTGAGCAAAGGGCTGTGGAAAATCCAATGTATCCATTGTTTGTTCATCTGGGTTCAACATATAACTATTGTACGTCCAATCTTCATAAAAGCTCGATAAAAACAACTGGCCATCTTTATATGAATTCCACTCATAAGCTAATTCATAGGCTGGTATTGCCACTGAATACAGTGGATTTCCCGTTTTATCGAGGATTGTGATTGATGCTTTACCCGAAGAGGTGAAGGACGATAACAAAATATGCGTACCGGACGGACTGATCGATACTTCAGAAAACGCAAAAGCCGGCTGATAGAATACGGTAGTATCATTCGTTTCCAAATTCCATGCCATCAACTGGGATAATTCATTACCATCCCTCTTCACAGAATACAAAATGGTTTTAGCATCCAGCCATCCAAAAATGGCTTCGATTTTTTCCGTTTCTGCAGTCGGAACCTTTAAATTGCTTACTGAAGTTTCCAGGTTAGATTGGGAGTGTTCTTTTTCCATATCATTTACGGGTTTACTAAGGTCCTTGGAAGGCTCACAAGCCGAGATAAGAAGGATAGTGGAGATAAATAACGTTACGAAACACAACATCTTACAAATGGAAAGCCGCATACAAAGTGCCGCTTTGGATACTTTAATCTCCACACACCTCCCACTTCATAACTAAAACGCCTGGCATATGTGAGCGAGACATTAGAAAGAGAGTAAGGGATTGACCAATCGAATCCTTACTCTCTTTCATTATAAAGTAAAAAAGCGAAAATGTGGCGGATAATGATCTTATATTTTTTTGGAAGTGTATTCCTCAGGTGGGATGCCTTACATATATAGACCTGCCATCAAAATCTTCACAGAATCTTCATATATACCAGGCAAATGGGATAGCGGAAGCGGATTGATGCCCTTTCCCAGTTCGATTGTGAATCCGCCGCGTTTGAATTCCTGAATGAACCAATCTTTATACCCAGCATGGCTGTCAACGTATTGTACGGCCCGATATCCGCTGCGCTCCTCAAACTCCCTCGCAACATTCGCTGCCTGTTCGGGTTCATGTCCCTCATATCCCCAATAGAATTCTTTTCCCTGGGTGTGAAGGGCAAGCACTCTTTCAAAATTCCGTCTTATTGCCAGCTCCTTCATGGCCAACGCTTCTGGTTCTGATAACGCGGTCTCTCCTGGAAAATCTCTCGGGGCAGGGGCTTTTGGAATCTTTCTACGCTTTTCAATCTCCCAATTGGCAGGATATTGATTATTCAGGTCTACTCCGCGGATATTAGCTTTCCAAGCATAAAAGGCAGGATTACCATTATTCATTTTTAAAACATCAACCTTCCCCTCTGCCGCCCCCTCCCCCTTTAGGACAAGCTCGACTCCATCCGGATTCACCATTGGAACCAACGAAATGGTCATATCCCGATAGAAGGGCATACAATCCATTCCGCATAGTGTGCGATCATTCGTTACTGCCAGCAGGAAATCATTCAGCCATTTCATCAAAACCGCCGAAGTGATCCACTCATTAGCATGGAATGAACCGTTATAATGTATGATCCTTTCACCTTGACCGATTCTTACCTCAAGGAGTTCTTTTCCCAACACACTCCTCCCGATCGATTCAACCTTAATAAAGGGATAATGAAAAGATAGAATATCAAGATCGTCAAGAAGTGATTGATATTCATAGGGCTTGTCGGTGACAATCATGGGATTCAACACCCGGATGGGTACGGAAAAAGGCTTTTGTCCATCTTGATTCAACAATAATATCCCGTCGATGGGCAAGTGATATTGTAAAGCGATTTCGGCAAAATCGATACCTAACCTGGACTCTTCCTGAACGATGTATCCAGGTATCTGTACTTCCTTGCCTTTAGGCAAAACCCCGCCAGTAATGGCGGGATTGGCATCCTCAATCAATACCCGAGGAATTTGGAACAATTGACTGTAATATGCCAAATCATCCCCGCTTCTGCTCACAACTTTCATTCTGCTCCGCCCCTTTCATTGTTTTATCTTTATGAAGCGAAAGACAGAAAGATGTTCAGGAAGTCTCATGTGTTTCATAATTTTAATGGTACTGATTCTCCTTAAATAAACAAAGAAACCTGGATTGCGCCAGGTTTCTTTTCAACGTTAATCATAAAATCGGAGCAAATCCCCGTAAATGATTTTGTCCGAGTAATCAAGCTCCTGCTTTGCCTTCTCCAAATATTTCTCACATGAATCCTTTTCAGTCGCCACTCCGGCCTTTTTATCATAGCAGGTATCCATCGTATAGAGATAATCCTTCGTGATGAAACTGCTATCGCGAAGAACGGTGAATTCTAATTTCTCTTCAGAGAATAGATTTTTGCCGAATTCGATATAATCATCACTTTCTATCCCCAATAAATGAAGGAGAGTCGGCCTTACATCAATTTGGCCGGAAACGGTGGAAATCGTTTTTCCCTTTTGCCCGGGGACATGTATGATGAGCGGGACACGCTGAAGTTGGATGGATTCAAAAGGCGTGATTTCCTTCCCAAGGAACTGGCTCATGGCAGAGTTGTGATTTTCCGAAATTCCATAATGGTCTCCGTATAGTACAATAATGGAATCCTCGTATAATCCATCTCGTTTCAAGTCGCCGATAAATCGTTCCAAGGCCTCATCCGTATAACGCACGGTCGGAAAATACTGATTCAATGTTTTGGAATTCGAATCGTATGGTTCCAATGTACGGTCTTCTTCATTCAAAGTGAATGGAAAATGATTGGTTAACGTTATGAACTTGGCATAAAAAGGCTCAGGCATCCTCTTCAAGTGAGAGATTGATTGCATGAAGAACGATTTATCATTCAAACCCCAATTGATGGAATTCCCTTCTGAAATTTTGTATTCTTCACTATCATAAAACCGTTGGTAGCCTAGAGACTCGTACATTATGTCACGATTCCAAAAGCTCTTATTATTGGCATGCAGGGAAGCCGTATAATAACCTTTTCCGCTTAAGATTTCGGGTGTGGCATTGTATTCATTTTGGGCATGAGTGAAAAATACTGCACCTCTACCTAAAGGATAAAGGGAATTATCAATAATGAATTCTGAATCTGATGTTTTCCCCTGGCCAGTTTGGTGATAAAAGTTATTGAAGTAATAGCTCTCTTTAATGAATTGGTTCAGAAAAGGAGTGATTTCTTCACCGTTGACAGTTTTATTGATGACAAAGCTTTGGGTGGATTCCAATGATACAAGAATCACATTTTTGCCTTTTGCCAGATCAAAAAGGTCATCATTAACCTCTTTTTGATTGGCACGGACATAATTTTCAATTTCCGACAATTCGCTGCCATCCGCAAGGGCACGTTGAGCTGATGATTTCGTCTGTAATATTGCATCATAGAGGTGATAATGGTACGTACCGATATTCTTAACGAGGATTTCACGGTCAAACGTTCTTGTCAGGAGTTCAGGGCGCGCCGCTTCCGCCAAGGCTAAGTTAAAAAATGTCACTCCTAAAGCCATTAACAAAAAGAATTTACGGTCCTGGGGATTGTATCGACATTCATGGAATGTTTTCGGTTTGTATTTCAGCAGAAGCATCAAGAACAGAATATCGGCAAAATACAAAAAGTCACTCGGAATGATCAATTCATGTACACTGCCTCCAAGGTCGTTCATATTGCTCGTTTGAAATAGAACGGGCATGGTTAAAAAGTCATTGAAAAAGCGGAAAAAAACAAGGTTGGCAAAGAGGACGAAGGTGATGAAAAAATCCATGATCAATAAATATGCCATCCTTCTATTTTCTTTTAAAAATATATTGGCGCCAAGAGTAAGTAAAAGGAAACTGACAGGATTGATGAATAGTATGAACTCTTGGATCCAATTATCAATATCTATCTCAAAACTAGTTTTATAAGCAATATATGTTTTAAGCCAAAGTGAAATAAATACGACCCAAAACAATGAATGTCCCTGTTTTTTGAAGACCCTTTTCAATCCTGGTCCCTCCTCATCGAAGAAGCGCTGGAGCTATGATCCAGAGCGCCTCAATCATGGGTCATGGTTCCCACACCTATACAAAGGCAGGAACGATTGCCCCACCCTTCAAAGCGGGAAACTTCATTGACGATTCCACTTTTCCCTTATAACCCTGTTTGCCACAGGGGAGCAAGGGTTCACGTATTCAGTTGACTTTTAATAAGCCAGGCTGCACCAATTACCCCTGCATCATTGCCTAGTGTGGCCAGGCTGATTTTCGATGATTTCCTAACCCGTTTGAATGCATACTTTTCGAAGGCAGAACGGACAGGATCAAGCAAAATGTCTCCCGCTTGTGAAACGCCCCCACCAATGACTATTTTATCTGGATTCATGACATTCCCAACATGTGATAGGGCCAGCCCCAAGTAATTGCCTACCTTATCTACGACGGCTTTGGATAAAGAATCACCTGCTGCAGCGCATTGGAATAACAGTTTGGAAGTAACCGCATTTCCCTCTTCGACTTTCTGCTGAAGCATTGACTTTTCATCGGCGGCATTCAGGGCTTCTAAAGCCATACGGACGATTCCCGTTGCCGAAGCAACCGTTTCCAGACAACCAGTCTTTCCGCAATTGCACGGTGCCCCTCCGTCCGTTACGACCGTTATATGCCCTACTTCTCCAGCAGCCCCACTGGTACCATGCACGATTTGGCCATTATGGATGATCCCGCCGCCTACACCCGTTCCTAGAGTTACACAAACGAGGTCTTTGGCACCATTACCGGCACCTTTCCACATTTCTCCCAAAGCTGCCATATTGGCATCATTATCGATAACTGCTGGAAGAGATGTCTCCACTTCCAATAAATCTTTTAACGGATAGTCCTTCCATCCTAGATTGACGGCTTCATATATGGAACCGTTAACAAATTTCACAGGTCCGGGAGCACCCATACCTATCCCCACTATCTTACTCTTCGGTTCATTAAGTTCCACAAGCTTCGCGTCAATTGCTTTTGCTATGTTAATCGTAATGAATTTTCCCTTTTCGGAGATGTCCGTGCTTATTTCCCATTTATGAATAATCTCTCCGTATAAATTGATCAGAGCCAGTTTGGTAGTTGTACCGCCTAAATCCACACCCATCAGCCACTTTTCCATCATTTCTCACCTTTTTTATCAATTTTTTTTCTGCTTTTCCCTTTCAAGCGACAATTGCTGCCTAATTAAAAGGATCGCCATTTGATAATCTTTCGTATCCATCATCTGCATACGGTGGATTTCCCTTATTTCGGCTTCCATCAGTTCAAGCTCGGCTAAGCGATCACCAATATAGATAAATGTACCGAACCTTTTCAAGTATTGTTGAAGATCATAATATGTTTTCATAGTAAACCTCTTTACTCTTTTCTATAAGAAAGTATATCGAATCAGCTTCTTTGTAACAAGCGCCCTTTACCTCTTTTGATAATTTCCCCCATCTCCCTCATACATGTCCAACTGTATTCATATGATGAAATATCAAGAATGTGGACTCTTTCGATTTGATTTGACAGCTTAATGTTTTTAAACCATTCATCACGCGTGAAAACGGAGGGGAAAAATGAAAGTACAATTGAAGTATACCGGCCTGTTGATCTTAACCACCATTTTTGTCATCCTTTATTTATCAAATCATAAACAGACAGAGGAAACCATCATTTTTTTTCCCATCGATTCCTCGCTCCATTTTGAATATGCTTCCACCTACCTGACTCCGAAGGCTACTGGGGGGGATTCCACCTATTCCATCACTTGGAGGGTAGATTCTTCGTTGGACCGGCCAGCTTACTTACGTCAGGACGTATCGCTTTTATACAAAAATGGAAAGTTGGCAGGGTCTTTAAAAAATTGGCGCCAAAATAAACAAGAACTCTCTCAAAAAGCGAAATCTAAAGAATCCGAGAGTGGGCGCTATGAAGCGGTAACGTTCCATTATGCCGAGGTTCATCCGAGTGACACAATTTTCACCAGTGCCCAGCAGCTTAGTAAAGATAAACTTTATACAGTAACGACACCGGCTTTTCAATTTTTCCACCGTCCCCTTTCAGAAGAACAGATTCAATGGAAAAAAACGCTGGACGGTTTGACAGATCAAACGGTTCGAAATGGTTTGGAGAAAGCCGGTCAAGCATTTCAGGTTAATCTGGATCAGTACAAAATCATTTCTTTAACAGATCTGCCTTCAAAGAAAAATCAATGGCTTGCTGACTTTCCCCAATTCAAACGGGAAGAAATTGTGGGAAAACTGTGGGAAGGACTTTACAAAAACTATGTGTTGGGAATAAAAAAGGAGGATGGATCCACTGTGAGTCCACAAGGTAGTACCATCCCCCTATTGCTTATGGCGAAGAATCAAAGTGAAATACTAGTCTTGTTTACCCTAAAAGACGGTACGCCAATCATGCTGCGTCAAAAGTTATAGTTGCTTTTCAATTTCTGCCAGCAGTTTAGTGTAAGACTTGTTATCCGGAGCAAGCTCAATAGCCTTATCAGCTTGCTCCTTAGCTTGATCGAATGAATCGAGATTCATGTAAACTAAGGCAAGATTGTAATGGGCTTCATGCAAATCCGGATTACTTTCAATCGCTTTTTCATAATAATCCCTAGCTTTGTCAATGTCCTCTTTATCAAAAGCTAAATTCCCTAGCATAAAAAGCGATAGCGGTGCATCAGGATTTGCATCTACATAATTGAATAACATCTCTTCCGCTTTATCCTCTTCATCATCATCAATATACTTTTGGGCCACCAAGGCCATGGTATTATCATCTATGGCTGCACTTTCCTGATGATTAAAACCAAATTGAAACAGGGCATAGGCCAGTATAGCGGTCCCTAACAGAAAAGCCATCTGCCGAAAGATATTCTTGGATTTTGGCAGATGGACCACTCCTGCAGCCAAGAATCCTCCGATCAAACCTCCGATATGCCCTGCATTGTCAATTCCCGAAACGGAGAAACCGTATATTAAGTTAATGATGATCAACACGATCACCGATGAACCCATCGAGCGCATGAATAATTTCGGATAGACGATGCCAAAGTAGAGAAGTGCCCCAAAACAGCCAAAAATGGCTCCGCTCGCTCCTGCGGAAAGATTCGGGGTCATGATGAAACTTCCTAGAGTTCCAGCGAAACCAGCGAAAATATAGATGAAAAGGAACCTGGCATTACCGTAAATCCTTTCAACTTCAGCACCGATCAAATACAATGAAAATGTATTCATCAGTAAATGAATGAACCCAATATGGACGATCATCGGTGTAAAGAACCGCCACCATTCCCCTTGTATGATATAGGGGGAAAATTTAGCGCCAAACTCAATCAAGGTTTTGGAATTGGTGCTGCCCCCATTAAACTCCATCAAGATGAACACAGCTATTTGTAACGCCATGAATATATATGTAAAGAATGGCTTATTGGCATTTTGAAAAACCTTCTGCTCAGCCTTAGCCTTTTTGACTGACTCCGAGATGGCGTCCTTCTTTACTGCGAGAACCTTTTCCCCATCTATTTCATTTTCTTCAAGAATTTGAATTGAAAGTGGTTTTTTCAAAATATATTCAAAGTTTTGCAACGAATCATGAAAGTTTTCACAAGTTAGAAGAAACGTGTTAACATTCGTTTTATTTAAGGTGGCCACCCGTGAACTGAAGTCATGATCATCCACCGGGGCGAATTCACTAACATAGATACTTAATATGTTTATGGGCTTTTTGTATAATTTCCTTCTGATTCTTTCCCCATTCTGCAATGTTCGGTCGATATCCCGTTTCAGCCAATTAGCCCAATCCAAATCATGTCGAATGAGCCGTATGACAGGAAACTCCTTATTCTTATCGCTCTCAAGCCAAATCTCCTGATGATTTTCCGTGACAGTGATCATTCGATAATCATAATGGGCAGACAGCTCCCTTATGGTTTCCCAAAACAAATAATCCTCTTTAAATCCCAATGCCTTCCCCACTTTCCAATGAAACTTAAGCTTCTAAAATACCTGTTTCTTTAATTAAAACTATAGACGAAATCATGTGAAAAGTAAAAAGGAGACTGTTTAAAATCCATCTCCCCTATCCTTACAAATAAAAAAGGAACCCCTGATCAGGTTCCTCTTTAAGACGCAGGCATCCTCATTTGGTCTGAGTGAACATGCTTTGCATCATTTTATCCCTGAACATTGGCATATCCAAGGATTTAGTCACTAGAAATTTTCTCAGTATACCGTTGGACAGCGCAACATTTATCAGGCGGTACCGATTTTGGTAACCTGCATAAACAACTAAACCAACCAAGAAGATTTGAATAATTAATCGAAGCATAACAATCCCTCCTATCAATAGTTTGATACAGGACAGGATTTTTATGAGCTAAAAGTGATAAATAATTAACTTCTTCTTAATGGGCGTACGTGCGTATAACCCTGGATGGGGTAATGAGTTTGCCGACCGCTATATCATGTACCTCTATCGGGAGTTCATCCATTAATTGAAGCTCGTATGTAAGGGCCAGTGTATCTCCTCGGTAATAGGATAGAAAACGGTCATAATAGCCCCCTCCAAAGCCTAGGCGATAGCCATCCTTGGTAAAAGCAAGACCTGGTACGATCAATGCATCCAATTCCTCTTTGCGAGCCTTGGCTGTTTCAGCCACTGGTTCTAGCAATCCGTAATAAACAGACTCCAGCTGATTGAAGGACGAAATTTTTTTGAATTCCATTGTCTTTTTTTCAGGATCACATTTTGGAACAGCCACTTCTTTTCCTTCACTCCATGCTTGTTCGATGATTCTTACTGTTGGGACTTCAGGCGGGATGGAGATGGTAATGCCAATTGTTTCAGCTTTCTTCCATTCCTCCAGGGAAAATAAGTTTTCAGCGATCCTGTTCGATAGTTCATCATGTTCCTTTTTAGACAGCTCCATTAAACGGGCCCTAACTTCTTGGCGGAGCTTATTCTTGTTTTCTCTCATCTTTTCCGACTCCTTTATTCTACTTCTATCATTATCTCATAATATTTGCTCATTTACGAAAATACGGTGTCGGAAATTGCCGAATCATTCGTGTTATTCTGAAAATACCCACTAAAGGAAAGGGAGAAAGATGGATTAAAAAAATGCAAAAAAAAACAACAGGAAAAATCCTGTTGCTTACTTTGTTTCACGGTGAGTCGTGCTGCGTTTTTCTCTTGAGCAGTATTTTTTAAGCTCAAGACGGTCTGGATTGTTACGTTTATTTTTTTTAGAAATATAGTTACGGTCTCCACATTCAGTGCAAGCTAATGTAATATTCACGCGCATTGTGTATTTCCCTCCAAACATATTGACTTTTTCACATAGGACTTTTCTATAATAGCATTATTCATTGCGAATTGCTAGTATGTTTTTTGGGAAATCCAACATTAACTTTTGTGAATTCTTAATTGTTTACGTTTTGCATTGTCAGAAGGAGCTGATTATTTATAACTTTCGCTTCTTCTTTCGTTTCAGCATGAATGGCCCAAGCCACTGCTTCCACACATTCTTTCGGTAAAATTTCCGTCTCTAACGTAAACACGCTGGTCACTTCCCCTTTGGCGAGCGGTGAATAAGCAAGGAGCCCTTCTTTCAATGATTTGAAGCATCCCTCCTGATATAGGCTTCCCTTACCCTGGATGCAATATTGAGCGATGCTTTTTCCTTTCACCAATCCACCCAATAAGGCAATCGATTGGGGGGCTACATGTAAAATCGCCCGTTCATTCGGGCTGTAAAAAGCGACCGCCTGCCTTTCGAAAGCGTTTTCATAGTGAAAAAACACCTTGGGACGCTTAGTCTCGAATGAGGTATTCCTGATCGTGAACTTCGAAAAGGTCACCTGCCCTTGGGTATATGTTTGTGAAAGTGTCCGGATCTCTCCATTAGGATGACTCATCATATCTTCCTCAGGATACCAATCAAAACTCTCATCCATCCATAACCCAGCTTTTAATCCTTTACGAAATATATCCTGATTATCCTGCGGCATATACGCGAATAGCGAATTCATCATAATCATCCCTTCCCCTTCTATATCTTTATATAACTTATCATTAGGCGCTGACAGTGAAACTACCCACTTTAGGATCTGCACACCATTTTCTTATAGGCTCATAAATTTTTAACTATTCAAAATATTTCGTTTTTTCGATTTATTCTATCTTTATGTTAGCATTGAATTGGCTGATGGACAATAAACACATTTTGTCGAATTTTATGTATGTTATCTCTCAAAGGTTTTTCTTCCCATTTTAATGCCTAATTTTTTTTATTCAACGACGGCCATAACGCTTTTCGACAATATTTGAAAAAAACGGACAATAAATGAAATATACGTCCCGCTTCCGAAAATATAAAAATATGAAAATCTCCAATTTATTTAAAATATGTGTAAAATATAAATATATTGTCGAAAATGATCTTCTGAGGTGAAACCATGGAAACACTTATCATCCTTCTTTTTTCATTAGCGATCGTCCTTCTCATCCTCTCCTTTTTTGGTAAAGATAAAGTTGCCAAATTGGAAGAAGATTTAGAACAGATGACACTAACCTATATGCAGGATATCTACCAATTAAAGAAAAAGGTGAAGATTCTTGAAGAGGAATTCGTTATCCCGGACGGCCCTGTTCCCCCTGTTAAGAATAAACCAACTGTCAATTCCACTGATATCGAACCCATTCATGAAATTCTAAAAAGTCAGGTTCTATCTTTATATAGTCAAGGTCTTTCTTTGGACCAGATCGCTAGACAATCCTCGTTATCGAAGGAACAAACCGTTTCAGTGATCGAGCAGCAAAGATTGCGGGGTGAATGAGAATGAACAAAGCAAGACTTCAAGGTCTTTCCGCCGGTATCATTTTTACAACAACAATCTTTGCTGGCTTTTATTATGGCACCGGATTATTCAAAGGCACCGCTCCTACTGCGGAGGAAGCTAAAGAATTGCTCGTGAAGCAGGGATTCGTCGTTACACTGCCCATGGAGGAAACTAAACAGACCATCCAACCAAAGAATGCGGAGAAAGATTTAATGGAGAAAGAGACTTCAAAAAAAGATTCCTCCATTGTCTCCTATACAATTAAAGTGAATACGAACATGACCACAACGGAAATTGCCGATCGACTTTCGAAGGAAAAAATCATCGATGATGCTGCTGAATTTGAAGTTTATATGAATGACCATGATTTCTCTAAAAAAATACAAATCGGCGAGTTTGTTGTTACGAATAATATGACATATAGACAATTGGCCAATACTTTGACCCATTAATGAATAAGAGAGACTTTCAAATGGACTACGTCCGTGAAAAAGCCTCTCTTTTTTCAATTAGGATGGGTTCATTCATTCCTACTGATATATCTCCCTCTTACCAGGAAGTAAATATTCTCTGCGATATTCGTTGTATGGTCCGCTGTCCTTTCCAAATATCGAGCAATTAAGGAAAGCTGTGTAACCTGCTGAAGGTTTTTTTCATCTGAAAGGCGAAGGAGGCTCCGAATCATATCTCCATAAAAGCGATCAACCTCATCATCCATTTCAATGATTTCTCTTGAAAGAACAACATCTTCCTTCTCAAATGCTTCTATTGAAAGTTGAATCATCTTTAATGTAACATCATGCATCTGCTTTAATGGCGTTAATGGAAGGATAAATGGCTGGTCACCGATACGGATGGCCGATTTAGCGATATTCACACCAAAGTCCGCCATCCTTTCAATATCCGAGGCGATTTTTATTGCAGCAATGATACGCCTTAAATCAATCGCAACCGGCTGCTGCTTAGCAATCAGTAAAATCGCAAAGTCATTAATTTCCTCTTCCAGTAAATCAGCTATTGTATCATCATCAATAACTTCAAGAGCAGCATCTACATCATTGTTTTCCAGTGCAGCATATGATTTTGATATGGCACCTGAAGCTAAATTAGCTAACTTCACGATTTTCTCCTGCAGCTCTTTCAATTGAAGCTCGAAATTTTCACGAACGATCATTATTGCATCTCCTTTTCTCTTTAACCGAAGCGTCCGGTAATGTAATCTTCTGTTCTTTTATCATTCGGATTAGAGAAGATGGTGTTTGTATCAGAATATTCGATGACTTCCCCATTTAAGAAGAAGGCTGTTCTATCAGAGATACGTGCTGCCTGCTGCATATTATGGGTAACGATGATGATACTGAAGTCCTTTTTCAGTTCTTGGACCAATTCTTCTATTTTCAAAGTGGATATCGGATCAAGGGCAGAAGTTGGTTCATCCATTAAAATGACATCCGGTTCGATCGCCAAACATCTGGCAATGCATAGGCGCTGTTGCTGTCCTCCTGAAAGTCCATATGCATTTTCATGCAGACGGTCTTTCACTTCATCCCAAATGGCTGCCCCTTTTAAACTCTTTTCAACTATCTCATCAAGGATTTTCTTATTTTTAATTCCATGGATCCTTGGTCCGTATACAACATTTTCATAAATTGATTTAGGAAAAGGATTAGGCTTTTGGAAGACCATTCCCACCTGTGTCCTTAAATCTTCCACCTTATAGGACTGATCGAGGATATTCCTGTTCCTATATTTGATCTGGCCTGTCGTTTTAACATCCGGGACTAGTTCTATCATTCGGTTCAATGTCTTGATGTAGGTGGATTTCCCACATCCTGAAGGCCCTATGATGGCGGTCACTTCATTTTGATGCATATCCAGGTTAATATTTTTCAAAGCATGGTTTTCTCCATACCATAAATTGAGATTGGATGTTTCATACACCTTTTCCATCAAGGCTGCTGATCCGACATGATCAATCCCGATTGCCGGCGACTCTTTTTCTCTCGTTAAGGTCATATTCATGCTTCCTTCCTCCTGTCAGTATCTTTTCTGGAATTTATTTCGAATGATAACCGCTATTGAATTCATGAATATTAACAGGATGAGTAAAACGATGATTCCCGCGGCAGCCACCTGCTGGAATTCCTCCTGCGGACGAGATGTCCAATTGTAGATTTGCATTGGCAGCACGGTAAATGTATCCATGACCGTTTGAGGTAAAAAGGCGATGAACATTGGTATTCCAACAACCACCAATGGCGCCGTTTCACCGATTGCCCGTGACAAAGCAAGTATGCCCCCCGTTAAAATTCCAGGTATCGCAGCAGGTAGGACCACTTTCAAAATCGTTTGCCACTTTGTAGCACCCATTCCAAATGAAGCTTCCCTTAAATCACGAGGTACGGCACGTATAGCCTCTTGGGCAGCTACTATGATGACTGGGAGAACCAGTAGGCTCATGGTCAATCCAGCTGCCAATATGGACCGGTCCAAAGCTAGGGCACGAACGAAGACCGTTAAGCCCAGCAGTCCAAATACTATGGACGGGACACCTGCCAAATTGGAAATATTCACTTTGATAAAAGTGGTGAACCAATTCTTTCTCGCATATTCCTCTAAATAAATGGCCGTTCCAACACCAAGCAGCAGGGAAACTGGAGCCACCACTACCATCAACCATATTGAACCGATCAGCGCTGCCTTTATACCAGCCTCTTCAGGTTTCCTGGAGGCGAAATTCTGAAGGAAATCCCCATTCAGACTACCAATTCCTTGAGTGAATATCCGATAGAATAAGATGGCCAAAACGATGAGGCCAACCAATGTTGCCAAGAAGAATAATCCTTTACAAATCGTGTTAACAGCCAGCCTAACGGGCATTTTTTTTGCAACATGACTTTTGTTTATCAGTTTCATGTCTTAATATTCCTCCCTAAACCTGCGAGAGATGAACTGCGCCAGTAAATTCATGATAAGCGTAAAGACGAACAGTGTCATTCCAACTGCATATATGCTGTAGTAAATCGTTGTCCCGTACCCTGCATCCCCCGAACTGACCTGAACAATATAAGCGGTCATCGTTTGAATCGATGATGTCACATCCATGCTCATATTTGGGGTCGAGCCACCGGCTACACTCACAATCATGGTTTCCCCGATCGCTCTGGATAAAGCAAGTACGATGGATGCCACAATTCCTGAAATGGCTGCTGGCAATACCACTTTAATTGTCGTTTCGAGTTTCGTTGCTCCTAAAGCATACGCACCTTCGCGAATCGACTTCGGTACTGATATAAGGGCATCTTCCGACAAAGAGGCTATCATCGGCATGATCATGATACCTACAACGATCCCAGGACTTAAGGCATTGAACATGTCAAGGAAAGGAAATAAATCCCGCAAAACCGGTGTGACAAAAGTTAAGGCAAAGAAGCCGTAAACGATAGTAGGTATCCCAGCTAAAACTTCTAAAATCGGCTTGATGAGTCTCCGTGTTTTCTCAGATGCATATTCACTCAAGAAAATGGCTGTTGCAAGCCCGACTGGAACTGCAACCACCGCTGCTATGACTGTTATCTTCAACGTTCCAACGATAAGGGGCATAATCCCATAGGAAGGTGCAGATGCAAATGGCAGCCATTTAGCTTCTGTAAAAAACTCGACGATAGATACTCTGTCAAAAAAGATGAATGTTTCAAATATAAGCGTCAGGATGATCCCGATTGTAGTGAAAACGGAAATTGCCGCCGTAAGGAACAAAAGCTTGGGTATGACTTTTTCCATATTCATTTTTTTCTTACTTTTCTTTTCCAGGATCATTTGCTGTACAGAATAGGTCTCTGTTTTTCTAAGTTCCAACTTGCATCCTCCATTTCAGACACACAATATTTGGATTTACAAGCTGTTACCCCCGCCTTAATCAAGCCAAGGCGGGATTTCAGTAGCCTGTAATATCGTTTATTTTTCCAGTTCTTTCAATTTATCAAGATCTTTCTGATACTCTTCTTCCGGCAGGCTGATATAACCCACTTCTTCAGCAAGCTCTCCTGCATTTTCGATGACGAATTGAGTATAATCTGCAACTTGTTCTTTTTCAGCTACCGACTTATTAGCTACATATGTGTAAAGGGGACGTGACAATGGTGCATACTCCCCAGTTTTAATCGATTCATGCGTGGGCTCTACAGCACCTTTGCCGTTGTCGATGGAAATGATTTTTAACTTATCTTTATTTTCAGCATAGTAGGCATAACCGAAGAATCCAATCGCATTTTTATCACCTTCTACACCTTGTACAAGAATGTTATCATCCTCTGAAAGTGTGGCATTTTCCACCATCGGTTTTTCTTCAAGGATCACTTCATTGAAATAGTCATATGTTCCTGAATCTGTTCCCGGAGAGTAGAATTTAATTTCTTCGTTCGGCCATTCAGGACGTATATCAGACCATTTCTTCGCCTTTCCATTATCAACCCACAGGTTTTGAAGCTCTTCGACTGTTAGTGAATCGATGAATTCATTATCTTTATTGGCGACGATTGAAATCCCGTCAAATGCCAGTTTCAATTCTGTATATTTAACTCCCTTTTCATCAAGTAAGGCACTTTCCTCATCTTTGACCGGGCGGGATGCATTGGCTAGGTCCGTATCACCAGCGATGAATTTCTTGAATCCCCCACCTGTTCCTGACGATCCCACTGAAACCTTCACATCAGGCTGTGTACCCATATATTCTTCGGCAACTGCCTCCATGATCGGAAAGACCGTTGAAGAACCATCCGTGATAACTTCCCCCTGCAGTTGGCCAGATCCTTTTCCTTCACTGCTGCTTGTCTTAGTGTCATCAGATCCACAACCCGCCGCCACTGCAATTACTCCGCCCATCATTACAGTCATTGCCATACCTTTGAAAAGTCTCATTTGTAAATCCCCCTAAGAATATTATATGAATATTTTGTCCTACTCTCACATCATACTTTCAGACTGTAAATTCCGTTTAAAGCATTTGTAAATGTTCAGTAAATAATTGTGTGCTAATTGTAAAGATGCAAGAACTGTACTGATCCCGTTCTAAAAAATGCAAAAAAACACGTTTTTGGTATTCCCAAAAACGTGTTTTAACCTTTTATTCATTTTCCTGGCTTTTCCTAACTTCAGCCTGGTCCTCTTGAACGTCTTTACCATTCTCCACTTTCAAATCAGTCGAAGTTTCAGTAGTTTCCTTCTTAGCCCGTTCTTTTTTCAGTTCGAAATAAGTATCCATAATTTCTTCACCGATCTCTTTACTCATGTTATGGCCCGCATGTCCTTGGTAAGCCCACGGCACAACGACCGCAAAAGCGACCTCTGGATTTTTAGCAGGGGCATAGCCAACAAGCGTGATGTTCATCGTTTCTTGGGGCTCGCTATAATCCATCCGGTTCGGGCCATCATAGAATGCTTCCGCCGTCCCGGTTTTAGCTGCCACTGTATACGATTTTTTCCCAAAATAGGTATAAGCCGTTCCGCCTTGTTCCATCGCAACTTTATCGAAACCGCTCTGAACACGTTCAATCCATTCTTCCTTCATATCAAGACGATTAAGGACAGTCGGTGAAACTTCTTCGGCCACAGGTCCCAATTCCTCATTGTTATCAACCGGATCGCGAATTTCCTTAACCATATGCGGCTTCATGCGGTTACCGCCATTTGCAATGGCTGAAACATATTGCGCGAGCTGCATCGGTGTGTACGTATCATACTGTCCGATAGCAAGGTCAAGCAGCTTACCTGGAGATGTTTCGGAACCTTTGAATCCGCTCATTTCATTAGGAAGATCTATCCCCGTGCGGACACCCAAGCCAAACTGGGCAAATGAATTCCGCATGGTCGAAAAGGCGCTTGAACTAATATTCAAAGGTTCATTCGGCACGTAATGCGCACCTGCAATATTAATTGCCGTTCTGAACATATAAACGTTCGATGATACTTTTAATGCGGTCAAATCATTAATGTTCCCGAAGTTACTATATGAACCTTTAGCCGGTGTACCCTTGATTTTCAACTTCGTATCATAAAAGTACGTACCCGGCTGGATCGCACCTTGCTGATAACCGGTTAAAACGGTAGCACCTTTAACCGCAGAACCCATCGTATAGGAAGTCGTGATATTTCCTAATGCAAAGTCCTCAATGGAGGATTTCCCCGTTTTTGGGTCCTTCTCATATTTCTTGCCAGCCATCGTTAATACTTCCCCGGTATCGGGATCCATCATGACGACAAAGGCCCTATCCAAGAATTTGGTGTTTCCCATTTTTTTCTTGGCAACCAATTGCTTTTCAATGATTTCCTCAGTTGCAAGCTGTAAATCCATATCAACTGTCAAGATAAGATCTTTTCCTCGCGAACCTTCAGTAATCACTTCGGAATCGACGACATTTCCTGATTTATCGGTCACATTCCTTACTTTCGCTTTCTGCCCTTGGAGGATATCTTCATATTGCGCCTCAATATAACTCTTACCTACACGGTCATTCCGGCTGTAATCACGTGCAAGGTAGTAGTTCAGGCTTTCACTAGGCAACCCTTCTTCAGATGAGGAAACTTTACCTAATACAGATTTAAGTGTTTTATTATATGTATAAAAACGATCCCAATCTGTAGATATATCGACACCTGGGAGAGAATCAAGGTTTTCACTCACCTTGGCGAATTCTTCTTTTGTTACTTTCTTGTTTTTCACAATTTGCGGGGTAAGGGCATATCCGCTTGCAAACTCCCGATAGATGGCAAGGACTTCTAATTCCTTTTCAGTAAGCTCCATCTCTTTCTCAGTAATTCGATCAAGCTGAAGCTTATACAAATCACTTTCTTTCATCTCGCCCTCTTCCACTTTTTTCCGCTCTTTATCCGTAATCTTCTTCTCGGCCAACTTTGGATTATTTAAAATCCAAAAATCCTTTTTATCACGCTCAGTCACTTTATCTGTGTCCTTTTCGATCAACTTCGCGAGTTTCTCAGCCGTTTCCACCATTTCCGTTTGTTTCGTACCTTGCTTTCGTGTATATGTAATTGCATCCAGTGGTTGGTTATCGACCATCAGTTTCAAATTACGGTCATACATTTTCCCACGGGGCACCGAATTATTCACGGTCACTTCCTCTGTTCTTTCAATCTCACGCCGGTAATCATCACCATAAACAATCTGTACAACACCCAAGCGTAAAATTAAAGCGGAAAACAAAACAAACACTAAAAAGAAAAGAATATTCAATCTGAAAGGCACATGCGTCTTTTTCTTTTTCTTTTTATTCACACTAAGCCACACATCCTTTTTACATAATCATAATAGTCCTATCCTATTCTATAGAACATTTATATTTTTTTCTACCTTAGTGTTCTAGAAATATTAAACATCTAACGAACTTTACATAAAAAGTGACTTACGGCTCATAAATCGTAAAACCATAAGTCATGTAGATTGAAAAGAGGCCACTAAGGCCTCTTTTCAATCTTGGTCAATGATATCGATTTTCCGTACAAACCAATATATCACGGTATGACCTGCACCGACGATCAACAGATAAATCGGCAATAATTGCTTTAGGTCGAAAAACATGACGGAAAGTATGAATCCTGATATCGATACAATCCTTCCAATATGAACGAACAATTCCCTGACAACGATATATTCAATCCTCATTTCCGCTGCTTTCCAAGCGCGCCCTATAATGTCATAAGTCAATGATATATAAGGGACCAAAAGAATAGGATAAGCGGTAGCGACAATTGCCCCATAAATCAGAAGCTTCCCGAATGTGATATCAAATGCAATCAATAAGACCCCTGCATACAACAGGATTCCTCCAATAAGAATCGCTTTTTTCCGCATCGGTTGTTTTATATATCGTGAAGCCAAAAAATACGCAACGAATGATATGGCCGAATTTAACAAACCATAGCTCCCTAAGGCAAGTTCACTACCCGTCTGAATGAAAACGGTAATTGAAATGATGAACATGAATGTGCCCTCTCGTAATCCTTGAAAAAAATGAGCACGAGTGATCAAGAGCCAATTCCGATTGTTTTTCCTTTCCTGCAATATCCGAAGGAAACAGTACCTGCCATGCGCCGGACGTCTTTTTAACGAAAAGCTAAGAAACACCGCAACGGAAAACAATAGCAAGGACAATCCGAATACAATGGAATATCCCGTGAATTTTTCAAGCCTCGAAATGATGAACCCTGAAAGAATCGGACCGACCATTCCCCCAAGTGATGATAAAATCCCTAAAAAACCATTGAAGAAATCCCTTGTTTCCGGTTCAGTTATCTCAAAAGTCAATACATTATAGGCAAGCCAATAAAACCCGTAACCGATTCCTAACAGTCCTCCAAGCAGCCAAAGGAAATCCGTTGCCCGTGTGCCGACCAATAGGACTGATAAATAAAATAGGGCCAAAAAGATAACACCCAGACGCAAAACAAAGATTCGATCAACCTTTTTCGCCAGCCTGCCAGCAAAGACAAAAGTAAGCGGTTGAAAAAGCACCACGGTTAGATTATATACGGCAATATCAACAATTTGACCGGATTGTTTCCACAAGTACACATTAACGAATGTATTGGATAAAGCAATACTTAGGCTGTACAGCCCGCCAATGAACAATAGGAGGTGCAAATCCTTCTTCCCTCCCGCTTCACCCAACCATCTCTCTAAAATACCCATTGTTTTAACTCTCCTTTAAATTCCACTCTAGTGTTTGAAAAAACAAAAGAATTTATGTGAAAAAAGGTAAAGAAAACTATTCGACTGGCGAGACAGAATGGCGAAGACAGAGAAGTAGTTGCCCTTACACTGGTTTCCTTTATGCCCTTCTTTTTATATAAAGAACAGTGTAAAGAAAACTATTCGACTGGCGAAGACAGAATGGCGAAGACAGAGAAGTAGTTGCCCTTATACTGGTTTCCTTTATGCCCTTCTTTTTATATAAAGAACAGTATAAAGAAAACTATTCGACTGGCGAAGACAGAATGGCGAAGACAGAGAAGTAGTTGCCCTTATACTGGTTTCCTTTATGCCCTTCTTTTTATATAAAGAACAGTGTAAAGAAAACTCTTCGACTGGCGAGACAGAATGGCGAAGACAGAGAAGTAGTTGCCCTTACACTGGTTTCCTTAAAAGCCATTTATAAAGAACAAAAAAAGGACGGGGTCCCCTGATAAGGGAATTCCCGTCCTTTCATTATTACAAATTATTTTGCAGCGCTGTAACGTTTTGCAACTTCATCCCAGTTTACAACATTCCAGAAAGAATTGATGTATTCAGGACGGCGGTTTTGGTAGTTTAGGTAGTAAGCATGTTCCCAAACGTCCAATCCAAGAAGCGGTGTTTTGCCTTCTGATAATGGATTGTCTTGGTTCGGTGTACTTGTTACTTCCAACTCGCCATTGTTGACTGCAAGCCAAGCCCAGCCAGATCCAAAACGAGTAGTAGCCGCTTTAGCGAACTCTTCTTTAAAGCTGTCAAAGCTTCCGAATTTTGAAGTGATAGCATCCGCTAATTCACCAGTTGGTTGTCCGCCGCCGTTAGGTGAAAGGATTTCCCAGAATAAAGTGTGGTTAGCATGTCCGCCACCATTGTTGCGTACAGCTGTACGAACAGCTTCAGGTACTGCGTCAAGGTTAGCGACGATTTCTTCAACGCTTTTGCTTAGAAGTTCTTGGTTGCCTTCTAGCGCATTGTTTAGATTTGTCACATATGTGTTGTGATGTTTAGTGTGGTGAATGTTCATTGTTTCTTTGTCGATGTGTGGTTCTAATGCATCATATGCATACGGTAATTGTGGAAGTTCAAAAGCCATAATAAAATTCCTCCCTATGTAAGCTGTTTTTTTGAGGGCTTCAGTTCTCGAAAGATACCTAAAGCTCGCTAGCAATAGAGTATCAAATTTTTGTAACCGTTTCAAACCTTATGCCTCAATTTTTCATTTTTCGTTTATATTTCCTATGAGAATACCACGAATATAAAATATCCAATCATCAGAAGTTGAATGATGCCTTTTGTGATTACGCTGCTTATAAAGCCTACTACGGAACCCAGGCCAATTTTGGAAGCGGTGACCGGGTCTTTTTTATGTACTAGGATCTCCGCCAGGAATGCCCCGATGAATGGACCGATTAGAATTCCGACGAACGGAATCACGAATGGACCGACCAGAAGCCCAATCGTACTGCCCCAAACTCCAGCTTTCGTGCCGCCATATTTTTTGACCCCGACCATGTTTGCAATATAATCAGCTGCGAATAATAGGATGACGAATAAAATTTGGACCGTCCAGAAAAACCAACCAAATGGTTCAAATGAATAAAATAGTCCATATAACAATATTCCGCCGAAAATGAATAAAACACTTGGGATGATCGGAAAAATCAGACCGACAAAGCCCATTATGAACATGAGGATAATTATTATCCAAAATAGTGTATCCATAACTAAAACGCCCCTTTCTCATTTCATTTATAATTGGCTTTATCTCTCCATAATTGCCTCTTTACTGATGGTTGAAACCAATGAAGCGGAATACAGGTTGTTTTATTTTTCCCATATAGTTAAAATTGGTTAGGAATCTTATATAGTTAGGTGCTGAAAACATTGAACATATTCAAACAACTGTGGGTAAGCTTATATTCTCCTAAAGATATCGCTTCCTTTCAAAATCAAGGTATCGGGAAGACGATTTTATTCGTATTCTTTATAAGTCTCATCGCCTTTCTCCCTTCAGCTTTTTACTTCGGTACAATGATAGTTGACGGGATAGATGCCATGCACGAAACAGTATCTGAGGACTTACCGGCATTTGAAATCAAAAATGGCACGTTGACGTCTGAAAAGGATGAGCCATTTAGCCTGAATAAAAACGGATATCAAATTTTTGTAGATGGTACGGGGACCTTGACCCCGGATGAAGTAGCTGCAAAAGCTGATGAGGCTGTCGCGCTTTTAAAATCTGATCTGGTTTTCGTATCCGGAGGCAACGTACAATCCTCTCCATATTCCGTTCTGGAGGGAGATAATCAGGAAATATCAGGTTGGCTTGATTCAGTTGAATCTGTGCTGCCGATCATCCTTCCATTGCTTCTACTTATATTATACCTTTTCACCGCTAGCGGAATCTTCATTAAAGTGACGATCCTTGCCGCTTTCGGCCTTCTTTTCAAAAATGCCCTTGGCCGTTCCCTTTCCTATAGGCATCTTTGGAGAATTGCCGCTTACAGCATTACGCTTGCCACCATATTCTTCACCATCATGGATGCCTTTCAAGCTATTGTACCATTCGCTTCAATCATTAGCTGGTTTGTGACATTGATGATGTTATACTTGTCCATTAAAGAAACATCAGCCGATAGAATCGGAAATTGACCTAAAGGCAAAAAGATCCGGACCCACCTGGTCCGGATCCTTTTGCTTGTTTTAAATTCGGGTGATCCATTCTTATTCCCTCATATGACTAAAGTCATCATTTTTTATATCTACTTAATTCGACAAAATACTCACCGATTTATTCCTATAATTATAGTTGAAATAGTATTTAAGAGGTGATTGACGTGAAGGAGAATAATATTGATGAACAGTGGTTGTTACTCATAATGGAGGCAAGAGAGATTGGCCTGACTCCAAAAGAAATTCGCTCCTTTCTTAGCATCCAATCAAATGGTGAAATAGAAAATTTGAATGGCCACTCTCATTCCATTTGAAAAACCGCCCATTTTTAGGCATATTTTTTACCCCCTCCAAGTATAGATGAATTAAAGACAAGCTTGGGAGGATGGAAAATTGAAACGGCTACTGCTTTTTATCTCATTCTGTTTCACTTTATTTATTATTTATTTTGATCTGACTACGGGTACCCTGCCGGCTTCCCATCCACCGGCCTCTACAAGTGAACCAGCCGTGCCGGCCAGCCAGCCTGCATCCGCACCTTCTGCCGCTTATAAAGAAATCACCATGAAACCCGGGGATACCTTACTTTCAATCGTCGAAACGGGAAAAGGTGGATCCAATCAGCCGATCGAAACGATCATCTCTGACTTTCAAAGTTTGAATGAAGGATTGAAGCCAGAAAATATGCAGATTGGCAAAACATATAAGATTCCCGTTTATAAATGACTGTCAAATGGGAGTTCTGCGCCTTCACAAGAACCATTAAGGGGGACTTCCAAGCCTTGAATATATCTAAAAATAGGAAATGATTCATTTCAAAAAAAGAATATGCGTCCTATTTCCTTGTCAAGCGGTATGTACATTGATACAATATTTCAGAGAAACAAATTAAAAATCAAAACTGATTTTTTCCTAAAGGAGAGAATTCCACTTGAGTGAAATCATACATCGCACCAAGACGCGGCCAATTAAAGTCGGAAACTTAACGATTGGCGGCAATAATGAAGTTATAGTACAAAGCATGACAACTACAAAAACACATGATGTTGAAGCAACAGTAGCAGAAATTCTTCGTCTTGAAGAAGCGGGATGTCAAATCGTGCGTGTCGCCTGTCCCGATGAAAGAGCAGCTGACGCAATCTCTGAGATAAAAAAACGGATAAACATCCCTCTTGTAGTCGATATTCATTTCGATTATAAACTTGCTTTGAAGGCAATTGAAGGCGGAGCGGATAAGATCAGGATAAATCCTGGTAATATCGGACGCCGTGAAAAGGTTGAAGCAGTCGTGAAAGCTGCTAAGGCTAAAGGAATTCCAATCCGCATCGGGGTCAATGCTGGTTCTCTCGAGAAGAAAATCATCGAGAAATATGGCTTCCCGACTGCCGATGGAATGGTGGAAAGTGCTTTACACCATATCAGGATCCTGGAAGATCTCGATTTTCATGACATTATCGTTTCCATGAAGGCTTCCGATGTGAATTTAGCCATCGAAGCATATGAAAAAGCTTCAAAAGCATTCGATTACCCTTTACATCTTGGGATAACGGAATCAGGTACACTGTTCTCCGGGACCGTAAAAAGCGCTGCCGGACTAGGGGCCATCCTAAGTCAGGGTATCGGAAGCACGATGCGCGTTTCCTTAAGTGCCGATCCTGTCGAAGAAGTGAAGGTGGCAAGGGAACTTCTAAAAGTATTTGGCCTTGCTTCTAACATGGCCACTTTAATTTCCTGCCCTACTTGCGGCCGAATCGAAATTGATTTGATTTCCATCGCCAATGAGGTTGAAGAGTACATCCAGACGGTTAAAGCACCAATCAAGGTATCTGTTCTTGGTTGCGCGGTAAACGGCCCTGGAGAAGCCCGTGAGGCTGATATCGGCATAGCTGGTGCCCGTGGTGAGGGTTTACTGTTTAGAAAAGGGCAAATCGTACGTAAAGTGCCTGAAGAAACGATGGTCGAGGAACTGAAAAAGGAAATTGACAAAATCGCTGAAGAGTACTATGAAAAACAAAGAGCGGAAGCTGCTGCTGCTGCTTCATTAAATAAATAAAACAAAAAATCCCGAATTTTCATTATCGGGATTTTTTTGTTTTATTGAAAAACCCTTTGATGCATAAATAACATCAAAGGGTTTAATGATGCTTAAAAGAACGGCAGGATGAATATGCCAACGATGATGGAGACTGCACCAATGCCGATGGCCCAAGTACCCAAGTTCGATCCCCTGCTTCTGGCCACTATTCCTACAATGATACCCGCGATCCCTAAAATGAAAGGCATCATGAATAAAGATAAAATGGAGATGATCAAAGCTATGACACCAATCGCTTTCCCTCTTGATGCCACATCCCCAGAACCATCAGTCTCTGCAGGCTCATCCTTATAAGACCTGATTCGCTGAGGAGGTGTTGAAATTTCGGCAGACGTTTCTTCCTGATACCGGTTATCCATATTGGTTATGGTCCCACGACTTTCAAATCGTCTGTCATCTTCAGGTGTATCTTCATTATAATACCGCTCATGAAGCTGATCATCCACAACGGTTGGTTCACTGCCCTCTTTCGCCAAGTGCATTTCATCGTCAATACTGGAGTATTGATCTTTTTCCATTCGTGCATCCCTCACTTTCGTTTGTGAAGCATTTATAGTGTATGTAAAAATTGCAGGAACCAACGTGAAAATGGTTTCATGTCTTGGAAATAAATGCGGGTTTTTTCCAAAGCTATGATGGGATATGTTACACTATTAAAAGTATTGAAATGAGGAGAGATTCATCATGAAAAAACGTTTTGGCATCGATATAGACGGGACTGTTACAAGACCTGATTCCATGGTCCCCTTTTTAAATAAAGCTTTTCAACTGAATTTAGCTTATGAAGATATTACCGAATATGACTTATTCCCCTTCGTGAATGTTCCAAAAGAGGATTTCACTAAATGGTTCATTGAGAGCGAGCCACTCATCTATTCCGAATCATTATTGGCTGAGGGTGCGAAAGATGTATTGGAATACTGGACAGAACAAGCTAACCTTTACTTCATCAGTGCCAGAAGCAACCGTTTATTGGATGTAACCAAGAATTGGTTCACGACGAATGAAGTCCTTTTTGATCATATAGAGCTTGTAGGTTCACACGATAAAGTGGCTGCAGCCAAAAAATTTGAAGTCGATCTCTTTTTAGAGGACAAGCACGATAATGCAGTGGCGATTTCAGAAGAGTGTAAAATACCCGTGATTTTATTTAATACCCCTTATAACCAAGATTCCGTGCCTGAAAGGGTGATTCGGGTCAACAATTGGCAAGAAGCCTCTGCCTGGGTGAATAATTGGATGTCAGGGAGATCGGTAACTTTAAAATGAGACAAGAAAAAACCATTGACTCGAGTCAATGGT
>NZ_JADILK010000056.1 GCF_017355165.1 Bacillus sp. SD075 | reverse complement strand
CATGAAAAAAACGAAACTTAGGTTTCGTTTTTTTGTTTTATCTGAAATTCGAATAATTATGTCCCTAACTTATTTGTTTCTTCTTTTGAAACAAGGTAAACTACATATAGAATGGTTTTTGTTCCATAATATTGCGTTTATGGTTATAGACATGAACTATAGGACGTTTCCTAATAATGATAAAGGTGATTGATATATGCAACATGTTGAATGGATTTCTCAGAGTGAGGAAGAAACTGCGCAATTTGCGCATAGATTGGCACAAAAGCTCTCCAGTGGAGATGTTCTGGCATTAGAAGGTGACTTGGGTGCAGGGAAGACGGCATTCACAAAAGGGCTGGCTAAAGGACTAGGTGTTACCAGAATGGTGAATAGCCCTACCTTTACGATCATAAAGGAATACATGGGTCGCTTGCCTTTGTATCATATGGATGTATATCGGGTAAGTGAATCGGAAGAAGATCTAGGCTTTGATGAATATTTTGATGGTGATGGTGTGACTGTCGTTGAATGGGCCCATTTAATAAAGGATCACCTTCCAGAGGAAATCTTGACCATTTATATCTATCGTCTGGGCGATACCAGCCGGCGTATTGTTTTGGAAGCCAAAGGCGAACGATATGTAAAGTTATGTAAGGAGATTATTTGATGAAGGTTTTAGCTATAGATACATCGAATTTTACATTAGGGATTGCACTGGTAAACGAGAATCAAGTAATTGGTGAGTATACGACGAACCTAAAGAAAAATCATTCGGTGCGGGTCATGCCGGCAATTGAGACACTGCTGAGGGATTGTGATACTAAACCGAAGGAATTGACTAAGATTGTGGTCGCTCAAGGTCCAGGCTCCTATACAGGGGTCAGGATTGGAGTGACGATAGCGAAAAGCTTGGCCTGGACGCTTCAGATTCCCTTATCAGGTGTTTCCAGCTTAGAGGTTTTAGCAGCTAATGGACGATATTTTAACGGGGTGATCTCTCCCTTGTTCGATGCAAGAAGAGGGCAGATTTATACTGGATTATATGAAATGGAAAAGGACTCTTTAAAGACAGTCATAGAAGATTGTAATATTCTATCCTCTGAGTGGGCGAGTCAATTGAAGGAATTAAATCGTCCTGTTTTATTTGTTGGTCAAGATGTGGACATCCATCGGGATGCAATTACGGATGCATTAGGGGAATTGGCGGTATTTGCTCTGGTACAGTCATATAATTCAAGGGCAAGCGAACTGGCCTTCATTGGTCTTGATAAGACTGAAGTGGATGTTCACCAGTTTGTACCGAATTATATCCGCATGGCTGAAGCAGAGGCTAAGTGGCTTGAACAGCAGGGGAAATAAACAAGGAAAGCGACCGATTATTATGAGTAAAACATTGACGTTCCGAAAGATGAATACGGAAGATATCGACCAAGTGCTAAACGTGGAAAAGCAGTCCTTTACTTTGCCTTGGAGCCGGGAAGCTTTTTTTAATGAATTGAATCATAATCAATATGCTGTATACATGGTGATAGAGGATGAAGGTAAAATCGCCGGTTATTGCGGTGCCTGGATCGTCATTGATGAATCGCACATTACCAATATAGCGATATTGCCAGAATACCGAGGGCAAAAGCTAGGAGAAGCTTTGCTCAGGAAGATGATTGAAATCTCCATTTCGATGGGTGTGGTGAGGATGACGCTAGAGGTCCGTGTCAGTAATGCAGTAGCCATTTCGCTCTATGAAAAACTAGGTTTCCAAAAGGGCGGAATCCGAAAAAATTATTATACAGACAATCAAGAAGATGCTTATGTTATGTGGGTGAATTTTTCATGAAACAAGATCAATTTATATTAGGTATTGAAACGAGCTGCGATGAAACTGCGGCAGCTGTCATAAAAAATGGTACGGAGATACTGAGTAATGTCGTGGCTTCACAAATTGAAAGCCATAAACGTTTTGGCGGTGTCGTCCCTGAAATAGCTTCCCGTCATCATGTAGAACAAATTACGATTGTTCTTGAAGAAGCACTGCTGCAAGCCGGTGTGACATATGAAGACTTGGATGCCATTGCCGTTACAGAAGGCCCCGGCCTTGTTGGGGCACTATTAATAGGCGTGAATGCGGCGAAGGCTGTAGCTTTCGCACATGGAATACCAATTGTCGGTACGCATCATATCGCTGGTCATATCTATGCAAATCGGCTTATTCAGGAGATCGAATATCCTGCGCTTTCTTTAGTCGTTTCGGGAGGTCATACAGAATTGGTGCTTTTAGAAGAGCCAGGTTCTTTCAAGGTGATAGGGGAGACGCGGGATGATGCAGCAGGAGAGGCGTATGATAAAGTGGCTCGAACATTGGGGCTCCCTTATCCTGGCGGTCCTCATATCGATAGGCTTGCGCAAGAAGGCTCACCAACTTTAAAACTGCCTAGGGCATGGTTGGATGGCAGCTATGATTTTTCCTTCAGCGGGTTGAAATCGGCGGTGATCAACACTTTGCATAATGCAGAACAGCGCGGGGAAAAAATCGAACCTAAAGATTTAGCGGCAAGTTTCCAAGCAAGTGTGATAGAAGTGCTTGTAATGAAAGCTGTAAAAGCTGCAAAGGAATATAATGTGAAGCAGGTATTGCTTGCTGGAGGAGTTGCGGCAAATAAAGGCCTTAGGGAAGCATTAACGGAAGCTTTTAAGGATTTACCTATGGATATATCCATTCCGCCCATCTATCTTTGTACAGACAATGCCGCCATGATCGGTGCTGCTGGCAGTGTCATGTTTGAAAAAGGAAAACGATCTGGTTTGGATTTGAACGGAAATCCTGGATTGGATATAGAAGCATTTTAATTGACGAGAAGACAGGATCCCACACTTCGGCATCCTGTCTTTTTATCGTGTTAATAAAATAATAGAATATTCTGTGGATAAAGTTTTTTTGATCATCCTACTGCATGTGTATAAAGTGGTGTTTTTGTGGATAAGTGGATATGTTTCTGTGGATAATGTGCATAACTCAAATTATTGGCTAATAAACGGTAAGTGAATTGTTAACAAGTTTGTGGATAACTTTTTAATTTGAAGTGAAAAAGACCGAGTCGATTGACCCGGTCATTTGTCATTCTTCCAGTTCGGCCCATTCTTCGAGCAGCTGGTCCAATTTTTCCTGTGCATTATCAAGCTTTGTTTGGACTTCCATCACTTTTTCGTGGTCCTGAAAAACATTTGGATCGCAAAGGAGGTCATTATATTCGCTTATTTCGGTTTCAAGACGCTCCATGGCTGCCTCGATTTCCTCAATGCGCCGTTTTCGCTGGCGTTCTGCTTTTTTTGCTTCTTTATCAATTTTGTAATTTGTTTTTTCTACAGCTGCATCTAAAGTTTTAGCCTGATCCTGCTGTTCAAGTGCTTTGATTTCCGCTTGCTCCTGTTTCTTCTCTAAATAGTAATCATAATCACCGAGGAATTCTTCGTTGCCGTCTTTGGAGAGCTCTATCACTTTCGTTGCTATCCGATTTATGAAATAACGGTCATGTGAGACGAAAAGAATAGTTCCCGGATAATCGATCAAAGCGTTTTCAAGCACCAATTTACTATCGAGGTCCAAATGGTTCGTTGGTTCATCAAGAATTAAAAAATTACCTTTTTGCATCATCATTTTGGCAAGAGCAAGCCGAGCCTTTTCGCCCCCGCTTAGTGTGGAAACGGTTTTCAAAACATCATCCCCGCTAAATAGGAAATTACCGAGTACGGTGCGGATGTCCTTTTCCGGTTTAAGGGGATAGTCGTCCCATAATTCATTGAGTACGCGTTTATTGGAAACAAGGTTAGCCTGTTCTTGATCGTAGTAGCTGACTTCTACGTTCGTTCCAAAACGGAATTCCCCAGAAAGTGCAGGCAACTTAGAAATAATCGTTTTCAGTAAAGTTGATTTTCCAACTCCATTTGGGCCAACAAGAGCTATGCTCTCACCTTTTGTCATCCGGGAATTTATATTCTTTGATACCGTTTCCCCTTCGTATCCGATAGCCAGGCCTTGGAGGTGAAGTACTTCATTTCCGCTTTGCCTTTCAATCTGGAAAGAAAAATTCGCGGATTTTTCATCACCTTGCGGCTTGTCCAATACATCCATCTTTTCGAGCTGTTTGCGTCTGCTTTGTGCTCTTTTCGTGGTGGAAGCCCTTGTGATATTACGTTGGACAAAGTCGCGAAGCTTTTCAATTTCCCCTTGTTGCTTCTCGAATAGTTTCATGTCCCGTTCATAATCTTCTGCTTTCCCCTCTAGGTAAGAACTATAATTTCCATGGAATTTTTTCATGTTATTCCGGGAAATCTCATATACCAGGTTGACTACTTTATCTAAAAAATAACGGTCATGGGATACAATAAGGACAGCTCCCTGGTAGGTTTGTAAATATTGTTCAAGCCAAGAGAGGGTTTCGATATCCAAATGGTTTGTCGGCTCATCTAGAATCAATATATCCGGTTTCCTTAAAAGGAGTTTCCCTAATGCAAGCCTTGTTTTTTGTCCCCCGCTCAATGTGGAAATGGGGGTGGAATGGTCAAAGTCAGCAAACTGAAGTCCATGCAATACGGAACGTATATCCGCTTCATATTGATAACCGCCCTTCTCTTTGAATGCCACCATCAAAGTGTCGTATTCATTCAGCACCTTTTGGTAAATTGTTTCGTTTTCAAAGATGTCCGGTCTGGCCATGTCAGCCTCAAGGCGACGCAGCTCCTTTTCTTGCTCTATAAGGTCCGTGAATACAGTAAGCATCTCATCCCAAATGGTCAGTTCGGATTCCAATCCCGTATCCTGGGCCATATAGCCGATGGTGACACCCTTTGGTTTGATTATTTCACCGCCATCATGGGAAAGATGCCCGGCTATGATTTTTAGCAGAGTGGATTTACCGGCACCATTTCGACCGACAAGTGCAATTCGATCTTTATTTTGAACTTCGAGCTTCATATTTGATAAAATAAGTTCAGCTCCATAATATTTCGATAGTTGATTGATTTGTAATAAAATCATAGATTTCACCTCAATTGATTATTGTTAGTGTAACGTATTTTAGTTATTATCGGCAACAGCTTGGTTCCAGGCTAAAAGAAAAGCTGTTACATAAAGTGGAATAATAGTGTATGATTTAGGAGGGGTTACTTAAATGGGAGACTTAACGCATTTTAATGAACAGGGCAGGGCTAAAATGGTTGATGTGAGTGCTAAGCCTGAAACGATCCGGACGGCAGTAGCTCAATCGAGCATTTTATTGAATGATGAAATATATGAATTGGTCACGAACCAGAAAATGAAAAAAGGTGATGTACTGGCTGTTGCACAAGTTGCAGGAATAATGGCCAGCAAAAATACATCCAATATGATTCCGATGTGCCATCCCATTGCTCTGCAAGGGGTCAATATAGCCTTTGATTGGGAAAAAGAAGAACAAGGATATAGGCTAAGGATTGAAACGGAAGCTAAGACAAAAGGGAGTACAGGTGTTGAAATGGAAGCGTTAACAGCTGCCTCCGTGACTGCCTTGACTGTTTATGACATGTGTAAGGCCATTGATAAGGGAATGGTGATCGGGCCTACATTCTTAGTGGAGAAAACAGGCGGAGTTTCCAGTAACGATTATAAAAGACAAGTAAAACAAACAGATAGAGATTAAGTTGAAAAGCATGTGTGAAGGCGGGGAAGAACAATGAACCATGACCCAAAGATACCGCAGGCGACAGCCAAAAGGTTGCCATTGTATTATCGATTTTTAAAGAACTTACATTCCTCAGGCAAACAAAGAGTTTCCTCGGCAGAGCTAAGCGAAGCTGTAAAGGTGGATTCTGCTACCATTCGCCGTGATTTTTCCTACTTTGGCGCGCTTGGGAAAAAGGGCTACGGCTACAATGTCAATTATTTATTATCCTTCTTTAGAAAAACACTAGATCAAGATGAATTGACCAAAGTCGCTTTAATCGGGGTAGGAAATTTAGGAACCGCTTTTTTGAATTACAATTTCATGAAAAATAATAATACAAAAATTGAAATGGCTTTCGAAGTTTCTGAAGAAAAGGTCGGCAAGCGAATAGCTGATGTGCCCATTTATCATATGGATCAAATCGATACACTATTGCAGGAAAATAATATTACTGCGGCTATATTGACCGTGCCTGCACAGGTAGCCCAGACGATAACCGATCGTCTAGTCAAAGCCGATATAAAAGGAATATTGAATTTTACACCTGCACGGCTGACCGTGCCTCCATCCATAAGGGTTCACCACATTGACCTGGCCGTGGAGCTTCAGTCGCTCATCTACTTCCTGAAACATTATCCTGTAGTGGAAGAAGCCGCATTGGAAGAATGAAAAAACGCTGCATTATTGCAGAGTTCAATTTGTATGAAAAAGGGTGCGAAATTTTTTAATTCCGCACCCTTTTTGACATTCCCTGTGGAATTTTGGCCCGAGGTTAATTAATGGCGGCCAAAATTTCATGAACCGAATCGTTCGCTGGCACCAGTTGGTCTAATGTAATCATATCAAGTTGAGCAAAATAGAATAAAAAGCATCCTTATCAATTCAAGTTTTGAACCTTCTTTTAAAAGAGACTTTAGGAGAAAGGGGTTCATGAAACGTATCTTTCATCAAAAGCTGATCCCGAACCAACTGGCCCAAAGTAAATACTACAATTCCTTAGGTATGGTTTCTATTTGAATCTTATACGAAGTTGAATGAGAGGAAGGTGCGTGCGATTCCTGCGGGAAAAGCGCGTCTAAGGGAGACCCACAGGCGCAAGCAAAGGAGAATCCCGGATCGCCCGCGAAAAGCGAGCCCCTGGAGCGGAAATCAGCGTCCAAATTGCAAAAGCCATAAAAAAACTGTAGACAAACTAATTTTTCATCGGGTTTGTCCACAGTCTGAACGCTGCATCATTGCAGCGTTTTTTATTTTTTCTTATTTTTTTGTGCGGCTTTAATCTTAAAGTGCAGCATGATCATGCGTAATCCCGATCCAAAGTCAAGAGTCGCAATTAGGACAAGAATGTAGGCAAAGATTCCCCATCCAGAAGAATTGACGGTTTGAATCGCGATAGCGGTAAAAAGAGCTCCTAAGCCTGCATAGATGATGCCCATGAATAATGGTGATTGACGTTTCATAATAAACCTCCGATGAAGGCCTGTGCAGTATCTAGCATCTTCTCAATATCCTCCCGATATACCACTTGAAGGATGATAACAAGCGTATTCATCGCAATATGAGCGCTCATGGAAACGAGAATGCGGCCTGTTTTTGCATAAAGGAAAGCAAAGGTGAAGCCCATTGCTGTATATAAAAGAAGATGTTCAAATTCACCATGCGCCAAGCCGAAAATAACTGAGCTGATTAAAGCTGAAATAAAGAAATTAAAGCGTTTATGAAGGGATCCGAAAATGATTTTCCGGAAAATTAATTCTTCCAATATGGGTCCGATTACTGAAGTGACGAAAATGACCATGGGGACTTTGTAAATGAGTGAAATGAGTTGCTGCGTATTTTCAGATTCAGACTCCACCCCAAGCATTTGTTCAATGCTACCGGCAATGCTTTGCGCAAAAAGAGCCATGAAAACTCCTGCAATTGCCCATAGTATGGACATGGGAACGGAAGATTGATTTCTCGTGTCCAACTTTTCCCTCATATCTTTTCTCATTAAAAAAAGAATTAGGAATAAAGCAGCGAGAAAACTGAAAACTATCCAGTATGCTGCAGACTTCACTTCGAGTTCATCAGCCGGCATTCCGGTATAAGACCCGATCAGCATGAAAATGGGTACCCCAACAATACTGGATAATTGCATGGCAATATAAGTGATGATGACGAACCAATATTCTTTTTTCAAAAATGAAAACTCCTTTTATTTAGTCACCCATCCCGCTCGGAACATATGGGGACAATCTATAAACGCATACTCCAAAATGGTATCAAATATTTAAGCAGAACACCACTTAAAGGTACCCTCAACAAAACATTTCAATTACTTTGTTCAGGAAATCATTATGCTAAAGTAGTATACCCGTAATTTATCAGAAATTAATAAAAAATTTTCAATAAGATACTTGCAAAAAAGGCTCGGTTTATTTAATATTATAAATGTGTTAGCACTCGATGATGAAGAGTGCTAATAATCATGAAACAAATTATCAAGAGAATATGAGGAGGTTGTTTCACTTGTTAAAACCATTAGGTGATCGCGTTATTATTGAACTAGTTCAAACTGAAGAAAAAACTGCAAGCGGTATTGTTCTTCCTGATACTGCTAAAGAAAAGCCACAAGAAGGTAAGGTAGTAGCAGTTGGTACTGGCCGTGTCCTTGAAAATGGCGAACGTGTTGCTTTAGAGGTTGCCCAAGGCGATCTAATTATCTTCTCAAAATATGCAGGTACTGAAGTTAAATACGAAGACACTGAATACTTAATTTTACGTGAAAGCGACATTCTAGCTGTTATCGGCTAATTATACATCATACTTAACTGAACGAAAATTTTCTTAAAATTTTAGGGAGGTACTTATAAATGGCTAAAGAAATTAAATTTAGTGAAGAAGCTCGCCGCTCCATGCTTCGTGGTGTGGACGCACTTGCAGATGCAGTTAAAGTAACGCTTGGACCAAAAGGTCGTAACGTGGTTCTTGAGAAAAAATTCGGTTCACCGCTTATCACGAATGACGGTGTGACGATCGCTAAAGAAATCGAATTGGAAGATGCATTCGAAAACATGGGTGCGAAATTGGTTGCTGAAGTAGCAAGCAAAACAAACGACGTAGCTGGTGACGGTACAACTACTGCAACGGTTCTTGCTCAAGCGATGATCCGTGAAGGTCTTAAAAATGTTACAGCTGGTGCTAACCCAATGGGTATCCGTAAAGGAATCGAGAAAGCGGTCAATACTGCCATTGCAGAATTGAAAGCCATTTCCCAACCAGTTGAAAACAAAGAATCAATCGCACAAGTTGCTGCCATTTCTTCAGCTGATGAAGAAGTGGGCCAATTGATTGCGGAAGCAATGGAGCGCGTTGGTAACGATGGCGTCATCACAATCGAAGAGTCTAAAGGTTTCACAACTGAGTTGGACGTAGTAGAAGGTATGCAGTTCGATCGTGGATATGCTTCTCCATACATGGTTACTGATTCAGATAAAATGGAAGCTGTCCTTGAGAATCCATATATCTTGATCACAGATAAAAAAATCACGAATATCCAAGAAATCCTTCCTGTACTTGAGCAAGTTGTTCAACAAGGGAAACCGCTATTGTTGATTGCTGAAGATGTAGAAGGCGAAGCGCTTGCAACTCTTGTTGTGAACAAACTTCGTGGAACATTCAACGCAGTTGCAGTTAAAGCTCCTGGATTCGGCGACCGTCGTAAAGCAATGCTTGAAGACATCGCAGCTCTTACAGGCGGCGAAGTAATCACTGAAGAAATCGGACTTGATCTTAAGTCTGCAACAATCGATTCATTAGGCCGTGCATCTAAAGTGGTTGTTACAAAAGAAAATACAACGATCGTTGAAGGTGCTGGAAATACAGCTCAAATTCAAGCTCGTGTAAATCAAATCCGTGTTCAATTGGAAGAAACAACTTCTGAATTCGACCGTGAAAAATTACAAGAACGCCTTGCTAAATTAGCTGGTGGTGTAGCGGTAATTAAAGTCGGTGCAGCTACTGAAACAGAATTAAAAGAACGTAAACTTCGTATTGAAGACGCATTGAACTCCACTCGTGCCGCTGTTGAAGAAGGCATCGTAGCCGGTGGTGGTACAGCCCTTCTTAACGTATACAATAAAATCGCTGAAATTCAAGCAGAAGGCGACGTAGCAACAGGCGTTAAAATCGTTCTTCGTGCCATCGAAGAGCCTGTTCGTCAAATCGCTCACAATGCTGGACTTGAAGGCTCTGTAATCGTAGAGCGCCTTAAAGGTGAAGCAGTAGGTACTGGCTTCAACGCAGCTACTGGAGAATGGGTCAACATGATTGCATCCGGTATCGTCGATCCTACTAAAGTAACTCGTTCAGCCTTACAAAACGCTGGTTCTGTAGCAGCTATGTTCTTAACTACAGAAGCTGTTGTTGCTGATAAACCAGAACCTGCTGGTGGTGCAGGCGGCATGGGTATGCCTGACATGGGCGGCATGGGTGGAATGGGCGGCATGATGTAATTTGATCTATAAAACCTTTATATATTAAGGGTTTGTAGATAGAAACATCATTTTAGGTGCCGAAAAGGTGCCTGAACCAATCCAAAATTAAAATTAGAGGCTTCTCATTAGTTGAGCAAACTTTTGAGAAGCTTCTTTTTTTCTGTCTTTTGTAATGTGTAAATAAACTTGTGTAGTTGTTTCATCTTCTGTGTGACCAAGTCGATCCATAATTTGAAGTAATTCAACACCAGCTTCTGCTAACAAAGATGTATGGGTGTGTCTTAAGGAGTGAGGTGTTAATCGTTTGTTAATAGCTGGTGTTTTTTTTAACAAGCTTTCCATTCGATTTTCTATAGTCTTAATAAAATGTGGATAACCGAAATAAGGAGCATTTAATCTTCCAAAAACAAAATCTTTATCATAATACTCTTTGCCAACTTGTAGTTTGATTTCTTTTTGTTTCAATCTATGTTTATGGAGGGTATTAATAATTTCATCTTCCACATCAATCTTACGTATTGAACCGTTAGTCTTGGGAGGAAGCAATTTATAATCTTTGGTATTATTTCTTGGATTATAGTAGGTCTTTGTGATATTGATCGTATTTTCTTCAAAATCAATGTCTTTCCACTTAAGAGCTACTAATTCACCAGCTCTAAGGCCTGTCCAGGATAAAGTTAAAAAAATAACATAGTCATCAATTTCACCCTGTGTTTTGGCTGTATCTAAGAATGCCTTTAACTCATATTTTTCAAAATATTTATCTTCGACTTTTTTATTTTCAATATCCTCAACTGTCTTTTTATCTTTCGGAATGAAAGCATACTCTGTTGGATCAGCTAATAATAGGTCCTGCTCCATTGCTCTTTTATATATCATCCTTGCTGTTCCATGTATACCAGAAATGGTATTATGAGCAAGCTGTTCTTTCTTCTTTAAATCATTTAATGCATTTTGATACATTCTTTTAGTAATATCCTTGATTTTATATTTAGCAAAATAGCGATTTAAATGCCCAATTTCATGTTTTCTAACACGGATAGTACTTATCTTTACATCTGTTTCACTATAGACATCAAGCCAGTCTTCTGCCACTTCTTCAAAAGTTAAATTTTTATCTTCAAATTTTTTACCACTTGTTTTACGCTCGAATTCTTTAAGAGCATCTTTAGCATCCTTCTGTTTAATAAATCCTTTTTTAACAATTCGCCGGCGGTTTCCTATTTGAGGATCTATTCCATTCTCCACTACGTACATCCATCTTTCGCCTTTTTTGGTTTGATATTTCTTTACATAAGCCATCTATACCATCTCCTTATAGTTATACAAGAATAAAAGGTTCTTTTCTTTCGTTAGGTAATAGTTGCAATACTTCCTCGATGTCAGGAAGCTGGATAATAAATTGGTCAACTTCGTATGGATTAACACCATGTCTACTAATTCGATGCTTAATTTGATCAAGATTTAATCCTAGCTGGCTGGCATGAAGATTATTCGTTAATAAATCTTCAATATTGATGGAGGAACTAAGTATTGAATCATCAAAGTCGTTTCTGTCAAAATACTCGAAAGGAGCAATTACTTCAAAATAATAAGAATCTTGTTCCCATGGAATTTCCAAGAGACTAAAAGTCAAAACATACCAGACTGGAACTTGTTTTCCTTCAAAATAATCATAGTAAACTCGTTGTCTTGGCATAAAAATCATACTCCTTGAAAAATTTTTTTCTTTTCTAATTGTTTATTAAGCTTGTCCAAAATTAGTTTTGTTTCATTTGACCAATTATCAGTGCTAGCCCTCGGGTAAAGTAATTCCATTTGCCTTCTAAAATCTTGGTCTGACTTAGATTGTTGTATTTGGTTTTGAAAATGGATAAGTCGTTTTTTTGCAAACTCATCAGTTACATTAAATTTTTCTGTTACAAAGGGAATTCCGTACTGAACATTCGCATAATTAGAAATATTATTTTTTAATAACATAAAAGTAGGTACACAAAAATGAAGGGCGAAACTCTCGGCTTTTGCTTCTTGAATATCTAATAATTTATTACGCATAAGTAATAATTGATTACCTTCTTGTCTTAATAAATGACATAGTTCATGTCCAAAATCTTGCCATTGTTCTTCCGGAGATAATCTACAATCAATTATAATTTCTCCATTATATACACGACTAGAAAATTTCTCAAAGTGAATAAAAATACCTAAGCGGTCTGCAATGTCTAACAAGTCTAATTGGTGAGAATAATAAACGTTGATATTAAAATAAAATTCTTTAATCCAGTCTTCTAATAACGTTGTTTGATACTTCATTTGTTTACTCCCCCTTAAGAATGTATGTTCGTATTTATGTTATAAAGAAAAGCCCTATAATTAGAGCTTTATTTATTCTTATCTCTCTCTTTAATAAATTCCCAAAATCGTATTAACTCTTCAATTTTTTCTTCTGGAGCATCCTTCAAATCCTTGAAAAAGATTTGTGTTTTAGGATCGAGAAATTCTTTCCACATTTCATCTGGGGATTGGGTATTTTCATTTCCTGTAATTAAGTAGTCAATGGAAACTTCAAACAAAGAAGATAAATTTTTTAATGAATTAAAATCTGGTTGAGCATTATCCTTCTCATACTTGCCATAAGCTTGGCGAGAAATTCCTAAGTAATCTGCAACTTGTTGCTGAGACATCTTTTTATTTGACCTCAGTTTTTTTAATCTATCAGAAAACATATAATTATCCCCATTTCAGTCATCTATGTTAATGATTATATAGCAACGAAAAGTTGCTTTCCATAATTGAAACAAAAAGTTGCATAAAAAGGTTGACAGTAACTTTTAGTTGCGTATAATAGTAAATATAAAGCAACCTAAAGTTGCGATTGGAGGTGGAATTAATGACTAGTCAAGAGCTTCAAAAGTTGTTAACTAAGAAGAGAACAAAATTAGGCTATACCCATCAAGAAGTTGCTGATCTATTAGGAACTGGTATCACTAGACAATATTATGGCATGATTGAAAAAGGAGAACGTAGACCTTCTGTAAATGTAGCAAAAAAACTTGGTGAACTTCTTGAAATAAATTGGACCATTTTTTTTGAATAAAATAGCAACTTGAGGTTGCATACTGCATAAGGAGGTGCTAATATGCCCCAAACAACGATGACTTTCGATCGAATAGAAACAGAATTTTTGAAAGAACGTTTAGAAAAATTAATTCAATCAGCTTACGAAAAGGGTGTAGAAGATGGAATGAAGAGTTTCTCTTATCCGCCAGTACTCAGAAACAGTCATCTAGCCGAAATTTTACAAATTGCTCCACCAACTGTTATTAAGGTTACGAGCAATCCTTCATTCCCAAGATTGCAAAACATAAAAGGTCGTTATCCTCGTGATCTTGTCTTTGAGTGGATTGAAACAAATTCTACGTACTTAAAGGGAGTTGTCTAGTGAATCAATTACTATGTTTATTAATTTTCAAGTTCAACAATTTAGAATGGTTATCCAAAATGTAGAGCCTTTCGATATTGTAAAAAAACTTTAAAAAAGATCTTTGAAAAATACATATAGACCAAGAAAGCGAACTTGACAAGAGCATCAAGAACGCCATTAAAAGATTAGACACCTTTATTATATGGTAATTTTACTGAAAAGTCATTCGTTAGTATTGAGTGAATACAGTTATCACTTTCTAAATACTGTAGCAGGCTAGAACAAGCGTGCGAGATAGCTGTAAACAGCTTGATGGCTATAAATAGCCTACTAGGTTGCCAAGACGGGTTTATGACCAAGAGCGACTGATAAGCGCCATGACGGAATCATAACTAGAGCGAATAAAGAATAATAAAATGTTTGTTATGGATTATAAAATAAATAAACAATCAAACTAAAATAAAATGAAATGAGGAATAGAAAATGGAATTGAAATATATCGTACCTGACATAGAAAAGACTTTTGGAGCAATGAATTTCTTAGGTCATAATCGTGACCGTTTTCAATATGATCGTGTTAATAACCGCCGTACTGATGTTTTGGAAGCCCGCGTTTATAATCTTGGTTCAAGTGGTCAAGGTGGTCAAATTGAAGTAACTATTCCTGGTGAGGTTGAATTGAAAGAATTGGATTTTAATGAACCTGTTGAATTGGTGAACCCTATGATTACTTCTTCGGCTCAAGCTAATGGGAATTTTGCGACTGTTCGTTGGACCGTAACAGCGGATGATATTGTTTCATTAAAATCACGTTCGGCAAGTACCGGTTCAAATTCTGTCAAAACGCTTAATGGATCTGGTGATGAAAAGAAATAAAAGAATATTTAGATAGCTGCTAAAGGAGGGATCATGATCTCTGGATTTTTTAAAAACAAATTGTGGAAATATAGAGGTTCTAGGATTAAGCCTCGCATGAGGAATACTATAAAAAGAGTGGGCGCATTTATATTTGCGTCTGCTTTTTTTATATCCATGTTTTTCTTTTGGGAAGAGCATCTGTTGCATTTGAACATACATGAGATCATAGAAGCATTTAACTGGAATCTACCTTTAATAGTAAAGAGTGTTATATTCTCTGTTTTGATAGGGATAGGGACTGTTGTTGTCTCATATTTTGGTTTTTATTCACGCTATAAGAAAATACTTCATAAACAAAAAATCGCAAGAATGATCTTTTCTAACAAATTTTATGAAAAAGAAAATGTCAGAGTAAAGAAGCTTTTTTCTGGTGAAACGTATTTGAAAGAAAGAATAACGTATTTCCCTAGAATGTATTATAGCGTGAAGAATAATTACATTTATATTCGTATTGCTATGGACATGAGCCGTTTTCAGAATCGTTTTCTAGAGTTGGGAAAGGATTTGGAAAATGGCTTATTTTGTGACCTTGTAGGTCAGGAAATGGAAGAAGGGTTTGTCTGCTTTAAATTGTTGTATGACGTCCGCAAAAACCGCATTTCAATTGATGATGCAGTGGTTGAGAATGGGGCTTTGCGCTTGATGGAACATATTACATGGCACTTTGATAAGTTGCCACATATGTTAATTGCCGGAGGAACAGGCGGAGGAAAAACCTATTTCATGCTGACAGTAATAAAGGCCTGTGTCGGTGCTGGTGCAGAGATAAGAATATTAGACCCGAAACATGCGGATTTAGCTGACTTGGAAGAAGTGGTTCCAGGGAAGGTTTATTCAAAAAAGAACGGCATTATGATGTGTTTGAGGAAGTCTGTTGATGGAATGATGAAACGAATGGAAGAAATGAAACAGATGCCGAACTACAAGACGGGTGAAAACTATGCTTATTTAGGATTGAAACCTGTCTTTATCTTTTTTGATGAATATGTTGCGTTTATGGATTTGCTTGAAATGAAAGAAAGAAATGAAGCTCTATCGTATATGAAGCAACTGGTTATGTTAGGCAGGCAAGCAGGTTACTTTCTCGTTTTAGGAGCGCAACGGCCAGATGCAAAGTATTTGGCAGACGGTATACGTGACCAGTTTAATTTCCGTGTGACGTTAGGATTAATGTCTGATACAGGTTACGGAATGATGTTTGGAGATAGTAATAAAGCATTCGTGAATAAAAAAGTAACAGGGCGAGGTTATTCAGACATGGGAACTGGAACAGTATTTGAATTTTATAGTCCTTTTGTGCCTAAGGGGTATGATTTCATGCGAACGATTGAAAAACAAGCTGGTGGAGTGCAGGGAGCGCCGGCGACGGCAGTCGCCAGCGGCAGCGAAAGCGAACAAACGGAACCAGCGGAAGGAGTGAGCGTTAGCGAATGACTGAACTACAAAAACCCCCCCACGCTAACAGGGGGGTAGTAATGTTAAAAGAAGAAAAAGTAAACGTTGAAAGCCCTTTAATATCAATGGTTGACTACATTAGAGTTACTTTTAAAACACAAGATATTGATCATATTCTTGAAAACGTGGTTCATCTAAGAAAAGATTACATGACTGAAAAGTCATCAGGTTTTTATGGTTACATTGGAGCATTTGAATTAGATCAAATAAAAGTTTTTTATTCAGCGCCTGATGATAATAGAGGTATTCTTGTTGAAATGTCAGGTAAAGGATGTCGACAATTTGAATCATTTTTGGAATGTCGTAAGAAAACATGGTTTGATTTCTTTCAAGACTGTATAGAAAACAAGGGTACTTTTACACGCTTCGACTTAGCGATTGATGATAAAACAACGTATTTTTCTATTCCTGAACTATTGAAAAAAGCCCAAAAGGGTGAATGTATTTCTAGGTTTAGAAAATCTGATTTTAATGGCTCGTTTGATTTGGTAGATGGCGGGTTGGGAGGTACAACCATTTATTTTGGCTCTAAAAAATCAGAAGCGTATCTTTGTTTCTATGAAAAGAACTATGAGCAGTCAGAAAAATACAATATTCCTCTAGAAGAGATCGGCAAATGGAATCGCTATGAGTTGCGTTTGAAAAATGAAAGGGCGCAAGTTGCTGTAAAGGCTTTAATAACTCAAAAGAATTTAACTTATATAGCTTTAAAGATTATAAACAATTATATCAGGTTTGTTGATAGTGGTGAGGAAGAACGGCGGTATTGGAAAACCAGTCCATTTTGGACGGATTTTATAGGTGATGTAGGGAAATTGAGTTTGTATACAAAGCCTGATGCGGACTTTTACAGGAAGTCAAGAAACTGGCTTCAAAATTCATGTGCACCAACCATGAAAATGGTGTTAGAGGCGGATAAGCATTTATGTTCTAATGATCTATCAGATATGATTTTGAATGCAGAACTTTCGGATAAACAAGAAAAAATGTTAGAGGTTTTCTTGGCTGAAATAGCTGATATAGTGGTTTGAAATTTTTGAAAAATAAATGCTATTACCTTTAAACATAGGTGATGCGAATTAACGCACCTGTCAACGTATCGCAACTCGTAGAAGTTCACGACCGAAGGAAGATGAAATTCTAGAAAGGAGAATAAGAGTTGAGAGGTTCACCAAACCAAGACCCTCTTGTCATTGAACAAACAACCGTTTGTTCCTGCCTACCGGCGAGGGAGCCCCCTCAAAAGTGAGGGGGGTGGGGGAGTTTATTAGATGGGGTCAAGGGGAAGAGTTCCCCTTGTGGGTTTGGGCAAGGCCCAAATAAATTTAATGAAAGGGGAAGAATTTTATGTCTTATGTAAATATAATCAATCGTGCATACCTTGAAAGTGAATTAGAGCGTCATGGATTTCTGGATTTGGCAGAAGAATTAATTGAGAGATTAATAGAACATGTATTTCATAATGATTTAGATGAAAGAATTCTTATTTATGCTGTTTCGATTGTAAATGATGTTTATAAGAAGGTGCAAGCTCAATTTAATATTCTAGAGGATGAGGAAGAACAGGTGAAAAATGTTGAATTTGAGGTGTTAACCCTTTCAGAATAAACGTGAATGGGGGTATTTAAACTCTATGACTGCTGTTGACAGGGAGTTTCAGCGGCTAGGTTTTACTGTTGGTATTTCGTCATTAGTATTTATCAGAAATATAAGTAGAGAATGTATGTTGGTGGTGGAGGGCTCTAGATTGGAAGGATTTTCAGAATATCGTTATACGTTTTATAAAACCAAGCATTTACCCAATGGTCGAATGACGAGTTTAAAAGTCTATATGGAGAATGAAAGTATAAGAAGGGTGTTACCACGTGTAGCATCCTTTTTATCATTCTTAGAAAGAATTAAGCAGATTGAAAAGAAGGCGGGTGAAGAAGTTGCTTCAAAAGGAAAGTGAGTCTGAAAAAAAAGAAGAATCTTTTTTTCGCACAGTTATTCAAAAAATAAAGCGAGTAAAAAAGCCGGAGAAAGCAAAGAAAATAGTACCCAGAGATCGTTCGAAAATGGTTGCTGTGACATTATGGACGGTACTCTCTTCACTTCTTGTATTTTCTTTTTTGGCTGTTCTTCTTTCTGTCAATACACGTTCAGTTGTGAATGATGTAAAAAGAGACTTTAGTAAGCCGAAAGAAGGTGAACAAAAACAAATATCAGTAACAGCAGCTGACAATTTTTTATCAGGGTTTATTCATGAATATGTCAATGTGAAAAACGATATGGATTCCATTGAGCAAAGGAAAAAGAAGTTAGAAAGTCATATGGTTACTGATGCTAATGAAAGCTTCGAAGATGAAAAGAGTTATGATCTGACTGGACTAAAAGGAAATCGTATATTAAACGAATACAGCTTGTATAACGTAAAGAAAGAAAAAGGTTATAGTCTTTTTCAATATAAAGTGATTTATACGAATCAGTTTCCAGTAGAAAAAGAAGTAGAAAAAACGATCAAAGATGGAAAACAGGAAAAGAAAGTGAAAGAAAAGGTGATCGAGAAGCAAGGGGTTGAAAAAAAACTATTGTTGAATATTCCTGTAACGAATAAAGGAGATACTTTTGCGGTCACGGCTGTACCTTATTTTTCTGTGATTTATGATTTAAAAGGAAAAATAGCTTCTTCTAATAAGGAGGAAACGAGGGAGGAATATACCGGCTTGAAAAAAGATTCTATCGAAAAGTTCTTGGATTCCTTCTTTGAAAAATATGCTTCCCAAAAGAAAGAAGACATGGTCTATATGATGAAAAAACCAGAATCATTACAAGACAGTTTGTCTTTAGGTAATGTGGAGAATGTGAAAATTTTCGAAACGAAAAAAGGCTTTGAAGTTTCTTGTGATGTGGAGTTTAGAGAAAAAGAGAATCAGATTCCAGTAAAAGAAAGATTCACATTAGAATTGACGGAAAATAGCGGACAGTTTTATGTAAATGATCTTAAACATCAATAAGGAGGAGAAAAAAATGGAACAATGGATTATTTTAAATGCTACTAATTTGCCTGATTTAGGTGGTATCCAAAATTGGGGTAAAACAGTTGTTATACAGTTTATTACCATCGTTGTTATGTTTATTGCTGCTAAACATGTAATGAGACTAAAATTAGGTGGAGTTATTGCAGTATGTTGTGTTGGGGGTGCTGTTACTTGGATTATTCAGCACTGGTCTAAATTTTCAGGATGGATTGAGGTTTTCATGAATGGTATGTAGGAGGGCAATATGATGGGTCGCTTCGTTTTTAATTATCGTAAGGCAATGAGAGAACCGAAAAAAATTCGACAATTAACCGAGAACTATTCTTTGCCTTTCGCAATTGAGTTGATACCAGCGATCAACTATTTTATTTTTGTTGGACTTTGTTTTGGCTTTTGGTATGGCGTGAGGATGGTATTTCCTCACGCTTTTGATAAAACGTTCATTGTTGTGATATTTGGGACTCCGTTACTTTTGACAATTCTGGTGACAAAAATAAAACCAGAAGGGAAAAATATTTATTTATACTTTTTTGACTTGATGAAGTACTATTTCATGATTAAACTTCCTCAAAAAAAGTATTGTAATGATCGTAAGGTTGATTTTAGTAATGAGAAAGAAATTGAATTTCGTAAATTGGTAAAGGTGGTGGGGGTTTCTAATGAAAATAAAAACGCCTATGAAGGCAATACACAAAAATTTATTGTTGGCAAAAACGGGAGACGTTTGGGCGTATTACCGAGTCAGAAGCAACTCGATACCCATGCAGAATAAGGAGAAGGTGAATTCTTATAAAAAGAAATGGCAAAACTTATTTGAAGAAATTACATCTTATGAAGATTTTCATTTGATGATGTATCCAAGTGAATACGAATTAGAAAAACGGTTTAAAGATTTAGAAACAGATATTGCAGAAGATGCCATTGGCGTGGCTCGTTACTACAATGAAGAAACAGTAAGGTTATTGGAACAACGATTAGGAAGGTTAACAAAGTATGATTTCATTTTAGGTGTAAAACTGAAAAAAAGCCTTGTAAATATCAGTATGGAAGTAAAGGGAAATATATTATCTCTTTTTAATACGGCGACTGATACAGTTGTCAAAATGCTTGGGTGGGAACAAAATGTTCCCACTTCTTTTTTTGAAATGTATGAGGAAGTTGAAGAGACACTAGCCAATATTATGGCTTCTGTTCGCGGGGAAAGGCTTTCTGAAAATGAAATGGTGTATATCAACCGTTATCATTTCGTTCGTAGTTTAAAGCACCAAACAAAGGAAGAGAGTGAAACGAAAAATGTTGATTCTATTACAAATACGATTATAGACCCTACAAACCCTTCTGTTTTAAATCTTCATAGTGATCAAGATGAAGGTTATTCGTCCTTCGTTGTCATTGATGAGTTTCTTCATAATATGGCGGAAAGTGATCTGTTTTATGAAGTCCAATCGTTGCCGTTTCCAGTTGAAATACAAATGAAAGTGCAAGTTGAGTCAAAAGCATTAACAAAAACCGCAATAAATATAAAGAAACAACAATTAAAGGAAGAGCAATGGGAACAACATAGTACAGGAGATAGGAGTGACGTGTCAACCGTTACAAGCGCCACAATGGTAAGGCATTTACAAGACGAGATTAAGAAAGAAGAAGTGTTTTTGATGAATTGGTTGGCAGTGATTGTTGTGCATGGTGATACGAAAAAAGAATGCATACGTAAAGCTACAATTGTAAGACGTCATTTGAAAGGGGCTGGAATCACATGTAGGCTTCCGGTTGCTGACCAATTGAATTTGTTTTATAAGATGCTACCAGGTGAAAAGTTAGACATTACAGATAAGAATTGGGTTCAAAAAACAACCCAAGATGGGTTGGCTGAATGTTTATTCGCAGTTAATTCTGATGTCGGTTCTAAAATCGGTTTTTTTCTTGGATGGGTTGACCGTTTTGCAGAACATACCGATTTAGAAAGTGCTATTTATTCGAGTCGGGATTTTGTTTTATTTCACCCATTTTTAGCGAATCAGCAACTGAAAGGTTCAAAAACACGTTCACCGCATTGTTTGATTACAGGGGATACAGGAAACGGAAAATCCTATCTGGCTAAATTGATATTTAACTATATTAGTATGCTGAACGTCAAATGCCTTTACATTGACCCCAAAAAAGAGATGCGAAAATGGATTCATCGAGTCTTAAATGACCAAGAAATCCGTGAAAAATTCCCTTTGTATCTCTCTCATCTAGAGAAATATCACTATATCACGTTAGATCATCAAGATGAAAAGAATTGGGGAGCACTGGACCCTATTTCTTTTTTACCGCCAATGAGAGCGAAGGAATTAATAGAAGTAATTTTTGAACAGGTATACGACTTTAAAGGAAAAGACGATGTAAGTACAGCGTTTCTTAAGGCAACTTCAAATGTGATTGAGCGTAAAGAAAGGGGCGAACAAGTAGGCTCACTCCATATCATTAGAGATATGCAAAATCATGAAGAATTAGTTGTAAGAAAAGCAGGCGATTATTTAAATGAAGTGGTTGCTGCTTCCATTTTAAAATTATGTATTCATGACGGTTCCAATGCTGCTTTGTCATTAAAAAGACGGATTACCATTTTAGAAGTTGAAAATATGGATTTGCCAGAACAGTCAGAGCGATTGAAAAACTATACAAAATCTCAGTTGAAATCAAGTGCTGTCATGTTTGCCTTAGGGAAATTTTGTGAGTTATTTGGGATGGATCCTGAAGAACAAACCGTTGAATTTATTGATGAAGCATGGATATTTACAACATCACCGCAAGGGAAAAAAGTAGAAAGACAGATGCGCCGGATTGGTCGATCATACAACAATGCAGAATATTTTATTTCGCAGTCAACAAAGGACGCTTTAAAAGAAGAAGATTCAGGAAACTTTGGGGTGGCTTTCGCTTTTGATGAACCAACAGAACGTGAAGAAGTGTTGAAATGGGTGAACATGGAGGTAACAAAAGAAAATATAAAAATGATGGAATCGATGTTCCAAGGGCAATGCTTGTTTAAAGATTATTATGGGCGAACATCCAAAATTTCAATTGAATGCTTATTTGAAGAGTGGGAGGGCGCCTTAAAGACTGTTGAGAAAAAAGCAGTGGCATATGCAGAGGAAAAATATATATAAGGAGGACTAGATGTGAGAATTGTTTTTCTTAATTCTTTAGTGCTAACCAATCCGGGCCTTTATAAAGCAGAGTTCATTTCTTTAGATGAAGTTTATAAATGTTTAGCTTCCTATGGTGGGGTATATAAGAGCTTTATAGGACATGAGTCAACAGCTTTATTTCTACAAGAATTATTAGGAATTAAGATTGAGTTCAATCGAACACGTTTTAAACAAAGTAAGTATCAAAAGGCGATCTGTTTTAAATTATATGAGCGTTTTCCAGAAAATAAAGTGCTGACAAATGAAGAGTTAGAGAATGCTAACTATCAATTTTATTTACTGACTAGGTTAGATTAAAGGAGGGAGTTGTGATGAAAAGAAAAAGGATTCTTTTACTTTCAGTTGTTGTTCTGTTATTAGCTTCATTGATCATGGCGGTTTCAGTTATGGCGGCTGACGGTGATACAACCACTCAACCTAAAAGTGTAAAGGTTGGTGGTGTTGAGTTAGAAATTAAGCGATTTCCGTTAGCTCGTTACCAAGCAAATAACGAGGAATCCGATAGTCGTATAAAAGGGGCGTTTGTTGGTTTGACAAACGTCACTTTTTCTTTTGCAGGAAATATTGTGCGTGTCGTTGATGCGGGTATGGATATCTTGTATAATCTTCAACCGATTGATGAATTTGCGAATTCGATGACTACAGTGTCAAAGACTGTATATACAACGTTAAAGAATAATTTCGGAGAAACACTGTTTATATTTCTTTGTGGATATGTGGTTTATCTGTTTGTGGTAAGAGGGAGCGTAAAAGAAGCGATTAGGAGAAGTGTTCTCTTTATTATTGTAATGGTTATTGGCGGACTGTGGATGTCAAACGCTGGTTATTATATGAAAGCTTTGAATGCATTGTCAGTTGAAGCCCAAGGAAAGTTATTAGTTGCTGGTAATGGATTTGTTGGCATCGTGAAGGATGAGGGAAATTACGTTGACAACTCAAAAATCGAAAAAGGAAAAGAAATGGAAGGTACGGTTGCCATTATGCGTAATGTTTACTTTAATCTGGCATTAAAAAAACCGTACTTATTTGTGAATTATGATGAAACGAGTGAAAAGAAAATAAATGAAAAAGGCAGCGATGAAAAAGGGAGTTTAAATCGAATCGATAAACTTCTATCTTATAAATTATCGGCTGAAGGTGAAAAGCAAAAATTAGAATATATCAGGGGTACTGAGATAAAAGAATATTCTAATGATACTATGTCTTCTGGAAATGTTTACAACCAGTTAGGTCAATCCATTATTGCGGTGTTGGTATCTATTGTACTAGGTATTCCTTTTCTGGGGTTGGCGATTCTAAATTTCTTGCTTCAAATCATAGCTTTAGCGATCGTGTTTTTTATTCCTTTTGCTTTTATGATTTCGTATGTTCCCCAACTGGCCTATTCTGGTTTTGTTACTTTAGGACGGCTTGGAAGTGTCTTTCTTCTTAAAGCAATGTTGGGCATCTTAATTTTGTTTGTATATGTGATGTGCTTTGTCGTAGATCAATTGATTCCGCCGAATGGATTAGGAATGTATCTTTTAAATGTCGTTGTGTTGTCCTCCATATTGTGGGTTGGATTTAAAAAGAGAGATTCCATTATCAAGTTTGTAACCGCAGGAAAAGTTGTATCTATTGATAACAATATGATGGAAAATGTACGTAAAGAAATGGTTCAACCTTCTTGGGAAACGGCTAAAAAAGGCGCGAATACATTAGGTTCAGATGTGTCGAATATATTTAGTCATTTTGCGAAAAGTTTTCACAATAGATCGGGCGATGTCGCCTCTGGTGATGGTGTTTCAAAGGATGCATTTGCCGGACGTGAATTCGAAATAGGTGATGATACTGATGCTGTTTCTAGGACACCTCAAAAGATGAAAACATTTAATAACCATAAGACATTTGATCGAAAGCTACAAAATTTATTGAAGAAAGATCAACAACAATCCTTCCCACAAGATGACGGTTATCATCCTGATAGAAAAAAAGGGTTTAGCCATGAAGGAACGAAAGAGTCGGTTGGAGATACTGTTCTTAAAAATGAAGTATATGAGATTGCGAGATCGAGAGATTTACAAGGGGAAATTGGAGAAAATGATCGAACAGATCAAAAAGAATTTAGTAAAAGAAATCAACTTGAGAATAGAGCAAATGGGTTTAAACGTCAGGATAATTCAGAAATGCAAATAGAAAGACTTCAAACAGATGGGCAAGGTACTGATTTTAAAAAATCGTTAGCCTTACAAGTAAATGTAGGAGAAGGTGATCGGACAGTTCAAGTGCTTTCATCTGATTATAACGAGTCTGTAAATAAAGATTCTGTTAAGAACACCCCGTAAGTCTACTAAACTTGTACAAGGCAATCAAATGATGAATCATAGTGTTGGTGTTTCTTTCAACAGAATTAAGAGTCCGGCATCTTCTAAAGGGACAGATAGACTGAGAAGGGATGAAAAAGCATGATGATCGAAAGGAGAGATTTTCTTGAAAAAAATCTTACTCGCATTCTTGTTGTCATCCCCTGTTATTTTCTTCATGATCATGTGTACTGTGGTTGTCATGTTGATATCTGGGGACAATGAGATAGGAAATGATGAGATAGGCGGAGATGATGGTGAATATGTGACGAATGGTATAAGTCCTGAAGTAGAACGTTTTCGTGCTGTTTTTGAAAAATATGCTCGTCAAGAAGGAGTTTATAATTATTTAAATGTCATTATGGCGCTCACCATGCAGGAAAGTGGTGGGCGCTATTTAGATATCATGCAAAGTTCGGAAAGTATTGGTTTACCACCTAACAGTATTACTGACCCGGAATTTTCCATTAAGACCGGTGTGAAATACTTTGCCAGTGTGTTAAAACAAGCAGATTATGATGTTCACCTAACCCTACAGTCGTATAATTTCGGGAATGACTTTATTAGATACGCAAAGGAACGAGGAGGCTATTCAAAAGAAGTGGCACAATCCTTTAGTAACATGATGGCTGTTAAAATGGGATGGTCTCGATATGGTGATCCTGATTATGTTGATCATATAATACGCTATCTGAAAAGTTCAAATCATGATGTTAAGCTTGTGAATGGTTCGATAGATGGATTTGAAATCGTCATGACAGAAGCTTTGAAATATGAAGGGCAGTCATATGTTTGGGGTGGCTCTCATCCTAGTGTTGGTTTTGACTGTAGTGGATTAACACAATGGAGTTATAAACAAGCAGGTATTCATTTACCAAGAACGGCGCAAGAACAATATTATGCGTTGAAACGAATTGATGAACAAGATGCCAAACCGGGCGATCTTGTTTTTTTTACTGGGACATATGCAGGTAAATATATTACCCATGTTGGGATATATGTGGGTGATGGCAGGATGTTTAACTCTAATGGTAGTGGGATTCAATACTCTAATCTTACATCTGGTTACTGGCGAGAACATTTGGTTTCATTCGGGAGAATTACTAATTAAGGAGTGAAAACAGTTGAATAAGTTAATCGTTATTCTGACTTGTGGCGTGTTATTGATTGGATACACTTTTGTTATTAAGGGGATTACTGGACATTATTATAATGAAAAAATAGAATTAATGAATAAACAAAATGAGTTACAAAAGAAAAAAATAGAAGAATTAAATCAAACGTTGAATGAAGGAAGCGCTTCGGAAAATAGAGCATTTTTTGAAGCATTTTTTAATTACTCTGATATCGATAAACGTTATGAAAAAGTTCGGGAAGTCACAACTGAAAAAGGTTTTAATTTTGCTTTTCCTTCAAGAAGTGATCAAAAGCATACAGTGAGCGTAAAAAGCGAATTATTGTCATTGGAGAGTTATTCGAAGAAAATTGATGGTTCGCATGAGTTGTTTCTTAATGTTGTTGAAGTAGCCATCACAGCAAATTCAGTGACAAGCAATCCAACGTTGATTATACAAACATCTTTGATAAAAGAAAAAAATAAATGGGTAGTTGATGATGTCCAGGTGAAAGGAAATGGATGAAACATGGAAAATGAAGAATAGATTATATATACTGAATATTAAAAAGGGAGGGAATCATGACATTGAAGAGAACTTTTATTTTCCTTAGTCTTATCGTGATATTTGTACTAAGTGCTTGCGGTGGAAATAAGTATGATGAAACGATTGATAAAGTGATTAATCAAGAAATAAAGGATACAAAAGAAGATGGTATGAGTACAGAAGGTCTGACTAGAGATAATGCTATCATACGAGTTTATGATGGTGGGAAGTATATTCAATTTGCTTTTTATATGGATGATCAAGATCGTGAACTTACTCCATATTATTATTATGAAAAGCTAGGAGATTCGTATGAAGAAATGAGTGAGATGCCGGGAAGTGGAGAGGGTGACCGATTAGGATTAGACATGAAAAAGGCTGATTATGAAGAAGTTAAGGGGAAAGAAACAAAGTTAGAAGAGTAGACCCAATGTTGTCTACTCTTTTTTTTATTTATGATGTCTAATGATAAAAATGTTATTTAATTAAAATCACAAACATGCTTAAATAAATAACAATAAAGTCGTTTAAATCTAAATGATTATTCAACAATCGCGCCCTATAACGGAAGACTTGTAATTACCTAATATCACTCAGAAATTAAATTTACCTATTACTTCGCCGGCCTACAATGAAATACACGCCAACCAATAAAATGATCGTAACAGCCAAATAGATATATACAGAATGATTATTTGTATTTGTTAAATCAACAGAAACTTCCTCTTTCGGTGCCTTTCCTTCATCAAGAGCCTGAAGATCCTCATCTGCTTCCGACAATAGTGCTGTTCTGGAACAGAGGCTGACATGAAGCCCCCCATCCTTTTCATTGGCATAGACGATATAATCCTTATTTACACTAAATTCATAGCCGCAGCTTGCTGAACTTCTTTCCGTATGTACGACAACTTCTGATTTATCCATTCCCTTCCATGTTTCTTCCACTTCTAAAAGAACTGAAATAGGATCAGCAGATGATTGAAAAAGATTATTTTTGTTCTTATCCATTATCTCCATCACTTTTCCAGAGAAAACCGTCGTACTTTCCTCAAGCTCTTCCTCCGGTTTACCGGGTAATACGCATGAACAAGCATAACTGTAAGTTGGTAAAAAAGTTAGAAAAAAGCTCAATGTTATTATAAACAAACCAGCATCCCTGATAATTTTCTTGTATACGTTGTACAAAATCAATCCATCCCCATTCTAATTTGACGATTTCTCACTTAAGAAGTTACAAAAGGTCTAATTTCTCCGAATTAGTATTGAGAAATTAGATTTTTTCATTACTCCATTAATTGGCCCTAAAATGAAAAATGAGCGCCAATTCCTCTGGAATCGCGCTCTATTGCTGAATATCATTATTTTCTTGTAAAACTAACGCACCTGTTAGTTTAAGTACAATCCTTCACAAGGCTTTCAATCTTCAATTGTAACTGGGTACCCATCTCTTATTCTTATAGCTCTAAGTATGACTTCATAATCCTTCATGCCATGCTTTTGGGCGATTTGAGCCAAAGAATAGGCGAGTTCATTCCTCTTTTTTTCCTCTATGGGCACATGGACTTTAATCGTTTTGTTATTTGGATTGACGCCGAGCGATATAATATCATATTCATTAATTACCTTATTGCTTTCTTCCATGAATGCCCGGCTCTGTTCTACCTTTTTCTGATTGTCTAAGTAATCATAGACTACAAAAAGTATATACGCGGCCATTAACACACCTAACCCTAGAAAAACTCGTTTTTTTAATTTCTTCACTTTATATCTCCTTGTCCAAAATTCCGTCTCTTTTACATCCTTTTTAACTTTATCATATTTATCTATCTGTAGAACTATCTGGTATTAAGATGATCAAAAGCGACATAAAATAGGCTTCTCTCTTATTAAACTTAACTGCCCCGTTAGTGCCATAAGAAAAAGCTGTCTTAAAGACAGCTCTGATCTTCAGCTAACGCACCCG
>NZ_JADILK010000055.1 GCF_017355165.1 Bacillus sp. SD075 | reverse complement strand
TAATAAAAATTGGGTTCCTTTTCACGCTCAAGGACCTTAGTGTTTGTCGTTAAGTACAAGTTGTTATCTTGTCGACTCTTATGATTATAAAGAGGTTACAACTTAAAGTCAAGGGTTCTTTTATATTTTTTTATATTTTTGTTTTTCACTCCTTAAACCCTTGGTAAATCAATGTTCCACGGCATTTACCACAAACGAAACGAGCAGTGTCGATTCGTTTTTTTCTCATATACACCTGCTGACAGTTTTCACATCTATATTGAATAGTATTCATCTTTTTCTTTAATTGGTTAGATGGCAGCGCCACACAAAATCTAGGTGCCCCCACTTTTTTGAGTAAATGCTTAAAGTCCGCATCACGATGCTTATACCCTTTCTTCTCGATGTGCAGATGATAATGGCACAATTCATGCTTAATGATTCCTATGATTTCATCCACACCTCGCTCATCAAGATACTTCTTATTGATTTCTATATTGTGTGAACGGAGCAAGTATCGTCCTCCTGTTGTTTGGAGACGCGGATTAAAAATGGCTTGGTGTCTAAAGGCCCTTTTAAAGTCTTTCAAAGAAATTTCTTCTACTAGTTTTTGCAATTGCCGATTATCCATTTCCCCCTCCCTTTCCTTGGTAACATGACAACCCATTATAACATAGACTAATAATACAATAGGAAACTAAGGGAGGAAAAGCTATGCCTAATTGGTTCCAGAATCAAATCCGCAAAGCCTTTTATGAAAAGGATTATTATCAAGTTAAGCTGTTGAATCAATGTTGGTTTTTTTATCAAAAAAAAGAAAGTCTCAGGTTGTAGATTCAAATTTGTCCCAAATATAAATACATCACTTCAAAAAAACCCCTTCTAATATAGAAGGAGTTAACATTAGGCTAGTTTTGATCCTTTGGCTCAAGCATCGTTAAAGATACCCTTTGCTTTTGCGAGTCAACCAGTTCGACCCAAACCGTCACAACATCCCCAACGGCAACTACATCCAATGGGTGCTTTACAAACCGATTGCTCAGTTTAGAAATATGCACCAGTCCATCCTGTTTAACACCGATGTCGACAAATGCACCGAAATCCACAACATTCCTCACTGTACCTTGTAATTCCATCCCAGTTTGCAGATCCTCCATTTTTAGTATATCCTGCTTAAGCAGCGGTTTTGATAATTCATCCCGAGGATCTCTTCCCGGTTTCATCAAATCATCTATGATATCTTTAATCGTAATTTCCCCAATTTCCAATTCATTGACCAAATCAGCCGGATTTAGTTTACCCAACTCTTCATTCAGTGCATCACTGCCCAAATCATCAGATGTGAATCCCATTTTTTTCAACAATTTATTCACGGCACTGTAGTTCTCAGGATGTATCGCGGTTTGATCTAAAGGTTCATCTCCATTAATGATGCGTAAGAACCCTATACATTGTTCATATGTTTTGGCACCAAGCCGGGGAATCTTCTTTAATTCCTTCCTACTTGAAAACTTCCCATTCACTTCCCTTTTCTTTACAATATTTTGAGCAACAGATTTTGATAAACCAGCTACATATTGTAATAGTGACGATGAAGCTGTATTGACATTCACTCCCACCTGGTTAACAGCTGTCTCTACTACAAAGGTAAGGGATTCCGTTAACTTTTTCTGGGATACATCATGTTGATACTGACCTACCCCAACGGACTGGGGATCAATCTTAACAAGTTCAGCAAGGGGATCTTGAAGCCTTCTGCCTATCGAAACGGCGCTTCTCTGTTCTACTTGAAGATCAGGAAACTCTTCACGGGCAATATCGGAGGCTGAATAAACACTGGCGCCCGCTTCATTAACAATAATATATGAAATATTCCCTTTCACTTCTTTTAAAATATCAGCGACGAATTGCTCTGATTCACGTGATGCCGTACCATTGCCGATTGCCACGATCTCAACCGAGAACCGCTGAAGTATTTCGATCGTTTTTTCACGGGCAGCATGAAGTTTCGCAACAGGAGGATGCGGATAGATTACACTGATATCAAGTACCTTTCCGGTTTCATCAATGACAGCCAACTTACAGCCAGTCCGGTATGCCGGATCTAAGGCTAGGACCACTTTCCCTTTAAGCGGAGGCTGCAAGAGCAGGTTCCTGAGGTTTTCAGAGAAGATATGGATAGCTTGATCCTCAGCTTTTTCCGTCAGCTCTTTTCTGATTTCCCGTTCTACAGAAGGCATGATCAATCGCTTGAGTCCGTCCTCAATCGCTGATTTAAGAACAACCTGGGCATCAGATTTGTTATTTTTAATGATTTTCCGCTCCAGATGACCAATTATGATTTCAGTCCGAGGCTGAATGGAGATTCGTAAGACCTCCTCCTTTTCACCTCTATTTAGCGCCAACACCCTATGCGGTACGATCCTTTGAACGGGCTCCTCATATTCATAGTACATCTCGAAGATTTTTTTCTCGTCCTTCTCGTCATTTTTCACCGTTGAAACCACTTTTCCAGCTTTGAAAAATTCAGCCCTTATCCACTTCCTTAATTCTGCATCATCGGAAATATGTTCAGCTACAATATCCTGCGCTCCCGTAATGGCCTCTTCAATAGAAGAAACTTCTTTTTCTGCCGATAAGAATTCTGCGGCTTTTTCGCTAACTCGAGGATGCATTTGACATTCCAGAAGCCACTTAGCCAGTGGTTCAAGCCCCTTTTCTTTAGCAACGGTCGCTTTCGTTCTCCTTTTTTGTTTGAATGGCCTGTATAAATCCTCGACTTCCTGCAGCTTTGTTGCTTTCTCGATTTGTCTCTTTAATTCTTCCGTCAATTTCCCCTGTTCCCCAATCGAACGTGAAACTTCTGCTTTCCTTTGGTTAAGGTTTTCCAGATAGCTCCATCTTTCCATAATGGAACGAATCTGCACTTCATCAAGTGAACCCGTCATTTCTTTTCTATACCGCGCAATAAAAGGGACAGTATTACCCTCTTGCAGCATCTGTATGACGTTTTGAACTTGATGATTTTTCAAGGTTAGCTCATTGGTTATTTGTTTAATCAATTCTCTTAATGTATCTTCTACGGCCATCATTATGTTTACCTCCAACCTTTTATCTAATATGTATAGTCTAGCAAATGAGTGATGAAGTTGCGAATTCAATACAAAAAAGCTCACTTCCGAATTATGGCGAAAGTAAGCTTCCTAAAATGAAAGTTGTATCATCTGCAGTTAATGGACTGCTTTTTAATATGCATTGGGCGTTCTTATCGATAGGTACCAGCCTTTTCAAAAAAGATTTAGCTCCCTTAAGTTCTAAACCATCGGAATGAAGAATGAATTTTGCATTTGGTTCATATTTGTATCTCTGTGTCCTGTATTTTTGTTTCCTGCCGGATAAATACCCCGTAACAGGTAAAGGGTAAACTAGTTTATCGTCGCTTGGATTATACAGAAAAAAGCGGATGTTACCCACTGAACTGTAAACAAATTCATTCTTGTCATAAAATATCTTCAAAATGGAGACGGCTGCCCCCCGCTTATCGATTAAAACTTGATTACACACTCCCATTAGTGATTCTACATCCAACCCATGATTACGTTTAACTTCCTCAATGACGGCATGGGAGGAATCGTAGGCATTTTTCCCGCTGCCTAGACCATCTGCCAGCACACACACAAAGTATTCTTTCGTATGAAGAAAAAAGTAATCATCGCCACAATAAACCATCCCGTTTTTAGATGATTGAGAGACAAGGACTTCTATTTTTTCTTCCTTCAGAATATCTTTGATCACTGAATTAACTCCGAGTTTTCAGCATTAATGGCTTCTTGAAGCTTCTTGATGGCACGGCGTTGGAGCCTAGACACATGCATTTGGGAAATCCCAAGTTTATCGCCCGCTTCTTTCTGACTTAAATTCTCTAAATAAGTATGTTGAATGATCATCTTTTCACGCTCACTCAACACATGCAGCACCTTTTCAAGCACTAGACGCTGATTGACCTTTTCAAAACCTTCATCAACATTCCCGAATATATCAAGCAATGTGACAGTCCCGCCATCAGAATCCGCCTCAATAGAATGATCCACTGATAAAGCTTGATAGCTTTTCCCCATTTCCATCGCTTCTAAAACTTCTTCCTCAGTCACACCTATACTATCGGCTATTTCATCTATTCTTGGCGAACGATGCAGATTCGTAGTTAATTCCTCGACAGTCACCCTGATTTTCGGACCAAGTTCCTTAATTCTTCTTGGCACATGGACACTCCATGTTTTGTCACGCAGGAACCTTTTGATTTCCCCGATAATAGTAGGAACGGCAAATGCCTCAAAGCTTTTACCGAAAGATTCATCATATCGTCGAATGGCACCTAACAAACCAATCATGCCGACTTGGGAGATATCCTCCTGAAATGATTTTCCTTTTGCATACTTACGGGAGATTGTTTCAACCAAACTTTTATAATGGATGACTAGATTACTCTGTGCTTCATCATCTTGATTCTGCTGGTAAGCTCTAATCCATTCATTTACCTGTTCTCTTTGTGCCTGATTAGGTTGAGACTGTTTTTGCATCCATCTCCACCTGCTCTCCTTCTAAAAACTTAGTCATAAATACTGTAACCCCGTCATGCTGGTGAATTTTCACATCATCCATCAGAGTTTCAATGAGGTAAAGACCCAAGCCTCCTTCTCTCAAAAGTTCGACTTTTTGTCCATTTTCGTATGGACCGAGTCCTTGACGAACCTCTTCGAAATTACAGCTTTTACCACTATCAGAAACCATGACCTCCAAACGGTCAGGATAAAGGCCGAAACTTACTTTCACTTCACCTTTTTCAGAATCCTTATATGCATGCTGTACCGCATTTGTACAAGCCTCACTGGTAGCGATTTTCAAATCCTCAATTTCATCATATGCAAAGCCCATCCGGCTTCCTATCCCAGAAAGCGTTAAACGAATGACACCGATGAATTCTGGTTTTGCAGGTATTTTCATTTCGATGTAATCATATACTTGACTCATTCTAACCCACCCTCTGTACCACTTTTTATATCAATAATATCTGCAAGACCTGTAATATCAAATAAACGCCGTAACCTTTCTGATAAGCCAACTAAAGTGAATTCTCCATTATGTGCCCTTACGCTTTTAAAAGCACCGACAAATACCCCAAGTCCCGTACTATCCATATAAGAAACTTCAGTTAAATCAATAGTAATCGAAACATTGTCCTGCTCTGAAATCGGAAATAGTGATTCTCTTAATTTCGGTGCAGTATAGGCATCGATTTCACCTTTTAGTTTTACAATAAATTCAGTATTTAATTCATTAACGTCCACTGTTATATTCATCCTTGACCCACCTCTTCAAATCCTCTTCATTCCTATATCTATACCCAGCAGGAAAAATACTAAACCTTTGATTTTAAAATTATTAATGTAAAATCATCCCTCAGTTGAAAGTTCTGCATTCTCTCCAATTGTTTATAGATATTATTCACCATTTCCTGGGCTTGCAAATGCATATTCTTTTTAATGAAACCAATAAGCGTTTCCCTTTCTATGAACCCATCATTCGTCCGGCACTCCGTTACTCCATCAGACAACAAAATGATCATGTCCCCGCGATTCACCGTTTTTTCATATTGGCGATACCTTGTTTTTTTATCAACTCCAAGCAACAGGCCCTTTGCAACCAAATCGCTAAAAGTACCTGTTGCGGCGTCATAGTAAAAACCAGGTTCATGTCCGGCTGAGGCATAGGAAAATTGTCTGTCATGCGGATCATATAAACCATAGAACATGGTTATGAACATGCTTGGATCCACATTATGTTCCACAACGCGGTTCAAACTCTCAAGTACACTATTCGGTTCATGACGATGCTCCGGAAGACTGTCCATCGCATATTTTATCATCGACATGCACAATGCAGCAGGAATCCCTTTCCCTATGACATCGGCTATCCCTACCCCAATACGCTCATTTTCGTCTTGGACAAAGTGATAGTAATCCCCATTCATCTGTCTCGCAGGAACACTGATTGCCCCAATTTCAAGAGCTTTGATATCGGGAATCTTCGTTTCCAAAAGTGTATGTTGAACGTTTGCCGCTATCTCGATTTCCGTTTTCAGTTCCTGTTGCTGATGTCTTAGGCTTTGGTGTTCACGGTATGCAATGCCGTAGCCCATCATGACTTCTAGCAGAAAATCGAATGAGTCCAATACTTTACCCGGTAATTCCGGGTAAAGATCCATTAAGTTATTTTTATGCATACTGATAATTTCTTCTGGAGATATATTGTATTTGATATGTAGGCGGCTAATCTTTTGCCCTTGGTAGAGTGCCTGCTCATTTTGGTCTTTAAGATAAGTAGAAAGCGCCTCATGATACTTTTTCTCCATGTTCTCCCTAATATCCATAGTCCCCCCCTAACGGAGCCATTTCGTAGCGATAATCTTAGTCCCTTCACCTGGTATCGATTCCATATCAAAGTCATCCATTAAACGCTTGGCTCCAGGAAGGCCTGCGCCCAATCCCCCTGAGGTGGTATACCCATCTTCCATGACTCTGCGGATATCCTCAATTCCCGGCCCTTGGTCCTCTGCAATGATTTTCAATCCTGACTTCCCATTTATATTTAGCTTTTCTATGCTAACACTGCCTTGTCCAGCATATAGGTATATGTTTCGAGCCAATTCGCTAATAGCCGTTGTAATCCTGGCCTGGTCTACAGTACCGAATCCCAACTCTTTAGCGACATTTCTTCCGAGCTGCCTTGCAGCTACGATGTCCCATTCATTTATGATTTTTACGCAGGATTGGAACTCCATTCTTTAATCCCCCAATTCCTGTTGTAATTTCTCCAGGCCTTTCTCTAAATCTAACGCTGTCAGAACATCATCGAGACTAATTCCCAGTTCAATTAATGTTATTGCAACAGCAGGCTGGATTCCCGTAATTACAACCTTGGCCCCCATAAGCTTAGACATGCTAAAGACATCGCCTAGTACCTTTGCGATAAAAGAATCAATAAAATCTATTGAAGTAATATCTATAACCACGCCATTCGCGCTTGTTTCATGAATCTTATGCAGTAAATCCTCTTGAAATTGAAGGGCTGTCACATCATCCAATTCCCACTGTATAGAGACTAACAAGCAGTCATAAAGCTTTAATATCGGAATCCTCATATCTTATCCCTCCACCTTTACGATCTTACGGCTCGTTAATTCCAACGCAACTTCTATCCCTTTTTTCAATGTATTTTTTGTAATCACTTCATTTAAATTAATTCCAAGATTAACGATGGTTTGGGCTATTTCAGGGCGAATACCGCAAAGTATACATTTGGCGCCCACCAATCGTACTGCTTCCGCCGCCTGAATGATATGATGGGCAACCATGGTATCCACGACCGGCACACCCGTTATATCAATAAGAACAACTTCAGATCTATGCTTAACCACGCCAGTCAGCAGGTTTTCCATGATCTGTTTGGCACGCTCTGTATCAATTGTACCAATCAGGGGCATAACCGTAATGCCTTCCAATACAGGAATGAGCGGTGCCGAAAGCTCTTGCAACGCTATTTTTTGCATGGAAACAGTTCTTTCCCAAGTTTGGGTATATATATTGACTATTTCATTATTTATCGGTGTGGCCCATTTATCCAGATGGTTAACAAGATTGACTTGATTATCAGGAGTCACCAGACCCTTTTCTACCATTCCATTAATGACAATTAACGTGAATTTATGAAGCCCTTCATTGACGAAAGTAAGAGGCCACCCCAATTGGACGACTTTCTCGGCAAAATCTGAAAGCTTCAATGTGAATTCCTTGTTTTTACTATCAACATTCGAGATGATCATATCTATAAATTCACTGCTCGTTTGCGTGAACATTCGATCCGAGACGACTTTAATTAATCTTTCGTCCGTACTTTCCTTCATGATGCCCATCCACTCAGTAAGGATGTAATCCTGATTTTGCTTAATAAAATCGTAAACCAATTGATTCATAATATCCTCCCATTCTAACACAATTGCTATGTTTCCCTGTCTTCGTCACAAGGATGTTACCTAACTGTAATGATGTTATTTCCACTTGCAATTTCTTTAAGTAGCCCAAAAAAATTTTTGGCTTTTTAAGTATTTACAACATAACTACATACCCGAAATTAAGAAAGGAAAAACATCAATTAAAGAAAAGTTATGGAGTTACTATTAAAAACACGGAATGTTTTATCCAATTTCTAACTGTATAGTATTTTTATTCGTCAAATTTTTCATATTTCCTGCTGTATACTTTTCGGACAAACGCTTATGTTGTTTCACAAAAAAACACGATTCCCACAGTCGCAGGAATCGTGCCATCTAAATAATATCAAGAATGATTTGTATTATAATAACGCCCGGTTTAACGGGAAAGATTTTCTTTAAAACTCAATGAGGCCTAAACTAATTTGCAAAGCTTCATTGACTTTTTGCATCATCGGTTCGTCAAGATGCGTAATTTTATCAGTTAAACGCTGCTTATCAATCGTCCGGATCTGTTCTAATAAAATGACGGAATCCCGCTCGAATCCATACTTTTTCGCATTAATCTCAACATGTGTAGGCAATTTCGCTTTTTGAATTTGAGCTGTAATGGCTGCCACGATCACAGTCGGACTAAAGCGATTACCAATATCGTTTTGTAAAATTAGTACCGGACGGGTCCCACCCTGCTCTGAACCAACTACCGGGGAAAGGTCTGCGAAGTATACGTCACCACGCTTAACAACAATCAATGGCTCAGCCTCCGCTAACTAATCGTTCAACGCAATGACCAGCCTCGAATTCAGCCTGAAAGGCTTCAGAAGCAATCGTTAAATTAATGGCCGCCATTTCAATATAACCGCGTTTCATCGATTCACGAAACTCTTTCTTTTTACGTTCGCGAAGATACATTTTTGTGGCACGATAAATAAATTCACTGCGATTTACATTTTCTTCACTCGCATACCCATCTAACTCTGTTAAAAAATTTTGAGGTAATCGAATTAATATCTCTCTTGTTGCGCTGGATTCAGACACAAACATACACCTCCACCATCACTACACACCTTTATTATATATCCTTTTCAATATTACCATTAAAATGCCTATCTGCAAAGAGTATATTCTATTCTCAGTCCTATTATCAGCATAATAAAGGAAATCTTATTCACAATCTTAGGATTTTTTTACAATCCGGTCATTCCAAAATGAAGTTGCGTACATGATTCAACTGATTGTCCTTTATATATATGCGGGGCACTCTTGCTCCTAACATACATGTTACCTCATAGTTGATCGTTTCCAGTTTTGCCGCTATCTCATCGACAGTAATCGATTCATCCCCATCATTCCCCATGAGTGTGACCTCTGTTCCTACAGGGTATGGTCCAGGAAGCTTGATCATGCATTGATCCATGCAAATCCTTCCGACTATGGGTACTCTTTTTCCATCCACAAGAACTTCCTGACCTTGCAGCTTACGAATCCAGCCGTCAGCATAACCGATTGGCAAAGTCCCAATCCACTCATTACCTTCAGCCGTATAAGTCGCTCCATAACTAACGCTTTCATCCTTAGCAAGCTGTTTAACCGCGACCATCCTTGTTCTTAAGGATATAGCCTGTTTTAATGGATATGGCAATACCTGCTTCATCTCCACGGAAGGACTCAAACCATACATGGAAATCCCCAATCTTATTGCATTCCATTCAGGATCGGTGAACCTTAAAGAAGCTGCACTATTGGCTGCATGAATATATTCTGGCTTTCTAGTCAATTCGGAAAGCATCTCTTTAAAGAAAGCAAGCTGCGTTTCATAATAGTCGGTCTTCAGTTCATCCGCCGTCGCGAAATGAGTGAATATCCCTTGGAAATTGAAACAAGCTTCCCTCTCCAGCAAACTTTCCATTTTCAAGAGTTGGCCTTTATCACGAATGCCGATTCTCCCCATGCCGCTATCCACTTTTACATGGATTTGCAAAACTTGTCCCGGTTCCACCAAATCCTTCGCCTTCTCCAACCATGTTACATCGAAAACCGTCACGGAAATCCCATACTCGGCAGCAAGTGCTGCACTTTCTGGCCTCGATGCCCCAAGTACAAGAATCGGAGCCATTATTCCCTTTTTCCGTAAGGCGAGAGCCTCATCCAAAAAAGCGACACTTAAAAAATCCGCCCCCGCTTCAAGCGCCGTATTTGCCACTTCATAGTCCCCGTGGCCATAAGCATTTGCTTTAACGACAGCGAAAAGACTAACACCATCCCTCAGTCTCTTTTTCATTGAAGAGATATTTTCAAAAATATTATCCAAATTTACTTCTGCCCACGTATCTCGATGAAATATTTTCGTTTCCAAGACCATTTCCTTCTTTCCTACACTCACAATAAGATTCTTCCCAGTAGCGAAGTTTTCGTTTCATTATAGGACCATTCTATAACCAAGCGCTAGAAAGATAAAGTGCTTTTTCACCTTGATTCTAATTTCCCAGCTGCAAGCCTAAACCAAATGGAAGGATTTAAAATGTCAACAAGCCGCTTTCCCGCCTATCCTACCTAGAAGAAACCTTCGTAAGGAGACGGGAAACATCAGCTTGTTATGTAATCCTATTTGACTGGATCTTCCCCAACCGAACGTGCGACTTCTATCATCTCCTCCTGTGTTAAATCCTTTGATGCAAGCATATAATCGACACCTTCAAAAGTCCATGCAATCGTATTACCTGTCATGGCTCCGACAGTATAACCCAAATCAACCGGTTCCCCATTCACATTCGTCGAAACGGATGTTTGAACTACCTCAGCTTTTTCCTGAACTAATGTAAAACTTTTTGTACCCTCATAGGTCAAAACGACACGTTCTCCCTTTTCTGTCGTGATTTCTTTTTCTTCCGTTAAATTCATATCCCCAATATTTTCAGGGTATTTCACCGCAAACCCTTCATTTTGGACTTCCGCCATAACGGGCGCTTCAAGTTGTGCACTTGTCATGTTTTTCTTCATATCAAATGAATCTTTATCAAAAGTCGTATCGAATTTAACTTTTGAGAATTCAACAAGAACCAATGCGGTCTTATCAGGGTCCATGACTTTTACACTGACTGGAGATAGATCCTTTTTGTTTATAGTAATCTCTTGATATGGCAACATTTTATTGTTTTGGTAACGCGTTTTCGTTTCAAAGACATAATGTTTATCCGTTTCTTTATATGTCGCACTTTTATCCTCCGTAATATCTTTCACCAACGACTCGAACAAATAGGCCTGACTGCTGTTCTCGGGCCACTCGCTTTGAAATTTAAAACTTTTATTCAAAGCTGGCGTCAAAACGTATACACCATCATCATTTTTCAATATCATCTGGCTTTGATCCTTCTCTTCATTTTTCAGATTCACACGGTAAAAGGAAGGGTCCTTATGCCAAATTTCCACATTATACACTTGAGGTTCCGTCCCCATCTTTAATGTCATCTTCGCGTTAGCTTTATATCCTTTCATTTCGCCAAGCTTCTCATTCAATTCACTCACTACATCACTCTGTGATTTTTGGCCGCAAGCAGAAAGAGCAAGCAAGAGCATGATCCCTGCAAAAAGCATTAACATCTTCTTCATCTTTTCAACCCCTTTTTGTCATTTGAACGTAAAAGGGAGAGGAAAAGGCAGGATCCGGACATTGGCTCGACTGATGTCTTAGATTCCTCAGTATTTTAGACACGGATCAATTCTCGATCCGGCTAAAAACTTTTCGAGAGCACCTACTCTGCCATGTACCTTTTACCGGGCCTTGTCTCCCTATAGCACTAAATGTATATGAGACAACCTAAAGGTTTATGACCCGATTGGACAAAACTCCATTCACCCTTCAATTATGACTTGAGCAACTGCATAATCCCTGCTGTGGCTAATCGAAAGATGGACCCCTTCAGAAAACGGCTTTGAAATCACCGGCTTTCCATTATCATCCGAGATGATTTCAATATCCAAAAAGGATAAGTACTTACCGATCCCTGTACCGTTTGCCTTCGAAAAGGCCTCCTTTGCCGCAAAACGCCCAGCAAAATACTCGACCTTCCTTCTTCCATTTAACTTTTCGAAAACCAAGATTTCAGTTTCTGTTAATATACGCTCCTTTAAACGGGGTTGCCGATTAATCAATGTTTCCATTCTATCCAACTCAGTAATGTCCACGCCTATACCTTTAATCACTCTGACACCTCTTCTATTAATTTAATAAGTTGCATATTATGAGGAGGACTCTTTTACCTGAAAATGATATCATTGTATCTAATTAAAACGATAATAAGGAGGAATTTATGTTTACAAGAACAGAAGGCTTCCGCGAATACACGAATTCATATCGAGCTGTAACTGCTCTCATACTCATTATGATGCTTGTTTTCGTTCTCGTCCTTTTCCCCATATTTCCCGGTAATGTACTCTTTTATTATGGCACAGGTGTGAACTTATATATCGCTGATGGACAATGGTGGCGTTTGATCACCCCCATCTTTCTACATAGCACGTTTACACATTTACTGTTTAATGGATTCTCACTTGCCATATTTGGTCCATTCCTGGAGAAATCACTTGGAACCGTCAAGTTTTCTATCTTCTTTTTATCGACAGGAATTCTTGCCAATATCGCAACCTTCCTAATTAACCCACTGACATATAACCACGTAGGTGCCAGCGGCGCAATTTTTGGCTTACTAGGATTCTATCTATATCTGGTACTGTTCAATAAAACCAAGTTTACGAACAACGAAAGAAATACAGTATATACACTGACCGGCATTGCCATTATCATGACATTCATTCAACCACAGATCAACGTTGTCGGTCATTTAGCTGGACTAGCAACCGGACTTTTAACAGCTCCCTTATACTTAAGGAAAAAATGGTAGGGCAAACAGCCGACTCTTCCTTTCAATCATTGGGAGTCGACTGCTTTTTCAGGTAAATACCATGATTTAATTATTAGGCAATCCTTTTCTTCCACATCCGCAACCACGCCGACCCGGGAGGTGATTCCTGATTTAATCGATGCTGAAATCGTAGCTAATTCTTTTCGATTCTGAAACCAACTTTTTTTATATGTGATTGATTGAATTCTGCTTCTCTGCATGATCAATGTTTGCTTCGAGAAAAAACGATTGCTCAATAGCAGCAAATTCCCTTCTATGCTCCATCCTGCATCTCTATATTGCATGTATGCCCAAAAAATCGCCAACGGTACAAGCAAAAGGGAAAGATAACCCCAAGGTCTGAACAACCATACTAAGGCACCCATGATCGGGATTAAGTATAGGATCTTACGAAATACATACCGGGACAGTGCACGTTTAGGTATTGGTGTCATCTCTGTAGCTGTTTCATAAACCGGTAAAATTTCCAGGATCTTTTCATGTAAATACTTCTTCCTGATTAAAGGGAACAGCATGATGGATAGACTTTCCTTATCTTCCATGCTGCCTCCCGCATACTCAATATAAACCGTCGCCAATCCCAATGGCTTTCGGATTAAATTCTCCATGATCCGGATACCTTGTATTTTATGGATAGGAATTGTCAGCTGTCTTTTCTCGAGAAGCCCTCTGGAAATAATGATTTCCTCATCCGTTTTTATCACGGTAAAGGAAGCATATTTCATTACCATGCTTAATGTGGCCAGTACATAAACCACCAATAAAGCCAAAAGCGCAAACACGGTCAGAATGATGGTCCCCATTTCAATAAAATCTTCATAATCCTTAAATATCCTCTCAAAAGGTATCATTTCATCGAACTGTAAAATAAATGCGATCGCCCCAGATAAGAAGACACCTACCGCCCCCGAAGTGGCAGCCATAACGAATAGTTGTGGCAGCGTCTGCTTAAAAACGGAAGACGATTGTGTTGCATATTCATTATCCGCTCCTTCATCCTGATCCTTATCCAAAAGATTTTTCGCATTTTTTTCCTCACTTATAAAAGCATTGATTCGATCAGCATCACTTTTACTAATAGCTGGTAATACGGCATCGGCCTGAGATCCGCCAGCCGTTTCAATATTCAACTTCACCAGCCTGAATATCCTCTGGATGATGCCCTCTGATATATCTATGCTATGAATCCGATCAAACTTTATATACCGCTTCTTCCTTACGAATACTCCAGACTCAATTCTGAATTCGCCATCCTCTATGCGATATGTATAACGTAACCATTGAAGGAATGCATTACCTATAATCAATAGTATAATAATGGAAATGACAAGCGGTTGTATCCATCCAGGAATTCCTTCATTCTTCCCAGGAATGACGACCACTAATAAAAAAGGGATGACTAACTCCTTAATCGATTTAATAATGTTAAGCAATACAGCTATGGGGTGAAGCCTTTTAGGTTCAGACATCTTCTTCCTCCACACTTGCCATTCTCGAAATATAGTGCCGCAATTCATCTGCCTCAGCTAGGTCCAAGGCAGGGATGACATGAAGGGTCGCTGCAGTGGAAATTTCAACGGAGGCTAAATCGTATTTCCTTAATAATGGCCCTTGCTTCGTTTCAACATGCTGAACCCTAATCATAGGTATGAGTGTTCTTTTAATGACGAAAATACCACTTTGGATATCGATTTCGGTATTCCTTACTTCGTAACGCCATCTCTTCCATTTCACGGATGGTATCAGAAAGATGGCTAGATAGGATTGGATAATCGATATTATGATCAACGCTCCGAACACCCAATAAGTCCAATCAAAAATGATTGTAAGCACGAGTACGGCGATGCTTATAATCCAAGTTATTGAACAGCTTAACAGACCACTGATTTTCCATACGGTCAATGCCTTATTCGAAATACGATTTTCAGGTTCCATGTGCTTCTCCTCTTCTGGACAGGTAATTTTAAATGAATCTTCATCATCCATTCGCTTTCATCCATTATACTATAATTAAATACTGGGAATTAACCCCTTTTCAAACAAAGGTTTGAGTAGTCCAAAAAAAAAAAAACGAAAACCATTCGGATACATATGAGGTATGGTAATGTACATAAAAAAAGCCGCTCAAATGAGCGGCTTTTCCAATTCAATTAAATCTTATTTGTTTTTTCTCTTTTTTGGCTCGTGCTACGGTTACCGTAACCATTCGATTTACGGTTCGTGCTTGGGCGTTTACTTGATCCGCTACCGTAATCTTTTCTGCCTGAAGAACTGCGGCCATTGCGCTGTCTGTTACTAGAAGAACTGCTTCCCCCACGATTGCGACGCATTGGAGATGGAGATTCTTCCGTTAACTTGATAGGCGTTTGATCCGGTTCTTTTGTCATTGATTTAAGCATGGCTGCAACTAAATCCGCCGCGCTATGTTTTTGTAATAATTCTTCTGCTTGGCCGAGGTATAATGTTAAATCATCATTCTCGATTGTATTAAGGATTTTTTCCGTTACTGCTTTTTGTTGACCTTCCAACGCTTCAGTTAACGTAGGAGTCTTAAGTTTCTCCATACGTTTTTTCGTTGTATGTTCAACTGCATGCAGCTGGCCTCTTTCTCTTGGTGTTACAAACGTAATGGCAATACCATGTTTACCCGCACGTCCTGTACGTCCAATACGGTGAACGTAGCTTTCCGGATCTTGAGGGATATCAAAGTTGTATACGTGAGTAACGCCTGAAATATCAAGTCCACGTGCAGCCACATCAGTAGCAACGAGTACATCGATGCTGCGGTCTTTAAACTTTTTCAGTACAGAAAGGCGTTTTGCCTGACTAAGGTCACCATGAATACCTTCAGCCATGTAACCGCGGATATTCAATGCAGATGCCAATTCATCGACACGGCGTTTCGTACGTCCGAAGACGATGGCAAGATCCGGTGTTTGAATATCGAAAAGGCGTGCAAGCGTATCGAATTTTTCACTTTCTTTTAACTCCAAGTAATATTGTTCGATACGATCCACTGTCATTTCTTTTGCTTTTACACGTACAAGAACGGGTTCCCGCATGAATCTTTCAGCAATTTTACGGATTGGATCAGGCATTGTAGCTGAGAAAAGCAATGTTTGCCTTTCGTCAGGAACCGTTGAAAGGATCAATTCGATATCCTCGATGAATCCCATGTTAAGCATTTCATCCGCTTCATCAAGAACTACAGTGTGAACTCCGCCTAATTTAATATTTTTACGTTTGATATGGTCTAAAAGACGACCAGGCGTACCAACGATAATATGTGGTTTTTTCTTTAAAGCACGGATTTGACGGTCGATGTCTTGTCCACCATAAACTGCAAGTACACGAGCGCGTTTTCCGTAACCAAGCTTGAAAAGTTCCTCGGATACTTGAATAGCAAGCTCACGTGTAGGTGCAATGACAATCCCTTGCACGTTTTCGTTATTAATATCGATGTTTTCCATCAATGGAATACCGAATGCCGCTGTTTTACCTGTTCCCGTTTGTGCTTGACCAATGATATCTTTACCTTCAAGTGCTAGAGGAATCGTTTGGGATTGAATCGGGCTCGCTTCTTCAAAACCCATTTTTTCTATCGATTTCATGGACGTTCTATCTAATCCTAATTCGCTAAACAATGTCAATGTTTTCGTACTCCTTTTTGTATCGTAAATTTACACGTGCATTCATGAATCATGCACAGGTGTTTTAGTTCAAATCCTCATCATCATGACGGATGTTCTTCTTTATCTCTTATAAAAAGTTTATCATTATCACCTAAAAGTATGTCTGCCTTTTAGTTCAAATGAACTCAATATGATTTTTTAAAAAGGAAATATACCAGTACGGACATTCACTGGCATTTTTAACTTCGCGCACGTGTAGACTTATCATTAACATACGCTCATCTTTTTAAAAGTACATGTAACCAAAATTAAATTCAATATGGAAAATTAAAAGTAGCATAAACGGGTGTTTCACCGTTTTATTCAGGTGAGGGCTGCTGCACCTATTATTCATCAGACTTAAAAAGGCTGTATGAACAAAACTTGACGAGAGCCAAGATTCTTATACAAAACAGGCCCGGTGCGTTGAGGATTTGCAGAAGTGGAAAAGCGCTTAAATGCGGCTTGATTCCCTAATAGCTACTAAAGCCGCCAAGAGATGCAGCTTTTATATATGACCAGACGCGCGGCCTATTTAATCTAAAATAATCTCAAGAATGAACTCATGAAACATGTAAGAACATACAATTTTGTTGCCTCAACCTGATTAATTCAAATAATCATCAATGATAAGACATTTAAACTCATACTCATATTACCATTTTCAAACTGTTAATGCAATAAAGGATATCGCTCCATTCACAGTTACTAAAAACTTTAGATCGTTTCAAAAACAAATAAATTGGATATTTCCAACTGATAATTGTGCAGCCTGACTTATTCAATAGGATTACCGTAGTTGCTATATCCATTCATGCGAAAGCGGATTCAGACTGTAAACAATTCGCAGAAAGCGAGTTCGCATACAGTTTTTTTCTTTAAAAACGCTTCATTTGTTATCAGAAATCCAGTTAGGGAAATTTCATAGAACAGGAACCTATTCCTGTTTTTAAGAGACTACCCCAAACCCACTTGTCGACTTACTGCATCCATTTATATACATGATATGTGTGTAAATCAAATAGTTTCAACAAACCTTTTTCAGAAAGGGTTAGTTTGGATAAATGGACGCCTTACACTTTTACCCCCGTCGGAAAAAGAAGGACCTATTATAAATACCCAGGTATATGAAATCATTTATTTTTAAAAATCCCCATCTTTCCACTCAAAAATTATAGTAAATAAGTCTAGATGCAGTATGATTGACCTATCAATAAAACAATGGGGGGTTATATGAATATATTCACAATAGATGTTCCTTTATGTAAGGATTTTGGTCGAACCTTAAAGAAAATGAACAAGAAAGTCACCTTTTTGGAGGATCCACTCAATCAAAGTCATCTATTCAAGGATTCAACTGCCCCAATGAAATCATTATTTATTTTACCTTTACACATATCAAAAGATTCTTGGCAGCAAACTTCTTTGTTTGCCTTAGCTGAATCCCGAGAAATCCCTATCCTATTCATTTACAAACGTACTTTAGGAATGGAGGCCCCTATATATTTACCAGAAAACACCTTTTACGAAACCATGGCGGTCCCTGCCGATTCAGTGGAAGTCAGAATTAAATTAATATCACTGCGAAACATCAGCATGCAACTGATTTCGGCAAGAATGAAGGGGCAAGAGATTGAAAAAATACTCCAAAAATCAGCATTGAGCCTTCAAATTGCAAAAGATATTCAACTTTCAGGTTTACCTTTGTCGATCAATAATGAAGATATAGAGGTAAAAGGTCTTTCCCAGCCTTCGAGTGAACTGTCAGGGGATTTATTTTACTGGACCGAGGTTGATGACAGGATATACGGCTTCATTATGATCGATGTATTAGGAAAGGGCATCCATACAGCACTTATAAACTTGTCCATACGCACATTGCTGCCCGACCTGATCAAACGTGTAAAAGACCCCATTTCCATAACAGAAGAATTGGACAAACATATACGGGATCTATTTAAAGGAGTTAAACGGGAAAATAAAAACCATGCTCGTATTACAGCCTTCATCGCATACGTGAATACAAAGGATCGACTCATCGAATATGTGAACTACGGACTCCCATCAGCCTTTTTGTATTCCCCATGCACCAATCAAATTCTCAATTTGAACGAAGGGGCCACCCCAAGCGGACGGATTCCCGAATTGCCCATAAAAAAAATAGTCTTTCATTATGAACCAGGAAGCCGTTTCATCATTTATACAGATGGGCTCTCTAAAACGATCCCTTCCGCCAATGACCGATCTGACAATATCGAGAGGGAATTCATTGAAAATGCCCATCTCGATACACATGACCTTCTTCAGGAGCTATTGGTCTCAAGGATGAGGCATTCAGTGATTAACGATGACATCTGCATCATTGCCGGGACACTTTTTTAAGGACGATAAAAAAGGCCGTTTCTACGCTTTTTTATTTTTGTAAGGCTTGAACGACTTCCTCCAGCCTCATGCCCCTAGAAGCTTTGACAAGAATGATGTCATTTTCCTGTGTAGACGACTTAAGATCCTCTATAAGCTCCTGCTTATCTTGAAAAGGACGAACCTTTTCCGATGAAAAAGCCTTGCTTGCTCCCTTGGCAATAAACTCGGCTAAAGGACCATACGTGAAGATCATATCAATCCGCTCGCTGGAAATCATTTCACCAATTTTTAAATGAAAGTCTTTTTCCTGTGGCCCTAACTCCAACATGTCTCCCAATACAAGTATCTTATTCTCAAAACCAGATAATCCCTCAACCAGCTCCACTGCGGCCTTAACGGAAGTTGGACTGGCATTATATGCATCATTGATGATTTTCTGCCCTTTTGCGCCCTCGACCAATTCCATCCTCATATTAGTTAACTGAATGTTTGACAGACCTTTACGGATCGCTGAATCATCCACATTGAATTCTTTAGCAACCAAGATGGCAGCCAATGCATTAAGAACATTGTGATGGCCTAAAACGGGTATCTCATAATTGATTTCCTTTTCATCACTTGAGATTGCAAACTTGGTACTGTCCACTCCTTGGCTTATGGTCTGTGGATATAAATCATTTTGTTCCGTACGTCCAAAAGATTTTACGTTAAAATCAGTAAAATCCTTTTTGATCCGATTGCGAAGCAATGGTTCATCACCATGATATATCAACGTTCCACCTTTCACCAAACCTTCGACAATTTCCAACTTTGCATTCGCGATTTCCTCGCGTGATCCTAAATCCAATAAGTGTGATTCACCGATATTGGTAATGATCGCTACATCAGGCTTCGCCATTTTGGATAAGAACTCAATTTCACCACGGCTGCTCATTCCCATTTCCAAAACTGCCGCTTCAGTATCCTCTTCCATAGAAAGCACTGTTAGTGGCAACCCTAAATGATTATTGAAGTTTCCATTGGTTTTATGAACTTTATAGGTAGTTGCCAGCAGCGCAGCCGTCATATCTTTCGTAGTCGTCTTACCGTTGCTGCCTGTTATCCCAATGACTTTTATATTCAACTGCTGACGGTAAGAACGCGCCAATTGCTGCAGTGCCTTTTCGGTATTTTCGACAATGATTATCGGTAAATCATCAGGAGGATTCGGAACATCCCTTTGCCAAAAAGAAGCCGCCGCTCCTTGCGCTAAAGCTTGCTTGACATACTGATGGCCATCAACCTGCCCACCCTTAAGCGGAATGAACAAACATCCTTCCTTAACCGTTCTTGAATCGATGGTAACCCCATTAATCCATTGGGACTGGAATGGACTGATATCATTCAATCCCTCTGCCATTTCATGTACTTGTTTTAACGTTCTCTTTATCATTTTGTTCCTCCTACATTCATCGAACCGCTAATCACTCTCTTCTTCCGTTAACCAAACTAAGCAGAAACCAGTTTAAATCGCACCGGTTCCTGCTGATTGGAATCCATCAACAAATCAATGTCTGGTGGATTGTGAAGTTTACGGATACATTACCTGCATGATCAAACTGTATATTTGATTTGTTGTTTTTCCTGATGACGTTCCAAGGCAAGTTTCACGAGTTTTTCAATTAACGCTGGATAGTCGACACCTGTGTGCTTCCACAATAACGGAAACATGCTGAAAGGAGTAAACCCAGGCATCGTATTCACTTCATTAATATAGATTTGCCCTTCATTCGTTAAGAAGAAATCAGCGCGAACCAATCCAGAACAATCCAATGACTTAAAGGCAGTGATGGCCATTTCGGATAAAGCTGCATACTCGCTTTCCGTTATCTCCGCTGGAATGACCATCGCTGAATTACCGTCTACATATTTTGCTGAATAATCATAGAAGGCAAAATCTTTCTTAGGAATGATTTCGCCTGCCACGGAACAAGACGGTTCATCATTACCAAGAATTCCAAACTCGAGTTCACGGGCAACGACCCCTTCTTCAATGATGATCTTCCGATCGAATTGAAAAGCTTCCGCGACCGCTTTTTCCAATTCATCAGCATCATTACATTTGCTGATACCCACACTCGAGCCTAAATTGGCAGGTTTGACAAAACAAGGGTATCCCAATTCATCCGCTACCTTTTTAATGGCACTTTCAGTATTCTTCTCCCATTCAGAACGAATGAACCAAGTATATTTGACTTGAGGTAGTCCCGCTTGGGCAAAAATGTTTTTCATGATGACCTTATCCATTCCTGCTGATGAAGCTAAAACGCCATTGCCCACGTAAGGAAGGTTCAATAGTTCCAGCATCCCTTGTACGGTCCCATCTTCTCCGTTTGGTCCGTGAAGCAATGGGAAAATTACGTCATATCCTGTTGATTCACTATCTTCACCAGTTGAATGTGCCTGCAAGGCAAGAGGTGAGCTCGATTTTTCCGGTGAAAATGTCAAAGCTTCGACATTCTCAGCAGGTCCTGTTAACTTCGGCCCATTAATCCATGATCCCTCTTTTGTTATGTAAATCGGATATATATCAAACTTTGCTAAATCGAGAGCTTTAATGACCGCTAAAGCCGTCTGCATAGAGACCTCATGCTCCGCAGATTTTCCACCATAAAGCAAACCAAGTTTAGTTTTCATGAGTTATTACCCTCCAATATTCTTTTAACCATGTTCATTGTATCACTTTACACTAAAACGGATAAAGCGAAACTTCCATCATTGGGGCTTTTCCAATGATGGTTAGTTAAGCCAACCGGGCATTTTCAGGCTGTTAAACCTTCACATTTCTTTTTTGTTACATCTTCTATCCGCCTGACCTACAGTCTGTTTATGCGAGGTAAAGCAAAACTTCCATCTTTTCCAACAATCGACACCAGAATAACACAGGTTACATTCGCCACGTCCTGTGACAACTCCTGTGCGTCGCCCTCTCTTATCTTTTATGCATGAGATGGTAAGTCTCACGACTAAAAAATTCAAGGAATTTCAATTAATTCAATCCACGAACCTCGGAAGTTAGGATAATTAGGAGGATGTATTTTTAATAACGCTTTCCCATACCCTTTCTTTTCGATTGAAGGTAATAAAGGCATCTGGCTCTTTAATATCTCTATCGCAAAAGGCATCATGCATTTCATCCATGTTTAAATAATCCCCTATGATCCATGCCGGTATCTCAATTTTCGTTCTTGTATACTTAACATCCCGAAAGGAAAAAACGAGTCCCTCTGCCAGAATATGAGCCAAGGAAGAAATGATTTCTGCCGGAATCACCGTCAGCTCTTTTTTCTTTCTGATTCCAAGCCACGTCCTCTCTACTTTTAAAGGCTCCAGCTTTAACGGAATCAGGCTTCCTAACATCATATAATATGTCGAAAGAGAACGAAAATAAATTTTATTGAACCAGCCATCATCCTGGGCTAGGTACACAATTTGATTATTCAATTTACGGAAAAATGGGGGATCCAGATGATTTTTTGCGTGCGCTAAATATAAAAGTTCCGCTATTTCCCTTCCATCCAATTCATCCAGACCTTCCGCTTCTTCATAATCGATCCAACAGAAATCTCCATATGCCCGGACATTTTCTTTAACGAGCTTCGCAATGCCTTCAGATGAAGCGCTCTCTAGCAGGACATTCAAATTATATTCCCCACCATCGAATTGATGTTTCAATAATAAAATGGAATCCAAGGTATATGGCAGCGAATAGACGAATTCACGAAAATTGAGTCCGTTAAAAAGGACAAACTGTTCGGAAGCCTGCATATACATATATAAGATATCATTACTATCGTTCTTCATAACCTGATCCCCTCCGAGCTCTCAATCAATAATGTTATTTTATCAAACTTTTGGGTTTTCACGTAAGTTATATAGCCCTCCCATATTAAACCAAGGTTAGGGAACCCACTCGACACCCCTTCAATGTCCATATAATGGAAGGCGGTAAAATTTGTTAGGATTGATCAAAAAAATCGAAAAAGGTGTTTTATCATTCATTCTTTTCATGGGCTGCTTTCATTTATGCTGAAGCGACTAAAAAATTAGGTCTTTGACAATCAGAGGAATATGCATTTGAAAAATATTTATATTAGAATGATGCAATGCTTGGTATCGGATGCGGTACACGAAGAATCACCTTCACACTATATAGAGGTTATCAAAATATAACGGGAATCGGCCTACCCTCTGCCATGCTCTATACAACCGAAGAAATAGCGCAAGAATATAACTTGGACACCCCCTTTAACCTTGGCGATGCCGCGGACCTCCCCTTAAAAGTCGCATCATTCGATAAGAAAACCTTCGCTTTAATGGATTAATGCAAATGCCCCAGCTATAAAACCGCACATTGGCTTTTAAAAAAACAACCGTATTTTAAACCTTGAAAAATCTTCATTTTCACAACACATGACCGTGACAAAACGAAATCACCTGAGCTTCCAGGAGCAGGAGGAAAATATTCAGTGTGGAGGTAAACAAGATGAGAGGTTTTATGGTATGGGGATATCCTCACATTCGAAACACTTTAAAATGATACTTACCTCCATATCCCAACACAGCTTGAAGTACTTGATTTGTCTGGGGAAGCAGGCTTACAGTCCTCAAGAACTTTTACCGCATGAATTATTCGATGAAGACGAAGATATCAACGCTTTCTCCCCCGATTGCCGCTTCTGGATCATTCAAAATCAGGAAGCGCATTTAAATTCAAAAAAAAATCCAGAGTGCCATTTCACTCTGGATTTTTTGTATTAAGAAACTTGTTCTAGTTCCTTTTTGGAAGGAGGGTTAAATTGACCTTCCCATTTAGAGATAACGATTGCTGCAAGTGAATTACCGATAACGTTTACTACTGTACGTCCCATATCAAGAATACGGTCGATACCGGCAATAAATGCTAGACCTTCAATAGGAATACCTACAGTTCCCAATGTCGCTAAAAGAACTACGAAGGATACACCCGGTACACCCGCGATCCCCTTAGACGTGATCATTAACACTAGCATAAGCGTAATTTGCTCATACATGCTTAAATCGATTCCGTACATTTGAGCGATGAAGATTGCTGCTAACGCTTGGTATAATGTAGAACCATCTAAGTTAAACGAATATCCAGTCGGAATAACAAATGTAGCAATATGTTTCGGACATCCCGCTTTTTCCATTTTTTCCATGATCTTAGGAAGAACCGCTTCTGAACTTGCTGTAGAGAAAGCAAGAATCAATTCTTCTTTTAGAAGTTTAATCAACGTAAAGATATTGAATCCTACAAATTTTGCAATAATACCCAGAATGACAATTACAAAGAAAATCATTGTTCCGTAAACAGAAAGCGCTAACTTTCCAAGCGGAATTAAAGATTCCAAACCGAATTTGGAGATAGTCACACCGATTAGTGCAAATACACCAATAGGAGCGAATTTCATGACCATATTAGTTAGGTAGAACATTCCTTCAGCAGTACCTTGGAAGAAACGGAAAACTGGTTTACCCTTTTCACCAATGGCCGCAATACTAAGTCCAAACAACACGGAGAAGAAAATGATTGCTAGCATATCGCCTTCTACCATGGCTTTAACTGGATTGGATGGTACAATGTGAACGAGTGTATCTATGAACGATTCATGCTGCTTCGTTTCTGCTGTATCAACATATGTGGAAATATCTGTTTGTTCCAGAGTATTCATATTCACACCAGCACCAGGCTGGATGATATTCGCGGAAATCAAACCAACAGCAATCGCAGTAAGAGTTACCGCAACAAAGTATGATAATGATTTAGCGCCTAGTTTACCTACCGCTTTTAAATCACCTACACCAGCAACTGCAACGATAAGGCTTGAAACAATGATCGGCACTACAATCATTTTAATCATTCGTAGGAAAATGTCTCCGAATGGCTGTAAAAAGTTTTGGGCCGTCTCATTACCATAAAAAATGGCACCAACGATAATCCCTAAAATTAAACCAATGAAAATTTGGCTAGCTAAACTAAATTTGAATTTCTTCATTTACTTTCCTCACCTTCCATAAAGTCTTTGATGCAAAAACATTTTTGTCTCGGTAAGGGAAACAAGATACTAATAAAAAGAAAGTAATTTTTCTTTTTTTGAAAAACTCTATCTTTACGCCGAAAAAAAAGACACTTCATGTGTCGATTTCTTATTGGCGTGAATATTCACACATGTTCCCTTAAAGACGCTGACGAGGTTAGCTGTCGGGTTAGGAATTGGAAACACAAAGCCCTTTCATTTCTGAATTCACCCCTAGCGGATAAAATCCACAAAAATGGGTCCCCCGTTCTCGGAATAAGATTAAGCGAGTTAACTTATAATAAAATATTATACTAAAAATGATAATCTGTAAATATTTATTCACATCCATTCTAGAAAAAATCTTTTAATATGTCTGAATATTCTGCATTAAAAGCTATTGTATCTATAATTACTCTTCCCAATTTTTAATCACCATAAGTTATATTGATATATAATTAAAATTAATTTGTCATCACCCCTCTTAATGAAAAAAGCGGTTATTTTTCCAAAATACCTAGTAACAGGTACCTTACTTTTTCCCTAGAGGTGAATTTTTTATAAGTTGCAGCTTTCACTTTTTCAAATTGAATCGGAGTAATAAAATAAGAATGGTTCTTCACCGCCGCATTCGGCTCCATGAGGATGACGTCACCTACTGACGGGCCTTTTATGATTTCTTGCTTTCCTTCAGCTTTAAGCCCTTTTGTGATGTAATGTTTATCCACATAGCCTTTTTTAGTCAATTTGTAAACATGAGGCTGTTTTTGGTAATGTACCGCCTCTATAGGAACGGAGGGCACACCGGCTTTCTCATTGGTTATTACAGTAAGAATCACTTTGGATCCCACCAACAAATGTTCCGTTTCTTCGCCTTCCGGTCCGATTAAAGCCTGAAATGGAAATCTGTTATCATTTTTTAGCGACGGCTCTTCATCTGGATAGGAATGGATACGGCCTATCGTTCCTTTCAATATCTTTTTTGAATCAGAGGAACTTGCTTTTATAGTCATGCCCACTTCAGCCTTTTTCATTTCCGCTTCGGAGAAATCCCCTTCAATTGCCATATTTGACGAAACAATGGATATAATGGGATTATCCAGGTTTTTATTGATATTTTTAACTACACCATCAGCCTCGCTCGTCGTCACGATGGCACTGGACTGCTCCTCAATTGAACTTAATTTAGCATCAAACATTTTCACTTTTTCATTCCAACTGTTTTTTTCTAGTTCCTGCTTGTACATTTCTTGCTCAATGTTACTTTTAATAAGATCTGTCGAGCTAGTTGTTATATCAATATTCAAGCTTTTTTCCACCGATTCATCAATGGCCGCTTTTTCAGGATTAGGATCACTGATCAGGGTCCCTTGATAAGACCTCAACTTTCCTATGTATTCTTCAATCCCTGTAATTTCTCCCTCAGCTGCAGTTTTCTCCGCTTCCAAATTCGCTTTAAGAGCATCGAGTTCAGTAGTCGTATACTCGAACAATGAGGATCCAGCCGTAATCGCATCGCCTTCTTTTACAAGGAACTTCTTAAAATCATTTTTCTTGGTATCGAAATAGATATCATACTCTTCTACTGGTTTAATTACCCCTTTAGTTTGAATGGTATCCGTTATTGTATCTTTTTTTACCTTTGTCCAGTTTTCAACGAAAACAGTTCGCTCCACTTTGCTTTCTTTTCTTTCAATAAGGTATATGTTAACGGTTATTAATACTATCGACGTAATCGAGACCGCTGCTATTTTCCATTTCCCGCTCATTCTTTTCACCCGCCTTATACAAATACGCCTACTTGGATGTATGCTAAAAAGGCTTTAACAAACCATGTGGCCAGATAGTATAGAACAATCATTACAAGGACCAAATAATTATTTCGTTCTGAAAATTCCTTTAAATAAAAATATTGCAGAGCAATAATAAGAAATTGAAAAATGGAGATTTCGCTGAATAAGTGAATGACATAATCACTTCTGAGAAAATGCTGACTGATGATCCCCAATGAAAAAGGATTGCCATCGCTGCCTAGATCCATTAAAACGTTTAGAGGAATCAGTAATGTTTTTTCCACTAATTGCAACCCAAAAAGAATCATTTGAACGATAACTAATTTTATATATGGGATATCTGTAACGATCCAAAAGAATAGAGCTGCTAAAAATATGTATATGGAAGGGGCGATTATGCCTGTTATAATATTGCCGCTCAAAATAAGCAACTTTGCTGCTTCGAATTCATTGACGCTCATCTTCGTGATTTCTTTGGAGAATGATTCTGAGCCAATGCCAAAAAAACCCTCAATGGCGAATACTATAAAACTAAGAAAATATAAAACTAGTAATGTCAATCCAAGCTTTGTGACTGCCTCTGCATTTTGCAGCAGATAACGACTCCGATAAGGCTCTAAAATTCCTTTTAACAATCTGACCTGGTACACCATATGTGGTCCTCCTGCAAAAAATAATATATCATCATATATTTTATCTTATTTTGGAAACAATTGCAGAAATAAGGAATGAATAGACAAAAAAACACATAATCCTTACACTTCAAATTTAATCCCCCACACTAATTTGGAGTTAATACTAACAAATGATGGGCAAGGGCTTTAATCCGTACAGGCGTTTGTCTATAGTTCTCTTTAGCCATATCCACATCAAGCGCCATCTCGTTTTCAAAGGTCAGAATAACGTCTTGTAAGTCCAACCAGAGTCAGTGCTCAGATTTTCAGTCCATGAACGTTTCATCGCTATTATTTCTAAAATGCCCCAAGGCTTGCATTTTCCAAGATGGCAACGCCAAAGAGCCCATCGTCTGGCCTACCCATGGGAAAGGGCAATAAATCAGTGCCGGAAAAACAACCATTCAAGACCAAAATCATAACTGCATCCCCCTCAACGGAATCCCCATATTATTCCTACTTATAGAAAAGGGGGCTACATCCATGTCTTCAGCAAATTCCAAATAAAAACGGCATGCATCGCCTTTTTTTTTGGTTGGAGAATGAGAAACTCATCAATATGTCGAGCTAACATTGGTAGACATCCCTCAAGATTCCATTCGAGTTTATCATTCCCGGCATTTTCATTATAAATCAGCATCCCCTTTTCCTAAGGCCCCGCTTTTGAAACCATCAAGATTTAATGGAAGAAAAAAAGGGGCTATACGCCCCTT
>NZ_JADILK010000054.1 GCF_017355165.1 Bacillus sp. SD075 | reverse complement strand
CGTGGCGTTTCTTCTTACAGCAATCCTTGTGATGGTCCTCATCGTGGCGTTTCTTCTTACAGCAATCTTGGTGATGGTCCACATCGCAGTGTGTTTTCTTATAACAAACATAGTAATGGTCCTCATCACAGCTTTTTTTCTTACAACAATCCTGGTGATGGTCCACATCGCAGTGTGTTTTCTTACAACAATCCTGGTGATGGTCCACATCGCAGTGTTTTTTCATATAACAAACATAGTAATGGTCCTCATCACAGCCTTTTTTCTTACAACAATCCTGGTGATGGTCATTATCGCAGCGTTTTTTCTTAGAACAATCCTCGTGATAAGACATAGAAATGTCACTCCTTTCTATCTTTATTAAATAAATAAAGGCAAAGCCTTCTCTATTTAGAGAGGGCTTTGCTAATCAAGACTAAAAACTAACTCAACACCGTCATTTACGGAGCAGGGAGAGTATTAGTTGTTGGAGTAGTTGTAGTCTCACAACGACGTTCATTTACGTCGCAAATACCACCATGTGAATCTACGATAACTTGTCGAGTCACTGTAATTGTAGTGCGTAGTACAATCTTGACTAAAATAGCATCGGTAGTAACAAGTCCCGTGGTGCCGATGACTGGCACTCCTGGCTGTGCAAAAATCCCTTCTACTACTAATGAAGGTTCTATTACTGTATCCTCAGGGCAAGCACCAGGGAAATCCGTATGCTCCTGGAACGGTAAACTTGTTGCAAGTACGGCAGTTGCAGGAGTGGTTGCTCCTGGTGCCAAAAATGTTACTGTAATTGATACAGGAATAAGCCCGATGTTAACGACTTTGTCCCTAATGATTGTCGTGTTACGGGTAATACCAGATAGAGTCGGTACAACAGCTACCGAAACAATAGTGGATCCAGCTGCTATAGCAGGCGTAAACGCTGTAAAAGGAAATGTTGCTTCTGCAACCTTTTGTACCGCTTTTGAGCCTACAACTGAATTAACTAGGACACAATCGCTGTTTAATGGTGCAGCGAGTTCGCGTGCTGGAGATCTAAAATTGCATTTGCAAGCAGAAGCATCGTGAGACTTACAAACCTTACATGGCTTTTTATGATCAAATCTTGAATCATTGCCAAATCTAGAATTGTTACCGAAACCCCAGTCGCTGTCGGAACAGACAGACCCCCAGTTGCTTTGTATTGGATTTTTTTTACCGAAATCCCCCATAAAATCTCAATCCTTTCTTGTAACTCTTTTTATTTTCGAAAATGGAATGGAGTGTAGTATCGAACCGTACTAAAGCACTGCCAAAAGCATTTTCGTAGTAGTTACAAAATATAGTATTAATAAAATAAGGCAATTGCTTGGACAAGTTGCTTATCTTTTTGGACTGGTTGTAAATATTTATAGGGTTTACATGTATAATTTAGCATTAAAGGAAGTGTGGAACGCGGTATAGATATGGACAGACCCAAAAGGGAAGCAAAATGAAATGCCAAACAATGAAAAGCAGCGCCTGCTAAAATACGAATAAACTGAAAAAAGGGCATCTTTTCTCGTTTTTTCGGAAAGTGGGCAAAGAAGACTTAGGCTCTTTTTAAGGAGTCTAATGGTTGTTTCGCTTGAAGAACTAAAGGACCAGGGTAGTAAGACATGCTATAGGATGTATTTCAATAAGGGAATGTGGTCGGTGGCCTTTTTCTAATGCAATTAACGGAGGAGGATCGTTCGAGAAGCTTAGTATATACGTACTGTATAGTATATAAAAATAGAAAGGGGTGGGGATCTTTGGAGTTCAATACCGGTGATATAGTCTATCAACTTATTATGTTTATTTTGTTGTTTGGCATCATTTTTGCTGTTTACTTTTTGGTTCGGTCCCTTCTTACAAGGTCAAACAAATCCAATAGGATAGAACAAAAACTTGATAGAGTAATTGAACTGCTTGAAAAGGATGAAAGAGATTAAATTCTATTAGACAAAAGGGGATCTATCTAAACTAAGTTGATTGGAACGTAAGGTACGGGACTCCTGGCGGAAAGCGAGTGCCTGGAGTGGAAATCAACGATCAGATTTTACAAAACCTCTAAACACTGTTGGCAAAGTCCATAATATCGAGTTTGTCTACAGTCTGGGATTAATTTCTTTTATCCTCTTACAGTTTTTTGTCAAGCTAACTTGATGCGTTTGCTGAAGATTAAGCTTCTTATGAAACTAGCGGCATAGGTCAGTTCAATAAGAAGTCGAATATACTTTAGTGATTTCATCTAGGGCATCTAAATGAAAGGATGGTTCTTCAAAAATCGAGACTAGAAATAATCCAATTGTAAAGGTCAATGATGAATGGAATGCCACTTTAATTTTTCTGAATTTGTCTTGAAACGGTGATTTTAAAAAAGTTTTCGGTGATTTTTGTGTCAGTATCCGAATTAGAACATAAGTTGAATTAACCCATTTAATTATTTCCTCCTAAAACAAATAAGGAGATGTTTCTATTGTCAAATTGCGGTCATGAATCAAGTTGTGGTAACGATATCGGTGGATTTGGTGGCGGTTTTGCTTTCATAGTCGTTTTGTTTATACTCTTAATCATTGTTGGAGCAGCTTGTTTCGGTGGTGGCGGGGGTAACGGTGGTTATGGCGCCGTTCAAGGTTATGGCGGATTCTGCTAAAAAATGTATAAAAAAAGCCGACCCTTTATTGGTCGGCTTCTTTTGTGGTTTTTTTTCAATATATTCCTTTATTGCGAAGTAAGCTTTATAACTGAATCGATCATTTCATCCCAGTCTTCACTATGAATTTCATGCCCTGACCCATCAAGAGCCACTAATTCAGCATGAGGGATGGCTTTCGTAAGAGCAAGCCCGTGCTCGTACGGCAAGGCTGGATCTTCTGTGCCATGAATAATGAGGACAGGTACGGAAATCTCACCCATTCTATCGAAATATTCGTCCCCGCCTTGAAGCATAGCATGATTAAATCTGCTCGATAGCTGTTTGGCGCGGTCCGCCTCTCTTTTTGCCAGTTTATACATTCTTTCCTGCTCAAAAGGTTTGGAACCGGCTAAAGTTTTCCATCCATCCGCAAGGTAAGCGATGACCGTCTCCCGATTTGACCAATCAATGGATGCACTTTTTGCATGGTGATCCAGGATGCTTTGGTCCATTGGAGGCAGTTCTTCCATTACAGTCCCGAACACACTGGATGCAATTAGTGTAAGCGTAGTTACGCGTTCCGAATATCTCAAGGAAAGAATCTGGCCGATCAAACCTCCTAGGGACATTCCAACGATATGAGCCTGCTCGATGGAATAAGCGTCCAGGACACCCACGGCATCGTCAGCCATATCCGTTATTATATAGTTGGAGGTACCGGGTTCATAAACGGTCGATCGTCCCAGATCCCGATGATCGTACCGAATGACAAACCTCCCTTGATCAGCCAGGCGGAGACAGAAGTCCTCATCCCACCAATCTAATGAAGACATCGCTCCCATAATCAAAAGCACAGCAGGGTCCTTAGGGTTTCCAAAACTTTCTGTACATATATCTACTTTATTTATTTTCAGTATCCGTTCATTCATGTTTTTACCTCCGTATTAAATATTATCTAATAGCCGTTACCATGGCGCAGATCAATAAATACTTTCCGGAGCATGATTGGCCTGCCCTTTTAATTATCGCAGTCTAACCCACTTAATAATCATGACGGGGCCTCCTTTTATATTGGTAAAATGGGAAGTATCCCTTTATTACTTTAACATGGGAGGATTCTTTTCACCACCAAAAATATCCATATTATCCTTTTTTAAAATTTTGTCATATAATTCCTTATATACAGAAAACCCCGAATAAAGAGCACCATTTTTGGTGTCATTCATTTGGGGTTTTTGCAGATGCATATTCCTTTTATTGAGCTGTATATCCGCCATCCAATACGACTGCTTGGCCAGTGATGCCCCGTGCTTTGTCGCTTGCGAGGAAAATGGCGTAGTCGGCAATTTCACTTACATCAAGTAAGCGGTTTTGCGGGACAAGCGGATAGATGACCTCTTCCAAAACACTTACCAGTGGTACTTGTCTTGTTTTCGCCAGATCCTCCAATTGACCGCGGACGAGAGGTGTGTCTACGTATCCTGGGCAAAGGGCATTGACGGTTATGCCAAAAGAGGCGCTTTCCAAGGCGGCGACTTTCGTTAATCCGATTACACCGTGTTTGGCACTATTGTACGCTGCTTTGTTGGCAAATCCAATTAGACCATTAATGGAAGAGATGTTGATGATTCTGCCGAAGCCTTGTTCTTTCATGATGGGCAAAACGTTCTTAATTGAAATGAATGGGGCGGTCAGCATGATTTTAATCATCAGCTCGAATTTTTCAGTTGGGAACTCTTCAATTGGAGCAACATGCTGAAGGCCTGCGTTATTGATGAAAATATCTATGCGTCCGTATTTGTCTTTAGCTTGTTTGATTAGTTGGATAATATCCTCTTCACTTGTCACGTCTGCTTTTAAGCCGATAACTTCCAAGCCGTTGTTCCTTAGGTCTAAAGCAGCTTTTTCAACTGTGTTTTGATCAAGGTCGGACAAAACGACCTTTGCGCCATTTTCAGCAAATATCTTGCCAATTTCAAAGCCGATTCCTCTAGCAGATCCGGTAATTATTGCCACTTTATCTTTAACCATATTACATTCCTCCAATAAAAAATGTAATGGTCCAGATCTGTCATTTTATGTCGTGAACAGGGAAGGTAAGCTCTGTTGGAAATATAAAGGGAAGGTTATAAAAATATGGTTTAGGTTAATGAGTAAGAGTCTATCATGATTTTCAAGATAAAAAAAGAGTTTTATTTCCCCTTATCGTTGGCATAAATATTGCATGAATAAAATTATGAGAATTCAGGTAATTAAAAACGGAAAGGGGAAGCTGCATGATTAAAAAAATAACGATTATCGGTTCGGGTGTAATGGGGAGTGGGATCGCTCAGTCTTTTGCAGTTAGCGGGTATTTCGTAACCATTAACGATATAAAGGAAGAGTTGCTGTACCATGCCCAAAATCGAATTTCTGAGAATCTATCACTTCTCATTGAGGAAGGGGTTTTGACTGATCAGGAAAAGCAAGGCGCTTTAGCGAATATTACATATAGCGTGGATTTAAAAGGGGCAGTAAGGGATGCTGATTTTATCATTGAGGCCATTCCGGAAGTCATCGAGTTAAAGTTAAATCTATATGAACAAATGGAGAGAATAATCAAACCGGATGCAATTGTTGCTTCGAATACATCGACCTTTCCGATTTCTCGATTGATGGAGAAGGCCTCATTTGCGGACCGAATGGTCATCACACATTTCTTTAATCCTGGCCATTTGGTTCCATTGGTTGAAATTGTTCAGCATGACGAAACAAAGCTTGAAATCGTCAAGGCAACAATGGATTTAATGCGTAAAATCGGCAAGTCACCGATCCTTTTGAAAAAAGAAATAGCAGGATTCATTGCCAATCGCCTCCAGACTGCTTTGATGCGGGAAGCCTTTTATCTATTAAAAGAGGGCGTTGCCAATGCTGAGGATATCGATACTGCGATAACGGCTGGACCGGGTTTTCGATGGGCATTTACTGGACCGATCGAGATTGCTGATTTTGGCGGGCTGGATACATGGGAGCGCGTACTTGATAATGTTTCACCGGTATTGGATCAGAGTAAGGAAGCGCCTGATTTGATTCGTGATTTGGTGGCTAAGGGAATGCTTGGGACGAAGTCGGGAGAAGGGATATTTACGTATGAAGAGTCTACCGTTTCTCAGAAAATCAATGAGAGGGACCGTAATTTTATTAAACTGGGAAAATTAAAAAGGGAGAAGGAGGAAGTATTATGAGAGAAGTAGTGATTGTAGGGGCAGCAAGAACACCAGTTGGTGCGTTTGGAGGCAGTCTTGCCAATGTTTCAGCGGTTGACTTGGGAGTTGTGGCAGCCAAGGAAGCGATTAAGCGGGCAAATATCTCGGCTGACATGATCGATGAGGTATTGGTTGGGAATATTCTATCTGCTGGATTAGGGCAGAATGTGGCACGTCAGGTTGCGATTCATGCAGGGATTCCGGAAACAACGCCGGCAATGGCCATTAATAAACTTTGCGGGTCTGGCCTCCGTACGGTCATAATGGGAGCGCAATTCATTGCCCTTGGTGATGCTGATGTGATTCTTGCCGGGGGTATCGAAAGCATGAGCAATGCCCCGTATTTACTTCCCAATTATCGTTTTGGACAGAAAATGGGTAATGCCCAAGCGGTGGATTCAATGACTTATGACGCTTTAACCGATGTTTTTAATCAATATCATATGGGTGTGACTGCGGAGAATATTGCCGAGCAGTGGGAAATCAGCCGTGAAAAGCAGGATGAATTTGCTTTAGATAGCCAAATGAAGGCTGAAAAGGCACAGCTTGAAGGACGATTTGCAGATGAAATCGTACCTGTTGAATATAAACGAAGAGGGAAGACAATCTCGGTAGACCAAGATGAACACCCTCGTCATGGGCTGACGATAGACCAGCTAACGAAGCTTCGCCCTGCATTTAGGGAAAATGGAACGGTTACGGCCGGAAATGCATCCGGAATCAATGATGGGGGCGCGATGTTGGTCCTGATGTCTAGAGAAAAAGCAGACGAGCTGGGACTGGAAGCATTAGCAACAATTAAGTCATATGCAAACGCCGCGCTTGATCCGAAAATCATGGGATACGGTCCAGTTCCTGCGACAAGAAAAGCTTTGGCAAAGGCGGGAATGACAATAGATGATATTGATTTGTTGGAAGTGAATGAAGCCTTTGCGGCACAGTCACTCGCCGTGCTTAAGGACCTTGAATTGAAGCCGGAGAAAGTGAATGTAAATGGCGGGGCGATTGCCCTGGGTCATCCTGTAGGTGCTTCCGGTGCCCGGATTTTAGTGACTTTATTGTATGAAATGGAGCGCAGGGATGCAAAGACCGGCCTTGCAACCTTATGTATTGGCGGCGGACAGGGAACTGCGCTGATTGTGGAACGGTAATGACTTGGCCTCATTTTCCTATGATATAATGGAGGAAACTTCAGACGGGTTAAGGAGAATAGGAATGGCCAGCGATAATAAAACTATTCAATTGGAATTAGTGAAAGCGATAATGGAAGAATTGCCTTTTGGTGTTTTGGTAACGAAAAACGAAAAAGAAATCGTTCTATGCAATCGCGTATTATCTGAGGATTTTGCTGAGAATCAATTTGATCTGCAAATAAATTTGATTTTAGAAAAAAACCTTGTACCAGCTGTAAATACTCCAATCCGTTTGAATGATAATAATGGGATTGCCAGAAAAGCCATCATTCAAATGGGGGATGAGGAGTATCAGATTTACCTCCTATTGTTTACAAATAATAAAAGTGATTTCCTTAATGTCGATAACCATGAAGAACTTCTGTTTAAGGATATTATCGAGTTTGCCTATGACGGCTTGGTGATGGTTGATACGGAAGGGTATGTCCAAATGCTGAGCCACGCTTATGCGGATTTTCTTGGGGTCGAACAGGAAAGCTCAATAGGGAAACATGTAACGGAGGTCATTGAAAACACCCGTATGCATGTGGTCGCCAAAAGTGGCAGGCAAGAGGTCGCCGAATTACAAAAAATTAAAGATAATTATATAATTGCGACCCGCTCCCCGATAAGGAAACAAGGTAAGTTAATAGGAGCTGTCGGGAAGATTCTTTTTAAGAATGTCGGGCAGTTTACCGCTCTTTCCAAGCGGATAAATTCACTTGAAGTAGAGCTGAAAAAGTACAAAGGCGATTTTCGCGAGAGAAACAAGGCCTCATATACGTTTGACCATTTGATGGGAAGAAGTCCTGCTTTCATGGAAGTAAAAGGACAAGCTAAAATTGCAGCTAAAAGCGACTCGAATGTGTTGATCTTGGGCGAAAGCGGAACTGGTAAGGAGCTATTTGCCCATTCCATTCATAATGAAAGCAGACGGGCCATGGGTGTGTTTGTCAAAGTGAACTGTGCCGCCATCCCGGCAGAGCTACTGGAGTCAGAGCTATTTGGCTATGAAGAGGGTTCTTTCACGGGTGCAAAAAAAGGCGGAAAAGCAGGTAAGTTCGAAGCGGCTGAAGGTGGAACGATTTTTCTGGATGAAATTGGTGAGCTGCCACTGCATATGCAGGTGAAGCTGCTCCGTGTTCTACAAGAAAAAGAGATTGAAAGGGTCGGCTCGACGGGAAGCATTCCGATTGATGTACGGGTAATTGCTGCAACGAACCGTAATCTGGAGGAAATGGTCTCGAAAGGGGAATTCCGGCTTGATATGTATTATCGGTTGAAGGTCTTGCAGATCCAGGTTCCTTCTTTAAGGGAGCGGCCGGAGGACATTGAAATACTGGTAAACCATTTTGTTGAAAAGTACCAGAACCTCATGAAAAAAAGCGTAACCGGGATGAGTGAACAAGCTTTACGGCTGTTGCGTCTTTATAAATGGCCGGGTAATATTCGTGAGTTGGAGAATATCATTGAACGCGCAATGAATATAGTCGAAGAAGGGGAAAGGATACGTTCCAAGCATCTCCCTAAAGAAATAACAGGTCATAAAGAATCCGTATCGATCCGCACTTTAGCTGAAGTAATGGATGAAACGGAACGGTCTGCAATCGTTTCATGTTTGGAATTGACTTCTGGTAATAAATCAGAAACGGCAAAGAGACTCGGAGTGAGTCGAACAACACTGTATGAAAAAATGAATAAATATGGTTTATAACCCCTTTTGCCAAAGGGTTCAGACTGTAGACAAATTCGAAGAAAATCGGGTTTGCCTGCAGTTTTTTTATTTTAAGGTGTTTTTAGAAATCCGCTCCCATTCCGCTCCTGGGCCCCGGCTAGCCAGTTATTTGGCAGGGGGGGGCGCCTTCTTCAATCTAGTGGGGGTTTTATAAAATAACAGTATGTACATTCATGCCTGTTTTTCACTAGCAAACATTTGATTGTGTCAGAAAATCCGTACATAAAACAAGAGAAAATTTAAATATTGTAAGAAAAGGCTTACACTTTTTTGGAGTTTATACTTATGTGTACTGAAACCTTGACAGTTTTAAGGGGTTTTAACTTTTATAAGGGAAGTAAAATGTTTGAAAAGGCTTTAAAAGATGAGATTTTTCATTGTGTTTAAGTTGGCACAATAATTGCATAATTAATTTAATGAATGGCCTATCTGTCATTTTAGATTATGTTTCCACGTAAAATAAAAGGGATTTCGTAATCCTTCAATTGTTGAAAGCGTTATCAATGATTAGGAAGCGCTTAGGAGGACCATTCAACTTGACTTGGGGAAGGCAGGCTGAATGGTAAAAACGGGAAGATTAACAATGTGGAATTTAGGAGATTAATAGTTCTATTTAAAGGCTTCCAAAATAATTTTGGGGCAAGGGGAGAAAAGGGGGAATTGAGTTGGTGATTCAAATTTTAGCCATTGTTGTGGCGCTGGGACTTTTAATCTTTTTAGCCTACCGGGGCTATCCGGTCATTATCATAGCGCCGATTGTCACTTTATTGGCGGTCATCTTATCCGGCGGACATTTGCTGCCGAGTTATACAGAGACATATATGACGTTTGCGGCTAACTATATAAAAGCGTTTTTTCCGATATTTTTATTAGGGGCCGTATTTGGAAAAGTCATGGAGATGAGCGGTGCAGCTGCATCCATTGCCAAGACCATCGTAAAGTCACTAGGCTCAAAGCAGGCTATCCTTGCTGTGGTGCTGGCCTGTTCGGCGCTGACATATGGCGGGGTTTCACTCTTTGTAGTGGCATTCGCCGTTTATCCATTCGCAGCGGCAATTTTTAAAGAAGCAGACATCCCAAAGAGATTATTGCCGGGAACGATAGCATTGGGTGCTTTCACTTATACGATGGATGCGCTTCCTGGAACACCTCAGATTCAAAATATCATTCCAACGAATTATTTCGGTACAGATACCTATGCTGCTCCAATAATGGGGATTATTGGTGCGATCATGGTATTCACCGGAGGAATGCTCTGGTTAGAACGTCGTCGTAAACAAGCATTGGCAAACGGTGAAGGATACGGGGAAGGACATATTAATGAACCAGAAAGTGCAGAACAGCATAACCTGCCTCACTTTTGGCTGTCCATTGTACCGCTAATCCTTGTCGTAGCATTTAATTTTGCTTTCAGCCGCAGTGCCATTTCTGTTAAGCACTGGTATGATGCATCGATGTTGAAGGAAACTTTCAACATTGCCGATGTAAGCACAGTCACTTCATCCTGGTCTTTGATTGTTGCACTGACTATCGGTATTATTGCAGCGATGCTTCTGAATGTTGGACGTATCAAGGTCAAATTGGCAAGTGGCTTAACAGCTGCTGCAATGGGATCATTGCTTGCGATATTCAATACCGCATCTGAAGTTGGTTTTGGGAATGTGGTGAAAACGCTTCCTGGGTTCTCGGCCATTCAAAACTGGGTGTTCAATGCAAGCGGAAATCCACTCGTATCCGAAGCTATTGCCGTCAATGTGCTGGCAGGGATTACCGGATCTGCATCTGGCGGACTTTCGATTGCGTTAGAAGTAATGGGAGGTCACTATTTGCAGTTGGCCCAAAGTGTCGGAATCACTCCGGAAATGCTTCATCGAATTGCATCCATGGCATCTGGCGGAATGGATACGCTGCCGCATAATGGTGCCGTCATTACCTTACTTGCCATCACTGGATTGACACACCGCCAATCTTACAAGGATATCTTTGCGATTACGGTTTTGAAAACAGTGACTGTATTCATCATAGCTTTTGCAACATCACTGTTTATTTAATAGAATAGTATTAAGAATGGAGATGATGGAAAATGAGTAAATTATTAACATCTTTTGATAGCGCTATTCAACAAATCGAGGATGGAGCAACCATTATCGTTGGCGGGTTTGGATTAAGCGGAATACCAGAAAAACTAATCATTGCTTTGCGTAACAAAGGTATAAAGGATTTGACGATTGTCAGCAACAATTGTGGTGTCGATGATTGGGGCCTAGGTCTATTGCTTGAAAATAAACAAATCAAAAAAATGATCGCTTCGTATGTAGGGGAAAATAAGTTATTTGAACAGCAATTTTTAAGTGGAGAGCTGGAGGTCGAGCTAGTTCCCCAAGGAACGCTGGCCGAACGTTTAAGAGCGGGTGGAGCGGGAATTCCTGCCTTTTATACAGCTACAGGAGTAGGAACGGAAGTCGCAAAAGGTAAAGAACATAAAGAGTTTGATGGCCGCACATACATTATGGAAAAAGGAATAGTTGGAGATTTCGCCTTTGTAAAAGCCTGGAAAGCAGATCATTTCGGTAATCTTGTATATCGGAAAACCGCAAGGAATTTTAACCCTGTCGTTGCCACCGCAGGGAAAGTCACGATTGTCGAAGTGGAGGAGCTTGTCGGCACAGGAGAGCTCGATCCAGATGAAATTCATACTTCAGGGGTTTATGTACAAAAAGTGCTTGTAGGAAAAGACTATGAAAAACGAATTGAAAGACTTACAACTGCTAACGCATAAAAAGGAGGAGTATTCGAATGACTAGACAACTAATTTTAGAACGGGCCGTTAAAGAAATCCAGGATGGTATGTGTGTAAATTTAGGGATTGGAATGCCGACATTGATTGCCAACATGATTCCAGATGACTTCAATGTCATGCTTCAATCGGAAAATGGCTTACTCGGAATCGGGCCTTATCCACAAAAGGATGAAGTCGATCCGGATTTGATTAATGCAGGAAAAGAAACAGTAACGGCAAAATCGGGGGCATCATTTTTTGATAGTGCTGAATCGTTCGCAATGATTCGCGGCGGTCACATCGATCTAGCCATTTTAGGCGGGATGGAAGTTTCAGGAAATGGGGACTTGGCAAACTGGATGATTCCAGGGAAGATGGTAAAAGGAATGGGAGGAGCGATGGATCTCGTCCAAGGCGCAAAACGAATTGTTGTCATTATGGACCATGTGAACAAGCATGGCGAATCCAAAGTGAAAAAGACCTGTACCTTGCCATTGACGGGGGAAAAAGTCGTCCATTGCCTGATTACCGAACTGGCTGTTTTTCAATTTACAGAAGCTGGAATGGAATTGATAGAATTGCAAAATGGCATAACGCTTGATGAAGTGAAAAGCAAAACAGAGGCTGATTTTACAATAAGCCCTTCTATTGAAATTAGAGCGTAATTAAAGAGATTAATAAAATAATTCATTATTAGACTACTTTCATTCGCAAACGGGCGAATGGAAGCAGTCTATTTTTTGGGGGGAAATGCCCTTTCTATAAATTTCCTAACGCTTCTCCTTTATTTACGAAAATGGGGTTAACGTATGCACTCTTCAGTATATAAAATAAAAAACAAGATCCATTTCCAAAACAGAAATGGTAGAAAAAATGCGGCTCTTCTGTTTGTCGATAAATCAGAGGTAGGAAAGACCATATCCTCGAACCAAGATCTTAACAGTATACTTGATTATCCTTCATGTTTTTTTACTAGTTTATACGGATGGAACCCCCCACTAGGTTGAAGAAATATGCGACATTCCCGCCAAATAACTGGTTAGCCAAGATCCCAGAGACGCTTGGCAGACAATCGGCGGAAAGGGAGTGGATTTCTGAAATCGACTGTCAGGTCTTTTTAATAAATAACTCTGCTACTTTTTCATTAAAAAGTCTTATATAAAGTCTGATGGGAATTTAAAAGGAGGGATTACATTGACGGTAGCATTACGAACATTATTGGATCGATCAGTGAAAAAGATGGGCAAAGGAATGAATCCTGTGGTGAAGGCATCAGCTTTGGAAATGGTGGAACGTGCTTATACTGAAGGGATCACTGTACAGATAAGTGCCGGCCATCGCTCTCTGGAAGAACAAGCCGTGCTGTATGGTCAAGGAAGAGTTTATAGCTACAATGGAAAAAATTATAGTAATCTGGCTAAACCTATTGTGACAAAAGCTAAGCCAGGGCAATCTTATCATAATTTTGGACTGGCCACTGATTTCTTCATTGTGAGTGATGATGGCAAGAGGGCGATATGGACAGTGAATTCAAAGTGGAAGCGCGTGGCTTCCATAGGTAAGGATTTAGGGTTTAAATGGGGCGGGGATTGGAGTCCATTCAAGGATTATCCCCACTTGGAGATGACAGGCGGGTTATCTTATACACAGTTACAAGCAGGAAAAGAGCCTCACCTAACCTTCAAATTAGAAAAAATAGAAATGCCGAAAACCAGAGATAGTCATATCATTTCAATACAAAAAACGTTAAATAGCCGATATAAAACGTCTATTGAGGGTGATGGGGTTTATGGTCCCAAAACGCGTTCAGCCCTAATAAAAGGTTTGCAAACGGAGCTGAATAAGCAATTCAATAAAAAGCTGGTTGTCGATGGGAAATGGGGACCTAAAACCGAGACGGCAATCGTCACCATAAAGAAAGGAGCTGCAGGCAATATCACATGGATCCTGCAAGCAGCACTTTATATGGAAGGATTTAACCCCGGTCCCCTTGATGGGGAATTCGGGGGGGAAACCGAGGAGGCATTATTCAAATACCAAAAGGCAAGCAGAATTTCTGGAAATAAACAGGAAGGCAGAATTTCTGGAAATAAACAGGCAGGTAAAGAAACATGGAATGAATTGTTTGCTTGATGGAGAATGAGATCACTAAACATCTAAAGTGAATGATAAATGATTGCGGAATGGATGCAAACAGACCTATCCCGGGAATAATTCGACTTTCCCGGGAAATAATTCACCTAAACCCAACATAATTCGACTTACCCTGGAATAATCCTTCCTATACACAAATCCGCTTTTTATCTGAAAAATTCATTCAAGTTCCAAGCACCAATCATTGCATGGCATAAAGCTTCCTGGCGGATATTCGAATTCACATTCGGAGATGAGGTTGAAGCCGTGCTTGCGGCAAATGGCGTTTGATGCAGAATTATGGATGGACGGGAATGCGTGAATATATTTGTATTTCCGTTCTGCTTTGATTTTCCCTATCAGTGCCTTCACGGCATGAGATGCGATTCCTTTTCCTTGAAAGGAAGGGAGGACGCTCCAGCCGATTTCGTACACATTTTCATCGTTCCACATTTTTTCCCAGTAGCCAACAGAACCAGCTGCTTCTTCCTCTGGAAACGGGATGATGCTAAACATGCACCCCTTATCTCCAATCTGTAAGTACCTTTGATGGCGTTTCAGGATTTGTTCATTGCATTCTGGTCCGCCAAGATGTTCCATCATTTCTGGGGCATTTAGTTGAACAAGTAATTCAAGGTCTTTATCTTCCCACGGTTTAATTTCTATTTTAGTTTCTTTGCTTCGTTCTGAAATCCGGCTCACCCCTACATTTTATATTGTCTTATATTAATCTTCTTGACTTAATGCGAGATTCCTTTTTTTGAACTTATTATTCTGTTGCCTTTGTGGTGAAGTTTGATTTTAATAAGAATAAAGAGATGTATGTTTCCCATTAAATGCTATAATTTACAGGTGATTCTATCAAATGACAGAGAACGGAGATGAAGAAATGAAATCTTCAGTAAATCAGTTTTCCACTCAATTTGAATGGATATTGAATGTGATCAATGTGGGTGTCCATATTGTGAATAAAGATGGGGATACGGTTTTTTACAATGAAATGATGGCACATATCGACGGGCTTGATCGTGAACAGGTGCTGGGGGAGAATATTTTTCAGCTTTATCCATCATTGACTGATGAATCCAGTACGCTGCATGTAGCATTGGAAAAAGGCAATGAAACGATTGAATCCATTCAAACATATGTCAACTTAAAGGAGAAAAAGATAACGTCCATCAATAGTACGTATCCTTTGTATGAGGAGGGTGAAATTATTGGGGCAGTGGAAATCGCAAAGGATATTACGAAGATCATGAATATGTACGACCAAATTGTCGATTTGCGTTCCCAGCTGGCCGAGACCCATAAGAAGAATAAGTTCTCTGAAGGGACGGCGACCTATCATTTTAGTGATTTGATCGGTAGTAGCCCTGCTTTTCAGCAAGCCATTTCATTGGCGAAAAAAGCGGCCCGTACACATTCCCCGGTCATGATTCATGGACCAACAGGAACAGGGAAGGAACTGGTCGCGCAAAGTATACATAATGTAAGTGCTCAGCGGAATCAGCCTTTCATCGCGCAAAACTGTGCGGCAGTTCCAAAGGAATTGATGGAGGGGCTGCTGTTCGGCACGACGAAAGGGGCTTTTACCGGAGCGTTGGATCGAATGGGCATTTTTGAGCAAGCAAATGGCGGTACCCTTTTCCTTGATGAGCTGAATAGCCTCGACCTCGGACTGCAGGCAAAATTGCTGCGAGTGCTTCAGGAAGGTGAGGTGCGCCGTGTTGGAGGTTCGAAGGAGCAAAAGGTAAATGTAAAGATCATTGCTGCGATGAACATATCTCCAGAGGAGGCGTTGGAGCGGGGAATCATTCGCTCGGATTTATTTTTTCGCCTGAATGTCGTGACAATCCAAATGCCTTCTCTTTTGGAGCGTAAAACGGATATTCCGGAAATCGTCAATCACTTTATCCAAAAATTCAACAAATCATTTTTTACGGAAGTGCGCGGGATCAGTCAAAAGGCGATGCAGCGGCTTCTTCAATATACATGGCCCGGGAACATCCGTGAACTGGGACATGCCATCGAGTTGACCTTCAACGTCATGGACGCAGGGGAAGATAGGATTGATGAACATCATCTTCCTGCTTATCTTTTTCGTTCAGGAAATTATGCTGCAGCAAATGCGCAGTGCCATCCTTCCCCATTGAGAAACAAGATTGATTTACCTGTCGTTCTTGAAGAAATGGAAAGGGAAATGATCATCAATATGTTCGAGAAATATAATGGGAATATCAGCAAAACGGCTGAAGCCCTCAATATTAAAAGACAGGGACTGCAATATAAGTTAAACAAGTACGGCATTGAAAAAGTTTATACGGCAGGATCGAAGGAATCCAAGTGAATGCAGTTTTTTTGGAAACGCTGTCACTTTCTTGGACATGGTGTAACTGGAAGAGGGCTCTTGTGTAAAGAGACCTTCTTTTTTTGCTAGACGCAAAGAATCTGGCTGCAAAAAAATATGCATTTTGAAAAATTTCTTGCGATTTTAACCTCGGTTTTCCCCCTTCTGCTTATGTTTTCCTTGTTATTGATGTTGGCATCATTCTTGCGAGAGTATATATATAAGTTCTTAGAATAAGGGGGCATTTTAAATGAATTTGATGGGAATGGATGTAAAACATAAAGAATACCTAGGTGGACGCAGGCATTATAATGATATCGAATTGTGGAAGGATGTAACGGAAGAGCAGTGGAATGATTGGATCTGGCAATTGACCAATACGATTAAAACACTGGATGATCTGAAAAAGGTCGTCAACTTGACACCGGATGAAGAGGAGGGAGTAAGGATTTCGACTCAAACGATTCCGTTGAACATTACGCCTTATTATGCTTCATTGATGAATCCCGATGATCCACGCTGTCCGATTCGTTTACAGTCGGTACCGCTTTCGGCAGAAATGAACAAGACTAGATATGATTTGGAGGATCCGCTGCATGAGGATGAGGATTCCCCTGTTCCAGGATTGACGCATCGTTATCCGGATCGCGTTTTATTCCTTGTAACGAACCAATGCTCCATGTACTGCAGATATTGTACGCGACGCCGTTTTTCAGGTCAGGTTGGCATGGGTGTTCCCAAGAAGCAGCTTGACGGGGCGATTGAATATATCCGGAACACTCCGGAAGTGAGGGACGTGCTGATTTCTGGAGGAGACGGCCTGTTGATCAATGATAAGATCCTTGAATACGTATTGAGTAACTTACGTGCCATCCCGCATGTGGAAATCATTCGGATCGGCACACGTGCACCGGTCGTTTTCCCGCAGAGGATTACCGAGAATTTATGTAATATTCTGAAAAAATACCATCCGGTTTGGTTGAATACACATTTCAATCATTCACTTGAATTGACGGATGAAGCGAAAAAAGCATGTGATATGCTGTCGATGGCAGGGGTGCCGCTTGGCAATCAGGCAGTCATCCTGGCTGGTATCAACGATAGTGTACATATCATGAAAAAGCTGATGCATGACTGTGTTAAAGCTAGGGTAAGACCTTATTATATTTATCAATGTGATCTATCTGAGGGGATTGGCCATTTCCGGGCGCCGGTTTCAAAAGGGCTGGAAATCATTGAAGCGCTGCGCGGCCATACATCAGGATATGCGGTGCCAACCTTTGTGGTGGATGCTCCTGGGGGAGGCGGAAAGATTGCCTTGACTCCGAATTACCTTCTTTCGCAAAGTCCGGATAAAGTCGTTTTACGGAACTTTGAAGGAGTGATCACAAGTTATCCGGAGCCAAAGAATTATGTTGCAGGCAGTGCGGATGCTTACTTTGATGAAGTGTATGGTACTGCAGATAGGAAAGAAGCCGTCGGGATTTCCGCTCTCATGACGGACGAGAAATTCAACTTGGTGCCAGAGGGCCTTCGTCGTCTTGACAAGAGAAAAGCGTATGAAAGCACTGAGGAACATGCTTCCTTGAAGGATCGCCGTGATAAACGGGATGAAATGAAGGAAAAATTAAGATTAGCCCAAGAAAAAAAGAACGCTATGGCCGCTAGTGGCTCGGTGAAATCTGATGGCAGGGAGGAATAAAGATGGATTGCTTGTGGTGCAATGCCCCAAACGTAGAAGAAAATGAAAAGAAAGATTGTTACTGGATCATGCCTGACGGGAAACGGTCAATAAAAGTCCTTCAAGTTCCAGCCTTGAACTGCCCAGAATGTGGAATCTATGTGTCTGATTCGATGAATCAAAAGGTGGATGAGGCCTTATCCATTTATGATGTGAGTGCATATCCTGATGAGTTTACGTATGATCAGCTTCTTCAAGCACCTGTCAAAAAATTATTTAACTGGAAGTAGAGTGCCGGGAGAAGCGGATGATATGCATCTCTTCTCCCGAATTCTTTAAATAAGGGGGTACACAATGCCTGTTCAAAAGCTGCCTTTTTTCACCCAAATGGAGACAGGGGATTGTTATACGATGGAACTCTATCATGATCATGCCAATCAGCGCTTACGCATGGATGATTATCGGGGGAATATCAAAAAAGCGATTGATCGGGGCCTTGCCATCGCAAAGGAGCAGGGCTTTACTAAAGTGATGCTTAAAGCCAGGAATGAAGATTTATCCGCTGCATTGGGTCAGGGATTCATGCTGGAAGGAATATTGAGCAAGTATTTCAAAGGGAATGATGCCTATTGCATGGCCTTCTATTTAACGGGTGAAAGGCGAACAAGCGACTTTTGGGTCAAGGAAGATAAAATCATCCAAGATGTCAGTCAGATCCCTAGACTGATTGAATCCCAGCAAATGCCTGAAAATTATATCCTTCGGTTTGCTACGGAGAAAGATGCACAAGAGTTGGCGAATTTATATGGTGCCATCTTTGAAACCTATCCTACACCGATGAATGATGAGCGATATATCAAGAAAGTGATGGAGGAAGGTACGATCTTTAGCGTTATCGAATATGAAGGTACCATCGTGAGTGCTGCATCCGCGGAAGTGAATGAGATGTATCACAATGCTGAAATAACGGATTGTGCAACAATTCCCCAACACCGGAAGCATGGTTTCATGAAGGTGCTCATCTCCGCATTGGAACAAGAATTGTTCAGGAAAAACATTTATTGCTCTTATTCATTAGCGCGTTCATTGTCAATGGGCATGAACGCCGTCTTTCATCAGCTGGGATATGAATATGGAGGCAGATTAACGAAGAATTGCAATATTTGGGATAAGTATGAGGACATGAATATTTGGGGTAAAGATTTATCTTTCAAGTAGGAGGGTTGTTTCCATGGCTAAATACACATGGGTTGATAAAGAAACCTGTATTGCGTGCGGGGCATGCGGTTCAACAGGTCCTGAAATTTATGACTATGACGATCAAGGGATCGCTTTCGTCATCTTGGATGATAATCAGGGGATTGCCGAAGTTCCTGAGATCTTGCATGATGACATGCAAGATGCCATGGAAGGTTGCCCCACAGAATCCATCCTGATTCAGGATGAGCCTTTTAGTTGGTAGGATCGATTCCTTTTAAGAACGTAATGGTTTAATAGAATAATGCACAGTGGGTACGAACGTTAAAAGGAGAGATGACATGACACGCAATTATTTGATTAAGCCTACTTTAGATCATGACTATCCCACTATCTCTCATGGGAATGGAATTTATCTTTATGATATAGATGGAAAACAGTATATAGATGGATCATCAGGAGCGGTCACGGCAAGTATTGGCCATGGTGTAGTGGATATTGTCGAGGCAATGACGGAGCAAGCCCGCAAAGTATCCTTTGCCTATCGGTCTCATTTTACGAGTGAAGCCGCAGAGGCATTGGCCAAAAAGCTAAGTGAGTTGGCCCCAGGGGAATTGAATTGGTCATTTTTCGTGAATAGTGGATCGGAAGCGACCGAAACGGCGATGAAGATCGCCATTCAACATTGGCAAGAAAAAGGGTTTGAGCGAAAAAACCGCATCATCTCCAGGTGGACGAGTTATCATGGGATCACGATGGGCGCTTTATCGATGTCCGGCCATGTAGCAAGAAGAAAGCGTTTTGTTCCGCTATTGGAGGATTTCCCTAGCATTTCGGCTCCATACTGTTATCGCTGTCCTTATGATTTTGAAACTTCGGGATGCAAGCTTCAGTGTGCAAATGAACTGGAGACAGCCATTCAAAGGGTCGGCTCCGAGAATGTCGCCGCCTTCATCGCAGAACCTATAATCGGGGCATCCGCTGGTGCTGTAACACCGCGGGATGGCTACTATCAAAGGATTAAGGAAATCTGCGAAAACTATGACATTCTTTTTATAGCAGATGAGGTAATGACGGGAATCGGACGGACAGGAAAAATGTTCGCGATGGAACACTGGGGAGTCACTCCGGATATCATCTCATTGGGTAAAGGAATGAGCGCAGGCTATACTCCGATGGCAGCCACAATGGTTACTGACCGTGTCATGGAGCCCATTTTAAAAGGCACGAAATCAATCATGGCTGGACACACATATAGTGCAAACCCTCTATCTGCTGCCGTTTCATTGGAAGTGCTTTCCTACATAGAGGGAAATGACTTGGTTCAGGCTGCGGAAGAGAAAGGACTATATCTGTTTGAGAAACTGCAAGGAGTGGCCGAGAAATTCGACATCATTGGTGATGTAAGAGGGAAAGGGCTGCTCCTTGGGGTTGAGTTTGTCTCCAATCGGATTTCAAAAACGCCATTCGACTTGCAAATTGGTCTGACTACAAGGCTTGTCAATAAGGCTTTTGCGAAGGGGTTGTTAATCTATCCTGCTGCAGGTGCGATTGAAGGAATCGCTGGCGATGCGGTTATCCTATCTCCGCCATTAATCATTACGAATGAAGAAATCGATCGCCTCGTCAACATACTGGAAGCTTCCCTCGAAGAGTTGCAGCAAGAATTGCACGCGGAAGGTTTGATTGAGGACATGCAGGCGATTTAGGAGGAACGGTATGAAGCAGGTCATTACGAAGAAAAACAAAATTATGACCATGGAAGAAGCATTGGAGCATATTTTCGATGGATGCACCCTCATGTATGGCGGATTTGGCGGGGTGGGGACTCCTCCTACGCTCGTACAGGGTATTCTTGCCAAGGGTGTCAGGGAATTGACCTTGATTGGCAATGATGCCGGATTCCCTGATATCGGCATTGGCCGGCTTGTGACTGCTGAAAGGGCAAAGAAAGTGATCGCCTCACATATCGGATCCAATCCTAATGCCGGCAGACTCATGACTGAAGGAAAGCTGAAAGTCGAATTTTCACCGCAAGGGACATTAGCCGAACGGATTCGTGCTGGCGGTGTAGGCTTAGGCGGGATTTTTGTCGATGTCGGGATTGGTACGATAGCCGAAGAAGGCAAGGACAAGATTGTGATAGAAGAAAAAGAATATTTGGTGGAAACCGCTTTGACGGCTGAAATCAGCATCGTCCATGCCAAAAAGGCAGATCCGCTGGGGAATTTAGTGTACGACAAGACGGCATGTAACTTCAATCCGCTCGTAGCGATGGCTGGAGCCTTCACGATTGCGGAAGTGGAAGAAATCGTTCCTGCAGGAGAATTGGATCCGGAATGCATTGCCACACCAGGCATTTATGTAGATATGGTGATTCCGACTAAAGGGGTGAATTGGAAATGGGCATGGCAGTAGATGTACGAAATCGCATCGCGAAACGCGCCGCCAAGGAAATTCATGACGGATTGGTCGTCAACTTAGGCATCGGCATCCCTACCTTAGTGGCCGACCATATACCTCAAGATATCCATGTTCTGTTCCATGCGGAAAACGGAGTTCTCGGTACAGGTCCAAGTCCTGACCCAGGGCAAGAAGATCCTTCCCTCTGTAACGCGGGAGGGTTCCCGATCACCACTGTAATGGGCGCTTCATACTTTGACAGTGCAACAGCATTTGGAATGATCAGGAAAGGATACATCGACATCACCATTCTTGGCGCCCTGGAAGTCAGTGAAAAAGGGGATTTGGCGAATTGGATCGTCCCAGGAAAGCGAGTGCCGGGGATGGGAGGGGCAATGGAACTTGCCCAGAAAGCCAAAAAGGTGATCGTCCTGATGAATCATGTGAATAAGCAGGGAGAGTCCAAGATATTGAAGACATGTATGCTTCCATTGACGGCCAGGCAGAGTGTGGATTTAATCATTACGGATATGGCAGTCATGGAAGTTACAGAAGAGGGATTGGTGCTGAAGGAAGTCATGGCGCCATATACCGTGGATGATGTGATAAGGAATACAGAGGCGACATTGAAAATCCCTGCTGCCGTCAACACCATTGAATAAGGTAAAGGATGTATTCAGGGAACAGAATATGTTGATTTAAGGAGGATAAATGTGCCGGATATAAAAAAGCGGATAAACCAATGGATTAAGGATCATCGGGATGAGGGAACAAACCTATTGCAAAAAATGGTACAAGCCCCGAGTACGCAAGGAAATGAAGCAGGGGCACAGGCCATCGTCGCCCAAAAGCTGCAGGAAATGGGATTGCAAATCGATAGTTGGGAACCTGACGGCGGCGAGCTGAAAAAGCATTCTTATTTCTATTCTCCACGCAGTGAATTTTCTAACAGCCCCAATGTGGTAGGTATCATGAAAGGGACTGGAGGCGGACGTTCCATCATTTTGAACGGACACATCGATGTGGTTCCAGATGGAGACCGGGATCAGTGGAACGACGACCCATATAGCGGAGCGATTAAGAATGGAAGAATGTACGGACGCGGAGTAACCGATATGAAGGGTGGAAATGTTTCGCTGATCCTAGCGATGCAGGCATTGAAGGAAAATGGAATCCACTTAAAGGGAGATGTCATTTTTCAAAGTGTGATTGAAGAAGAAAGCGGCGGAGCCGGAACATTAGCGGCTGTCCTGAGGGGATATAAAGCCGATGCTGCCCTTATCCCTGAACCGACGAATATGAGGATCTTCCCGAAACAGCAGGGTTCGATGTGGTTCCGAATCCATGTGAAAGGTCGGTCAGCACATGGCGGAACAAGGTATGAAGGCGTTAGTGCGATTGAAAAAAGCATGACCGTCATCCATCATATTCATGCCTTGGAAGACAAGCGAAATGCAGGAATCAGTGATCCGCTTTATCAAAACACGCCTATTCCGATTCCAATCAATCTAGGTGTCATTGAAGGCGGTAATTGGCCGTCATCCGTTCCCGATCTTGTGAAAATCGAAGGAAGGATGGGCGTTGCGCCGGAGGAAACGATGGAGCAGGCGAAAGACGAAATGGCTGCCTGGTTACGGCAGTTGGGGGAAGTGGACCAATGGTTCAAGGAAAACCCGCCCGTCTTGGAATGGTTTGGGGCACGCTGGGTTCCAGGAGCAATTGATGTGGAGCATGAACTGATGAATGCGCTTATTCATCAATATCGGCAAGTGGCCGGGCAGGACCCGGTCATTGAAGCATCTCCTTGGGGAACGGATGGGGGATTGCTGACACATGTTGGTGATACGCCTGCAATCGTGTTCGGGCCGGGAGTAACCGAGGTAGCCCACTATCCAAATGAATATATCCTGCTAGACAACGTTTTCTCCACAGCGGAGATCATTGCCCTTACTTTAATTCAATGGTGCGGAATGGAGACTGAGCAGGATGAGGTCACCCAGGCAGGGAATAGGGAGACGATACCAGGCAATGGCAATTAAACTGGATAGCATCCCAGCAAGTAAAGCGGTTATTTCAGTCTTTCACAAAGCGGTTGTTAAAAACTCTTATATTTCTTGAACTTTTAACTTTAAAAGAAAATGAGGTAGGAACCAGATGGACATGAATCTCATTGATAATCAAGAACCGACAGTTAAAAGGCAACTGAAAGCAAGGCATATGACCATGATTGCCATTGGCGGTTCAATAGGAACCGGATTATTCCTGGCAAGCGGGGCAACCATCCAGAGCGCAGGCCCTGGTGGTGCCCTCGCTGCATATGCGTGCATTGGAATCATGGTTTATTTCCTTATGACAAGCTTAGGGGAAATGGCGACATATATGCCTGTATCGGGATCATTTTCCACCTACGCCACACGCTTTGTTGATCCCGCATTCGGCTTTGCACTTGGCTGGAATTATTGGTTTAACTGGGCAGTCACCCTTGCCGTGGAAATAGCTGCTGCAGCCATCATCATGAAATTCTGGCTCCCTGATGTACCCAGCCTTATATGGAGTGCATTATTTCTTGGAATCGTCTTCACCCTTAACGCCCTATCCATTAAAAGTTATGGTGAATCTGAATATTGGTTTGCCTTAATAAAAGTCATTGCCATCATTTGCTTCATCATTATTGGTTTATTGACCATCTTGGGGGTTTTTGGCGGAAAGGTGATCGGATTTGAAAATTTCACCATGGATGAGGCACCATTCAAGGGGGGATTTTTATCGATCATCAGCATCTTTCTAATCGCGGGATTTTCCTTTCAAGGCACGGAACTGGTTGGTATTGCTGCTGGAGAAAGTGAAGAACCCGAAAAAAATGTTCCGAATGCGATCCGCCAAGTATTTTGGCGCATCCTATTATTTTATATAGGGGCCATCCTGATACTCGGCCTCTTAATACCGTATACAAGTCCAAGTTTGTTGAACGGAGATGTCGATAACATTTCTGTAAGCCCTTTCACACTTGTCTTTGAACGGGCAGGACTCGCATTCGCGGCGTCCGTCATGAATGCAGTCGTGTTAACCTCCTTACTATCCGCAGGGAACTCGGGGCTATATGCATCAACACGGATGTTATGGTCGATGGCAAAAGATCATCAAGCTCCCAAATTCCTGGCCAAAGTCAACCGCAGGGGGATCCCGATGAATGCTTTGATCATGACCTCCTTAATTGGAGGACTCGCCTTCTTGACCTCCATTTTAGGGGACCAGGTATTTACATGGTTATTGAATGCATCCGGGCTAACCGGCTTCATCGCCTGGATTGGAATAGCCATAAGCCATTATCGCTTTAGACGTGCCTATGTTGCGCAGGGTGGTGACCTAAACGAATTGAAGTATAAAGCAAAATGGTTTCCATTCGGTCCGATTCTTTCATTCACCCTGTGCATGCTCGTCATAGCAGGTCAGAATTATGAAGCATTCCTAAGCGGCAGCATCGACTGGTATGGAGTCGCCGTCTCTTATATCGGATTACCGATATTCCTGGTGATCTGGTTAGGATACAAGATTTATCACAAGACTCAATTAATATCATTAAAAGATTGTCAATTCGATAAATCAGATGTGGCTTGATGCCAATCCAATGGAAATAACCTGAGATCCCTTTGTGGACTCAGGTTTTTTTATGGTGATTTGTATGAAAATCCAGTAATATCTCCGAAAATGTAAATAGATCGACGAAAACGGCAATTATCTATTAAAATTCACAAAATGGTAATTTTTTCAATGGATCATTTTTTATTGCTGAATAATCTGGGAGGGTGTGCAATACTATTATTCTATGTACGATATTACTGGGGATGAAAGGAAACTGATGATGAAAGAGGCGTTTCACGGTTCTGGAATTGGAGTCATTTTCATGGCATTCTTCGGTACACTGTGGGCTGGTATTGGTGTAATGGGATTACAGGGGTGGGGGTTCCCCTACGTGGAACTCGTAGCCATATTCGTAGGAATCTTAATGGTTATCTGCGGCATTTCCTTAATTCATGCATCACAAAAAATGTCCAATCCCGTTTCAGAAAATGGGGATAGACGCTTGAAGCGTATCGGATTTTTGTTTAATATGGTCTTCATTGCCGAAGGTTTACTGATTGGGATTGCCATTGCCATCTGTAACTTGATCGATCAGGCCGATCTTATACCGGGAGTCATCGCCATTATTGTCGGGATTCATTTTTTACCTTTGGCATCGCTTTTTCAAATCAAGATCTACTATGCAACAGGAGTGCTTCTCTGTTTATTAGCGCTTATGTCATTATTTAGTGTACCAGACACCGTCATGCTTGGGGAGCATCAAATCCTCGCACCGTTATCCTTGCTCGGATTTGGATGCGCGCTAATACTATGGGCAACTGGACTTTCACTATGGCTTAGAATAAAGAATTCAAGTGGAACGATAGCCGATGAAAATTGAATCAATCAAAAAACCCGTCATGGTGGACGGGTTTTTCATTTTGATTAATTCTTCATCTATGTCAAGAGCCTGACAATTTGAAATGGTTCATCCCAGAAGAGAATGAAACTCAAAAGAAAGAATGCAGCCACAGCCAAAAATTCCGATTTTTCTATTTCATTTTTATAGAGGGCCCCGAAACTGCAAAACATACCAATAAGTAACGCCCCGATTCCTGAGATCATAAGCAGCTCGGAGGCTTTAAGTAAAGCAAAGGAACAGCAAAAAGATAGAGTTCCAATCATTGCAAATACGATAGACCAATTGCTTGAATTTTTCGTGGAACCCCCCAATTATGTCAATTGGGTGTTTGTAATGAAATTTAAAAATGTAAGGTTGTCACTTTTGGGAATATATTGTAATATATAAAACAATATAAAAATCGATTAACATTTTAGAAGCATTGATAAGGACATGAATCATTTTTACGGTCTGCAGAGAGGGAAGGAAAGCTGCGAACTTCCTGGCTTAGGAAACTGATTTACCGCCTTTGAGCTATATCGGTGAACAAGAGTAACTGATATCGTCTAAGCTGCGTTATAAGCTCCAGAGCCATGAGTGTTTTTTGCTTATGGGAAATTGGGTGGAACCACGGGTAAACGCACTCGTCCCTTGTATAGGGATGGGTGCGTTTTTATATATGAATATTGCCATGATAAGGACATGAATCATTTTTACGGTCTGCAGAGAGGGAAGGGCAGCTGCGAACTTCCTGGCTTAGGAACCTGATTTACCGCCTTTGAGCTATATCGGTGAACAAGAGTAACTGATATCGTCTAAGCTGCGTTATAAGCTCCAGAGCCATGAGTGTTTTTTGCTTATGGGAAATTGGGTGGAACCACGGGTAAACGCACTCGTCCCTTGTATAGGGATGGGTGCGTTTTTATATATGAATATTGCCATGATAAGGACATGAATCATTTTTACGGTCTGCAGAGAGGGAAGGGCAGCTGCGAACTTCCTGGCTTAGGAACCTGATTTACCGCCTTTGAGCTATATCGGTGAACAAGAGTAACTGATATCGTCTAAGCTGCGTTATAAGCTCCAGAGCCATGAGTGTTTTTTGCTTATGGGAAATTGGGTGGAACCACGGGTAAACGCACTCGTCCCTTGCATAGGGATGAGTGCATTTTTTTATTACCAAAAAGGGGTGTTTATGATGGGGGAAAAAATGATTAAAGTTCAATTCCCGGATGGGCAGCAAAAGGAATATCCGCAAGGGATGACAGTGGAAAGCGTAGCAGAATCCATCAGCTCAAGTTTAAGGAAAAAGGCAGTAGCGGGAAAACTGGATAAACAATGGGTTGACCTATGTTTCAAGTTGAATAAGGATACCGAACTGTCGATCTTGACTCTGGATTCGGATGAAGGATTACAAGTTTTACGACATACATCGGCGCATGTTTTGGCGCAGGCTGTGAAAAGATTATACCGAAATGTGGAATTAGGGATGGGGCAAGTCGTGGAAGATGGTTTTTACTATGATTTTAAATTAGATCATCCTCTGAGCTCAGAAGATCTACAAGCTATTGAAAAAGAGATGGAACGTATCATAAGCGATAATCTGGAAATTAAAAGAATCGAAGTGTCTTATGAAGAAGCTGTGAAGTTATTCGAGGGCAGAGGGGAGTCATTCAAGTTGGATATAGCAAAGAATATCCCTAAGGGTGAAAAACTGACGCTTTATCAACAGGGTGAATTCGTCGATCTTTGCAGGGGGCCGCATCTACCATCCACATCATTTGTAAAATCGTTCAAATTGACTCGTGTATCTGGTGCCTATTGGCGGGGAGACAATCAAAATGAAGTTCTTCAAAGGGTGTATGGCGTGGCTTTCCGAAAGAAAAAGGATTTACAGGATCATTTTAAATTCCTGGAAGAAGCGGCCAAACGCGATCACCGAAAAATAGGGAAGCAGTTGGAGTTATTCATGTTTTCGGAGGAAGCCCCTGGAATGCCGTTTTATTTACCGAAAGGACAAATCGTTAGAAATGATTTGGAGAGGTTCTCGCGGGAGCTTCAGACTGAAGCTGATTACGACGAAGTTCGGACTCCTTTCATGATGAACCAGCGGTTATGGGAACAATCGGGTCACTGGGATCATTACCATGAGAATATGTACTTTACTGAGGTGGATCAAACAAAATTCGCGATGAAGCCAATGAACTGTCCGGGTCATATGCTTATTTTCAAAAACAGTCTTTATTCTTACAGGGATTTACCCGTCCGGATGGCCGAATTCGGTCAAGTCCACCGACATGAATATAGCGGTGCATTGAACGGGATGCTGCGGGTCCGTACATTTTGTCAGGATGATGCACATATTTATGTAAGGCAGGATCAAATCGAAAGTGAAATTAAACAAGTGTTTCATCTGATTGATAAGGTGTATCGCACATTTGGGTTCGAGTATTCCGTAGAGCTTTCGACTCGTCCAGAGAATTCAATGGGGGATGATTCCCTTTGGGAAGCGTCAGAAACAGCCTTGAAAAATGTTCTGGAAAGCATCGGGATAGATTATCAATTAAATGAGGGGGACGGGGCATTTTATGGACCGAAAATTGATTTTCATATTAAAGATGCATTAAAACGAAGCCATCAATGTGCAACAATCCAACTTGATTTTCAAATGCCCGATAAATTTGATCTGACTTACATCGATGAAAATAATGAAAAAGTTCGTCCGGTCGTCATTCATCGCGCCATTTTTGGATCAATCGATCGTTTTTTCGGAATCTTGATAGAACATTTTGCCGGTGCTTTTCCGGTATGGCTTGCCCCGGTGCAAGTACAGATCATCCCCGTCTCTGAAGTTCATTTGAATTATTGTTTAAAGGTTCAAAAAGAACTGAAGAATCAAGGGATAAGGGTGAAAATTGATGATCGGAATGAAAAGATTGGGTATAAAGTCAGGGAAGCACAGATGGGGAAAATCCCATATATGCTGGTCCTTGGAGATAAAGAAGAGCAAGAAAATGAAGTGAATGTCCGGAAATACGGGGAACTAGAATTGGAAAATGTCTCAATAGAAACGTTCATCAAGAAAATGGTCCAGCAAATAAACGAACGCAGCATTTAATAGGATGGCAGCCTAATCCAAACTCACGAGTAAATGCCCAATGGATTAGGTTTGGATATAAAAAGACAGCCAATTTAATCGGCTGTCTTTTTTTACCTACAAATCCATACCCAGCCAACACCAGGAATGAACTGCTGGAAACAGTTCCCCCCCGGGCCGCCTTGACCGCCGCCTTGACCGCCACCTTGACCGCCA